>JALHMS010000014.1:92482-134111 GCA_022843925.1 Burkholderiales bacterium
TCCTGCGTGGGGCGAGCAATGGCTCGACACGGCGATGGCTTGGGCACAGCGATGAATCCAGGAACGCGGGTGTCGAGCAGTGCTCGACTCACGGGGGTTTTCTCAGCGCCGCTGCGCCCGATGGCGAGGCTCCTGCGTGGGGCGAGCAATGGCTCGACACGGCGATGGCTTGGGCACAGCGATGAATCCAGGAACGCGGGTGTCGAGCAGTGCTCGACTCACGGGGGTTTTCTCAGCGCCGCTGCGCCCAATGGCGAGGCCCCTGCGTGGGTCGAGCAACAGCTCGACGCGGCGATGGCCTGGGCACAGCGATGAATCCAGGGACGCCGGCGTCGAGCAGTGCTCGACCCACCGGCACGCTGCGCAGTCATGTGCTTGTCCTGCGCTGGCGCCATTGTCGGAGAAGCGATCGCCCCGGGGAATTGCCGTCGCGAAGGTCGGGAGCGCAACCGATCATGCCGACCCCGGCCGGTGACGGGCCTCCTTCCAACGCTGGCATTGCGCTGAACCGGTCGAAGTGCGAGATTAGTGCCGGCGCAGCACCGCGACGGGCACCGATGTTGCCTTCGCTGGGTGAAATCCCCGCCCCGGTGGCGCCATCGTCAGGAATCCCGACGCCGCCATCTTTCGAGCAGAGCCCTCAGGGAGCGAGACCATGACCACTTCGAGCACCGGCAGTGCCGAGGGCCGGCCCCATCTCCAGGTCGCCGATCCGGTACGCCTGCGGGCCGCCGCCGAGGACGATGCCTGGACCCGGTTCTCCGGGGCGGCCTCCGTCGAGGCCTTCTGTCACGGATGGCTCGCCGTCACCTGCATCCGCGCCGAGGCGGCCGACGGCATCCTGGTGCTCGCCAGTCCCGAGGGCAAGGGTTTCGTCCCGGCAGCCGCCTGGCCCGATGGCCGGCGGGATCGCGCCAAGCTCGCCGAGACCATCGAGCAGTGCCTCGCCCAGCGGGCTCTCGTGGTCGCGCCCTTCGGCGAAGGCCGTCAGCACATCGCCCAGCCGGTCGAGTTCGAGGGGCAGCTCCTCGGCGCCATCGCCGTCGACGTCGTCCTGCGCCAGGATCGCGAACTGCAGACGCTCTCCCGGGAACTCGCCTGGGGCGCCGGCTGGCTCGAGGCGCTGCTTCGCCGGACGCTCGGCAGCCGGGAGGCCGAGGCCGCCGTCCGGCTCCGCAAAGTCTTCGACCTCTTCAGCGCCGCGCTCGAACACCACGGCTTCGTCCCGGCGGCGACCGCCACGATCACCGAACTGGCGACGATGCTGGATTGCGATCGGGTCTCGCTCGCGATCATCGAGGGCCGCCGGCCGCGGGTGAAAGCCCTGTCCCACACAGTCAACTTCGAAAAGAAGTCCGAGCTGACCCGGGCGATCGAGGAGGCCATGGAGGAGGCCGTGGACCAGAAGGCCACCATCGCGTGGCCTGCGGTGGCGGAGGGCGATGGCTTCGTCCGCCGCGCCCACGAGCGGCTCGTGCAGACCCAGGGCGCGAAGGGGGTCCTCACCGTACCGCTGGTACGCCTCGGGGAGACCGTCGGGGCGCTCTGTCTGGAGCGCAATCGTCCCTTCGAGACGGCCGACAACGAGCTGGTCGAGGGGCTCGCGGCACTGCTCGGGCCGATCACCGAGATCCAGCGGGATGCCGAGCGCGGTCCACTCGCCCGGGCCTGGCAGGTCATGAAGAGCTTCTGGTTCCGGTTCTTCGGCCCCGGGCACGCGGCCTGGAAGCTGGCGGGTGCGATCGCCGTGCTGGTCGTGCTGTTCTTCTCGTTCGCCACCGGCAACTACCGGATCGCCGCCAACACGCGTATCGAGGGTGCGGTGCAGCGGTCCATCGCCGCGCCGTTCGAGGGTTACATTCGCGAGGCCGCGGTGCGTCCGGGCGACATCGTGAAGAGCGGCGACCTCATCGCGCGCCTCGACGATCGCGATCTCCAGCTGGAACGCCTGAAGGCCGCGAGCCGCCGCGAACAGCTCGTGAAGCAGCATCGCGAGGCCCTCGCCAACCACGACCGCACCCAGATCCGCGTGATCGGCTCCCAGATCGACCAGGCCGAGGCCGAACTCGCCATCGCCAGCGAGAAGCTCTCCCGCACGGAGCTCCGCGCGCCGTTCGACGGCGTGATCGTGAGCGGCGATCTCTCCCAGCAGCTCGGCGCGCCGGTCCAGCGCGGCCAGGTGCTGTTCGAGGTCGCGCCGCTCGAGGACTATCGCGTCGTGCTGAAGGCCGACGAACGCGACATCCGCGATCTCGAGGTGGGTCAGGCCGGCGAACTGGTGCTGACGTCGATGCCCTCCACCAGGCTGCCGGTGAAGGTGGCGCGGATCACGCCCGTTTCCACACCCGAGGATGGCCGCAACTACTTCCGCGTCGAGGCGAAGCTCCAGCAGGGCGCGGAGCGGATGCGTCCGGGGATGGAAGGCGTCGCCAAGGTGACCGTCGGTGACCGCAAGCTGATCTGGATCTGGACGCGCTACCTGATGGACTGGGCGCGTCTCGAACTCTGGTGGCTCCTGCCTTGACGACCGCAGCCAGGTCGCCAGCTGCCGGGGCCCGCCCGTGAGCGGTGATCTCCACAGCCCTTCGTGGTACCGGGTCGCGGGCCTGCGACCCCGGCTGAAGAGCCATGCGGAGGTGCATCGGCACCACTACCGCGGACAGCTCTGGTACGTCCTCCAGGATCGCGCCTCCCGGCGCATGTACCGCTTCAACCCGTCCGCCTGGCAGGTGATCGGCCTGATGGACGGCTCCCGCACGGTGCAGGAGGCCTGGGACCTCGCGTGCCATCGGCTCGGCGACGACGCGCCGACGCAGGACGAAACCATCCGCCTGCTCGGCCAGTTGCACGGCGCCGACCTGCTGCAGAGCGAGGTCGCGCCGGACGCCGACGAACTGCTCCGGCGCTACGCCAAGCAGGAGAAGGGGAAGTTCTGGCGCAACCTGCGCAACCCCATGTCGGTGAAGCTCCCGCTCATCGATCCCGATCCGGTGCTGCGCCGGAACGTCCCGGCCTATGCGTGGATCTTCCGGCCCGCCGGTTTCCTGGCGTGGCTGGCCCTCGTCGTCGCCGGCCTCGTGGTGGTGGGGTCGCACTGGCTCGAGCTGACCGAGAACATGGCCGACCGCATCCTCGCGCCGGGCAACCTCGTCGGGATGCTGCTCATCTTCCCGCTCGTGAAGATCGTCCACGAGTTCGGCCACGCCTGTGCCGTCCGGGCCCACGGGGGCGAGGTCCACGAGATGGGCGTGATGTTCCTCGTGTTCCTGCCGGTGCCGTACGTCGATGCGTCGGCGTCGTCGGCGTTCCCGAGCAAGTGGCTGCGGTTCGTCGTCGGCGGCGCCGGCATGATGGCGGAGCTGGCGCTGGCGGCGCTCGCGGCCTTCCTCTGGGTGAGCGTCGAGCCCGGCATCGTCCGGGCGGCCTGCTTCAACGTGATGCTGATCGCGGGCGTGTCGACGGTGCTGTTCAACGGCAACCCGCTGCTCCGCTACGACGGCTACTACATGCTGGCGGACCTCATCGAGATCCCCAATCTCGGCGCGCGGGCGAATCGCTATCTCGGCTATCTCGTGCAGCGCTACGCCTTCGGCGCCCGCGAGATGACGGCGCCGGAGGCGCTGCCCGGCGAGAAGCGGTGGTTCGTCTTCTACTCGATCGCGTCGTACCTCTACCGCCAGTTCGTCACGTTCGCCATCATCCTGTTCGTCGCGACGCAGTACTTCGTGTTCGGCGTGCTGCTCGCCATCTGGGCCGGCATCTCGTCGATCCTGGTGCCCATCGGCAAGGGTCTCGCGCAGGTCATCAACGGCCGCAATCTGCGTCGGCATCGCCAGCGGGCGTGGTGGGTGACGGGCGGGGCCGTCGCGGCCCTGCTGGCCGGACTCTTCCTCATCCCCTTCCCGATGTGGACGCGCACGGAGGGCGTGCTCTGGGTGCCCGAACAGTCGGTGGTGCGCGCGCAGACCGACGGCTTCGTCGCCGGTCTCGAGACGAAGCCCGGTGCCTCCGTGGCATTCGGGGTCCCGTTGATGCGTCTCGAGGATCCGCTCCTCGTACCCCAGGAGCGCCTGCTGGCGGCGCGTCTCGACGAGCTGGATGCGCGGCTGCGCGCCATGCAGGTCGAGGATCGCGTGCAGACCCAGATCGTCCGCGAGGAGATCGAGTACACCCGCAAGGAACTCGTGCGCGTGCAGGAGCGCATCGCCGGCCTCACGGTGAAGAGCCCCGCTGCCGGCCGCTTCGTCATCGCGAATCCGGACGACATGCCCCAGCGTTTCGTGCACAAGGGCGAGCAGCTCGGCTACATCACCCCGCGCGAGGACCGGCTCGTGCGCGTCGTCGTCGATCAGGATTCCGTCGATCTCGTCCGGCAGCGCACCGAGGGCATCGAAGTGCGTCTGGCGGAACGGGTGAAGGACCGCCTCCCGGCGAAGATCCTGCGGGAGGTTCCCGCGGCGTCCGGCGAACTGCCGAGCCTCGCGCTCTCCGAACGCGGCGGCGGGACGATCGCGCTCGATCCGCGCCAGACCGAGCGCCCGGTCGCGCTGAACCCGGTGTTCCACTTCGAGCTGCGACTGCCCGCGGCCGACGGCGAGATGCACCTCGGCGAACGCGTCCACGTGCGCTTCGACCACGGCGCCGAACCGGTCGCCTTCCAGGTGTGGCGCGCAGGCCGGCGGTTGTTCCTGCGGAGGTTCAGTGTCTGATGTCGGTGGGCGGCGCACCCCGGTCGGCAGCCGCCGGATCCACCGCTAGCGGCTGAGCGATGTCCACCGACATCCTCGGCTACGGCTTCTACCCCGAACGGGTCGAGAAGCGCGAGAACTGGCTCGAGCGCACCATGCGCGCGCCCGTGCGGTGGGTCGGGCGCGACATCGATCAGGGCAGCCGACGGTTCGCCACGCTGATCGCCGCCGTGAATGCCGCCGCGCCGAGCATCGATGGTCTCGACCTCGCCGGGCTCCGTGCGTACGCCGACGATCTCCGCCCGCGACTGAAGCGCGAGGGCTACACCGATGCGCTGGTCGGCGAGGCCTTTGCCCTCGTACGGGCCACGGCCCAGGCCGTGGTCGGCATGCGGCACTACGACGTCCAGCTCGCAGGTGGCTACGTGCTGCTGACGGGCCGGGTGGCCGAGATGGAGACCGGGGAGGGAAAGACGCTCACCGCCACGCTCGCGGCCGCCACCGCCGCGCTCGCCGGCACGCCGGTGCACGTGGTGACGGTGAACGACTATCTCGCCGAGCGCGACGCGGAGGAGATGGGCAAGGTCTACAAGGCCCTCGGCCTCACCGTCGGATGCGTCACCCAGAAGATCCCGCCCAACGAGCGCGCCCCGCACTACGCCTGCGACATCACCTACTGCACCAACAAGGATGTCACGTTCGACTATCTCCGCGATCGGATGCAGTTGAAGGGCCGCCCGCGCGCGCTGCGCTACGCGGTGGGGAAGGTCGGAGGCACCGGCGGCGACACCGGCCTCACTTTGCGCGGGCTGCACTTCGCGATCCTCGACGAGATCGACAGCGTCCTGGTGGACGAGGCGCGCACGCCGCTCATCCTGTCGGCGGAGACCGACGACGCAGGCCTCGAACGCATCTATCGCGAAGGGCTCTCGCTTGCCGGGCAGCTGGTCGAGGGAAAGGACTTCGTGATCGAACACCAGCGCACGTCGATCCGCTTCCTGAAGGAAGGCAAGGACCGCCTCGCGCAGCTCGCTGCCGGACTGCGCGGCGTCTGGACGGGACCGAACCGCCGCGAGGAGCTCGTGCGCCAGGCGCTCACGGCGCTGCATCTCTTCAAGCGCGACCAGCAGTACCTCGTCACCGACGACAAGGTGCAGATCGTCGACGAGTTCACCGGGCGCGTGATGCCCGACCGCTCGTGGGAGCGCGGCCTGCACCAGATGATCGAGGTGAAGGAGGGCTGCCCGATCACCGGCCAGCGCGAGACGCTCGCGCGGATCTCGTACCAGCGGTTCTTCCGCCGCTATCTGCGCCTCGCCGGCATGACCGGCACGGCGAAGGAGATCGCCGGTGAACTCTGGTCGGTGTACGGACTGAAGGTGATGCGGGTGCCCACCCGCAAGCCGGTGATCCGGCAGATCGCGCCGCTTCGCATCCTCGCGACCGAGGACGAGAAGTGGCAGGCCGTGGTGGAAGCGATCCGGCGCGAGCACGCGCGCGGCCGGCCGATCCTCGTGGGTACGCGTTCCGTGGTCGCGTCCGAGAAGCTGTCGGCGCTCCTCGTCGACGCCGGTCTCGAGCACAGCCTGCTGAACGCGCGCCAGGACAAGGAGGAGGCCGAGATCGTGGCGCAGGCGGGCCAGCCTGGCCGCATCACCGTCGCCACCAACATGGCCGGCCGCGGCACCGACATCAAGCTGCCGCCGGCGTCCCTCGCGGCCGGTGGCCTGCACGTGATCGCCACCGAACTGCACGAGTCCGGCCGGGTGGACCGCCAGCTCTTCGGCCGCTGCGCCCGGCAGGGCGATCCGGGCAGCTGCGACGTCTTCGCGAGCTACGAGGACGACCTCATCGTCCGCTACGCGCGCCTCGCGAGCGGTGTGGCCGGCAAGGCGCCTGCGAAGGATCTCACCGGCCCGGCGCTCTTCCGCTTCGCGCAGAACCGTGCGGAGCGCATCCACGGAATGATGCGCAAGGAAGTGCTGGAGATGGACGACTACCTGGGCGACATGCTCGCGTTCGCGGGGCGGGCCGAGTAGGCGTCCACGGACGCGTCGCCTGGTACGCCGCCCGCCGGCGACATGCCTGCTACGGCGTCGCCGTGCACTCCACCGCGGCGCCGCTGCTCAAGACGCCACGCGCGATCTTCTCGGCCTGCACGTAGAGCGTCGCGGCCTTGCCGGGGTTGGCCGGGAGCGCGGCCTCGGCGCGGGCGGCCAGGGCGTTGGCGGAATCGAGGACCTCCCGATAGCGGTCGACCCGCCGTGCGGCGAGCGAGTGACACTCACCACCGGCGGCGCGCGCGATGACGGTCTGGCCGTCGCGCACCGTGGACTCGAAGGCGCGCCGCCGCATCTCCACCGCGCGCAGCTGCAAGGTCGGCGCGGCCCCGGTGCGGGCCGGCGCGGCCATCGCATCCGCCGCACCGCCGTCCGAAGGCGCGTCCGCACCCCATGCTTCGGCGATGCAGACCAATGCGGCGGCAGTCAGCGCGCCCAGCGACTTCTTCTGTGACATCGATCGATTCACTGCGTCTCCCAGGGGGTCGGTTGCCTCCGCCCGATTCTCCCACGGGACCTTCGGTCCTGGTGGCAAGGATGACGGGCCGCGGCGGCGACGTTCCGCGTCCCGGCCCGTCGATGGTCGATCGGTATCATGGCGAAGCACCGATGGAAAGACGCGCCTCGAATCAGCGTGCCGCCACCCTGCGTATCCCCAGAGACGAATCCGTCGCAACCCCCGAACACCGGAACGCCATGACCGAACGCATCCATGCGAGCTACTGGCTCGAAACCCCGATCGAGCCGCAGCGTGCGGCCGACATCATCGCCGGCGAGCAGTCGAGCGGCACCTTCCTCGCGCTCGCGAACGAGACGCCCGAACTCAAGGAGCGCTCGGGTGCCCGCGTCGAGCGCCTCGAGATCCTCGACACCGTCGACGTGCCGAGCCTGCCCGGCCGCTACAAGACCGGCGCGCGATTCACGCGATGCCTGCTCGACGTCTCGTGGCCGATCGCGAACCTCGGACCTTCGCTGCCCAACCTCATGGCGACCATCGCCGGCAACCTGTTCGAGCTGCAGTGCGTCTCCGGGCTGCGCATCCTCGATCTGCGCCTGCCGCCGTCCTTTGCGGCGGCATACCCGGGACCGGCGTTCGGCATCGCGGGCACGCGGCGGATGGCGGGTGTGCCGACCGGCCCGCTCATCGGGACGATCGTGAAGCCGAGCGTCGGGATGAATCCCGCCGAGACTGCGGCCGAAGTGCGGAAGCTCGTGGCGGGCGGCATCGACTTCGTGAAGGACGACGAACTGCAGGCGGACGGCCCGCACTGTCCTTTCGACGAACGCGTGCGCGCGGTCATGCGCGAGGTGCGCGCCGGCGCCGACCGACTCGGGCGCAAGGTGATGGTGGCCTTCAACCTGACCGGTGAGCTGGACGACATGAAGCGGCGCCATGATCTCGTCCTGGCCGAGGGCGGCACGTGCGTGATGGTCAGCCTCAATTCCGTCGGACTCGTGGGGCTGCGCGAGTTGCGGCGCCACTCGGTGCTGCCCATCCACGCGCACCGCAACGGCTGGGGGTATCTCAACCGCAGCCCGGCGCTCGGCTGGGAGTACGCGCCATGGCAGAAGATCTGGCGTCTGGCCGGCGCCGACCACATGCACGTGAACGGCATCGCGAACAAGTTCAGCGAACCCGACGAGACCGTCATCGCCGCCGCGCGTGCGGTGCTGAGCCCGCTCTGGCCGGACGCACCGATGACCGCCATGCCCGTCTTCAGTTCGGGCCAGACCGGGCTCGTCGCGGCCGACACCTACCAGGCCGTCGGCAGCACCGACCTCATCTTCGCCGCGGGGGGCGGCATCTTCGGTCATCCCGACGGCGTCGCCGCCGGCGTGAAGGCGCTGCGCGAGGCGTGGGATGCCGCGGTGGCCGGCGTGCCCATCGAAGAGGCTGCGCGCCACCGCCCCGCGTTGAAGGCCGCGCTGGGGTTCTGGTGATGATGATGGCCGATCGCGACGACGCGCTTCCGGCGGGACCGCTGCTCGCCTATTGCGGCGACGACTTCACCGGGTCCACCGACGTCATGGAGGCGTTCACGGCCGCGGGGGTGCCGACCGTGTTGTTCCTCGCGCCGCCCGGGCCCGAATGGGTCGAGCGGTTCGCGGGGACGCGCTGCATCGGCCTCGCGACGACAGCCCGTGGGCAGTCGCCCGAATGGATGGATGCCGCCCTGCCCGATGCCTACGCACGGCTGAAGGCCTTCGGCGCGCCGATCCTCCAGTACAAGGTCTGCTCCACGTTCGACTCGTCCCCGCAGGTCGGCGCCATCGGCCGTGCGATCGACCACGGCGTCGCTGCCATGGGCGGGCGCTGGTCGCCGATGGTGGTCGGGGCGCCGAGACTGCGGCGCTGGCAGGCCTTCGGGAATCTCTTCGCGGCGGCCGCCGACGGCGTCGCGCATCGTCTCGATCGCCATCCCACCATGAGCCGGCATCCGGTCACGCCCATGCACGAGGCCGATCTCCGGCGGCATCTCGCGGAGCAGACGCCGCGTCGCACGGGTCTCGTGGACCTCGTCGCGATGAAGGCGGGCGACGGCAGCGCGCGGCGCGATGCGCTCTGTGCCGATGACGCGCCGATCGTCCTTCTCGACGTCGTCGACGAGGAGACCCTCGCGGAGGCCGGCCGACTCGTCTGGGAAGGGCGCGGCGAGGGTATCTTCTCGGCGTCGTCCTCGGGATTGCAGTACGCGCTCGCGGCCCACTGGCGCAGCCGCGGCTGGGTGCCTGCGCAACCGTCGCTGCCGTGCCCCTCCGCGGTCGAGGCCATCGCCGTGGTGAGCGGCAGCTGCTCGCCCGTCACCGCATCGCAGATTGCCTGGGCGGCCGGCAAAGGCTTCCACGCCGAGCGTCTCGATCTGACCCGCGTGCTGCCCGTCACGACCCGCGAGGCCGAGATCGAGCGGACGGTCACCGCCGCCCTGGCGGGGCTCGGTCTCGGACGGAGCCCGCTCGTCTACTCGGCAGCCGGTCCCGAGGATCCCGCGGTGACGGGCTTCGACGCCGTCGCGCGCGTGGCAGGGCTCACCCGTGGCGACGCCGCACGCGCCGTCGGTGACGCGCTTGCCGAAGTCATGCGGCGTCTCCTCGACCGTTCCGGCCTGCGACGCATCGTCGTCGCGGGCGGCGACAGTTCCGGTGCGGTGGCGGGTGCGCTCGACATCGCGGCCCTGAGCGTCACCGCCGGTATCGCCCCCGGGGCGCCGCTCTGCCGCGCCTGGTCCAAGGTGCCTTCGCGGGATGGCCTCGAGGTCGTGTTGAAGGGCGGACAGATGGGGGCGGAGGACTTCTTCGCGCGGGTCCGGTCCGGCGGAGCGTGAGGCCGTGCCCGCCGGCTGCTACATCTCGTGCATCGGGACCGGTGCGGGGCGCAGGCGCGGGCGGTCGGCCTCGGGAGGCCGTGGCGCGGCCGGATCGGGGGCGTCCGCCGGTGGCAGCGGCGGGGCGTCGCCCCGGGCCGCCCGGACCAGCAGGTTCACCTTGCTCGGCGCCTCGCCCCGGGAGTTGTCGAGCATGAGCACATAGTCGCCGGCCGCAGGGATCACCACCGAGAACGAGAGCACGCTCTCGACCGGGGCCGTGAACAGCGGCTCCCCGGGCGTCGGATACTTTGCCGCGTCGGCGGCGTTCAGCAGTGACAACGCGATGCGACCCGAGGCCTTCGCCGCGATGGCGAGGCGGGCACCCCGCGGGACATTGCGTAGACGCAGGCCGCGAAACTGACCTGACGGGACCTCCGTGGCGAGGCTGGCCTGTCGGGGCTGCGCTTGCGCCTGCGCCCAGGTCTCCCGGGGAGCGACGCTGACCAGGAGGATCGCGAAGGCGATCCCGGTGCCGAGCAGGGTGGCGGCGATCAGCCGCCGAACGTGATCTTGCACTTCGCCCCGGCGGGGATCCGCAACCCGGGGTTGGGCAGCTCGAGTCGGATGCCGAATGTGCCACTCGCGGCGTCGATCATGGAATCGACCGTGGTGACCGTGGCGACGAACTTGCCGCTGGGGGCCTCGGGCCGGACCGTGGCCTTGGCGCCCCGGCGGATCTTGCCGTAGTACGACGCCGGCAGCACCACCTCCACGTGCAGCGGATTCACCTCCGCGATCTTCATCACGGGGTCCTTCACGTTCGACGTGGCGAACTCGCCCGGAGAAAGGTAGCGCTCGACCACCACGCCGTCGAACGGACTGCGGATGCTCCGAAGCTTCAGCAGTTCCTCGGCGCGGCGCAGTTCGAGTTCGTTCAGCTTGCGGTTCTCCCGGGCCTCCCGGAGTTCCGATTCCGCCAGCTCGCGCTGCGTCCGCGCCTCGTCCAGGGCGCCGGCGGCGATGAAGTTCTGCTTGAACAGCTCGATGGACCGCTGCTCCTTCTTGGCGGCGAAGTCCAGCCGGGATTCCGCCGCCTTCAGCGCGCCCTCCATCGTGGCCCGCGATCGGGCCAGTTCGACGGCTGCCCGTTCCGACCCGGACTCGAGCATGACGAGCACCTGCCCCTTCCGGACCTGGTCGCCGCGACGCACCAGCACCTGCTCGATGATGCCTTCGACCGAACTGCGGATCTCGACGGTATCGCGCGCCTCGATGAGGCAATCGTGCTCCTCGGCACCGGCGGCCGGAACCGCCAGCAGCGAGGCGGCGATCATCAGGACGCTCGATCGCGCGAACCTCGACCGCACGGAGACCGGTGCCCGCACCGGCAAGCCACTTCGAAGACTTTTCATCGAGTCAGGTTTCGGTGAATTCGACCGCTCGATTCTGTCCACTGCGCAACGCAATGTAAAGCCACGAATCTTCGGTACTTTTTCTGGCAGTGATCTATTCGGACTGCATGGACAAACCTCTCGTCCGGGAGTATTTTCGCTTCTGCCTGGGGAGGCCATCTTCGAGACGCAATGAGAGCGTCCACCCTCAGCCGAACTGAAGCACGCAAGAGGCTTTGTCGGGGGTGCAGTCATTGGGGCGATCCATCGCTCCGCGCGCAGCCGTTTTCCGCGCGCACATCCCATCGCCTGGACGCTCTGCGACCATTGCGATGGACCTGTCGTTCCGGTCGGGGGGAGGGCCTCGAATGCCGGGAACGCCGCGCTTCCACGCGCGCATTCCATGTGCACGTTCCGTGTGCAACTCCACGCTGACCGGTTGAACGCAGCACTTTCGAGCCGTTGCTGAGCGGCTCCGGGAGTTCGTCATGCTCGGTCGAAATGTCCTCCACCGCCTGTTTGGCGGCCGCAGAGCCACGGCAGTCGTTCCAGGCCGCATCCCCTTCCGTCGCAAGGCGCTCTTCGAGGCGCTGGAGCCGCGATTGCTGCTGTCGGCCGATCTGCCAGGCGCACCGCTGCCGCAGATCCTCGCCGCGACGGCGCAGTCGACGGGATCGGTGCAGCTCCAGGTGAATCCCGGGCCGCAGTCGGTGAGCAGCGCCATCGACACCCCGGCGGCATTCGCGGGGCTGCCGGAGAACGTCTGGACGATCAGCGGTCCGGTCACCGGAGACCTCGTCGGCGGCACCGACGATCGCGACACCTTCGTGCTCGGACCGGGCGCCTCGGTCAGCGGCATCATCGATGGCGGCGCGGGCGGCTTCGACAGCGTCGTGATTGGTACCCAGCAGGTGAACGTCGTCATCCACGAGGCCACCGCCCCGGACGCCGGCACCATCACGGTCGATGGCCGCACCTTCCGATACCGCGGGATGGAGCCCGTGGTCGACGCCACCGTGGCCGTCGAGAAGCTGTTCAATTCGGCGACGGGCGGGGACGACATCGTCCGCATCTTCGATGCGCCGGCGCAATCGATCCTCATCGACAGCGTGAATGCGACCTTCGAGGACCACACGATCCGCGAGGCGACCCAGACCTTCACGATCAATCTCGGCGCCGGTGCCGACACCCTCCGGTTCGACGCGCTGTTCTACAACAACGCCTTCGTGTTCGATGGCGGCGAGGGCAACGACATCTTCGATCTCGGCACGCGGGCCGTCGGCATGTCCGCGATCCGCTACTCCGACGGCACCTACGTCCTGACCGACGGCATCGGCACCCCCGTCCGCCTGCGCAACTTCGAGACCGTCACGGGGGCGGACTTCAACCTCCAGGCCGACGGCCTGCCCGACTGGGTGGAGCAGGGCCCCGGCGGCATCGACAACGCGACGGGTCTCCCGCGCTTCCGCGGCCAGCCCTGGTCCGGCGCGGTCCAGGCGATCGCGACCCACCCGGACAACGCGAACATCATCTTCGCGGGGTCGGTCAACGGCGGCGTATGGCGGACCATCGACGGCGGGGCGACCTGGACGAGCCTGACCGACCAGTTCCCGTCGCTCGCCGTGGGCGCCCTGGCCGTCAGCACCCACGACAACAGCGGGAACCTCGTCACGAACGCCACGCCCCTGGCGAATCTCGTGGTCTATGCCGGCACCGGTCAGTTCAGCAATTTCTACGCGGGTGGCCAGTCGGTCGGCCTGATGCGTTCGACCAACGGCGGCGACACCTGGGAACTCGTCGGCTCGCCCGAGATGGCCGGCCTGCCGATCTCATCGCTGGTGGCCACGCGCGTGGGCACCGAGGACATCGTGCTGGTGGGCGCCATCGCCAACACCGTGACGACCCGCGACGACACCGGCGCGATCCAGCAGCAGGTGCTCCGGGGCGGCGGCGTGTTCCGCAGCGTGGATGGCGGCGACACGTTCACCAAGAACGAGATCGTCGCGCCGCCGGCGACGGCAGGGAGGGGGGAGTTCCAGGTGGGTTCGGTTTCCGACCTTGCCCGGGATCCCGGCAACCTCTCGCGCGTGTACGCCGCCGTGATCGGTGGCGGCATCTACCAGTCGACCGATGCCGGTGCCAACTGGACACCCATCAATGCCGGCTTCGGGCTGGATGCCGACGGCGCCGACAACGACGGCGTCGGCGGTGTCGACAACGCCACCGAGGCGCTCACCGGGGCGGCCCGCATCGTCCTCGCCGTGCAGCAGGATCGGACTTCCGCCACCAACGCCGTGTACGCGGCTCTGATCGGCGTGACCGACTGGCTGACCGGCGTGTACCGGAAGGCACCGGCCGACGCCGCGTGGGCGCTGGTCGGGACGAATCCTCCGCCCCGCACCAACGCGGACCGCGACTTCGGCGAGATGCAGGGCGCGCCCAATGTCACGTTCAATGCGGGTGCCAACCCGACCATCGTGCGGGATGCCGGCAGTTTCCTCGACGACGGCTTCCTGCCGGGCGGGACGATCGCGGTCCGCATCGCCGGGGCGAACGGGTGGAACTACCGGATCGCTCCTGGCGCCGGATCGGTCACAGCCACGACTCTCACCCTGGAGGCGGGCTCGGGCATCACGGCCGCGGCCGCGGCCGGCGGTGTACGCATCTTCCACGTGAACGAAGCCGACATCGTCATCGTCGGCAATCCGACCCTCACGCTGGCTGCCGGACCGGCGGCCGGCACCATCACGGTCACGCGCAACAACGGTACCTGGGGCGCCGACGGGTTCATGGTGGGTGGCATCGCCACCATCGCGGGCACCAACAGCAACAACGGCAACTTCGTCGTCACCGCGGTCGCGGGTGGCGTCATCACGCTGCAACGTGCGAACGGATCGACGGCGGCCTTCGTGGCCGAGCCGGCGCCGTCCGCCAACATTCAGGTCACGGGCAGCGCACGGATCGCATCGACGCCCTCGGGTATCCAGCCCCAGATCCACTTCGGGCGTCAGGGCATCCGCAACACCGCACTCAACGTCGACGCCGCCGGCAACGTGTTCCTCGGCGGGGACACGGCCAGCCGGGGCACCAACCTGTACTGGTGGGACAACAGCGCCGGCGGTCAGGTCTGGCGGAATTTCGTGCCCGTCGGCACCCACCCCGACGCACGCACCATCGAGTTCGATGCGACCGGCCGCCTGCTGCAGGGCGACGACGGCGGGATCTATCGCTTCCCGAACCCCGCCACGACGCCGCCCGTGGTGTCGAGCGGCACGTTCACGTTCGTGAACGGAGCCACCGACACCATCACCCGCACCGTGGGCAGTTTCGTCACCGACGGATTCCAGGTGGGCCAGACGCTGGTCGTCACCGCCAACGCCGGTGTGGGCAACCTGCAGGCCTTCGACCAGTACACGATCCGCGGCGTAGCGGCGCAGACCCTCACGCTCGATCCGGCGGACGTGCTGAACCCCAACCTGCTGGCGGGCACCGGGACCTTCCTCGCGACCCTGTCCGCGAGCCGTTGGGAGGTGCTCAACAACGACCTCCGTGCGATCGAGATGCTCGCGATCGCGTACGACCCGCTGAACAACGCCGTCTTCGGCGGCACCCAGGACAACGGGATCGCCGAGCAGCCGTCACCGGCCAACGGCATCGACGACGACGGCGATGGCGTGATCGACGAGGCCGACGAGCGGTTCGCGTGGCGGGAGATCCGCGTGGCGACCCGACCGGGGGACGGCAACACCGCCGCCGTCGTGCCCGTGAACACCGACGCCGATCCCGCCTTCGAGCAGGTGCGTCGCTACACCATGTCGAACAGCTGGTCACTGCTGGGCGTGCGCACCTTCGATGCGAATGGTCAGCTCGTGCCAGGCACGGACCGTCTGGTCAACCTGAGCCGTACGGTGGCGCACAGCCGCGTCGTCACGGCCGACGCCGCCACCGACACGCTGACCAGTGCCGCGCATGGCTTCGTGAATGGGCAGCAGGTGTGGATGCGTAGCACCGGAACCCTGCCGGGCGGCCTGTTCCCCTTCGGCCGCCCGTTCGTCGCAAACGCCACGGCCGACACGTTCCAGCTCTCTTTCCAGAATGGTGGCGCGGTCATCGACATCACCAGTGCGGGTGCGGGGGAGATTCGCGCCACCGACCGGTTCTCCGGCCTCTCCGCCGACGATCGGAGAGAGGTCGACCAGTTCCAGAAGTGGCCCTACGTGGTCAACGCCGTGAACTCCAGCCGCATGATGGCCGGCCTCGGCGGGCTCTATCAGAGTCGCAACATCGGTACGGCCGCGGTGCCGGTGTACGACGGTCTCGATACCATCGCCGCCGTGCCGCTGCCGAACGCGCTCACCGGCAACGATGCCTACTTCACCGCCATCGCCTACGGGGGCACCAAGGCCGGCGTCGCGAACGAGGATGTCGTCTACGCGGTGCGCGGCAACGAGGTGCTGATCCGCTTCGCGGACACCGGTGTCGCCGGCGACTTCACCACCGAGCGCATCTCGGCGGCGACGTTCATCCAGGACATCGTCCTCGATCCCGACAACCACGACGTCGCCTTCGCCGCCACGGACGCCGGCGTGTTCCGGCGCTCGGCGCCGAACACCTGGGTTTGGGTGTCGGCGAGGATGTTCAACCCCGATCTCCGCAGCATCGAGGCGGTCCGTACGGGAGGCCAGCTGGTCGTCCTGGCAGGCGGCGCCGCCGGTGTGTACCGCGCAGTGGATCCCGTGGCCGGCAGCACCTGGACCGAGTTCGGCAACGGGCTTCCCAACGCGCTCGTGTTCGACCTCGACTTCACCGCCCGCGACGCGGCCCAGTTCGAAAATCCCCGCAACCTCTCGCGCGACGACGTTCTGGTGGCGGGTACGCTCGGGCGCGGTGCCTGGACGGTCGGCGTGGCCGACACCTTCCTCGCTGCCACGCCCCAGTTGCGCATCGACGGGACGAGCGGCGATGACCAGTTCCTGATCCGTCGCAATGCGACCAACGCGTCCCTCGTCGACATCCGCACCGGGCTCCTCGAAACGCTGGTCATGCAGGTCCCCATCGACGCGTTGCAGAAGATCGAGATCTTCGGCGGCGACGGCAACGACACGCTGACGATCGACAGCACCGACGGCCCCATCAGCCTGCGCGAGGGCATCTTCTTCGACGGCGGTGCCGGCGCGGACGATCGCGTCATCCTCGAAGGTGTCGCCGCCGGTCTGACCACCACGACCACCGTCGGTGCACGCACCACCATCGCGGTGATCGACACGCGCTTCGGGAAGACCCAGCGCGTTTCTTACGAGAACGTCGACGCGGCGGACGTCCAGAACAACATCGTGGCCGCCACCGAGCAGGAGAGGTTCGGCGTCGGCATGAACCTGCTGTTCAACGTGCTGGAGGCGTCGTCCAACGGGACCTGGGACGAGATCGCCCTGCTGGGGAACTCGCTGCCGCGGGCCCTCACGGGCCGCAGCACTGCCGGGGCGAATCCGGAGTCCGACGAGCCGCTCGTCCCCGGCACGCCCGAGGCGGCCGACGCCACCGCCGCGGCCCTGGCGGGCTTCAAGCGCCTGATCGAGGAGGGGCCGAACGGCTTCAGCCTCGCGAGCATCTCCGAGCTGTCCGCCACGCAGTTGCGCGACAGGTTGGAGGCGCTGGACACCGTCGCCGGCAACGTCACCCTGACGCAGGTCGCCGGGGACACGCGCTTCGACGCCACCATCGTGCGGCGGCTGGAGGGGCAGGCCGACCTCGACATCCTCACGGAGCAGCTGGGCGGCGTGGTCGACCTCGGTGGCGCCCTGCGCGTCGGCGCGGAAGTCACCCTTCGCCTCGTCTTCGGCGTGGACGGCGACGGCTTCTACATCGACACCGCGGGCGGCGCCTCCCGCCTCACCGTGCGCGACATCGACCTGGAGGGCGATCTCTTCGCCGGCGGGCGCCTGGGCTTCCTCGACGTGACGCTCGCGGAGGCGAGCCTCGCCGTCGATCCGTCGCTGCGCCTCGACCTCGTTCTGCGCGATGCCGGTCCGGGCGGCAAGCTGCGGCTCGACGAACTGGAGGACGCCACCGGCAGCCCGACTGCCCTCGCCGATGCGCTCGACTTCACCGTCTCGGGTTCCGCGGCCGACGACTTCGCCCTGACCGTCGATGCGCGGGTTGCGGCGATCCTTCCCGGCGACGCGGCTCCGTTCGATCTCGGTGCCGCCAACATCACCTTCACCTGGGCCGACGTCACCGACCCGACGACCGTCGCGCTGTCGGCGAGTGCCGGCGTCGCGCAGGACCTCCTCAACTTCCTGCGCGTCGATGCGCAGCAGGTGCTCGACCAGGTCCGCGGGCTCGCCGACATCTCGGTCAGCTTCAACGGACAGACCGTGCCGCTGCTCCAGGACAGCCTCGATGCCATCGTCCAGGTGGCGGACTTCCTGCAGCAGAACATCATCGATCCGCTCTCCACGGCCTCCGGCGGCGTGCGCTTCGGCTCCATCCAGGAACTCATCGCCAATCTGGCGAACGAGCTGGGGATCGATCCGTCCGCACTCGGTCTCGGGTACAACAGCGCGACGAAGGAGCTGACCTGGGACCTGCAGTTCGTCGAGGAGATCTTCTCCGCCGAGGCGATGGATCTCGGTCTCGACGCGCAGACCGGCATCGCCGGGTTCGAGGTGTCGACCGACGCGGCGGTGTCCGGGCAGTTCGCGTTCTCGGTGCAACTCGGCATCGACTTCGACGACCTGCTGGCGACCCCGGCCGACCCGACGAGGTGGATCTTCGTCCGTGATCCCTCGGCCTCGGCCACGCTGAACCTGTCGGCCACGGACCTCGACGCCAACGCGCGCTTCGGCTTCCTGTCCATCGGCATCGTCGACGGCACGCTCACCGCCGATCCGACGTTCACGCTGAGCCTCTCCGAGCCCGGCTCGGGCAACGCCAACGGCCGCATCGAGATCGGCGAACTGCTCGATGCCCTCGGCACCACCACACTGCAGTTCTCCGGTTCTGCCGACATCAGTCTGCCCGTGAGCGCGCCCTTCATCGGCCTCGCGCCCGGGCCGGACACCGCCATCGCGCTCGACTGGTCGGACCTGTCCGACCCCGACACGATCAGCGTCACCATCCCGCCCGCCCTGACCGATCTGTCGCGCTTCACCAACATGGACGCGGGCACGCTGGTCAGCCTTCTGGCCAGCATCACCGGCTGGCTGTCCGATCTGAAGAACACCGACGCCTTCAGCGTCGACATCCCCTTCATCGGCGACGTCCTGCGCGGTGTCATCGAGCTGGGCGATCTCGTGCAGGACAACCTGCTCTACGACGACAACGACACCGAGGACATCACCACCGACGACGTCGCGAAGCTCGTCGATGCGAGCGGGGTGGCGCGCTTCGAAACCGCGCAGCAGCTGGCCGAACTGCTGGTGGAGGTGCTGGGGCCGGGAAGCCCGGTCACCTGGGATGCCGCACGCGAGTCGCTGCTCATCGACTTCACGCTCGACGAGACCTTCGGCGAGGTCGATGTGCCGCTGGATCTCGACCTCACGCTCGGACCCCTCGGCGGGCTCACGAGCGACGGCGCCCTGCATCTCTCCGCCGACGGACGTCTCAGCCTCCGGCTCGGGATCTACCTGGGCAACGAGGGCTTCGTCGAACTGGACGAGAGCACGACCCTCTCGTCGCTGAAGGACGGCGCGATCGTCTTCAACAAGGACATCGTCGTCGCAGCGCCCGCGGACGTCGCGACGCTCTACGGCCAGCTGGCCGCCGACGCGAAGTTCACGCTGAAGGTGAACGGCGGCGCAGCGACGGAAGTCATCGTGCTCGCGGCGAACACCACGACCAACGCGACCGTCGACGACATCGTCGCGGACGTCAACACGGCGCTCGGTGTGGCGGGCCTCGCGGCCCAGGTGCAGGCTGCGCGCGACGGCAACCGGATCGTGCTGAACCCGCTCGGGGGCGTGACCGCGCTCGTGCTCAACGCGACCACCGGCACGCCGGCCATCACCCGGCTGGGCTTCCGCGACGGCCAGGGGCTCGCCGACGTCGGCGGCCAGCAGAAGCTGCGCGCGGTGGCCGAGGTGTCGGGTGCCGTGGGTCGGCTCTCGTCCGACGCCATCTTCGACGTGGTGCTGGACGGCGGGGCGCCCGTGACGGTGACCGTGCGGTCGGCCGACACCACGCAGAACAGCAACATCCTCGACATCGTCTACGACGTCCAGAAGGCCATCGACGACACGCAGGTCGGTGGCGTCAACGTGCTGCGCGACAAGCTCGTGGTGACGTCGCAGGGACGCCGGCTGCTCATCACCGCGAAGGACGCCGCGGCGGACAGCTTCTCGATCACGGCCGCCGCCGGGAATCCGGCCGTGACGCAGCTCGGGCTCGCTGCGGCCAACACCGGCAGCACGGCGGACATCTTCATCACGACGCGCGACGGCGTGCGCCGGGCGGTCTCGTTCGACGCGCTCTCGGCATCCGCGACGCTCGGCGATGTGGTCTCGGCCATCGAGACGCAGACGGCCAATCGCGTGCAGGTGGAGTTCTCCGACGACAACACGCGGCTCGTGCTGCGCGACACGTCGCCCTCCGGCACGGCGCTCTTCCAGGTCGAGAACGCCATCGGTTCCTTCGCGGCGAACCTGCTCGGCATCCTGGGCGCGGACGTGGCCGACCCGGACGATCCCGATCTCGTGCGCGACTTCCGCATCGAGGGCGGTGCGCTCGGCGGGGTCGACGTCCTCGACCGGCTCTTCATCGAGGATGCGAGTGCCAGCGTCGGGTTCGAGATCGACACCCCGGGGACAGGCGTTTCGCTCGGCGCGACGTTCGGTTTCGTGGGCGTCACGCTGAACGGCGACGGGCATCTGGAGGGCGAGGTCTCGATCGGACTGAAGGATCCCGGCACGAGTGCGGCCGACGGCCGCATCACGCTGAAGGAACTGCTGAACGGCATCGGCGACATCGCGACCCTCATCGACCTGCCATCCATCGAGGGCGGCGGCGATCTCACCTTCGACGTCAACCTGTCGCCGTCCTTCGGACTCATCCAGACCGGGTCCGAGCCGCGCGTGCAGGTGCAGGTGCTGAACCTCGGCGACCTCTTCGACGAGCTGCCGGATACGTTGAACCTGACGGCCGACGGCGCGAATCCGACGCGCACGGGTGCGAAGACCTTCACCCTGGCGGGCAACTTCCTCGACCGCATCGCGCGCGGCACCGACATCGTCTTCACGACCGGCAGCGGCACCGCGACGACCAAGGTGGACGCGATCGCGTTCGCGGTTGGCACCACCACGGTGACGGTGTTCGACGATCTCCCCACCGGCGCCGTCACCGCGGCCACGGCCAGCACCACGGCGGCGCCGTCGGTGCGTGTCACCACCGAGAACTTCGAGGATCTCGGCAACTTCGAGAGCATCGGTTTCGCGGACATCCTGGAGGCCCTGCGCGGGCTGGTGACGTTCCTGCAGCAGTTCGAGGAATTCGGCTTCCTGAACGAGAAGATCCCGGTCATCGACGTCAGCGTGAACGACATGCTGGCCTACGCCGACCAGTTCGCCGCCGCCCTCGACGAGGTGCAGGCGAACCCGGCGGCGACCGTGCAGTTCCTCGAACAGAAGCTGAAGGAGGCCTTCGGCATTCCGCAGTCGTCCGACCTCCTCGACCTGCAGCTGATCCGCGACGCCAGCACGCGCATCCTGCGGTTCGACCTCACGTTCAAGCCGGGCTTCTCGGACTCCCTGCCCATCGGCTTCGAACTGCCCACCGAGGGCTTCGCGCTGTCCGGCAACGCCGATCTGCGCACCCAGGGCAATCTCGACCTCAAGCTCTCGTTCGGCATCGACCTCGGCGATCCGACACAGCTCTGGATCTTCCGGGACACCGGCATCACCGGGCAGCTCGAGGCGGCGGCCGAGGACATCGCCTTCACCATCGGCCTGGGCGACCCCGACAGCGGCACGTTCGTGGGTGGCCGGATCATCGATGGCGACCTTTCCCTGGAAGGCAACTTCGGCCTGACGCTGAAGGATTCCGCGATGATCGGCGGCGCGCCCGAGGCGCGGCGGATCCTCCTCGTCGACCTCCTGGGCGACCTGGGCGAGGCGGTCGACGTGGCCCTCGACATCGACGTCGACGGCACGCTCCCCGTCTACTTCCCGACCGAGTCCCTGTTCCGCGGCAACGTGCTGATCGGCGGCACGCTGTCCGCATCGCTCGACGAGGGCATCGAGGTGGCCGGCACCGCCGGTCCCACGGGCGACCAGTTCCTGTACGTGCCGCCCGAGATCCTGTCGTTCGACTTCAGCCAGTTCAGCGCGCTCGACAACCTGCTGCTCATCATCGACGGTGTCGACGGCTTCCTCGGCTTCCTGCAGGACCTCCTGGACGGCGAGGTCGGCGGTATCAGCCTGCCGCTCATCGGTGACGAGCTGTCGTCGGCCACCGACTTCATCGCGGACTTCCGCGAGGACATCGTCGACGGCCTGCGCGAGATCGTCGAGACGTCCAACGACCCGACGGCGAATTTCCTCTCGCTGAAGCTCTACGACCTGCTGCACACGCAGCTCCAGATCCTCGAGGACGTCAACAGCGACGGGTCGGTCACGGTGGAGGACATCCAGCTCGACACCAACGTGGATGATCCGGGTGTCTCGCCCGCCAACCTCTACATGCAGTGGAACCTGAAGCTGGGCGGCACGCTGCTCGACGTGGGCACGGGCATCGACTTCGATCTCGGCATCCCCGGCCTCGGCCTCGAGACCCGCGGCGGCGTGAAGGTCGACATCGGCTGGGATCTGGATCTCGGTTTCGGCATCGGCGGCGGCAAGGGCTTCTACCTCGACCTCTCGGACGAGGACGAACTCCGCCTCGACGTGGACGTGACCCTCCCCGGCGCCGGCCTCACGGGCCGGCTCGCGTTCCTGCAGTTGGATGCGGACGACAACGGCGGCACCGGCCTCGGCGCCACCATCGCGGTGAACCTGCGTGAACGCAACGGCGAGGACGAGCGCGTCGGCCTCGCGGACTTCGGCAACATCCGCTTCGAAGCCGGCATCGCCGCCGAGGCGAACGTGGACCTCGGTCTCGAGCTGCAGCTGAACAGCGATCTCGTTCCCGGTGCCGACTCGGTGTTCCCGAAGGTCGCCGCCGACTTCGTGCTCGAGTGGGCGATCGGCGATCGGTCGGCCGGCGAGTACGTGTCGTTCTCCGACATCGGCGATTCCATCCAGGACGGCCTGAAGCGCGTCGCGTTCGAGAACGTCGGCCTCGACATGGGCAGCTTCATCTCGCAATACGTGAAGCCCATCGTCGAGCAGGTGCAGAAGATCACCGAGCCCATCCAGCCGCTCATCGACGTGGTGACCACGCCGATCCCGGTGATCTCCGATCTGGCCGGGTCGCCCATCACGCTGCTCGACATCGCCCAGGCGATCACCCCGCCTGAGAAGTTCGACGTGGGGCTGATCCGCGACATCGCCGGCTTCATCACGCTCATCAACAGCATCCCGACCGACGTCGCGACGCTGTTCATCCCCTTCGGCGGCTTCACGATCTTCGACCATTCGTCGACCGATCCGAACCTGCGCCGCAGCCTCACCACGGGCAGCCTGTCGAGCAGCTTCACGATCCCCGACACGTCCGACTTCGACCTCGAAGGCGCCATCGATGCCATCGGATCGAGCGCGCCGGGTGCCAGCTCCACCTCGTCGTTCACGAAGGATCTCGGCAACCAGAGCTTCGGGGACATGATCTCGTTCCCGCTGCTGAACGACCCCGGCCAGATCTTCGGCCTGCTCATGGGCAAGACCGACATCGACCTCGTGGTGATCGATCCGGCGCCGCTCAAGTTCGAGTTCCAGTATTCCCAGTTCTTCCCCATCTGGGGGCCGCTCGGTGCGGCGATCGGCGGCCGCCTCGGCGCGATCATCGACTTCTCGTTCGGATACGACACGCAGGGCCTGGTGGAATTCTTCGACTCCGGGTTCCGCAATCCCGAGCTGCTCTTCAACGGCTTCTACATCGGCGACAACGATGCGAGCGGCGTCGACATTCCCGAGGTGAAGCTCTACGGCGGCATCACCGCGGCGGCGGAGCTGAACCTCGGCATCGCCAAGGGCGGCGTCGGTGGCGGCATCTTCGCGGAGATCGACTTCAACCTCCACGATCCGAACGAGGACGGCAAGCTGCGGCTGCACGAGCTGGCCACGAACTTCCTGAACGAGCTGCTGTACGGCGAACCGGTGCTGGCGCCGCTCGCGGTGTTCGACGTGACCGGCCGGCTGTACGCGAAGCTGTTCGCGTACATCGAGTTCCTGTTCGTCAGCAAGGAATTCGACATCACGCCCGAGATCACGCTGGTCGACTTCGACATCCCGTTCACGCGGAAGCCCACGCTGGCCGCGGAACTGTCGAACGACAGCGTGTTGCAGATCAACATCGGCAAGTTCGCCGACAAGCGGCTCGAAGGCAACGACCAGGACATCTCCGAGCACATCGTCGTGGTGCAGGACGGTGCCGGCCGCGTGAAGGTCTACGCGCCGAACCTCGATGTCGCCGAGAGCGAGGCCCAGCGCTACGATCTCCGCGCCGACGGCGCCAATCCGCCGCGCATCATCGTGCTGGGCGGCGACGGCGACGACATCATCGACCTCTCGGGGATCACCGACGCCAGCGTGATCTACGAGATCGACGGCGGCGGCGGGAACGACACGATCATCCTCGGTGCCGGGCGCGGCATCGTGCGCGGCGGCGAGGGCGACGACACCATCACCGGTTCCGAGGGCGACGACATCATCTACGGCGATGGTGGTGCCGACCGCATCCTCGGCCTGGGTGGCAACGATGTGATCTTCGGCGACAAGGCCCGGCTGTCGGAAGACGGCCTGGTGCTGACCGCGAGCACCGGGCTCACCGACGGGGGCGACCACATCGAGGGCGGAGACGGCAACGATCTCATCGTCGGGGGCGGTGGCAGCGACCGCATCGGCGGCGATCTCGATCCCGACGATCCCGACACCGACACGGGTTTCGTCGGCAACGACGTGATCTTCGGCGACGGCGTCACGCTGACGCTGGGCACCGCGGGCGTGTTCACCTCGTTCACCCGCGTCGAGGACACCAACAAGGGGACCGGCAGCGGCCACGACGTCATCTTCGGCCATCGCGGCAACGACCGGATCTGGGCCGGCAAGGGCGACGACCAGGTATCGGGCAGCACGGGCAACGACACGATCTTCGGCGAGGACGGCTTCGACGTCATCACGGCCGGCGACGGCGACGATACCGTCGACGGCGGCGCGAACGACGACATCATCACCGGCGGGCTCGGCAACGACAATCTGAGCGGCGGCACCGGCAAGGACAGCATCCGCGGCAACGAGGGCAACGACATCATCGCCGGCGGTGCCGGTGTCGACGAACTGTGGGGCGACCAGGGCGACGACACCATCGACGGTGGCAGCGACCCCGACAAGATCTACGGCGGGGGCGGGGCGGACATCCTCTCCGGCGGCGCCGGCAACAACACGATCTACGGCGACGACAAGCCCGGCGACAGCACCGGGCCCGAGGGCGCGGACATCATCACCGCGCTGAACGACAGCGACACCATCCACGGCCAGGGCGGCGCTGACATCATCTCCGCGGGCGACGGCAACAACATCATCCACGGCAACGACGGCGACGACATCATCACCGCGGGCGACGGCAACAGCATCGTCCTCGGCAACGACGGCGACGACATCATCACCGTGGGCGACGGCAACAGCCGGCTCTTCGGACACGCCGGCCTCGACACGATCACGGCCGGCGACGGCAACCACTTCATCCTTGGTGCCGCAGGCGACGACGTCATCGTCGCGGGCATCGGCAACAGCGTGATCCGCGGCAACGCGGGCGCCGACCGGATCACGGTGGGAGGCGGCAACAACGTCGTGATCGGCGACGGCGACGAGAGCGACGGCACGCTCGTGGCCGAGCGTCTTGCCCTCGGCGACAGCAACGCCGCCGACGACGGTGCCGACATCATCATCATCGGCAATGGGAACAACACGGTCCACGGCTTCGGCGGCAACGACGCCATCACCGTGGGCAACGGCAACAACACGGTCCGCGGTCACGACGGCGACGACACGATCACCGTCGGCACGGGCACGAACTTCATCTACGCCGCAGCGGGCGACGACACCATCGTCTCCGGCGACGGCAACGACACCATCGAGGGCGGGGCGGGCGACGACCACATCACGTCCGGTGGCGGCAACGACTTCATCCAGGGCGAGGCCGGGCAGGACATCATCTTCGCGGGGGCGGGCAACGACCGCGTGATCGGCGGCCTCGGCAACGACGAGATCCACGGCGGCGGCGGATCCGACATCCTCTGGGGGGACGGCGAGGTCTTCGCACCGCAGTTCTTCGATCTCGCGAACCCCGACAACTTCGAACTCCCCGACGGATTCGAACTGAACGAGGCCCTGTACCCAACCGGCTTCGTGGCGCCCCGCATCGCGCCAAAGGTGGTGCTCGGGCAGAGCATCGGCGAGACGCTCTTCGGGGTCGACGGACTGGCCCTGCCCGGGACTGCGCCCACGGCCGATGGTCGCGACACCATCTTCGGGGGCGACGGTGTCGACTTCCTGTTCGGCGGCAGCAACCCGAACACGCTCGGCGCCGAACTGCTCGACGGGGGCGGCGACGCCGACTACGTGGACGGCGGTGGCGGGCTCGACGTCGTCCTGGGCGGTGCCGGCGACGACGTCGTCCGGGGCGGTGCCGGCGAGGACTCCGTGTCCGGCAACGATGGCATCGACCAGGTCTACGGCGACGACGGCGACGACGTGCTCTACGGCGACGCCGGACGCAAGGGCGCCGCTGGCGAGATGGGCGATGCGAGCGCGCCCGAAGGCAGCCAGGCCGGCCAGCGGCTGTACGGTGGTGGCGGCAGCGACCAGCTCTACGCCTACGCCGACATCACGGGCGTCGATTCCCCGAACTACGCAGCCGAGATCGTGAAGATCGGCGACGAGATGCACGGCGGTGCCGGCAACGACTACCTCTTCGGCAACCTGCGTCGCGACACGCTGCTGGGCGACAGCGGCAACGACTATCTGCATGGCGAAGCCATCGCCGGCAACAGCTACGCGACCAACTTCCTCGCGGACGTGACGGGCGGCTCCGCGTTCGACGCCGGACTCGGCTACGTCGTGGGTGACCGACTCTTCGGCGGTTCCGGCCAGGACGATCTCTACGGCGGCGGTGGCGACGACGAGCTCTGGGGCGGCGCGGACGGCGACCGGCTCGAAGGTCAGCAAGGCAACGACCGCCTGTACGGCGGCGGGTGGATCGACTTCCTGATCCTCGACGTGGACGCCATCTACTTCGGCCCCGGCGAGACGCCCGTGGACATCATCGACGGGCACTTCGGCGACGCGTCCTTCGACGACGTGGAGGACGACAACGCCACGGACATCCTGCTGGTGAAGGGCATCGATCTCAACGACGACACCATCGTCGTGGGCGAGGTCGACGCGGCCGGCGGGCCGCGGCAGCTGCACTTCGACTACAACGGCCGCGAGATCCTCGCGCCTTGGCGCAACGCCGCGGGCATCCCGCTCGTGGAGCAGATCCGCATCACGGGTCTGGGCGGGAACGATCACATCGAGTTCCTGCGCCGCGACGACACCGCCCGCAACATTTACACGGTCGACACGTCGTACCTCACCGCGCGCGGCAACGACTTCGTCGGACATATCGAGGGCGGTGCGGGCGACGACACGCTGATCGGCGGCAACGCGCGCGACCGCATCGACGGCGGCCGCGGCAGCGACACGATCTTCGGCTACGGCGGGAACGACCGCCTCTACGGCGAGAAGCCCACCGACAGCCCGGTCCCGATCGACACCACGACCGTCGACACGATCTTCGGCGGCCAGGGCAACGACGACCTCATCGGCGGTGCCGGCCGAAACTTCCTGTACGCGTGGTCGCAGGATCCCAAGCTGGGTGGCCAGTTCGGCATCTTCACCGACGCGTCCGGTCTGCTGTACGACAACGACGGCGACACCGACGACGACGGCGTCCTCGACGCGGGCGTGACGGCGGTGCGCGCCCTGGAGGACACCGGGATCGATCGCATGTTGGGCTCCGCGCAGGACGACGAGCTCTACGGCGGCACCGGCCCCGGCTTCCTGTTCGGCAACGGGGGCGACGACAAGCTGTTCCGCGCCGACGGCTCCCTGTTCGAATCCCTCGATGGCGGCCTCGGCGGGGACGAGTGGAAGGAGTATGCGAAGGAGTACTCGAGCGTCTGGTACGTGGCCGGTTCCGGTGCGGACGACCGCATCACCGTCGACTACGTGACCGAGCCCGGCCTCCTGCGCGACTACCACCTCGTCACGCGCCTCACGAAGAACGGCGACGTCTACAGCTTCGCGGCCCAGGTGCGCCTGGACCCCACCGGTCTCGCGGCCGGCGGCGCCTTCGAAGCGGTCGACTCCGACATCGAGACCGACGACGTGGAAGGCCGCAGCAGCGGCGTGGTGGCCGACGGTGCGAACCCAGATGCTGCCCTGCCGACCCTCGAGGACATTGCAGCGACCGATCTCGCCATCGCCGAGGGCATCCTGCCCGGCGAGGGGGCCTTCGACGTCATCCTGATCGACGCGCTGGGCGGCAACGACATCATCGAGGTCGGCCCCACGGTGCAGAAGACCGTGTGGATCGACGGCGGCGACGGCGACGACGTCATCACGATCGCCTCCGGCAACGCCATCCTGGTGGATGGCGCGGAGGAAGGTTCCCGCAACGACACCGTGACCCTCGCCAAGCGCCTGGCCTCACCGGGCAGCGACGACACCATCACGGGTTCGACGAGATTCAGCAAGCTCACCATCGACAGCCCGGACGACGTCGACTGGTTCACGTTCAAGCTCTCGGAGGCCGCCCCGAGCGGGTTCCTCGAACTCTCCGGCACGACGGAGCTGGACCGCCTCGGCCTCGCGATCTTCGCGGATCCCGCCGGCGCGCCGGTGGTCAGCGCACCGCTCGCCTTCGCGCCCGATGCCGCGGAAGGCACCACAGGCAACGGCAGCCTGGCGAGCGCGCACCGCCTGCCCGATCCCACCACCTTCGCCCGCATCCGCGGCCTCACGATCGACAGCGCGCTCGATGTGGACCACTACGCGATCACGCTGGCCGCCGGTGGCATCGACGGCGACTACTTCGGGCTCATCAAGGAACTGGCCGAGGCCAGCCTGACGCTCGCACTCCTGCGCACGACGGGCGAGGTGCTGCGGACGGCCGAGTCGAACTCGGTTCTGGGCCAGGTGCTCGACCTCGCGGGCATCGAGGCGGGTGAGTACGTGCTGCGCGTCGTCTCGGCGGGCGGCGCGGCGCGCTACGACCTGGTTGCGAACGTCGGCGTGCCGAACCTCGCCACCGACGAGGACGACCGCAACTACATCGGCAACACCGTCCTCGATCTCGGCGGTGCGCGCACGACGGGTCTGTCCCTCGCCGGTCTCCTGGCCGACACCGTCTACTACGTGCGCGTCGACACGCCGAACCGCATTCCGACCGTCTACGACCTCACGTTCCAGGTGGGCGACCCGACCGACCCGATGGCGGTGGTCGTGATGACGCCGCAGACCGTGCTCGAGCGGCAGGATGTCCTGAAGGGCGGCAACGGCAACGACGTGCTGCAAGGCGGTGCGGGCGAGGACTGGCTGTTCGGCGACGATGGCAACGACGTGCTCTCCGGCGGCTACGACCGCTCGGCGGAGGACCTCATGTTCGGCGGTGCCGGCGACGACACCTTCCAGATCCTGCCCGACCGCCTCCCGTCCTTCGCGGGTTCCGACGATGCCACCATCGTTCCGGAACTCACCGACGAGATGTTCGGCGGCGACGGCAACGACCGCGTGCTGTTCCTCGGTGGCGATTTCGACGGCCTGTCCCGTCCGGTGAACGACCACGTGTCGATCCGCTGGGACCGCAACCTGCAGCGCTACGAGTTCACCGCGCTCCAGTGGGACACCGCCAACCAGGAGTTCATGGTGGGCGAGTCCGTGGTGTCGTCGAACCTCACGCTGCCCACGAGCGTCGACACCGCGTGGCAGGCGATCGACTTCCAGCTCCGCGTGCCCGGCACCGACGGGACGTTCCAGGACATCCACGTCGACGCCTTCTTCGGGAAGATGCCGGCGTGGCGCGCGCTGATCCAGGCCGCGCTGGACGCGCGCTTCGGCGCCGGCACGGTCGAGGTCGAGGACATCGAGGGCGTGCTGCGGCTTCGCGCGAACGGTGACGGCCTCGAACTCCGGGCGGACCCCGCGAACGCCGTGGTGACCCAGCTCGGCTTCACTCCGCTGTCCGCGGCCCGCCCGCTGTTCGCGCAGGACTACGCGTTCTTCCGTACGCAGGGTGTCGAGAGCATCGTCCTCGACCTGCGGGCCGGCGACGACACCGTCCACGCCAATCCGGAATACAAGTTCCCGAACACCAATTCCGAATGGGGCATCAAGCGCGGCAACCTGCAGGAGGGCGCGCGCCTGGGTGGCCTCACGATCCTCGGTGGTGCCGGCGACGACCGCCTGTTCGGCGGCGAGCAGGACGACATGATCGACGGCGGTGAGGGTGACGACATCCTCTTCGGCTACGGTGGCAACGATTCCCTGAACGGTGGCGGCGGCAACGATCTCATCTCCGGCTTCGCTGCGCTGGAACCCGACCTGTACGAGTTCGGCACGAGCCAGGGCGTGCGCGGGCGCAACGACATCTCGACCTACGCGTCGGTCCTGCCGGCCATCCGCGCCGGTTCGGTGATCGACGGCCTCAATTTCCATCTGGGCGACACCGGCGACTGGTACGCGATCCGCACGCCGGAATCCCTGAATGCGCTCGGCGAGAGTGCGAAGGCGCTGCTCACGAAGGACATGTTCGAGGTGGTGAAGACGCGCCGCGACGTGAACGGCGTGTGGCAGGAGGAGCCCTTCCAGGCGAAGTTCTTCCTCTTCGCCGCGGAGAACACGGGAACGGTCGACGCGCCGAAACTCCAGCCGCGCGGCAGCTTCTCGGGTGTGCCCGACCACTATCTGCTGCACGTGGTGAACGAGTTCACGCCGGCGGTCACCACGGACGAGGTGGAGTACCGCATCCGCGTGAAGGCGCCCCTCGGTGCCACCACGGCCGTGGACGCCTCGCTCGCCGATGTCACGCTGTCGGCGACCGCGCTCGGCGGTCAGCCCGTGTACATCCCGCTGGGCGACATCGACGGCGACCGCTTCGAGGATGCCGTCGTCTCCATCCTGGACAACGTCTTCGACAGCACCACCGGCAGAACGCGGTCGTACGCGACGATCGCATTCGGTCGGGCGGGCGGCATCGACGCCGCGAGCCGCACCGTGACGGTGGCGGCACCCACGCAGTTCCTCGGCGCGAACCCCGCCAACCGCACACAGGTCGAGAAGGTCGGCGACCTCGACGGCGACGGCATCGCCGACATCGCGTTCGCCGTGTCCGCCGTCGGCGCGACCAATGCACCGCTGCAGGGGGCGTACGTCCTGTTCGGACGCAGCGACTGGGAGCCCGTGGTCGATCTCACGAGCGCGACCTTCGCCGACTCGCGCAACGTCTTCATCCGCGTCGCGGCCGGCCCGGTGTCGGTGAGCGGCATCGGCAACATGGCCGACTTCTACGGCCTCGGCATGCGCTCGGAGTTCTTCGACCTGTCCGAGACCGCCAACACCGTCGCGATCCCCGAGGTGGCGGACGGCAAGTTCCTGCGCAACGATTCCGACAGCGGGCGCACCGTGCTCACGCTGACCGATCTCCCGGCGCACGATCTCCTCGATCTCGAATTCCTGCTGGCTGCCATCGGCGCCTGGGGCGCGAACGGCCCCGACCTGTTCAACGTGACGGTCGACGGCGTTTCGGTGTTCTCGCGGCGTCTCGACAACAGCGTCACGGGCGACCCGCTCGCGTACGTCGCGCCGGCCGGCGGGCTGCTCGTCGATCGCGAGGATCGCGGTTTCGGTCTCGCCGTCGACTCGCTCTTCGACATGGGTGCCGAGAGTGCGCTGAAGTCCATCGCGCACACCGGGTCCACGGTCACCATCGAGTTCTTCGCCGACGGCGACGGCTGGACGGGCGGCAGCGTCGAGTCGTTCGCGCTCGACCACGTTCGCGTGGCGGTGGGCACCAGCGGGTCGGACGCGCGGGCGGTGGTCTTCTCCAGCGATCTCGACGGTGGCCGGCCGGTGCAGTTCACCGGGGCAGGCACGGTGCAGGACGTCGGCGGCTTCGGGCCGACGGCGGTCCGCACGGAACCCGATGCGGTCGCCATCGGCGATCTCACGAACGTCGACGGGGTCACCGGCCTCGGCGCCCAGTACCTGCTCCGCTGGAGCGGGCAGATCCTGTCGCCGGCCGCGACGTCCCTCGACCTGTACATCGCCGGGGACGAGCGCGTGCGCTTCGTGCTGAACGGCGTCGAGGTGGTGGGCGATACCGCGGATCGGGCAGGCGTGGAGTTGCTGGGTCTCGACGCCCTCACGCGGGTCACGGTCGATCTGGTGGCGGGATTCAACGATTTCCGGTTCGAGATGCTGAACCGCACGGGCAACAGCGTCGCGTTGCTCGCCTACGATGCCGATCCCGGTGCCGCGCTCGACCTGCGCCTGCTGTCCGACATCAACGGCGACGGCGACGCCACGACCGCCGACACGCTGCTCTGGCGCACCTCCGCCGGTCTCTCGGATCTCATGATCTCGTCCGGCGAGAAGCTGCGCTACTGGGGTGGCCGCGACCGCGCCGAGTGGATCGCCGATGCGCGCACCAACAACACCGGCGGTGCCGACGATCCGGATCTCGTGCCCGTGGCGACGCTTCCGTATTTCGCGCTCGACGGCAGTGGGGCGGTGGGTATCGGCGACATCACCGGCGACGGGCGGCCCGACGTTGCAGCCCTTATCGACGCCGACAACAACGGCGTCGCCGAGAAGGTCCGCATCCTTCGCGGCGGCGCGCTCTTCTTCGATTCCAGCATCGACATCGATCTGGGTGCCCTCGCGGCAGGCGGCATGCGACTCGATGCCGCGGGCGACGTCGATGGCGACGGCGCGCCGGATCTGCTCCTGCTCGGGTCGCTGAACAACAACACGCAGAACTATCTGCTCCACGGTGGCAGCCTCGGCACCGGCACGACGCTCTCCGCGATGCTGGCCTCCGGCAACGCGATGCGGCTCCCGCGCCTCGACTTCGTCGCAGTCGGCGATGTGAACGGCGATGGGCGTGGTGATCTGGCCGCGGCCGCAAAGGTGGCGAGCCAGAACATCGACGAGTCGATCGCGGTGCTCCAGCAGCGCGAGGTCACGATGCTGTGGCTGGGCGACAACCGCCCGGCCCTCGCGGCGAAGCTGGCACAGACGACGCCCGGGACGCTCATCGCGCCGCCGCCCGCCGACATCCTGTTCGAGCCGGAGCGCGCTGCTTTCGGTACCTCCATCGCCGTGCCGCGCTCCCTCTTCATCGGCACGGCTGAAGTGCGTGCCGGGGACGATTCCGTCGCCACCCGCCTCGCCCTCTCGGCGCCGTTCGGCGATTCGCTGCGCTTCTACGACATCACCCAGTTCGGGGATGCGCCGGCCACCGGCACCACGACCCCTGTTGCGAAGGAGACGCCGCGCCCGTTCCGCTTCCAGATGGCGACGCCGGTGGCGCCGGCCTTCGGCGCGACGCCCGTGCCGGGCATCGACATCTCCGAGGACGTCAATCCGTCGCTCGGCAACGCGTTCGCCATCACCGGCGAGACCACCGACGAGCAGCTCTCGCGCGTGATCGACCTGGAGGACTTCAACGGCGACCGGCGCGGGGACGTCATCGTCGCCGGCGCCGCGGGCGGTTACCTGATCCTCGGCCCGCTGAAGCTGGACGCCATCGGCAACGCCCGGGACGAAGCCAACATCATCTTCGGCAGCGATCTCGGTCGCGTGGCCGACCGCCTCGGCGACGTGAGCGGCCAGAGTCCGAACGACACCGGCCTCACCGATGTGGTGTTCGTCCGCCGCAACGACATCACGGGCTTCTCGACGATCACCGTCATCTCCGGCGCCGTGGTGGGCGAGGAGCTGCCGCGGGTGATCGACGAGGCCTGGGTGGTCGCGAGGCTCGCCCAGCCCGGGCAGAACCTCGTCCGCCGGATGTCGGTGCGGACGGCCGCTGCGCCCGTGGTCTCGGTGGCGAACTGGAACGACGACGGCTTCGCGGACATCGTCGTGTCGTCGGCGACGGCCTTCAACCGGGCCGGCGCCGGTCCCGCGGACACCATCGCCCGCGTGTGGTCCGGTGCAGCGCTGTGGAACTCGAACGCGGCCACGACCCTGGCGGACATCTTCATCGACACCACCAACCGCCTCACCTACGCGTCGCAGCTCTTCGGCGGCGCCTCGTGGCTGAATTCCGGACTCGTGTCCATCCCGTCGAACTACCGGGTGACGGTGGCCGGTGACGTCGATGGGGACGGTCGCGACGATCTCGTCGTGGGCGACGCCGGCTTCCTCGGCGTGTTCCTGCCCAACGGCCAGGGGATCACCCACGGTCGCGGCTACGTGATGACCGCCCGCGGCAGCCAGGAGCTCAGCTCGGCGAAAGCGATCATCGAGGACTTCTCGTTCGCGGCCTCGGTGTCCGAGCTGGGTGACCTGAACCGCGACGGCTACGACGACTTCGCCATCGGCCGGAACGTCGAGTCGCGCCTGCCGGGGAACGGCGAGCTCGTCGGCGAGAGCGCCCTGCTTCGCGAAGGCGGCCTGTTCGTCTTCCAGGGTGGCGTCGAGTACCGGGCCGGTGGTGCGCAGCTCCGGCTGCAGCCCGCCGATGCCGACATCACCGTGTCGCGGCAGCCGCGCGCCGAGGCGCCCGAGGCCATCAGCACGATCGGGACGTTGACGGCGACTGCCGGCGATTTCGACGGCGACGGTCGCCAGGATCTGCTGGTCGGCGAGACGTCCAGCCAGCTGCGGGCGGCCGGTGGCACCACGAACCTCGATGCGAACAATCGCGGCGGTGCGTGGGTGTTCTTCGACGTGAACAATCGCTCCAACCAGCTCGCGCTCACGAGCGCGGATCCGGGGGCGAATCCGGACGACGCCGACGTGCGGATCGCGGGCCAGTTCGAGACCGACCGCTTCGGCACGCTGTCCGCCACGCCGCGTCTCGACATCGACGGCGACGGCATCGACGACATCGTGGTGGGTGCCGGCTTCTCCGATCTCGTTGCTGCGCGGCCGGTGGCCAAGGCGGGCAGGGTCTTCGTGGCGTACGGCGCGAGCCGCGCGCCGGATCTCCCGGCGGCCTCGGAGATCGTCGTGCTGGCGAACAGCGACACGGGCGCGTTCGTCGTGCGTCCCGGATCGAACCGCCCGCTCGAGTATGCCCGCACGCTCAGCGCCGGCGAGATCGAGACGTGGTACAGCTTCTCCACGCTGGGCGATGGCGATGCGGAGACCTACATCCGCGTGAACCCGGGGCTCTCCGACGACTTCGTCGAGGCGGTGGCACCGGTCGGCAGCAGCGCGACCGCGGCGCAGACGACGCGCACCGGCGTCGACAGCATCGCGCGGAGCCTGGTCGACACGGCCGTGGGCAGCCTCTTCTCGGGATACGGGTTCTCCACGGAGGGCAGGGTCGCGAAGTGGTCGCTCTTCACCGGCGACTTCTCGGGTACGCGGAGCATCACCCCGGTCATCTTCAAGCTGCGCTCCGACGGCGGCTACGAGATCACCGGCACCGGGACCACGCGCGCGGTCACCGGCAATCAGCCCTACGAGTTCGACTTCGGCGTGACGAGCGGCAGCGATGCCGTCGGCGCGGGGTACACGCTCGGCTGGAAGGACGGCAGCGTCGGCACCGATGGCGCCGGCGTCATCGCCTTCGATCCGTTCTACGCCTTCGGGTCGCCCGGCACGCCGATCCAGTGGTTCGGCGGCGATCTCGGCTTCGAGAACCAGGTGCGCGACGGCGCGACCTTCCGTCCGACAGCGGGCTTCGCACGCACCTATTCCGTGAACGCCACCGTCACCCGCGGTGCCGTCCTCGAATTCGATCTCGGACAACTCCTCGGCCTCGTGGGCGACACGCAGGCGCTCGGCTCGGCAGTCCTCACGCTGGACGCCCCCGCGGCCAACCAGCCCGCCGACGCACCGACGGCCATCGGCAATCTGGTGGCCTCGGGCGGTCGCATGTACTTCACCGGTCAGACCGCGGCCCGTGGCATGGAGCTGTGGGTGACCGACGGCACCGAGTCCGGCACGCGTCTCGTCAAGGACCTCAACCCCGGCGCCACCGGGTCGAGCCCGCAGAATCTCGTGGATGTCGCTGGCACGCTCTATTTCACGGCGAACCCGACGTTCAGCGGCGAGGAGCTCTGGAGGACCGACGGCACGGAGGCGGGCACCGTCAGGGTGGCCACCCTGCCTGGGTCGGCGTACAACCTGACCGCGATCACGGGTCTGGCGCAGCTCGACGCCGCAGCAGCGGGCCCCGCGGATGGCCAGCCCGCGATCGATTTCCGCTTCACGCTGGAACTCGTCACGCTGGACGGGCAGCAGACGAACGTCGCCGTGGTCGTCCCGTTCTCCGACACGCGGGACAACACCTCGGCGGCGCAGCTCGAGGACGAGGTCCGCACGCAGGTCCAGGCGGCGCTGGTGGCGAGCGGCTTCGACGCGACCGACATCGCGGTGACCAGCACCCCCGTCGGGAACAGGCTCGGATTCACCGTGACGGACGACGCCATCGTCCGCATGCGGGTCGTCGACGCCGATCCCGCGGGCTTCGGCAGCAGCGTGGCTTCGGTGCACCAGGTCGCGATCGTGGCCGATGCCCCCGGACCCGTGAACGGGCAGACCGCGGGACTCACGTTCGATGTCGCGCTCACGCGGCTCGGCGGGACGACCACCGACCTGTCGGTCACGCTGCTCGGCGCGGCCACGTCGGCCAACACCACGCTGAACGATCTCGCTGCAGACCTCAACCAGGCCCTGGACTCGCGCCTTTCGGCATCCGGCTTCCAGGCGGGGGCCGTGTCGTTCGTGGTCCGCGCCGACCGGCTCGAACTCGTCGCGGCCAACACCGTCGCCGGACTCGACATCGTGCGGATCCGCCTCACGGGCGCCGCCACACTGGGCTTCGCGGCCGATGCGACATCGCCCAACAACGTGCGCGTGGCGGCTGCGCAGGGGCTGCCTGCGGATGGCCGTCCGGGGATTCCGCTCACCTTCTCGCTGAACGTCACCCGAGCGGACGGCAGCGTCACGGCAGTGCCGGTGTCGGTGCCGTTCCGCGGGACCGGCGCCGCACCCCGCACATCGGACAACGCCACCTTGGCCGACCTCGTCGCCGACATCGGCGCACGCCTGCAAGCGGCGCTCGGCGCGGCAGGTCTCGGTGCGCAGTCGATCACCGTCGCCGACAACGCGGGAAGTCTGCGCTTCGCCTCGGCCGACGACGGCATCCTGGGCTTCTCGATCAGCGGGGCCGAGAGTCTCGGCATCGGTGGCACGCAGATGTCGGCCCGGGTCGGTGATGTCCTGTACTTCGGTCTGTCGTCCTCGGGCGGCAGCCTCTGGTTGAGCGATGGCACCGAGCCGGGGACCCGTGTGGCGACCGGTGGTGGCGGCATCAATCCCGGCGAGTTGACGGCCGTCGGCGACGACCTCTACGTCGCCGGCAGCGGCGTGCTGTACCGGGCCTCGGCCGGTGCGGTCGCCGCCCTTGCCCTGCCTGGCGGCGCGACGAATGCATTCGGGCTCGCCGAGGTCGACGGTGCGCTCGTCTTCTCTGCGCAGGTGTCGGGTGGCAGCTTCGAGAACCGCGAGCTGTACCGCGTCGCCGCGGGCTCGAGCGTGGTGACGCCGTTCGCGACGATCCCGGGGACGGCGTCGTTCCCGGCGGAACCCACGGCGCTCGCCGGGGGCAAGTTCATCTTCGCTGCCCGCGATCGGAACGATGGCGCGTACACGTCCGGCACCGGGACCGGCCGCGAGCTCTGGATCGGCGATGCCGTCACCGGGACCGTCTCGCTGCTGCGGAACATCGCCACCGACACCGCGCCGCGCAGCGGCTTCTTCTTCGACGACGTCATCCTTTCGCCCCTTTCACCCGCGTCGGCGGGCGCGCAGCCCGCGGCGCCGGTCTTCGGCGGCGGCTTCACCGAGCTCATCCTGTTCCCGACCCAGCCCGGCCAGATCAACAGTTCGTATCCGTTCGGCTTCCTCACCTCGGGCAACTTCACCTACTTCACCGCCAACGACGGCGTGAGCGGCTACGAGCTGTATCGCACCAACGGCACCGCAGGCGGGACGGTGCGTATCGCCGATCTGTCGCCGGGCGCGGCGAGCAGCTTCGCGGGCGAGATGGAAGCCGTCCGCACCAGTGCCGGCGACCGCCTCTTCTTCACGCAGGGTGGCCGCCTGCGGGTGACCTCCGGCGCCGTCGGCGACATCCAGACGATCAACGGTCCCATCGGCACGCCGTTCGGCCTGGCATCGGTCGGCGGGAGGCTCTACTTCAACGCGGACGACAAGCTCTGGGTGTCCGACGGTACGACGGCGGGCACGTACAGCATCGATCGCATCTCGCCGCCGCCCATCGATCTCCGCGTGAGCGTGCTCGCGGCCGAGGGCGACGACCGGGTGACCGCGGCCGACTACACGGCGGAGGCGGCGTTCACCACGGCCTATGCGATGGTGGGCGGCCAGGCCCAGGTGGATCTCACCGCGGCCATCAACGCGGCGCTCGCGCGGGGCGACAGCCGCGTCACCATCCGCGTCGATGCACTCGACACCGAGGGGCCGGTCGCCTTCGCGGTGGCCGGGGGCGCGTCGACGGGCCGCACCGGTCTCGAGGTGCAGGCGGCGCGACCGTCCATGCTCGTGGACCTCTACACGGCGGACGGCAAGCTGGTCGACAAGGGCAAGTCGATCATCGACCTGCGCAACTCGGAAGCCGGTACGTACTTCGCACGCGTCTACAGCGCGGGCGGCGCGGTCGCGGCCGACGCCGAGTACACGCTGACGCTCGCCGCGCCGATCCGCGGCTGGTCGCACGACTACGATGACCGCGACACGATCCACGGCGGCGATGGCGACGATCTCATCCTCGGCGGCAAGGGTCTCGACCGCATCTACGGCGACAGTGGTCGCGATGCCTTCATCGCCGAGAAGATCGAGGTGCGCGACCTCCAGCCGGAGGACACCATCGATCCGGTCGTCACCAACGAGGAGCTCTCCAGCAAGCCGCTCGCGGCGACGGATGCGCTCGTCACCATCGCCGACCAGGGTCTGCAACTGGCGCTCGCCGAGGCGCTGGGCCTGCCGATCACGACCGACTGGAACGGCAACACGCTGATCCATCCCGACAGCGGCAGCGGGAACACCTCGATCTCGCTGTCGTCCGGCAGCAACTTCCGCGAGCGTCTCTGGGCGAGCGATCTCGCCGAGATCGCGATGCTCGACGCCAGCTCGCGCGGCGTGAGCGATCTGAAGGGCCTCGAGTTCGCGGTGAACCTCGAGACGCTGAACCTCGCGAACAACAGCCTCTCGTCGTCCGATCTGCAGTCGCTGATCCCCGGCCAGTTCGGCAAGCGCAAGGCCGGGCCGGAAGCCGCCCCGATCGAGTTCGACCGGGAGGGCAGCGGCCCGAACCCGACGTACGTGGTGGACGTGGCCGAAGACGGTCGCGATACGCAGGTGGGTCTGAAGTCGCTCGAGAACCTCGCGCTCGATTTCAACATCGGAACGAACGACCTGCAGGATCTCGCGCGTCTGCGCGAACTGGCGCGCCTGTCGATCGACCGATCGATGCCGACCAGCCAGGCGACGCTCGACGGCCTGAAGGACGACGTCGCGAACCTGCGCTTCCTGCAGCCCGACGGCACGCAGCGTTCGCTCGATCTGCTGTCGATGGACAACGTGGTCACGAACGGCCTCAACGGCTTCTACTATCGGGGCGTCGATGTGCCCGGCACGGGAGCGGCGCTCGACGGGGTGATCAACGACCTCGCGGATCTCGCGAATCCGGAGGTGCAGTTCTTCAACAGCCGGGTGGACGCGAACATCGACTTCGCGCCCACGGCCGGGAGCTTCCTCCCCGGGCTCCAGGCGGACAACTTCTACGTGATCTGGCAGGGCTCCATCTACCTCTCGGAGGATGGCCCGGTCACGTTCTACCTGACCAGCGACGACGGCAGCCGTCTCACAATCGACGGCAACGTCGTGATCGACCACAACGGGCTGCACACGATGACCGAGAAGGCCTCGGCGCCGATCACGCTCACGAAGGGTTATCACACCATCCGCGTCGACTACTTCGAGCGCACCAGCGTCGCGGGCGTCGTGCTGGAGTACGACCCGGTGAACGGCGGTCGCCAGGTCATTCCCGAGAGCGTGCTCTTCACCAGCACGCCCAGGCCGGTGGCCGACACGGCATGGCTCGCGCCGCTCGAGGATCTCCGCGTGCTCAGCCTGAAGTCGCAGGCCATCGAGACGGTCCGTCCGCTCGCCGATCTCCCGGCGCTCGAGGTGCTCCGGCTCGACGGCAACCGCATCCGCGATCTGGAGCGCATGGCCGACACCCGCATCATCGACAACGGCGATGCGATCACCGACGACAACGGCGACGGCATCATCGACGCCAAGGACTCCGGCTTCCGCGTCGGCGGCGACATCGGGACGTGGCTCGCGAACCAGCGGCCCACCGATCAGGCCTTCGAGGGCGACTATCTCTTCCGCCCGGATCTCACGGGCAGCACGCCCACGTGGACGTTCGCCGACCTCGATCCCGGCACGTACGAGGTCTACGTCACGTGGCCCGAAGCCGCATCGCGCAGCGAGGACGTCCTCTACGTCGTCCGCGGTTCGGACACCTCCGCCACGGTGAGCGGCCTCACGATCTTCGCGCCGACGACACCCGACGCCGTCGCGTTCGACGTGGGCGGCCGCTCGGTCACGATCGACACCGACACCGGCGCGATCACCGGCGACGATGCCTTCGCCGACCGGTTCTACGGGACGCTCTTCACCGCCGACATCGACGACGCCGACGGCATCACGCGTCTCTACGTGCGCGGCGATCTCACCATTCCCGCGGACACGATCCGCATCCTCGGCGGTCGACCGCTCTCGATCGTCGTCGCGGACGACGTGTGGATTTCGCCGGACGCGATCCTCGACGCGTCCGCGGCGGGGCGGAATGCGGCGGCCGGCGGCGGTCTGGGCGGCGCGGCGGGCAGCGGCGGGGCGGGTGGCAACGGTGCCGCGCTCCCCGGCAACGGGGGTGCGGGCGGTGCAGGCGGGGCGGGGGCATCGCCGTTCCTGGGCGCACCCGAAGGTGCGCCGGGACAGCAGGGTGGATTCGGGGCCTTCGGACAGTTCGGCGCCAGCGGCACCGGCGGCACGCCGGGTGGTGCGGGGGGCGCGGGCTTCGGCAACGCCGACGCCGTGGCGACCGGGGGCGGCGGGGGCCAGGGCGGCTTCGGCGGCTTCTACGGGTTCGGCGCCTTCGGGGGGTTCGGCGGCAGCGGCAGCACGCCGTCCAACAGCAACGGGAGTCCCGGCGGCAACGGCTTCGGCAGTGGCGGCGGTGCGGGTGCGCCCGCGCTCGTGGGCGGCGCCGGTCTCGGCGGCGGGCATCTCGGCTTCTACGGGTCCCTCGTCGGCGGTGGCGGCGGCAGCGGCGGTGGCGGCGGTGGTGGTGGCGGGGGTGGCGGTTCCGGCGGTGGTGGTTCCGGCGGCGGCGGTGGTGGTGGCGGCGATTCCGGTGTGCTCTCCTTCTCGGGCATCTTCACCACGTCGTTCTTCCCGTCCGCCGGCGGCGATGGCGGCAACGGGGGTGGCGGAGGCAGCGGCGGTGCCGGCGGCCACGGCGCGCAGGGTGGCGATGGCGCGGTGGGCGGCGGGGGTGGCGGTGCGTTCGAGATCCTCGCGAACGGACGGATCCTGGCGGCTGGTTCCACGCTGCGCGCGGACGGCGCGGACGGTGCCGCGGGTCGACAAGGCGATATCGGGACGGCGGGCTCCCCGGGCACGGCCGGCACTCCCGGCAGTGCAGGCGGCTTCGGGCCGGGCAGCGCGGGCAATGGCGGTGCAGGCGGCAACGGCGGGACCGGCGGTGCCGGCGGCAGCGGCGGG
>JALHMS010000015.1:0-7162 GCA_022843925.1 Burkholderiales bacterium
CGGGGGCCGTCCTCGGCGGGCCCGTGCCCTCGTTCAGTCTTGCGCTGTGGCACGGGTTCAACCTGCCGCTCGCCATGAGTCTGGTCGCGATGGTGGCGGGGCTCGCGCTGTACTTCCAGTTGCAGCGCGGCGGGCGCCTCCATGCGATGACGCCCGGCGGCTGGAGCGGTCATCGCATATACGACGATCTCGTCCGGCTCGTGGTGAGGCTCGGCGAATGGTTCACCGGTCTCGCGATGGCAGGCGGCCTCCGCAGACAGGTGGCGGTGCTGCTCGCGACGAGTCTCGTGGCCGGCATCGCGCCGTTCGTGATCGCTGGTGTGCCCGACCGGATGTTCGTCTTCCAGACCCCCATGGATGCCGTCGCGGTGACCGGCTGGATCGTCGCGGCTGTTGCCACGGCGCTCGTGGTGGCGATGCACCGTCAGCGGTTCGCCGCGGTGATCCTGACCGGCGCCGTGGGCCTCGTGGTCGCGGGTGCCTTCGCGCATTTCTCCGGCCCCGACCTCGCCCTCACGCAGATCGTCGTCGAGGTCGCCACCGTGCTCCTGATGCTGCTGACGTTGCCGCATCTCCCGGCGGTCGGCGCCCTCGATTCCTCGGCACTGCGGCGGATGCGCGACGCCGCGTTCGCCGTCGTCGGTGGCGTCGCGATGGGCGGTGGTGCCTGGTGGATGATGACCCGCGGCGGCACGACCGTCTCTGCCGAGCAGGCCGCGTTGAGCGTGCCGGGGGGGGGCGGGACGAACGTGGTGAACGTGATCCTCGTCGACTTCCGCGGGTTCGACACCTACGGCGAGATCACCGTGCTGGCGGTGGCGGCGCTCGGCATCGTCGCGATGCTCGCACGCGAGCCGGAAAGCGCGCCGCGTCCGGCCGACGCGCCGCTCATGCTCACGCTGCTCGCGCGCATCCTGCTGCCGTTCGGCCTGCTCGTGGCCGTGCATCTCTTCCTGCGCGGCCACAATCTGCCGGGCGGGGGATTCGTCGCCGGCCTCGTCACCGCCGCGACACTCATCCTGATTCCGCTCGTCGCGGGGCGCGCCTTCGCCGAGCGGGCGATCCGCATCGACTTCCATCGCGTGACGGCCGCCGGCCTTGCCGTCGCCGGTGGCACGGGTCTGGGTGCCTGGGCGTTCGGGAAGCCCTTCCTGTCGAGCGCCCACGGCCATCTCGATCTCCCGCTCCTCGGTGATCTCCACTGGGCGAGCGCCGCGCTGTTCGATCTCGGCGTGTTCCTCGTGGTGGTCGGCGTGATGATGCTGGTGCTGCAGGGCCTCGCCCTCGTGGTGCCCCGCGACACCTCAGCCGGACCGGGGAGTCGCTGATGGAGCTCCTCCTCGCCACCGCCATCGGCCTCTTCACCGCGGCCGGGCTCTACCTCATCCTCCGCGCACGCACGTTCCCCGTGGTGCTCGGCCTCACGTTCCTGTCGTACGCGGTCAATCTCTTCGTGTTCGTGGCCGGCGGCGTCCGCGTCGGTGCGCCGCCCATCGTGACGGGCGCACCGATGACCGATCCGCTGCCGCAGGCGCTCGTGCTCACCGCCATCGTGATCGGCTTCGGGATGACGGCCTTCCTGATCGTGCTGGCGGTGCGGCTCCGCCGCGAGACCGGCACCGACCACGTGGACGGTGCGCCATGAATCACCTCGTCGCGATCCCGTTCCTGCTGCCCGCCGTCACCGCTTGCGCGCTCGTCGCCCTGTCCGGCCGGCCGGCACTCCAGCGTGCGCTCTCCGTGACGTCGGCCCTGGTGCTTTGCCTCGCCGTGCTGCGCCTCGCGCTCCAGGTGCGCGGCGGTGTCGTCGAGGTCTACGCCTACGGCGCCTGGCCGGCCCACCTCGGCATCGTCTTCGTGGCCGACCGGCTCGCGGCCCTCATGCTCGTCGTCGCCGCCGCCGTTGCACTGCCCGCGCTCTTCCATGCCTGCGGCGGTGCGGACCGCCAGGGGCGCCATTTCCACGCGCTCTTCCACTTCCAGTGGATGGGGCTGAACGGAGCGTTCCTCACGGGCGATCTCTTCAATCTCTTCGTCTGCTTCGAACTGATGCTGATCGCGTCGTACGCGCTGCTGCAGCACGGTGGCGGGGCACAGCGCCTGAAGGCCGGCATGCAGTACGTCACGGTGAACCTCGTGGCGTCGGCGCTCTTCCTCATCGCGGCGAGCCTCGTCTACCGGGCCGGCGGCACGTTGAACATGGCCGACCTCGCCGTGCGCCTCGGCGACGCCGGGTCCGACGATCTGCCGTGGATCCGCGCCGGCGTCTGGTTGCTGGCCGTGGTGTTCCTGCTGAAGGGGGCCGCCGCGCCGTTGTACCTCTGGCTCCCGGGGACCTACGGTGCGGCCACCGGCCCGGTCGCGGCGCTGTTCGCGGTGCTCACAAAGGTCGGGCCCTATGCACTCCTGCGGGTCACCGGCACGGCGTTCCCCTCCGTCGACGCAGGCGGGATCCTCCTCGAGGTCGTGCTCGTCGCTGGCCTCGTCACCGCCGTCGTCGCGGCCCTCGGTGCCATCTCCGCGCGGACGCTGACGGCGCTCGCCGCGTGGCTCGGGCTCGGTTCGTCGGCGTCGATGCTCGTGGCGGTCGGGCTCTTCAACGAGACGGCGACCGGCGGTGGGCTCTTCTATGTGCTCCCGGGCACTCTCGGCGTGGCAGCGATGCTCCTCCTGGCGGACGCCATCCGCGCCGCCCGGGGGGATGCCGGTGACGAACTCACCCGCGCGCCGCGGATGCGTGGCCATGCGTTGCTCGGGGCGCTGTACTTCGGCATCGCGGTCGCCGTGGCCGGCATGCCGCCCTTCGCGGGCTTCCTCGGGAAGGCGATGCTGCTTTCCGGCACCCCGACGGTGTTTCCGGTCTGGCCGGTGATCCTCGGTGCGTCCCTGGTGAACATGATCGCCCTCGCCCGCGCGGGTTCCCGGCTCTTCTGGGCCGTCGATCCGGACCTCGCAGGCGGCAGCGCCCGACGCGTGCATCCCGTGGCGCCTGCGCTCCTGCTGGCGTTCATCGTGGCGACGACCTTGGGGGCCGGCCGCCTGGAGAGCTTCGCGCGCGGTGCGGCGGAAGGCGCCATCGGCCCGGCGCGATACATCGCGGAGGTGCTCGGCCCGGAGCGGCTGCGCTGGATGATCCGCATCGAGCCCACGGCTGCGGAGGGCGGACGATGACGCGGCGCTGGCTTCCCTTTCCGCGAATCTCACTGTTCCTCGGGATCCTCTGGCTGCTGCTCGCGCAATCGGTGTCGGCTGCGCACATCCTGCTCGCGCTCGTTCTCGGCCTGGGCCTGCCGCTGCTCACCGGCGGCATGCTGCCCGACCTTCCCGCCATCCGTCGCCCGGACCGGCTGGCGGCCTACGGGCTGCTCGTGCTCTGGGACATCCTCGTCGCGAACGTGAAGGTGGCGAAGCTCACCCTCGGACCGTTGTCTCGCCTCAACCCGGCGGTGGTCGAGGTGCCCCTCGACATCGAGGACCCCATCGTGGCGTCGCTGCTCGCGGCGACCGTGACCCTCACGCCCGGCACCGTGTCGATGGACATCGACATGGGGGCGCGGCGACTCACCGTGCACGGTCTCGACGTCCCCGACCCGGCTGCCCTGGTCGCCGAGATCAAGGACCGCTACGAACGTCGCCTCCTGGAGATCTTCGGATGATCGACATCGCCCTGATCGCGGCCACCGCCATGCTGTGCGGAGCGCTCCTCCTCGCCCTCTGGCGCCTCGCCATCGGCCCCGGCGTCTGCGACCGGATCCTCGCGCTCGACACGCTGGCCGTGAACGTCACCGGTCTCCTCGTCGTGTCCGGCATCCGCACCGGCCGCACCGACGTCTTCGAGGCGGCGCTCCTGTTCGCGGTGCTCGGGTTCGTCGGCACCGTCGCCCTCGCGCGCTACGCCGAGCGCGGCCGGATCTCGGAGTAGGCCATGGTCGACGCTCTCATCGCCTTCCTGCTCGTGACCGGCGCCGCCTTCATGTTCCTGGGCTCCCTGGGGCTCGCGCGCTTCCCCGATCCGCTGAGCCGCCTCCACGGACCCTCCAAGGCCACGACCCTCGGGCTCGGCGCCCTCCTGCTGGCCTCCGTCGTGGCGTTCGTCACGGCGGGACGGGAGCCCGGCGCCCACGAACTGCTCATCACCCTCTTCATCGCCCTCACTACCCCCGTCAGTGCCCTGTGCGTCGCCCGCGCCATGCGCCGCCGGCGCGACTGAGCCCCGGTTTCCTGCCGTCAGACCGCACGGTTCGTGGGGTCTCCTTGATCTGAATCAATGAAATCGATCCCGTCGGACGGCACACTCATGCCGTGCTTCGGGGTGAGGCACACGCGCAGCGGGGCGGCTCTGTCGCTCCGTTCCGCACCGCAGTCGGTGGTTTCCGCCGTCGGATGTAGCGATCCGGCGGAGTTCGGTGGTTGCTTCGCTACGTCGTTTCAGGGATTTCGGGGCACCCGCAAGGTGCCCCGTTTTTTTTGGGGTGTCGTACATGGGCGCCGGCCGCGTCCTGGTGCTGGGATCCTTGCCCGGCGCCCGCTACGATGCGCAATCCCGTCGACAGGCCCTCCCGCAATGCCGCGCCTGCAGTCCGCCGCCGCCACGCTGATCGCCGATCTGCAAGTTCGCTTCCACGACAGGCATCGGATCGATCTGCCGCTTCTGGTCGATCTCGCCTGCGCCTACGCATGGCGCGGCGGGAGTCCCGCGATTGCGGACCGTTTCGCAGCGCTGACCGAAGCGCTGGAATCGCACATGGTCAAGGAGGAGGCGCACCTTTTCCCGATGATGGAGCAGGGCGGCCACTCGCTGATCGGGCAATTGATCGACGACATGCAGGCGGAGCACGCGGCGCACACGGCCGCGGTGGTACGCATCCAGGCGCTCCTTGCAGCCGAGCGCGCCGAGCCGGCCGCCGAAGCCCAGCTGTCGGCGCTGCGCGCTGCAGCCCGCAAGTTCTTCGAGGATCTCGCCGAGCACATGCGCATCGAGGACGAGCAGTTGTTCCCGCAGTTCGCGCGGCGGGCTTCGTAGGGGGAGCGTGGGTTGAGCTTCGCTCGACGCTGCGCCGGCTTGGGCGCAGCGTCGAATCCAGGAACGCAGGCGTCGGGCGGAGCCCGACCCACGGGGGTTGTTTCCAGCGCCGAGGAATCCAGTGGCGAGGACCTTCGTGGGTCGAGCATCGCTCGACGCTGCGTGGGCTTGGGCACAGCGACGAGTCCAGGAACGCAGGCGTCGGGCGGAGCCCGACCCACGGGGGGTGTTTTCAGCGTCAAGGCATCCCGGGGCGAAGTCCCTTCGTGGGTCGAGCATCGCTCGACGCTGCCCCGGCTTGGGCGCAGCGACGAATCCAGGAACGCAGGCGTCGGGCGGAGCCCGACCCACGGGGGTTGTTTCCAGCGCCGAGGAATCCAGTGGCGAGGACCTTCGTGGGTCGAGCATCGCTCGACGCTGCGCCGGCTTGGGCGCAGCGATGAATCCCGGACCGCAGGCCTGGCCGCTCAGCCCTCCAGTAACGCCCGCACGTGCGCCGCGATCGCGAGGCTCGCCGTGAGCCCGGGCGATTCGATGCCATACAGGTTCACCAGCCCCCGCACGCCGTGATCCGCCGGGCCGTCGATGCGGAAGTCGGCAGGCGGCTCGCCCTTGGCCGAGATCTTCGGGCGGATGCCCGTGTACCCGGGTTGCAGGGCGCCATCGGCCAGGGCCGGGTAGTAGCGGCGGATCGCTTCGGCGAAGAGCGGCTCGCGCGATTCGTCGAACGCGTAGTCGATGCCGTCGACCCACTCGATGTCCGGCCCGAATCGCACCTGCCCGCCCAGGTCGATGGTGACATGCACGCCCAGCCAGGAGCCGTGGCCCACGGGGTAGATGAGATGCTTGAACGGCGCCTTGCCCGACAGCGTGTAGTAGTGCGCCTTCGCGTAGAACTGCCCGGGGATCGACTTGGCGGGGACGCCCGCGATGCTGCGCGCCGTCTGCGGTGCGGTGAGTCCCGCCGAATTCACGACGGTCCCGCACAGGATCTCCATGGGTTCGTCGCCACCCACGCGCAGCACGATGCCCTCCGGCGTGACCTCGCCGCCGAGAACGGGGCTGCGGAAGACCGGCACGCCGCCGGCGTTCTCGAGATCGCCCTGGAGCGCGAGCATGTACGCATGGCTGTCGATGATGCCGGTGGACGGCGAGAACACGGCAGCCACTGCCTGCACACGGGGCTCCAGCTCACGCACCTCGGCGAGGTCCATCTCGCGGAGATCGTGCACCCCGCTAGCGGCCGCCGTCGGGATGTACTTCAGCACGGCGGGGATCTCTTCCTCGCGACTCGCCACGACGATCTTCCCGCACTGCGCATGGGGCACGCCGCGGTCGCGGCAGTAGGCGTAGAGGCGATGCTTGCCGTCGACGCAGAAGCGCGCCTTGAGGGATCCCTTCGGGTAGTAGATGCCGGCGTGGATCACCTCGGAATTGCGCGAGCTGGTGTGCTCGCCGATGCCGGATTCCGCCTCGAGCACCAGCACCTCGCGTCCGGCGAGCGCAAGCTCCCTCGCCACCGCCAGCCCCACCACCCCGGCGCCGATGACGGCGCAGTCGATTCTTTCTGCCACGTTGCCCTGGAAATCGTTCGTTGAAAAAGCGACGGCGTCCGTTGGGACTCCGCGGGGGTTGGATGATACCGGCAGGGGACGGGCTGCTTGCAGGACAGGACGCGAATGCCCTTCGTGGGTCGAGCACCGCTCGACGCTGCGCTGGCTTGGGTACAACGACGAATCCAGGAACACGGGCGTCGGGCGAAGCCCGACCCACGGGGGTTGTTTCCAGCGTCGATGAATCCAGTGGCGAGCGCCCCTTCGTGGGTCGAGCATCGCTCGACGCTGCGCTGGCTTGGGCGCAGCGATGAATCCAGGAACACGGGCGTCGGGCGAAGCCCGACCCACGGGGGTTGTTTCCAGCGTCGATGAATCCAGTGGCGAGCGCCCCTTCGTGGGTCGAGCATCGCTCGACGCTGCGCTGGCTTGGGCGCAGCGACGAATCCAGGAACGCAGGCGTCGGGCGAAGCCCGACCCACGGGGGTTGTTTCCAGCGTCGATGAATCCAGTGGCGAGCGCCCCTTCGTGGGTCGAGCATCGCTCGACGCTGCGCTGGCTTGGGCGCAGCGATGAATCCAGGAAC
>JALHMS010000015.1:7172-43104 GCA_022843925.1 Burkholderiales bacterium
CGAAGCCCGACCCACGGGGGTTGTTTCCAGCGTCGATGAATCCAGTGGCGAGCGCCCCTTCGTGGGTCGAGCATCGCTCGACGCTGCGCTGGCTTGGGCGCAGCGATGAATCCAGGAACGCGGGCGTCGGGCGAAGCCCGACCCACGGGGGTTGTTTCCAGCGTCGATGAATCCAGTGGCGAGTCTCCCTTCGTGGGTCGAGCACTGCTCGACGCTGCGCCGGCTTGGACGCAGCGATGAATCCGGGCGCGCAGGCGTCGGGCGAAGCCCGACCCACGGGGGTTGTTTTCAGCGTTGCGGCATCCAGGGGCGGAGGCCCTTCGTGGGTCGAGCACCGCTCGACGCTGCGCTGGCTTGGGCGCAGCGACGAATCCAGGAACGCAGGCGTCGGGCGAAGCCCGACCCACGGGGGTTGTTTCCAGCGCAGCGGCATCCAGGGGCGGAGGCCCTTCGTGGGTCGAGCACCGCTCGACGCTGCGCTGGCTTGGGCGCAGCGATGAATCCAGGCACGGAGGCGTCGGGCGGAGCCCGACCCACGGGGGTTGTTTCCAGCGCAGCGGCATCCAGGGGCGGAGGCCCTTCGTGGGTCGAGCACCGCTCGACGCTGCGCTGGCTTGGGCGCAGCGATGAATCCAGGAACACGCGCGTCGGGCGAAGCCCGACCCACGGGGGTTGTTTCCAGCGTCGATGAATCCAGTGGCGAGCGCCCCTTCGTGGGTCGAGCATCGCTCGACGCCGCGATGGCTTGGGCGCAGAGGCGAATCCTGGAACGCGGGCGTCGGGCGGAGCCCGACCCACGACCCGCGCGGAACGATGATCCCGGTCCTGGGGGCAGCGCCGTGCGCGGAGGCGCTCCGTCGTCTATCGTACGAACGATTTCCCCGCCCGGACGCGACCATCCGAAACGCCCACCATCCCGCCTTTGCGCCAGCCGCCGCGCTCGTGGACCTCACCACCCTCTCTGCCGCGACGGACGCGGCCGCGTTTCAGGACTTCGTCGCCGCGGCACCGGTGCCGCCCAGGAACGCCGACGGCCTGCCGTTGCGCCCGGTGGACCTGCCGGCCGGCGGCGCGGCGGCGTACGAGCGGCGGATCAGCGAGACCGGCGAACTGGCCGTGCGCCCCGACACCTGGCACGACCGTCTCAACGTCCTCGCCTGGTGTCTCTTTCCGCGCGCAAAGGCGGCGCTGAATGCACGTCACGTCGGGGATCTCGCGTTTGCCGACGCGCCCGTCCGGTCCCGCGTCCGCGATGCGCTCACGCTGTTCGACGAGGACGGCCTCGTCGTCGCCTGCGCGGACCCGTCTCTCGAAGCGCTCGTCCGCGCGCATCGCTGGACCGAACTGTTCGTCGAGCGTCGCGCGGATGTCGTGTCCCGCTGGGCGTGTGTCCCCTTCGGCCACGCCTTGATGGAGAAGCTGCTCGATCCATTCGTCGGACTCACCGCGAAGGTTCGCTTCGTGGACGTCCCGGCCGCGTGGTTCGACGCACCGTGGCCGGAACGCATCTCGACGCTCGACGCCGCACTCGCTGACGCACTCCGCGACCCCGCGGACTTCACCACGCCGCGCGTGCTCGCGCCGCTGCCGGTGCTCGGGCTGCCGGGATGGTGGGACGACAACACCGATCCGCGGTTCTTCGAAAATCGGGGATACTTCCGCGCCTCACCGGAGCCCGGATCACGCCATGTCAAAAAACGTGCATAACGACATTCTCGGCGCCATCGGCCACACGCCGCTGGTACGACTCAACCGCATCGTGCGCGACATCCCCGCGACGGTGTACGCGAAGGTCGAGACGACCAACCCGGGCCACAGCATAAAGGACCGCATGGCGCTGCGCATGATCGAGGACGCCGAGCGCGCGGGCCTGCTGAAGCCCGGCGGCACGATCATCGAGGGCACCAGCGGCAACACGGGGATGGGCCTCGCGATCGCCGCCATCGTGAAGGGCTACAAGTGCATCTTCACGACCACCGACAAGCAGTCGAAGGAGAAGGTCGACGCGCTGCGGGCCTTCGGGGCGGAGGTGATCGTCTGCCCGACCGACGTCGACCCCGAGGACCCGCGCTCGTACTACTCCGTCTCGTCGCGCCTCGTGAAGGAGACGCCCAACTCCTGGAAGGCGAACCAGTACGACAACCCGAGCAACGCCCGCGCGCACTACGAGAGCACGGGCCCCGAGATCTGGGAGCAGACCGAGGGCCGCGTCGATCACCTCATCGTCGGCGTCGGCACGGGTGGCACGCTGTGCGGCACGGGCCGGTTTCTGAAGGAGAAGAAGCCGGGCGTGCAGATCCTCGGCATCGACACGTACGGCTCGGTCTTCAAGAAGTACAAGGAGACCGGCATCTTCGACAAGAACGAGATCTACCCGTACGTGACCGAGGGCATCGGCGAGGACTTCCTGCCCGAGAACGTCGACTTCTCCGTGATCGACCACTTCGAGAAGGTGACCGACCGCGACGCCGCCATCTGGACCCGCGAGATCGTGCGCCAGGAAGGCATCTGGGTGGGCTACTCGGCGGGCTCGGCCATCGCCGGCCTCATGCAGATGAAGGACCGCTTCCGCGAGGGCGAGACGATCGTCGTGATCTTCCACGACCACGGCACGCGCTACGTGGGCAAGATCTTCAACCCCGAGTGGATGCGCATGATGGGTTACGAGAACATCGAGGGCCCCACGGCCCGCGAACTCGTGCGCAACAAGAAGGCCGCGGCGCTCGTCGGCCTGGAAGTGACGGCGAGCATCGCCGACGCGATCCGCCTGATGGGGGAACACGACTTCTCGCAGATCCCCGTCACCCAGGACGGCCGCATCGTGGGGTCGCTCTCGGAGTCCCACGTGTACGCGTGCATGGTGAAGGACCCCAAGCTGCGCCACGAACCCGTGAAGGCGATCCTGCAGAAGCCGTATCGCTTCGTCGACATCGAGACGCCGGTGTCGCTGCTCGCGCCGATGATCACGCCGGAGCATCCGGCCGTGCTGGTGAAGGATTTCCCCGCCGACCGCACCTACCTGCTCACCGGCTACGACGTGCTCGGGGTGGTCTGAGGGACGGAAGTGGCGTCAGGCGTCGTACCGGTCGATGACGTGGCCGGGCCCGGCGTCGAGCGCCACGTAGTCCGTCCCGTCGAACACCTGGGTGCCGTTCACCCACACGCCGTGGACGCCGGTCGGTCGGCGGATCGTCCTTTCGCCGCCGGCCGGGAGATCCCGCTGCCGCACGAGGCCTGAGAGACCGACCCGCGCCGGATCGAACAGCAGGAGATCCGCCCATCCGCCGGGGGCGATGCGCCCGCGCCCCGGGATGCGGTACTGCGCCGCCGGATGCGATGTCAGCCGACGCACACCTTCCTCCAGCGTGAACGTGCCGGTCTCGCGCACCCAGTGAGACAGCAGGTGCAGCCCGAACCCCGCATCGCAGAAGTAGATGAGGTGCGCGCCCGCATCCGAGAGTGCGATCACGCCGGCCTCGTGCTTCAGCAGCGGGGCAACACCCGCGTCGTCGTTCTGGAAGAGCTTCGCGATGAAGCGCGTCCGCAGGCCGTCGGCGAGCGCGGTGTCGAAGAAGAAGTCGAGCGGATCCACGGCGGCCTCGGCGGCGCGCTGCGAGACCGACGTCCCGTCGGGCATCTCGACCTTGCGCCAGTCGCCGTGGAAGAGAATGCCCGGCTTCGGGTGCGCGAGGTTTTCGCGCAGCCGCGCACGGAAGGCGGGGTCGGCGTAAATCGCCGGCAGCTCGCCCGGTGTCGCGGTCTTCACGCGGTCGAACGCGTCGTGCGACAGCATCAGGTACGGATCTTCCAGCGTGAAGTCGAACGACAGTGGCTGGCAGCTCGTCTGGATCGCGACCTCATGACCACGCGCACGCGCGGCCGCGCAGCGTTCGTACCAGTCCATCGCGGTCTTCGGCGCGCTGGCGTTGTGCATCGTCAGCACCGTGACGATGAACGCCGGGCGGCCCGTGCGCACGGCGATGTCCTCCATGAACTCCGGCGTGCCGCGCGGGCCGGTGGCCATCACGAACACACCGCGACCGGCCGCCCGCAGCGGTTCGACGAGCGCATGCAGCTCGGCGTCGGAGGCGATGGTCGACGGCATCGGCAGGCCGCCGAAGCCGCTGTGATTCGGCGAGAACGACGACGCGAAACCGGCCGCACCTTGGGCCAGGGCCTCCTTCACCAGCGCGCGCATCCGCGCGATTTCATCGGCGGTGGGCGTCGCCCGCGTCGATGCCTCCGCGCCCATCACGGCCGTCCGCACCGTCGAATGTCCGAAGAGCACGCCGACGTTGGCGTACGGCTTCACGCGTCGCAGCTGATCCAGGTATTCCGCGAACGTCTCGAACTCCCAGCGCGTCCCCGTGAGCAGCGCGTCGAGGTCCATGCCTTCGACGACCGAGAGATTCTTCACGATGGTCTCGCGCAGCAGGGCGGGGCAGGGGGCGATGCCGAAGCCGCAGTTGCCCATGATCGCCGTCGTCACGCCGAGCGAGGGCGACGGCGACAGCGTGCGGTCCCACGTGATCTGCGCGTCGTAGTGCGTGTGGACGTCGACGATGCCGGGCATGAGTGCGAGGCCGTCGGCATCGACGGTCTGCCGGGCTGCGTCCGTGATGCGGCCCACCGCGACCACGCGGCCGTCCGCCACGGCGACGTCGCCCCTCATGCGGGGGGCGCCGGTGCCGTCGATGATGGTGGCGCCGCGGATCAGGAGATCGTGCATGGACGTTCCAATGAGGAGGGGGTGGCCTGCCGGCTTGTCGTCCGGCAGGAAGCGTCCGATTCTATGCGCGCGCAACGCCGGAATCGCGCTGCAGTGCACGAGTGCGCGACCCGCGATCGTGGCGCGATAATCGGTGCCCACGCCGCGTATCGGGATCCATCGCAATGACTGCCGCCGCCCGCCAGATCGCCTCCCCCGGCATCCGCCGCCTCACGCCCGCCATCGGCGCAGAACTGACGGGCATCGACTTCTCGCGCGACATCGACGACGCCACGTTCGCCGTCGTGCACGACGCGTTCCTCGAGTACGGCGTGCTGCTCTTCGGCGTGCACGATCTCTCACCCGCGCAGCAGGTCGCGTTCGCGCGGCGCTTCGGCGAGGTGCAGATCCACGTGATGAACCAGTACCACGCCGACGGCTTCCCCGAGTTGTACCGGCTCTCGAATCTCGACGAGCACGGCAACCCCAACGGGCGCCATCCCGACAAGGGCACGCTCGCGTGGCACACCGACGGTTCGTGGCGACCGGTGACCGGCCAGGCCACGATCATCTATTCGGAGATCGTCCCCGCGACCGGCGGCGAGACGCACTTCTGCGACATGGTGGCGGCGTACGAACGGCTGAGTCCCGGGTGGAAGGCGCGCATCGCCGATCTGCGCGCCGTGCACAACCTCGATTTCTCGCGCACGCGCCGCCACGGCGAGGATCCGATGACCGAGGCGCAGAGGCGCGCGACGCCGCCCGTCGATCACCCGATCGTGCGCACGCATCCCGAGACGGGCCGGAAGTGCATATTCCTGGGCGACCACGCCGAATACATCCTCGGGATGGACTACGACGCCGGCCGCGCCCTCATCGAGGAGCTGAACGCGCTCGCCATCCACGCGGACTCAACGTACGAGCACCACTGGAAGCCCGGCGAGATGCTCGTGTGGGACAACCGCCGCCTGCAGCACCGCGCCACTGAATACGACGCGGCCACCCAGCGGCGCGTGATCCGTCGCTGCACGGTGCTGGGCGAAGTGCCGCACTGAAGACGCTTGCAACGCCGGTGGCGTCCGCCCAGCGGTTACCATCGCGCCCTCGTCGCGGGCACCGCTCGCGACGAACCGTCACCACGCACCACCCCTCAGGAGGAATCCATGCTGCTCGACGTCCGCACCTACACCTGCCGCCCCGGCACCATCAAGAAGCACCTCGCGCTCTACGAAGCCAAGGGGAAGGGCCCGCAGACCCGTCACCTCGGTCAGCCGTTCGCGTATCTCACGACCGAGACCGGCAACGTGAACCAGTACATCCACATCTGGGCGTACGAGAACGCGGGTGATCGCGAGACGAAGCGTGCCGCCATGTGGGCCGATCCGGAATGGCTCGCCTACACCCAGGAGAGTGCTGCGCTCGGCGCGCTGGAGTCGCAGGAGAATCGTTTGATGACCCCGGTGTCGTTCTTCCCGATCACGCGCTGAGGCCGTGCCGCGGCTGGCGCGCCCCGCGCACGCCGGCCGTGGCCTACACCGCCAGCCGCGCCCGCTCCTGTTCCACCAGCTTCCGGCGCAGGATCTTTCCCGAGGGGGATTTCGGGATCGCCTCCACCACCTCGATGCGACGGATCTTCTTGTAGGGCGCCACGCGCTCCGCCACGAAGGCGAGGATGGCGTCGGTGTCGATCGGCGACTTCAGCACGACGAATGCCTTCGGGACCTCGCCGGTCTCTTCATCGGGGCTCGGGATCACCGCGGCATCAGCGATCGACGGGTGCGTGAGCAGCACGGCCTCCAGCTCGGCCGGCGCGATCTGATACGCGTTGTGCTTGATCAGCTCCTTCACGCGATCGACGATGAAGAAGTAGCCGTCGGCGTCCACATGGGCCACATCACCGGTGCGCAGCCAGCCGTCGGGCGTGATGGTCTCGGCCGTGGCATCGGGCCGGCGCCAGTACCCGCGCATCACGTTCGGCCCGCGCATCCAGAGTTCGCCGCGCCCGCCGGGTGGCGCGTCGAGGCCGGTTTCCGGATCCACCAGGCGCGCCTCCATGAGCGGCCAGCACACGCCCACCGACCCGCTGCGCGAGAAGCCGAGCGAGTCGATGTTCGTGATCGAGGCCCCGGCGAGTTCCGTCATGCCGTAGCCCTGATAGATGGCGCATCCGACGCGCCTGGCGCAGGCCTCCTCCACCTCCTGGCCGAGCGGGGCGGCGCCGCTGCCGATGGTCTCGAGGCTCGAGAGGTCGTACTTGTCCACGAGCGGATGCTTCGCGAGCGCCAGCACGATCGGCGGGACGAGCGGGGCGTACGTGACCCGGTATTTCTGCACGCAGTCGAGGAACACCTCGAAATCCCATCGCGCCATGGTCACGAGCTTCGCGGCGACGCGCAGCCCGAGCATCAGGATCAGCATCATCCCGTAGATGTGGAAGAACGGCAGGGCGGCGAGGATGACGCTGTCGGTGACCTGCGGGCGCGTCGGCTCCGCCTGGCAGAGCTGCGCCACCAGATTGCGGTGCGTGAGCATCACGCCCTTCGGCACACCGCTCGTGCCGCTGGAGTAGGGCAGGGCGGCGAGATCGTCGGCCGGGTCGATGGCGACCGCGGGCACCGGTCCGGTCTCTCGCATGAGTGCCGCGTAGGGCGTCGCACCCTCTCCCTCGCCGAGCACGATGATCTCCTCCACCGGCGTGCCTGCCGCGGCGGCGATGGCCTGCGGCAGCAGCGGTCCGACGGTGAACAGGATCCGCGCGCCGGTCTCGGTGAGCTGGTGCGCGACCTCGTCGCGGGTGTAGAGCGGATTCAACGTCGTGACGATGCCGCCGACGAGATTGGTGCCGAGGAACACGCAGGCGTACTCCGGCACGTTCGGCGAGAGGATGGCGAGCACGTCGCCCTTGCGGAACCCGCGCGTCGCCAGCGAGGCGGCGAAGCGCTCTGTCTGCGCGACCACCTGCGCGGCCGTCAGCATCCGGCCGCTCGGCCCGTCGACGACGGCGGCGCGCTCACCCTGGGCGCGCAGCGCGCCGAGCACGAAATGCGGCAGGGACACATCGGGGACGGCGACGTTGTCGCATGGGCTTCGATGGATCATGGCGGCGCACTCGCTGCGTGTGTGAGGTGCCGCATGGTAGGGGGCCACCTCGTCCGGGACAATCGAGAGCCGTGCGGCACTGCGGCATTGCATCTGCCCGCGAGCGCGCCTCGTATCTGTCGGATCGTCGTGTTCCTCGACTCCTGCGAGAGCGCCATGCCCCGATCGACCCCTTTTCCATCGACCGTTCCGCTTTACGCGGTGCTCCTCGCGGCGGCGACCGCTGCGCTGCCCGCATCCGCCGCATCTCCGTGTGCGTTGAAGTCGGGACCGTACCGGACCCCGGTGCTGGAGCTTTTCACGTCCGAAGGATGCAGCAGCTGTCCGCCGGCGGACCGCTGGCTCTCGATGACGTTCGACGCTGCGCGGCCCCCGATCAACGCCGTGCCCCTCGCGTTCCACGTCGACTACTGGGACCGCCTCGGCTGGCCCGACCGCTTCGCCGATCGTACGTATGGCGAGCGGCAGAACGAGGTCGCGCGCCGGGCGCGTTCGCGCACCGTCTACACGCCGCAGTTCGTGTTCGATGGTGGCGATGCGGGTCCGGGTGGCATCGCGACACGCCTCGCGCCGTTGTCGCAGGCGGCTGCCGGACAGGCGGCCGAGCGCAACATCACCGCGAGCATCGCCCGCCAGCCGGACGGCAGCCTGCGGATCTCGGGCACTTCCCTGGCCAACGCCAACGGTGGACCCACGGTGGCCAGCCACACTTTCGTGGCGCTCTACCAGAACGCCCTGGTGTCGCGGATCGCGGCAGGGGAGAACGCCGGAAGGTTGCTGCGCCATGACTTCGTCGTCCGCCGGTTTGCGGGCCCGTTCCCGTCCGATGGCGCAGGCCGGTCCGCCTTCGATGTCCGTTGGGTGTCGCCCACCGAGTTCCGCCCCGACGAAGCGGGCGTGGCGGTGTTCACCGAGGACGCGGTGACCGGCCGCACCCTGCAGGCTGTGGCCGGACCGCTTTGTCCGGGCGGATGACGCGGTCGGGCGTCGAGCGAAGCTCGACCCACGGGGGCTGTTTTCAGCGCCGATGAATCCAGTGGCAAGGATGTTCGTGGGTCGCGCTACGCTCGACGCGTCGATGGCTTGGGCCCAGCGATGAATCCAGGAACGCAGGCGTCGGGCGGAACCCGACACGCGGGGGTTGTTTCCAGTACCGACGAGTCCAGTGGCGAGGATGTTCGTGGGTCGAGCTACGCTCGACGCGCCGATGGCTTGGGCACTGCGATGAATCCAGGAACGCAGGCGTCGGGCGAACCCGACCCACGGGGGTTGTTTTCAGCGCCGATGAATCCAGTGGCGAGGATGTTCGTGGGTCGAGCTACGCTCGACGCGCCGATGGCTTGGGCACTGCGATGAATCCAGGAACGCAGGCGTCGGCGAAGCCCGACCCACGGAGGGCGTTCTCAGCGCCCCTGGTCCCAACGGCACAGCCCTTCGTGGGTCGAGCTACGCTCGACGCGTCGATGGCTTGGGCCCAGCGATGAATCCAGGAACGCAGGCGTCGGGCGAAGCCCGACCCACGGGGGTTGTTTTCAGCGCCCCTGGTCCCGACGGAACAGCCCTTCGTGGGTCGAGCTACGCTCGACGCAGCGCGCGCTTGGGCACAACAGCGCATCCAGGAACGCAGGCGTCGTGCGAAGCCCGACCCACGGAGGGCGTTCTCAGCGCCGAGTTGTCACCACACTGTCTTCGCATCCCGCTGCGGCGCGGTGTACGCTCGCGCCACCGCGTCCGTCCCTTCCTTCCCGGCGCGACCAACCCAGTGCAAAGGATTGTCCGATGCCCTATGCCATCCAGACGCTCGACAAGCCCGGTGCAGCAGACATCCGCGCCCGCACCCGTCCGGCCCACCTCGAGTACCTGACCACTCACCAGCATCTTCTGCTGGCGGCCGGAGCGCTCATCGACGACGACGGTACGGGTGGCAGCGGCGGCATCCTGATCGTGGACACCGACGATCGTGCCGAGGCGGAGCGCTTCATTGCCGAGGACCCGTTCACGCTGGCCGGGCTCTTCGAGAAGGTCACGGTGACACGCTGGCGCAAGGCGTTCTTCGACGGTCAGCGCCTCGTCTGACGCGATGAGCGGGCATTCGGGAGGGCCCTCGGTGCAGTCGGACGGGGCTTCGGAAACGGGGGGCCTGCCCGCGCCATGAAGCCGACGCCGCCGACCGGGCAGCGCGCGAGCGGGGGGCGTCCGGAGCAGGCGTTGGCGTTCGCTGTCGCGCCGTGGATCGTGCTCGGCCTTTCGCTCACGCTCACCGTCCTCGCCTGGTGGTCCGCCGGGGCCGACCGGTCGCAGGATGAAGCGCGGCATTTCGACGCCGTTGTCGCCGATGTCCTGCAGCGCGTGGACGCGCGCTTCGTTGCAACGGAACAGGCAGTGCGTGCCGCGGCGAGCTTCGTATCCACCAGCAGGGACGTCACGGCGGCAGACTGGGAACACTTCGTCCGCGGACTCTCGCTGCCGGAGACCACGTTTCCCGGTGCCATGGGGATGGGTTACGTCCAGCGTGTGCCGGACGGCGATCTCCCGGGTCATGTCGACGCGCTGCGCCGCGGCCGGGCCGGCTACACCGTCTGGCCCGAGGGCGCCCCGTCCGACCACTATCCCATGGTCTTTGTGTGTCACCTCGATGCCGCCGCCGCGGACCGATCCCTCGGATTCGACTCCGCCGCCGACGGCCCGCGGCGTGATGCGATCGAGCGCGCAGCGAGCACGCGGAAGCTGACGTACTCGCGCGTCGTCACCAATCGACCCGACGTCGGCGCGGGTGCGAAAGGGCTGGTCCCGTCGGGCCCCGCGTTTCTGATGTACGCGCCTGCGTGGGCACCGGCGGCCCCGGGGCGGGAGGGGCAGCTCAGGGGCCTTGCCATGGCGCGCGTGGACATCCAGTCGCTGCTGAAGAGCGCGCTGCCCGCCGGATCCGTTGCGGCCGTTGCCCTTGTCGCCGTGGATTCCGACGGCCGTACCGTCACGATCGACACCCATCCCGATGGGGCGCGGTTCGTGCGCCTTGCCCCCCGCGAAGTGGCCAGCACCCGCGGCGGCGTGGCGTTCTCGATTCGCGTCGCGCCACTGGCGTCGTTCGGGATCGCCGACGGAGGCGGCCTGGTCTTCTGGGTACCCATCGTCGGCGGCCTGGCGTCCTTCGCCCTGTTCGGTGGCGTCCTGGTGCTCGACCGGCGACGCCGGGCCGAAGTGGCCGGTCTCAACGCGGCGATCGACGAGAACGCACGCCGATTTCGCGACATGGCCGACACGGCGCCGTTCACGGTATGGCTCGCGGACACGAGGATGTGGATCACGTATCTCAACCCGGCCTGGTCGGAGAGCACAGGATTGCCCGCCGGTCAGGTCACGCTGCAGAGTTTTGCGCCGGCGTTGCATCCCGAGGAGAAGCCGCTTCTGGAAGGCACCGCCCGCAACGCCATCGCCACGCTCGCCGACTTCGCCGTGCAGCACCGCGTCCGGCACGTGGGCGGGCAGTGGCGCTGGCACCTGACGCGCGGACGCGCCATCCGTGACGGTCAGGGGAGGCCGGTCGGCTTCATGGGGATGTCGCTCGACATCCATGACCTGAAGGCCGCCGCCTCCGAGCGCGAGGCCAGTCTCGCCTTCATGAAGGACCTCGTCGACGCGATTCCGATCCCGATCGTCGTGAAGGACGACAAGCTGCGCTTCGTGTACGTCAACACCGCGGCCGGCGACATGCTCGGTCGAACGCCGGACGAAGTCCTGGGAATGGACGATTTCGCGTTGTTCCCGCGGGAGGACGCCGAGCGATTCCGCGAGCGCGACCATGACGTCCTGGCCTCCGGCAAGGCGCTGCGCGACGACGTCACGTACGCGCCGATCCACGGGCCCAGGGTCGTGAAGGGGCTCGGCATGCAGGTGCCGCTGCGGCGTCCCGACGGCAGCGTGTTCCTGGTGGTCTCTGCGATCGACATGACCGACCGCCACGAGGCCGAGCAGGCCGCGCGCCGGGAACGGGGATTCCTCGATGCCATCATCGACGCCATGCCGCAGCCCGTGTTCGTGAAGGACGACCGGCATCGGTGGGTCCGGGTCAACCAGGCCTTCGCCGACGTCTTCGGACAATCGAAGGACGCGATCGTCGGCCGTTCCGATTGCGATTTCCTCCCACCCGAGATCGTTGCCGAGGCCTACGCGGAGGACGACGAGGTTCTCGCGACCGGGCAGCCCGTGACACGGGAGATCCGCGCGAGACGGCCGGGCAGCGACGGTCGCTGGGTCCTGTTGCGCAAGGCCCTGGTGCAGCGGGAGGATGGGGCGCGATTCGTCGTCGGCACGACGGCCGCCATCGACGATCTGAAGGCGGCGCAGGAGCGTTCGGAGAACGGCGAGCGACTCCTCGTGCAGGTGCTCGAAGCGCTTCCGATCATCTTCGTCGCGAAGGACGAGAAGGGTCGCGTCGTGCTGGCGAACGATGCGTTCCTCTCGTTCCACGGCCTCGAGCGGGAGGCGACGCTCGGCCGCACCGATGTCGAACTGTTCGGGCCGGACCGCGGCGGGTGGTATCGCGCCCAGGACCGCGCGATGCTGGATGGCGGCGAGCCCCTCGTTTTCGAGGAATCCATGACGGCGGCCGACGGCAGCGGTCACTGGGTCATCAAGAGCAAGCGTCTCGTCGACACCCCGGGGACCGGGAAGCTGGTGCTCGTCACGGTGCAGGACATCACGGCGCGGCGGACGGCAGAGGCCTTCCTCGACGCGGTGCTCCAGTCCATCCCGGTACCGATCGTCGTGAAGGACCGCCATCACCGGGTCGTCCAGGCGAATCGCGAGATCCTCGATTTCTTCGGGTGCAAGCGCGAGGATTTCATCGGGCGCACCGACGACGATCTCTTCGAGCCCGCGACCGCCGCCCAGAACCGCGCCGAGGACGACGCGCTGTTCGCGACGCACGGCGAGACCTCCATCGAGCAGCGCTACGACATCGCAGGTTCGCGCAGCGCGTGGATCATCAAGCGCAAGCGCGCGTTCTCGATGCCCTCGGGCGAGCAGTTCATCGCGCTGTCGTTCGTCGACATCACCGAGCGCCGGGAGGCGGAACTCGAAGTGCGACGCAGCCGCGCCTTCCTCGACGCGCTGATCGGGGCGATGCCGCAGGGCGTGTGCGTCAAGGACGAATCCGGCGTCTGGGTGCTCGCGAACGAAGCGCTGTGCCGCATGTCCCGCCAGCCGGCGGAGCGGGTCATCGGACACCGCAATGCCGACATCTACGGCGAGGAGGCCGGCCGTCGCTACGACGCCGAGGACGCCGAGACGCTGCGCAACGGTATCCCGGTGGTCGTCGAGGAGTTCACGGCCGCCGCCGCCATCGCCCCTTGGATCCTGAAGACGAAGACACCGGTGACCATGCCCGACGGCAGCCGTTATCTCGTCGTCACGGTCACCGACATCACGGCGCCCAAGCGCGCGGGCGAGGCGGCCGAGCGCGCCCGCCACTTCCTCGACGAGATCGTCGACGCGGTGCCCGTGCCGGTGTACGTCCGCGACGCGGCGCATCGCATCGTCGTCACGAACCAGGCGGCCGTGCGGCTCCATCGGCGTCCCAAGCACGAACTCATCGGTACCACGCTCGGCGCGCTGCTCGGCGCGCCGGCCGATCTGGAGGGGCGACTGCGGCAGGCCACGGGGGACTCCCGCGTGGTCGAGGTGCCGCTGTCCTATCCCGATGGCCGCGTGCTCTGGACGATGCGCAGCGAGGTGGCCACGCAGCTCGCCGACGGCAGCGAGTACGTGATCAGCGTCGATGTCGACATCACCGAGCGGCGCAGGGCGGAGCAGGCGCTGCGCCAGACGTCCCTGCGCCTGGAGGTGCTCAACGCGATCGCACGTGCGATGACCGCCGGCGCGTCGATCGACGCGATCCGCCAGATCGCGGTGCGGGAGCTGTCACTCGTGCTCGGAGGAAGGCTGGTCGCGCTGTGCGAAGTCGAGCCGGATGGCGGCCTGAACCCCCTCGCCTCCGCCGCGATGCCCGATGGTCTGGCAGCCGCGACCGGTGGAACGGTCCGGCAGCGAATGGCGCCGGGGGCCGTGGCTGCCCTGCGCGCCGGCGAACTGGTCCGTGTGGAGAACGCGTCCCGGGATCCCCGTTGCGACGGGCAGCAGTTGACGATCGGCGACGCGCCGGTGGTCGCCTTCCTCGATGCGCCCATTCGAAGGGGACGCGACGATGGCTTCATCGCCGTCCTGTGCGTGGCCTCGACCACCCCCCATGCCTGGACCGACCAGGAGGCGACCATCGTCACGGAGGTCTCCAAGACCCTGGCGGTCGCCGAGATCAACGCGCGCACCGAAGCCGAACGGCGGCGCGTCGAGACCGAGTTGCGGGATCGCGAGTCCCGGTTGCGCACCATCGTGTGGGCGGCCGACCTCGATGTCTGGTCGTGGGACATCCGCGCCCAGACGCTCCAGCTCTCGCCCGGGGCCGCCACCCGGGTCGGGCGGCACGGCCATCCGCTCGAGATCCCTATGGCGGACTTCCTGGCACACGTGCACCCCGACGACCGCGAACGCATGGCTCGGACAGTGCGGCAGGCACTCACCTCCGACGCCGACCAGTACGAGGTCGAGTACCGGCTGCAGCATGTCGAAGGGTTCTACATGGACACGCTCGCCCGGGCGCACATCAGCCGCGATGCGGATGGGATGGCCGTGAAGGTCATGGGGGGCAGTCTCGACGTCACCGAGTACCGCGCCGCGCAGGAGGCCCTGCGGCGCCACCGCGACGACCTGGAGCGGCTCGTCGCCGAGCGCACGCGGGAACTGACCGAGGCCAAGGAGGCGGCCGAGATGGCGAACCAGGCGAAGTCGGCGTTCCTGTCGAACATGTCGCACGAACTCCGTACGCCGATGCACGCGATCCTGTCGTTCTCGCGCCTCGGCATCGACCGGAGCCACGGGGGGCAGGGTTCCGTCGATCGCCTCACCCAGTATCTGGAGCGCATCCACCAGAGCGGCAACCGGCTCCTGCTGCTGCTGAACGATCTGCTCGACCTCTCGAAGCTCGAAGCCGGCAAGATGCATTACGAGTTCGACCACCACGAGCTGCCGGACATCGCCGGTACGGTGGCGGCGGAACTGGCCGAGCTGGCCCGGGAGAAGCAGGTGCAGGTGTCGATCGAGGAGGACGGCCGGGCGCCGCGGGCCTGGTGCGATGCCGTGCGGATCGCGCAGGTCGTCCGCAACCTGCTCTCCAACGCGATCAAGTTCACGCCGGCCGGCCGCCGCGTCCGTCTCGTCATCGACGCCGATGCCCTGGATGGCGAACCCGCGGCACGGCTTCAGGTGATCGACGAAGGCGTGGGCATCCCGCCCGACGAACTGGAGACCGTCTTCGACAAGTTCGTCCAGAGCAGCAAGACCAAGAGCGGTGCGGGCGGTACCGGCCTCGGGCTCGCGATCTGCCACGAGATCGTGCAGCAGCACGGCGGCCGGCTCTGGGCGATGAACAATCCCGACGGTGGGGCCTGCTTCACGTTGCTGCTCCGCATGCGCCCCGGCTTCACCGCGTCCACGCACTGAACATCCGGGCGGGCGACCCGCCATCGTTTCGCGACCCTCGGGTATTCTCGCCCCGATGCTTCCCGTGACCCGGCGTTCCACGCTCTTCCTCCTCGCGGCCGCCGGCTTCGTGTCGGGCGCCTCCATGCGCGCCACCGATCCGCTGCTCCCCACCCTGGGCCACGATTTCGGTGCGCGTGTCGCCGATGTCGCGATGGTCCTGACCGCCTTCACCTTCGCGTACGGCCTGTTCCAGCCGATCCACGGCGTCGTGGGCGACCGGTTCGGCAAGCTCCGTGTGGTCTCCATCGCGATGCTCTTCGCGGCCGTGGCGGCGACTGCCAGCGCTTTCTCCGTCGGTCTGGGCGGGTTGACCCTCTTCCGCTTCCTCACCGGCATGGCGTCGGGCGCGGTGATTCCGCTCTCCCTCGCCTTCATCGGTGACCGCTTCGCGTACGAGGGCCGGCAGGCGCGGCTCGGCCGCTTCATCGCAGGCACGTTGCTGGGCCAGAGCATGGGGCCGCTCATCGGCGGGCTGCTGTCGGATCTGCTCGGCTGGCGTGCGGCCTTCGTGGCGCTGGGCGGCGCGTTCCTCGTCGTCGGCGTGCTGCTCGGGTGGGAAGCCCTGCGGGACGACGACCGCGGCAGCGGCATCTTCTCGGCGCCGTGGCAGCGCTACGGCGAGATGCTCCGCTCCGCCCGTGCCCGCGCCGTGCTCGCCACCGTCGGTATCGAGGGGTTCCTCTTCTTCGGCGCGTTCGGTTTCGTCGGTGCGTACCTGAAGCAGCGGTTCGGCCTGTCGGACAGCCTGACGGGCCTCATCGTGGCCGGTTTCGGCGTGGGCGGCGTGGCGTACAGCGTGATGGTGGTGCGGCTCGTGAAGCGGCTGGGCGAGGCGGGGCTCGTGGGGGCCGGCGGCGTCACGCTGCTCGCGTGCTTCCTCGGCATCGCAGTGATGCCGGCATGGTTCGCAACGGCCCCGTTCGTCGTGCTGCTCGGTTTCGGCTTCTACATGCTGCACAACACGCTGCAGGTGCGCGCAACCGAGATCGCGCCCGCGGCCCGCGGGGCTGGCGTGTCGTTCTTCGCGTTGTGTCTGTTCCTCGGTCAGGCGATCGGCGTGTCGGCGTTTGGCGCGGTCATGGATCGCTTCGGCTACCCTGGCCCGTTCGTCGCGGCCGGCGTGGGACTCGCGCTCCTGGCGGTCGGCTTCCGGCGGTTCCTCCGCGCGCATCCCGTAGGGGCCATGGAGATGCCGCCGCGGGCGAGCTAGGAGTGGCCCAGGAAGTACCGCGCCGAAGGAGGCCTCGGCGCTGAAGACACCCCCGTGGGTCGGGCTCCGCCCGACGCCCGCGTTCCCGGATTCGCTGCTGCGCCCAAGCCGGCGCAGCGTCGAGCGATGCTCGACCCACGAAGGGCCTTCGTCCCTGGACTCGTCGACGCTGGAAACAACCCCCGTGGGTCGAGCTTCGCTCGACGCCCGCGTTCCTGGATTCGCTGCTGCGCCCGAGTCCACGCAGCGTCGAGCGATGCTCGACCCACGAAAGGGCCTCGCGACTGGATTCCTCGGCGCTGAGAACAACCCCCGTGGGTCGAGCTTCGCTCGACGCCCGCGTTCCTGGATTCGCCGTTGTGCCCAAGCCATCGCCGCGTCGAGCCATGCTCGTCCCACGCCGCTGCCGGTGGCGCGCCGACCCAGCGCTGTGCGACGATACACGGCTGGTCCTGACCCCGGTTCCGCCATGGAAGACACGCCGCCCGCCATCACCGCCGCTTCGCAGGTTGCCCGCATCTTCGAGTGGCGACGCGGCTTCGAAACGATCCCTCCGTTCGACCCGGGTATCGAGGCGGGGCGCTTTGTCGCATGGGCCGAAACGGCCGGCACCGCTGCCGGGGTTCTCTGCCCGCGCGTCGACCAGCGCCCCCTGGAGGCCGCATGAGCAAGCTGTACGACGAGGTCGTCCTCGATCACATCCGCAACGCACGCAACTACCGCGTGATGGAGGGTGATCACCGCATCGGCGAGGCGGTGAATCCGCTGTGCGGCGACACGTTCACCGTCTTCGTTCGCGTGACCGGGGATGTGGTCGACGAGGTGAGTTTCCAGTGCGAGTGCTGCGGCATTTCGATGGCGTCGGCCTCGATCATGACCGAATGGGTGCGCGGCCGGCGGGTGGCGGATGCGCTCGCCGTGAAGTCGACGTTTCTCGCCGCGGCGCGTGCGCGGGTGGTGTCGGCCGGCGATGATGCGCCACCCGACCACGAGGCCGTCCTGCGCGTCGTGGCCGCCACGCCGAATCGTGAGGGCTGTGCGACGCTTGCCTGGACCGCCCTCGAGAACGCGCTCACGGATTCCGGATCGGCCGTCGCCTGACATCCCCGCTTCTCACGACTCCCGCTCCCGACCATGCGCCGCGTCCACGCCCTGCTCTGCCTTGCCGTCTCGCTCGTACTCGCGTTGGCGCTGCCCGCCGAAGCCGCGCCGGAGAAGCCCCGCCTGCGCATCGCCGTCGGCGGCAAGGCGACGCTCTACTACCTGCCGCTCACGCTCGCCGAACGCCTGGGCTATTTCCGCGACGAAGGGCTCGACGTGGAGGTCATCGACTTCCCCGGCGGCGCGAAGGCGCTGCAGGCCGTGATCGGTGGCAGCGCCGACATCGTGTCGGGCGGATTCGAGCACACGATCCAGATGCACGCGAAGGGGCAGAAGCTCCAGGCCTTCGTGCTGCAGGGCAATGCGGCGCTGGCGCTCGGACTCGTGAAGGGGCGTCTCGACGGATACCAGGGTCCGAAGGATCTCGCCGGCCGCAGGGTCGGCGTGACGGCCCCCGGGTCGAGCACGCACACGCTGCTGAATCACCTGCTCGCGTCGGCCCAGCTGAAGCCTGGCGACGTGGCGGTCGTGGGTGTCGGCACGGGGGCGACGGCGGTGGCGGCCGCGCGCGGCGGGCAGATCGATGCGATCGTGAACGTCGAGCCGGCGATGGTGATGCTCGAACGGGCGGGCGACATTCGCATCGCGCACGAGACCTTCAGCGAGGCCGGTTCGCGCCTCGTGTACGGCGGTGTGCTGCCGTCCGCCTGCCTGTACGCGAAGATCGATTTCGTGCGCGCGAACCCGCTCACCGTGCAGGCGCTGACCAACGCGATGGTGCGGGCGTTGCGCTGGTTGCAGGCGGCGTCGAACGAGGATGTGCTGAAGGCGATCCCGCCCGAGTACGCGCTCGGTGATCGCACGGCCTACCTCGCGGCGCTCACACGGCTCCGTGGTGTGTACTCGAAGGATGGCGTGATCCCTCCGGCGGGGGCCGAGCTGTCGCTGCGCATCACTGCGCAGGACGACGCCGCGGTGCGCGCCGCATCGATCGCGCTCGACCAGATCTACACGAACGCGTTCGCGCAGAAGGTGCCCGCACGCTGAACCCGGCGGTGGTGCGCGGGTCGGACGGAACAATGACGGAGGAGGGCACCATGGACGGAACCCGGAGTGAAGCGCAGCACCTCGACCTCAGCCGCCGCCGCGCGATTCTGCAGATCGGTGCCGGTGTCGCCGGCCTCGCCCTCGGCGTGTCCCGCGCCCATGCCTCGCCCGAGAAGCCGCGCCTCACCCTTGCGGTCGGCGGCAAGGCGACGCTCTACTATCTGCCTCTCACGCTGGCCGACCGCCTCGGCCACTTCCGTGACGAAGGACTCGAGCCCGAGATCGTCGACTTCCCCGGCGGCGCCAAGGCACTGCAATCGCTGATCGGCGGCAGCGCGGACGTAGTGTCGGGCGCCTACGAGCACACCATCACGATGCAAACGCTCGCGCAGAAGGTGCAGGCCTTCGTGCTGCAGGGCATGAACCCCGGACTCGAACTCGGCATCGTCCGCGCCCGCGCGGCGGCGTATTCGTGGCCGAAGGACCTCAAGGGGATGCGCGTCGGCGTATCCGCGCCGGGGTCGAGCACGCACATGCTGGTGAACCATCTGCTCGCCTCCGTCGGACTCACGCCGGACGACGTTTCGATCATCGGCGTGGGCAGCGGGGCCGGTGCCGTGGCCGCGGTGCGCGGCGGGCAGATCGACGCGCTCTCGTCCGTCGAGCCGGTGATGAGCCTGCTCGAGAAGAGCGGCGATCTGAAGATCGTGCACGAGACGATCACCGACGACGGCACGCGCAAGATCTTCGGCGGCACGATGCCGGCGGCGACGCTCTACGCGAAGCAGGCCTTCATCCAGGCGAATCCCAACACGGTGCAGGCGCTCGCGAACGCGATGGTGCGGACGCTGAAGTGGCTTGCCGCGGCCTCCACCGACGATGTCCTGAAGGCGGTGCCGCCGGAGTATCTGCTGGGCGATCGCGCGCTCTACGCCATGGCCTTCGAGCGCCTGCGCCGCACCTACTCGAAGGACGGCCGCATCCTGCGCAAGGGCGTGGAGAACAGCTACCAGGTGCTGCTGGCGAACAACAACGCGGTACGCCGTGCGCCGGTGCTCTTCCTCGAGCAGACCTACACGAACGTGTTCGTCGACAAGGCGCTCGCGCGGTGACGGAGACGCTGTTGCGTTCGCCTGCCGCCGTGGCCTTCGAGGCCGTCGACTGCCGTTTCACCAGCCGCGAAGGGGTCGACACCACGGCCGTGTCCGGCGCGACGTTCGAAGTGGGCGAGGGCGAGTTCGTCAGCCTCGTCGGGCCCACGGGCTGCGGCAAGTCCACGCTGCTGAACGCCGCGGCAGGCCTGCTGCTGCCGGCCGACGGCCAGGTCCGCGTGTTCGGAGAACCGCTGCCCGGTCGCAACGTCCACGCGGGCTATCTCTTCCAGGGCGAGGCCCTGCTGCCGTGGAGATCGGCGCGCGACAACGTCTGCTTCGGTCTCGAACTGCGCGGCGAACCGCGCGACGCGGCGCTCGCGAAGGCCGACGACTGGCTCGCGCGCGTCGGCCTCGCGGGCCACGGCGGCAAGTATCCGCACGAGATGTCGGGCGGGATGCGCAAGCGCGTGGCACTCGCGCAGACGCTCGTGGTGGAGCCCCGCATCCTGCTGATGGACGAACCCTTCTCGGCGCTCGACGTGCAGACGCGCGTGCTCATGGAGAACGAACTGCTCGCGCTGTGGCAGCAGGACCGGAAATCGGTGCTCTTCGTGACGCACGACCTCGAGGAGGCGATCGCGCTTTCGGATCGCGTGATCGTGCTCTCGGCCGGACCGGCGAGCCGCCCGGTGGGGACGTTCCCCATCGACCTGCCGCGTCCGCGCGACGTCGCGGAGGTCCGCCTCACGCCGGAATTCGTCGATGTGCATCGGCGGATCTGGGACACGCTGCGGGCCGAGGTGATGCGGGCGCATCGGGTGGGGTAGGGGGGTGTCGGGGGTGCGTGGGTCGGGCTCCGCCCGACGCCCGCGCTTCTGGATTCACCGCTGTGCCCAAGCCAGCGCCGCGTCGAGCGATGCTCGACCCACGAAGGGCCTGCGCGATTGGATACCGCGGCGCTGAAAACAATCTCCGTGGGTCGGGCTTCGTCCGACGCCCGCGTTCCTGGATTCACCGCTGTGCCCAAGCCATCGCCGCGTCGAGCGATGCTCGACCCACGCAGGTGCCTCGCAACTGGATGCCTTGACGCTGAGAACAACCCCCGTGGGTCGGGCTCTGTCCGACGCCCGCGTTCGTGGATCCGCAGCTGTACCCAAGCCAGCGCAGCGTCGAGCGATGCTCGACCCACGAATCCCGACCTACTCCGCCATCTGCCGCTGCCGCCGCTCCTCTTCCTCCTCGATCACCGCATCGATGTCGCGGAGCAGAGCCGCGATGTCCGGCGGGGTGGTGTCGTGGTCGAACTTGCCCGTGAGTTCCACCTCGGGCGTGAGCGCGCCCGCCGCGTACAGTGCCCAGATCTCGTGGCCGTAGTCGGTGGTGAGCAGCTCCGGCGCGAACCGCCCGAAGAACCTGGCGAGGTTGCCGACGTCGCGGATGAGCATCCGGCCAGCGTTGTTGTTGCCCGCCGCGTCGATGGCCTGGGGCAGATCGATGATGACCGGCCCGTGGGCGTCGACGAGCACGTTGAACTCCGAGAGGTCGCCGTGGACGATGCCGGCGCACAGCATCCGCACCACCTGCCGGATCAGCATCGCGTGGTACTCGCGGGCGTCCTCGGGCGTGAGTTCGAGATCGTCGAGGCGCGGCGCCGCGTTGCCGTCGGCGTCCATCACCAGTTCCATGAGGAGCACGCCCTCGTGGAAGTTGTAGGGCGTTGGCACGCGCACGCCGGCGTTCGCCAGCAGGAAGAGCGCGTCGACCTCGGCGTGCTGCCACGCGGCTTCCTGCTCCTGGCGGCCGTAGCGCGAACCCTTCTGCATCGCGCGCGCCTGCCGGCTGTTCTTCACCTTGCGGCCTTCGGTGTATGCGACGCTCTGCCGGAAGCCGCGCTTGTCGGCCTCCTTGTAGACCTTCGCGCAGCGCACCTCGCCGCCGCACACGACCACGAACACCATGGCCTCCTTGCCGCTCTTCAGCTGGCGCACGACCTCGTCGACGAGGCCGTCTTCGACCAGGGGCAGCAGGCGCGGGGGCGTCTTCATCGGCGGAGCGCTCCCGCGATGGCGGCCATCAAGGGGCGAACTCGAGCATGAGATCGCGCGCAGCCACGGTGTCGCCGGACCGCACGTGCACCGAACGCACGATGCCGTCGCGGTCGGCGCGGATCTGCGATTCCATCTTCATGGCCTCGATGGACACGAGCGGATCACCGGCCTTCACCTGCTGGCCGACCTTCACCGAAACGGTGACGATCATCCCGGGCATCGGTGCGGCGACATGGGCGACGTTGCCCAGTTCGGCCTGCACGCGCCGCGCCGCCTTCGGGGCGCCGGCCTTCTCGACGCGCATCGTGCGCGCCTGGCCGTTCAGTTCGAAGAAGACCTTCACGAGGCCCTCCTCCTCGGCCGGCGCCGTGCCCTGCATGCGGATCACGAGCGTCTTGCCGGGGTCGAGATCGACCGCGATCTCCTCGCGCTCGGCCATCCCGTAGAAGTACGCGGCGGTGGGCAGGACGCTCACGTCGCCGTAGTGCCGGCGATGCTCCGAGTACTCGCGGAAGACCTTGGGGTACATGAGATACGACGCGAGATCGGTGTCGGTGATGTGATGGCCGGCGATCTTCTCGGCGTCCTTGCGGGCGCCTTCGAGGTCGACCTCGGGGAGCGTGTCGCCGGGACGATAGGGCCGCGGCGGGACGGGCAGGATGGGTGCGCTCGTGTCGCACTTCAGCACCTTGCGCGACAGCGACTCCGGGAAGCCGTCGGGTGGGAAGCCGAGTTCGCCCTTGAAGAGCGACACCACGGATTCCGGGAACGCGACATCGCGCTCGGGGTTCATCACGTCGGCGCGCGAGAGGTCGTTCGCCACCATGAAGATCGCCATGTCGCCCACGACCTTCGACGTGGGTGTGACCTTCACGATGTCGCCGAACATGCGCGACACGTCGGCGTAGGCCTGCGACACCTCGGACCAGCGATGCTCGAGCCCCGTGGCGCGCGCCTGCTCGCGCAGGTTCGTGTACTGCCCGCCGGGCATCTCGTGCCGATACACGTCGGCGGTGCCGGCGCGGATGTCGGCCTCGAACGGTGCGTAGACCTTGCGAACACCCTCCCAGTAGTCAGACAGCGCCTGGAGCGTGTCGCGATCGATGCCTGCTGCGCTGCCGTCGGACAGCCGGCACGGATCGCGGGCGTCGCCTTCCAGTGCGGCGACGATGGCACCGAGGTTCGGTTGCGACGTGAGGCCGCTCATGGCGTCGAGTGCGCCGTCGACCGCATCGGCACCCGCCTCGACGGCCGCGAGGATGGATGCGGCGCCGATGCCGCTGGTGTCGTGCGTGTGGAAGTGGATCGGCATGCCGGTCTCTTCCTTCAGCGCCTTCACGAGTTCGCGCGCCGATCGCGGCCGGCACACGCCCGCCATGTCCTTGATCCCGAGGACGTGCACGCCGGCCTTCTGCAGCTGGCGCGCGATGTCGATGTAGTACTGCATCGTGTACTTGCGCGACGTGTCGTGCAGGTCGCCCGTGTAGCAGATCGAGCCCTCGCACAGTGCCCCGGTCTCGCGGACGGCGTCGATGGCGACGCGCATGTTCTCGACCCAGTTGAGCGAGTCGAACACGCGGAACAGGTCGATGCCGCCCTTGCCGTCGATGCCGCGCGCCGCCTGCTGGACGAAGTAGCGGACGACGTTGTCGGCGTAGTTCGTGTAGCCCACGGCGTTCGACGCGCGGAGCAGCATCTGGAGCAGCACGTTCGGCATGGCCTCGCGGAGCTTCGCGAGGCGCTGCCACGGATCCTCCTTGAGGAAGCGCAGGGCGACGTCGAACGTGGCGCCGCCCCAGCATTCGAGCGAGAAGAGCCCCGGCGCCATCCGCGCGTAGTGCGGGGCGATGCGGAGCATGTCGGCCGTGCGCATGCGCGTGGCGAAGAGCGACTGGTGGGCGTCGCGCATGGTCGTGTCGGTGAGCAGCACGCGCCGCTCGGCGAGCATCCACTGGGCGAACTTCTCGGCGCCCAACTCGCGCAGGCGGTCGCGCGTGCCGGCGGGAATCGGCGACGTGATGTCGGTCTTCGGGACGATGAGGTGGGCGTGGGTGAGGTCCGGCTTCTGCCGCCCCTTCATGTCGGGATGGCCGTTCACCGTGACGTCGCCGAGATAGCGCAGCACGCGCGTCGCGCGGTCGCGGCGCTTCGCGAACTTGAACAGCTCCGGCGTCGTGTCGATGAAGCGCGTCGTCACCGTGCCCGCGGCGAAGTCGGGATGGTTGATCACGTTCTCGACGAACTGGAGGTTCGACGACACGCCGCGGATGCGGAACTCGCGCAGGCCGCGGTCCATGCGGCGGATGGCTTCCTTCGCCGTCGGGGCCCACGCCGTCACCTTCACGAGCAACGAATCGTAGTAGGGCGTGATGACGGCGCCCGTGTAGGCCGTCCCGCCGTCCAGCCGGAGGCCGAAGCCCGCCGCGCTGCGATACGCGGTGATGCGCCCGTAGTCGGGGGTGAACGCGTTCTCGGGGTCTTCGGTCGTGATCCGGCACTGGAGCGCATGGCCGTTCAGGCGGATGTTCTCCTGCGTGGGCACCGGGCAGTTCTCGTCGCCGATGCGCCCGCCCTCGGTGATGCTGATCTGCGACTTCACGATGTCGATGCCGGTCACCTGCTCGGTGACGGTGTGCTCGACCTGGATGCGCGGGTTCACCTCGATGAAGTAGAACTTGCCGGTGTCGGCATCCATCAGGAACTCGACGGTGCCCGCATGCGTGTAGTTCACGGCGCGGCCGAGCCGCAGCGCCGCCTGGCAGAGTTCGTCGCGCGTCGCGGCGTCCAGGTAGGGTGCCGGGGCGCGCTCGACGACCTTCTGGTTGCGGCGCTGCACTGAACAGTCGCGTTCGAAGAGGTGCACGAGATTGCCGTGCGTGTCGCCCATGATCTGGACTTCCACGTGCCGCGCGCGGCGCACGAGCTTCTCGAGATAGACCTCGTCGTTGCCGAAGGCGCCGGCGGCTTCGCGGCGCGCGACGTCCAGCTGCGTTTCGAGATCCGCTTCGGTCTCGATCACGCGCATCCCGCGCCCGCCCCCACCCCAGCTCGCCTTCAGCATGAGCGGGTAACCGACCTCGGCCGCGAGCACCTTGGCCGCGGCCAGATCGTGCGGCAGCGGTCCGGTCGCGGGCATCACGGGGACACCTGCGGCGACCGCCGCGTTGCGCGCCGCGACCTTGTTGCCGAGCGTCGTCATCACTTCCGGCGTCGGCCCCACGAACCGGATGCCGGCCTCGGCGCACGCACGCGCGAAATCGGGGTTCTCGGAGAGGAAGCCGTAGCCGGGATGGATGGCATCCACCTTCGCCTGCCTGGCGATGCGGATGATGTCCGGGATGTCGAGGTACGCCTGCAGCGGCTTCCTGCCCTCGCCGACCCGGTAGCTTTCGTCCGCCTTGAAGCGGTGCAGGGCGAAGCGGTCTTCCGTGGAATAGATCGACACGGTGCGGATGCCGAGTTCGGCGGCGGCACGCATCACGCGGATGGCGATCTCGGAGCGGTTGGCGACGAGCAGGGACTCGATGGCGGACATGGTCGGGGAGGGCGATCGAAGGGTTGTGGAGTGCGGGTGGGAGGCGCAAGCCTTGAATGACACGCTGCCGTTGGTCGCGCGTTCGGAAGCCGCAACGCCATCCTCGTCCCTTGGCCGAATGGTAACGGACATGGCCCCAGCAAAGGGTGCCGATTTGCGCGCTGCGGAAGCACCCTGTTTCGAGGGGCTTTCGCGCGACCATGGCAGCGGAATGCTGCTCTACGGCATCTGGTTCCGGAATGCGGAACGGCGGGGCGCTCGCTGTCCTCATATGCATCGTCAGGACTCGGCGTTGCGGGGTTCGTCGAGGCGCCCTTGGCGACGCAGCGTCGAGCGATGCTCGACCTACGAAGGGGCGCTCGCCACTGGATTCATCGACGCTGGAAACAACCCCCGTGGGTCGGGCTCCGCCCGACGCGCGCGTTCCTGGATTCGCCGCTGAGCCCAAGCCGGCGCAGCGTCGAGCGATGCTCGACCCACGGAGGGGCGCTCGCCACTGGATTCATCGACGCTGGAAACAACCCCGCGTGGGTCGGGCTTCGCCCGACGCCCGTGTTCCTGGATCCGAAGCTGAGCCCAAGCCGGCGCAGCGTCGAGCGATGCTCGACCCACGGAGGGGCGCTCGCCACTGGATTCATCGACGCTGGAAACAACCCCGCGTGGGTCGGGCTCCGCCCGACGCCCGTGTTCCTGGATTCGCCGCTGAGCCCAAGCCGGCGCAGCGTCGAGCGATGCTCGACCCACGAACAGCGTCGCCACTGGAAGCCTCGACGCTGGAAACAACCCCGTGGGTCGGGCTCCGCCCGACGCCCGCGTTCCTGGATTCGCAGCTGAGCCCAAGCCCTCGCAGCGTCGAGCGATGCTCGACCCACGGAGGGGCGCTCGCCACTGGATTCATCGACGCTGGAAACAACCCCGTGGGTCGGGCTTCGCCCGACGCGCGTGTTCCTGGATTCGGCGCTGAGCCCAAGCCCTCGCAGCGTCGAGCGATGCTCGACCCACGAAGGTCCTCGCCCCCGGATTCCTCGCCGCTGAAAACAACCCCGCGTGGGTCGGGCTTCGCCCGACGCCCGCGTTCCTGGATTCGCCGCTGAGCCCAAGCCGGCGCAGTGTCGAGCGATGCTCGACCCACGAAGGGCCTTCGCGACGGGATGCTTCAGCGCTGAAAACAACTCCCGTGGGTCGAGCTTCGCTCGACGCCCGCGTCCTTGGATTCGCCGCTGAGCCCAAGCCGGTGCCGCGTCCAGCCGAAGCTCGACCCACGAAAGCCTCTCCATCCGTTTGTCAATCTTGCCCCGGTCCCCGCCTTCGGCCATATTCCATCGATTGTTCCTCCCCTTCGAGCCCTCACGTCTTCATGCTGCCTTCCATCGAACACCGCATCGCCGCCGAACTCGCTGTCCGTCCCCAGCAGGTTGCCGCCGCCGTGGCGCTCCTCGACGAAGGCTCCACCGTGCCCTTCATTGCGCGCTATCGGAAGGAGGCCACCGATGGCCTCGACGACACCCAGCTTCGCAACCTCGAAGAGCGGCTCGGCTATCTGCGGGAGCTGGAGGCGCGGCGCACCGCGATCGTCGAGAGCATCGTCGAGCAGGGCAAGATGACGCCGGAGTTGCGCGCGCAGATCGAGGGTGCCGAGACCAAGCAGCGCCTCGAGGATCTCTACCTGCCCTACAAGCCGAAGCGCCGCACGAAAGCGATGATCGCCCGCGAGGCCGGCCTGCAGCCGCTGGCCGAGAGCCTGCTCGCCGACCCGACCCTCGTGCCCGAGGCCGAGGCGGAGAAGTATCTGAAACCGGCGTTCACCGCGCCCGACGGCGAGAACCCCGGCGTGCCCGACGCTAAGGCCGCGCTCGATGGCGCGCGCCAGATCCTGATGGAGCGTTTCGCGGAGGACGCCGAACTGCTGGGTCAGCTGCGTGACCACATGCTCGCGCACGGCATTCTCGTGTCGACGATGGCGGAGGGCAAGGAGGAGGCCGGTGCGAAGTTCCGCGACTACTTCGAGTACTCCGAGCCCGTGAAGGACATCCCCTCGCACCGCGCGCTCGCGCTCTTCCGCGGCCGCAACGAGGACATGCTGCGCGTCGCGCTGAAGCTGCCCGAGGCGCTCGATCCGAACACGCCGAAGGATTCGTTCGACACGTGCGAATCCCGCATCGCGACGCGCGCCGGCATCGCCGACCGCGGGCGGCCCGCCGACAAGTGGCTTGTCGAGACCGTGCGGTGGACGTGGCGCGTGAAAGCCGCGTGGCAGATCGAGAGCGATCTCCTGGGTGATCTCCGGTCGAAGGCGGAGGAGGAAGCCATCCGCGTGTTCGCGCGCAACCTGCACGATCTGCTGCTCGCGGCACCCGCGGGTCCGCGCGCGACGATGGGACTCGACCCCGGCCTGCGCACCGGCGTGAAGGTCGCGATCGTCGACAACACCGGCAAGGTCGTCGCCACCGACACCGTCTATCCGCACCAGCCCCGCAACGACTGGGACGGCACCATCGCCACCCTCGCGAAGCTCGCACAGAAGCATTCGGTGGATCTCGTCTCCATCGGCAACGGGACGGCCTCGCGCGAGACCGACAAGCTCGCCGCCGATCTCATCAAGCGGCATCCCGAACTCAAGCTCACGAAGATCGTGGTGTCCGAGGCCGGGGCGTCCGTGTACTCGGCATCCGAACTCGCCGCGCGCGAGTTCCCCGACATGGACGTGAGCCTGCGCGGTGCGGTGTCGATCGCACGGCGGCTGCAGGATCCGCTCGCGGAACTCGTGAAGATCGATCCGAAGTCGATCGGCGTCGGCCAGTACCAGCACGACGTCAGCCAGACGAAGCTCGCGAAGGCGCTCGACGCCGTCGTCGAGGACTGCGTGAACGCCGTGGGCGTGGACGTGAACACCGCCTCCGCGCCGCTGCTCGCGCGCATCTCGGGCCTCACGACATCGCTCGCCGAGAACATCGTGCGGCATCGCGATCAGCACGGGCCCTTTCCGAATCGCGATGCGCTGAAGGGCGTGGCGCGATTGGGTCCGAAGACGTTCGAGCAGGCCGCCGGTTTCCTGCGCGTCCCCGCGAGCGACAACCCGCTGGACGCGTCGTCGGTCCACCCCGAGGCGTATCCGGTGGTGGAACGCATGCTGGCCGACGTGAACCGCACCGCGCGCGACATCATGGGACGCGGCGACGTGTTGAAGGCGCTGGACCCGCGCAAGTACACCGACGAGCGGTTCGGCCTGCCGACGGTGCAGGACATCCTGCGCGAACTCGAGAAGCCGGGGCGCGATCCGCGGCCGGAGTTCAAGACGGCGTCGTTCAAGGATGGCGTCGAGGAGATGAAGGACCTCCAGCCCGGGATGCTGCTGGAGGGCGTCGTCACCAACGTCGCCAACTTCGGTGCGTTCGTCGACATCGGCGTCCACCAGGACGGCCTGGTCCACGTGTCGATGCTCTCGAACCGGTTCGTGAAGGATCCGCGCGAAGTCGTGAAGGCCGGCGACGTCGTGAAGGTGAAAGTCCTCGAGGTCGACCTGCCACGCAAGCGCATCGCCCTGTCGATGAAGCTGGACGCGCCGGTGGGCGAGAAGCGCAGCGAGCCGGGGCGTGCGCCGAACCGCGGGCCGGCACCTTCCAAGTCTGCGCCGCGCGCTGCGGGGCCCGCACCGTCCGGCGCGTTGGCCGACGCACTCGCGAAAGCGCTGAAGCGTTGACGAACCGGGATCCGATCGCCATGACCCCGCCCGACGTCCACGTCCTCCCGGCGAAGCTCCACGCCCTCACGAGCGCGATTTTCGAGCGCGCCGGGTGGAGTGCCCGGGATTCCGGGCTCGCGGCCGATCACCTCGTCCTCGCCAATCTGAGCGGCCACGACTCCCACGGCGTCGGAATGGTGCCCCGGTACATCCTGTCTGCCAGGAACGGCCTGCTGAAGACGGGCGACACGCTCACCACCGTGGTCGACGCGGGCGCGCTGCTCACGCTCGACGGCGGCCTGGGGCTCGGGCAGGTGGTGGGGCACGACGCGATGGCCATCGCGATCGATCGCGCGCGTCAGCACGGTGTCACGGTGCTCAGCCTGCGCAACACGCATCACCTCGGCCGCATCGGGCACTGGGGCGAGCAGGCCGCGGCTGCGGGCCTCGTGTCAATGCACTACGTGAACGTGATCGGGCGCCCGGCGCTCGTCGCGCCGTGGGGCGGCAGCCGGGCGCGGTTCTCGACGAACCCGGTCTGCGTCGCGTATCCGCGGCCGGGGCAGGAACCCATCGTGCTCGATTTCGCGACGTCGCGCATCGCGCACGGCAAGACGCGCGTCGCGTGGAAGCGCGGCGTGCCGGTCGCCGACGACAATCTGCTCGATAGCGAAGGTCACCCGACGAACGACCCGTCGGTGATGTGGACCGAACCGCTCGGTGCGCTGCTGCCGTTCGGCGATCACAAGGGCTACGGCCTCGCGATGATGTGCGAACTGCTGGCGGGCGGCCTGAGCGGTGCCGGCACGATCCCCGGTCGCACCGACTGGAACGTGATCGACAACAACATGCTGTGCGTCCTCATCGACCCCGCGAAGCTGGGCGGCGCGGAGACGCAGGCCGCCGAGGCCGAGCGCGTCATCGAGTGGGTGCGTTCCACGCCCCCGGCCGAGGGCTTCGATCGCGTGCGCATTCCTGGTGAACCCGAACGCGAGATGCGCGCACAGCGCAGCGCGACGGGTACGCCGATCGATCCGACGACATGGGGCGAGATCGTCGCGACTGCGGTGTCGCTGGGGATCGTTCGCGAGGATGTGGCCGCGCTCTCCGGGGTCGCCGTTCCCGGCTGAAGCGCCGACCGACGTCCAGGATCAGTCCCGCGCCAGCATCCCCGCAAGTTCGCGTCGCAACACGGGAGCTGCGAGCGCTGTCGCGGCGCCATCGCGCCCGGCGTGGGCGCCGCGCTTCCAGCAGTTCGCGAACGTCTTCTCGAACACGTAGGGGCCCGTGATGTGGGCAACGGCAGGCGCGCAGCGCGCGAAGTTGCCGGCCTGCGGGAGGTACACGGGGCTCCCCGCGGGCGTGTCGAACGAATGGTGGGCGCCGGGGTACACGGTGATCGCGGCGTCGTGTCCGTTCGCCTTCAGTTCATCGACCCAGTCCACGCAGGGTTGGGCCGGCGTCCAGTCGTCCAGTGCGCCCGTGTGGATCCGCAACGGCGCGGTGATCTCGTCGCGTTCCGGATAGCGGATGTTGCAGTACGGGTAGAACGCGATGAAGCCACGGAATCGCGGCTGGCCGGCGGGCGCGTGGATGCCAGCCGCCCACGCTGTGGCCGCGTTCGATGTGACGACGCCGCCGTGCGAGAAACCCATGAGGACGATGCGCGCGGCGTCGATCTTCGGGTGCGTCGCGAGGCGCCGCAGGGCCCCGTAGACATCGGGGACCGATTGCAGCGGGACGAGGCTGCCGGTGGCGCATACGCCGCTGACGCCGCGGGAGACGAAGCTCTCCACCGTGAGCGTGGCGTAGCCCCATTCCCGAAGCAGCGGGAGCCACGTGAGGTCGCCGTACCCGAAGCCGGCGCAGCCATGCGCGAGGATCACGGCCGGAAACGGCCCCGGTCCCTCGGGCAGCCGGAGCCGTCCCGAGAGGGTCACCGAGTCCTCACGTACCTCGTAGCGGCCGTCCGGGGCTTTCACGATGCTGCCCACCGATGGGAACGAGAGCCGTTCCGTGTCGGCTGCGGCCAGCGTCGGGCTGGCGGCGATCGCGACCGCCGCCAGCAGCCATCGGTTGATTTTGCGCAAGGTGCGCCATTGCGTTGTCACGGGTGGTCCCCTTCCCTCTTGCGCGGGGCAGCCTGGAACGCGTGCCCTCGCGCGGCGCCAGCCTATCTGAGGTCGAGCGTGAACAGTTCTCGCGACGACCGAGCACCGAACGAGTTCTCGTACTGCTGACGCACCAGGACCAGCTTGCCCTTGACAGTGCTCCACCAGTAGGTCGCGCGTTCGGTGCCCTTCACCGGGGGTTGGGAGTCGTCGCGGCGCCGTGCCTCGATCTCGCCTCGCATCGACACCCGCCAGGCGGTGAACTGGCCGGCCGGCGTCTCGACGTAGGTCACGGCCTCGACCCTGCGTTGCTGCGTCACCTCGCTCACGAACTTCTCGCTGGTGACGACCATCCGGTGCGACCACTGGGCGCCCTTCGCCAGAGGAAACACGACCCACGCTTCCCCGGGTTCGAAACGGCAGGCTTCGCTGTTGGCCACGCAGATACCCTCGAGGCGCGCCATGTCTGCCCTGGCATAGGCGGCATCGTACGACCGGCCTCCGATCTCCTGGCGCGTGTGGACCCGGTCGCCTGCGACGTCGATCACCACTTCGGTGGCTGCGATGGACTTGCCGCTCAGCACGTAGGCGTGCCCGAACCGGTCGCCGGGTTCCCAGGGCCGGACCTGTTCGAGAGACTGGGCGGACGCCGCCGCCGGCGCGAGGCAGCCGGTGATGAATGCCATCAAGGCGAGGGAGCGATGGGTCTGGTTCATGGGAATCCTCCTCTTCGACGTGGGGACTTCCAGTGGTCGTCGCCGCCACGCCGGGGGTCTCTGCGACCGCCAGGCGACGGGCTTTCCTTTTCGCCCGCGAGGCTCGGGAGTGCCGAGTCATCGTGGGCGTGTGATCCGGCCGCGGGTGGGGAAAACGGGTTGACGGAAACCTGTTACAGCGTTAGGTTTCAGCCAAGGTTGCCGCGACCGCCCACAGGCACGGACAACCGCCATGATGCATCGCCGATCTGGAGACCTCCATGCGCATGAATGCCCTGTTGTCGATGTTGTTCGCGGCCCTTGCTGTTCAGGCAAGCGGTGCCGCGGCTGCCACTGTGGTGAACGGTGGCCTCGAATCCTCCGCCCCTCCGTTCATCGAATCGGTGACACCGGGCAACACCGCCAACGGTTGGCGAGCGGTGGGCAAGGACATCGAGTTCGTGAAGAACGGTTTCTCAGGCGCCGGTGATGTCGTCGCCTCGGCGCAGGAAGGCGACTGGTTCGTCGACCTGAATGGCGTGAGCGGTGCCGGTGGCATCGGCCAGGACATCGCGACCACCGCGGGTCAGGCGTACCGCATCGAGTTCTGGATGTCGGGCAACGCGGGTCCGCTCGGCAGCACCAGCGCGGACGGTTCCCGGTCTCTCGACGTTCTCTGGAACAACTCGGTGGCGGGCAGCTTCACGTTCACGTTCCAGCCGGGCGACCAGTGGAACAATCTGCGCTGGGAGAAGCATTCCGTGCTCGTCACCGGCGCGAGCGGCCTCGATTCGCTGGAGATCCGCAGCACGTCGAGCTTCTATGCCGCGGCGGGGCCGTTCGTGGACGCCATCACGATCACCGCGGTGCCGGAACCGGGGACGTGGGCGATGCTGGCGGCGGGCCTCGGGCTGATGGCCGTCGGCGTGCATCGTCGTCGCGTGCGCTGAGCGATTCGGAACCGCAGTGCTGGCAAAGGCCCCGGAAGGGGCCTTTGCCGTTTCTGTGTCCGACGCGGCGTCGATTCCCCCTCGAAACGCGTACTTCGCCGCCCCCCGGCTACCCCACGAACCGCACCCGCCGATGCGGCTGCCGCGGCCGCGCGATGTGATCCAGCGGCAGTTCGCGGGTCTCCTTCACGCTCGCGATCGCGATGTTCGTCTTCACCTGCGCGACGCCGGGCAGCGTGAGCAGCCGTTTCATCATCAACTCCGAGAAGACGCCGAGGTCCGGCGCCACGATGCGCAGCACGTAGTCGACCTCGCCGGTCACCGCGAAGCATTCGAGGACTTCGGGGATCAGTGCCACCTCGCGCTCGAAGTCGGCCGGCCGCGTCTTGTCGTGCCGTTCGAGGATCACCTGGGCGTAGGCGGTGACCGACAGCCCCACGGCGTGCGGATCGAGCAGCGCGGCGTAGCGGGTGATCACCTGGGCTTCCACCAGCCGCTGCACGCGCCGGCTCACCTGCGATGCGGATAGATGCGTGATGCCGCCGAGGACAGCGTTGGTCGCCAGGCCGTCCCGCTGCAGGGCCTGCAGGAGCGCCAGGTCGTGGCGGTCGATCTCGATGTCGTTCATGGATTTCTCGTTCGATGCACGGAATGTGCGCAGAGTACGCCGTTGGCGGGCCAAGTCGAACGCACCTTGCGCGGCCCTCGCGTGAGAATGGTTGCATCGATCATGCCCCGCGGAGTCTCCCCGTGAATCTCGTCGAATCCCTGCTGCACGCCCTGGTGGCCCGCGGCGCCCGCCAGATCTTCGGCATCCCCGGCGACTTTGCGCTGCCTTACTTCCGCGTGATCGAGGCGTCGGGCCTGCTGCCGCTCTACACGCTCTCGCACGAGCCGGCGGTGGGCTTCGCCGCCGACGCGGCGGCACGCATCGACGGCGCGATCGGTGTCGCTGCGGTGACGTACGGCGCGGGCGCGCTGAACATGGTCAATGCCGTCGCCGCTGCATACGCCGAGAAGTCCCCGGTCGTCGTGCTGTCCGGCGGCCCCGGCAAGACCGAGTCGGCCTCGGGATTGCTCCTGCACCACCAGGCGAAGACGCTCGACTCGCAGGCCCGCATGTTCGAGGAGATCACATGCGCCCAGGCGCGCCTGGACGATGCGGCGCGCGCGCCGGCAGAGATCGCGCGCGTGCTCGACGCGTGCCTCGCGCACTCGCGACCGGTGTATCTGGAGATCCCCCGCGACATGGTCGATGTCGCCTGCGGGCCTGTGCCCTCCGTGGCGCCGATCCCCCTCGACGAGGCCGCGGTGGCTGCGTGCGCCGACGAAGTCCTCGCGCGCCTCGCCAAGGCACAGCGCCCGGTGCTCGTGGTCGATGTGGAGGTGCGACGCTTCGGCGCAGAGGAACGCGTCGCGGAACTGGCCCGCCGCCTCGGCCTTCCGGTCGCCACCTGCTTCATGGGTCGCGGCTTGTTGGCCGACGCCGACGCACCGCTGGTCGGCACGTACATGGGCGTGGCTGGGCTGCCGGAGGTGACCCGCCTGGTGGAGGATTCCGACGGCCTGCTCCTGCTCGGCGTGATCCTGTCGGACACCAACTTCGCGGTGTCCGAGAAGCGCATCGACCTTGCGCGGGCGATCGTCGTCTGCGATGGCATGGTGCGGCTCGGCTACCACGTCTATCCGGACGTCCCGCTCGTGGCCCTCGTCGACGCGCTGCTGGCGCGAACCGCACCGCGTGCACAGCGCTACGAGCCCATGAAGACCGACTATCCACGCGGCCTGTCGGCCGACGACGCGACGATCAACCCGAGCGACATCGCCACAGCGGTGAACGATCTGATGGCGGTCCACGGGCGCCTCGACATCGCTTCCGACATGGGCGACTGCCTCTTCACCGCGATGGACATGGAGCACGCCGCGCTCGTCGCACCGGGCTACTACGCGACGATGGGCTACGGCGTGCCGGCCGGGTTGGGCCTGCAGGCGGCAACCGGGCGGAGACCGCTGGTCCTCGTCGGCGACGGCGCGTTCCAGATGACGGGCTGGGAGCTGGGCAACTGCCGTCGATACGGCTGGGATCCCATCGTGCTGGTGTTCAACAACGCGAGCTGGGAAATGCTGCGGACGTTCCAGCCCGAGTCGACCTTCAACGACCTCGACACGTGGGATTTCGCGACGCTGGCGCGCGGGCTCGGCGGGGATGGCGTTCGTGTCCATTCGCGGCGCGAACTGCGCGACGCCCTCGAACGGGCGATGGCGACGCGCGGACGATTCCAGCTGGTCGAGATCATGATCCCGCGCGGGGTGCTGTCACCGACCCTGGAGCGATTCGTCGCGGGGGTGAAGCGGTTGACGGCGCGGAGCGTGTAGAGGGGTACGCGTCGTCGGAGGGGGCCACGCTTTTGTAGGAGCGGGCCATGCCCGCGAGAGCGTCGATTCCGGTTGGAACGTTTCGCGTGCGCTCACCGCTTTCGGGGCCATGGGCCCCTCCTACAAGGGCGGCGGACGTGCCACCCGCTGTGGGAATGGGCCACGCGTTTTCTGTAGGAGCGGGCCATGCCCGCGAAAGCGTCGATTCCGGTTGGAACGTTTCGCGTGCGCTCACCGCTTTCGGGGCCATGGGCCCCTCCTACAAGGGCGGTGGATGCGCCACCCGCTGTGGGAATGGGCCACGTGTTTTGTAGGAGCGGGCCATGCCCGCGAAAGCGTCGATTCCGGTTGGAACGTTTCGCGTGCGCTCACCCCTTTCGGGGCCATGGGCCCCTCCTACAAGGGCGGCGGATGCGCCACCCGCTGTGGGAATGGGCCACGTGTTTTGTAGGAGCGGGCCATGCCCGCGAAAGCGTCGGTTCCGGTTGGAACGTTTCGCGTGCGCTCACCGCTTTCGGGGCCATGGGCCCCTCCTACAAGGGCGGCGGACGTGCCACCCGCTGTGGGAATGGGCCACGCGTTTTCTGTAGGAGCGGGCCATGCCCGCGAGAGCGCCGATTCCGGTTGGAGCGCTGCCAGGGCATTCACCGCTTTCGGGGCCATGGGCCCCTCCTACA
>JALHMS010000015.1:43204-127166 GCA_022843925.1 Burkholderiales bacterium
CGCTGTGGGAATGGGCCACGCGTTTTCTGTAGGAGCGGGCCATGCCCGCGAGAGCGCCGATTCCGGTTGGAGCGCTGCCAGGGCATTCACCGCTTTCGGGGCCATGGGCCCCTCCTACAGGGGCGGCGGATGCGCCACACTGGTCACGCTTTTGTAGGAGCGGGCCATGCCCGCGAAAGCGTCGATTCCGGTTGGTACGTTTCGAGTGCGCTCACCGCTTTCGCGGGCATGGTCCCCTCCTACGCCGCCTACTCGGACCGTCGCCGTCCACGCGTCAGCAGGCCGATCACGCCCAGCCCCGCCGCGAGCATTCCCCACGTCGCCGGTTCCGGCACCGGGGGGAGGTACTGGAACCCGGACGCCGTGACCAGCGTGTAGTCGGTGTCCGGCACGACCTGCCCCCGGTGCATCACCGTGATGTTCGTCAGCGCGACCGTGTGGGAGAAATCGACGCTCGCCGTGAAGTCCCTGGCGAACTGGGTGTTCACGCCGGAGCCGAGCGTCACCTTGAAGCTGAACGGGTCGCCGACGCGGAAGGTGTGGGTCCAGAAGAGCGTGCCCCCGGTACGCGATGGATTCATGACCGCCACGCCTTCCTTGTAGGCCAGGTTCGCATTCGACGTCGTGGAGTCGACGGTCGCGAGGTAACGGCCGGCTTCGTCGCTGATGAGCAGGCCCCACGCCGAGCCGGCCGTGTCGGTGCTGGTGCGCGGATTCACGAGGGTTCCCGAGATGCTGAATGCCTGGGTCACCGTGATCGATTCCCCGACATGATCGCCATAGAGGAAACTCCACGAGTCCTGGTAGTACCCGCTGGCCGACGCCACCATGTTCGTTTCCGTCCCGACGGCGGACGCCTCGGCGGACGTCCCGATCCGGCCGTACGACGCCGTGAACTTCGCGGATCCGGAACTGGCGCCGGTGGCGCTGACCACGGTTCCGGAATCGATGGTGACCGGGAACACGGCGTCCGATCCCGACTGGAAGAAGCTGGTGGTCGGCGGCAGGAAAACCTGCACGCTTCCGCCGGCCTTGCCGGGAAGGCCGGCGTGCGCTGTCGCCGTGAGGGTCAGGCCGGTGATGAGTGCAAGCAGGATTGCCGCGCCGGATGCGCGCGGGGTCATCGGGAGATTCATTCGAGGTTCCTCGGACTTGCGTGGGGACTCGGTACGCGTCGCGTGCCGTTGCTGCGAGCCCGTGTGGTGCGTGGCTCTTGCTCACCCCCACGCTAGGCGCGGCGGAAGGAAGCCCCGTTGACTCGCATCAAGGCCGACGCGGATCTACCCCTACAACGATTCCAGGAACGCCACCACGGCCTCCCGATCCTCCCTCGACATCGTCGCGAATCGCTCGCGCGACACCTGCGCTTCGCCGCCGTGCCACAGGATCGCCTCCACGAAACCCCGCGCGCGGCCGTCGTGCAGGAACCCCGTGGCGCCGTTCACGCGCGCCGACAGTCCGATGCCCCAAAGGGGCGGTGTGCGCCATTCGCTACCGCTCGCGAGGAAATCGGGGCGACCGTCCGACAGCGCTTCGCCCATGTCGTGCAGCAGGAGGTCCGTGTACGGCCGGATGGTCTGGTGGGCGGCCTGCGGGAATCCCGGCGACGGGCCGGTGCGCAGCTCGGGGACGTGGCAGACCGCGCAGCGGGCTTCCGCGAACAATTGCGCGCCACGGCGGACACGCGGCTCGTCGATGTTGCGCCGTACCGGCACCGCGAGCGCCTGCAGGTACAGCTCGGTGGCCGCGAGGCGCAAGGCCGTGATCTCGGGTTTGCCGGCGACCATCTGCTCCCGGCACGTCGCGCTGGAGGACGGACAGTTCTGCGCCTCGTAGACCGGCGTCGAGAGCCCGATGTCGTTGAGGAACGCGATGGCGATCTGCTCCCGCAGGCTACCGTGGTTCGCCTTCAGGCCGAAGCGTCCGATGGCCTCGGCGCGCCGGCTCTCGTCCCACACGCGATTCGCCTTGCCCCGGATGCCGTCGACCGGCGCGCGCGCGGCCATCGCGAGGATCGTCTCGTCCGGCACGGCTTCCAGGAGCCCGAGACCCACGAGCGGCGGGGCGAGGCGCAGGCCGGCGAGGATGTCGTTCCCGAGCGGTCCGTAGGCGAGGTGCGCGATCCGCACATGGGGCTGGCGCAGCGACACCGTCTCGCCGTCGGGCAACGTCACCGGTTGTTCGGACCATTCGATGGTGAACGAGGCCTCCGGCGGCACCACGCCCTTCACGCCGAAGATCTGCAGCTGGTCGCCGTACTCCGGATGCAGCCGCGGTCCGCCATGGGCGTCTGTGCCCGGGAGACTCACGCGCACCACGTGGTTCGGCGCCGGCTCGAAGGGCACGGTGATGTGATGGTCGCGGGGCACGCCCTCGGCGCTCACGGAGGGCAGTGTCGGCGTGCCCGTCACCACCCCGCGGCCGTTGTTCGCGTGGCAGGTCGTGCAGGCCTGGGCGTTCGAGATGGGACCGCGACCGAACTCCGCGTTCTCGAACCAGAAGAACGCCCAGCGGTTGTTGAACATCTGGTGGCCCAGCGCGAACAGCTTCGCCTGGTTCGCATCGAGGCCCGCCGCGGGCTTCAGATAGGCGGCGTCGGAGGCGTCCGCGACGCTGAGCGCTCCGCCGGAGAGGGCTGCGTCCGGCACGTCGACGGACGGTGCCATCCATGCCATCGCGGGCAGGCACGCGATGGCGCCGAGGAGGAGTCGCAACACGAGTCGGGGAGGCGCCATGGCGAGTGTGCGATCGGGACTTGAACGCCCCCAGTGTAGAACGCCCCGGACAGATCAGGCAGCGTCCGGGGGGCTGCTCGCGGTACCCCCGTGGGTCGGGCTCCGCCCGACGCCTGCGTTCCTGGATTCGTCGTGGTGCCCAAGCCATCGCAGCGTCGAGCGATGCTCGACCCACGAAGGTCCTCGCGACTGGATGCGTAGTCGCCGGAAACAACCCCCGTGGGTCGGGCTTCGCCCGACGCCCGCGTTCATGGAGTCGTCGCTGAGCCCAAGCCGGCGCAGCGTCGAGCGATGCTCGACCCACGAAGGTCCTCGCGAATGGATGCATCGGCGCTGGAAACAACCCCCGTGGGTCGGGCTTCGCCCGACGCCCGCGTTCCTGGATTCGTTGCTGTACCCAAGCCATCGCCGCGTCGAGCGATGCTCGACCCACGAAGGTCCTCGCGAATGGATGCATCGGCGCTGGAAACAACCCCCGTGGGTCGGGCTTCGCCCGACGCCCGCGTTCATGGAGTCGTCGCTGAGCCCAAGCCGGCGCAGCGTCGAGCGATGCTCGACCCACGAAGGTCCTCGCGAATGGATGCATCGGCGCTGGAAACAACCCCCGTGGGTCGGGCTTCGCCCGACGCCCGCGTTCCTGGATTCGTTGCTGTACCCAAGCCATCGCCGCGTCGAGCGGTGCTCGACCCACGCAGGACCCCGCCATCGGACACCTCCAAGCCGGAAACGACCCCCGTGGCTTGAGCTATCGCCCGACGCCCCCCAACTCGGCTAAAGTGCCGGCTGATTTCGAATCGGAGGCTGGTCATGGCGGTCATGGAATGGAACGACGCCCTCGCGATCGACGGCGGTGTGATGGACGACACCCACAAGGAATTCGTGGATCTGCTGAACAAGCTGGGCGACGCCGAGGGCGATGCCGTGCTGCCGCTCATCGACGAGTTCATCGCGCACACGGAGGAGCACTTCCTCCAGGAACAGCGCTGGATGCAGTCGATCCCGTTCCCGCCGATCCAGTGCCACGTGAACGAGCACCAGGGCGTGCTCGACATCTGCCGCGAGGTCCGGACCCGCGTGGCCAACGGCGAACCGCGTTACGGCAAGGTGCTCGCGACGGCGGTGGGCGAGTGGTTCGAGACCCACGCATCGACCATGGACACCGTGCTCTCGATGGTGATGAAGGAGAAGGGCTACGAGCCCACCCGCGGTGTCGGCGACGAGCCGCTGCCCGCCCTGGCGGCAGCCGACGCCTGCGGCACGGGCACCTGCCACTGAGCGTGCCCGGAGCAGCGTCCGATGCTGGTGCCTCCCCGGCGCCGCATCGCTTTCCTTCGATGACGGACGCCCGTCTCGAACTGCAGGGCGAGCCGCTCCGCCTGATGCCCGAGCGGGCGCTCCACCTACCCGGGCGCGACACGCTGCTCGTGGCCGACGTGCACATCGGCAAGTCCGCCTCGTTCCGCGCGCTCGGTGTCCCGGTCCCCGGGGGCACGACGGCCGAGACCTTGACGCGACTGGATGCCGCGATCGCACGGTCCGCCGCCCGGACCGTCGTCCTCCTCGGGGATTTCCTCCACAGCCGCCTGGGCCGCTCGCCTTCGACGCTCGATTCGCTCGCGACCTGGCGCGCGCGGCACCCCGACCTCGCGCTCGTCCTGGTGCGCGGAAACCACGATCTCCACGCGGGTGACCCGCCCGCGGACCTCGCCATCCGGACCGTGGACGATGGCTGGCGCCTCGGGCCGTTCGTGTGCCGGCACGCCCCGGCATCCAGCAATGCCGGCTACGTGCTCGCCGGACATCTTCACCCGGCCGTGATGCTGCGCGGCGTCGGCGAGGGGCGCCTGCGGCTGCCGTGCTTCCACTTCGGCACCGGCGCGGGGGTGCTCCCGGCGTTCGGTGCGTTCACCGGGTCCGCGATCGTCACCCGTACGCGGGGCGATCGCGTGTTCGCCGTGGCGGACGATCGCGTGCTCGAAGTGCCATCGTCGGCGGGTCGACGGCGACGCAGCGGTGTGCGGTCGGTGCATCCGGCTGACTGACCCCGCAGACACCGCGAAATGTGACGAACTGATACTTTCGTCCTGTTGACCCGGGGCAGGGGACTTCGGCACATTCCAACGTATGCGGGCGCCATGCATGCGCGCCCCACCGACAAGAAGATCAGGAGACTCCATGGTTCGCGCCACCGCCCTCGGCATTGCCCTGTGCTCACTTTGCTCGCTGTGCCTCGCGTTACCGGCCAGCGCTGCGACAGTGCGCTGGATCAACTCCGACGACGGCGACTGGGACGAGCCCGTGAACTGGACCGGCAACGCCGTCCCCGGCGCGGGTGACGATGTGATCGTCGACGTGGCCGGGGCATTCCCACTGGTGACGATCCGGCAGTCCCCGCTGTCCGGGCCGCAGATCACGCAGTACTTCGCGAAAAGCGTCCTCTCCCGTGAGGCGATCCGGTACACCGGGGGATCCCTGAACGTGACCGGTGACGCCACGTTCGAGAGCAGCTTCTTCTGGAGCGGGGGCGCGTTCAACGCGTTCGTGGTGAACCCCACCGGCACGTGGACCTTCCGCCAGGGCTTCCAGGCGAGCGGCAGCGGGCTGCTCGGCATCGGCCTCGGTAACTACGTGCTGCAGGGCACCTCCGTGCTCGGCAATGCGCGAGGCATTCTTGGCAGCGCGGGGCTGGTCCAGATCGCGAGCGGCGCCACCCTCAACATCGACGCCGGTGACCTTCTCGGACTGGGAGGCGGGTCTCTGGACATCCGCGGCACCCTCGACCGGCGCGCGGGGGCGGGTGACTTCCTGATGCAGACGAGTGGCGGTGGCAATGCGGGTACGGTACGCGTGCGCACCGGTCGACTTCAGTACCAGAACCGCAACTTCGATGGGATCGCCCAGGGGCACACCGGCACCTTCCAGGTGGATGCCGGCGCGGTGCTCGAACTGATCGGTGCGCACGACGTCCAGGGCGTGCTGCAGGGTGACGGCGACGTGGTCTTCAACAATCCGGGCAGCCCGCCCGGCACCACGCCGATCTCGCTGCATCTCGCGAACTATGCGCTCGGCGGCACGCTGCGCTTCTCGCCCGGTGCCGTCGTGCGTCTGGTGGGCGACGGCACCATTGCGAAGGCCGATGTCGGCGGCTCGAGCATCCTCTTCGAAGGCAACGTCACGTTCGCCGAGCGGGTATCGCTGGGCCTGGTCAACACGCGCGGTGCGGCGGGCGGCGTCCTGCGCTTCGCCGACGGCATCGCAACGACGAACGGCATCCTTCATCGCGGCGAAGGCCTGATCGATCTGGGCGGCATCACATCGCTCGCGATGGACACGCAATTCCTGGCACCTCTGGAGGCCGAGTCGCGCATCATCGTCTCGTCCGGAGCGCGGCTGAACCTGGTCGGCGGTGCGACATCGCCGGGCATCGGGATCCTCGGCGACGGCACGGTGTTGAACCGCGGCACCATGGTCCGCGAGGGCACGGGCATGGCGCGGATCTCGACGGCGTTCGTCAACGAAGGCGAGCTCCTGGTGGAGGCGGGCGATCTCGCGTTCTTTTCGGCGGCAGCCTTCGAGAACCGTGGCCGGGTGGTGGTGGGGGGCGGCACCGTGCTCGATCGGAGTCGGGCGGTCTACCTGCAGACGGCCGGCGAGACGGTCCTCGACGGCGTTCTCTTCGCCGACGAAGTGCGCATCGACGGTGGCGTGCTCCGCGGAAATGGCCAGATCGGCGGGGAACTCGGTGCGGCGGGCGTCCGAGGTGTCGTGGTGAACAACGGGGAGATCGCTCCGGGGAATTCGCCCGGCACCCTCGTCATCGACGGGAACTACGTCCAGGGCGCGTCGGGCGTGCTGACGATGGAACTCGGCGACGTGTCGGACCGCCTCGTCATCGGTGGCGATGCGTCGTTCGCGGGTACGCTGGCGATCGGATTCGTGGACGGGTTCGTGCCGATGCTCGGGCAGACCTTCGAGCTGCTCACGTACCGGTCTCACACCGGTTCGATGGCATTCCGGACGCTCGGCGAGGCCTCGCGCGGCTACGCATTCGCCATCGCGTTCGGGGATCAGGCCGCCACGCTACAGGTCACGGGCCTCGCGCCGCCGATCCCGGAACCCGCGTCGATCGCGCTCGTCGGTATCGGCCTCGGGCTCGTCGCCGTCGCAGCCCGCCGGCGGAGGAGCCTCGCGGCTACTTGCTGACGCCGCCGCACGACGCGATCAGCGCGAACGCCTCGTCCCACCAGGCCTCCTTCGCGGGTCCCTCTGCCTCGACGATGTAGCTCACCCCCGAGCCCGAGCGCCCGCGGTCGAACAACTCGTAGACGATCGTGCGTGTCTCCTCGGCGGGCACACCGGCATCTTCAGCCGTGAGTACCACCTCCAACCGGTGCTTCACGTACCTCGGATCGGTCGCCTGCACGTGCAGGTTGCTCGCATTGACGGACGCCGGGACGCCGTACTTCGTCCGGATGGCGTCGGCGAGACAGGGGACCACTTCGAGCATGTTGCGGTCGAACGTCGCGTCGCGACCCGCGAGCGCCTTCCGGAAAGTGTCGCGCGATTCCGCGCAGGCCCAGAGGTGGACGACGACGATGACGGCGAGGATGAACTTGGCGATTGGCAACGGGGACTCCGGGAATGCGCGCGGCGTCAGGCCGCGGAGGGGAAACAGGCCGGGCCGAGCGGCTCGAACGACTTGTAGGTGAGGATGAATTCCTGGTGGCCGAGCGCTTCGGACTTCGTCTGCTCGCCGTTGCCGACGCGGAGGATGAGGTCGTGGATCTCGCGGCCGACGTCGTCCAGCGTGGCACGGCCCTCCAGGATGCGGCCGGCGTCGACGTCCATGTCGTCGGCCATGCGGCGGTAGGTGTCGGGGTTCGCGCAGACCTTGATGACCGGAGCGAGCGCCGAGCCGACGACCGAACCGCGTCCCGTGGAGAACAGGATCACGTGGCTGCCGCACGCCATGAGTTCGGCGATCTCGGCGTTGTCGCTGATGTTCGGGAAGCCGAAGCGCGGCTCGCCGTCGGGCACGACGTCGAGCAGATAGAGCCCGCCGCCGACCGGCACGTCGCCGGGCTTGATGATGCCGTTGATGACCGACTGACCCGACTTCGCATACGCGCCGAGCGACTTCTCCTCGATGGTCGTGAGTCCACCGTCCGCGTTGCCGGGGCCGATGCTCGCGTGGCCGTAGGTCGCGTAGTACTGCGCCGCCTTCGCGACCGTCTTCACGATCTCCTCGCCCATCACGGGGTTCTGCGCGCGCTCGGCCATCCAGTGCTCCATGCCGATCAGCTCGCCGGTCTCCTCGAAGATGCACGTGGCGCCCTGCTCGACGAGGAAGTCGAACGCCCGGCCCATCGCGGGGTTCGCTGTGAGGCCGCTCGTCGCGTCCGAGCCGCCGCAGATGGTGCCGACGACGAGTTCGTCCGGACGCATCGCGACGCGCGGCGTGTTCTCGAGCTGCGCAAGCGTCTGCTCGACCCACGCGCGACCCTCGGCGATGGTGCTGCGCGTGCCGCCGGACTCCTGGATCACGAGAAGCTTCGTCGGCCGACCGGACGCGCGGATCGTCTCGAGCAGCTTGCCCTTGTTGAACGCCTCGCAGCCGAGCGACACCAGCAGCACTGCGCCGACGTTCGGGTGCGTGCAGAGCCGTTCGAGCATCTTGTGCGAGTAGGCATTCGGGAAGCAGCCGGGGAAACCGATGAGATGCGCCCCGCGCTCGCGGAACGGATATGCGACCTCGCGCGACACGTGGTGCGCGCATTCGACGAGGTAGCAGACGGCGACGATGTTGCGGATGCCCTTGCGACCATCCGAACGAAGATAGGCCTGGATCTCCATGTCAGTGCGCCTCCGGGAGGAATTCGTGACCGGCGTCGAAGGTGTACGTCGGGATGTAGTCGCTCGTCACGTTGTGGATGTGGACGTACTCGCCCGGGGCGATGGCGGCGATGGCGCGGCCGATGGGCGCGCCGTACTTCACGATGCGTTCGTCCTTCGGGATCGCGCGCACCGCGAACTTGTGGCCCACCTTCACGGCGTCGCCGAGCGTCACCGTGAAGGTGCCCACGCGGACCGTCGTGCCGGCGGGCATGTCACGCACCGCGACCGCGATGTTGTCGTCGGGGGCAAGGAGAAGTGCCGGGCTCGCGCCCACCTGCTGGAAGGGTTCCATGGCCGATCGTGTCGTCGTTGGTGCGGGAGTCGAAGGATACATCGTGGGTCGCGGCGGGGAGTGTGCCTGTCGGGCCGTTGCCCTCCGGCGAGGGGAGAAGGTGTCGGTTCCGGGTGAATCGCTTCCAGGGCATTCATCGCTTTCGGGGGCATGGCCCCCTCCTACGATGAACACCGATTCGGTCGCCATCCGCGGGGGGTGGCGCTTGTAGGAGCGGCCCATGGCTGCAAGAGCGAGGGTTCCGGGTGAAGTGTTTCCGTGCATCGACCGCTTTCGGGGCATGGCCCCCTCCTACGAGAACCGCCGCATCGGTCGTCGCCGGTGGGGTGGACCCTGTAGGAGCGGCCCATGGCCGCGAAAGCGATGGTTCCGGTTGAAGTGCTTCCGTGCATCGACCGCTTTCGGGGCATGGCCCCCTCCTACGAGAACCGCCGCATCGGTCGTCGCTGGCGGGGATGCGGACCTTGTAGGAGCGGCCCATGGCCGCGAGAGCGAGGGTTCCGGGTGAAGCGCTTCCGTGCACGGACCGCTTTCGGGGGCATGGCCCCCTCCTACGAGAACCGCCGCTTCGGTCGTCGCTGGCGGGGATGCGGACCTTGTAGGAGCGGCCCATGGCCGCGAGAGCGAGGGTTCCGGGTGAAGCGCTTCCGTGCACGGACCGATTTCGGGGGCATGGCCCCCTCCTACAGGGCCCCTCTTACGAGATCATCTTTCCGACACCATCGCCAGCACTCGCAACGGACTCCCGCTGCCCTGCTCGATCTTGAGCGGTGCCGCGAAGATCACGGCGCCTGTGGGTGGCAACTGGTCGAGGTTCGCGAGGCACTGCAAGCCGTAGCGGCCGGCGCCGTGCATGATCGAATGGCAGGGGTAAGGCGGGCGGAGGTGATAGCCCTGGCCGGCGTCGGTGCCGATGGCTTCGGTGCCGAAGCCGATCACGTCGCGTTGCTCGACGAGGAATCGCACGACGTCCGCATCGGGCCCTGGCGTGTGCTGCCCGGTCGCGTCGAAGTTCTGATACGCCACCGGGTCGGTCCGCTTCGACCAATCGGTGCGCATGAGCACCCAGGCGCGCGGCGGGATGCGGCCGTGGCGCGCTTCCCAGGCTTCGACGAACGGTACGGTCAGCAGGAAGTCCGCATCGGCGGCCGCTTCCTTCGAACAGTCGATGACGCACGCCGGGCCGATGAAATGCTCGACGGGGATCGTGTCGACCGCATTGTTCGGCAGGTGCCGCCCGGACACCCAGTGGATCGGCGCATCGAAGTGCGTGCCGGTGTGCTCGCCGCACGAGAAGTTGTTCCAGTACCAGCCGGGCCCGCGCTCGTCGTAGTGCGAGACCTCCTCGATGCGGAACGGCCAGCACTGGCCGAACTCCGGCGGCAGCGTGATCTGCGGGAAGGCGGGCGAGAGCGTCTGCGTGAGATCGACCACGCGGATGCTGCCGGTGGCCAGCGCGTTGGCAAAGGCAGCGAGGGTGTCCTGGGACATGGGCCGGGTCTCGTGGGATTTGGGTTACAGCGACAGCTCGCGTTCGAGCGCCTTCGGGTCGTCGCGCCAGCGGGCGAGCCAGTCCTGCGCGACCTCGCCGGGGAAGACATCCTCCACGCCGTCGCGCAACGCCTTCACGATGGCCGAAGCCAGGGCGGACGGTGCGAGCTTCGGCGGCGGGACGAGCTGGTTCCATTCATCGTCGACCGGGCCGGGGAACACGTTGACGACGCGCACGCCCGACGCCCGCATCTCGGCGCGCAGGCACTGCGCAAGCGAGTACGCGGCGGCCTTCGATGCCGAGAACGTGCCGTGCGCCGGGAAGTTGGCGAGAGCGTAGACCGACAGGACGTTGACCCACGCGCATGCGCCCGTGTCGCCGTCGGCCGCACGGGCCTTCAGGGCCGGTCCGAAGTCCTGCGCGAGGCGCAGCAGGCCGAAGTAGTTGATGTCCATCTCGGCGCGCGCGGCATCGAGCCCGCGGCGATCGCCGATGCCGAACGTGCGATGGTGCTCGGCGGTGTTCACCACGATGTCGACCTTCCCGCCGATCTGCGCGGCGAGCGATGACACGGCGCGCGAGTCGGTGAGATCCAGCGGCACGGGCGTCACGGCGTGCAGACCCGCGATGGCGTCGAAGCCCGCGTACTGCTTCCACGGTTCGGCGTGCCCCACCCAGACGAGGTCCGCACCGGCATCGACCAGGGCACGGACGACGGCCTGTCCCGTGGGCGTCTTCCCGTCGGTGACGAGGACCTTGCGGTACTGCGGATCGCACGTCATCTCGCGCAACTGGCGATCGTCGGCCATGTCTTTCGTCTCCTGTTCGGGGAATGCCACGAGGACGGCCTGCCCGGCGCGATCGAGTCTCGCACCTACGCGGACCCGCGCCGGTGCGTCACCCACATCGCCGTGGACGTGCGCGACCACGGAGGGGCCCGCGTCGAGCCGCACCATGCCGAGCCGCCAGGGCAATCGTTCGCGGAAGTACAGATCGTTGCTGTGCGTAAGCACCGTGTCGGCGATCAGTTCGCCCGCGCCATCCTGCGCGGTCCATCGCAGTCGCTCGGACAGGCATGCGTGGCAGGCCTCCCGCGGTGGGTACTGCACCGTCCCGCAATCCCGACACACCTGCAGCTCGAGCCGCCCGAGCGCGGCCGCCGTGGTGAGCCCGAGTGCAACGCGCGACCGCCCGCCCGGTGGTGTCGTGGGCGCGCGCGTGCGAAGGATCGGGTTCTTCTTCGGGGGACGGGGGAGGGACATCGGCAAGCCGTGGCGAGGGTTCAGGGGCCGGCTCGGACGGCAGCCGTCGAGCCGGTGTCAGGTGCGCGGGGCTTGCTTCCGGTCGTGGATGAAGTGTCAGCCAGCACCACCGCTCCACTGCACAGCCCGCGATCGTAGTTGATCATGCCGAATCCGCTCACGAGACCGATGCGCGCATCCGGAACGGTACTGCCGAGCGGACGGCCGGTGAGTTGTCGCAGCGCCTCGACGAGGCCGAGGTAACCGCCCGCCGCGCCGGCCTGGCCCACCGAGAGTTGCCCCCCCGACGTGTTCATCGGGAACGATCCGTCGTTCGTGAAGGTGTGCCGCCGCACGAAGGCCGGACCATCGCCCTTCGCGCAGAAGCCGAGGTCCTCGATCTGCATCAGCGAGATCACCGGGTAGTCGTCGTACGTCTGCAGGAAATCGATGTCCTCGGGCCCGACGCCCGCCTGCGCATAGAGGTCGTCGATGTCCATCGCCCAGCCGCCGCGGAGCTGGATGGGGTCCTCGGGAAACGCGTTGTGGCGCTCGATGGTGCCGAGGATGCGCACGCCCGGCAGGCCCAGCCGCTTCGCACGGTCCGCCGTCATCACGAGGAACGCTTCGGCGCCGGCGCAAGGCATCACGCAGTCGAACAGATGGATCGGCGCGGCAACGGCCCGCGCGGCGAGATAGGCGTCGAGCGTGAGCGGCTTCTTCATGAGCGCGTGCGGGAAGGCGAGGGCGTTCTGCCGCTGCGCGACGCACAGGTGGCCGAAGTCCTCGCGCGTCGCGCCGTACGTCCGCATGTAGGCAGCGGTGAGGAACGCGAAGCTCGCGTTCGGTCCGCCGGCACCGTACGGGTACACCGCATCGCGCGCGAACTGGCTGAAGTTTCCCAGCATCAGACGGAAGGACTCCACGTGGTTCGTGTCGCCCGCGAGGCAGGCAACCACGTCGGCATCGCCCGCCTGCACCGCGCGTGCCGCGCGACGCAGCGCGACGATGCCCGACGCGCCGCCCATCGGGATGTGGTCGAGCCAGCGTGGACTCATCCCCAGATGCTGCGTGAGACCCACCGCAGTATCCGGCGCGAGCGAGAAGCTCGACACGCAAAGGCCGTCGACGTCGGACTTCGCGAGGCCCGCCGTGGCGATCAATTCCCTCAGCGCACGTGCGAGGAACCAGTGCGCACCACGGATCGAATGGCGTACGTAGGGCACCGTCACCGGGACGCAGGCGACGACGCCGTCGTATTTCGCGCGGTTCATCAGTTCTTGCGGCGCTTGAGCGCGCGCGTGTCGATGCATTCTGGCCGGCCGGGCAGCGCGTGCGCCAGCGTCTTCAGCGCACCGCGCTGCACCTTCTGCGTCGGCGTGAGCGGAAGGGCATCCACGAATGCCACCCAGCCCGGCGCCTTGTAGTAGGCGAGCCTCTCCAGGCAGAAGTGCACGAGGTCCGCGGCGATCGCCTCTCGGCATTCGGCGGCGACCGACGTTCGCGGCACGATGCACGCGAGGACCTCGTCGCCGCGGATGGGGTCGGGCGTGGCGGCGACGGCCACATCGTGGATCGCCGGGTGCTGGCGCAACACCGTCTCGACCTCCACCGCAGAGATGTTCTCGCCGCTCCGCCGGATGACGTTCTTCTTCCGATCGACGAACCGGAAGTTCCCTTCCGCGTCGCGCCGCACGATGTCGCCGGTGTGGAACCAACCACCGGCCCAGGCCTCGGCCGTCGCCTCCGGTTCCTTGAGGTACTCGCGGAAGAAGCCGAAGCGCGACGCGGGGCCGGCGGCGCGCACGAGCAGTTCCCCCGGTTCGTCGTCGGCAACGTCATGACCGGCGTCGTCGACGATCCGCGCCTCGACCTCGGGTGTGGCGCGACCGAAGCACGCGCTGCCCACGTGGCGGGGTTCGCGGTTGGCGATGACGACCGCACCCGCACCGGTCTCGGTCATGGCCCAGGCCTCCAGCAGCGGGAATCCGAACCGGTCCTCGAAGCGCGCGTGCAGGCCGCGATCGACGCCGGCGCCGAAGCCGAACCGCACGGCGTGATCGCGATCCTCCGGCGCGGGAGGCGCGGACATCAGCATCGGCGGCATCACCCCGAGGTAGTGGACGATCGTCGCGCGCGATTCGCGCACGGCCTGCCACCACGACTTCGGATGGAACCGGTCCAGGGGCACGACGCATCCGCCGGACACGATCATCGCCATCGTCGAGTAGGCCATTGCGTTCATGTGGACCATGGGCAGCGGCGTGATCAGGCGTTCCTCGCCGTGCCGCAGCGTGCAGAGTCCACCGATCGTGTCGTACCAATGCCCCGCGTGCAGGTAGTACTCGTTCGGCAGCACGCAGCCCTTGGGGCGCCCGGTCGTGCCGGAGGTGTAGAGAAGGCCGCACTCGGTGTCGGCGTCGGGTGCGCGGTCGTGGGGCGCCGGCGACGGCGCGGCCGGGATGTCGTCTGCGTCCGCCGGGATCACGCCCACCCTGGTGCCGGCGCTGAGCGCGGCGGCTTCGATGTCGCGGATGCGGTCGGGCCGGCTGATCGCGATCTGCATGCCGCTGTGGCCGACGAGGTACTCGAGATCGGACGATCGCAGGTCCGCGTTGATCGGGACCACCGAGACGCCGAGGCTGTTGAGCGCCAGCCAGTGGAAGAAGAACGCCGGGCGGTTGTCGAGCAGCAGCCCGGCGCGATGGCCGTGGCCGTGGCCGGCGGCGCGGTAGCGGGTCGCGAGTTGCTCGATGGTGACTGCCGCGTCGCGGTAGGTGATCTCGCCGGCGTCGATGCCATAGGCGTCGGCCACCGACGGGAGGATGTGGAGGAAGGGCTGGTCGGGGAAGCGCGCAGCGGTCGCGGCGAAGGCGGCGTGGACGGTGGGGTGGGGGAGGGTCATGGCTTGGATCCAGCGGGGTTGTTCCTCACGCCATCTTTTCCCCTCACCCTGCCCTGTTCCCGCAGGCGGGGCGAGGGTTCCTCGTTGGGCATCGTCACTTCCGCGGAAGCATCCATTCCCGCCCGCTCCCTCGCCCCGTCTACGGGGAGAGGGTTGGGGTGAGGGGCGGGGTTGGAGTCAGTGGGCCGGGCGTCCTCCAGCGCCAATCGAATCACTTCGAGCACCGCATCCAACGCATTCAACACCTGCCCATCATCGAACCGCATCACGCGAAACCCTTTCGACTCGATGAACCGCGTCCGCGCATCATCTCTCGCGCGCTGCTCCGCGTGATGTGCACCGTCCACTTCCACCACCAGCCTCCCAGGCAGACAAACGAAGTCCGCGACGAACGGCCCCACGGGATGCTGGCGACGGAACTTCCAACCCCTCAGCTGGCGACTCCGCAGCGCTTGCCACAACCGCATCTCGGCATCGGCATCCGTGCGGCGCAGCGAACGTGCGCGTTCCAGGCGACTCGGGGTGTAGTCCCTCACGTCGGCCGTCCCCTGCTCACGGAAAGAGCTGGATCGACGGCAGCGCGGCGTCGCAGTTCAGGAGATTCACGCGCTTCAGCCGCAACCGCAGCGCGCCCTCCACGACCGCGAGCGTGTGGAACACGGTGCCCGCGAGATGGATCTGCGCGTCGCCCTGCGCCTCGGTGTACACGAACTGGGTCCGCGTGACGTAAGCGTTCGCGGCGACGTCCATGCGTTCGACCTCGGGCGTCTGCAGCAGATGATGCGAACGGCTGGGCGGTTGCTGGGAGAAGGCGCGCGGGCTGCGCAGACGTTCGACACGCAACTGGCGCAACAGGGCGTCTTCGTAGGCGAGCGACGCGTGCAGCACGGGGTCGGTCTGATCGCGGGCGAGCGGCACCCAGTAGTGGCCGTCGTCGGTGAAGAGGGCGAGCCATTCCTCGTAGCGCTGCTCGTCGAGCAGTCGGGCCTCGCGGAGGACGAAGCGGATCAGGTTCTGCTCGGAGTCCGCCGTGCTCATGGTTGCTTCTCCTGGTGCGTCATGAACTTCACCCACGCCCGGAACTGGTTCCGCATCGAGATCTCGGAGAGTCCGTTGGTCGAGAGATCGCGCTGGCCGATCTCCGCCGGGTCGAAGTTGCGATGCAGGCTCACCCACTCGTTGCCCTGTGCGCGCAGGCCGGCCTGGATCGCGCGGTACGCGTGGAGGTCGTCGTGCCCGACCACCGACATCGGCGAGTTGATGAGCCGCGAGTACGTGAGCGTGCGCGCGAGCAGCTCGTCGGGAGCGCCCTTGAGGCGGAAGGTCCAGGATTCGATGACCGTGCGGTCGACGGCCACCGGACGCACCACGCGGATCCCCTGGATCGCGCCCTTGATGGTGAGGCTGGGGTAGTAGACCGTGTTGTGGCGCGCGGTGCCGAGGATCTGCGCGGCGCGTTCATCACCCCACGCCAGCTTCATCGCGACTTCGTACTCCGGCACGCTCGAGTAGCTCGAATGGATCGAGAAGTTCACGCCGGTCCAGCCATGGCCGTTCTCGAAGACGCGCACGCCCATGTCGTCGAAGAACTGGTAGTCCGACACGAAGGGCACGAACTGCTCGACCGCCATCGGCTTCGGCAGATCGGCGCTCTGGTCCGCCCACAACCGCTTCGCCGTGCCCGCCGACGACTCGTGCACCACCATCGGATGCATGGTGTCGTTGAGGTTCTCGACGAACATCTTCCAGTTGCAGTCGTGCGTGTAGCGCAGCACGCCGCCGGCGATCTCCAGCTCGCCCTCGGGCGAGCGGTCGGCCATGTTGTCGATGGACGACAACGACTCTCCGAAGTACGCCGCGAAGTCGGGGCCCTCGTCGGACAGCTTTGCGAAGACGAAGCCGCGGTGCGTGGCGACGTTGGGCAGTGCGACGAGCCCGCGGCCGGCTTCGCACGCGCGCATCCGCGTGCCTTCGTAGCCCTGATGGCGGGGCACGGCATACAGCGCCCCGTCGGTCTCGTACGCCCACGCGTGGTACGGGCAGCGGAAGAAACGCCCCGTGCTGCCCGACGGGCTCGACACGACCTTCGCGCCCTTGTGTGCGCAGCGGTTCATCAAAACGCGCACGGTGCCGTCGGTGTGGCGGACCAGGATCACCGGCTGCGTCGCGAGGTCCGTCGTGATGTAGTCCCCCGGCTGCGGCACCTGGCTCGTGTGCCCCACGTACAGCCACGTGCGCGACCAGAGGCGGGACATCTCGAGATCGAAGATCGCGGGGTCGGTGTAGACGTCGCGATGCACGCGGTCGTCCTCGACGAGCGAGCGCAGGGCAGGGATATCGATGGGCGTGCGGGACATGTGCGATCGAGGATGAAGTGGTTGGCGACTGGAGGAAGGGCCCGTAAGGATCTTAACGCCTCGCGCCTTGGCGGCGCAGGGTATGCGTGCCGGGATGGTGGGTCGCGGACCGATGATCCGAATGGCATGCGATGCGGTGCCGCTCGCGCGAATGGAGATCACGTTGTTCGTCCATGGTGTGGCCGAGCGTGCGCCTCCCGGCGCGCCGTCACGCGAACCCGAACCACCAATGGAGAACCCCATGCGCAAGACCCTGACCATCGCCCTGGCCGTGGCCGGTCTCTCGACCGCGATCGTCGCCGAGGCCGCCACCCCGTACAACACGCTCTCGGGCGCCGCGCCGCTCGTGATCGGCCACCGCGGCGCCTCGGGCTATCGCCCGGAGCACACGCTGGAGGCCTACACGCTCGCCATCGAGCAGGGCGCGAACTACATCGAACCCGATCTCGTGATGACGAAGGACGGCGAGCTGCTCGCGCGGCACGAGCCGATGCTCGCCCGCGTGAATCTGAATCCGGACGGCACGATCGCGCGGGATGCTTCCAACAATCCGGTTCTGCATCGGACGGACTCGAGCACGAACGTCTGGATGCAGGCCAAATACGCGGATCGCCTCACGGTGAAGACGCTGGACGGCGTCCAGGTGGGCGGTTGGTTCGCCGAGGACTTCACGGCCGCCGAGATCCGCGCGGACATCCGTGCCCAGGAGCGGCTTCGCGACCTGCGCGTGGCGAACAACGCCTACAACGACCAGTACGTGATCCCGACGCTGCAGGAGGTCATCGACCTCGCCAAGGCGAAGTCGATCGAGACGGGCCGCACGATCGGCATCTACCCCGAGACGAAGCACCCGACCTACTTCCTCGCGCACACGCAGGCGAACGGCCTCACGCGCATGGAAGACCGGTTGGTCGAGATCCTCCACGCCAACTACGGCAACACCGCAACCGCACCGGTGTTCATCCAGTCGTTCGAAGTGAGCAACCTCCAGTACCTGAATGGCCAGACGGACATCCAGATCGCCCAGTTGCTGAGTTCCGGTGGCCGGCCCTTCGACTTCACCGTGAGCGGGGATACCCGGACGTACGCCAGCCTCGCGACTGCCGCGGGTCTCGACTTCATCGACGACTACGCCGATGGCGTCGGCGCCAACAAGGCGCTCATGATCCCCACCGTCGGCGGTGTCCTGGGTGCCCCGACCACGCTGATCGACGATGCCCACGCGCGCGGCCTGATCGTGCATGGCTGGACCTTCCGTGCCGAGAACATCTTCCTGCCGGGCGAGTTCCGGGTCGGGACGGATCCCGCGGCCCTGGGCGATGCGCAGGGCGAGATCAGCGCCTTCCTGGCGCTCGGCATGGACGGCTTCTTCACCGACCATCCGGACACCGGTGTGGCCGCCGTGGCTGCGATCCCGGAGCCGGGCACGTGGGCGATGATGGCCGGCGGCCTCGCGCTCCTCGGGTTTGCGTCGCGCCGGCAGGTCCGCCGATAGGTCCGTACGGCCCCCCGGGATCCTCGATCGGTTCCCGGGGGGCCGTTTCTTCAGGCCGTCGCCGTTGCGGCGGCCGGCGCGATCGACATTGCCGCCACGGCCGCGGCGAGCTTCGACCCCTGTTCGTCGGCGAGCGCTGCATCGCGCAGCCGACGGAGCGTTGCCGCCGCGTCGGGATGACCGTTCAGTCTCGGCACCTGCGCGATCACCGTGTTGTAGTTCGCCAGGCCCCGCGCGTGGGTGTCGCCGTACCCCTTCACGAGCCGCTGGCACTCGGCGATCGCGATGGCGAGCTCCGCATCGGATGCCGCCGTCCCGCCCACCAGGGCGAGCCACGCGTCGATGCGCGAATGTTCCTCGACGAATCGCAGCGTGGAGCGCCGGATGCGCCGGAGGCTCGCCACCGCGTAGAGCATCAGGAAGCCGCGGACCGAACTCGTCCGGACGATCCGACCCTTCGATGCGACGCGCTCGACGCCGCGTCGTGCCCATCCGGTTGCGAGCAGCCAGCGGCCGAGCCCGGCGGGCAGGGTGTCGGCGATCTCCTGCACGCGCGGATGCAGATACTCGTGGATGTCGAGCAGCTGATCCTTCGCGAGGCGCACTTCGCCACGGACGCGGTCGAAACGCGTCGCGCGGGTCTTCAGGTCGGCGACGCGGATGGTGTCCTCGTACGACATCCAGAGCGCCAGGTACCGTGCCACGGTCTCGACGAGACGGTCGGTGCATCCGCGCGCGACGCGCAGCGTCTCGAGCCGCTGCACGTAGGCCTCGGCGTAGGCGACGTCCTGATAGTCGGCGAGCCGCAGCAGACCGTGGAGGATGATCGGCACCGTGCCCGTGGGAAAGGTGGCGCGCACGCGGGCCGCGAGCGGCGCGAGGCGCGGGCCGACCGGGGGTTCCGCCATCGCAGGTGCAGCTGGTTTCGGTGGCAGCGGTGAGATGACCAGGCCCTCGCCGGCGGCAAAGGCTTTCAGGCTCGGTTCGACGCCCACGCCTGCGCGGCGGATGGCGTCCTCGAACTGCGGCCGGGTGAAGGGCAGGCATCCCGCGCCCGCGATGGCGCCGAAGAGCGACGCGCCGATCACGCTGCCGACGGATTCCGCCGCAAGCGCGAAGTCGCCAAAGCACGCACGTTTCGCGGCGGCACGGCCGGCGGCGACGAGTGCATCCGCATCGACGCGGCCGTCGCCCATCGCGGTCTTCTCGGTCATCGAGTACACGCGATGGGTCGACGCGATCAGCGTCGTACGCTCTGCCGTGACCAGGCCGCGCTGGAGCGCGCGACCGGCCTCCATGAGTTCCGAGGCGATGACCACGTCCACCTCGCCGGGGAACGGCATGAGCGCGAGGACGGGTCTCGGGGCGTCGGGCGCGCCGCCGGGGAACAGTTCGACGTAGTAGATCGTGGCGCCCGTGCGCTGCGCGACGCCGGGCACGGACGTGGTCTGTGCGATCCAGCCGGCGTGTTCGGCGAGGTCCACGAGCCAGTCGGCGAGCACCCCGCCACCTTCCCCACCCATGGCGAGGATGGCGATGTTGATGGTGCGTGGCGCCTCCGCCGGCGAACCGCTCACGGGCCGATCCCCGCGAGGCGGCGCTCGATCCGCCGTTGGAAGAATCCGATGACCCGGGCGCGCACGCCTGCGACGAAGCGGTCCCATCTGGTGGGGTTGTGGATCAGCGCGGCGCGGTAGAACGACGGACACAGCACGGCGGCGTGCGAGACCTCGCCGCACAGGCCGCAGCCCACGCAACTGTCGATGACGGCCGCCACCGGGTCGGTGCGCAGCGGATCGGGGTTGTCGCGGATGGTGAGCGACGGGCAACCCGAGAGGCGGATGCACGAGTGGTCGCCCGTGCAGGTGTCGGGGTCCACGCCGAAGCGCTCGCGCACCGCGCGCTGCCCGCTCTTCACGAGCTGGCGGAACGCGGGCTTCTCGCGGCGCTGACGGTTCAGCATGCATTCGCTCTGCGCGATCACCACCTTCGGACCCTTCACCGGCGTCGTGAGCGCCTCGCGGAGCGTGTCGCGCATCTCGGCGACGCTGTACGTGTGCGTGACCGTCCGCACCCACTCGACCCCCACCCCGCGCACCGCCTTCTCGATGGAGTTGCGCGTGGCGCGGATCGGGTTGTCGGCGCGCGACGAGAGGATGTCCTGGCCGCCCGTCGCGGCGGAGTAGCTGTTGTCGACGATGACCAGCACGTTGTCGGTCTTGTTGAAGACTGCGTTGCCGACGCCGCTCGTCAAGCCGTTGTGCCAGAAGCCGCCGTCCCCCATGAAGCTCAGCGTGCGCTTGCGCGTCTCCGTCGTGTTGAGCGCCGCGGCGCCGGCCCAGCCGAGTCCGTAGCCCATGGTCGTGGCGCCGAGCTCGAACGGCGGCAGGATCGAGAAGAGATGGCAGCCGATGTCGCAGCTCACGTGGTGCGGTCCGAGTTCCCGCTCGACCAGTTTCATCGCGGTGAAGATGGGGCGCTCCGGGCAGCCGGTGCAGAACGACGGCGGGCGCGGGTGGACCTCCTTCGCCGCCGGCACGGGGGCCGTCGCGGGCTTCGCCGCGCGGGGCAGGGGGCGGCCTTCGAGCAGGGACGGTGCGACCTGCTCGATGAACTTCGTGATCCCCTGGAGCATCACGCCGCCGGTGTACTCGCCGGCCATCGGCAGGCAGTCCTTGCCGTGCACACGGGTCTGCACGTCCGCACGGCGAAGGGTCGTGTTGACCTGCTGCTCGATGAAGTCGGGCTGGCCTTCCTCCACCATCAGCACCGCGCGCTTGCCGGCGCAGAAGCGGGTCAGTTCCTCGTCGACGATCGGATACGTGACGTTCATCACGTACAACGGCACGCGCGAATGACCCCAGGCGTCGGCGAGACCCAGCAGTTCGAGTGCGCGGATCACGTTGTTGTACATGCCGCCCTGCAGGACGATGCCGAAGTCCTGGGCGCCTTCCGCGAAGAACTCGTTCAGACCGTGGTCGCGGATGTATTGCACCGCGGCGGGCCAGCGCTGCGTGATCTTCTCCTGCTCGTGCAGATAGCTCGCGGGCGGCAGCACGATGCGGCTGGTGTCGCGCAGTGGCCGCTCGATGGCGTCCTTCAGCGTGTAGGCAGGGCGCACGTTGTCCTTCGCGACGAAGCTGCCGTGCACGTGGCACGCGCGGATGCGCAGTTCCAGCATCACGGGCGTCCGGCTCGCTTCCGACAGCGCGAAGCCGTGCTGCACGGCCGCCACGATGCACGGCAGATTCGGTCGCGGATCGAGCAGCCACACCTGAGACTTCATCGCGAAGGCGTGGGACCGCTCCTGCATGATCGACGACCCCTCGCCGTAGTCCTCGCCCACGATGATGAGTGCGCCGCCGGTCACGCCGCCCGAGGCGAGATTCGCGAGTGCGTCGGAGGCGACATTGGTCCCGACCGTGGACTTGAAGGTGACGGCGCCGCGAAGCGGCGTGTGGACCGAGGCGGCGAGTGTCGCGGTGGCGGTGGCCTCGGACGCGCTGTGCTCGAAGTGCACGCCCAGCTCGGCGAGGATGTCGTTGGCGTCGGCCAGGACGTCCATGAGATGCGAGATCGGTGCGCCCTGATAGCCGGCGACGTAGCTCACCCCGGATTCGAGCAGCGCCTTGGTGACGGCGAGGATGCCTTCACCCCGGAATTCCTCGCCGGCGCCGAGGCGGAGTTTCTGGACTTCGGTCTTGAAGGAGCGTTCAGCCATGCGGTTCCCGGTGCGGCCGCTTGCCGTGAGGACGGCCTGCGGTGGTGGTGTTCAGCGGTCGAAGTATAGGCGGGGGGGCACTTCGCAGGCGCGGGCCATGGCCGGCTCTCGGGCCATTCAGTCCGCGGTGGCTTGGTTGCGTGGCGTACGAACAAGGGGAGGACCCGTTGTATCTCCCGTCTTTGCCATGCCCGCGAAAGCGTCGGTTCCGGGTGAGGCGTTTCCCTGCATTGACCGCTTTCGGGGCCATGGGCCCCTCCTACCGGAACCGTCGCCTCGGTTGCCCCCGTGGATGTTGCACCCTGTAGGAGCGGGCCATGCCCTTGTAGGAGCGGGCCATGCCCGCGAAAGCGTTCGTTCCGGTTGATACGTTCCCTCGCATTGACCGCGTTCGGGGCCACGCGCCCCTCCTACAAGGCCATGGGTCCCTCCTGCAACTTCGGCTATCCCGCCAGCACGGCCGCCGCCATCGCGTCCGTGATCGTCTGGTCTTCGGCCGAGGTCAGGCCGCTCACGCCGATGGCGCCTAGCAGTTTGCCGTCCGAGTTCTTGATGGGCGAACCGCCGGGCATCGCCGTCAGGTCCGGGTCGCAGAAGTAGCTCACCTCGATCTGTTCGCGGTGGATCCGCGCGAGCAGCGCTTCCGTCGTCACGCCGAGACGGGCGCTCGTGTAGGCCTTCCCCTGCGAGATGCGGATGCTGCGGACCGGCGCGCCGGCCATTCGTGCGAAGGCGAGGAGGAAGCCCTTGTCGTCGCACACCGCGACGCAGATGGGGCGGCCATAGTCCTTCGTGGCCTTGGCCATGGCGTTCTGCGCGAGGGTCTGGGCGTGTTCGAGCGTGAGGTCCTGCATGCGGCGACTCCTGGTGTGTGGGATGGCGGCGGATGGTGCCTTGGTGCCGCGATCGAGGAAAGCCCCGCACGCGCGACGCCGAGCGACAGCCGGCGCGGGGGATGTTGCGATAAAGTCGGCGACTGACCTGCCCGTCGGGCGACCCCTTCGTCGGTTCTGTCGCCGCAGCCAGGGCCGCTCCCACCATCATCGAGACCGCCATGAACAAGACGCATCGCATCGCCACCATCCCCGGGGACGGTATCGGCAAGGAAGTCATCCCCGCGGGTCGGCAGGTGCTGGAGGCCATGGCTGCCGCAGACCCGTCGCTCGCATTCGAGTTCGAGGATTTCCCCTGGGGTGGCGACTACTACCGCGCCCACGGCCGGATGATGCCGGCGGACGGCCTCGACCGGTTGCGCGACAAGGACGCCATCCTGTTCGGTTCCGCCGGCGACCCGCACATCCCCGACCACGTGACGCTGTGGGGCCTGCGCCTCGCCATCTGCCAGGGCTTCGACCAGTACGCGAACGTGCGTCCGACCCGCATCCTGCCGGGCATCGACGGCCCGCTGAAGCGCTGCACGCCCGAGCAGCTCGACTGGGTGATCGTCCGCGAGAACACCGAGGGCGAGTACTCCGGCGCGGGCGGCCGGGTGCACCAGGGCCATCCGATCGAAGCCGCGACGGACGTCACGATCATGACCCGCGCGGGCGTCGAGCGGATCCTCCGCTACGCCTTCCGCCTCGCGCAGTCCCGGCCGCGGAAGCTGCTCACGGTGGTGAGCAAGTCGAACGCGCAGCGCCACGCGATGGTGATGTGGGACGAGATCACGATCCAGATCGCGGCCGAGTTTCCCGACGTGAAATGGGACAAGGAACTCGTCGACGCCGCGACCGCGCGCATGGTGAACCGGCCGGCGACGCTCGATACGATCGTCGCGACGAACCTCCACGCGGACATCCTGAGCGATCTCGCCGCGGCGCTCGCCGGGAGCCTCGGTATCGCGCCGACCGGCAACATCGACCCCGAGCGACGGTATCCTTCGATGTTCGAGCCCATCCACGGCTCCGCCTTCGACATCATGGGCAAGGGGCTCGCGAATCCGGTGGGGACGTTCTGGTCCGCCGTGATGATGCTGGAGCATCTTGGAGAGAATGCAGCCGCACGACGGCTGATGCGTGCGATCGAGCAGGTGACGGCCCGGCCGGCCCTGCACACGCGCGATCTGGGCGGGAGCGCCACGACAGCCGAGGTCACCGCCGCGGTCTGCCGGGCCGTGACCGCCGATGCGGGGATCCCCGCTTGACGCAGTCAGTTTCACGAGGAGAAAACAAGAAATGAGTTCGACACCACGCCGCCGGTTCCTTCGCCAGGCGGGCACCCTTGCCGTGGCAGGTGCGGCAGCAGTCACCGGAGTGCTCGGGAGTCCCCGGGCGTATGCACAGACAGGGAAACCCATGGAAAACGTGAAGGCGCTGTTCTTCGATGTATTCGGCACGCTGGTCGACTGGCGTACGGGTGTTGCGCGCGAGTCGAAGGCCATCCTCGAACCGCTCGGCTACAAGCTCGACTGGATCGCGTTCGCCGATGCCTGGCGCGCCGAGTACCAGCCCGGCATGGAAGAGATCCGCGCCGGTCGCCAGCCGTTCTCCCGCCTCGACGTCGTCCATCGCGGCATGCTCGAGCGCATCCGTCCGCGCTTCGGCCTCGAGAAGGTGTCCGAGCCCGTGTTGGCCGAACTGAACCTCGCGTGGCACAAGCTCGACGCCTGGCCCGACGTCCCCGCGGCCATGAAGCGTCTGCGCACCCGGTATCTGCTCGCCCCCGTCTCGAACGGCAACATCGCGCTGATGGCGGATCTCGCCCGCCGCAACGGCTTCCACTGGGATGCCATCCTCGGCGCCGAGATCGCGCGCGACTACAAGCCGAAGCTGCGCGTCTACCAGATCGCGGCGGAATCGCTGAACCTCGAGCACGGCCAGACGATGATGTGCGCGGCGCACAGTGGCGACCTCGAAGCTGCGGCCACCGCCGGACTGCGGACGGGGTTCATCGCGCAGGTCGACGAGTTCGGCAAGGGCACCGGTGAAGCCGTGGCGAACGTGCCGGTCGATGTCACCGCGAGCAACTTCACCGAGTTCGCGACGAAGATGGGGACCTGAGCGGCGTTGGCCTGACCTTGCAATACCTCCGATCGCGCCCTGCGGTCGGAGGTCACTCCGCCGGTTTCGTCGCCGTACTCAAATGCGGCTGGCGGCGAGTTCCTTCGAGACGGCCCGGGCACGCAGCTGCCCGCATCCGCCGTCCACGTCCTGCCCCGCCGACTGCCGAAGCTTCGTCAGGATGCCGTGCCGGTGCAGGTGCAGTGCCATCGCCTCGGCGTGTTCACCGCTCGGCCGCCGGAATGCAAGCCCCTCCCCGGCGTTGAACGGGATGAAGTTCATCACCGCGTACTTTCCCGATAGCAGCGACACGATCCCCGCGAGTTCCTCGTCGGTGTCGTTGATGCCTTCGAGCAGAGTCCACTGGTACTGGATCGGGTAGCCGGTCGCGCGCGCGTATCTTTCGCCCGCCTCGACGAGGTCGGCGGGATCGATCCGTGGCGCCCTGGGCAGGAGAGTGGTGCGCAGATCGGCACGCGTGGTGTGCAGCGAGAGCGCCAGCGCCGGTTTCACCGGGCCCCGCGGCAACCGCTCGAAGACGCGCGGATCGCCTACGGTGGAGAACACCAGATTCTTGTGGCCGATGTCGCCGACCGTACCGAGCAGCTCGATGGCGTCCATCACGTTGTCGAGGTTGTGCGCGGGTTCGCCCATGCCCATGAAGACGACCTTGCGCACGGTCCGATGCCGCCGCGCCAGCACCACCTGAGCGACGATCTCCGCGCTGCCGACGTGCCGGCGAAGGCCCTCACGACCGGTCATGCAGAACACGCATCCGACGGCGCATCCGACCTGCGACGACACGCAGACGCCGTCGCGCGGGAGCAGCACGCTCTCGACGGTCTGCCCGTCGCCCAGTTGCACCAGGAGGCGCGCAGAGCCGTCGGCGCTGGGGTGCTCGGATTGCTTCCGCGCGATATCGGCCATTTCTGCCTCGATGGCCGGCAGCGCGGCACGCACCGCCGCGGGAAAGAACTGCGCGGGGTCACCGCGACAGGTGTCCAGCGGCCACGCGCGCGTCCAGGCCTTGAGGACAGCCTGCTCGTGCAGGGGCTTGGCGCCCAGTGCGCGCAGGCGCTGGCGGATGTCGTCGATCTGCATGGGGCGGGATGGTGCCTCGAAGCGGGGGCGGTGGCGAGGGTTGATGCAGCACCCGCCATGGCGATGGGCCAAGCATTTTTGTAGGAGCGGGCCATGCCCGCGAAAGCGATGGTTCCGGGTGAAGCGTTTCCTTGCATCGACCGCTTTCGCGGGCATGGCCCGCTCCTACAAGAGCATCGCCCGAAGCCACGAGGGGACGTGCAATGGGCCCGCCGCTTGTTTTTGCGGCCCACGGCCGACCCGCTCCGACGCAACGACGCCCATGGATTCCCGGCGTACGATCGGGGCAACGTCACCTGTCCCCCGGCGCACCCCCATGCTCAACTCCTCGACCCTCCTCACGGCGCTCCAGACCTTCCTCGATCAGCGGCGCGTCGACGTCGAGCGCCTGACGGCCGAACCGATGGTGATGGCGATGTTCGACTGGATGCGTTTCGCCAAGGTGGCGTCCGTCGAAGGGCCACCGGTGGCCGACGTGCTCGTCTACCGCTACGGCGGCTGGTCGGAGGGTTGCGCGACCGGCTTCAAGCTCAGCCTGCTCCGCCGCGTCTCGGAGCGCGATGCCGAGGGCCAGGTCACCGACTGGTACGCGGGCATCACCCTCATGTTCGAGCCCAGCCGGTATGCGGGCCTCGCGCCCTTCAGCACCGTCTCCACCGATTGGCCCTCGATCGAGGCGTTCCTGCACGCGATCGAGAGCTCGCCCGCCTACAAGGCGTCCGCCTCGACGATGCCCATGGGTGTCGTGATGGAGAGCGGTGGCCTTCGGTAGCCGGTGCCGATCGATGCGATGAACGTCGCCCCGCGGGTGTACGCTCGGGCGGGTAATCCCGATCGCTAGGCGCCTGTCGGACTTGGGTGATCGATAGCGAAACGGCGGGCGAGCGAGGACAGATTTTGACGATTTCGACGAACGTATCGGGAATACGTGAGGAGAAAGCGGCGGAATATGGACCGCTCTCCCACCGTTGCAGCCGAATCATCGCAAGTCCGACAGACGCCTAGCCACGCCCCCGCAGGAGGCAGTCGCATGATCCGATGGATTCTTGCCCTCGACACCGCCGGCACACCCCGCAACTGGGTGAGCGCGGAGACCGCAGTGGGCTACTACGCGCGGTCGCTCGTCGTCTACGGCATCGGCAAACGGCAGCTCGTCTTCCGTGGCGGGCGACAGCGCAACGGCGAGCGGTCCGTGATCCGGGTGGACAACATCATCGCGGTGCGCGGCGTCGATCACGCCAGCGCGATGTACCAGGGCGTCCCGCGGCTCTCGAATCCCAAGCTGTTCGCGCGCGACCGGCGCCTGTGCGCCTACTGCGGTGGTCGGTTCCGCACGAGCACGCTGTCCCGGGAGCACGTGGTGCCGGTGTCCCGCGGTGGACGTGACGTCTGGACGAACGTGGTGACGGCCTGCCGCGACTGCAACGCCCGCAAGAGCGACCGCACCCCCGAGGAATCCGGGATGCGGCTTCTCTACCTGCCCTACGTGCCGTCGCGCTGGGAGGACTTCATCCTCGCCAATCGCGACATCCGTGCTGACCAGATGGAGTACCTGCTGGCCAAGGTGCCGGCGGAGAGCCGGCTCAGGAACTGATCGATCGCGGACAGGTATCCGCGAATTTCCCTCGCCGGACTGCAGCCGGCGCTCCGGGCAGACCCGCGGCGCCCTTCGGTTGACTTCGAAATCATCCGCGTGCATAAGGCCGGGGTTCCTCCGGCACCGGCCGGATTCCGGGAGTCCCATGCGCACAGCCATCCTCGGCGGCGGCCACGGTTGTTACGCGGCCGCGGCCGATCTTTCCGAACAGGGCCACGAGGTGCGTCTCTGGCGGCGTGACGCGGCGGCGCTCGCCCCGCTCCTCGCCGACCCGGTCATCGGGTTGAAGGACATCGACGGTCACCGCGGCGTCCGCATCGCGCTTGCCACGGTCGACATCGGCGAGGCCCTGCGCGGCGCGCGATTGATCGTGATTCCGTCGCCCGCGCTCGCGCAGGACGACATCGCGCGCGCCATGGCGCCACACCTCGTCGATGGCCAGGTCGTCTTCCTCCCGCCGGGCACCTTCGGCAGTGTCGCGATGGCCCGGGCCGTCCGTGCGGCGGGCTGCACGGCCGACGTGCTCTGGGCCGAGACCGGCACGCTGCCCTATCTCGCGCGGAAGCACGGCCCCGCAGAGGTTGCGATCACCATCCGCGCCGTCCGTCTTCCCACGGGCGTGTACCCTGCGCAGCGATCGGAAGAGGCCCTGGCGGTGATCCGCGAGGTGTACCCGGCGGTGGTGCCGTGCGGCGACGCGCTCTCCGGGGCCCTCATGAACGCCGGGCCGATCATCCACCCGCCGCTCATCCTGATGAACGCCGCCCCGCTGCAGCACTTCGAGAGCTGGGACATCCACCACGAAGGCACCACGCCCGCCGTGCGCGCGGTGACCGACCGCCTCGACGCCGAACGCATCGCGGTGCGCGAAGCCCTCGGCTACGGTGCCCCGCACTTCCCGCTCGCGGATCACTACACGGGCGATCGCTGGATGTACGGCGACGCCCACAAGCGCCTCGTCGATTCCGGCGACTGGCGCGAGCACATCGACCTGCACACGCATCGCTACATGACCGAGGACGTCGTGATGGGGCTGGCGTTCCTCGCCTCCGTCGCACGCTGGGCCGGCTGCGATGCGCCGGTGGCGCACGGCCTGCTGGCCGTGGCGGGCGGTATCCTGGGGCGGGATCTCCGGACCGGGCCCCGGACCCTGGAAGCCATGGGACTCTACGGTCTCGATCGCGACGCGATGGCCGTCGCACTCGCAGAGGGTTTCACATCATGAAGGTGGACCGACCGCATATCGCGATCGCCGGTGCCGGCCGCATGGGCCGCAGCATCGCGGTGGCATTCGCCCACGGTGGCTACGAGGTCGACGTCATCGACTTCAAGCCCCGGCCGGATGACGAGTTCGAATGGCTGGCCGGGGAGGCGCGCGCCGAGATCATGGCGACGCTCCACGCTCTCGCCGCGCTCGATGCCATCCCGCGCGATGCCGTCGATGCCGTGGCGCGGCGCGTGACGCTGCTGCCCCAGCGCGCCTCGGAGGTCGTGCTGCAGCGGGCCGACGTGGTGTTCGAGGCGGTTCCGGAAACGCTGGAGGCCAAGCGCGATGCCCTCGGCCGCATCGCCGCCGCGGTGGGGCCCGGTGCGACTATCGCCTCGACGACGTCCACGATCCTGTCGACCGAACTGGCCGGCTTCGTGGCGCGGCCGGAGCGCTTCCTGAACGCGCACTGGCTGAACCCCGCGTTCCTCGTGCCCCTCGTCGAGTTGAGCCCGCACGCGACCACGTCGCGCCACGTCGTCGCCTGGCTCCGCGCGATGCTCGAGGACATCGGCAAGGTGCCGGTGGAGTGCGCACCGTCGCCCGGGTACATCGTGCCGCGGTTGCAGGCGCTGATCATGAACGAGGCGGCGCGGATGGTGGAGGAGGGCGTCGCCACCGCCGAGGAGATCGACCGCGCGACGCGCTTCGGCCTCGGCCTGCGTTTCGCCTCCGTGGGCGTGCTGGAGTTCATCGACTACGGCGGCAACGACATCCTCTATCACGCGAGCCGCTATCTGGCGGAGCGCGTGTCGCACGAGCGCTTCTCGCCGCCGGACATCGTCGACCGGAACATGAAGGATGGCCGCAACGGCATGAAGAGCGGCGAAGGCTTCTTCGATCACAAGGCGCGCGACGGGGCCGCGTATCGTCAGGACGTGCTGGCGCGGACCCTCGGGATGCTGCGACACTTCGGGCTGCACCGGCCACCGCGCTGAGGTTGCGCCCCCGCGACGGGCGGCGAGACATTCGGAGACAGGACACCCATGACCCCATCGACCCCCGCCCGCAAGCGCCTGCGGGCGATCCTCGGCGCAGCCGTCGTCGCGCTGACTGCGACGCTGACCGCGTCACTGCCCGCCGCGGCCCAGGAGATCACGCTCCGCGCCGCGAACGCCTTCCAGGAGGGCACGTACTACGCGCGGAACTTCGAGCGCTTCGTGAAGAAGGTGAACGAGGAGGGCAAGGGCCTCGTGCAGGTCAACTACGTGGGCGGTCCGAAGGCGATCCCCACGTTCGAGCTGGCGAACGCCGTGCGCGGCGGTGTCGTCGACCTCGCGAATACGACCACGTCGTTCACCACGAGCGTCGTCCCCGAGGGTCTCGCCTTCAACTACACGCATCTCACGATGGCCGAGATGCGGAAGAACGGCACGCTCGACTACCTGAACCGGATCTTCATGGAGAAGGGGCTGTACTACTACGCCCGCACCGGCGAGGGCATCCAGTACTACATCTACACGAACCGGAGGATCGACCGCGCCGACCTCACCGGTTTCAAGATGCGCATCGCGCCCATCTACCGCGACTTCTTCCAGAAGCTCGGCGCGCAGGTGGTGCAGATCGCCCCGGGCGAGGTCTACACCGCGCTGGAACGCGGCGTCGTCGACGGCTACGGCTGGCCGCTCATCGGCATCTTCGATCTCGGCTGGCACGAGCGCACTAAGTACCGCGTCGAGCCCGGCTTCTACGCGATCGAGCTGGGCGTGATCTTCAACGCGAATACGTGGAAGCGCCTCAACCCGCAGCAGCGCCAGTTCCTCGAGAAGCAGGCCCAGTGGCTCGAGAGCCTCAACGTCGACATGGGCGGCAAGGATGCCCAGGCCGAGCTGAAGCGCCAGCAGGACGCCAACATCCAGGTGATCAAGCTCGACGACGCGCAGGCGAAGCTGCTCGTGAAGACGGCCAACGATGCCGCGTGGGCCGCCATCGTGGCGTCCAGCCCCGCGCACGGCGCGAAGCTCCGGGAGATGATGGCGCCGAAGTGAGGGCGGGTCCGCGCTGCCGGTGACGGCGGCGCGCGATGATCACCACCGGTCCTCCGGCCGCTCTTCCGACATGCCGCCGACACCCATGCGTGCCTGGTCCGTCCTGATGAATGCCTGCGGCGTGCTCGCCGCGCTGGTGATCGGCGCCATCGCAGCCGCGGTGAGTTACGACGTCATCGGCCGCAACGTCGGCCTGCCGAGTCTGCCGTGGATCGTCGAAGTCTCGGAGATGGCGCTGCCGCTCGCCACGCTGCTCGCCGCGCCGTGGCTCCTGCATCGCAACCAGCACGTCCGGCTCGACATCCTCGACGCCCGCCTGTCGCCCGGCTGGCGCGCCGCGATGGATCGCCTCGTGGCCCTCGTCGGACTGGTCGTTTGTGCCGTCATCGTCTGGTACGCGGTCGCCGTGATCCGAGACAACATCGCCATCGGTGCGATGGTGATGAAGAGCCTCGTCTTCCCCGAATGGTGGCTGTACGTGCCGGTCCCGCTCAGCTTCGGGCTGATGACCGTGGAGTTCGCGCGACGTCTCGTGATGCCGACCGCGCGTGCGTCACGGGCGGGGGCCTGACGATGCTCTGGTGGCAGACCCTCGCGATGCTCTTCGGCATCCTCACGGTGCTGCTGCTCGTGGGGATGCCTGCAGCCTTTGCCTTCCTGGCGATCAACCTCGTGGGCGCCATCGTCTATCTCGGCGGTGAGCCGGGGCTGATGCAGGTGGTGCGCAACGGCGTCGCCGCCATCACCAACTTCTCGCTCACGCCGATTCCGCTCTTCGTGCTGATGGGCGAGGTGCTGTTCCACACGGGCGTCGCGATGAAGGCGATCGATGCCTTCGACCAGCTCATCTGGCGCGTGCCCGGCCGGCTCGCCGTCGTGGCGGTCGTGGCCGGCACAGTGTTCTCCGCGATCTCGGGGTCGACCATCGCCACGACCGCACTGCTGGGCGGTCTTCTGCTGCCCGAGATGCTGAAGCGGGGCTACCATCCGCGCATGGCGATGGGCCCGATCATGGCCATCGGCGGTGTCGACATGCTGATTCCGCCGTCGGCGCTCACGGTGCTGCTGGGCAGTCTGTCGGGCATCTCGATCTCGGGGCTGCTCATCGCGGGCGTCGTGCCCGGCATCCTCCTCGCGGCGCTCTTCGTCGGATACATCGTGCTCCGCGCGAAGCTCGATCCGTCGCTCGCGCCGCGCTTCGAGCACACGCGCCTGCACGGTTGGGCGCGGTGGCGGCCGCTGGTCGTGTACGTCACGCCGCTCGTGGCGATCTTCGTGGTGGTGATCGTCGCGATGTCCGCGGGGTGGGCGACGCCCACGGAGTCCGCAGCGATCGGTGCGCTGGCGACGGTGATCGTGTCCGTGCTCTACCGGTCGCTCACGTGGGGGTCGCTGCTCGAGGCACTGAAGGGCACCGCGGCCATCTCGGGCGTGATCCTCTTCATCATCGTGGGTGCGACCACGTTCTCGCAGATCCTGTCGTTCTCTGGTGCGACGAACGGGCTCGTGACGCTGGTGCAGGACGCCGCGCTCCAACGGTGGATGGTGCTGGCGATCATGATGGGCATCCTGCTGGTGCTGGGCTGCTTCCTCGACCAGGTGAGCATGATGCTCATCACGCTGCCGTTCTACCTGCCACTAGCGCAGCACTTCCAGTTCGACATGCTGTGGTTCGGCGTGATGTTCCTGATCTGCATGCAGCTCGGCCTGCTGACGCCGCCGTTCGGCATGCTGCTCTTCACCATGCGCAGCGTGGCACCCGCATCGGTGCAGACCAGCGAGATTTTCCGCGCAGTGATGCCGTATGTGCTGTTCGGGTTGGTGATGCTGGGACTGGTGGCGTTCGTGCCGGCGGTGGCGACGTGGTTGCCGGGGGTGTTGTTGAAGTAGGGGTGGGGGACAGCGGCGCGATCGACGCGCGCGTTCCTGGACGCGCTGCTGCGCCAAAGCCATCGCGGCGTCGAGCGAAGCTCGACCCACGAAGGACCTTCGCCACTGGATTCCGCGATGCTGGAAACAACCCCCGTGGGTCGGGCTTCGCCCGACGCCTGCGCGCCCGGATTCATCGCTGCGTCCAAGCCATCGCCGCGTCGAGCGAAGCTCGACCCACGAAGGACCTTCGCCACTGGATTCCGCGATGCTGGAAACAACCCCCGTGGGTCGGGCTCCGCCCGACGCCCGAGTTCCCGGATTCGCAGCTGAGCCCAAGCCATCGCCGCGTCGAGCGAAGCTCGACCCACGAAGGACCTTCGCCACTGGATTCCGCGATGCTGGAAACAACCCCCGTGGGTCGGGCTCCGCCCGACGCCCGAGTTCCTGGATTCGCAGCTGAGCCCAAGCCATCGCCGCGTCGAGCGAAGCTCGACCCACGAAGGACCTTCGCCACTGGATTCCGCGATGCTGGAAACAACCCCCGTGGGTCGGGCTCCGCCCGACGCCCGAGTTCCTGGATTCGCAGCTGAGCCCAAGCCATCGCCGCGTCGAGCGATGCTCGACCGACGAAGGACCTTCGCCACTGGATTCCGCGATGCTGGAAACAACCCCCGTGGGTCGGGCTCCGCCCGACGCCCGCGTTTCTGGATTCACTGCTGTGCCCAAGCCATCGCCGCGTCGAGCGAAGCTCGACCCACGAAGGACCTTCGCCACTGGATTCCGCGATGCTGGAAACAACCCCCGTGGGTCGGGCTCCGCCCGACGCCCGCGTTCCCGGATTCGCTGCTGAGCCCAAGCCATCGCCGCGTCGAGCGATGCTCGATCCACGAAGGACCTTCGCCACTGGATTCCGCGATGCTGGAAACAACCCCCGTGGGTCGGGCTCCGCCCGACGCCCGAGTTCCTGGATTCGCAGCTGAGCCCAAGCCATCGCCGCGTCGAGCGAAGCTCGACCCACGAAAGAAGTCGCTCCTGGATTCGTTGGCGCTGGAAACAACCCCCGTGGGTCGGGCTCCGCCCGACGCCCGAGTTCCTGGATTCGCAGCTGAGCCCAAGCCATCGCCGCGTCGAGCGATGCTCGACCCACGAAGGGCTTCTCAACGCTTTCACGCCCGGAGGGATGCTCCGTCCGCAGTCACCGCGATCGACGATCGCCACCGCCGCAACGACAACGCATTCAGCACGACACTGACGCTGCTCGCCGCCATCGCCGCACCAGCGATCACCGGGTCGAGCATGCCGAACGCCGCGAGCGGGATCCCCACCACGTTGTAGGCGAACGCCCAGAAGAGTCCTCGCCGGATCGTCGCGTACGTGCGGCGCGAGATGTCCAGCGCGTCGGCCACGAGTCGCGGATCGCCGCGCATGAGCGTGATGCCGGCGGCGGCCATCGCCACGTCGGTGCCCGTCGACATCGCAATGCCGACGTCGGCGGCCGCGAGGGCTGGGGCGTCGTTGATGCCGTCGCCCACCATCGCCACGACCTTGCCTGCGCCCCGCAGCGCCTGCACGGCCGCGGCCTTGTCGCCGGGAAGGACCTCGGCCTGGAACTCCGTGATGCCAAGCTCCCGGGCCACGGCGGCGGCACTGCCCCGATTGTCCCCGGTGAGCATCACGGTGGTGACACCCAGGCTGCGCAGATGCGCAACCGCGTCGCGGGCCGACGCCTTCACTGCATCGCCGAACGCGAGCAGGCCCAGCAGCACGGCCGGATCGCCGTCCCGTCGCATCAGCCACGAGATCGTCCGGCCGTCGCTCTCCAGGCGTATGGCGTCGGCTTCCAAAGAACCGGGATCGACGCCGAGTTCGCGCAGCAGGCGGGCGCTGCCCAGCACCACCCCGTGACCATCGACGGTCGCTTCGATTCCGCGACCGGGCAGTGCGCGGGGGTCGATGGCTGACGGAATCGTCACAGAAGCGGACCGCGCCTTCTCCATCACCGCGCGCGCCAGGGGATGCTCGCTCGTGTGCTGGAGCGAGGCGGCGAGCGCCAGTACTTCGTCCTCGGTGTGCCCGGCCGTCGACAGAACGGCGACGAGGGAGGGTTGACCCGCCGTCAGCGTGCCCGTCTTGTCGAAGACGACCGTCGTCACCGCGTGCGCCAGCTCGAGCGCCTGCGCATCCTTGATGAGGATCCCGCGCCGTGCCGCGACGCCGGTACCCGCCATGATGGCGGTGGGCGTCGCGAGCCCGAGCGCGCACGGACATGCTATGACGAGGACCGCGACGGCGTTGATGATCGCCTGCCCCCAGTCGCCATCGACGAGCATCCACGCAACGAGCGTCAGCAGCGCGACGCCGAGCACCACCGGCACGAAGACGGCACTGACGCGGTCGACGATGCGCTGGATCGGCGCCTTGCCCGCCTGCGCCGATTCGACCATCCGGATGATCCGCGCGAGTGTGGTCTCGGTGCCCACGGCGAGAGTCCGGACCGTCAGCGCGCCCTCCGCGTTGATCGCGCCGCCGGTGACGCGGTCGCCCACGGACTTCGCGACCGGCAGGCTCTCGCCGGTGATGAGCGATTCATCGACATGGCTGCGGCCGTCGAGGATCTCGCCATCCACCGCGACGCGTTCCCCCGGCCGCACGCGCACGAGATCGCCGACCGCGAGATCGCCCACGGGGATGTCCTGCTCGACGCCATCGCGCAGCACCCGCGCGGTGGCAGGCCTGAGCGCCTGGAGCGCGCGGATCGCCTCGGTGGTCTGGCGCTTGGCACGCCCTTCGAGCCACTTGCCGAGCAGCACGAGCGTGATGACCGCGGCCGACGCTTCGAAGTACAGGTGCGGCATGCCGTGGTCGCTGTGGGCCAACCACAGGTAAAGGGAGAGTCCGTAAGCCGCGGACGTGCCGAGCGCCACGAGCAGATCCATGTTCCCCGCGCCCGCACGGACGGCGTTCCAGCCGGCGCGATAGAACCGCCAGCCGAGGCCGAACTGCACGGGCGTCGCGAGCGCGAACTGGATCCACGGCGCGGGCATCCAGTGGATGCCGAAGGCGACGAGCAGCATCGGCGCGACGAGGGGCGCGGTCAGCACGGCGCCCAAAGCGACCGGCCACCAGGTGGGCAGGCCGGGCTTCGGTGCGGGTGCCGTCCCGCGGAGATCCTTCGCCCCGAACCCGGCACGCGTCACGGCAGCCCGGAGGGCGGAGACCGGCACCGACGGAAGGACCGCGATGCTCGCGCGCTCGGTCGCGAGGTTCACCGTGGCGGAAAGTACGCCGGGCACCTTCGCGAGGACCTTCTCGACGCGGCCGACGCAGGTCGCGCAGGTCATGCCTTCGATCTGCAGCTCGACCGTGTCGACGGTGACGTCGTAGCCTGCCTTGCGCACGGCGGCCGTGAGGACCTCGGCGGTCACGCGCGGCTCGGCGTGCACGACCGCCTGCTCGGTGGCGAGGTTCACCGTTGCGTTGCTCACTCCGGGCACCGCGGCCAGCGCCTTCTCGACGCGGCCGGCGCAGCTCGCGCAGGTCATCCCGGTGATGGGAAGGGTGAGGCTGCCCCGGGCGACAGGGGCGTCGGTGTTCGGCGCGATCGTCGGGCGGCGGGTCGGAAGACTGTCGGACGATTCGGGCATTGCCTCTGCGGATCACGCTGTCTCGGGGATGTGGAGTATGGACCGGTCGCGAGGGGCGTGTCCGCAGCGGATGCGCCATCATGTTTCGGAGCGGGCCATGCTTTTGTAGGAGCGGGCCATGCCCGCGAAAGCGTCGGTTCCGGTTGAAGCGTTTCCTCGCGCTCATCGCTTTCGGGGCCATGGGCCCCTCCTACAAGGGCATGGCCCGCTCCTACAGGCCCATGGCCGGCACAGCGGGCCGACGATCCGTGATGGCCATGGCCCGTTCGGCCACCGGCGAGCCACAATCCCCCCATGCAACGCTTCGCCGCCCTCTACGCCGCGCTCGACGCGACCACCTCCACCCAGGCCAAGGTGGCGGCCATGGCCGACTACTTCGCCGCGGTCGACGACGCCGATGCCGCCTGGGCCGTCTTCATCCTCGCGGGCGGGAAGCTCCGGCAGGTCGTGCCGACGCGGCTGCTGCGGGAGGTCGCGATGCGCGAGGCCGGTGTCCCGGACTGGCTGTTCGAGGAGTCCTACCAGGCCGTCGGCGATCTCGCCGAGACCATCGCCCATCTGCTGCCCGGTGGCGGGCAGGGGGACGGCGCGTCGCTCACGGCGTGGATCGAGGGACGCCTGCTGCCGCTGCGCGGAGTTCCGCCCGACGAGGCCGGGGCCGGTCTGGTCGCCGCCTGGCGGGACCTCGACGCGCTCGGCCGGTTCGTCTGGAACAAGCTGATCACCGGTGGCCTGCGCGTCGGTGTCGCGAAGCCGCTGGTCGCGCGCGCCGTCGCGAAGGCCGCGGGCATCGAGGCGCGCCTTGTCGTCGAACGCATGATGGGCGAGTTCGCGCCCGAGCCCGCCCGCTATCGCGCGCTGCTCGCCGACGAAGGTGCGGACGAGCGCGCCGGGCGGCCGTATCCGTTCTTCCTCGCGCATCCGATCGCCGCCGAGCCGGCCTCGCTGGGACCCGTCGACGATTGGCAGGCGGAATGGAAATGGGACGGCATCCGCGCCCAGGTCGTTCGCCGCGCGGAACGCATCTACCTCTGGTCGCGCGGCGAGGAACTCGTGACCGACATCTTTCCGGAGGTCTCGACGGCCTCCGCGTGGCTGCCCGAGGGCACCGTCATCGACGGCGAGCTGCTCGCCTGGCGGGACGGCGCGCCACTGCCCTTCGCGATGCTGCAGCAGCGGCTCGGCCGCAAGAACTTCACCGCGAAGGTGCTGAAGGAAGTTCCCGTCGCGCTCGTCGCGTACGACCTCATGGAGGTCGACGGGGTCGATATCCGGTCGCAGCCGCTCGACGTCCGCCGGGCGCGGCTGGAGGCGCTCGTGGCGGCCCTGGACGACGCCCGCATCGTGGTGTCGCCGATCGTCACGGCGGATTCGTGGGCGACCCTGGCCGAGGCCCGTGCCGGCGCCCGCGGTCTGGGTGTCGAGGGTCTGATGCTCAAGCGCCGCGACTCCGCGTACGGCGCCGGCCGCGTCAAGCTCGGTCCCGGCGGCGAGTGGTGGAAGTGGAAGCTCGACCCCTACAGCGTCGACGCCGTGCTCGTGTACGCCCAGCGCGGCCACGGCCGGCGCGCGAGCCTCTACACCGACTACACCTTCGCCGTGTGGCGGGATGCGGAACTCGTGCCGTTCGCGAAGGCCTATTCGGGCCTGACCGACGCGGAGATCGCCGAGGTGGACAAGTTCGTGCGCGCGAACACGCGGGAGAAGTTCGGCCCGGTGCGCAGCGTCACGCCGCAGATCGTGATGGAGATCGGCTTCGAAGGCATCCAGCGATCGCCGCGCCACAAGAGCGGGGTGGCGGTGCGATTCCCGCGCATGCTGCGCCTCCGCCCCGACAAGTCCGCCGCGGAGGCCGACCGCCTCGATGCCCTGCACGCACTACTGAACGCTCCGGAGCCCCCATGAAGACTCTTCCCTATCGCGCGGTCACGTCGTCCGGTGCCGTGATCGACTGCCAGTTCGAGCTGCATCCCGAGACGGTGTCCCCCGGTGACGTCGCCCGCCTCGTGGGGGCGGTGCTCGACGCGCTGGACGTGAACATCGAAGGGCGGCCGCCGCTCTCGAACGGCGACGTGCTGCAGGCGGTGGCCATGGCGCTCGCGCTGCGCACCGAGATGCTCGCCGCGTCGCGCGCCATGAAGGACGCCCTGGCCCGCGACGTCGTCGAGCGCGCGCTGCGGAGCGTCGCCGACGCCAAGTACACGCGGTCTGGTGTCGGCCACGCCTGATGCGTCGGTGAGCGCGTCGCGCCGAAAGGCCGCGTCCGCCCCCGTCGACGCCTGGTTCGCCGAACGTGGCTGGAAGCCCTTCCCGTTCCAGCGCGAGGTGTGGGACGCCTGTGGTGAGGGTGCCTCCGGCCTCCTGCACGCGACGACCGGAGCGGGGAAGACCTACGCCGTGTGGTTCGGCGCGATGCGCCACGTGGTGCCGGCCGTCGCCGGTGTCCGCGGGGCGCCGCCGCTGTCCGTCGTCTGGCTGACGCCGATGCGCGCGCTCGCGGCCGACACCGTGCGCGCCCTCGAAGCGACGTTGCCCGGCCTTGCACCTGCGTGGACCGTCGGCAGCCGCACCGGCGACACCTCGTCCGCCGAACGCGCGCGGCAGTCGAAGCGTCTGCCCACGGCGCTCGTCACGACGCCTGAGAGCCTGTCGCTCCTGCTCACGCGGGCCGATGCGCGGGAGCGGCTCGGCGGCGTGCGGGCGGTGATCGTCGACGAGTGGCACGAACTCATGGGCAACAAGCGCGGCGTGCAGGTGCAGCTCGCCATAGCGCGACTGCGGCGGTGGAACCCCGGGCTGATCGTCTGGGGGCTATCGGCGACGCTCGGCAACCTCGACGAGGCGCGCGACGTCCTGCTGGGGCCGGGGGTGGGAGGGCGGCTGGTGCAGGGCAAGGTCGCGAAGCGCATCGAGATCGACACGCTGATTCCGAAGACCATCGAACGGTTCCCGTGGGCGGGTCACCTGGGCGTGCGACAGCGCGATGCGGTCGTACGCGAGATCGACGCCGCGGGCACCTCGCTGCTCTTCACCAACACGCGCTCGCAGGCGGAGCTGTGGTACCAGGCGCTGCTCGAAGCGCGACCCGACTGGGCGGGTCTCATCGCCCTGCACCACGGATCGCTCGATCGCGGGCTGCGCGACTGGGTGGAGGCGGGGCTCAAGGCCGGCACGTTGAAGGCCTGCGTCTGCACGTCGAGTCTCGATCTAGGAGTCGACTTCCTGCCCGTCGAGCGCGTGCTGCAGCTCGGCAGTCCGAAGGGTGTCGCGCGCCTAACGCAGCGGGCCGGGCGATCGGGGCATGCGCCGGGTCGCGTGTCGCGCGTCACGTGCATCCCGACGCACGCCCTCGAACTCGTCGAGGCCGCCGCCGCGCGTCGCGCTTCGAAGGCCGGCCGCATCGAGTCGCGCCGGCCGCCGTCGAAGCCGATGGACGTCCTCGTCCAGCATCTCGTGACCGTCGCCCTCGGCGGCGGCTTCACGGCGGACGGACTGCTCGCGGAGATCCGGACGACGCACGCCTACCGCGACATCACCGACGACGAGTGGCGATGGGTGCTCGCGTTCGTCGTGCACGGTGGTGCGACGCTGGGCGCGTATCCCGAGTACCACCGCGTGGTGCCGGACGACGCGGGCGTCCACGGCGTGCCGGATGCGCAGATCGCGAAGCGGCATCGCATGGGCATCGGCACGATCGTCAGCGACGCGTCGATGGAGGTGAAGTGGTTCTCCGGCGGGCGCATCGGCCACGTGGAGGAATCGTTCATCGCGATGATGAAGCCCGGCGACTGCTTCCTCTTCGCGGGGCGCCGTCTCGAGCTGGTGCGCGTGCACGAGATGTCCGCCCTGGTCCGCAAGGCGTCGTCCGACAAGGGCGCGGTGCCGCGGTGGCAGGGCGGCAAGATGCCCCTGTCGTCGGAACTCGCCGAGGCCGTCGTGGCGATCCTCGATGCTGCCGCCGACGGGCGCGTGGAGGATCCCGAAGTGGCGGCACTCTCGCCGCTCTTCGAGATCCAGCATCGGTGGTCGCATCTGCCGGGCTCGCGCGCGCTGCTGGTCGAGACCGTGAAGACGCGCGAGGGCCATCACCTCTTCTGCTTCCCGTTCGGCGGTCGGCACGTCCACACGGGCCTCGCGAACCTCGTGGCCTGGCGCATCGCGCGCGAGACGCCGGTGACGTTCTCGATCTGCGTGAACGACTACGGCTTCGAGCTGCTGTCACCGGTGCCGGTGGACTGGCAGGGCGCCATCGGGCGAGGACTGTTCTCTGCCGACCGTCTGCTGGACGACATCCTGGAGAGCCTGAACGCGGGGCAGCTCGCGCGGGGCCGTTTTCGCGAGATCGCGCGCGTGGCGGGGCTCGTGTTCCAGGGGTTTCCCGGGCAGCCGAAGAGCACGCGGCAGCTGCAGGCGTCGAGCGAACTCTTCTTCGACGTCTTCCGGAAGTACGACCCCGACAATCTCCTGCTGCGTCAGGCGCAGCGCGAGGTGCTCGAGCAGGAACTGGAACTGACCCGGATGGAGCGGGTGCTGCGGGGCATCGCCGAACGGCCCGTGGCGTTCATGCGGCCACCGTACCCGACGCCGTTCGCGTTCCCCCTGATGATCGAGCGGATCCGCGAGAAGCTCAGCACCGAGAAGGTGGGCGATCGCGTGCAGCGGATGCTGGCGGAGATGGAGAAGCGTGCGGGTGGCTGAACGCAAGCGCGCAGTCCCGGTGTCCGGGGTCCGAATGCAAGAGGGCCGGCGCCCCTCCGGACGCCGGCCCTCCCGGTATCGCAGTCCCGCGCCGTCGCGGGCCGAATATCAGTCGACACCGATCTGGTAGGTCTCGCGCTCCACTTCGACGATCTTGCCGGTCATCGCGTCGACCTCCACTTCCCACTCGACGCCGTCCTCACCGACGATGTCGAATTCGTAAGAGGATGAGCCGTCGGACTCGACGCTGAACTCCGTCTCGACGATTTTTCCGGGCTTCGCCTTGAGCGCGATCTCCTGCGCTTCCTCGAGGCTGATCTTCGCCTTGAAAGCAGGATCGTCCGCGGAAGCGACTTCCTGTTCCTCCTCGGTGATCTTGCCGGTCTTGGCGTCGCACTCGACCTCCCATTCCTTGCCGTCGTCGCCCAGGATGTCGAATTCGTAGATGGGCCTGCCCTTCTCGATCTCGGCTTCGAGCGAGACCACCTTGCCCGGGTGCTTGGCCAGCGCCGCCTTCATGCACGCTTCCATCTTCCCGTTGTGGGCATGGACGATCTGGGTGAAACCGCCGCAGAGCAGGGCGGTGGCGAGTGCGGCGACATGCTTGATCTTCATGGAGACTCCTTGGACAGTGGTTCCGCCGACATGCGGATGCGATCGGCAGGTGTTCGCGTGTCTCCCCCCTGTCAACCCACGGGATGGTGCGTCTTGCGCACGGTTCTCCGTCACCGTCTGTGCGATATGGATTGCTTCATCGATGGCGTCATCCCGCGCTTGGGCGCTGGCAACGCATCGATGTTCCCGATCTTATTCCTGCCAGTCTGGCGTTGCATTCCCGGCGGACGCGGGAAAAAATCATAGCTGCATAGGAATACAGTTGTCCGGTCTCCGGGCGCGGCCGGTGGTCTCGTCGTAGCCTTCCTTGCGGACGCTCCCGGCGAGGCGGTCCGCGACCGCACGTCCGCCGTCGGGGATAATGCGGGTCCGTCCCTATTCCCGAGCCCGCATGGCCATCCAGTGGTTCCCCGGACACATGACCACCGCCCGCGACAAGGCGGCCGAGACCATGGAGCGCACCGACGTGGTCATCGAGGTGGTCGATGCGCGTCTTCCGGAAGCGAGCACCAACCCGATGATCCGCGCCCTGCGCGAGCATCGGCAGCGGCCCTGTCTCGAGGTGCTGAACAAGTCCGACCTCGCCGACCCGGTCGCAACGCGCGCGTGGCTCGAGCACTACAACGCACAGAAGGGCGTCACCGCGGTGGCGATCTCGTGCAAGAACCCGTCGGATGTCGCTAAGGTGCTGCCGCTCTGCCGGAAGATCGCCCCGCACCGCGATTCCGCGGCGAAGCCGCTGCGACTCATGATCATGGGCATCCCGAACGTGGGGAAGTCGACGTTGATGAACGCGCTCCTGAAGCGTCGCGTCGCGAAGGTCGGCGACGAACCGGCCGTGACGAAATCGCAGCAGAGCCTCGAACTCGACGTGCGTACGCTCCTCACCGATACCCCCGGTCTGATGTGGCCGAAGATCCGCTACGACAGTGACGGCTTCATGCTGGCGGCGAGTCACGCGGTCGGCACCAACGCGGTGATCGAGGAGGAGGTCGCGACCTTCCTCGCGGCGAATCTTCTCGAACGGTATCCGGCGTTGCTGACGGCGCGCTACGGATTCAAGACGGAGGGCATGGACGCCGTGGCCGTCGTGGAGGCGGTGGGAAGGCGCCGCGGATGCCAGCTGCGCGGCGGCGGGCTCGATCTCGAGAAGGCAGCGCTGATCCTGCTCACCGACTATCGCCAGGGATCCCTGGGGCGCATCAGTCTGGAGACGCCCAAGACCCGGCGGGCGATGATCGCGGCCAACGAGATCGTGGTCGCGCCGGTCGCGGGGCAGGAGCCGCTCGAGGATGCCGACGGGGAGGCGTAGTTGATTTCGTGGGTCGAGCACCGCTCGACGCGGCGTCGGCTTGGGTGCTTCGACGAATCCAGGAACGCGCGCGTCGGGCGGAGCCCGACCCACGGGGGTGTTCTCGGCGCCGACGAGTCCAGTGGCGAGGATATTCGTGGGTCGAGCACCGCTCGACGCGGCGTCGGCTTGGGTGCTTCGACGAATCCAGGAACGCGCGCGTCGGGCGAAGCCCGACCCACGGGGGTTGTTTTCAGCGCCGCAGGTTCCAGTCGCGATGACTTTCGTGGGTCGAGCACCGCTCGACGCGGCGTCGGCTCGGGTGCTTCGACGAATCCAGGAACGCGCGCGTCGGGCGAAGCCCGACCCACGGGGGTTGTTTTCAGCGCCGCAGGTTCCAGTCGCGATGACTTTCGTGGGTCGAGCACCGCTCGACACGGCGTCGGCTCGGGTGCTTCGACGAATCCAGGAACGCGCGCGTCGGGCGAAGCCCGACCCACGGGGGTTGTCTTCAGCGCCGGAGGCATCCAGTGGCGATGCCATTGCGTGGGTCGAGCACCGCTCGACGCGGCGTCGGCTCGGGTGCTTCGACGAATCCAGGAACGCGCGCGTCGGGCGAAGCCCGACCCACGGGGGTTGTTTTCAGCGCTGGAGGTTCCATTCGCGACGACTTTCGTGGGTCGAGCACCGCTCGACGCGGCGTGGCCTTGGGCATCTCGACGAATCCAGGAACGCACGCGTCGGACGGAGCCCGCCCACCCCGTCCTGCCTCGACCTACCAAGCCTTCGGTGGCGCCCTCAGGATCACGGCACAGGTGGCTTCCTGGGCGATGTATCCGCCCCGCTTCAGGTCCGCGATGATGCGACCCACCATTTCGCGGGACGCGCCGATCCGCTTCGCGATGTCCACGTTCGTGAGCCTGCCGGGGATCATCAGCCGGCCGTTCTCCTCGACGGCCGCGTCGAGCAGGTGACGGGCGACGCGGCCATAGACGTCGAGCAACGCCAGGTTGCCCACGGTGCGGGTGAGGACGCGCACGCGCCCGATGAGCATGCGAGCGAGGGCGGATGCCGCCTTCGGATTCGCCTCCAGGTAGGCCTCCAACTCCTCGCGGGTGAGGACGGAACAGCGGGTCGGTTCCATCGTGGCGACCGACGCTGATCGGGGACCATGGTCCAGCATCATTTCCCCGAAGTGCTCGCCGGCGCCGTGCTCCCCCAGCAGCACCTCGCGTCCATCCTCGTCCGCGAGGTAGACCCGCACGCGGCCCGAGAGCACCACGAACATCGTGTCGCCGTGGTCCCCCTCCTGGATGACGACGGTGTTCCGGGCGTAGCTGCGAACGGTACCGATCGCGGCGAGGGCTTCGACGGTGTCCCGCGGCAGTTGCCAGAGCGGGTGCTCGGAAGGTGGTGGCTTCGTCATGGGGATGGGAGGGTCGGCGAGGTCCCGGGTCGCGCCGCTATGGCGCCTTCGACGCGTCGCGCCGGGCGGCAAGGAAGCGGGCCATCGCGGCCTGCGGCTCACCGCTTGCGTACGCGGTACGTTGGGCGACGATGGCGGCATCCAGCGCACCTTCGAACGCGGCGTCGGTCTGGGCGCGGAAGCGCTGCTTGGTGAGGCGCATGGCGGTCACCGGCTGCGCGGCGAGGCGTTCGGCGAGACCGAGGGCGGTCGGGAACACGTCGGCCTGCGGCACGAGGCGACTCAGGAGCCCCATCTCCCACGCCCGCTGCCCGGTCACGAGGTCCCCCAGCAGCGACAATTCCACGTTGTGACCGAGCGTCGTGTGCCACGCCATCATCTGCGAGCCCACGATCGATGCGAGGCCGGCGCGGATTTCCGGCTGTCCGATGCGCATCTCCGGATAGCCCACGCGGAGATCGCAGCACAGGCCGATCTGGAAGCCGGCGCCCGCCGCGGTGCCGTTGAAGGCGGCGACCGCGGGCTTGTCCAGCGCGCGCACGGCGCGGTACATCCGATGGTTGGCGGTGAGCCATGCAGCGACATCGTCGATGCCGTAGGTGGCGGTCTCGCCGAGATCCTGCCCGCTGCAGAACGCACGTTCCCCGGCCCCCGTGATGATCACCGCCCTGATCGCGTCGTCGGCATCCGCCGCGGCCAGCGCAGCGATCAGGCGGTCGCGCAGCGCGGTGTCGATCGCGTTCATCGACGCCGGGCGATGCAGTGTCAGGACGCGTACGCTTCCGTGGGTGTCTTCGAGGAGGGAGTCCATCGTCGTCCGATCGTCGGATGGGGAGGGAGGCGCTACTTCACGTTCCGCTCGGCGACCACGTCGATCAGCCGGACCTCGAAGATCAGCGTGGAGTTCGGCGGCACTTCCCCGAACGCGAGCCGGTCGCCGTAGCCCATGCGCGGCGGAATCACGAGCGTGCGTTCGCCACCGACCTTCATCCCGAGGACGCCGCGATCGACACCGCTGATCATCCGCCCCACGCCGATCAACACCGACAGCGGGACGCCTCGCTCGATGGAGCTGTCGAAGCGTGCGCCCTTGCGCTCCGGCTTCGTGAGGTCGTAGACGAAGCCCTCGTAATCGATGACCACGAACTTGCCGGGCTCGGCCTCGGGACCGTCGCCCACCTTGCGCTCGATCACGACGGTCTTCTTCTGGACGCTGTCGGGCAGCGTGTCCGTGAACTGCAGCTGGCGGTCCTGGGCGACCCCGGGCAACGGCAGGCCGGCGGCGAGGACGAGCAGCAGAATGACGAAACGGCGTGGCACGGCGATGCTCCGGGCGGAAATGGTCCGGGTCGAGGATACCGCAGGGGCTGTGGAGTGTCCCTGGACGGCCTCAGTCGAGCGCGAGGAGCGCGCGGACCGCGTCGCGCCGCGGCAGGCGTTCCGGGTCGATGACGACGTGGCGCAGGCCGGCGCGCGCGAGGGTCGTGCTCACGGCGGCAGGGGGGCCTTCCGGCGTTGCGAGATCCGCGAGGGCGACGACGGCGAGGTCGGGGCGGCAGACGACGAGCGTGAAGACGTGGCCGCGCGCGATCCCGGCGTCCGCGACGATCTCGCCGAGGGAGACCCGGGCGAACACGAGGTGATCGGGGAGCGCGGTGCGGAACACCAGAAAGGCCAGCTTCGCGGGGCCCGACAGCAGTGGTGCCGCTTTCGCGGCGGACGGGGGCGCGGCTGGTGATGCCGGTGGCAATGCCCGCGGTCCCGACGGTGCGGCGACTGCGGATGGCGTCGGCGGCAAGGCGCCCGTGGCCGGGCGAGCGGCCTCCGTGACAGTCTCCGGCGGCAGCGGCGCATCGCCCACGCGGTGCGTCGCGACGAACTGTTCGAGTTCGTTCGCGCGCTCGTCGCGGCGGGCCTTGCCCTTCGGGAGGTCCAGCTTCATGCCGCTGCCGCCCTCGCCCTTGAGGTGCCGCATCAGCCGATACCACCCGATGAGCACCCCGCCCATCAGGATGAAACCGATCACGACGTTCATCCAGTCCATGGTTTTCGAGGAAGGTGGCGACGGGTTCGAGTGTAGCCGGACAACGATCCTGCCTTTCGGCGGTCGTCTCCCTTAGAATCGAGGGTCTACCCACCCACCACGAGGAGCACACATGGGCGCTGGCGACGTACGTACGCGGAAGGGCAAGATCAAGAACGGCAGCTATGGCAAGACCCGTCCGGGACGCAACAAGAAGGCGCCGCCGCCTTTGAAGCCGGGGCTGCGTCCCCGCGCGAAGTAAGGCGCCGGGCCGGGGCTGCGCCGCGGCTCGAAGCAGGGCGGGCAGCCGCGGGGTCAGGTGCCCGCATCGCCCGGCTCCGCGTGCCGGCCTTCGATACCTGCCCCCTTCTCCTCCCATCCTCCTCGCACCGTGGCCTTCGATCGCTATCTCCGTCATGCGGATCTGGTCGCGGCGCTCCGTGCGCTCGTGGCCGATCACCCGGATCTCTTCGGTATCGAGACCATCGGCCACAGCCACGAGGGGCGCGAGATCCTGGCGGTCACGGCCACCTGCATCCGCACGGGTCCGGCCGCGGACAAGCCCGCCTTCTGGGTCGACGGCAACATCCACGCGACCGAGGTCGCCGGCTCGATGGCGTGTCTATACTTCCTGCAGCACCTCGCCCGGGAGTACGGCCGCGATCCCGAGGTGACGCGCGCACTCGACACGCGCGCTTTCTACGTCGCACCACGCCTGAACCCCGACGGCGCCGAGTGGGCGCTGGCCGATGTCCCGAAGCTCATCCGGTCGTCCACGCGCCCGTATCCGTACGACGAAACTCCCGTGGGCGGGCTCCGCCGGGAGGACATCGACGGTGACGGGCGTGTCCTCACGATGCGCCTGCGCGACGACAACGGTCCGTGGAAGGTGAGCGATCGCGATCCGCGGCTGCTTGTGCGTCGCGATCCGGTCGAGACCGGCGGGACCTACTACCGCTTGCTGCCCGAGGGCTTCGTCGACGAGCACGACGGCGTCACGATCGGCATGCAGGCCATCCGCGAAGGGCTCGACCTCAACCGGAACTTCCCGGCGCACTGGCGGCAGGAACACGAACAGCACGGCGCGGGCCCGTTCCCGACCTCCGAGCCCGAAGTGCGGGCCTCCGTCGCGTTCATCGCGTCGCATCCGAACATCACCGGCGGCGTCGCCTTCCACACCTACAGCGGCGTGCTGCTGCGTCCGTATTCCCACCTCGCCGACGACACCCTGCCGGCCGAGGACCTCTGGACGTACCAGAAGCTCGGCGCGAAGGGGACCGAACTCACGGGCTATCCGAACATCTCGGTCTTCCACGACTTCCGCTATCACCCGAAGGAGGTCATCACCGGCTCCTTCGACGACTGGCTCTACGAGCACGCCGGCGTCTTCGCCTGGACGGTCGAGATCTGGAGCCCGCAGCGCGAGGCCGGCATCTCGGACTACCGGTTCATCGAGTGGTACCGCGAGCATCCGGTCGAGGACGACCTCGCGTTGCTCGCCTGGAACGACGGTCCGCTGAAGGGCGAAGGCTTCGTGCCGTGGTATCCCTTCGAGCATCCGCAGCTGGGGCCGGTCGAGCTGGGTGGCTGGAACGCCCTCTACACGTGGAGCAATCCGCCCCGCGCGATGCTCGAGCGCGAAGTGGCGCGCTTCCCGGCGTGGCTCGTCTGGCATGCGCTGGTCTCGCCGAGACTCGAACTCTTCCGCGCTGACGTCGAGGCGCTCGGCCCCGACACATGGCGCGTGCGCCTCGTGGTGCACAACACCGGCTGGCTGCCCACGTACGTGACGAAGCGGGGCCTCGCGAACAAGCTCTGCCGCGGGGTCGTCGCCACGATCGCACTGCCGGACGGTGTCGCACTCGTCACCGGCGCGGCGCGGACCGAAGCGGGCCAGCTGGAAGGCCGCGCCTACAAGTCGTCCGCACCCTCCGCATGGTCGGGGTGGGGCGGCGACACCACCGCCGATCGCGCGAAGTTCGAATGGGTCGTCCGCGGCCCAGGCGGCAGCCGGCTGCAGCTCGCTGCCCGCCATGACCGTGCGGGGGCGGTCAGCGTCGACATCGTTCTCCAGGCCTGATCGCAGGCCCTCCGCGCCGGGGCCGGGAGGCGGGCCTCTCAAGCGATGGGACGCGGCACCGTTATCTCCTCCCGGGCGCGCATGCTTTGCGGTGTGGGCGGGCCGCGAACCGAGGAGAACGAACTTGCAGACGACGGTAGACACCGGGACGGCCCGGGTGATCGAGCCCTTCGCCCCGCCCCTCCTGGCGCCGGACGACGAGTGGAAACTTTCCGACCTGTTCCTCAACTGGCACCGCCTCGCCCAGGGCGGTGATCTCGTGCTGCCCATCTCGCCTCTGGCGATCCGGCTGATCACCGTGGACCCCGACGATGCCGCCGCCCCCGCCCAGGTCGTCGAGATCATCGAGAGCGACCCCATCCTCACGGCCCGCATCCTCGGCCTGGCGAATGCCGCGGTCTTCGCCGGTTCCGGACGACCGATCCTCGACATCCGTACCGCGGTGATGCGTCTCGGGCTCCAGACCGCGTTGCGAGTGGCCCTCGCCCAGCTCGCCGCCATCTGGATGCGCAAGTCGACCACGATGCCCGACCGCCGCCTGCTGCGCGGCCTGTGGCACGAGTACCTCCGCACGGCCTTCTGCGCCCACGAGATGGCGCGGGCGCTGCACCTCGAGGGTGGCGTGCCCGGGATGGCGTACGCCGGCGGTCTGCTCCACGACGTCGGCACCCTCGCGCTCTGCAGCGCGCTGCCGGAACCCATGACCCGATTCATCCGCGCCGGCATGTGCAAGGGCACACCGCTCTACCGCGAGTTCGTCGAGGCGCACACCTGCCTCGGCGAGGAACTCCTCATCTCCTGTGGCGCGCCGGCCGAGCTGGCCGAGGCGGCACGGCGGCACCACGATGGCCTCGCCCTCGACGCCGCCGTCTCCACGCTGCTGGTGCTGCTGGCGGACCACCTGCACGACGCAGTCCTTGCGCACGCCGCCAGCACCGCGATGCCGCTTCCCGACGATCTGCCCGCCACATGCTTCGACGCACCGACCCGCGCGGTGAGCGACACGGTGGAAAGCCTGGGCCTCGACATGCAGCTCGACGACATCGTGGTCGCGGTCGCCCGCGATCTGGAGCGGATCGACGCGCTGGCCGGGGACTTCCTCTAGGGAGCCTCTGCACGGCCCGCGCTGATCGCGTTGCTCTCGGAATCGATGGGTGGCAGGGCGCTAGAGAGACTCTGATTCGTTCGCGCCGGGCGGGTGGACGGATCAAGGGTTCCCCGGGGCTTCGGGCGCCGCCGCGCCCGCTTCACGGTCTATACTCCGGCCGGTCGAAACAGCGTCTTGCCGGGAGCATCCATGAAGAAGATCGAAGCCGTCATCAAGCCGTTCAAGCTCGACGAGGTGCGTGAAGCGCTGTCCGAGATCGGCGTGACCGGTCTCACCGTGACCGAGGTCAAGGGGTTCGGGCGCCAGAAGGGCCACACCGAGCTGTATCGCGGCTCGGAGTACGTGGTCGATTTCCTGCCCAAGGTGAAGCTCGAAGTGATCCTCACCGACGCGATGGTCGATCAGGCCGTCGACGCCATCGTGCGGTCCGCCCGCACCGGCAAGATCGGTGACGGCAAGATCTTCGTGACCACGGTGGAGCAGGTGGTGCGGATCCGCACCGGCGAAACCGACGAAGCCGCCGTCTGAAGCGTCGTCGCCGCACGCCCATCAAGATGTCCACTCAGATGTCCACCCCGATGTCCACCCGGAAAGACACCCCCTTCGCACGACTGCGCGAGATCGGCCAGAGCATCTGGCTCGACAACCTCTCCCGCGGTTTCATCCAGAGCGGCGAGCTCGCCCGCATGGTGAGCGCCGGCGAAGCCACCGGCATCACCACCAACCCCGCCATCTTCCGCAACGCCATCGCCAACGGCGACGCCTATCGCGCTGCGCTCGACGCGCTGCGTACCGCCGAGCCGGATGCCGAGCGCCGCTACGAGCGCCTCGCCGTCGGCGACGTCCAGGCGGCGTGCGACGTGATGCGGGGCGTGTTCGATGCGACCCGCGGCGACGATGGCTTCGTGAGTCTGGAAGTGTCGCCGCGCCTCGCGGCGGACGCCGCCGGGACCCTCGCCGCGGCGCGCCGCCTGAAGGCCGAAGTCGCCCGCGACAACGTCCTCATCAAGATTCCCGGCACACCCGAGGGCGCACAGGCCTTCGAGGACTGCATCGCCGAAGGCATCAGCGTGAACATCACGCTCCTCTTCTCGCTCCCGCAGATGGATCGCATCTTCGCGGCCTACCAGCGCGGGCTCGAGCGTCTGCGGGCATCAGGCGGTGACGTCTCCCGCCCGAAGGCCGTCGCGAGCTTCTTCATGAGCCGGATCGATTCGCTGGTCGACAAACGGCTCGACGCCATCGGGACACCGGAAGCCCTCGCGCTTCGCGGCAAGGCTGCAGTGGCCATCGGCAAGATCGCCTATCAGCGCTATGTCGAAGCGTTCGGTGTCCCGTTCGCCGGCCTGCGAGCCGCGGGCGCCCGCCCGCAGTACCTGCTCTGGGCGAGCACGAGCACCAAGAATCCGTCGTACCCCGATCTCCTGTACGTGGAGCCGCTCGTGGGGCCCGAGACCATCAACACGCTGCCCGACGCGACGCTCGCGGCGCTGCGCGATCACGGCAATCCCTTGCTTTCGATCAGCGACGGCGTGGACGACGCGAAGGTCGTCCTCGCAGACCTGCGGGCGCTGGGTATCGACCCCGTGGCCGTGGGCGAGCAGCTGCAGACCGAAGGCCTGAAGCTCTTCGACGACGCGTACGCAGCGCTGCTCGACGCCGTGAAGTAACGGCGCCGGGATGTCCTGCCAGTCAGCATTCCGCCACGGCGCGTTCGGGCGCCGTGCGCGTTTCTGCGTCCTCGCATCGAAGGCATGAACCGACCCGATCTCGTCCGCCAGACCGATCGCGGGCTCTACTGCGAAGCCGGCGACTTCTACGTCGACCCCTGGCGCCCCGTCGACCGGGCCGTCATCACCCATGCCCACGCCGACCACGCGCGCCGCGGTCACGTGCGATACCTCGCCAACTCTGCGAGCGAGCAGGTGCTCAAGCGACGACTGGGCGACGTGAGCCTCCAGTGCGCCGCATACGGCGAACCGGTGATGATCAACGGCGTGCGAGTCTCATTGCATCCGGCCGGACACGTGCTGGGTTCCGCCCAGGTGCGCATCGAGCACCGCGGCGAGGTCTGGGCGCTCTCCGGCGACTACAAGGTGGGGCCCGATCCGACGTGTGCGCCCTTCGAGCCGGTGCGGGCCCACGTGTTCGTGACGGAGTCGACCTTCGGCCTGCCGGTCTATCGCTGGCAGTCGCACGCGACGCTCTTCGCGGAGATCGATGCCTGGTGGCGCGGCAATGCCGAGGCCGGACGCGCGAGCGTGGTGTACGCGTACTCGTTCGGGAAGGCCCAGCGCATCCTGGCAGGCGTCGATGCCGGCATCGGTCCGATCGTCTGCCACGGTGCCGTGCAGACGCTGAACGAAGCGTATCGATCGTCGGGCGTGCCGCTGCCCGCCACGCAACTGGTCTCGGAGATCGCGGACAAGGCATCGTTACGCCGGGCGTTGGTGATCGCACCGCCATCAGCCCAGGGGACGTCGTGGCTAGGGCGTTTCGGGGATGCCGGCGATGCGTTCGCGTCGGGCTGGATGCAGCTCCGCGGCGCGCGGCGGCGGCGCTCGGTGGATCGGGGTTTCGTGCTGTCGGACCACGCCGACTGGCCCGGGCTGCAGCAGGCGATCGCCGCGACCGGCGCCAACCGCGTGTTCGTGACCCACGGCTACGTGCCGGTGATGGTCCGCTGGCTGGCGTCGCAGGGCTACGACGCGCAGGCGTTCGACACGGAGTACGGGGGCGAGGACGACTCTGACGAGACTCCGCAGGGGGTGGTCGGCAGCGAGCCGCCCGGCGCCCCCTGACGCATCACACCTCCAGCCACTCCTTCCGCACCGCCTCGTTCGCGCGGAGATCATCGGGCGTGCCTTCGAACACGATCTGCCCGTGGCCCATCACGTACACGCGCTGCGAGATGCGCAGGGCGATCGTGAGCTTCTGCTCCACGAGCAGGATGGAGATCCCGCGCTTGGCGATCTCGTCGAAGAGGTTCGCGACCTGGTCGACGATCTTCGGCGCGAGACCTTCGGTGGGCTCGTCGATCATCACGAGATCGGGGTCGCCCATCAGCGTGCGGCAGAGCGTGAGCATCTGCTGCTCGCCGCCGGACATCACGCCCGCGGGCGCTTCGGCGCGCTCGCGCAGGCGCGGGAAGATGTTGAACATGTCCTCCATGCTCCAGCGACCGGATTCCTTGCGGCCCTTCTGGCCCAGGAGGAGGTTCTGACGCACTGTGAGCGAGGGGAAGATGTCGCGGTTCTCGGGCACGTAGCCCAGGCCCTTGCGCGCCACCATGTAGGCCTTGTTCCCCATCAGCTCCTCGCCCTTGAACTGGACCGAGCCGCTGGACTGGACCTGACCCATGATCGCCTTGATCGTGGTCGACCGGCCGACGCCGTTGCGACCCAGCAGGCTCACGATCTCGCCCTGGCGGACGGACAGGTGCACCCCGTGGAGGATGTGGCTCTTGCCGTAGTAGGCGTGGAGATCCTTGACTTCGAGCATGTCAGTGTTGCTCCGTCCCGAGGTAGGCTTCCTGCACGGCCTTGTTGCCGCGGATCTCCTGCGGGGTGCCGGTGGCGATGACCTGCCCGTACACCAGCACCGAGATGCGATCCGCGAGGCCGAAGACCACGCTCATGTCGTGTTCCACCATCACGAGCGTCTTGCCCACCGTCACGCTGCGGATCAGCGCGACCGCATCGGCGGTTTCGGTGTTGCTCATGCCTGCCGTGGGTTCGTCGAGCAGGATCACGTCGGCCCCGCCCGCGATGGTCACGCCGATCTCGAGTGCCCGCTGCTCGGCATACGAGAGCACGCCCGCCGGCGTGTCGCGACGCTTGCCGAGGTTGATCTGCTGCACCAGTTCGTCGCAGCGTTCCGTGACGTCGCGGAGACCGCCGACGCGCTGCCAGAACGAATAGCGGTAGCCGGTGGCCCACAGCACGGCGCAGCGGATGTTCTCGAAGACCGACAGCTTCGGGAAGATGTTGGTGATCTGGAAGCTGCGGGCGAGGCCGCGGCGGCTGATGTCCTGGGGCGGCAGACCGGTGATCTCGCGATCGTTCAGCGAGATCGTGCCGGACGTCACGGGGAAGCGGCCGCTGATCAGGTTGAAGAGGGTCGACTTCCCGGCGCCGTTCGGGCCGATCACCGCGTGGCGTTCGCCCTTCTCGATGGCAAGGTTCACACCGTTGATGATCGCGGTCTTGCCGAAGCTCTTGCGGACGTCGCGCAGTTCGAGGGCGGCGGGCATCTCAGGCTCCCCGTTTTGCGTTGATGGCGATCGTTACCTGCTGCCAGCTCGCCCGCACCAGGCGGGAGGCGCCCCAGAGGAGCGCGGCACCCACGGCCATCGTGGCGAGGGAGCCGATCCAGGGGCCGGCATTGGCGGCGTCGAAGGTGAGGCCGAAGAGATTCATCACCGTGCCGGACTGCTCCTTCTTGGTCTCGACCTGGTAGATCATTTCGATCAGCGCGATCAGCCCCGCCAGGACCACGAGCGACGCGGCACCGGCGGCGATGTACGACGGCACCAGACGTTTCAACTGCCCGACGTCCCAGGCCGGCTTGTGCATCGCCAGCAGGCTTGCGATGCCGCCCGGCGCGAACAGGATCATCACCAGGAAGAAGAGGCCGAAGTACAGCAGCCATGCGAGGGTGTAGTTCGACAGCGCCGATTGCAGGTACGTGACGAGCACGGCGCCGATGATCGGGCCGAAGAAGTGACCCACGCCGCCGATGAACGACATCAGCAACACGTTCCCCGAAGCCACGACGCCCAGGCTCTCGGCCGTCACCAATTCGTAGTTGATCACCGCGAGTCCGCCCGCGATGCCGGCGAAGAACGACGACAGGATCAGCATCGTGTAGCGCACGCGGGTCGGGTTGTAGCCGACGAAGCGGGCGCGCTCCGCGTTGTCGCGCACCGCGTTGGCCATCCGGCCGAGCGGTGTCTGCGTCAGCGCGAACATGGCGATCATGCACACGAAGCACCAGCCGGCGATGAGGTAGTAGACCTGCCGGCCCTGGCCGTAGGTGATGCCCATGACGGCCTCGCCGACCACGCGGTCGGTGGAGATGCCGCCTTCGCCGCCGAAGAAGCTCGGGAACATCAGCGAGCAGGCCGCGACCATCTCGGCGATGCCGAGGGAGATCATCGCGAACGGCGTACCGGAGTGCTTGGTCGTCACGTAGCCGAACACCACGCCGAAGGCGAGACCTGCAACGCCACCCACCAGCGGCAGGAACGTGACGGGCAGCCCCAGATTGCCGGCACCGATCATGTTGAGCGCGTGCGCCGAGAAGAAGGCACCGAGGCCGAAGTACACCGCGTGCCCGAACGACAGCATGCCGGTCTGACCCAGAAGCATGTTGTAGGAGAGCGCGAAGATCACCGCGATGCCCATCTGCGACAGCATCGAGATGGCGAAGCTCTGCGTGAGCACGAGGGGCAGGGCGATCATCACCACGGCGGTGATGGCCCAGAGGGCGAGGCGTCGGATATGGAAGAAGGAGGTCATGGTCGTGTCAGCCTTCGCGGGTGCCCATGAGGCCCTTGGGTCGGACGATGAGCATGAGCACCATCAGGACGTACGGCAGGACGGGCGCCGCCTGGGCGATGGTCACCTTCCAGAGTTCGTACCAGGCCGATTCGGGATCGAGCTGGACGCCCATGCCTGTGAGGATCGACGCGAGCGAGTAGTCGAAGGCCACCGAGAAGGTCTGCACCGCGCCGATGATGAGCGACGCGATGAAGGCACCGGCGAGGGACCCCATGCCGCCGAAAACCACTACGACGAACACGATGGTGCCGACGCTCGCCGCCATGCCGGGTTCCGTCACGAACGCGTTGCCGCCGATGACACCCGCCAGCCCTGCGAGTGCCGCGCCGCCCGCGAACACCGTCATGAAGACGCGCGGCACGTTGTGGCCGAGGGCCTCGACCATGTCGGGATGCGTGAGCGACGCCTGGATGATCAGGCCGATGCGGGTGCGGGTGAGGGCGAGGTACAGCGCCGCGAGCATCGCCACCGACACCAGCATCATGAAGACGCGGTAGGCAGGGTACTGCGTGGTGTAGATCGAGAAGGCCGAGAAATCGAGGATCGGCGGGATGCGGTACTCCACCGGTGCCCGACCCCAGAGCAGGTGCACGAACTCCTCGATGATGTAGGCGAGGCCGAAGGTGAACAGCAGTTCGGCCACGTGACCGAACTTGTGCACGGTCCGCAGTCCGTAACGCTCGGTGAGCGCACCGAGAAACGCCACGGCCGCCGGCGCGACGATCAGTGCCGGCCAGAAACCCAGGTACGTGCTGGTCTGATACGCGAAGTAGGCACCGAGCATGTAGAAGCTCGCATGCGCGAAATTGAGCACACCCATCATGCTGAAGATGAGCGTGAGACCCGAAGACAGCATGAACAGCAGGAGCCCGTAGGACAGGCTGTTCAGCATCGTGACGAGAAAGAATTCCACCTGTGACCCCGCGCAACCGACCCCGTCAAACGAAAGGGGCGTCCCGGGGGGCGCCCCTCGCTACACCGACTCGTTCCGACCTCAGCCCTTCGGCCGCTGGAACTTGCAGGTCGTGGGCAGGACGGTGTCCTTGGCCTCGATCCGCGCGTCGGTCTTGAAGCCGAAGCCCGTCCGCTCGACATCGAATTTCACGTCCTTGCCGTTCGACTTGCTGAACGTGGACACGAAGATGGGCTGCACGAGTTGGTGGTTGTCGGCACGCATGTAGGCTTCGCCGGTGACCTGGTCGACTTTCATGTTTTCCATCGCGAGCGCCACCTTCGTCGGATCGGTCGACTTCGTCTGTTCCATGGACCGCGTCAGCATGTCGACGGCGGCCATGATGGAGGTCCAGTAGAAGTCGTCCTTTGCATCGGGGAAGCGTTTCCGGTAGCCGTTGACTTCATCGGCCGTCCGGCTGCCGCCGATGTTAGAGTGGAACACCGTGACCTGCTTGAGGTGTCCGACGCCCGCCTCGCCGATCACGGGCGGGGTGCCGAGGCCGCCCGCGTAGTACGTGAAGAACTCGGCCGTGAGACCGGCTTCCTTCGACGCCTTGATGAGCAGCGCGATGTCGTTGCCCCAGTTGCCGCTCACCACCGCATCGGCACCGGAGGCCTTGATCTTCGCGATGTAGGGGGCGAAGTCCTTGACCTTGCCGAGCGGGTGGAGGTCGTCGCCGACGATCTCGATGTCGGCCCGCTTCTTCGTCAACATCGCCCGGGCGGCCTTGGCGACCGATTGGCCGAAGGCGTAGTCCTGATTGATCAGGTAGACCTTCTTGATGTCCTTCTGCTGGACCATGTAGTTGGTCATGGCCTGCATCTTCATGTCGACGTCCGCGTCGAAGCGGAAGTGGTAGAAGTTGCACTTGTCGTTCGTGAGGCTGGGGTCCACCGCGCCGTAGTTCATGTACAGCACGGTCTTCTCGGGCTCCCGGCTGTTGTGCTTCGCGAGGGCTTCGGTCAGGGCAATGGCCACGGCGGACCCGTTGCCCTGCATCATGTAGCGGATGCCCTGGTCGACCAGCTGCTTGAACACGAGCTGCGCTTCCTGCGGGCTCGTCTTCGTGTCGAACGGGATGACTTCCAGCTTCTGGCCGAGCACGCCGCCCTTGGCATTGACGCGGTCCGCAGCGTACTGGAGGTGCCGGAGACCCACCTCACCCACGTTGGCGAAGGGGCCGGAGAGGCCTTCGAGGTAGGCGATCTTGATGGTGCCCTCGGCGTGGGCGCCGAGGGAAAAGAGGGCGCTCGAAAATACGACAACGGCGCCCGCGATCGCGGTACGCGAGATCTTGCTCAGCATGCGTTTCTCCTCCAGTTCCGATGACGGGTGTCCGGATGTCCGGACCCCGGCCCAACGCCTCGGTGCCGTGCCGCGCTGACCACTTTCGCCCGGGCGCATGCCGCCGGGTGGATGGGATGTCACGCGTCTGCCTTGCGGGCCTGCGCCGGGCCCTGCCCGCCATCATGCCCGCCACGGATTCCCCAGCGCGCGGTGCTCCACGCGCTTCGTGAGCCGCGTGCCCATGATCGACGCCACATGGCCGCGCACTGTCCGCTCAATGCCCCGATGCCTCTCCGGAAGATCCCAGTTGTCGGGATTTACCCTCCGAGGTCGGCGGATTCTGCCGTATCGCCCCCCCGATGTAAACGAGCCTCGCCGAGGGGCGAGCAGTCCCGTGCAACCCTCCGCAGGCGGGTCCGGTCCCGGGGTTCCGGGCTAGAATCGGGCGCCCGATCACCCCCAGGAGAAGCGGTCCATGCACGGCCTCATGATGAACCTGCCGCTCAACATCTCGGCGCTCATTCAGCACGCCGATCGTTGCCACGGCGACACGGAGATCGTGTCCCGGACGGTGGAAGGCGGCATCCACCGCTACACCTACTCGGACGCCCATCGACGTTCCCGCCAGCTCGCGAACGCCCTGACCGCCCTCGGTGTGAAGGCCTCCGACCGCATCGGGACGCTCGCCTGGAACGGCTATCGACACCTCGAGATCTACTTCGGGTCGTCGGGCATCGGCGCGGTGTGCCACACCGTCAATCCGCGCCTCTTTCCCGAGCAGATCACCTACATCGTCAATCACGCCGAGGACACCTTCCTCTTCTTCGACCTGACGTTCCTTCCGCTCGTAGAGAAGCTGGCACCGCACTGCAAGGGCGTGCGCGGCTGGGTGGCGATGACCGACCGGGCGCACATGCCCACCTCCAGCCTCGATCTGCTCTGCTACGAAGACCTCGTCAACGCCCACTCCGACGATTTCGAATGGCCTGTTCTGGACGAGAACTTGGCTTCATCGCTCTGCTACACGTCGGGGACGACGGGCAACCCCAAGGGTGTGCTGTACAGCCATCGCTCCACGATCCTGCATGCGTACGCCGCGTGCCTCCCGGACGCGCTCAACCTCTCGGCCCGGGACGTCGTCCTGCCCGTCGTGCCGATGTTCCATGTGAATGCATGGGGGCTTCCCTACAGCGCGCCCCTCGTGGGCGCCAAGCTCGTCTTTCCCGGCGCCCAGCTGGATGGCGCGAGCCTCGTGGAACTCTTCGAGTCGGAGAAGGTGACCTGCTCGGCCGGCGTTCCCACCATCTGGCTCGGTCTGCTCCAGCACGTGAAGGCCAAGGGCATCGGGTTCGGAACGCTTAAGCGCACGGTGATCGGCGGCTCGGCCTGCCCGCCGGCGATGATCCGGACCTTCGAGGACGAATACGGCGTCCAGGTCCTCCACGCCTGGGGGATGACCGAGCTGAGTCCGCTCGGGACGGTCAACACGTTCAAGAGCCGTCACCTCGAATGGTCCGAGGCCGAACGCCACGCGCTGCAGAACAAGCAGGGTCGCGCCATCTTCGGCGTCGAGATGAAGATCGTCGACGACGAGGGCCGCGAGCTGCCCCGCGACGGCAAGGCCTTCGGGGACCTCCTGGTACGTGGCCCCTGGATCACGCGCGAGTACTTCCGCGGCGAGGGCGGGGATCCCCTCGCCGACGGCTGGTTCCCCACGGGCGACGTCGCGACCCTCGACCAGGACGGCTTCATGCAGATCACCGACCGGTCGAAGGACGTCATCAAGTCGGGCGGGGAATGGATCAGTTCCATCGATCTCGAGAACGCCGCGATGGCGCATCCGTCAGTGGCGGAAGCCGCGGTCATCGGCATCGCGCACCCCAAGTGGGACGAGCGTCCGCTGCTCCTGGTCAGGCTGAAGGAAGGTGCCGCGACGACCCGCGAGGACATGCTCAAGTTTTTCGAGGGCAGGGTCGCAAAATGGTGGATTCCCGACGACGTCGTGTTCGTTGAAAACCTGCCGCACACGGCCACCGGGAAGCTGCTCAAGACCAAGTTGCGCGAGGACTTCAAGGCCCACAAGCTGCCCGGCGCCTGAGCGGTCGCGCGCACCCACGCGGAGGAAGTGCCATGAGGTTCCCGCAGGCTGCCCTTGCCGCAGCCGTGATCGCCGTCGTTCCCGCCGCCGAAGCCGGCCTCGTGAAATGCAAGGGGCCCGGTGGCGCCGTCATCTACTCCGACGAGCCCTGCGCCGCGGTGGGCGCTCGCGAGGAGAAGGCCTTCAAGAAGTCGGAACTGCGCGGGAACGAGATGCGCATGCGTCCGCGCCCGCCCCAGGGCGACGGCACCGCGCCCGAGTTCGGCGGCGGTTCCAGCTTCAAGGGCTCGGCGCCCGACAAGGCCTCCGGGCCCCGCCCGCAGGCCGGCAAGTGATGCGGGGGCGATTCGTGCGAACCCGCATCGCGTCGCTGATCGTTCTCGCTGCGGCGCTGCCGACGCAGGCGCTGGCTGGGGTCTACAAGTGTGCCGGCGCCGACGGCCGTGTCCTCTACTCCAATGAACCCTGCGAAGACCAGGGCGCGAAGACCGCGAAGACCTTCAAGAAGTCCGAACTGAAGCCCAACACGGTGAAGATGCCGAAGGCGCCGCCTCCCCCCGAGGAGGACAAGGCCGGTGGCAGCGGCTTCATCGAATCGCTCCGGCAGAAGCCCATCGACATCGATCAGCGCATGCGCGAGGGCAACCCCGACGAGCACCCCAAGGCGGGCAAGAAGGTGAACCCGCTCATCGAGAAGCTGCTCGGCAAGAAGTAGGCGTCGTTCACGGATCGATCAGCACCCCGGGGTTCAGCAGTCCCTTCGGATCGAGCGCCTGCTTCGCCGCCCGCAGCGCCGTCGCGAAGAGTTCCGGACGCTGCCGGTCGTACCACGGGCGATGGTCGCGCCCGATCGCGTGGTGGTGCGTGATGGTGCCGCCCGCCGCGATGAGCGCCTCCGATGCCGCCTGCTTGATCTCCCGCCACTGTTCCAGTTCCGACCCGCGCTTCGGCAGGCAGTAGAAGCTGAAGTAGGGCGCCGGACCATCCGGGTAGAGATGCGTGAAGCGGCAGCTCACCGAACCCTCCCGGCCGGTGACTTCGCGGATCGCGCGATGCACGGCGCCGGTGACGTCGGCGTAAAGCGCGTCGAAGCGGTCCCACGTGATCGCGGTCTCGAAGGTGTCGTACATCGCCCCGAAGCCCGTCAGCACCTCCCGGTAGTAGGGGGCGCGCAGGAAGGCATTGCGCCACGCACCCGACTCGCCGCTGCGATGCCCGTCGGTGGCCGGCGCGGCACCGGTGTCCCACTCCCCCCCTGCACCTCCCGCGATCTCCAGAGCACGCGCCATCCACGCTTCGACGGGATGGTCGGCGCTCTCGAAGGCGAGCACGAGGATCGCCGCGCTGCCGTCGCCCGCCCGGGTCATCGCGGCCTCCTCGGCATCGATGATCCGGCAGTTCGAAGGCGAGAGGCCCGACTGCGACAGCAGGCGCACGGCGGCCACCCCGCGATGCCAGTCGCGGAACCGTACGGCGGTTCCCGCGCGGAACACGGGTCGCGCCTGGAGCCGCATCCAAGCCTCGGTGATCACGCCGAGGATCCCCTCCGACCCGATGAACATCCGGTCCGGACTCGGGCCCGCGCCGGAGCCGGGCAGCCGCCGTGATTCGCAGACGCCCCGCGGCGTCACGACCCGCGTGTTCTCGACGAGATCGTCGATGTGCGTGAGGACGGTCGCGAAATGTCCGCCGGCCCGCGTCGCGATCCAGCCGCCGAGAGACGAGTACTCGAACGACTGCGGATAGTGGCGCAGCGTGAGGCCGTACGGCTTCAGCTGCGCTTCGAGATGGGGGCCGAGCACACCGGCCTGGATGCGCGCGGCGCGCGAGACCGTGTCGACCTCCAGAACGCGATCGAGCGCCTGCAGGTCGAGCGAGATCACACCCGCGTAGTCGCCACGGACCGCAGGCTCGACGCCTCCCACGACCGACGAGCCGCCGCCGAAGGGGATCACGGCGGCACCGACGCTGTCGGCGTGATCGAGCACCGCGATCACGTCGGCCTCGTTCGCGGGATGCGCCACGAGATCGGGCGGATGGGGATACTGCCTCGCGAACGCGCGGACGCTGTCGGGATACGACTTTCCGTAGCTGTGGATCAGACGGTCCTCGTGATCGGCCGTCAGGACGTCGGCGAGCGTCGCGGGGATGCCGAGCCGCGGAGGCGGCAGCGTGATCTCGTCGGCGCGGGGCGGTGCCATCTCGTCGCCGTTCATCGTGCCGAAGCGGAGGAGCATGTGGGCCTTCAGGCCTGCACGCTCCTCGGCGGTGGCCTCCTCGCCGACCCGTCCCCAGCCCCAGAACTTGTAGCGGTTCGCGTCCATCGTTTTGTCTCCTCCCCCGTGCGGATCGAGGCTGGAGTGTAGCCAGATCGCCCGCGTGCGGCGTGTAGACTCGCCGCCGATCTTCGGGAGGAATCGCATGCGCATCATCGTCATCGGGGCCGGCGCCATGGGCGGCATCTACGGCGGCCGACTGGCACTCGCGGGGCACGAGGTTGCCTTCATCGACCGCCGCCGCGAGCACGTTGAAGCCATCCGTCGCGACGGTCTCGTGCTCGAAGGCATCGGCGGGGACCACGTGCTGCGAGTGGCGGCGCAGACCGCACCCGACGGCATGGCGCCTGCAGACCTCGTGATCGTCTTCACCGACGCCAACGGCACTGCAGACGCCGCGCAGGCCGCCGCCGGACTGCTCGCACCCGCCGGCATCGCGCTCACGCTGCAGAACGGCATCGGCAACGTCGAGGCGCTGACCGCGGTGCTCGGCGCGGACCGCGCCCTGGCGGGTGTCAGCATGAACAGCGGCATGAGCCCCGGCCCCGGCCGCGTGCGTCACACCAACGCGGGTTCCACGTCGATCGGCGAACTCGACGGTGCTGCAACCGCCCGGGTGCGGTCGCTGGCCGACGCCCTCACCGCGGCGGGGCTCGAGACCCTGGTGGTCGAGGATCCTATCGCGATGATCTGGAGCAAGTTCGTGCTGAACTGCGGCGTGAATGCGATCAGTGCCATCACGGGCCTGCGGCTCGGCGAGGTCGCCCGCACCCCGGAGGTCGATGTGCTGCAGGACCGCATGATCGACGAGATCCTCGCGGTGGTGGCCGCCAAGGGCGTGCGTCTCGACGATCCCGACCCACGCGGATCCATCAAGAGGATCTGCCGGCTCCGCTACAACAAGCCGTCGATGTTCCAGCACCTGGAAGCGGGCCGCCGCACCGAGATCGATGCGATCAACGGGGCGCTCGTGCGCGAGGCCCGCGCGCTCGGCATCGCGGTCCCGTACAACGAGGCCGTCGTCGCCATCGTGAAGGGGCAGGAGCGCAGCCGCCGACAGGCGCTCCACGAGCCGCCGATCGACTACGCAGCGCTCGAAGCCGCGGCGGCGCGCGAGGAAGGGGCATGAACACGAAACGCAAGGCGCTGATCACCGGCGCGACGGGTGTGGTGGGCCGGTACCTCCTGCAGCATCTGCTCGACATCGGAGGCTGGGACATCGTGGCCGTGTCGCGGCGCGTACCCGACATCGCTGGCCGCTTCGCCCACATCGCGGTGGATCTCGAGGATCCCGCCGACTGCCGCGCGAAGCTCGGCGGATTACGGGACGTCACCCACGTCTTCTACACGGCGTTCGTGCAGGACGCGGACCCCGCGAAGCACGCGGTACGCAACACGGCGATGCTCGTGAATCTCATCGATGCGGTCGAGTCGGCGAGCCCCGCGCTCGCGCACGTGAACCTCGTCGAGGGCACCAAGTGGTACGGCAGCCATCTCGGGCCCTTCACGACCCCGGCGAAGGAATGGCATCCGCGGCATGCCGGGACGAACTTCTACTTCGACCAGCAGGACTGGCTGGAAGCGCGTCAGCGGGGGCGGGGTTGGACATGGTCCGCCGTCCGCCCGCATGCCGTGTGCGGCTTCTCGCTGGGCAGCCCGATGAACCTCGCTCTGGTGCTCGCGACGTACGCGTCCGTCTGCCGTGAACTGGGCGAGCCGTTCGCCCATCCGGGGGCGCCGGGGAACTGGTCGGCGCTGTACCAGCTCACGGACTCCACCCTGCTCGCGAAGGCGATGGTCTGGATGGCAACGGAACCGCGCTGCGCGAACGAAGTCTTCAACATCACCAACGGCGATCTGATCCGCTGGTGCAACCTGTGGCCGCGCATGGCGGCGTTCTTCGATGTCCCGGTGGCCGACGCCGACCCGGCGCCCCGCAAGCTCACGGCGTTCATGGCGGACAAGGGGCCGGTGTGGGACCGGATCGTCGCCCGCCACGGCCTGCAGCCCCACGCGCTGTCCGCGCTCGCGGGCTTCGCGTTCGGCGACTTCGTGTTCGCGAGCACCTGGGACATCGTGTCCGACACCGGCAAGGCGCGGCGCCACGGCTTCTGCGAGTCGCCGGACACCGAGGACATGCTGATCGGGCTGTTCGGGCGATTGCGGGCTTCGCGGGTGATTCCGTAGGCCGGGTCCGCGCCGCGGTCACGGTTATGATGCGCTGACGATACGCGCGGCGACGTCGCTGATCGATCAGCCGGTGCGCGGAGCACCGGGGAACAGGGGAGGGCGACGCATGCAACGAAGGGATTTCCTGCGGCAGGGAGGGGGGGCCGGTGCGATGGCGGCGCTCGTCGCGGCGGGCTGGTGGCCCGCCATGGCCGGAGCGGCGGAGTGGAACCGGGTCGCGTTCGAGGCGAAGAAGTTCGAGGATGTCCTCAAGGCCCTCGGCGGTGCCGACGCGAAGGCGAGCGGCGACGTCGTCCTCGTCGCCCCCGAGATCGCGGAGAACGGCGCGGTGGTGCCGTTGCAGATATCGTCCCGCAGCCCGGCGACCGACATGCTCGCGGTCCTGGTCGAGAAGAATCCGAACATGCTGGCGGCGGTGTTCGAAGTGCCCGACGGCACCGTGGCCGATTTCCAGACGCGCGTGAAGATGGCGCAGACCAGCAACGTGTTCGTGCTCGCCCGCAGCGGCGGCCGGTATCTCTACGCGGTCAAGGAGATCAAGGTCACGCTCGGCGGGTGCGGAGGCTGACGACCATGGCGAATCCGATGAAGGTGCGAGCGGTCGTCGACGGTGATGCCGTGCAGGTGAAGGCGCTGATGAGCCACGTCATGGAGACGGGGCGTCGCACCAACGACAAGGGCGAGACCATCCCCGCCCATTTCATCCAGCAGGTGACGGTGACACACAACGGCCGCGTGGTCCTGTCGGCGCAATGGGGGACGTCCGTCTCGGCCAACCCGTTCCTGTCGTTCCGGTTCCGCGGCGGTACCAAGGGCGAGACGGTCAAGGTGACGTGGGTCGACTCGAAGGGTGATTCGCGCACCGACGAGGCCACCATCACATGACGTGGCGGATGCGTGGTCTGGCAGCGGGTGGGGTGCTCGCCGCAGCGGTCACCGTGTCGGTCGTCGCAGCGGCGACCGAGGCCGAGGACCACGCCGCCGACGAGATACGCAGGTACCGACAGATGCTCGAGGACGGCAATCCGGCCGAACTGATGGAGATGAAGGGCGAGGCGCTGTGGCGCGAGGCCCGCGGGCCGAAGGGCGCGTCCCTCGAAGCCTGCGATCTCGGGCTCGGACCCGGCGTGGTCGCGGGTGCGTACGCGCAACTCCCCCGGTTCTTCGCCGACACGGGGCGCGTGCAGGACACCGAGTCGCGGCTGGTTTCGTGCATGGTCGCGCTGCAGGGCTTCGCGTCCGCCGAGGCCACGCGCGACTGGTATCGGCCGGGATCCGACCTCGAGGCACTCGTCACGTATGTCGCGACGCAGTCGAAGGGCGCGCCGATCCGCGTGCCGGTGAGCCATCCCGAGGAGGCCCGCCTGCTCGCCGCCGGCGGTGAACTGTTCTTCCGGCGCTCCGGCCCGCTCGACTTCTCGTGCGCCACGTGCCACTCGCAGGACCAGCGGCGCATCCGCCTGCAGGACCTCCCGAACTTCCTGAACCCCGCCGACGCCCGCGCGTCGATGGTGACCTGGCCCGCGTACCGCGTGTCGCAGTCCGCCGTGTGGACCATGGAGCGCCGCCTGATCGACTGCGTGCGCCAGATGCGCTGGCCCGAGCCCGCGTTCGGATCCGAGGCGATCGTGGCATTGCAGGTCTGGCTCCAGCATCAGGGCGAGGGCGGCGAGCTGCAGTCGCCGGGGATCAAGCGATGAGCGTGCGAAGGCGTCTTTCCGGGCTGGTTGCGCTCACGATGCTCGCGTCGTCGTCCATGGCCGGGGCGGCGGGGAGCCTTACCGAGGCCATCGTCCGCGAAGCCTTCGCCACCGCCACGCCGGAGGAATGGCGCGATCGTCTCGCGCAGGACGACGCGCAGGCGCTGTGCAGCCAGCATCGCAACCAGCCGCCGCCGGAGGTCGCCGCGCAGATCCTCGAATCGCAGCGCGCGACGGTGCGTCTGCCCGAGGATGGTCGGCTCATGGGCGACTGGCGTGCCGGTGAGAAGCTTGCGGGTATCGGCACCGGTGGCCATATCGGCCGCATCCAGCCTGATCCGCCGGGACGCGCCAAGGGTGGCAATTGCTACGCGTGCCATGTGATGGCGCCGGGCGAGGTGGCGGCCGGCAACATCGGCCCGACCCTGACCGGCTACGGCCGCCTGCGCGGCAACACGCCCGAGATGCAGCGCTATACCTACGAGAAGATCCACAATGCGCAGGCCTTCTTTCCTTGCTCGCACATGCCGCGGTTCGGGCACAACGGTTGGTTGTCGCCGAAGGAGATCGCGGACCTCGTGGCGTTCCTGCTGGATCCCGAGTCGTCGGTGAATGCTGGGCGGTGAGGGGGTGCATCGCGTGGGTCATGGGTGCGTTCGTATCATGCAACCGCTTTCGCGGGCATGGCCCGCTCCTACAAGAACCGTCGCTCGAATCACCGTCCGTAGGAGCGGGCCATGCCCGCGAAAGCGGTGGTGCTGCGGAAGCGTCACCATGATTGCCATCGATGCAGCATTCGGCGGCCGTCCAGCGGGCCATGCCCGCGAAAGCGGTGGTGCTGCGGAAGCGCCGCCACTATTCCCATCGATGCGGCATTCGGCGGCCGTCCAGCGGGCCATGCCCGCGAAAGCGGTGGTTCCGGGTGAGGCGTTTCCTGGCATCGACCGCTTTCGGGGCCATGGGCCCCTCCTACAGGGTGGTGTGCGCCACGCCCGCGGGATCGGGCCACGCTCTTGTAGGAGCGGGCCATGCCCGCGAAAGCGGTGGTGCTGCGGAAGCGCCGCCATGATCGGCATTCTTGAAGCCTTCGGTGATCGTCCAGCGGGCCATGCCCGCGAAAGCGGTGGTGCTACGGAAGCGCCGCCATGATCGGCATTCTTGAAGCCTTCGGTGATCGTCCAGCGGGCCATGCCCGCGAAACCGGTGGTGCTGCGAGGGCGTCACAACTACACCACTGCTTCGGCTCTGATTCCCGACCCCGGATCCCATGTCCCGCCGCGACTTCCTGAAGACCCTCGCCATCGCCGCCGCCGGTGGCATGGCGCTCGACGCGCGCCGCGCTCTCGCGGGGGATGGTGCGGGGTTCTACGACGCCGCGCCGTTCGGCAACGTACGGCTGCTCCACCTCACCGATACCCACGCGCAACTGCTTCCGAACCACTACCGTGAACCCGCCGTGAATCTCGGCGCCGGCGCGGCGCGAGGGCAGGTGCCGCATCTCACCGGCGAGGCGCTGCTCACGCGCTTCGGCATCGCACGAGGTTCCCGTCAGGCGCACGCCTTCACCCATCTCGATTTCGCCGAGGCCGCGCGGCGCTATGGGCGCACCGGCGGGTACGCGCATCTCGTGACTCTCGTGAAGCGCCTCCGCGCCGAGCGCCCCGGAGCGCTGCTGCTGGACGGCGGCGACACCTGGCAGGGGTCCGCCACGGCCCTGTGGACGCGCGGCGCGGACATGGTCGAAGCCTCGCTCGCCCTGGGCGTCGACGTGATGACGGGCCACTGGGAATTCACCTACGGTGCGGATCGCGTGCGCGAACTGATCGACGGGCCGCTCGCCGGCCGCGTCGCCTTCGTCGCGCAGAACGTGAAGACGGCGGACTTCGGCGACGACGTGTTCCCGCCGTTCGTGATCCGCGAGACCGGTGGTGTCCCGGTCGCGGTGATCGGCCAGGCTTTCCCGTACACCACGGTCGCGAACCCGCGCCACTTCGTCCCCGACTGGAGCTTCGGCCTGCGCGAGCCCGAACTGCAGGCGGCGGTCGACGCGGCGCGGAAGGCCGGTGCGGCGGTGGTCGTGCTGCTGTCCCACAACGGGATGGACGTGGACCTCAAGCTCGCGGGGCGCATGCGCGGCCTCGACGCGATCCTCGGCGGCCACACCCACGACGGCGTGCCGCGGGCGATCGAGGTCGCCAACGCCGGCGGCCGCACGCTGGTCACCAACGCGGGCTCGAACGGCAAGTTCCTCGGTGTGCTCGATCTGGAGGTGAAGGGTCGCGAGGTCACCGGCTATCGCTTTCGCCTGCTGCCGGTGTTCGCGGATCTGCTGCCTGCGGATCCCGCGATGCAGGCGCTCATCGAGCGCGTCCGTGCGCCGTATCTGGAACGGCTGCGCGAACCCTTCGCCACCGCCGACGACGTGCTCTATCGGCGCGGCAACTTCAACGGGACGTTCGACGAGGTGATCCTCTCGGCGCTGCTCGACATGAAGGACGCCGAGATCGCGTTCTCGCCGGGATTCCGCTGGGGCACCAGCGTGCTGCCGGGCGAGGCGATCACCCGCGAGCACGTGATGGCGCAGACGGCGATCACGTATCCGCAGGTGACGGTCACGGCGATGACCGGTGCCATGCTGCGTGCGGTGCTCGAGGACGTCGCGGACAATCTGTTCCACCCCGACCCGTACTACCAGCAGGGCGGGGACATGGTCCGGGTGGGCGGACTGCGCTACGCGATCGACCCGCAGGCCGCCATGGGGGAACGCATCCGCGCGATGGAACTGCACGGAAAGCCGATCGATGCCGACAAGCGCTATCGCGTGGCGGGCTGGGCGTCGATGGCCGAAGGGCTCACGGGCGAACCGGTGTGGGAGGTCGTCGAGGCCTGGCTGCGCGCACGGCCGTCGCTGCACGTGCCGGCGGCGACATCACCGCTGGCTGCCTGACCGGCTCAGGCATCCATCCCGGGAGCCCCGAACGGCCGCAGTCGCAGCGTCCGCACTTCGTGCAACAGCTGGCCCGCGAGCGAGCGCTGCATCTCGGTGCCGAGCTTCGCCACCATCGTCGCTACGCTGAATGCGGCCATCGCATGGTCGGAGAGCTTGAAAGCCACGCCCACGCCGCCGATGCCCGCCTGGAACATCTCCCGCGTCACGGCGTACCGGCGCTGGCGCGTGGCCGCGGCATCGCGGTGGAGGTCGTCGCGCGATCGGCCGCGTTCGCGGTACTCGGATTCGTGGCGGCCGTAGATGCGATCGATCTCGTCGTCGTCGAGCAGCGCCAGCATCGCGGTGCCGCCCGTGCCGGTGCCGAGCAGGCGCCGGACGCCGACCGGGGTGGCGTCGACGCGGGTGCGCGACGTCGCGACCTCTCGGTGGGCGCAGCAGACGTAGTCGCCTTCACGGACCATGCAGAACACCGGCTCGTTGCAGATCCGCGCCACGCGGCGCATCGCGAGCGGGAAGCTCGCGGGGAGCGGCGGCGTGCCCTGCAGGCCGGGGGCCAGGAGCGCGGCCTCCAGCCCCACCCGATAGACGCGCGTTGCGGGGTCGCGTTCGAGGAAGCGTTCCTCAGTGAGGCAGGTGAGGAGGCGGTAGGCCGTCACGCGTTCGAGGCCCGACAGTTCGACGATGCGGGGCAGGCTGATGCCTTCCTCGCGATGATTGGCCACGATGCGCAGCAGCATGAGGGCGCGGCGGACGCTCTGCGTGCCAGCCACTGGGGGGTGCGTGTCTTCCACATCGACTCCTGCATGCACCGGTCACCTGCGATTCCCCGGCCACCCGTTGCGGGCACCGGACGCCTCCCGGACGTCGCCGCGCTTCGAGCGCGCCGCGATCGCCGGAGCGGCGAGGATACACCTCGCTCGCAGCGCCTCGGCGCGCTCAGTCGATCGCGCGGTACACGACCGAGACGATCTCCATCGGTTCGTCGCCACCAGGCGTGCGCACGACCACGGTGTCTCCCTCGCGGGCCTTCAGGAGCTGACGCGCGAGCGGCGAGATCCAGCTGATGCGGCCCCGCGCGACGTCGGCCTCGTCGATGCCGACGATGCTGTAGGTGGTCTCCCGGCCGTCCTCGCGGGCGACGGTGACCGTGGCGCCGAAGAAGACCTGGTCGGTGGCTTCGCGCGTGGCGGGGTCGATGACCTCCGCGTTGTCGAGGCGCTTCGTGAGGAAGCGGATGCGGCGATCGATCTCGCGCAGGCGCCGCTTGCCGTAGATGTAGTCCGCATTCTCGGACCGATCGCCGTTCGAGGCGGCCCACTGGATGACCTTCGTGAGCTCCGGCCGCTCCTTGTCGAGCAGATGGAGGGCCTCGTCCTTCAGGCGCCGGTAGCCCGCAGGCGTGATGTAGTTCTTCGTGCCGACCGGCAGCTGCGAGGCCTCTTCCGGCTCGTCGTCGTCCTCATGGTCGGTTTCCTTCGTGAAGGCCTTGTTCATCGGGGGCGCGGGCTGCAGCGTGGAGGCCGATTATAGGTGGCGAGTGCCGCGGACCGGCGATTAGAATCCGATGGCTTGCATGCAACGAGGAGACGAATCATGGCGATCCAGGTGGGTGACCGGCTGCCGGCCGGCGTGTTGTGGGAGTTCATCGAGGAAGAGACCCCGGGCTGCAGCGTCGGCCCCAACAGCTTCGAGGTCGAGAAGCTCGTCGCGGGCAAGAAGATCGCGATCTTCGGTCTGCCGGGCGCCTTCACGCCCACGTGCTCGGCGAAGCACGTGCCGGGCTACGTGAAACTCGCGGACGAACTCCGCGCGAAGGGCATCGACGAGATCTGGTGCCTGTCGGTCAACGACGCCTTCGTCATGGGCGCGTGGGGACGCGAGCAGGGCGCGACCGGCAAGGTGCGGATGCTGGGTGACGGCTCGGGGCACTACGCGAAGGCCCTCGGTCTGGAACTGGACCTCGGCGCGCGCGGCCTCGGCGTGCGCGTGCAGCGGTTCTCCGCGCTCGTCGTCGATGGCGTCGTGAAGACGCTGAACGTCGAGGGCCCGGGCAAGTTCGAGGTGAGCGACGCGGAGACGATGCTGAAGCAGACGGAGGATGTGATCCAGTATCTGCCTTAGTGGTGCGGTGGCGTGGCGACGCGGCGGCCCAGGATGCGCCGCGTCGAGCTGGTGCTCGACCCACGAAGGACATCGCGACCGGATTCGTCTGCGCTGATCAGCACGCCCGTGGGCCGCGCACCAGCTCGACACCCGCTTTCCTGGATTCGCCGCAGTTCCCAAGCCCCCGCCGCGTCGAGCTGGTGCTCGACCCACGAAGGGTCCTCGCCGCTGGATGCCGCAACGCTGAAAGCGCCCCCCGTGGGTCGGGCTGCGCCCGACGCCCGCGTTCCTGGATGCGTCGCAGTGCCCAAGCCCCCGCCGCGTCGAGCAATGCTCGACCCACGAAGGGCCCTCGCCGCTGGATGCCGCGACGCTGAAAACGCCCCCCGTGGGTCGGGCTGCGCCCGACGCCCGCGTTCCTGGATTCGTCGCAGTGCCCAAGCCCCCGCCGCGTCGAGCAATGCTCGACGCACGAAGGGCCCTCGCCGCTGGATGCCGCGACGCTGAAAACGCCCCCCGTGGGTCGGGCTGCGCCCGACGCCCGCGTTCCTGGATGCGTCGCAGTGCCCAAGCCCCCGCCGCGTCGAGCTGGTGCTCGACCCACGAAGGGTCCTCGCCGCTGGATGCCGCAACGCTGAAAACGCCCCCCGTGGGTCGGGCTGCGCCCGACGCCCGCGTTCCTGGATGCGCCACTGTGCCCAAGCCATCGCCGCGTTGAGCAATGCTCGACCCACGAAGGGCCCTCGCCGCTGGATGCCGCGACGCTGGAAACGACCCCCGTGGGTCGAGCAATAGCTCGACGCCTGCGTCCCAGGATTCGTCGAGGTGCTCATGCCCCCGCCTTGTGGGCCTGCATCCCGACCCGGCGACGTCGCGCTGCCCCGGTGGTCGCGCCTATCGCCTGGGGCGCTTCTTCGTCCGCGCCCGTTCGCCTGCCGCGATCGCCTCGCGCCCCCACGCCACGATCGCCAGCCGATCGTCCATCACGTCGGCCGGGACCAGCCAGTACGACATCACGGTGTCGCGGTCCGGGAACGGGCGGAACGCCTGCGAGCCGGCCGCTTCGTACGCCGGGCGGTTGCCGTCGTCCACCTTGAACCACAGGGTGTCGTCGGCAATGATCGCCATGAACACTTCGTCGACGTAGACGCCCCATCCGCCGAACATCCGCTTCGGACGGACCTCGCCGAGCGGGGCGAGCAGCTCGCACACGTGCAGGACGAAATCGTCGTGGCGTTGGACTTTCATGGACCGCCTGGCGTCACACGAACGCGCGCAGCGCGTCCAGCACATCGTCCGGTTTCTCGGCCATCAGCGCGTGGCCGCTGCCCGCAACCTCGACGGTGCGCGACTGCGGCAGCTTCGCCGCCAGTTCCTTCGCCACGCGCGCCGGCGTCATGATGTCCTTGCGACCCACGATCAGCAGGGCGGGGCAGGCCACCTGCGCGGCCGCCGTGAAACCGTTCGCGTAGGCGTTGCACGCCACGAAGTCCGTGTGCATCACGCCCGGCTTCTGCCGCTGCATGAGCCGCAGGTTCTCGCCCATCACCCAGAACCCGGGGCCGGGGTTGCCGGGGAAGTGCGCGTACGCCGAGTGCGACCAGATGTTCACCATGTCCTGCGCCAGCGGCTCGTCGTCGCGCGTCGCGTTCAGCAGTTCGTCGGAGACCTTCATCGGGAACGCCGTGCCCACGAGCGCGATCTTCGCGACGCGGTCCGGATGGCGCGCGGCGCACTCGACCGCCACGAGAGACCCCATGCTGTGTCCGACCAGGATCGCCTTCGCGACACCCGCCGCGTCGAGGAGCGCCGGAACCCAGTCCGCGATCGCCTCGACGCTTTCCAACGCGGGACCCGCCGAGCGTCCATGGCCGGGAAGATCGACCGCGAGCACCGAATGGCCGTGGTGCGCGAGATAGCGGCTCTGCAGCACCCAGACGCAGTGGTCGTGCTCCGCGCCGTGCAGGAAGACGACGGTGGGCAGCGCCGGATCGAAGGGTTTGCCGCCGGTGTAGGCGTAGGCGGGCTGGCCGAGGACGGTGAGGTTCATGGGTGGACGCGGAAGTGGCGATGCGATGCCCAAGGTTACCGGAGCCGTCCGGCGCTGACGACCGTGCCCTGCACGTTCCGGAGGAGATCGTGAAGAAGGGTAAAGATTCGAAAAGAAATCAAGCAAGCGCTTGACTCAAGCAATCGCTTGAATAAAATCCGGCCCATGACCAGAGAAGACGACACCACCGAGAACACGCCCGAGAAGACGCGCGAGCGCCTGCTCGATGCCGCGACCCGCGTCTTCGCCGAGGCGGGTTACAAGGGCGCTTCCACGCGCGAGATCTGCAGGCTTGCCGGCGCCAACGCCGCGGCCATCCACTACCACTTCGGCGACAAGGCCGCGCTCTATCGCGAAGTCTTCGCCCAGCCTTTCGTGGAGGTGATGGCGGCGAGCGCGGGCATGGACGACGCCTCGCTCTCGCTGGAGCAGGCGCTCGAACGCTACTACCGCTCGTTCTTCTCGCCGCTCACCGGTGGGCCCAAGCTCGAACGGTTGCTGCGGCTCCATGCCCGGGAACAGGGTGAGCCGAGCGGCGTGCTGGGCGATCTCGAATGCCAGACCGTCCGGCCCCATCACGAGGCACTGATCGCCATCCTGTGTCGTGGCATGGGACTGCGGACACCGGACCTCGAAGTGCATCGACTCGCGTTCTGTCTCGCGGGCATGGCGCTCGTCTGGATCGAGGCGAAGGCCATGGTCGACGCGTTCTCGCCCGGACTCATGCAGGGCAGGGATCCCATCGGCGTCATGGCGGAGCGGCTGACGCGCTACGCCGTGGCCATCGTCGAGGACGAGCGGGTGCGTCGCGCCGCGGTCCCGAAGAAGCGCAGGAGCTGAAGCATGTCGCACCGCCTGGTTCTCGTTCCCATCATTGCGCTGCTGCTCGCTGCGTGCACGGTCGGCCCCGACTTCGTACGCCCCGAGCCGGTGCTGCCGGCGCGCTGGAGTGCGCCGCTGCCGCATGGGGGTCAGGCCGTCGCGCTCCAGGCGTGGTGGCGACAGTTCGACGATCCGCGGCTCGACGCGATCATCGCCGCCGCCGAGGCGGACAGTCCGACGCTGGACCTGGCCGTGGCGCGCGTGGCGGAAGCCCGTGCGAACGCCGGCGTGCGCGAGGCGGCGCTGTCGCCGACGCTGACCGGAAACGAGAGCGCCACCCGATCTAGCACCGCCTTCGGTCCGCAGGTGTTCCAGAGCAATGTCTTCCGGGCGGGATTCGATGCGGGATGGGAGCTGGATCTCTTCGGTGGCAACCGTCGCGCCCTCGAGGCCGCCCGGGCCCGCCAACGGGCGGCCGGTGTCGACTGGCACGAGGCCCGCGTCTCGCTCGCCGGTGAGGTGGCCGACACCTACGTGACGCTGCGGGCCTGCGAGGCGGCCCGGATGGTCCAGGAGCGCAACCTCGCCTCCCGCCTGCAGACCCGCGATCTGACGGTCCTGAAGGCTTCCGCCGGATTCGCGCCGAAGGCCGACGCCGACCGCGCGGAAGGTACGGTCGCGGAGACCGCCTCGACCGTCGCAGCGAAGCGCGGCGAGTGCGAACTGCACGTGAATGTCCTCACGAAGCTCACCGGCTGGTCCCGCGACCGCCTCGTCGACCATCTCGCGGGCGGCACCGGCGTCGTGCCCATCCCCCGCGACGTCTCGGTGGAAGCGGTGCCCGCGCGCGCGATCACGCAGCGCCCCGATGTCGTCTCGGCCGAGATGGCGGTGGCGGCGGCGAGTGCCGAGATCGGCGTCGCGGAGGCCGACCGGTATCCGGGCGTGAGCCTCGCCGGCGCCATCGCTCTCAACCGCATCAGCCTCGGACAGGGCGCGACGCGTCCGACCACGTGGTCGTTCGGGCCGTCGGTCTCGCTGCCGATCTTCGATGCCGGTCGCCGCAAGTCGGCCGTGCTCGCCGCGCGAGCGCGGCACGACCAGGCGATGGCCACCTGGCGCGAGAAGGTGCGCGTTGCCGCGCGAGAGGTGGAGGACGCCCTCGTGCGTCTGGACACCGCAGCGACCCGTGCCGCCGATGCGCAGCGCGCGCTCGACCGCTACGAAAGCTACGTCGCCGCGGTCGAGAACCGCCATCGCGGCGGGCTCGCCAGCCTGCTCGAACTGGAGGACGCCCGGCGCCTCGCCCTGCTGGCCACGGAGGCCGATCTCGACGTGCGCCGCGCGCGCGTCGCATCGTGGATCGCGCTGTACAAGGCCCTCGGCGGTGGCTGGCAGTCGGCAACCGACACGCTGGCCGCACGCTGAAGCGCCGGCCCATCCGCCCTCCCGTCATTCCGTTCCGCCACTTCCTTCAGCTTGCGTCTCCGGCCCCGGGCCGGACAGGAGAACATCGTGCGCCGTTCCGTCGTCATCGCCTTCGCCATCGTCGCCCTGTCGGCCGTCGGCGCCCTGTGGGCAGTCAACCGCGAACCGTCGTCCGGCGCCGGGCCGGTCGCGAAGGCCGCGGGGCGACCGGCCCTCACCGTGACCACGACGCTTCCCGGGCGGGCCGACTGGCCCCTCGTCGTGCCGGCCTCCGGCAACATCCAGGCGTGGCAGGAGGCCGTCGTCGGTGCGGAGGTCGGCGGGCTGCGCCTGGCCGAGGTCCGCGTCAACGTGGGCGATCGCGTCCGCAAGGGCGATCTGCTCGCGCGCTTCGTCGACGACATGGTGCTCGCCGAGCTCGCCCAGCAGAAGGCGGCGGTCGACGAGGCGCGTGCCCGGCTCGCCGACGCCGAGGCCAACGCCGCCCGCGCGGATCGTCTCGCGGATTCCGGTGCGCTGAGCGCCACCGATCTCGGCCAGTTCCGCACCGCTGCGGCCACCACCCGCGCGCAGCTCGCGCTCGCGCAGGCGAAGCTGGACGCCCAGATCCTGCGCCGCGGGCACACGCGCGTCGTGGCGGCCGACGACGGCCTGATCTCGGCGCGTACTGCCACGGTGGGGGCCGTGGTGCAGGAAGGCGCCGAACTGTTCCGCCTGATCCGCGGCGGGCGTCTCGAATGGCGCGCCGAGCTGCCGGAGTCGCGCCTCGCGCAGGTCGCGGTCGGCCAGGTGGTGCACGTGCGGACGATCCAGGGGGAGACGCTGGAAGGACGCGTTCGGAGCATCGCACCGACCGTCGACGTGAACACGCGCAACGGCCTCGTCTACGTCGATCTCGCGCCGGGCCGGGGTGCCCGGGCGGGCATGTTCGCCCAGGGCGAGTTCGCGCTCGGCAGTGCGCAGGCCGTGGTCGTCCCCGACGCGGCCGTCGTCGTCCGCGACGGCAACGCGTACGTGTTCCGGCTGGCCGCGGGCGGTCGCGTCGCACAGACGCTCGTGAAGACGGGCCGCCGGCGCGGGAGCGAGATCGAGATCACCGACGGCCTCGCCGCCGACGCGCGCGTGGTGGTCAAGGGTGCGGGTTTCCTCAATGACGGGGATCCTGTCGCCGTGGCCGCCGACGGCGGAAAGGACGGTGCGGCATGAACTTCTCCGCCTGGGCGATCCGCCAGCCCATCCCCTCCATCCTGCTCTTCATCATCCTCGGATTGGGCGGACTGCAGGCCTTCCGGTCGCTCGAAGTCCAGGACATGCCCGACATAGAACTGCCGGTCGTGATCGTCACGATCACGCTGCCCGGTGCGTCGCCTTCGCAGCTGGAGACCGAGTTGACGCGCAAGGTGGAGGATTCCATCGCGAGCATCGGCGAGGTCAAGCACATCACATCGACCGTCACCGACGGGACGTCCACCACCTACATCGAGTTCGCGCTCGAGAAGGCCGTCGACCAGGCGGTCGACGATGTCCGCGACGCGGTGAGCCGCGTGCGCAGCGATCTGCCCGCCGACATCCGCGAACCCATCGTCTCGCGCATGACCTCCTCCGGCGCCGCCATCGTCACGTACGCGGTGACCTCGCCGCGGATGAACGAGACCGAGCTGTCGTGGTTCGTCGACGACCGCGTGAAGAAGCGGCTGCTCGCGGTGCCCGGTGTCGCGAAGGTGAATCGCGTGGGCGGTGTCGCGCGCGAGGTGCGCGTGGAGCTGGACCCGGACAGGCTGACGGCGCTGGGCGCGACGGCGGCCGACGTGTCCCGCCAGCTCCGCATGACGCAGCGGGAGGTCCCCGGCGGACGCGGCGACGTGGGCGGCACGGAACAGTCGGTACGCACCGTCGGCACGGCTGGCAGCGTCGCGGACATCGCCGCGATGAGCATCGCGCTCGCCGACGGCCGTCGCATCCGCCTCGACAGCGTCGCACGCGTGTTCGACGGTCACGCCGACCGCACGCAGGTCGCCCTCCTCGACGGCGTGCCGGTGGTGGGGTTCGAGATCCTGCGGTCGCGCGGCGCGAGCGAGATCACGGTCGCGGAGGGTGTGGCGAAGGCGCTCGCGACGCTGGCGGAAGAGCAGCCCGACGCGGGCTTCAAGCGCATCTCGACCACCGTCGACCGCGTGCAGCGGTCGTACGAGTCGTCCATGAACATGCTCTACGAGGGTGCTGCGCTGGCGGTGCTCGTGGTGTGGCTCTTCCTGCGGGACTGGCGCGCCACCGGCGTGTCGGCGCTCGCGCTGCCGCTGTCGATCATCCCGACGTTCGGCGCCATGGCGCTTCTGGGCTACACGCTGAACGGTGTCACGCTGCTCGCGCTGGCGCTCGTCGTCGGCATCCTCGTCGACGATGCGATCGTCGAGGTCGAGAACATCGTGCGGCATCTGCGCATGGGCAAGCCGCCGCTGCAGGCCGCGCGCGATGCGGCCGACGAGATCGGGCTCGCCGTGGTCGCGACGACGTTCACGCTGGTGGCGGTGTTCCTGCCCACGGCCTTCATGGGCGGCATCGCGGGAAAGTACTTCAAGCAGTTCGGTTGGACGGCCGCCATCGCGGTGATGATGTCGCTCGTGGTGGCGCGACTCCTCACGCCGATGATGTCCGCCTACTGGCTGAAGGCGCATCCCGAGCCGAAGCGCGAGAGCCGCATCGGCCGCGCCTATCTGCGGCTGGCCCGGCTCGCCATCGAGCATCGCGGCATCACGATCGCCGCGTCGGTCGCGTTCTTCGTGGGCTCGATGGCGCTCGTGCCGCTGCTGCCCAAGGGTTTCCTGCCTGCCGACGAGCTGGACCAGGTGGTGGCGTCCGTCGAACTTCCCCCCGGTGCCACGTTGGCGCAGACCCGCGAGGTCGCCGAGGCTGCCCGGGCGCTCGTGGCGGACGTGCCGGAGATCGCCGGCGTCTTCGCGGCCATCGGCAGCGGTCGATCGGGCGACGCATTCGTGCAGGGCAGCGGCGGCGACGTGCGGAAGGCGACGCTGACGTTCGACCTGAAGTCGCGCGCCGATCGCACCCGCGGCCAGAAGGAGGTCGAGGCCGCGGTACGCGATCGTCTGGCCGGCCTCCCCGGTGTGCGCACCAGCTTCGGCGTGGGCGGCCCGGGCGAGAAGCTGGAACTCGTCCTCACGTCCGATGATCCGCAGGCGCTGGTCCAGGCAGCCCGCGCCGTCGAACGCGAGATGCGCGACATCCCGGGTCTCGGCAACGTGACGTCGAGCGCGACGCTGCTGCGCCCCGAGATCCGCATCCGGCCCGACGAGGCGCGGGCGGCCGATCTGGGTGTGACCGCGTCCGCCATCGGCGAGACCGCGCGCATCGCCACCAGCGGCGACTACGACGCAAACCTCGCGAAGTTCAATCTGCCCGAGCGCCAGCTGCCGATCCGCGTGCAGTTCGACCTCGCAGCCCGTGCCGATCTCGATGCCGTGCGCGCGCTGCTCGTTCCCGGCCGCGCGGGCAACGTGCGGCTTGGCAACGTGGCGTCTGTGCAGATCGACAGCGGCCCGGCGCAGATCGACCGCTACGACCGCAGCCGCAACATCAAGATCGAGGCGGAACTCGGCGGTGCGCCGCTTGGCGAGTTCCAGCCGGCGGTCGATGCGCTGCCCGCCCTCGCGAATCTGCCGCCGGGCGTGAAGCGGCTCGACGCCGGGGACGCCGAGCGCATGAACGAACTGTTCGGCAGTTTCGGGCTCGCGATGGCGGCCGGCGTGTTCTGCGTCTACGCGATCCTCGTGCTGCTCTTCAAGGACTTCCTGCAACCGGTGACCATCCTGACGGCGCTGCCGCTGTCGATCGGCGGGGCGTTCGGCGCAGTGATGATCACCGGGCACTCGTTCTCGATGCCCGTGCTGATCGGTCTCTTGATGCTGATGGGCATCGCCACGAAGAACTCGATCCTTCTCGTCGAGTACGCGCTGATGGCGCGCGCGCAGCTGGGCATGTCGCGGATCGACGCCTTGATGGATGCGTGCGCGAAGCGCGCGCAGCCCATCGTGATGACGACCATCGCGATGGGGGCCGGGATGCTGCCCATCGCGCTCGGGATCGGGGCGGACTCCGCGTTCCGGGCACCGATGGCGGTGTCGGTGATCGGCGGGCTCGTGACCTCGACGCTCCTCAGCCTGATCGTGGTGCCGGCCGTCTTCACGTACGTCGACGACCTCGGGGTGAGGTGGCGTCGCCTGCGTGCTCCACGGTCCGCGGTGGTGGCGCCGGCGGGCTGACGGACCGTCCGGGCTGCGACATAGAATGCGCGACCTTCCAATCCTCCGAAGCCCCATGATCTGGACCAAGCGCCCCACCATCGACGACCTGCACCGCATCCACCGCGACACCGTCGTCGCCGTCCTCGGCATCGAGTTCACGGAGGTCGGCGACGACCATCTCTGCGCCCGGATGCCGGTCGATGCCCGGACGAAGCAGCCCCACGGCATCCTGCACGGCGGGGCGTCCGTGGTGCTCGCCGAGACCCTCGGCAGTTGCGCCGCCCAGTACTGCGTCGATGCCGCTGCGTTCCGGTGTGTGGGGCTCGACGTCAATGCGAACCATCTGCGCAGCGTCGCGTCCGGCTGGGTCACGGCGCGCGCGGAGCCGGTACACCTGGGGCGGACCACACAGGTCTGGCAGATCGAGATTCGCGACGAGGCGCAGCGTGTGGTCTGCGTGTCGCGACTGACCATGGCGGTGCTGCCCGTGGCGGCGCGGACGTGAAAGGAGAACATCCATGACTACACTGAGATCGCGGGGCCGGGTCATCATCGCGGGCGGTGGCATCGGCGGGCTCGTCGCTGCGCTCACGCTGCATCGCGCAGGTGTCGAGGTGGAGGTCTTCGAGGCCGTGACGGAAGTGAAGCCGCTGGGCGTGGGGATCAACCTCCAGCCGCACTCCGTACGCGTGCTGCATTCGCTTGGCCTGGAGGCCGCGCTGTCCGCGACGGCCATCCAGACGGCGGAACTCGTCTACCTGAACAAGCACGGGCAGCACATCTGGCAGGAGCCGCGGGGGCGGGCGGCGGGTTACGCGGTGCCGCAGTATTCGGTGCATCGCGGCGAACTGCAGATGATCCTGTACCGCGCGGCGCTGGCGACGCTGCCCGCGGGTGCGATCCACACGGGTTGCGTGCTGGAACGCTTCGAATCGTCGGCGACCGGCGCCACGGCGGTGTTCGCCGACCGTGCCAACGGTGGCGCGGAGATCGTCGTCGAAGGTGATGCACTCATCGCGGCGGACGGCATCCATTCCACCGTCCGCAAGACCTTCTACCCCGACGAGGGGCCGCCGCGTTTCTCCGGGCGGATCCTCTGGCGCGCGAAGTCCGAGACGACACCGTTCCTCACCGGCCGGTCGATGGTGTGGGCCGGGCACGACCGGCAGAAGTTCGTGTGTTATCCGATCTCCGAGGCGATGCGGCTGCAGGGCCGCTCGATCGTGAACTGGATCGCCGAACTGCAGGTGCCTGCGGACGCCGCGCCGCCGCGCAGCGATTGGAACCGGCGCGTGGACAAGTCCGTCTTCCGCGAGCCGTTCGCGAACTGGCACTTCGGGCTGATCGACGTGCCCGCACTCATCGACTCCGCCGAGGCCATCTACGAGTTCCCGATGGTCGATCGCGATCCTCTTCCGCGCTGGACGCACGGGCGCGTCACGCTGCTGGGCGACGCCGCGCACCCGATGTATCCGGTGGGTTCCAACGGTGCGTCGCAGGCGATCCTCGACGCGGAGGAACTCGCGGCGCAGTGGATCGCGCAACCCGACGTCGACGCGGCGCTGGCCGCCTACGAATCCGCGCGCCGCCCTGCGACCGCAGCCGTCGTGCTGGCGAACCGCGAGGGCGGCCCGGACCGCGTGCTGCAACTGGCCGAGGAGCGCGCCCCGGAAGGCTTCGAACGGATCGAGGACGTGATCCCGCGCGAGGAACTGGAAGCGATCGCGAACCGGTACAAGCAGACGGCGGGGTTCGATCGGGAGACGGTCAATCGGAAGGCGGGGGTTCGGTGACGGTTCGACCGGAACCGGCTCCGAAGCGACGGTTCTCGTAGGAGGGGGCCGTGGCCTTGTAGGAGGGGCCCATGGCCTTGTAGGAGGGGCCCATGGCCCCGAAAGCGGTGGATGCTGCGGAAGCGCTTCACCCGGAATGATCGCTTTCGCGGGCATGGCCCGCTCCTACAAACGCCCGCTTTGGCCACCGATGGCGGTGCCCGACCTGTAGGAGGGGCCCATGGCCCCGAAAGCGGTCGATGCTGCGGAATCGCGTCGACCGGAACGATCGCTCTCGCGGGCGTGGGCCGCTCCTACAAACGCCCGCCATGGCCAGCGATGGTGATGCACGACCTGTAGGAGGGGCCCATGGCCCCGAAAGCGGTGGATGCTGCGGAATCGCGTCGACCGGAAGGCTCGCTCTCGCGGCCATGGGCCGCTCCTACAAACGCCCGCCATGGCCAGCGATGGTGATGCACGACCTGTAGGAGGGGCCCATGGCCCCGAAAGCGGTGGATGCTGCGGAAGCGCTTCACCCGGAACGATCGCTCTCGCGGCCATGGCCCGCTCCTACAAGCGCCCGCCATGGCCAGCGATGGTGATGCACGACCTGTAGGAGGGGCCCATGGCCCCGAAAGAGGTGAATGCTGCGAAAGCGCTGGTTCCGGTGGAATTCCCTCCTCACGCCTTCTGCGACACCCGCAGCGCGCCCGCCAGATCGTCGAGCAGGTCCTGCGGATCCTCCAGCCCCACCGACAACCGCAGCGTCCCTGGCCCGATGCCTGCCGCCATCAGCGCCGCATCGTCCATCCGGAAGTGCGTCGTCGTCGCGGGGTGGATCACCAGGGACTTCGCGTCGCCGACGTTCGCGAGGTGCGAGAAGACCTTCAGCGATTCGATGAGCTTGCGGCCCGCCGGGCGGCCGCCCTTCACGTCGAACGTGAACACGGCGCCGGCGCCGCGCGGCAGCAGCTTCTGCGCGAGGGCGTGGTCGGGGTGCGTGGGCAGCTCGGGGTAGCTCACCGACGCCACCGCGGCGTGGCTTGCGAGGAACGCCACGACCTTCCGCGTGTTCTCGATGTGCCGCGCCATGCGCAGCGGCAGCGTCTCGATGCCTTGCAGGATGTGGAACGCGGTGGTCGGTGCCATGCACGCGCCGAAGTCGCGCAGGCCTTCGCGGCGCGCGCGCAGCAGGAACGCGGCGATGGTGGATTCCTCCTGGAAGTCCATGCCGTGGAAGCCGTCGTACGGCTCCGTCAGTTCCGGAAATCTCCCCGAGGCCTCCCAATCGAACGTCCCGCCGTCCACCAGCAGACCGCCGATGGCGATGCCGTGGCCGCCGAGGAACTTGGTTGCCGAGTGGAAGATGAGGTCCGCGCCGAGATCGAACGGGCGCATCAGCCACGGCGTCGTGAACGTGGCGTCCACCAGCAGCGGCAGGTTTGCCGCATGGGCGATCTCGCCGACCGAGGGCACATCGAGGACGTCCACGCCGGGATTGCCCAGCGTCTCGGCGAACAGCAGCCGCGTGTTCGGGCGGATGGCTGCGCGCCACGCGTCGAGGTCGCGCGGGTTCACGAACGTGGTCTCGATGCCGAAGCGCTTCAGCGTGTAGTGCAGCAGGTTGTGCGATCCGCCGTACAGCGAGCGGCTCGCGACGATGTGCGAGCCCGCACCGGCGAGCGTCGCGACCGCGAGGTGCAACGCCGCCTGACCGCTGGCCGTGGCGATGGCGCCGATGCCTCCTTCCAGTGCGGCGATGCGCTCTTCGAGCACTGCATTGGTGGGGTTGGAGATGCGCGAGTACACGTGGCCCGCGCGCTCCATGTTGAAGAGCGAGGCCGCGTGGTCCGTGTCGCGGAACACGAACGATGTCGTCTGGTAGATGGGCGTCGCGCGGGCGCCGGTGGTGGGGTCGGGCTGCTGGCCGGCGTGGAGGGAGAGCGTGTCGAAGCCGAGGTAGCGGGGGGCGGCCATCGGGGCGTCCTTTCGTGGTGGAGGGTGCGGCGGCGATGCCGTCGGCGAAGCCGCGATTGTGCCGGCGGCGGCCGTCGCGCGATATCCATGCGACGGCATGGGGATTGCTGAAAGGCGCGATGCATCAGTACGGCCGGCTCGTCCGGCGATCAGCACCCTGCCGGCGCCCGAACGAAACCCCATGACCACAAAGACTTGTCTCCTCAACCGTGCAGTCGTCGCCGCGCCGCAAGGTGTCGATTTCGCTGACACGGGGTGGGCCGGGGGGCAGTCCGCGATCCATTCGACGGCGTCGGCCATCCAGCGACCCCCTCCAATTCCCAGGAGCCCCACCCGATGTTCGTTCCGCCCCGCGCCTCGCGCCCACTGACCGCGCTCGCCCTCGTCACACTCTCGACCGCCGCCTCGTCAGCGGCGGCCGCGCCCGATACCCTCGTGTGGAGCGAGACCACCGGGTTCACGAACACGCCCTCGATCTCGACCGCCACGCCGCCCGGCGGCACGGCGACGCTCGTGACCGACCAGACCCAGGTCAAGGGCCCCAACGGCGTCGAGTTCCTGGGCGGCCGCCTGTGGTGGCCGAACCAGCAGAGGATTCCGATCTCGAACGGGTTCACCGTGAGCAACCAGTGGAGCATCGGCTCGTCGCTGCCCGACGGGTCCGACGTCCAGGTGATCTCGACCGGCGGGTT
>JALHMS010000016.1 GCA_022843925.1 Burkholderiales bacterium
ACCGCGAGGTCCTGGACGATGAGGAAGCCGACGGCGATGCGGCCGTGCAGGGAATCGAGTTCGCGCTTGTCGGACAGCAGCTTGACGATGATGATCGTGCTGGAGAACGTCAGCGCCACGGCCACGTACAGCGCTTCCATCGGCGCCCTGCCCAGGAGCAGGATCAGCAGGAAGCCGAACACGATCGTGAATCCCAGTTGCCCGAGCCCCGTGGCCAGGGCCACCGGGCCGATATGGCGTACGTGCTGGAGATCGAGCTTGAGCCCCACCACGAAGAGCAGCACGGCAACACCGACCTGCGCGAGAAGATCGATCTGATCGTGCGCCGACACGAGGCCGAGCACGGCCGGCCCCACCACGATGCCCACGACGATGTACGCGATCAGCGCCGGCTGACGCAACCACAGCGACACCGCCCCCGCACCCGCGGAGATCAGCAGCAGGAGCGCAAACTCATTGAAGACTTCGTGCACGGTCGGATCAGATCCAGGAATCGACGAGACAACACTGCGCCGCCCTCTCGAACCTATCGGTCGGTCATGCGTCCGTCAAGGCGGTGCGCAGCGCCGCTTCCTGCTGCAGGAGCGCGCCACCGGTCCCTGAGGGTGCATCAGGAGGCGAACCGTTCGTGCACCGCGGACGGCACGCCCGGTCCGAGACCGTAGTGACGTGAACGGGCGCGAATCGAATCACCGCCGGCTTGGTGACCCCGGTACATGCGTCGACCCGCCGCGGCCCTCGGCGTGCGGATCGGCGCCTGATGCGTCAGCCCTGCACGATCCGCGTGACCTGCGTCGGCGTCGGCGCGGGCCAGCCGGCCTCCTTGCAGGTGCGGACGATCGCCTCGTTGGTGTCGAAGTACACCTGCCAGTAGTGGGCGTTGTTCGTGTACGGCCGGACCGCGATCACGGACCCGTTGAGATTCATGTCGAGCAGGTTCACTTCGGGCGCGGGATCGGTGCTCACGTTGGGGATCCTGGCGACGGCCGCCTTGAAGCGTTCGATGGCCTCGAGCGGGTCCACGCTGCCGGCAAGCTGCGCTGTGCGGTCGACGCGACGCACGGGCAGGACCGAGAAGTTCTGGATGGTGTCGGAGAAGATCTTGCCGTTGCCGACGATGGTCATCACGTGGTCGGGCGTGATGATCGTAGTCCCGAAGAGGCCGAGTTCGTGAACGGTGCCGGTGATCCCGCCGACGCTGACGAAGTCGCCCACCTTCACGGGACGCAGGACGAGCATGAACGCGCCAGCCGCGAAGTTGCCGAGCAATCCGCTCCACGCCGCACCGATCGCCAGGCCCGCACCGGCGAGCATCGCGGCGAAGGACGTCGTCTGGATCCCGAAGTAACCGAGGATGCCGAGGACCAGCGCAATGTTCAAGGCCACGGCGACGATGGACCCCAGGTACTTCGTCAGCGTCGGATCCACGTGATTGCGGTTCATGCTCGCCTGGATCAGCGAAATGACCCGTCCGATCAGCCAGCGACCGATGACCCAGAAGGCGACCGCCGCCAGGATCTTGATGCCCAGCTCCACGAGCGTGGTGCTGAGGAAGTGCTGAATCGCCTGCATGTCCATGGCAAGATCTCCGTCGGGATGGGGTGTCGTACTCGGGAACGTCGCTGCGTTCGAAGGGCATCGGTCACGTCGGCTCCGCACCATGGGCACCGTGCCGCACGTGCCCACCTGCCAAGCTGCCGAAGCGGTTGCGCGATCTTATCGTCATCGCCCGAAAGTTCCACATCGGGCGTCGGCCCTGCCCCTCCATCCCGCCGCGGGGATTAAAAAAAAAGGGGCCCGCATTGCGGGCCCCAAGGGTCGGGATGACTTTGCTGGTGTGCGGATCGCGAGTCAGCGGACCCAGGACGCGTAGCCGGTCGCCGTGCCGTCCGCCCAGTTGACCTGATTGGTGCCGAGGAAGGGGAACTTGCCGGACCAGTCCTTGTACTTTCCCGTGCCGCCGTTGTACTCGATGGTGCCGGCGTTCCTGGATCCGAACGCGGGGTTGCCCGAGGGGATCCGCCACGTCAGGTAAAGCCGGTCTCCCTCGAGGTCGGTGCCGATGCAATAGCCACCGGCGCTGGTACGCTTGTTGGTGAAATCGAGATCGTTGAACCCCGGGCACTTGAGTCCGATCTTGTGCATCGGACTGCCGTCGCCCTTCTCGTTGAAGAATGTGCCGCTGAATTCCCCGACCCAGTAGAAGTGCCCCTTGTCGATCTCGTAGGTCTTGCCGACGCCGAGCCAGCCGAACTCGCCGACGATGCGGTCCTGTGCCTGCGCCAGCCCGGTCATCGACGCGAGGATGCCTATCGCAGTTGCCGCGGCCGCAAGATTGCGGGTGTTGCAGCGGCAGCCGATCGAACCCTTGATTCCGGTCATTGTGGTGTTCTCCTTGGTGGTTGTTGCGCGGGGCATTCATGGCCACCGCGCGCATGCCTTGCAGGGGCGCTCCTCTCAGCAACCGTCATTCAGACACCTCGGCTGCTCGGAATCGAGTCTGGCGCCCGACCGTGATGGTTTCGTCCGAAGGAACGTGAAAGAATCGTGAAAAGACAAAGTCCTTCCAGTTAGTCCATGGCCGGGACCGCATGGACACCGCTACATGGGCCTTGGTAGTTGGTCAGCAAAAGGTGAGCGACAGCAAATGGCTGGCAACGACTCGGCGGCGCCACGTCCCTGGATGGCGCGTCGCACAAAAGCGATCGAGCACCTCGGCACACTTGCTTCCTGCCTGCCCCCGCCCTCGACGGTGGTCGATCGACGCCCATCTCTCGCAGCGCGCCGCGACGAGCGATCGGTACATCTATCGAGCACACCACCCGTGACGCTGATCCGCCTGTGGTTCCGAAACTCGAGGTCGTTACGTCCCGCGTCTGTCCCGAGCCCGCATGAGTTCACACCGGATCCTTGCCGGATCGACAGCACCATGCGACCGGGATCATTGTCGTGACGCGCCTCCGGCTCCAGTTGCTGGGAGGCTTCGCCATTGCAGCCAGCGACGGGATGGCGCTCGGTCCGCTGCCAAGGAAGGCGCGCGCACTCATCGCCTATCTCGCACTCGCTGATCCGCCGATCCAGTCGCGGCATCGCCTGGCTGGCCTCTTCTGGCCGGATATCGGCGAGGCTCAGGCCCGCGCAAGCCTCCGCCAGGCGTTGACAGCCATCCGGAAGCAGATCGGTGAACTTCTTCTGTCGGATCAAGAGACCGTCGGCTTCGCTCCCGGCGCAGTCCAGGTCGACGTGACCGAATTCGATGCGCTCGCGCGGAGTCCCGTGCCCGAAGACCAGCAGCGCGCCCTGCTCCTCTACCGGGGCGATTTCCTCGATGGGTTCCAGTCGGACACCTCATCTTTCGACCAGTGGCTTTCGACCGAGCGAGAGCGCCTGCACCACCGGGTGATCGAAATCGCGACGACGCTGCTGGCGCAGCTGGAATCGGACGGTCAGCTGGACGCGGCCACTTCGATGGCAAACCGGATCGTCGCGCTGGATCCTCTGCGCGAGGACGCGCATCGGACCCTCATGCGCCTGTTCGCCCGCCAGGGACGCCCCACCCTTGCCATGCGGCAGTACCGCGTCGTACGACAGACTCTGCAGCGGGAGCTCGGCATCCTGCCCGATCCGGCCACGGAATCGGAGTACCGCCAGATCACGCAGACCCGGCAGGCTGCGACAGCGCGGGCCCCTTCAGCGCACGAACCTCTCACCGTTCGGGAAGGTTCCTCGACCGATCGAAGCGCTGGGGCACTGGCCGATATCGATGCCGCTGGATCAGGCGATGCGGGGCCGGTTCCAGGCGCTGCCCGACAGGCCGTCGGCCACGCGCCCGAGAACAGCGTATCCGAGGACGTGCCCCCCGCACCAGCCGAGCGACGGCATCTCACGGTAGTGGCCTGCGAGATCGCAGGCTTCAACGAACTGGCTGCGCGGCTCGATCCGGAAGATCTCTGGGAGATCGTGCAGGCTTACGACGCCGTCTGCACGGCGTGCATCACGCGGTTCGAGGGCAGCGTGCACCAGCGCCGCGGCGACGGCACCCTCGCCTTCTTCGGCTTCCCCGTCGCCCACGAGGACGAGGCGCGGCGTGCGATCCATGCAGCGCTCGCCATACTCGACGAGGTGCAATCTCTCGAGATCGCGGATGCCGGGATGCTCGAGGTGCGGATCGGTATCGCATCCGGCCTGGTTGTCGTGTCGTCGGCCGACAAGGGGGCGATCGGCGCGCCGGTGAACCTCGCGGACCGGTTGCAGGCCGTCGCGACACCCGGCGCTGTCGTGGTCGGCGAGTCGGTGCTGCGCCTGGCGGGCGGCGTGTTCGACTACGACGATCTCGGCGAGCAGAACTTGCGTGGCATCGAAGCACCGGTGCGCGCCTACGCCGTCCGACGCGCGAGCCGCGCACCCGACCGGTTCGAGGCTGCCACGCGGGGCCGGCTCACTCCCCTCGTCGGACGCGAACAGGAACTGCAGCTTCTGCTCGACCGCTGGTCGATGGCGCAGGACGGTGAGGGACAGGTCGTGCTTTTGTCCGGCGAGCCCGGCATCGGCAAGAGTCGCATCCTCAACGCGCTGCCCGAACGCCTCGCGACTCTGGGTGTGAAGGCATTGCGATTCCAGTGTTCGCCCTACCACGCGAACAGTGCGCTCTGGCCCAGCATCGACAACTTCGAACGGGTGCTCGAGTTCACCAGGGACGACGAAGCAGACGCCAGGCTCGACAAGCTGGAATCCCTTGTAGTCGACCAGTACGCGAGGCCTCGCGGTGACGTCCGCTTCATCGCATCGATGCTGTCGATCCCGTACGCCGCCCGTTACGGCGAGATCTCAATGACGCCCCAGAGGCACAAGGACGAGACACTTCGAGCCCTGGTCGATCTGACCGAGGCCGCCGCGCGCCGGCAGCCGAGCGTGATGCTGTTCGAGGATCTGCAGTGGGCGGATCCGACGACGCTAGAGGTCCTGGATCTGCTGGTCGATCGCATCCGGGCCATCCCCCTTCTCGTCGTGTTCACCCACCGGCCCGAGTTCCAGTCACGTTGGGGAGCGCACGGTCATGTGGCGAGCCTGAACCTGTCGAAGCTCACGCGCGCCCAGAGCCGGACGATGGTCGCGGGGGTGACGGATGGCAGGGCATTGCCAGCGAACCTGCTCGAACAGATCCTCGCCAAGACCGACGGCGTACCCCTCTTCGTGGAAGAGCTGACCAAGTCGCTCCTCGAATCGGACCATCTGGTGGCGGTCGCCGATCGGTACGAGTACGTCGGCCCGGTCGACCACCTCAGCATCCCGGCCACGCTGCGCGACTCGTTCATGGCGCGCCTGGATCGCTTCGCGTCGGCAAAGGAGATCGCGCAGATCGGTGCCGTCATGGGACGCGAGTTCCGTCACGAACTGATCGCCGAGGTGGTCCCGCTGACGCAGGCACAGCTCGATACCGCCTTGCAGCAACTCACCGATGCCGGACTCGCCTTCCGTCGGGGTACGCCACCGACCGCCACCTACACCTTCAAGCACGCGCTTCTGCAGGACGCAGCCTACGATTCCCTGCTGAAGAGCAGGCGCCAGGCATTGCACGGCAGGATCGCCCGTGTGATCGAGGCGCGCTTCCCGGGCATGAAAGACACCGAGCCGGAACTGATTGCCCATCACTACACGGCCGCGGCGATGAACGCCGTCGCGATTCCGTTCTGGCACAAGGCGTCCACCAACGCGATGGATCGCGTCGCCCTCGTCGACGCACTGGCGCATGGGGCAAGAGGACTCGCACTGATAGACGCCGTGTCCGACCCTACAGACCGCGCGCGCCAGGAGCTCGGCCTGCAGCTCGTGCTCGGCCAGGCTGCGGCGCTGTCGAAAGGATGGGCCGCACCCGAGCCCGAGCGGGCCTTCTCGCGCGCCCGCGAACTCTGCGAGGCCGTCGCCGATGCGCCGGAAGTCTTCCCTGCCCTCTGGGGCGTGTGGGCCTTCCTCGACGTCACAGGGCGCATGGAGGAGGCGCAGGCCGTCGCCATCGAGTTCCTGGAGCGCGCAGAGCGGATGGGCGACAGCGCCGCCGCCTGCGAGGGGCACCGGATCGTCGGCGAAATGGCCTATCGGCTGGGTGACCTCACGCGGGCGCGCGACCACCTCGAACACGGCGTCCGTCTCTACGACGCCGAAGCGCATCGGGGCAACGTCCAGCGCTACGGTCAGGACTCGTGTCTCACCAACCTCCTGTATCTCGGATGGGTGCTCTGGCTGCTCGGATTCCCCGATCGGGCGCGCAAGGCGCAGCAACAGGCCGTTGCTCTGGCAGAAAGCAGTGGGCGATCGTTCGACGTGGCCTGGGCCCACCTCTTCCACACATTCCTTCACGTCAACCTTCGCGACTGGAAGTCGGGCGCCGAAACCGCCGCGAAGGTCGTTGCGGTGTGCTCGGAGCACGGCTACGGTTTCTGGCTCGCGTTCGGACGCTGCTATCAGGGGCTGGCCCGGATGCATCTCGATGCGTCCACCGGCGGTGGTGACGCGGCCCTCCGGGAGATCGAAACCCTGCGCTCCTTCGGTGCGGAGGTCTCACTCACTGCCGTTCACGCCCTGCTCGCGGACGGGTATCGGAGCCTCGGTTGCGTGGACGAAGGGCTTGCCCAGGTGGCTGCAGGCCTCACGTTGGTCGAGAAGACCGCCGAACGTTTCGCGGAATCCGAGCTGCACCTGGTGCACGCCGAGTTGCTGATGAAACGTGGCCCGCAGTTCGAGGCGACGGCAGAAGACTGCTTTCTGCGGTCGATCGAGGTGGCCCGATCCCATGGAGCGCGTGCGATCGAGTTGCGCGCCGCGGTCCGCCTTGCCCGCATCTGGCACGGACGGGGCGGATCTGCGCAGGCGCGCGCGATGCTCGCCCCCTTGTACGCCGGCTGCACGGAGGGCTTCGACACGCAGGATCTCATCGACGCGAAAGCGCTGCTCGACGCGCCGACCTGAGCCGAGCCGATTACGGAGTGGCGGGCGCCGCTGGGCGTATCGATCGCCGCGCGAACTGCCGATGGGACTCGATCCGCCAGGAAAAAGCTTCCCGCTCCGTCTCGATGAGATCGCATGGATACCTCGAATCGCTGCGCCGCCATCGTTCCAGCCAGGCCTCGCCCAACCACGAGATGACGTCAGGCACCACGCGGGAAACGTCGGGCTCGTCGTCCTCACCCGTGAACGCCATCGTCGTCGTGGCCCTCGGCCCGGACCCCACACCCTCCGCCACCCAGAAGCCCGCCCACAGCAAGGCGGCCCGCACGGCCGTCGACGCAGAGTACGTGTACAGCGCCATCGGCTTCTCGCGACCGTGCAATGCGATGGCTGCGAACACTTCGGGCGTCCAGAGGGCCGTATCCGTCTTCGCGGAAAACGGGTCGTAGAAGACGAGGTCGGGCGCCGGCGCCGACGGAAAGCGCGCGAGGAAATCCCCCTCGAACAGCTCCCACGTGATCAACCCGGAGGCGTGGGTCCAGCGACCCTGCCCGAGCAACGCGTGCGGAGCGGCGTGCTGCAGGTGCGGAAACCGCGCCGACTTCTTCGTCGCCAGGATCAGCGCATCGAGATCGCACTCGAAACTCACGACGCGCACGGTACGCAGGCCGGACGCGCCTCGTTGCGCGTAGACCTCCTCGAAACAGGCGATGGCGGCCATCGCATTGGACGCCGCGCCGAGCCCGACATCCCAGATCACCAGGTCCGTCGACGGAACGGCCTCCGACGGCAGACGCAGGCGTTCGGCGAGCCGAGACTGCGCGACGTACAGCGCATTCGCCTCGTCGCTCGGTCGGTTCACCGAATGCATCACTTCGCCCGAACTCATCTGGCGGATGCTGAACGCGCCGGTGGGTCCCTTGATGATCTCGTAGTCGCCCCGACGCGGCGTCGACGGCACGACGGCCTTTGCCGGCGGCTTGCTGGGATGATCGTCGTCGGGTCTCGCCAGTTCATGTCGCTTCCGTTCGTAGAACGCCGTGAACTCGTCGCGCAGGATGCTCTCCCGGATCTCGCGCATGAGGCGGTGGTAGAAGGTCAGGTTGTGGATCGACAGGAGCTGCGCGCCGAGCGTCTCGTTCGATCGCACCAGATGGCAGAGATATGCACGGGAGTACTCGCGGCACGTCTGGCAGTCGCATTCCGCGTCGAGCGGCGCTTCCGAGAGTCGGTAGACGGTCCGCCGGCAATGGATCTTCCCGTGCGAAGTGAACGCCGTGCCGCGATGCGCGAGCTGCGAAGGGATGATGCAGTCGAACATGTCGACGCCCCGATGCACCGCTTCGAGGATGTCGATCGGCGTGCCGACGCCCATCAAGTAGCGCGGCTTGTCCGCCGGCAGATGATCCGTCACGAGGCCGGTGAATTCGTAGCGCTCCGCGTGCGTCTCGCCCACCGCCAGCCCGCCGATGGCCAGGCCGTCGAACGGCAGCGACGCGAGGAAGTCGGCGCTCTGCCTTCGCAGCGACGGATGGCAGGCCCCCTGCACGATGCCAAAGAGCGCTTGCGGAGAATCGCCGCGCGCCTCCAGCGATCGCAACGCCCAGCGGTGGGTAAGTTCCATCGCCGCCTCTGCCTGCGCGAGCGGTGCGGTGGACGGGATGCACTGGTCGAGCACCATCATGATGTCGCTGCCGATGGCCTTCTGCATGTCGATGCTGGTCTCGGGCGAGAGCATGTGCATCGTGCCGTCGACGTAGCTGCGGAAGCGCGCGCCCTTCTCATCGATGGCTCTTTCCGCGGGCAGCGAGAAGATCTGGAAGCCGCCGGAGTCGGTCAGCACCGGGCCCTGCCACTTCATCAGGCGGTGGATGCCGCCGAACGCGCGGAACACGTCAGGCCCGGGGCGGAGCAGCAGGTGATAGGTGTTCGCGAGCAGCACACGGGAACCGACCGTCCGGAGCGCGTCGACCGTGAGCCCCTTGACCGTCGCCTGCGTGCCGACGGGCATGAACACCGGTGTCTGGACTTCGCCGTGGAGCGTCTGGAATCGCGCGGCGCGCGCCTTGGAACCGGTGGCCTCGCGCTCCACCACGAACTTCAGGCGCGACATGGCGGACGGCAGAACATGCGTGAATTCCAGAAGGTGACGCCCAACGATGGAAACGCCCGCGGGGCGGGGCGCAGACGCCTTTCCCCAGAGGGAGACCCGGGAAGAGTGGACGTATTCGTCGACACGCGCAACCTGCCGACACCCGCCTGCGGTGCACGCGCCCAAGCGGCGGCGGCTGGTCATCCACGTGTCCCCAACGTCCCGACCAGGTTCCGACCTGGCCCCACCCACCGGCTGGCGCGGCCGGCGCCTCGATCGATACTTTCGTCTGATTGTCCTGCCGCACCCAGGCATGGGATCTTTCGCGCACTACCCGACGATGGCACGACACCGGCGCGCCGATCGGGAGAACAACAAGGGCTCCGGGCACGATGTCGTCGAAGGGCCCTCGAACCAGGAGCCCTGAAATGACCGCATCCCACCTGTCCGCCCCGCATCGTCGGGCGGAAGCGCTGCGCCGTCGCGCAGCCCCTCGCCGCAACCGCCTCCTCCTCGCGCTCGCGCTCGCCTTCCCGGCGCTCGACGCGCAGGCCATCACCCTCTTCTGGGACGCGAACCTGATTGTCGCAGGCACGGGCGGGAGCGGCACATGGACGGCGAAGAGCGCCAACTGGGCGCCGACCGCTGCGGGTATCTCGCTGATAGGGTTGGGCTCCAACGCGGTCGACTGGCCCAACAACCGCGACGGCCGCGCCGTGTTCGCGGGCAGCTTCGGCACCGTCACCATCGCCGGGACCGTGATCGCCAACACGGTGGATTTCCGGACCAATGGCTATGGCTTGACGGGCGGCACCCTCTTCCTCACGAACGACAACGGCAACACCGGCGGCAGCATCGTCGTGAGCGCGGGCGCCACCGCTACGATCGCCTCCACCCTCGATGCCCCCGTGGCGCAAGGCGGCCGTCGCATCAATCTGGATGGCCCCGGCACCCTCGTCATGTCCAACCCCACGCGATTCACGGGCGCCCTGGACGTGCGCAGCGGCACGCTGCGTCCAAGGGAAGTGGACAGCCTCGGCGGCACGTTCGTCGATCTGTCCGGAGCGACATCCACCCTGGACATGGGCGCGCTGTCCACCGTCCACGTCGGGGGACTGTCCACGTCGCGTGCGCTGGCACTGGGCAATGCCCAACTGGTCATCACAGGCGCCGGGGAGTTCGGCGGCTCGTCCCAGTGGCTGGGGACCGTGACAGGATCGATCAACAGCGGCGTGTTCGTCGGTACCGAGAGAGGCGTCACCCTCCGGATCGGCGCCCAGGGCCCGACCCGCACCACGGTCAACGCCGGATTCCTGCACTACAACGCCGGCGACTCGTTCATCCGCAATGCCGACGTGACCCTGACGCAGACCGGCAGCACCGGATTCAGCGGCCGTTCGTCGCTGTTCCTGGAACTCGGCACCAGCCTGACGGTGGACAACGGCTCCATCCTCACGCTGACGGGAACGCCGCAGCTCCACAACGACGCCGTGCTCACGGTCACGGGCGGGTCGAGGCTGTCCGTCGTGCGCACGCCGGCCGGCGACGAGGCGTCCCTGCGCATCGGCTTCGCCGGGGGCACATCCAAGCTGAACGTAACCGGGCAGGGGACGAGGGTGGAGTCGGCCGACTCGCTGCGCCTCGGCTTCGCCGACTTCGCGCCGAATCCGGGCGTTGGCGAAGTGACCGTCGGCGCGGGGGCGACGCTGGTGGCACCGATCCTCTCCTTCTCTGCCCAGGCATCATCGCTGGTGGTGACCGACGGCGGCACGGTCGTCTTCAACCGCTTCGACTCCCGTAGCGGCCGCGATCGCAGCGGCACCATCCGCCTCGACGGCGGCGCCTTCCAGATCGGCGGTGATCCGCAATCGTCCCTGGCCACCGGCGGCTCGTTCTTCAACGGCAGGCTGACCGGTGCCGCCGGCACCTTCACCAAGGTCGGCCCGGGAGATACGGTACTCACGTCCAGCGAGAGCGATTTCGCCGGCGCCGTCGTGATCCAGGGCGGCCAGCTGCTCGTCGCACCCGGCGCGTTGAAGAACGCGGTGCTCACGATGGCGCCGGGCGCCGTCCTCACCGCCCCGGCGGCGACGGTCGACACGCCGCTGCAGATCGGCGCGCTGAGCGGACGGTTCGATTCCGCGCTCGCGAACGTGACCGTGCGGCTCGGTGGCGGCGATCACACGGCCACGTGGTCGGGACGGTTCACCTCCGGCGAGGTGGGTGTCACGCGGAGCGGGGGAACCGGCGTCCAGATCATCGAAGGCGGCACGAGTGCGGCCCCATTCACAGCCCCTCTGCTTTGGACGATGGGCGGCACGTTCCGGCTGTCCGGCGGCGCCTTCCGCCTGAACAACGTGACGACGCAGGACCTGGCGCGCGCACCGCTCCGCGCCGACGGCGCGACCGCGCTGATCGACATCGCCGACGGGGCGCAGGTCACCACGGGGGCCGGGGTGGGGATCGCCAACGGCGGAAGCATCCGTGTCGCCGGGATCGACACCCGGCTGACGGTGGATGGCAGCATCGGCTTCGGGGTGGCCCGGGTCGGTTGGACTGGCGGAGGGACGCTGGAAGTCACGAACGGCGCCTCGGTGTCGGCGGGCAATCTTTTTCTCGGGAATGCTGACGAACCGGACGCGGGCAGCGCGATCCGCGTGAACAGGGGCGGCCGCATAGACGCGGACGTGCTGCATTTCGAAAGCACGACGGCGGCGCTGACGATCGACCAGGGCACCGTCACGACCCGTTCGATTTTCAGTCGTGATCCCGGCACCTCCGCCGGGATCATCAGCCTCAGCGACCCGATCGCCGCTCCGGGTGTGGCCACCCTCACCGCGCCAGCCGCATTGACGGTGACCCGCCGGGTGGGGATCCAGCAGGTCCGGGCAGTGACGATCACCGACGCCGCCTCCGGCCCCGGCAGCATCGCCTTCGTCGGATCGAACTTCGAGCAGACCTTGGGCGGCACCCTCACCTACACCGGACGCACGATCGTCGATGGCGCGGGAGCGAAGCTCAACCTGATATCCCCGCTCGCCTCCCGCGAACTCATCGCCCGCAACGGCGGCACGATGACGTTCGCCGGCGTGGGAGCCGCGTTGCCCTGGGATGCCGGCCGCACGAACTTCCGCACGGACGCCACCAGTACCATCGCCTTCGAGGGCACGCGTCTCGAAGGCGGCGTGCTCCGCGGCACCGGCTTCCAGGTGAACGGCCCCGACGTGAGCACCTTCGACGGCACGACCCTCGGCATCAATTCGCGCCTCGCCGCAACCGGGGATGTGGCCTGGTCGAATGCCGTGCTGCAGGGCCGCCTCGACACCTTTGCCGGTGTCGCCCTCGACAACATGACGATCTCCACCAGTGGTGCTGTGAACCTGCGGGCCTCCGCCACGCTCACCGACGTCGAGAACAATGGCGTGCTGGATCTTCGCAGCGGAGCCGGCGTCACGGTGATCGGCAACCTGGCCTCCGGCGGCGGATCGCGCATCGTGATCGGGCCCGATGCCGCACTGCGCGGCGACGGCATCTCGCTGAACGGCGCCCTGGTCACGAACAACGGTATCGTCGCTGCGCCACTCACCATCAACTTCCTCGGCATGGCGAAGGGTGCGGGCACCTTCGGCGCGGTCACGGTGAACGACGGCGGCACCTTCGCCCCCGGCAACTCCCCGGGCATCGCGAGCACCGGTTCGGTCGTCTTCAATGAGGGCGGTCGCTACGAGGTGGAAGTGGCGGATGCGCTCGGCACGCCCGGCACCGGCTTCGACCTGTGGGACATCGACGGCACGTTGGCCCTCGATGCCGGCCTCACCGCCAACAGCCAGTTCGTGATCTCGCTCGTCTCGCTGAACGCCAGCCACGCGCCGGGCCTCGCCCTGAACTTCGACAAACGCCACAGCTTCGCGTGGACCGTGCTGCGGGCCGATGCCGTCACCGGATTCGATCCGGATGAACTGCGCCTCGACACCGGCGGCTTCATGAACGACCACGACGGAACCTTCGGACTGGCGCTCGCGAACGTCGGCGGTCGGGCCGAGTTGCAGATCGTCTACCAGCCCGTCCCGGAACCGGCGACGAATGCAATGCTGGTGGGCGGGCTGGCAGCGCTCGCCGCATGGCGGAGGCGCCGGCGCCAGGGTTGATCCGCCGGCGAGCGTCGCGGTGCGGGGTGCGCCGACGCCCCCGCCGCGACCCTCCAGGAATCGTCTCCTTCGTGACCGCGACGCCCCCGATGCAGCGGGCGCGTTCGCGGAACTCGTACGTCGATTGCACCGAGAGGGCATCGACAGAACTCCCCTTGACCGTCGCCTGCGTACCGACAGGCACGAACACCGGTGTCTCCACCTCGCCGTGGCGCGTCCGGAATCGCGCCGCGCGCGCTTTGGAACCAGTGGGCTGACGTTCGATCGTGAAGTCGAGACGGGACGTGGATGCGCGCGAGGGAACGGAGATCCCCGGCGCGCGAACGACACCCGCCCGGAGGCCGCTGCGTCCGTGATCGACGCGCGACCACAGTTCGCACCGTACCGCGCAAATGCCGACAGGATCAGCCTATGGCGCACATAGCAAGAGACGATGAACGGCCACGCGACCCGCATGTAGACTGGATTTCGGATCGCGAACCCGATCAACGCCTTCACGAACGGAGATGAACATGACCACGAACAACACGAACACGTCCGGCCAATGCCCGGTGATGCACGGCGGCGCCACGTCGGCCGGCAGGGCGAACATGGACTGGTGGCCGAAGGCACTCAACCTCGACATCCTCCATCAGCACGACACCAAGACCAATCCGCTGGGCGAAGGCTTCGAGTATCGCAAGGCCGTCAGGACGCTCGACGTCGCTGCGCTGAAGCGCGACCTCCACGCGCTGATGACCGACAGCCAGGACTGGTGGCCGGCCGACTGGGGTCACTACGGCGGTCTCATGATCCGCATGGCATGGCACTCGGCCGGCACCTACCGCATCGCGGATGGTCGTGGCGGCGCCGGCACCGGCAGTCAGCGTTTCGCCCCGATCAACTCGTGGCCCGACAACGCGAATCTCGACAAGGCGCGCCGCCTCCTGTGGCCGATCAAGAAGAAGTACGGCAACCGGATCAGTTGGGCCGACCTCATCGTCCTCGCCGGCACCGTGGCATACGAGTCGATGGGTCTGAAGACCTTCGGCTTCGCGTTCGGGCGCGAGGACATCTGGCATCCCGAGAAGGACACCTACTGGGGTTCCGAGAAGGAATGGCTCGCGCCCACGGGCAGCGCCAACAGCCGCTACTCCGGCGAGCGCGATCTGGAGAACCCGCTGGCCGCCGTGATGATGGGGCTCATCTACGTGAACCCCGAAGGCGTCGACGGCAAGCCGGATCCGCTGAAGACCGCCCACGACGTACGCGTGACCTTCCTGCGGATGGCCATGAACGACGAGGAGACCGTTGCGCTCACCGCCGGTGGGCACACCGTCGGCAAGAGCCACGGCAACGGCGACGCCAGTCTGCTGGGCCCGGCCCCCGAGGGCACCGACGTGGAGGAACAGGGTCTGGGCTGGAACAACAAGACCCGGCGCGGTACGGGTCGAGACACCGTGACCAGCGGCATCGAAGGCGCGTGGACCACCCACCCGACCAAGTGGGATGGCGGCTACTTCGACATGCTGCTCAATCACGAGTGGGAACTGCGGAAGAGCCCGGCCGGCGCCTGGCAGTGGGAACCCGTGAGCATCGCGGAGAGTGACAAGCCGGTCGATGTGGAGGATCCGTCGATCCGCCGGAACCCGATCATGACCGACGCCGACATGGCCATGAAGATGGACCCGGCCTACCGGAAGATCTCGGAGCGCTTCCACCAGGACCCGGCCTACTTCTCGGAAGTCTTTGCGCGGGCGTGGTTCAAGCTGACCCATCGCGACATGGGGCCGAAGGCCCGCTACATCGGTCCGGATGTCCCGCAGGAAGACCTCATCTGGCAGGACCCGGTGCCGGCAGGCCGCAGCGACTACGACGTCGCCGCCGTCGAGGCGAAGATCGCCGCCAGCGGTCTGACCATCGGCGAGATGGTCTCGACCGCGTGGGACAGCGCCCGCACCTTCCGCGGATCGGACAGGCGCGGCGGCGCCAACGGCGCGCGCATCCGCCTCGCTCCGCAGAAGGATTGGGAAGGCAACGAACCGGCCCGGCTCTCCAAGGTACTCGGCGTGCTCGAAGCGATCGCGGCGCAGACCGGCGCGAGTGTGGCCGACGTGATCGTCCTCGCCGGCAACGTAGGTGTCGAACAGGCCGCCAGGGCCGCGGGCTTCGACGTGAAGGTTCGCTTCGCACCGGGGCGCGGCGACGCCACCGCGGCCATGACGGATGCCGAATCGTTCGACGTGCTGGAGCCGGTGGCGGACGGCTATCGCAACTGGCAGAAGCGGGACTACGTCGTCAGCGCGGAGGAACTGCTGCTCGATCGCACGCAGTTGTTGAGGCTGACCGCCCACGAGATGACTGCACTGGTGGGCGGCATGCGGGTTCTGGGAACCAACCATGGTGGCACCGGGCACGGTGTGTTCACCGATCGCGTGGGGGTGCTCACGAACGACTTCTTCGTCCACCTGACGGACATAGCCTACACGTGGAAGCCGGCCGGCAACAACCTGTACGAGATCCGTGATCGCAAGTCCGGTGCGGTCCGCTGGACGGCGACACGGGTGGATCTCGTGTTCGGGTCGAACTCGATCCTGCGCGCCTACGCCGAGGTCTACGCACAGGACGACGGCCGGGAGAAGTTCGTGCAGGACTTCGTCGCCGCGTGGACGAAGGTCATGAACGCGGACCGCTTCGATCTGGCGTAGCGACTTGCACTCCCCCTGCGTAGTCGCTGCGCGACGGAGGGGGAGTCCTGGCATGACGCATGCGTGGCGCGACACAAGCCCTAGCGATGCCTCGCGCTTCGCACGCAAGAGTCCCCGCATCGAGCCCTAGGGAGCCTCTGCATAGCTTGCGCGGTCGCGACGGAGGTCTTCCGGGCGGATGACGCGAAGGACCAGGCCGCCGTCGATGCTGAAGACACATGATCGCGAAACGGCGGACTGTGCCGACAATGTCAGCCGCCCGGAAGGCCCCGTCCCGGAGGGTTGCGCCGCTTGGGGTACGTCGAACTGCGATCGCTGGCGGCGTTACTCGGTTTGTCGATAGCCGGATATCGACTGCACCTCGCGCCTTGCCACCGATCGATTCCGACAGCAACGCGATCCGCGCAGGCTGTGCAGAGGCTCCCTAGGAGTCGAATGTCGATCTTCACCAACCAGGTGCACTGGATCTGCGATATCGCGCCCCATCGGATCGCCGTGTCCTGCTGCCCCGACGGCGACCATCGCCTCGCCGCACAAGTCAGGGCCTGGAAGGCGGAAGGTGTCGATGTCGTCGTCTCGCTGCTGGCGCCCCACGAGCAGAGGATGTTCGGTGTCGAGGCCGAAGCGCGGCTGTGCGCAGCGTCGGGGCTGACCTTCCGGTCCTTTCCGATCACCGACCATGGCGTCCCGGAGTCGGCGGATGCCTTCGCGGACTTCGTCCGCGACGTACACCGCGAAGTCATCGACGGAAGAACCGTCCTCGTCCACTGCCTTGCAGGCATCGGCAGGACAGGCCTGATGACCTCCGGTCTGCTGTTCCTGTTGGGTGTGCCACTCGCGTCGATCGGCGGGATCCTCCAGAGATCACGAGGGTTCGCCATGCCCGAGACGATGGAGCAGCAGCGCTGGCTCGAACCGTTCTACGAACTGCTGGCGACTCCCGGCTGAGCAGGGCGGGCTGAAGCGCCCGCGACACAGCCTTCGTTTTTATCAATCCATTCCGTCTAAAGAATGCGTTTTACGGAACGGCTCCGCGTCGGCAAAGTACACCCATCACTTCCCCGGAGCGGCACATGGACCTGCAGACCGACCTCATAACCACCCTGCCGATATGGCACGCGGCCCTGCTTCTGGGGCCTGCCCTGGCAACCGCCGCGGCGGCATCGATCCCAGGCTCGGGCATCGCTGCGTCCTGGCGCCATGCGCGCTGGGCCACTTCCCTGGCGCTGGGCCTCGCAGCGCTTGCCCTGATGACACTGCTGTTCCTTCCGCACGGTACCGGGCATGGGGTGCGTGCGGACGTTCCGGGCGGCGTGGTCATGCTGCTCGTCACCTTCGTCGGCTGGGTCATCGTGCGCTACTCGCAGGCGTATCTGGACGGCGAGCAGGGTGAACGGCACTACGTGCGCTGGCTGATGGTCACGCTGGCGTCGGTGGCGCTGGTGGTGGCCACGAACCATGTGCTCGTCCTGGCGCTGGCCTGGACGGCCACCAGCCTGGCCTTGCACCGGCTGCTGACCTTTTTCGGCGATCGACCCCAGGCCGTCGTCGCCGCGCACAAGAAGTTCATCGTCGCGCGCCTGGCCGATCTGTCCATGTTCGGGGCGACGGGCCTGCTGTATCTGGGCTTCGGCACGCTGGACATCGATCGGATCGCCGCGCAGGCGGCGGCGTCGGCGACGCTCCCCTGGACCGCGCAGGCCGCGGTGCTGTTCATCGCGGGCGCCGCGCTTCTCAAGTGCGCACAGCTGCCGTTCCACGGCTGGTTGATCCAGGTGATGGAAGCGCCCACGCCGGTCTCGGCGCTGTTGCACGCGGGCGTGGTCAATCTGGGCGGCTTCGTGCTGATCCGGTTCGCACCCCTGGTGGCCGAGGTGCCGGCGGCGCAGGTGCTGCTGGTGACTGCGGGCACCGCGACGGCCGTGCTGGCGGCCCTGGTGATGACCACCCGGATCAGCATCAAGGTGATGCTCGCGTGGTCCACCTGCGCCCAGATGGGGTTCATGCTCATGCAATGCGGTCTCGGCGCGTGGGACATGGCACTGCTGCACCTTGTGGCGCACTCGCTCTACAAGGCGCATGCCTTCCTCGGCGCCGGGGGTGCCGTGCGTCGCACGATGCTCGCGCAGCTCGCGCCGCCGCCCGTCGCCCCGGCACCGGCGGCGCTCGCGCTGGGCGCGCTGGTCGGCGCCGGCATGACGCTCGCTGCGGGGGCTGCCGTCGGCGTGCTGGTGCCGGGTCATGCCGCCTCGCCCGGAATCTGGGTGCTGGCCGGCATCGTCGCCCTGGCACTGGTGCCACTGGTGCACGCCCGGAAGGAACGGCTCGGAGGTTGGTGGTTGCCGGCGCTCGTGCTGGGTGCCTTCGGTGTCGCCCTCGCCTACTTCGCCCTGCACGCCGTCTTCACTGCCTGGTTGCCGCGGCCTGCGGCCATGCCGGCACCCGCGTTGTGGATCGGCGTGGCGCTCGCCTTCGGAGCGCTGTTCCTGCTGCAGACGATCATCACCGTCGCGCCCCACGGCACGCTGGCGCGCCGCATGTACCCCTGGTTCTATGGCGGGCTCTTCCTCGACGAGAAGTTCAACCGTCTGGCCTTCACTCTGTGGCGGCCACCGGAGCCCGCGACGCCGGCGAAGCCGCTGCCCGCCTGCGAGACCCTCATCGACACCTCGACCCAAGCCGCCGGAGCCCGCCCATGAACGCCGTCGTCGAAACGCCCGTGACGCAATTGCAGCGCCTCACCGATCACATCGCCACGGCCACCGCGCGCGTGGCACCCACCTGGCCCCTCGACGAGTTCATCGCCGTCAATCCGTACTGGGGCTGGATCGGTCAACCAATGCCCGAGGCCGCCGCAGCACTCGGCACGCTGGCCGGGACCCGGTTGACGATGCCGCGCGAGTGGTACCGGGAGCAGTGGGAAGCCGGTTGCCTGCAGCGCCGGCACCTGCAGCACGCGGCAGCGCAGGCCCTTGGCGTCGAGACCGACGATGCCGCCGGCGATGCGCGGGTTCAGGCGCTCGTGGGCGAGCTGGTGAGCGCCCTGCACCTCCCCTCCACGCCACTGTCACGCCTGCCCCTGGTCACGGATCTGCGCGACCGCGGCATGCCCCCTCGCCCGGGCACGAGCTGGACCGAGCTCGTCACCCACCAGATCAGCCAGCACTGCGCCGCGTTCTTCGACCGGCACCAGGCCCGCTGGACCATGGACACCTCGTCCGGTCTCTATGACAGCTGGCGGCGGCAGCTCGCCGCCGACCACGGGCTGCCGTGGCGGCAGCCCCGTGCAACTCTGAGGCAACGGCTGGCCGCGCTGCCCGCCGAACCGCATAGCCTGATCGCCGACGCGCTGGCGGGCATGGGCGTGCCGGACGAGGGTCAGGAGGCCTATCTCAGCGCCGTGCTGATGGCCATCGGTGGCTGGGCGGCGTGGTGCGCGTACGAGCGTTGGCAGGCCCGACTGGGCGGCAACGACGACGACAGGATCGTTCACCTCCTGGCGATCCGCCTGGCCTGGGAGTGGCTGCTCTTCGAGGATGCGCCGTCCGGTTCGCTGCCGCCGGATTGGGCAGTACGCTGGCACAGCGCGCAGGATTCCGCCGACGCCCTGCAGGCGGCCCAGCGCACGGATTGGCTGTTGCAGAGCGCCGTCGAGATCGCATATCAGTTGCCGCTCATCGATGGATTGGGACAGTCCCGAGTGGCGGAGGCGGCCAGCGCGGTCCGCGTCCAGGCCCTGTTCTGCATCGACGTGCGCTCCGAGGTGTTCCGCCGCGCGCTGGAGTCGGCCAGCCCGGCGGTGCACACGCGGGGCTTTGCGGGGTTCTTCGGTCTGCCCATCGCGTACTCGCCCGCGGGCAGTGCCCTCGAACGTCCGCAGTTGCCCGGGCTGCTGGCGCCCTCGCACTGTGTCCACGAAGACGACGGGAACACGAGTGGCGGCCCGATGCTGGGCGCCTGGCGGCGCCGCGCGCTGCAGTGGCGTCAGCGCTGGGCCGATTTCCGCGGGGCACCCGCGTCGGCCTTCAGCTTCGTCGAGACCCTCGGATTGACCTATGCACCGAAGCTGCTCGCCGACACGCTGCCTTCGCGCGCCACGCCGCCGCGCTGGGAGGACACCGGACTGCCGCCCAAGGCGGCCGCCGCCCTGCGCCCCCGTCTCGCCCTCGCGAGCACCGATCCGGCTGCGGCCGCTGCGATGGCGAAGGGCATCCTGGGCGCCATGGGACTCGTGAGCGGCTTCGCGCCCCTGGTGCTGCTGGCCGGCCACGGCAGCCGCAGCGCCAACAACCCCCACGCCGCCGGCCTCGATTGCGGAGCGTGTGGCGGCCAGACGGGCGAGGTGAACGCGCGCGCACTGGCCGACCTGCTCAACACGGCGGACGTGCGCAGGCATCTGCGCAGCCTGGGCATCGACATCCCGACCGGAACCCACTTCCTGCCCGCACTGCACAACACCACGACGGACGAGGTGGTCCTGTTCGACACCGACGCAGTGCCGGCGGAGCGGCAGGCCGACCTCGCGCAGTTGCGCGCCTGGTTGGAGGCAGCGGGCCGGCAGGCGCGTTCCGAGCGCGCTGCAAGCCTGGGCCTGGAGACCCTCTCCGGGCAGGACGCCGCGTTGAACCGCGCCGTGCTCGAACGCGCCAACGACTGGTCGCAGGTGCGGCCCGAGTGGGGCCTCGCGGGCAACGCCGCGTTCATCGTCGCGCCCCGCGCACGGACCCAACATCTGAATCTCGAGGGCCGCAGCTTCCTGCACGAGTACGACCATCGGCTCGATCCCGAACTCAACGTGCTGACCCTGATCATGACGGCCCCGATGGTCGTCACGAACTGGATCAACATGCAGTACCACGCATCGACGGTCGACAACCGCCGCTACGGCAGCGGCAACAAGGTCCTGCACAACGTGGTGGGCGGTCACCTGGGTGTGTTCGAGGGCAACGGCGGCGACCTGCGCATCGGGCTGCCGATGCAGTCGCTGCACGACGGTCGGGCTCTCCGCCACACGCCGCTGCGTCTCAACGTCTTCATCGAAGCGCCGCGGGCATCCATCGACACGGTCGTGTCAGCGCACGAGGTGGTGAGGCACCTCGTCGACAACGCGTGGCTGCACCTCTTCCGCATCGATCCGGACACGGGCGCGGTCGAGCAGCGTCGCGATGGCGCGTGGACAGTCGTGGCCTCGGAGGCCTGAAGCCCCTCATGCACGCAGCAGGGGGCCATCGTTCAGCGTGGCGCCGACGCGATGTCGACGCGATCGCTCGGCACTGGCGGTGGTCCCCCGCCCGCTATCCCGTCGCCGGCAACCGCACGTCGTGGAGGACGAACCCGCCGAACGTGTATTGAGTGGCTTCCGCCCCGAGAAACCAAGCGTGCTCGCCCGGGCCGAGCGGATCCGACTGCAGCAGGGCGTCGAGCGCGACCCAGATCGACGCGCTCCCGAGATTGCCGACGTGCCGACCGTTGCCGAAGCACTGCGATCGTGGGACCTGCCATCGATCGCTCAACCACTCGTTCATCCGTCCGTTCGCCTGATGCGGAACGATCGTGCGGGCGTGTGCCAGCCGTTCGCCGCACGATTCCAGCACCGCGCGCCCGGCATCGAGCAGTGCCGGCCCCCTCCGGGCGACGCGTGGGTAGTCGTGCTCGAAGCCCATCACGTGCGCGTCGACCCAGGGTTGATCCGACCCACCGCAGGATTGCTGGAGTCCGGCGGACTGGTCTCCGAGTTGCCCGATGAACGCCGACCGCAACGTCAACGCGCCCGCGCGCGCCGGACCGAGGATGATCGCCCCGGCGCCATCGCCCATCTGCAGCAGGTTGACCCACTGATCGTGGTCCTCCCGCAGGCGCCATGGATCGAAGTACACCGATCCGGTCTCCGACCCGACGATCGCCACCGGTGCGGCGTCGGGCTGCGACAGCAGCGCAGCGGCAAACTGCAGCGCGTTCGCGAAGCCCGTGCATGCCTGGCGAAACTCCGCATGCGGGCCGCGGTACCGCACGAGTGCCGCGACCTCCGAGACGTTCGTGGGCAGCGGCCGGGCGGGTGTGGCCGTGTGCGCGAGGACATAGCCGAGGTCATCGGCCCGAAGACCGGCGCGGTCGAGCGCTCGGTTCAGCGCGATGCTTGCAAGATCCGGATTCCGATGCCCGGGGCGCGGTGCCTCGCGGCGGGCGGCGAAATCTCGGACGACGTGGCGTGTGGCGACCCCGATGCGGCGATCGAGCACGCGCGCGAGCCGCGCTTTCGTCACGTCGAATCTGCGTGCCATCCGGTCGATCAGCGCATCGCCCGTGATGGCCGGGCCTGGAAGCGCGATGCCGGTGCCGAGCACCGACATACGTCCTGGGGCGACGCGCGCGATCGGAGGCACGGCAGTCATCCGGGGGTTGGGGCGGGACGGCGTTCCTTCGCGGGCGCGCGGGCACCAGAGCGCGGGCGGATCGGACGATCCGAACCGGTCATCACGCGTATCGCCGGCATGGCAGGCGCGAGAAGCACGGCGAGCCGCGCTTCCACCTCGACGGCGACCGCCGAGAACTCCGCGGGACGCATGCCCAGACGAATCGCATGGGCGCGGGAGACACGCACGTGCTCGATCTCGTCGGACCGGATCCGCGACAGACCTGCGCGCAGCCCCGCGTACGGCGTGAGGGCGTCGCCTCGGATCAGCCGGCTCAGGAGGCGGCACACCAGGGCGTCCAACGCCGCGACCCGGGCGAAATGCAGCGCGCGATCCCGCGTCTGCAATCGCCGAAAGAAGCGTCGCGTGGCAGCCACGTCGAACGCGACGGGCGTCTCGGGGAGACTGGTCGTCCACTGCCCGATCAGCCACGCATGCGCCGCCTCTTCTCGCGCGATGACTTCCAGCGACGCACGTTCGGTGTCGGCGAGCGAGTGAGGCAACGAATCACCGAATGCGTGCGTGGCGGATTCCTCGCCACAGAGCAGGAACCGCAACAGCGTGGCCAGCGCGATGGCGATGTGCGGGGGCAGCGAGGCAATGTCGCGAACGGAGTCTTCCACCAAGGTCGGCTCGAAGCCGGTCGGTGCAGGGAACACGGACCTCGGCGCAAAGCACAATCCGCCATTCGATCCGTGATCCGGGAGGAGGCCCCGGTGCGGGTGCGCATGAACGCTGTCCAATGTTCCAACCCTTTTGCGAGTGACGGTCTGGCCGTGCGCCGCGTTTCCGGCGCCGGGGCGTTGTGCGCGGAACGATCTCCGACAGACAACGACGTCGTTGATACGGACGAGATCGCCTGCCGGATGCCCGAAAGGGCTGCCGGGGGCGAAGAAGCGGGACGCCCACGCCGCCGGACCCTCGCCATCTGAGGCAACATGCGCCCCGCCGCCCCCGCATCGAGGTTCGCCCGTGTCGAAGAGTTCGAGGACTACCGACGATTCCATGGCATCCGCTGCCAGCGCCCCGATGCCGGGTGAACACCAAACGGGGCGGATCCCGGCGCCGATGCTCGTGATCCATGGGTCGAGGTCGACGTGGTAGCGCAGGGCGGCGTGCCGCCGCGCGAACAGTGGTCGGGACGCGCCGCGTTCGTGCTGGCCACGGTGGCCAGCGCGGTCGGGCTGGGCAACCTCTGGCGCTTCGCCTATGTCGCGGGCGAGAACGGTGGCGGGGCCTTCCTCATCGCCTACATCGCCGCGGTCGCGATCCTCGGGCTGCCGTTGATGGTGGCCGAGTTCGCGCTCGGGCGTCGAGCCCGCGCCGACATCGTGTCCGCCTTCACGTTCGGAATGCGCTCGCCGCGCTGGGCCTGGGCCGGCTGGCTGACGGTGTTCGCCGCACTGGCGATCGTGAGCTACTACGCCGTGATCGCGGGCTGGGCGTGGCGCTACTTCGGCACATATCTGATCCGCACAGAAGTCGGCGGCGGGAGCGAAGCCGTCACCGCCCACTTCTCCCAGTTCCTGGCTTCGCCGCAGACGCTCGCCTGGCAGGCGCTCGTGCTCGCGCTGGCGTCGGCAGCCGTGATCGGCGGTGTTCGGGGCGGTATCGAGCGCGTCGCACGCGCGGTGATGCCGCTGCTGGCCCTGATCGTCGTGGGCCTGGCCGCCTACGGCCTGACACTGGGCGCCGCGCGCGAGGGGCTGGCCTTCCTGTTCGCGCCGGAATTCGCGGCACTGGCTCGGCCCCAGGTGTGGCTGGCCGCCTTCGGGCAGGCCTTCTTCTCGCTCGGTGTCGGCGTGGGGACGCTGGCCACCTACGGCAGCTATGCACCGGGAGAAGCCCCGTTGGCGCGCTCGGCGGTGCTCGTGGTGGTCATCGACACTTGCTTCGCGCTCGTGGCCGGCATCGCCACCTTCCCGGCGGTGTTCGCCTTCGGGCTGGATCCCGCCCACGGACCGGCGCTGGCATTCGTGACGTTGCCTCAGGTGTTCGCCGTGATGCCGGGCGGTGCGTGGGTCGGGCTTGCGTTCTTCGCTCTGCTGGCGTTCGCCGCCCTGTCACCGACCATCGCCTTGATCGAGGTCGCAGTGGCTGCGTTGATGCAGGCGCGCGGTTGGACGCGACGCCGCACGGCGCTCACCGTGGGCGGCGTCGCCTTCATCGCCGGCGTGCCTTCGGCCCTCTCGGAAGGCGCGCTCGCAACGCTGCGCCCCTTCGGCGTCGGCGTGCTGGAGGCGATCGACCGGTCGGCATCCAGCCTGCTGCTGCCCGTCTGCGGGTTGTGCGTGGCGCTGGCCGTCGGCTGGGCCTGGCCGCGGGCCGAAGCGATCTCCGCGGCAACCCGGTCACCCGGCTGGCAAGCATCCGCCTGGCGTGGCCTCCTGCGTTTCGTCGTGCCCTTGGTGCTCGCAGTGGTGGTGGTCGGCAGCTTCGTCATGGCATGACCAGATGTCGTCCATGCGGCCATCCGAAAGCCTGCCGTGCCTCTGTGCGCCCTGATCACGCTCTCCCTGGAGTTCACCGATGTGGACCCGCATGCCGATCTGGCGCACCGCGAGTGCCGCCCTCGCCCTGTTGTTCATCCCCTAGCCCGCCGTCCCCTGCAGGGGCATCTCGCTCGAGGCCGGCGACGGCGCGGTGGTCGTCGCCCGCACCGGGCAGATCGACATCGGACGGATCCGGCAGCAGGTGCTGAACGGTGGCGCCCGGCAGACCCAGGCCGTGCACGACATCACGCAGGCTGTCGAGACGCCGCGCTGAGCAGGATCGCGGCCTGCGTGCGTGCTGGCCGGTCGCGCCGCGCCCTGGTGCGCGGATGCACCAGCGCGGCGCCTGCATGGGTCGTCCCCGTTGGCAGACGGCCGCCCACGCAGGGGCTGTGGACGCGGAAGAGCCGTCCGTCTAACCTTCGCCCGCCGTGGCGCCGCGGTTTCGTTTCCGGATGTGAACCGTCGCGCGAGGCATTGGCGCGCTGCGTGCTGACGAAGGGCGCCAGGTTGGTTTCGAACGGGGACGCGGCCCTGCCGGCGGCTGTCCCCGCGGTCGGGAGTACGCCCTGCAGCGCTTTCCGGGGCGTTCCGTTCATCCGTTTCGGGAGATGACATGCGTCGTGCCGCTCGCCTTGCCACCGCCATCGGTCTCGTCCTCTTCACCGCCTCGACCGCCCACGCGGCGAAGGGCCGGCTCAATGTCCTCACCTGGGAAGGCTACGCCGACCCGAGCTTCGTGAAGCCCTTCACCGAGAAGACGGGGTGCCAGGTCAAGGCCACCTACGTCGGCTCGGGCGACGAGTTCGTGGCGAAGATGGTGGGCAGTGGCAACATCTTCGATCTGGTGAGCCCGCCCAACGACATCGCCCGCCGCCTGGTCGATGCCGGAGCGGTGGAGCCGGTGGATCTCGCCAAGGCGCCCGTGACCACGAAGTTCTTCCCCGTGTTCCAGCGCCCCGCCTGGCTCGAGAAGGACGGCAAGACCTGGGGCGTTCCGTACAGCTTCGGCATCGTGCGCATCGTCGTCGACGCCGACAAGGTGAAGAACCCGCCGGCCTCGGTCGCGGTGCTGTGGTCCGACGCCTACAAGGGCAAGGTCTCGCTCTGGGACGACATGGAGACGCTCTACATGGCGGCCCGCTATGCGGGCATCACGAACGTGTACGAGATGACGGACGCCGAACTCGCCACCACCAAGCAGACGCTCTTGAAGGGCAAGCCGCTGGTCAAGAAGTACTGGTTCTCGGCGGGCGAACTCGACACCCTCTACAACAGCGGCGAGGTCGTGGCATCGAACGCCTGGGAGACCACCCTGGTGAATGCCTGGAAGGCCGGCCGCAATCTCGTCGAGATCGTGCCCACCGAGGGCCGCGGCGGCTGGAGCGATTCCTGGATGGTGGCGAAGGGTGCAGGCAAGAATCCGTGCACCTACCAGTGGATCGAGTGGGTCAGCAGTCCCGAGATGCAGGCGCTGGGTCATGCGGTGACGGGCTTCGGGTACTCGCACCCCGGGATGATCGACAAGCTGGACCCCACCACCCGCGGATACCTCAAACGCCTCCAGATGGACGACCCGGCCGTCCTCTCCAAGGTGAGCTGGTGGCAGCCCGTGAAGCGGCGCAACGTATACCTCGAGACGTGGAACCAGGTGAAGGCCGCGAAGAAGCTGTGATGCCCCGAGCGATTCGGATGCACCGCCCTGTCTGCCCGGAGCGCTGATTGGCCCTCGAACTCGTCGACCTGGTGAAGGCCTTCCCCGGTGCGGATGCCGCCCATCCCGCCGTCGACCGGGTGAGCCTCACCATCGAACGCGGCAGTTTCGTGTCGCTCATCGGCTCGTCGGGCTGCGGCAAGACGACGACGCTGCGCATGATCGCCGGCCTCGAATTCCCCGACCGCGGACGCATCCTGCACGAAGGTCGCGATGTCACGCTGGTGCCCACCAGCGAGCGGGGCATGCGGATGATGTTCCAGGACTACGCGCTCTTCCCCCACATGACCGTCGGCGAGAACGTCGCGTTCGGGCTGCGTCTGCGGCGCCAGCGCGGCCGCCACACCGCGGGCGAGATCGACCGCCTCGTCGACGAGCAGCTCGAACGCGTGCACCTGCCGGGCCTCCGCGGCCGCAAGCCCGCGGAGCTCTCCGGTGGCCAGCGCCAGCGCGTCGCACTAGCCCGGGCGCTCATCACGGATCCGGAAGTCCTGCTGTTCGACGAGCCGCTCGGCGCGCTCGACGCGGGCCTCCGCCGCGCCATGCAGTTCGAGTTGAAGCGACTCCACGCCGAACTCGGCAAGACCTTCGTGTACGTCACCCACGACCAGCACGAGGCCCTGGCCATGAGCGACCGCATCGCGGTCATGCACGCCGGACGCGTCCTCCAGTACGCGACGCCCGAGGATATCTACTTCACCCCGCGCACCCGCTACGTCGCGCGCTTCGTCGGCTCGGCCAACCTCCTGGACGGCGTGCTCGTCGACGCCGACCGGCGGGTAGGTCGCGTGCGCCTGCCGAACGGTTCCGTGATCGAGGGCAGCGCGCCCGAGGACGCCCCGGCCGGAACGCGCGTCGCCGCAGTGATCCGCGCCGACCGCATCGAGATCCGCCCCGCGGGCAGCACGGACGCCGTGCGCGGCACCGTGCAGGAGCGGCTCTTCCTGGGCACGCACGACGAGTTCCTCGTGCGTCTCGACGGGCTGGACGCCGACGTCTCCGTGCATCGGCCCACCGGCACCGGCGGCGCGATCTCCGTGGGGGATCCCGTCGGACTCGCCTGGCAACCCGAGAACGTCCGGGTCCTGTCGGAGTGAAGACGACGGCAGCGGCGCGCGCGCCGGGCACGGACCTCTCTTCGGCCGGCACGGACGGCCGCGCCCTCGCCCGCCGGCGGCTGGTGCTCTGGCTCGCCCCGCCGATGCTGTGGTTCACCGCCTTCATGCTGGTGCCCTACGCGATCATGTTCTTCTACAGCCTGGGCAGCATGGATTACGTGGACTTCGTGCCCGGCTTCTCACCGGCGAACTACGTGAAGGCGCTGACGGCCGAGCCGTACCCCGATGTCCTCCTCAAGTCGACCGTGAACGGCCTGCTCACCGCGCTGCTGTCGTCCGTGGTCGCGTTCCCACTCGCGATGTGGATGGCGTTCGGTCTCGCCTCGCCGCGCCGCCGGGCGCTCGTGTCGATCCTCGTCGTGCTGCCCTGGTGGGCCAGCTACCTCGTGAAGGTTTACGCGTGGAAGACCATCCTCGGCGCCGAGGGTGTGCTGAACACGGCGCTGATGGCGATCGGACTCGTCGACGAGCCCTTGTCGGTGCTGCTGTACAACCGCTTTGCCGTGGTGCTCACCCTCACCTACATCTTCACGCCGTTCGCGGTGCTGTCGATCTATGCACAGCTCGAACGGATTCCGCGATCGCTCGTAGAAGCGGCGCGCAACCTCGGCGCCACCGACGGCGAGATCTTCCGCCGGATCATCCTGCCCATCAGCGTCCCTGGCGTCCTGGCCGGCGCCGTGATCACGTTCTCGCTCGGATTCGGCGACTTCGTCACGCCATCGCTGGTGGGCGGGCCGGACGATCTGATGATCACCAACCTCGTCGTGAATCTGCTGGGCGTGTCGATGGACAGACCTCTCGGCTCGGCCATCGGCGTGGTGGTCATCGCCTTCTCCGTGCTGCTGCTGATGGCGGCCAACGCCGCCGAGCGGCGCACGCAGGTGCGCTTCTGATGCAACGCCCTGTCGAGTACGGCCGCCAGGGCTGGCTACGCGTCTCGGCCCTCGTCGTGCTCGGATTCCTGTACGTGCCGATCCTCACCATGGTGGTGTTCTCGTTCAACGAGAACCCGGTGATCGGACTGCCCCTGCGGGGGCCCACGCTCGACTGGTACCGTGCATTCATCGACAACGAGGACGTGCTCGAGTCGATCGTCAACGGTGCGATGGTGGCGGCCGGCTGCGTCTGCCTCGGCGTGGGCTTCGGCCTTCCGGCGGCGATCGCGCTGGACCGTCACGAGTTTCCCGGCAAGGCGTTCTTCCGCCGCGTGGTGCTGCTGCCGATCGTGCTCCCGGGCGTGATCACCGGCGTCGCCCTGCTCAACTTCCTGGTGCTCGTCTCGATCCCGCTGTCGCTGTGGACCATCGTCCTGGGGGTGGGCACCGCGCTCATCTGCATCACGGTGACCGAGGTCTTCGCACGCCTGCAGCAGCTCGGCCGCTCGCAGGAGGAGGCCGCCGAGAACCTCGGTGCCACCCCGGCGGAGGTGTTCTTCCGCGTGACGCTGCCCAACATCTCCACGGCGCTGTGGGGCTCCGCCCTCATCACCTACGCGATCGCGTTCGACGAACTGGCGGTCACCTACCTGCTCACCGGGCGCGACAACACGCTGCCGATGGCGCTATGGTCGATGCTCCGACGCGAAGCGACGCCCGAGATCAACGCGATCGCGACGACCGTGTTCGCCGCGTCGGCCGTGGTCCTCGTCGCCGGGCTGTGGCTGTCGCGCGGACGTGGGGAACAGGTGCAGTCCTGACCCCGCGGGACCGGGGGTCCCGAGCCTGCGACAGGGTCCCGTCGGCGCCTCGGGGATCGTGGCGACAATGGCTTCGGAGCGCAGGAAACGCGGCCTGCAACCCGTCCAGGATCAGCCGGCGGTCTGCGGGGTACCGGGTGGCTGTGGCAGGACGACCACGATCGTGGTCCCCCGGATGGCATTGCGTTCGGCCCAGATGCGGCCGCCGTGCAGGGTGACGATCTGGCGGCAGATCGCCAGACCCAGCCCCGTCCCGCCGGCCCCGCTCCGCGTCTTGCTGCCCTCGACGAAACGGTCGAACACCGTTGCCAGTTCCGCTTCGGCGATGCCCACGCCTTCGTCGATCACCTCGATCCGCAACGCCGTGGCGGATGAAGCCTCCGCGTCCGCGACGAACTCGTCGACCAGTCGTACGAGTACCGTCGTGTCTTCCGGTGAATACCGGATCGCATTCGAAAGCAGCTCACGCAGCACCTGGCCCAGCTTCACGGCATCGACGACGTACGGCGCATGGCCGAGCGACGCGTGCAGAAGGAGCTCGATGCGTTTCGCCTGCGCGAGGGGACGCATCTCGTCGAGTACCGGACCCACCAGCAGCGCCGGATCCACCGACGCCGGTGCGAGCACGACGGCACCCGCCTCGAGCCGGGAGAGATCGAGCAGATCGTCGATCAGAGAATTCAGGCGCATCGCGCTTTGTTCGATATTGCCGAAGAACCGCCCAAGTTTCTCCGACCCAGTCTCCCCGCGGGCGGCCGCCCCGGCACCCAGACGCGCGAACGAGAGCACCGAGTGGAGCGGGGTCCGCAGTTCGTGCGACATGTTCTCGAGGAACGCAGACTTGGCGCGGTTGGCCGCTTCGGCGGCATCGCGTGCAGCGACGAGCTCGACGGTGCGGATCGCGACTTCGCGGGCAAGAGCGTCGCGATGGTCCCGGATGACGGCCTCCGCTTCCTTGCGCGCCGTGATGTCGAGATGCCCCCCTACGAAGCGGACCGCGGTGCCATCGGCATCCCGTTCGATCCACGCGCGGGAGAGGATCCACACCCAGTGCCCATCTCGGTGGCGCATGCGGAACTCCTGCTCGCAGCGGTCGTCGCGGGAATCGCGAGCCAGTTGGCGGACCGCGACGAAGGCTTCCCTGTCGGACGGATGCACCAGCGCTTCCAGGCCCGCCCAGTCGGCCGGGATCTCCTCGGCGCCGTAGCCCAGGCGGCTGCAGAGGGGCTCGGCGATGTGGAGGGTGTCGTCCTGGACGGACCACGACCAGAGACGGAGGTCCGCGGCCCAGGTGGCAGCCCGCAGAAAGGCCTCGCTCTCCCGCAGTGCTTCCTCGGCGCGGCGACGATCGTCGATGTCGAGCGTCGATGCGATGATGAAACTCGCGCCGCCTTCGAGCGTCACCGCCGACTTGCACTTCTCGAACCAGCGGGTGCCGCCGCCCGCCACCGGCAACCGGACGTCCATGCGCAGCGGACGGCCCGTGGCAGCCACCAGGGCATCCTCCTCCGCGACGATCCGGGCGACGTCCACCGACGACACTTCCGCATCGGTGCGGTTGAGCAGGTCCTCCCGAGATTTCTGCAGGACGACGCAAGCACCGCGACTCACCACCACGAAGCGGCCCGCTGCATCCTTCACCAGGGTCGGGATGGGAAGCGCGTCCAGCACGGCCTCGAGAAACGCACGACCCCGGGCCTCCGTATCCAGCACCCGACTGCGCTCGCGCGCGACCTGCCGCTCGAAGGTGGAGACCAGCGCACTCACCATCATGGAGACCAGGACCGAGGCGACGAATCCGGTGAGGAGATAGCCCGGATCGACCTCACCGAGCAGCAGGAGGCTCATGCCTGCCGTGATGACTTCGGCCAGGGCGAGCGATCCGCCCATGATCAGCAGGATGATCGCGCGCTGCGACTGGTTGCCCCAGAAAGCGCTCAGCCGTTGCAAGAGCGTGGTGTTCGAAGGAGTGTCCATCCGCATTCGTATTGGCAGGGCTCAATGCCATGCGATTCGGTGTCGTCCGCCAGACGATGGCGAGACGTGCGCGAGACAGGCCCAAGGGCAATTGGCAATGGGCAGTGGGCAATGGGCAATGGGCAGTGGGCAGTGGGCAGTGGGCAATGGGCAATGGGCAATGGGCAGTGGGCAGTGGGCAGTGGGCAGTGGGCAATGGGCAATGGGCAATTGGCAATTGGCAACGGAACATGCACCAAAGGACTGGCGTCGGTTATAGCGGCGGGCGACTTGCTAAAGCAAGACTTATTCGCGGATGGTGCCCGGGCCGGAAGAGGTGGCGCCATGGCCTTGCTCCCGCCACCTTGATGCGGCGATTTCCTCGGTCTGGCACGAACCGCCGCGATCGACGCCCGCACAACCCGGAACGCAACGGGAGAAATTTCTGGGGAGCGTCGTGGCGCAACGACACACGGTCGACGGGATCCGGGCGATCGCACGTCACGGGGCCCGGTCATGCTCGCGTCGTTCGCTGCCCGGTCCACCGTCGCCGGATGACCGAGACTTTCGTGGCGAGCCCCCCTGGGAACGATCGATACATCGACCAGCCCCGCGCGCGGAAAAGCACCGGGGGTGGCTGCGAATGCGCGACGCGCTGGGCTGGGGGGCGATCTGTCGGGCAATATCGGGTTCAGCCTGCCGGCGGCCTTCGGGCTCAGCCTGGTCGGCGCGGGGTTCGCCCCCTGCAACCACGCCTGCGATGAACCCTTTGCCCGCCATGCCCTCCACGTTCCTCTCCAACCCCCATCGAGCCTGTCCATGACCGCACCCGCCCGCACGCTCCCCCCCGTCCTGAAGAACCTCGCGTTCCCCGTCATCGGCTCCCCGCTGTTCATCATCAGCAACCCCAAGCTCGTCATCGCCCAGTGCAAGGCGGGCGTCGTGGGCTCGATGCCCGCGCTCAATGCCAGGCCGGCATCGCAACTCGACGAATGGCTGGCCGAGATCACCGAGGCGCTGGCGGCGCACGACCGGGCGCACCCGGAGTCGCCCGCAGCGCCGTTCGCCATCAATCAGATCGTGCACAAGAGCAACGATCGCCTCGATCACGACATGCAGGTGTGCGCCAAGTACAAGGTGCCCATCGTCATCACCAGCCTCGGCGCGCGCGAGGACGTGAACCGGGGCGTGCAGGGCTGGGGCGGCGTCGTTCTCCACGATGTGATCAACAACGTGTTCGCGCACAAGGCCATCGAGAAGGGTGCCGACGGATTGATCCCGGTGGCGGCCGGTGCCGGCGGCCACGCCAGTGTGAAGAGCCCGTTCGCGATGGTCGCCGAGATCCGCGAATGGTTCGGCGGGCCCGTGGCGCTTTCGGGTGCGATCTCATCGGGCGGCGCCATCCTCGCTGCGCAGGCCATGGGCGCCGACTTCGCCTACATCGGCTCGGCCTTCATCGCCACCGACGAAGCCCGCGCCGTGGAGGGCTACAAGCAGATGATCACCGAGAGCAACTCGGACGACATCGTCTACAGCAACTTCTACACGGGCATTCACGGCAATTACCTGAAGGGCAGCATCCGCAACGCCGGCATGGACCCCGACAATCTGCCGCAGAGCGACCCGAGCAAGATGAACTTCGCGAGCGGCGAAGGCGCCAGCGCAGCCAAGGCCTGGAAGGACATATGGGGCTGTGGTCAGGGCATCGGCGCGATCCGTGAAGTGGTGCCGGCGGCTGAACTCGTGGCCCGCTTGAAGCGCGAGTACGCGGAGGCCCGGGCGCGGCTCTGCGTCGGGAGTTAGGGACGGCGGGCCCGACAGCGGGCGCCGGGCGGGCATCGGCCAGCGCTCGCCAAGATGAAGCGGGTCTGCCCAACCTGAAAAGAGCGACCACGCATTGACCGCCGTGTGGCCCTCGAACGGGCTGGACGTTCAGGTGGGCGGTTCACCATCGACATCGGCCGTGATTCGGGGGGGACGGGCGCGAGCGCCGGGGCATCGTGGACCATTGCATCCAAGACCAGGACGCAACGCGTGGCGCGGGCGTTCCCCGTCACCAGCACGTGCCCTGTGTTCTGGAAAACGCCCGCCGCATGGAACGCAGCGATGTTCCCGGGGCCCGGCGGACCTGCTTCCGGAGCCTGGGGAAAGGTGAGTCCACCAGACGGCACCCGCCGGGTTCACGCTGCCCGACCATGTCTTGAATTTGCCACCCGGGCTGACGACCGGCAACGGGAACGCTCCGGCACCGGAGCCGGACGCCTTGATCACCGCCGCGTCCCGATGGACGACAGACGCTCCCGCCAGGTTCGATCTCCGCGCCATGGCGAGGTCGTCCCGGACGGCATGGGCCGCTCGTCGATGCTTTTCGACGCGCGCGGGTCGACCGCACCCTGCGATTGCTTGCAGCCCAGTTGCATGCATCGTCGGAAATCCAGCTCGCGCCCGCGAGACGGGCGCTTTTTGCGGTGCTCCGTCAAAACCGCCAGCAGCGGAACAGCGTCCGGCCCGCCATCCGCCGACACGAACTTGCCCTTCCAAGGACACGGCGGCGCGTGGACCCGGCGCCGCGACCCCTGAACGCTGGACAGCGGCCGAATCGGATGCGGCAACACCGTGGGCACTCCCGAACAGTGCGAACGGACCATCGAGCGACGGTCCGCTCGAATGGGTTGGCGCAATGCAGGGACCGCAACCTTTCCCCCGAAGCACGACGAGAACGCGCCCCGGGATCGGGATCCGTCGCCCGAGCGCCCTACCGACAACAGCCAGGAGAACCCCATGATCAAGCAGCTCGTCTCCCTTACCGCCGTCGCGATGACGTTCGCCGTCGCAACACCCGCCTCGGCCGCAGTGACCATCGCCGGGTGGACGTTCGAATCCAGCGTACCCACCTCGGCCGGCCCGCACGCCGCCGAAGTCGGCATCGGGACCGCAACGGGGTTCCACGCGAGCTCGTCGACCGTCTACTCGAACCCCGCCGGCAATGGCTCGACCGAATCCTTCAGCTCCAACAACTGGAGCGTCGGCGACTACTACCAGTTCCAGGTGAGCACCCTCGGTTTCCAGGACATCATGGTGTCCTTCGACCACACGAGCAGCAACACCGGCCCGCGCGACTTCAGCGTGCAGGCGAGCACCGATGGCTCGACGTTCGGCAACCTCGGCAACTACGCGGTGCTGGCGAACGCGAGTCCCAACCCGGTGTGGTCCTCATCGATGCCCCGGAGCGACATCTACAGCTTCACCTTCAGCGGAAACACGCAGATCGCCAACCAGGCCAACGTCCTTTTCCGCCTGGTCGCTGCTTCGACGGTCAGCGCGAACGGAGGGATCGTGGCCAGCGCCGGCACCAGCCGTGTCGACAACTTCGCCGTGATGGCGACCCCGGTGCCCGAGCCCGAAACGTACGCGATGATTCTCGCCGGGCTCGCCGTGGTGGCCTTCGGCGCGCGTCGCCGCCACTGAGTCTTTCGCAGGAGTGATGCGAGACGACCACGACCCCGGACATCGGGATTTCGTGGTCGTTTCGCATCGACGCGGCCCTGTCGCGGTGCCGGACCGACCGGTATCGAGGATCGGGTGGCGCGTCGGTCGGCATGAACCTCGAACGCTTCGCGGCTGCGGGCAGGATGCCGGCGGATGAGAGTGAAGCACTGGCTTTCCGACCGCCTACCAACGGGACGTCGGCAGCCGCAGTTTTTCGTCCGGCGTTCGCGACATCCCGGGCTGCGGAACTACACTCGCGGTGAAACCCGCCCTTCGCGCGGGGCGCTACGAGGAAGCCCATGGACCACCCGTCCTTCGATCCCGAGCGGGATCTCCTGCTGCTGATCGACATCCAGAACGATTTCTGCCCGGGCGGCGCGCTCGCCGTGTCCGCGGGCGACGAGATCGTGCCGGCCGTGAACCGCCTCGCCGCTCGCTTCGCGCATGTGGTTCTCACGCAGGACTGGCATCCGGCCGGCCACCGTTCGTTCGCCAGCGCCCACGCGGATCGTGCGCCTTACGAGTCGGTGGCGTTTCCGTACGGCCTGCAGACCCTGTGGCCCGACCACTGCGTGCAGGGCACGCAGGGCGCCGCGTTCCATCCCGCGCTCGACACCACGCGGGCCGAGCTGGTGATCCGCAAGGGCTTCCGACCGCAGATCGACTCCTACTCGGCGTTCTTCGAGAACGACCGCAGCACACCGACCGGGCTGGCCGGGTACCTGCGGGAGCGGGGCTTCACGCGGGTCGTGCTGTGCGGCCTGGCCACCGACTTCTGCGTCGCGTACTCGGCGATCGACGCACGGCGACTCGGCTTCGAAACCGTCGTGCTGCCCGGTGCGTGCCGGGCCATCGATCTGGGCGGGTCGCTCGCGGCGGCACTGGCTGCGATGCGCGATGCCGGTGTGGTGCTGGACGACGCCGTGCGGTGATTCGCACCCGGCAACATCGACGAATGACGCTCGGACAGCGTGCTGGAGGTATGGCTGGTCGACAACCCCATACCAACGTCGATATGTGCATCCGACTATGGAGTGAAAGCCTTCGAATCGATGGAATGATCCCGAAGGATGTGCGCGAAAGACACCAGTGTCATGGCTCCCCGACTTCGAGACCCGTCCGATCCGCGCCATCCCCGGCAGCGCCTTCGCCCAGGGGCACCCCGCCCCCGCTTCTTCCCGGTGTCGACGGCGCGCGTCCAACCACCAGGAGAACACCATGCGACTTCGTGCCCTGATACCCGCCGTAACCCTGCTGTTGCCTTTGTCCCAGGTTCTTGTCGCCGCCCCCGCGCTCGCACTGCCCTTCGACGCGAAGGTGGGCATCGAAGCCCGCGGCCGCGTTGATTTCGACAACTTCGGGCCACTGCCTCCCATCTCCAACCTCGTCGAGGCCGAGATCGCCGAACCGTTCGACAAGTCCGTCGTGAGCGTCCAGGACGCGCAGGAGGAGCTGTTCTCCTACTTCGCATCGGCCGACATCGGCAACCTGGCGCTGAAGGTCTCCGGATCACTTTCGAACACCGGAGGCAGCCTGATCGGCTTTGGCGAGATCGCTCTGCTCGAAGCCATCGCGGAAGCACGGGACGTCCTCGTGCTCACGTCCACCCGCACGGACCCGTACGAGGTCACTCTCGAACTGGTCATCGACGGCACGCTCACGACGCCCGCAGGAAGTTCTGCGTTCGCGACCACCCTGATCAGGATGAACGAACCCGGCAAGCTGAGCGTCACGGACTCGGGCTTCTACACCAACGGCGTGGTGGACGACATCCTGTCCGTCAGCCGCACCGTGTCCGGCACCGAGGTGACGCTGGAACTCCTCACGCAGATGGCCTATGGCGTCTATCGCCTGGCCGCCGGTACCACGGCTTCAGGAGATCTAAGCAACACGGCCCACGTCCGTCTCATCCTTCCCGAGGACGTGATCATCTCGAGTTCCTCGTCTGGCACCTTCGGCGTTCCGATCGTGCCGATTCCGGAGCCCAGTTCGATGATGCTGTCGGCCGCTGGTCTGCTGCTGCTCGGGGCAGTGGCGCGGAAGAAGATCCGGCGCTGAACCGGAGGGCTGCGCCCGGGATGCGCCATGTGAAAGCGCGGTCGATCGAGGCGGTGCCGCTCGACGACCGCGCCGCCCACGTGCGTTCGCGGTTCAGTGATTCAGACGGTACTGCGCCGACATCATCAGCCGGAACGTGTCGGCTTCAAGCGAGTCCCGCGTTCGATTCGTGCCGTAGAGCAGCTCTCCGCCCACGCTCAGCGAAGGCAGCAGATCGGAGATCAGGTTGACGCTGTAGTACCCGGTGCGCCCATAGGCGGAGATCGGCTGCAGATCGTTGGTCTGCGAGCCGACCAGCGCGGCGACGAACGTGGAACGAAGGCGGTCCGTCCACGAGTGGGTGTAGCCCGCGAATCCCCCCGCAGTGCGCATCGGCTGCAGCGTTCCGTCCAGCAGAACGGTCCCATCGTTGGAACCGAGGTAGCTCGGCCCGCTGATGTAGCGCTGCAGTCCGCTGCCGGTGAAAGCACCCCAGACCAGATAGTCGCGAAGCTCGCTGAATCGGTAACTGCCGGAGACGTTCATGCCGCCCGCGAGCGCGGAGTCGTGTTGGCCCGGGCCGCTGCCGTAGGCGAGATGGCGCGCCGCCAGACTCAACTGCACGTGGCCGCGCTCGTTCTCCCATCGGGCTCGCGTGACGAGATCCGGGCCGCGCTTGCGGGCGGAGCAGTCCGGGAACACCGTGCACGTGATGCCGTCCGCCGCCGGCGGGCTCTCGACCGACCCTGCGAGGGTCAGGTGCTGCCCTAGGGCCCGGGCGTATCGCAACTGCGTGTTGATCGCGAAAGCGGCCGAGTTCGGTCCGTAGAAGTCCAGGGTGTCCGGGTACGAATCGATGTCCATGAAGAGCGAGAACGTCCTCCCTGCAGTCCACGGCCCCATCTGCAGGTACGCGTGCGGAAGATTGAATGCGTGCGGTCCCTGGACGAAGTCGTTCCGGTCGTCCCCGAAGAAGTTGAACTCGATGAACCCCTTGATCTCCCCGAGTTCGGTCGGGCGACGCCAGTCGAGGTTGAGGCGACTACCCCGTGCATTCATGCCGAACTGCGGACCACGGGAGGCGTCCACCCCCGACGTCGGGATGGACGACGGCACGAACCAGTCCCGCGTCCCCATCGGGCGCGTGTCGTACATAGCGTCCATCTTGACGAAGCCACCGATGCGCAGGCGCGCGCCGGTTTCGGGGAACTCGATGAACCCCTTGCGATCTCCGCGGACATCGCGGTCACCCAGCCGGGGTTCCCCCACCTGGTCGTCCTCGAAGCGCTCGGGCGGCCGGTAGACCCTCGTGGTCGCGTCCGGAACGCTCGCGCTTGCCGCCTGCGGGGACGTCGTCGTCACGGACGGTACGCCACTCGTTGGCCGCGCCGGCACCGGAGCAGCCTCCATCTCGCGCAGGCGCCTCTCGATGCGTTCGATCTGCCGCTTGGCCTGTTCGAGTTCCTCGCGCAACTGCCGTGCTTCGTCCTGTGCGTGCGTTGCAAACGGGCACAGCAACGCCGCCAGAAAGACGTACCTGGATGTGAACACTGGGGGATTCCGTGATGGGAGTCGTGGAGCGACGCCGCGGACGACCCGCATCCTGCGGCGCTGGGCGAATGTAGCCGCCGCGCACCGCGGGTGTCCAGCCGGTCGGGAAAGCCCGTCGCGCTGCTGCCGGGACCAGAACAAGCACAGACGGATGACGCGGGAAGCCCCCTCACGCCACGGCGATCATCAACGCGCGCATCGCTCGTTCAACCGGAAGCCACGGACGTAAGCGTCGGTGCGACGCGGTCGCGGAGCGCCGGAACATCGGCGCTCCGTCCAACTGCTGGCCATCTGCGACCGCGAGCCCAGGTCACGCCGCAGGCCGGCCCTCGCGACGACGAAGGCGCGCCGCCCAGGCGAGTCCGCCCAGGCCGGCCAGCAGTTGCGCCCAGGTCTGCGGCTCCGGCACCGGTGCGAACTGCAGGTACAGATCGCCGTCCTGCTCGGCGAGTTGCAGGGTGCCGCCGGCGAGCGGACTCAGGAATCCCTGCGTGTCGAGTGCCACGCGCGCCGGGTCGAAGCCCAGGATGCCGCCGGTGGTGTCGACGATCTGCCACTGCCACGCACGGGTCGGGTCGAAGCCGGCCAGCGGCGCGGCCCGGTCGAAGCCGTCCAGCGTGGCCAGGCTGATGGTGAAGCGACTGTTGGTCGTGATGCCGGACTGGATGGACAGGATGCCGTCGATGGCCCAGAGGTCCCACTGTTCGCCGGCGGTGCCGCTCGCTGTCGCAAGTTCCACCAGCAATCCGCCGCCGGCACCCCAGGTGGCGTCGCCGGTGGTGACGGTACCCGGACTGTTCCCCGGCGAGAACCGGCCACCGTCGTTGACGATCACCGCGCCGTACTCGCCGGCGCCCTTCGCGAGGCTGCCGAAGTTCAATTCCACCGGGCCGACGATGCTGCCGTTGTTGACCAGCAGGCCGCCGTTGAGCTGCAGCCGCCCGCCGGCGCGCAGTTCGATCGTGCCGCCGGGCTGGTCGACAGTACCCACCGTGGTGCGACTGCCACCGCCCAGCACCAGGTTGCCGCTCGTGCTGGCAAGCGTGCCGCCGGACGCAACCTGGATCTGTCCGCCCGAGCTGAAGTTGCTGACGTTGGCGGTGCCGGCCACGTTCAGCGTGCCGTTGGGATTGCTGCCGCTGGTCCAGGTCAGGCTGCGGCCTGAAAGCACATCGACCGTGCCCTCGTTCACCACGCCGACGAAGGTGGTCCCCCAGGCCGGCGCGAGGACGCTTCCGCCGCCGACACGCGTGCCCACCAGGCGCCGCACCGCGCTGATGTCGTGGATGCCCTGGCCGGTCAGCAGGCCGCCGCTGACCGTGGTGTTGGTGTAGACGATCTGCCCGCCAGGCCCGGCCTGCAACACGGAAAAACCCAGGTTGCGCTCGCCCAGCCGCAAGGTGCCGCCGGTCACGTCGATCTCGGACGCACCGCTGGTGGCCATCTGCAGGGTGCCACCCTGCACCTGCACCATGCCGGTGAAGGTGTTGCTGCCGGCGAGCACCTGGGTGCTGGCGCCGAGCTTCACCAACCCGCCGTCGCCGTCGATGTCGCCGTTGTAGCTGAAGCTGCCGTTGTTCCCGCCCAGGGTCATGGCCCGACCGTCGGACGGATCGGCTGCCAGCGTGATCCGACCGCCTGCGGTGCCGCTCAACCCGACAGTCCGAAGATTGCCGGCGTCGATGCGCAGACTGCTGCCGGCGGTCCAGAACCGGATCTCAGGGGTATCCACGACCCCGCCGTCGCTGATCGCCAATGCACCGGTGCCGCCGGACTGTCCGACCGATACACCGCCCAGGCCCAGGTGAGAAGAGACCACCAAGCGGGTGCCGGCACCACTGACGGACAGGTTACCGGTTGAGCCCGGTAACAGGCCTGCCGCAACCACCGGCGCGGTGCCCTGGGCGCCCGACTCGAAACTGATCGTACCGACACTGCCATTGGCAAAGCCGGCAATCAGGCCGAAGCTGCCGTCGAACCGGCCGCCGTTGCGCACGGTGATCCGGCCCTGGCCGCTGTCGGCGGCGATCGTCTGGAAGCCCCCATCGAGCCGACTGCCGATGCCGTCGATCAGCAGTTCCGTGGTGGCGTCGCCGCTCAGGAAGATCGAGCTCGTACTGCCTGTCCTCACGGTCAGCCGGGCGCCGTTGCGTACCTCCAGCTTGCCAGCAGCGTTGAGCAGCAGCGCGACCGGGCCGGTCGCTCCGGAGGTGAGCGCCAGACTGCCGCCGTTCAGCACCACCGAGCCGCCGCCCTCGGCCACCATGCTGTCGAGACTGCTGCCGGTGGCCATCAGCGTGAGGTTGCCGCTGCCCTTCTTCAAAAGACGCGCTCCGGCGCCGCTCAGCACGCCTGCGTACGTGGTATCGCGGTTGTCCTCGCCGAGCGTCAACTGGGAATTGCCCAGTGCCAGCGCACCGCTGCCGGCCAGGCTGCCCAGCACCACCTGCGGGAGACCGTTGACGTCCAGCCCGTTGTCGATCTCTATCTGCACCGTGCTGCCGCGCAGCGCGTCCTGGTGTCCGACCACCATGCGGCCGCCGCGGATGGTGGTGGTGCCAGTGAATCCGGGGCTGGCACCGGCCAGCGTCTGTGCGCCGCTGCCCGTCTTCAGCAGACTGCCGCCGCCGCTGAGGACACCTGCGAAGCTGCCGTCGATGCTGCCTTCGATCCGCAGCGCTGCGCCGCCGACCGGATCCGCCAGCAGTGAAATGCCGCCCACCGCACCGTCGCTGACGAGCCGGCCGACCCGGAGAGTGCCACCCTCCACCGTGGCGCTGGCGGTGGAAGACCAGAATGTGAGTGCATCCGCCACCTGCACCTGGCCGCCGCCGGCCACGTTCAGCACGCCGGTGCCTCCGCGCTGCGCGCCGCTGAAGCCGCCGATGCCGAGGGCGTTGACGCTCCAGAGAGCGCCCGGCCCCGCCACGTCGGCCCGGCCCTGTGCGCCAGCCAGCACGCCCAGCAGGCCGACGTTGCCGGTGACGGTGCCGCCCGGGCCGACCTGCAGGAGGCCATTGCTGGCATTGTTGAAGCCCATGGCCAGGAAGGTGCCGGCGGCCAGCGTGCCGCCATCTTCCACCAGCAGCGTGCCGCGGGCATGGTTGCCGACCAGCGCCTGGAACCCGGTGTCCAACCGGCTGCCAGCCCCGCTGATGCTCAGTTGCGTTCCTTCGGTGCCGTCGACCTGCACCGTGCGCCCGAGCGACGAGACGGTGGCCCCGCCGGTCACGGTCATGACCGACCCTGCGAGGGCCGCCGTGAGGCCGGTACCCACCACCAGGCCTTCGTTGGTATCGCCCAGCAACACCGAGCCGTCCTCGATCTGCAAACGTCCGGTGTTCACCTGCAGCCGGGCGAACTGCGAGGTGCCGGCCAGCCGGGTGGTGCTGCTACCGGCCTTGGTGATACTGCCGGTGGTGCCGGTGATGTTGCCGCTGTGCACGCCGATGGGCATGTCGTTGCCGCCCAGCGTGAGCGCGGTGGTGCCGAGCGCAAGCGCGCCGCTGCCCGACAGGTTGCCGAGCGTTGCCTGGGCCAGGGTACCGAAGCTCAGGCCGTTGTCGATGTCCAGCGCCACGTGCGCGTTCTGCAGCGCCCGCGCTTCGCGAAGCTGGACCTGACCGGCTTCGATGCGCACGGTGGCGTCATAGAAGCTGGCGCCCGCCAGCACCAGGTTGCCGGTGCCGCGTTTGGTCACCAGCATGGTGTCGCGGTTCAGGCCAGGGGCGCGCGACAAGTTGCCACCCAGCGTGATGTTGCCCGTGCCGTCCACCAGCAGGTTGGTGGCCAGCTGCATGTCATTGCCGACCGACATGCCGCTGCTGCTGTTCTGCAGCAGCCGGGCGTTGCTGCCATCGAAGCGCAGCGCATTGCCGCTGATGGCGAATGCTCCCGCGCCGACAGAAAAGCTCAGCGCATTCAGCGTGAAGGGGGAGGTCAGGTCGAGTACCGACGTCAGCCGCCGATTGCCCGCGAAGGTGATGGCCGTGGTGGCACCGGACACCGGCGCCTGAAAACCCTGCCAGTTGAATCGGTCAGACCAGTTGTTGGTGACGCCCAGGCCGGACCAGGTCTGGGCATGGGCCGTACCTATGCTGGCCATCAGAAAGACCAGCGCCTTGATGGCACTTTTCGGACTTTGACGGCGGGCACGTGGCCGCGTGTGTGGGTTCTGCATCGGGGATCTCCTTGCGCGACGGGCCGGCACGCGCGCGCTTTATTTATTGACAGCGGCCGACCCGAGTATAGGACGCAGAAAACGACTGTTGGCCAGGCCCCTGCACGTGGCGCCGCGTGGACCGTCCGGACCAGGCCGCGCGCGGCTGCCGAGCAGTCCTCTGCGCCCGGCAATGACCTCCGCGATGCCACCTTGCCCTCGGTCGACTCGACGGTTGGAACACCGTGATTCGGGTGGATCGGAAAGCGTGTTCCTCGCTATGATTTCGCGGGACCAACGCGGACCTCCCACCCGCTGACCTCTCTGGATTTCATTCCTCCTTCCTCCGGATCCTTCATGACCCATCCTTTTCACCAATGCGTGATCGCCGTCGCCCTCGCCTCCCTTGTTCTGCCGCTCGCCGCCAGTGCGGACGGTAAGGGCCGGTGGATCAACGACGGCCTGGGGCGGAGCACTCGCGACGGTCGAGGCAGCACCTGCGTGTCGAGCGGCGGCGATACCCATGCGTTCGCGAACCCGGACTGCGATGGCAATGGGGATGGCAGGAAAGCGGCTCCAGTCAAGGCAGCCACAGTTGACCCAGCGGCGCCTGCGTCCAAGAGGGCGGACGTGGTACCGGCCCCGATCATCGTGGAACTCCGGTCGCCCGAGCCCGCAGCGACGGGTGCGCCCCTGCCTCCACCCACCATCCTGGACTCCTCGGGCAAAGCCGTGCGCAGCGGTGTTCTTCGTTCCTGCGTGAACGACTCGCGAGGGTCGATGGGTCTGGGCTGCGATGCCAAGAACGTGGCGGGACCAACTCTGGCGCCGGCAGCGCCCGCGATTTCGGCAGCCGGCGAAGCTGCGCAGCTCCCTGCCGACTCCGGCGATGCGGCCGCCGAGCCCATGTCGAGTGCCGATGGCGGCGACGACGAAGTCCCGACAAGCCTCGCCGCCGAGGACGCCACGGACAATGAAGCGGTGTGGCTTGCAGATGGCGCCGGTCCGGAGGACGACGTGCTCGCGGATCGGACCGGCCTCGCAGCGGCCTCCGTCGGCGGGTCGCTTCGTGATGACGCAGGCGGGGATGCAGCAATCGAAGCGGCTCCGGAGGAACAGCCGACAGACGCGGCGTCGGTTGGGTCGCAGGCCGAGGAAGCGCCGGCAGAATTTCCGGTCACCACTTACACGCCGGACAACACGCAGGACACCACGCCGGACACTCGCCCCGCCCCGCTGCTTCAGCGGACATTGCAGATGGAGAAGAGCGCCCTGTTCGACAGCAACAGTGCAGTCCTCAAGCGCGGCGCCATTCCTGAACTGGACGACCTCGCATCGTTTCTTCGCAAGGCGGGCAACTACGAGATGGTGACGGTGACCGGCCACACCGACCGGCTGGGCTCCGACGCGCTGAACCAGCGGCTTTCCGAACAGCGTGCGAAGGCGGTCCGGGACTACCTCGTGACCCACGGGGTCGACCCGACCCGCATCGTTTCGATCGGGAAGGGGCGCAGCGAGCCCGTGACCGTTGCCGCCGCGTGCGATCGCTCGAAGAGCAAGAAGGCGCTACGAGCGTGTCTCGCGCCGGACCGTCGTGTGGAGATCGAAGCCAGTGCAACGGTGACGGAAGCCGTCAAGTCGAATTGAGCGCGGTGAAGCAGCTTCGACGGACTTCGACTCGCCTTGGCGACGAGCGGTGACCCCTGCTCGACCTCGGCACCATGGCGTCGCCCCCAGGGCGATCCACTCAGGGCCTGTGCATGGCCTGCGCTGTCCGCGCCTCGAGATGATTCGGCTCGCTGCTCACTCCGGCTTGCGGGCCACGATGAACACCCGGATGTCCCGTCCGCGCGTTCCGTGGCGTTCGATCGCGTCGATGACCAGGCCTTGACCGACGATGGCGTCCTGTAGCTGTTGCCCGGTGAAGCACAGCACGGGAGGTGCCTTGCCGATCGCACGCATGAGCGGCAGCGCGACGCGTGGCACGAGGGGGTGCATCTCCGAGATGCACGGCGTCTTGGATACGAACAGACCGCCCGGACGCAGGGCCCGCACGACGAAGGCCAGGGTCCGGTCGAGATCGCTCACGAGGTGCAGCAGGTTGAAGGCGAGCACCGTGTCGTGGACGGCCGGGTCGGAGACCGGCACGTCGGCATCGGCGACGGCAAAGTGGAGTGGCGAGACCGGTGCGACCGCGAGCTTCTCTCGAGCGATCGCGATCATGCCGCTCGAGACATCGGTGGCCAGCAGGCGGCGGGTGGACGGAGCCAGCCGCAGCGCGGTGCTGCCGGTGCCGCAACCGATCTCGAGGACGTCCTGATCGGTCGACAGAAGGGCCTCCACGCGACGGAGCGTCGCCTCGTAACCCGCCTGGTCTGCGATGGGGTCGGCGGCGTATTTCCGGGCGATCCTGTTCCAGAAGCGGGCTTGGAGCCCCTCCCCCGACGCGCTTGCCTTCGGAAGGACTGCGGCGGCTGCGGTCCGGCTGACGGTGGACAGAGGCATCTCGAACATCCCAGGGAACCCGACGAACAGGCGACACCGGGATCCTATCCATGCACAGTACGCAGGGGAATGGCGGTAATTCGCAGTGGAGATATACGTCTGCGCATGGACAAGCTCGATTGGAACCAACTCAGGGCGTTCCTGGAGACGGCCGAGACCGGGTCGTTGTCGGCGGCTGCCCGCAAGCTGGGGCTGACCCAACCCACGCTGAGCCGCCAGGTCGCAGCGATCGAGCAGCGTCTGGACGTGACGCTGTTCGAGCGGGTGGGCAAGCGCATGGTGCTGACTGACACGGGATTGGACCTGCTCGAGCACGCCCGCGCCATGGGGGCCGCCGCCGATGCGCTCGGCTTGTCTGCGACCGGCCGGTCCCAGGCTGTGGAAGGCGTGGTCTCGGTATCTGCGAGCGACGCGGTGGCCGCCCATCTGCTGCCTCCGCTGGTGCGCCAGTTGCGCAAGGACGACCCAGGTATCGCGATCGAGGTGATCTCGTCGAATGCGCTGAGCGACCTGCGGCGGCGCGAGGCCGACATCGCGATCCGCCACGTCAAGCCCGAACAGCCGGACCTCATCGCGCGGCTGATCCGCGAGGCCTCGGCCAGCTTCTACGCGTCGGAGGACTGGGTGACGGTCCACGGCCATCCCCGCAGCGCCGAAGACGCAGCCACCCTGCCCTTCGTCGGCTCCGACCGCTCGGGTCAGTACCTGGCCTACCTCCAGCGACACGGTCTGCCGGTGACCGAGGCCAGCTTCAGCTGCTATGCCGACCACTCGGTGTCCCACTGGGCGCTCGTCCGCCAGGGGCTCGGTATCGGCGCGATGATGGAGGAGATCGCCCGGGAAACGCCCGGCATCCGGCGCGTGCTCGACGATGTACCACCGGTGCGCTTCCCGATCTGGCTGGTCACGCACCGGGAGCTGCGTACCTCGCGGCGGATCAGAGTGGTGTTCGACGCGTTGGCTCGGGGATTGGCACCGACGACGGGCGATCCGCCGCCGGCGGCCTAGCTGGGAAGACTCCGATTCATCCGCACGGTCCCGCCGTCGCAATCACCTCACGAGCGGTCGCACTGTGGTGAAGCCGCCATCCACCGCAATCACCTGACCGGTCAGGCGGGCCGCGCCGTCACCGAGCAGCCAGGCCATCACGTCGGCCACCTGCCCGGCGGTCTGCACGCCGCCCAGCGGGTACTGCCGGCCCGCGCCCTCGCGCATGGCAGGCACTTTCAACATGCCGGCCGTCATGGGCGTCTCGGTCATGCCCGGCGCAACGGCGTTGATCCGGAGGCCTTGCGACGCATACGTCGCCGCCGCGCTGCGAACCAGGGCTTCGACGCCGCCCTTCGCCGCGGCAATGGCTTCGTGGTTGGCGACACCGATGCGCGCCACCACCGAACTGACGAACACGGCGGCGCCGGGGCCGCCCTGCAGCGCACCGATCCACGCCTGCAGCATGAACACGGCACTGTCGAGGTTGACGCGCATCACCTCACGGTAGGCATCCGCGCGAGTGCGATGCAGCGCCGCGATTAGCGTGCTGCCGACGCAGTGCGCCAGCAAAGTCGGGGCGGCACCCAGTGCCTCCTGGCAGTGTGCGAGAGCCAGCGCGGCACCCTCGGGCGTGGTCGTGTCGGCGGCGATACGCACGGCGGCATCCACATCGACCAGACGACCTGCGTCGCGCCCCACGGCAGCGACCTGGATGCCCTGGGCAGTCAACTGCTCCGCCAGGGCGCGGCCGATGCCGCCGCCTGCACCGGTGATGAGGGCGATCGCTGTCATCGTCTGGCTTCCGAAGCTGAAGGGAATGGGATCAACGGGGTGGCTCGTCGCGAGAATTCGCTCGCTCGATACCGGAGGGCTCCAGACGGAGTGCCCAGCGCTGCAGCGTCGGCCGCCAGCGCAGGAAGCGCCGGTAAACGCGGCCCATCACCCAAGTCGCGCCCGGTGCACGGCCGGCCAGCGCCAGCCACCGCCACCCCGGCAGTTCAGCCCACAACGCCAGGAAAGCCTGCGCACCGCTCAGCAAGGCACCGTCGCGACCGCGAACGTGGAATCGCGCGAGCAGTTGCTCCCGCGTCGTGCCGGCCGGCAGCGCCACCGAGACATCGCTGACATCGGCAAAGCACACCGGCGCATCGGCCTGCAGGGGCCGCAGACCGCGGTAGACGCCGATCTCGCGGCGGCACAGCGGACATGCCCCGTCGTACAGGACGGTGAGTGGCGGAGATTCGTCCACCGCCTTGTGAACAGGTTCCATCACGATCAACGAGCCTCTTCGATAGTCGGGTGTCCGGGACCGGGCAGAGACACGGGATCGCCGAATAGGTTGCAAATCCTCGACCACGGCCGGTACCGCCCTGCTGCGCGAGCCGTGACGCGGGTGACACCGAACTCCACGCGTGCCTGCAGTGGATTGCAGCAGCCTCGCGAACCCGCTTCGAAACTGCAGTTGAACAAGTGGCCCGGCGCGACGGTCGGAGCCAGCTCGCGCCAGCGACCGACGGCGAAAATGCGGTGGTGCCGGTCGGGCGCCTCGGGAAGCTGAGAACTGCCGCAACGCCAAGCCGTCGAAGCCGGGCAGCATCCGGATTGTCCCGTCGGACCTTGCGCGATACCCATCGACACCTCGACCGTCTATCGACCATGCCCATGCCCCGCTCGCTGCGTCCCTTTGTTCGCATCGCCGCGGCCTACTGCTGCCACACCAAGGCGAGACCACGATGAACCACTCGATCTTCCGGAAATACGCCTGGCTGGCGTTGCTGCTCGCAACGACCACGGCGCTGGCACAGCCAGCCGAAACGTCCGAGCGCTACAGCTCTGCGCCGGCCAGTGCCGACGGGATCGGCAAGCGCTACATGGGGCGGGAAATCTCGGCAGTGATGGGCTGGCAGGGCGCGGCCTGGCTCGAGCGGGAGGAGCGCGAACGCGAGGAGCGCACCGACCTGCTGCTCGCGGCCCTGGCGCTGCAACCAGGGATGGTGGTGGCGGACATCGGCGCCGGCACCGGTTACCTGTCGCGCCGCATGGCACCGGCGGTGATGCCGGGCGGCAAGGTCTGGGCTGTCGATGTGCAGCCCGAGATGATCCGCCTGCTGCAGGCCACCGTGAAGCGCAGCGGGCTCTCGCAGATCGAGCCGCGGCTCGGCGCGGTCGACGATGTCAGGTTACCCGCCGGTACGGTGGACCTCGCGATCATGGTCGACGTCTATCACGAGCTGGCCTATCCGTACGAGCTGATGGCCAGCGTGATGAAGGCGCTCAAGCCCGGCGGCCGCATCGTCTTCGTCGAGTACAAGGCCGAGGATCCGCAGGTGCCCATCAAGCGGCTGCACAAGATGAGCGAGGCGCAGATCCGGCGCGAGGCCGCCGGCTTCGCACTGGACTGGGAACGCACCGTGAGCACGCTGCCCTGGCAGCACGTGGTGATCTTCCGCAAGCGGGGCTGACGGACCGGCCGACTCGCCATCCATGACCTTCTCAATCGCATGAGCAACACCATGATTCCGTCCCTCGCTGTTCTCAGTACGTCCTTGCTGTTCGGCGGCATGACGCTCTATTCCTTCGGCTTCGCCGCCTTCCTCTTCAAGACGCTGCCGGCGAAGACGGCGGGTGAAGCTCTGCGGCGCGCGTTCCCCTGGTTCTACGCGTTCGTGATCGCGACGTCCGCGGTGGCAGCCTTGCTGTGGTGGCCCAGCGACGCCGTCTTCGCCGCAGTGATGGCTGCGGTGGCCGTGACCACGGTGCCTGTGCGACAGATCCTGATGCCGGCGATCAATCGGGCAACCGACGCCGGGCAGCGTCAGCGGTTCCGATGGCTGCACGCGTTGTCCGTCGCGGTCACCGTCGGACACATCGCTGCCACGGGATGGCTGCTCTCGAACCTCGCTTGACCGCCGCTGCTGCGGCGGGCCGGTACCGCCCACCCTGTGCAGCCTCGCGATCATCGAACGCGAAACGCATCGCATCGAAGATGGCGTCGATGCCATCGACGCGCCCACGCCCGCTCATCCACCCGCGCTGTTCCGGCGCAGGGAATCCGCTATCACCGTGAGGGCGTCGGCCAGTCGTCGCACCGTCTGCGGCGGTGGGAGTGGCAGACGCAGGCTGCACGCGCCGGTCACCGGGTCACGCTCCATCCAGGGATGCGATTCCGGCCCGGCATCGCCGACCGCGCTCAGCGCAGACACCAGTTGTGCGCCGGCTTGCAGGAGCACACCCCAGGGATCGACATCGGGTTCCGGCGGCCCCGGCGTGACAACTTCCTGCGCGAAAGCGCCGGCTGCCGGTGTACCTTCGCCCGGCACTCCGGACTCGTAGGTGCCGACCGCTCCTAGGGGCGGGTCCACTTGCGCACCGGCGACGCGCTCCGCCTCCTCCGCCGGCACCATCGCTTCGCCCTCGCCCATCCGACCGGTGACGTTCTCGACTTCCTTCATGAAGCGGGTCAGGCGCGAACCGCCGAGCGAGATCTCGTTCTGGCCGCCGTCCAGGATGCCCGCGGAGAGCGAGCGCTTGAACGCGAGCACCGACAGCATCCCCTCCTCGATGGTGCCCTTGGCAATGAAGTTGACGATCTGCACCGGGCGCTTCTGACCCATGCGATGAACGCGCCCGATGCGTTGCTCCAGGAGCGCCGGGTTCCAGGGCAGGTCCATGTTCACGAGCGTCGAGGCGTGCTGGAGGTTCAGTCCTGCCGCGCCAGCATCGGTGGATAGGAAGACGCGACATTCCGGATCGGCGCGGAAGCGTTCGACCAGGGACGGGCGCTGCTCCGACGGCACACCGCCGTGGTAGCTGACATAGCCGATGCCGCGCGCCTCCAACCTGGGAATGATGACATCGTGGGTGCGCCGCCACTGACTGAACACCACCACCTTCGCATCCGGCTGCGCGAAGACGCCGTCGAGCAGCGCCGCCAGCTCGTCCGCCTTGACGCCGTGGTCGGTTGCCTGGTCGAGCAGATAGGTGCTGTTGCAGGCCATGCGCATGTTCTGCAGCGCACAGGTCAACCGCCGTTGATCCTTGTCGGACAGGAACTTCGTCCGCCGCCACCGCTTCACGATCTGCGCCACGACATCGGCGTTCTCCTTGTGATGCATGAGCTGCATCTCGGTCATCGGCACGAGCAGGTTCTGGTCGGTCCGCGCGGGCAACTGCGCCAGGACCTCGGACCGACGTCGGCGGATCAGGATTGGCGCCAGCGTCCGGCCGATCTGCTCCAGCCCCGTGTACCCGGTGACGCGGCCGAATTCGTCCCTGACCTGGTGCTCGTGCAGCAGCTTCCAGGTGGGGCCCAGTCGGTGCTGGTCGACGAACTGCACGATCGAGATCAGCTCCTCCAGCCTGTTCTCGAGTGGCGTGCCGGTGAGCACGAGGGCGTAGGGACTGTCGATGCGCTTCAGCGCCCGCGCGGCGATGGTGTTCCAGTTCTTGATGCGCTGCGCCTCGTCGACGATGACGAGTTCCGGCGCCCATCCGGCGATCAGATCGAGATCGGGCCTCAGCTTCTCGTAGTTGGTGATCTTGCAGAAATCGTCGACCCCGAAATCGATCTCGCGCTGCGCCCGGCCACCGGCCATCACCCGTGCAGCGCGGCGGGAGAAGCGGCTGATCTCGCTTTGCCACTGGTACTTGAGCGAGGTCGGGCAGACCACCAGCACGCGCGTGACTCCGAAGTGTCGCGCCAGTATCTCCATCGCCGCGATGGCCTGGATGGTCTTGCCCAACCCCATGTCGTCGCCGATCAGCGCGCGACCGGCGCGCACCGCGAACAGCGCGCCCTCGGCCTGATAGGGATACATCGGCGCCTCGAGCAGCTTCGCCAGCTTCCTGTCGGACGCGCCACGGGGGAACAGACCAGCGAGGACCTCCGCCCGTCGCGCGGCATCGCGCCGGCCGGCGACGAAGTCGAGGGCGTCGTCGTAGGCCCGCACCTCGTGGCGGCACTTCGCCGCCTTAGCGAGCAGATGCTCCAACTCACCGAAGTGCTCCTCCGGCAGGAGGCCACCTCGAGAAGCGTCGAACACCCTCGCCGCGGCCTTCATGACGGCCGGCGGACAGTCCGATCCGGCGCGGAAGTACACGGCCCGCCTGCCGTCGTTGCGCAGGTAGATCTCGGAGAATGCGGGACGCCAGCCCCTGGCAAAGGCGGCCTTGGCCCCCCGCTTCTGCTCGAGCCGGGCGAGAACGAACTCGACGTGCTTGCAGGTGCCCAGTTCGTTGGTGGCGTAGTCCGGGCAGGAGCAGTAGTTGTCGCCCGCATTCGGGCCGCGTATCGCCACGCGGTAGCTTGCCTTCGACTGCGGATTGACGACGCGAAACTCCGAGAAGAACGCTTGGTCGCCCCGATTCTCCAGCACGAAAGGTTGGTCCCGTCCGAACTGACGGCGCAGCGCACGCTGCCAGTCGGCGGGAGCGAGGTCGACCGGCGGATGGGCGCGAGAGAGCTTCGGTTCCTTGACCGAACGGTTGCTGGCAGGCTGTCGCTTCACCGTTGAACCCTTGTCTGAAGTTGTTGGTCGAGGGGAAGTCCGGCCTCGAAGGCTGCTCTAGCAGGCGTGACTTCGCGCATGCATGGAGTCGGCTCGCGCAGCAATCCCGATGAGGCTCGTCACCCATTTTTGTGAGCGACGGGCAGGCGCATCCACGAAGTCGATGACCCACAGGCCCGTCTTGGGAGACCACGCCCGATGCAGGCGCCTGGCGTACGGCTGTGCAGGGTTCCCTGCATGCTTGCCGCGCTGGGTCGCGATCCCGCAATCCCCAGGTGCGAATCGGGTCGACGACGCGGAGGGTGATGAAAAACGACGACCTCGTCGCTCCGCGCTTCGCGAGATCGACCGCGATGCCGACCCGTCCGGTCGTGTTCCTCGGCGCCGAAGGAGCGGTCTTCCGAATTCATTGCCTGATGCCGCGCCGGACGTCCGATGCGAGCCAAGCGCGTTCTCGCTGCACCGCACTATCCACCGGTTCTGCATGGTTTTCGCCAGGACCTGTCCTCGACGGATCGCTGACGAAGGGAGCGATGACGATCGCGCAGACACCGCAGCAACGCCGGGCATGCTCGCGGAGACACAGATGATCGAAAACTCAGCGCGTTGCGATCGAACGCTATCGCTTCTCGAAGCAGTGGGATCGAGGACATATGCCCCGGCGTGCATATGGGGGGACCCAGGGAAGTCCGTCGCGGCCAGCACCAAAGTCGGATCCACGTTGCGCTGCACTATCGCGTTCCCTCGCCATAGTTTCTGTTTTTCCTCGGAAAACCCGCTGATACTGGATACCCAATCGCTTTGGGATAATGGTATACATCGCTCGGACTTAGGCAGCAGCGCACCACCTCGCGTCATGTCGCAGCGCGTCGGTGGCTTGCTCCAGCAGAGCATGACGCTGTAGTCCGCCGGGTTCGCAGGGTCCGAAGAGGCCCAGTAGAAGTGCCGTCTCGTTTTCCAAGACAGTCGCGGGTGACACGGGGTATGTCCGTCATCGCTCTCGAATCACGACGGACATTCTCGAGCACCAGAACTAATCGAGAGGAGGAACTTCAATGAAGCTGAAACAGATGTCGTTTGCTGTTGTGCTTTGCAGTGCCATCGCATTGCCTGCCGCGGTGCAGGCCAACCCGGAAGTCGAGGGGTTGATCGCCGACCCCGGCAACTGGGCCATGCAGGCCGGTGACATGTACAACCAGCGCTACAGCAAGCTGAAGCAGGTCAAGGACAGCAATGTCAACCGTCTCCAGGTCGCGTGGACATTCTCGACCGGTGTGTTGCGCGGCCACGAAGGTTCGCCACTCGTGATCGGCGACACCATGTACATCCACACCCCCTTCCCCAACAAAGTCTTCGCGATGGATCTCAATTCGCAGACCATCAAGTGGAGGTACGAGCCGAAGCAGGATCCGGCCGTCATCGCGCAGATGTGCTGCGACACGGTCAATCGCGGTGTGGCCTATGGCGACGGCAAGATCTTCCTGCAGCAGGCCGATTCCATGCTCGTGGCGCTGGATGCGCAGACGGGCAAGGTGGTCTGGTCGGTGAAGAACGGCGATCCGAAGATGGGCGCCGTGAACACCAACGCCCCGCACGTCTTCAAGGACAAGGTGATCACCGGGATCTCGGGCGGTGAATGGGGTGTGCGCGGTTTCGTCGCGGCCTACGACATCAAGACCGGCAAGCTGGTGTGGAAGGGCATGAGCCAGGGCCCGGACAGCGAGATGCTGGTGGATCCGGACAAGACCACCACCTGGATGGACGGCAAGGTCCAGCCGGTCGGGCGCAATTCCTCCATCAAGACCTGGACGGACGACGAGTGGAAAGTCGGAGGCGGCACGACGTGGGGTTGGTACAGCTACGACAAGGAGCTGAACCTGATGTACTACGGTACCGGCAACCCCGGCACCTGGAACCCCTCGCAGCGCCCCGGTGACAACCGGTGGTCGATGACCGTCTTCGCACGCGACGTGGACACGGGGATGGCCAAGTGGGTCTATCAGATGACGCCGTTCGACGAGTGGGACTTCGACGGCATCAACGAAATGATCCTCGCGGACATCAACGTCAAGGGCAAGATGACCAAGGCCCTCGTGCACTTCGACCGCAACGGCTTCGGCTACACGCTCGATCGCACCAATGGCGCGTTGCTCGTCGCCGAGAAGTTCGACCCGGCGGTGAATTGGGCAACGCACGTGGACATGAAGTCCGGTCGTCCACAGGTCGTGTCGAAGTACAGCACCGCGCAGAACGGTCCGGATGTCAACACGAAGGGGATCTGCCCTGCCGCGCTCGGTTCCAAGGACCAGCAGCCCGCAGCGTTCTCGCCCGTCACCCGCCTGTTCTACGTACCGACCAACCACGTCTGCATGGACTACGAGCCGTTCAAGGTCGACTACGTTGCGGGTCAGCCCTATGTCGGCGCCACCCTGGCGATGTACCCCGCACCGGCCAGCCATGGCGGAATGGGCAACTTCATCGCGTGGGATGCCGGCACCGGCAAGATCGTCTGGTCCAACCCCGAGAAGTTCTCGGTGTGGAGCGGCGCTCTCGCCACCGCGGGCAACCTCGTGTTCTACGGGACGCTCGAAGGCTACCTCAAGGCGGTGCGCAAGACCGACGGCAAGGAGCTTTGGAAGTTCCGGACGCCCTCCGGCATCATCGGTAACGTGTTCACCTACGAGCACCGTGGTCGCCAGTTCGTCGGCGTGTACTCTGGCATCGGCGGCTGGGCCGGCATCGGCATGGCCGCAGGTCTCGAGAAAGACAGCGACGGCCTCGGCGCCGTGGGCGGTTACCGGGATCTGGCGAAGTACACCGACCTCGGCGGCTCCCTGATCGTGTTCGCCTTGCCCGAGAACTGATCGGTTCACTGCACCGAAGTCGCATAGACGGCACGGCTCCTTGCGTGCGCCCGAGCCCCCGGGTTCGGGCGCGCTTTTGCACGGTATCTCACATACAAGGCCCGCTAGCAGGCCGGCGAAAGAAGGAAAGAAGAATCATGATCCGGAAGTTGACGTTTGCGATCTGTCTCGCAACAGCGATGTCCGGTGGAGCTTTCTCGGAGGACAAGCTCTACACGGTGGTGGACGGTTTCAAGGTCGATGCGAACACCATGAAAGGGTTCCGGGCGTGGCGTGCTGCCGCCTGCGATCGCTGTCATGGGCCGAACCAGGAAGGGATGGTGGGGCCGTCGTTGATCCAGAGCCTGAAAGTCCTCACCAAAGAGGAGTTCATGAAGGTTGTCATGGAGGGACGGCTCGAGAAGGGGATGGTCAGCTTCAAGGAGAATCCCCAGGTCGTGCAGAACATCGATAGTCTCTACGCCTACCTCAAGGGTCGCTCCGACGGCGCGATCACCCGGGCGAAGGTACAGGAGATCTCGAGCGAGTGATCCCCTTGCGCCCCCTCGTCGTAGGGACCGGACTCGTTCTCGCGGTTGCGTTGCTCGCACTACCCGCACGCGGCAATGAAGGGTTGGAGGGCGTCCGTGCCCTCCGCGTCTGCGAGGACCCGAACAATCTGCCGTTCTCCAACCAGGCCCAGGAGGGCATCGAGAACCGCATCGCCAAGATCCTGGCCCGTTCTCTCGCTCTGCCGCTCGAGCACTACTGGTATCCCCAGCGGGTGAACTTCGTCCGGAATACGCTCCGTTACAAGCTGCCCGGAGATGCCGAGTTCCGCTGTGACGTCATGATGGGCGTTCCCGCCGGATTCGATCAGGTCGCCACAACGCGTCCCTACTACCACTCCACCTACGCGCTGGTCTACGTGAACGGACGCAAGCTCGACGGCATCGACAGCAGTGCGGCGTTCCTCGCCAGGGCCTCGGCGGCGGCTGACGTCAAGATCGGGCTCTACGATCGCTCCCCCGCGACGCAGTGGGTGAACCGGCACGGCCTGAGCGAGCAGGCGATTCCCTACCGCATCCTGAATGCCGATCCGGAGCACTACCCCGGTCAGATCATCGAGAAGGACCTGATGGCCGCCAAGATCGACGTGGCCATCGTGTGGGGGCCCATCGCAGGCTTTTTCGCCAAGCGTGCCGCCGGCCCCGGCCTGACGGTGATTCCATTGCAGTCCGAGCCCGGCGTGAAGTTCGACTTCGGGATGGCGATGGGTGTACGACACGGAGAACCGGCGTGGCGTGACGCCATCCAGGCTGCGCTCGACGCCAACGCAACCGAGATCGAAGCGGTGCTCCGGGAATTCGGCGTACCGCTGGTCGACGAGACCGGCAAGCAGCGGCCCCGTTAGCAGCGGGCGATGCCCGCGAAAGCGACGGTTGCGGTGGAAGAGGTTCCCGGTATCCGCCGCGTCCGCGGCCATGGACCGCTCTGCAGAGGCGGTGGTTGCACCAACTGCCGCCGCGACGGTCACGATTCGCAGGCTGATGTCGACGGCGCAACGTTCAGAGAGCGAGGATGGATCGTGAAGCATCCGACGCCCCTAGCGGGGCAATGCAGGGAGACCTCAGCGCATCATCGGCTGCTCACCCACAGTCGCAGGGTACTCGTTTCGAGAGCCCCCGGTTGCTAGCCGAACGGCCGAACACCATGCGTTCACGCGCGGCATCGCCCCGCAGTCGAACGATCGGATGGTGCTGGGCGCTGGCACTCCTGGCCGCGGTGCCCGCTTGGTCCGCGCCGGACCACGCACTCTTCCTGCGACTCGCCCGCAGCATCGTGAAGGTCGAAGTGGTCATGGACGGAGGGCGCTACTTCGTCGGGACTGGCACGGTCGTGGCGCGCGAACGGGTCGTCACGGCATGCCACGTCACTCAGCGGGCGACGCGGATCCACGTGCTTTTCGGGGGCGTCAGGCGCCCGGCGGTCAGTCAGCGCGCGGACATGGCCCACGATCTCTGCCTGCTCGATGTCCCGGACCTCGAAGCCGAGCCCGCCGAAGTGGGACGCAGCAATCTGCTGCAGATTGGCGAACAGGTGGTCGCCCTCGGTTTCACGGGCGGCGCGAGCCTCAGCCCCGCGGTGGGGACGGTCGAGGGGTTGCATCGCGTGGACGGCGCGCAGGTCGTGCAGTCGGATGCGGGGTTCAGTTCCGGTGCGAGCGGTGGCGGCATGTTCGACGAGCGGGGAGCTCTGGTTGCCATCCTGCTTTTCCGCATGCGAGGTCCCGGTCCCCAGTTCTTCGCGGCACCGGTCGAGTGGTTCGAAGACTGGATCGCGCGCACGGACGCCTACGCGCCGGTCATGCCGCTGACGGGCGCGCCGTTCTGGGCGAAGGAGACGGTCGATCTCCCCAACTTCATGCGCGCAAACACGCTCGAGGCGCAAGCCCGGTGGACTGATCTGCAGGCGTTTGCCGACCTTTGGGCATCGGAGGATGGCGCCAGCTCCGAGGCGGCGTACTGGCAGGGTTTCGCCGCGTCCCGCCTGAATCTCGACGCATCGGCGATCGCCGCTTTCGAGCGCGCCGTGCGGCTCGATGAGAAGCATGCTCTGGCGTGGTACCGCCTGGGCCAGACCTTCCTCCATGCAGGGCGCGCCGCCGATGCGCGGGCCGTCATTCCTCACCTGCTCGCGGCGAGCGAACCCCTGGCGCGCAGGCTGATCCACGACCTTCCGGACATACCAGACTGACCATGAACAAGACTTGCCACGGCCTGATGTTTGCGGCGTTGGGAGCGATCGCGACGAGCGACGCTTGGGCCCACGACTATCCCACCGCGGAGCGGGTCGAGTTCGTCCTCGAGTGCATGCGAGACCACCCGGGCCCGGAGTTCGAGATGGTCCACAAGTGCTCGTGCGCGATCGACCGCATCGCCGAGGTACTCACCCACGACGCCTTCGTGGAGGGTTCGACGCTGGCGAAGGCCGTGACCATCGCCGGGGAGCGCGGCAGCGTGCTGCGGGACAATGAGGCGGCTCAGGCCGACGCGCGCAAGTTCCGTTCGCTCTACAAGGAGGTTCGTCGGAAATGCATGTTCCGTCCATGACGCTGCTGCTCACGATCGCGCGCACGGTGATCCTGGCGGGTGCGCTCTGCGCTGTGCACGCGCTGCCGGCAACGGCGGCCGACAGCGAGGATGTCTGGCCCCGAGTCCGGGCGGGTCTGTTCGGCGATCGTCCGATCGCCGACGCCGGCTTCGCACTGGCCCTGGCAGTGCCGAAGCGTGCGGAGGACGCCGCGGTGGTGCCCATTGCGATCCATGCGTTTCCCGCAGAGGGCCGGGGTGCGCCGCGCAAGCTCTATCTCATCATCGACGGCAACCCCTCCCCCGTCTCGGCGGTCTTCGAGCTGGGCGAGGCCGTCGGCCGCGCGGAGATCGCCACGCGCGTGCGGGTAGAGGACAACAGCACGGTGCGCCTGATAGCGGAAGAGGCCGATGGCTCGCTCTCGATGACCACGCGGACCATCAAGGCGTCCGGTGGTTGCTCGGCCCCGGCCAACAAGCGGGAGGGCGACGCGAACCTGCTCGGCCAGATGCGCTGGCTGTTGCCGGAATCGGTGGTGCCGGGCGAGTCGACCCTCGTCACACTGCTGATCCGCCATCCCAACCGGTCCGGCCTTGCGATGGATCAGCTGACCCGTCTGTACGAACCGCCGCACTTCGTCCGGCAGGTGAAGATCACCTATGCCGGGCAGACGGTCCTCTCCGCGGACGTGGACTTCTCCATCAGCGAGAACCCCGCGTTTCGCTTCGCGTTCAAGCCCTCGGTCGCCGGCGCACTGGCGGCGGAAGTGATCGACTCCAACGATCTCGTATTCGAAAGCTCGGTGGACATCCGTCCGACCCAGCCCTGACCGGCAGGCGGATCGCTCGCTACCTCAGCCGTTCGCAAAGGCGCTTCGCCAGGGCATCCGTTGCCCGCAGCCAGGACTGATCGGTGTTGCCGCGCATGTCCACGGACCGCACATCGAGCACTCTGCCCGCGGCGTCCTGCACCTCGGCATTCAGATTCACGATCAGGTTGCTCACTTTCTGCACCCAGGTGAACACCACGACGTCTGCGCCGGCGGCCTTGGCGATGTCCTCTGCGCAGCCGTTGCACTGGTGCACGTAGGCGATCCGACTCTCCAGAAGCTCGACGACTTCCCGCGGCGGCGGGACGATCGAGAGCGTGGCGCAGGCACGTAGAGCGTCGGGAAATCGCGCTGTGACTTTTCTCATCCGACTTGCGTCCCCCTCACGCGTGACCGGGTCCCGCATCTCGTCGATCAGTTCGAATTCCAGCACGACCGCGCGGGTCTGGGCCACGACCGGCATGACCGGCGACATGGCGATCAACAGGGCGGCGAGCATCCAGAGTCGGGGCATTGGTGGGGCTCCTCGGGCGGGGACAGGTGTCGCGTGCGGCGAACACGCCGACCACCGGAGTATGGACTCAGGAGGGCGACGTCCGATACCGGCCGCCTCGACCAGGGCGACTGCGCCGCCGCCCGATGTCGTCGAGGCGCCACGCACGCGGCGGTCTGCCGCGCGCGGCTCCCACTGCCCATCGCTGCAGCGCCGGCGCTCTTCCATCCCGAGTCGAGTCATGCACAAACTCGGGACTGTCCGTGCGTTTGTCACGACTTCGTCATCGCGCCGGGCGCACCATCCACCACCGGTTCGACACAAGGGCAGAGAATTCAACCTTGACGAACGCCGCCGCGATCGCCTGCTTCTCGATGGAAATCGGTCTAGCCGACGCGCTGCCCACCAGCAGTGGCCATCAGCGTCTACGTCCACGGCGTGGCCAAGCGCCACGGTGCAATCTCGCGCCAGATGTTCGCGCAGCACAAGGTCGACTCGATCACCAACGGCGTGCACGTCGGATTCTGGACCGCGCCGGCGATTCAGGCGCTGTACGATCGTCACATCACCGCCCGGCGCGAGGACAACGCGAGGCTGCGCTACGCGCTCGGCATTCCGCGCCATGAGGTCTGGGCTGCGCACCAGACGGCGAAGGAAGACCTGGTCCGAGTGGTCAACCACCGCACCGGTGTCGGCATGTTCTCGAACGTGTTCACGCTCGGCTTCGCGCGCCGCGCCACGCCATACAAGCGCGCCGACCTGCTGTTCCACGACGTGCCGCGGCTGTTTGCGCTGCACCACGCCGCCGGGCCGATCCAGATCGTCTACGCCGGCAAGGCCCACCCGCGCGACGGCGGTGGCAAGGACCTGATCCGGCACATACACGAGCACATCCGCGCGCTCGAGGGACAGATCAGCATCGCCTACCTCGAGGACTACGACATGGCGCTCGCCCGCAGGATGGTGGCTGGCGTGGACTTGTGGTTGAACACGCCGCAGCCGCCGCTGGAGGCTTCGGGCACCAGCGGAATGAAGGCCGCCATGAACGGCGTGCCGCAGCTGTCGATACTCGACGGCCGGTGGCTGGAGGGCTGTATCGAAGGCGTGACGGGCTGGGCGATCGGCAACGACAACGGGACGAACTCCGCCGACGATCGCGCTGTCGACGCCCAGTCGCTCTACAACAAGCTCGAGACCGTGATCCCGCCGCTGTACTACCGCTACCAGGACCGCTATATGGATGTGATGAAGCACGCCATCGCTCTGAACGGCTCCTTCTTCAACACCGAGCGCATGGTCGATCAGTACGTGCGCAAGGCCTACTTCCGCTGAACACCGAACCTATCCGGGGGCCAACGATGGACATCCGCATCGCACCGACCACAACGACCCCGCCCTCCCAGGACGAACTCCGCAAGCTGGACGCCTACTGGCGCGCAGCCAACTACCTCTCGGTCGGGCAGATCTACCTGCTCGACAACCCCCTCCTCCGCGAGCCGCTGACGATCGAGCACGTGAAGCCGCGCCTGCTCGGGCACTGGGGCACCTCGCCGGGCCTGAGCTTCATCCACGCGCACCTGAACCGCGCCATCAAGCGCGACGATCTGAACGTCCTCTTCATCTGCGGTCCCGGCCACGGCGGTCCGGCCCTGGTGGCCAACACCTGGCTCGACGGCACCTACACCGAGTTCTATCCCGACGTGACGCACGACGCCGAGGGGATGCGGAGACTGTTCAAGCAGTTCTCGTTTCCCGGCGGCATTCCCAGCCACGCCGCGCCCGAGACACCGGGCTCGATCCACGAAGGCGGTGAACTCGGCTATGCGGTGTCGCACGCCTACGGCGCGGCCTTCGACAACCCCGATCTGATCGTCGCCTGCGTGGTGGGCGACGGCGAGGCCGAGACCGGACCGCTCGCCACCGCGTGGCATTCGAACAAGTTCCTCAACCCGATCACCGACGGCGCCGTGCTGCCGATCCTGCACCTGAACGGCTACAAGATTGCCAACCCGACCGTCCTGGCGCGCATCCCCCACGCGGAACTCGACGCGCTCTTCACGGGCTACGGCTACGAGCCCTACTTCGTCGAAGGCGACGAGCCGATGGAGATGCATACGCTGATGGCCGCCACCGTCGACCACGCGCTGGCCAGGATCCGCACGATCCAGCAGACCGCGCGCTCGACCGGCGTCGCCGAGCGGCCGCGCTGGCCGATGATCATCCTGCGTTCGCCGAAGGGCTGGACCGGACCGAAGAGCGTCGATGGCCTGCAGACCGAAGGCTCGTGGCGCTCGCACCAGGTACCGTTGTCGGACATGGCGGCCAACCCCGAACACGTGAAACTGCTCGAGCAGTGGATGAAGAGCTACCGGCCCGAAGAACTGTTCGACGCCGACGGCGCACTGGTCCCGGAACTGCGCGCGATCGCACCCACCGGCAACCGGCGCATGGGGGCCAACCCGCACGCCAACGGCGGCCTCTTCCTCGAGGACCTGCGGCTCCCCGACTTTCGCGATTACGCGGTCGACATCAGCCGACCGGGCGGAGCGTTGGCCGAGGCGACCCGCGTGATGGGCAGCTATCTGCGCGACGTGATGAAGCTCAGCATGGATCATCGCAACTTCCGCGTGATGAGCCCCGATGAGCTGACCTCCAACCGCTGGGGCGCGCTGTTCGAGGTGACCAACCGTGCCTGGATGGCCGAGCGGCTCGCGGGCGACGATCACCTCGCGCCCGACGGCCGCGTGATGGAGATGCTGTCCGAGCACACCTGCCAGGGGTGGCTGGAAGGCTACCTGCTCACCGGGCGGCACGGCTTCTTCTCGTGCTACGAGGCGTTCATCCACCTGATCGACTCGATGTTCAACCAGCACGCCAAATGGCTGAAGGTCACCAGCAAGGAGATCCCGTGGCGACGGCCGATCGCGTCCCTGAACTACCTCCTGACATCGCACGTCTGGCGCCAGGACCACAACGGCTTCTCGCACCAGGACCCGGGCTTCATCGACCACGTGGTCAACAAGAAGGCCGACGTGATTCGCGTCTACCTGCCTCCCGATGCGAACACCTTGCTGGTGGTCACCGACACATGCCTACGCAGCCGCAATCTCGTCAACGTGGTGGTGGCCGGCAAGCAGCCGCAGCAGGTCTGGCTGACGATGGACCAGGCGATCAAGCACTGCGCGACCGGCGTCGGCATCTGGGAGTGGGCCAGCAACGACTACGGCGCCGAGCCCGACGTGGTGATGGCGTGCGCCGGCGACATCCCCACGCTGGAGACGCTCGCTGCGGTCGACCTCCTGCGCCAGTGGGTGCCGGACTTGAAGATCCGCGTGGTCAACATCGTCGACCTCATGACCCTGCAGCCACGCGAGGAACATCCGCACGGCCTGTCGAACAAGGACTTCGATGCCTTGTTCACCACGGATCGGCCGATCATCTTCGCCTACCACGGCTATCCGTGGCTGATCCACCGGCTGACGTATCGCCGCACCAACCACGGCAACCTGCATGTGCGCGGCTACAAGGAGGAAGGCACCACCAGCACGCCGTTCGACATGGTGGTGCGCAACGACCTCGACCGCTTTCACCTGGTGGCCGATGTGGTCGAGCGCGTGCCACGGCTGACGCCGTTGGCTGCCTACATCAAGCAGCGCGTCCGCGACAAGCTGGTCGAGCACCGCGAGTACATCGTGCTGCGAGGCACCGACATGCCGGAGGTCGCCGACTGGAACTGGCCGGGATGATGTGAAGTGTGGACGGCGCAGCCTGTTGGCGCCGACAGATTGTTGACCCACTGTGCCGCCTGCAGCTTGGCCCGAGCCAGCTCACAGCATCTGTCCCACCGGCAACTGCTCGACAATGCTGCAGGCTGCGCTGAACACCCGGGTCAGTATGGAATCCGCAAAGCCCACCTCAACGGGTCAATTCTCGGTCGGCGTCAACACGGTCACGTCGGCCTTTCCGAGTCGGTGATCACGCGAGTCCACCTCCATGCAGCAACGACGACGTCAGATGCGGGGACCCTTTCGCAGCAACGTCGCCTGCTCGAAGTCGTACGCCAGAGCCAGCAACTTCGCTTCGGTGAAGCGCGCCGGGCCGACGATGTCGATCGCGATCGGCCGACCATCGGCCAGGAAACCCGCCGGAATGGTGATGACGGGCAGGCCCATCTCGTTGATCTGGGTGCCGACCACCTGGTCGCCGAGGTACTGCACGGTGTCGCCGTCGAGATCGGGCAACGGATTGATGGATCGCGGCACGAAGAGGGCATCGATCGATTTCTCGGCCAGGATGTCTTCGTAGCGCTTGCGCAGTGCGGCCGCAGCTTCCATCACGGCAACGATTCGAGGATCGCCGGGTTGGACGTTGATGTCCGGATTGGCGAGCAGTCCATGGAGCGGTGCCGTGGTGCCGACACCGATGTCGAATCCGGCCCGTTCCTTGAAGTCGGCGCGCGACGCCGGGTTGTTGCCGCCGAGGCCGGCGAGGAAGGCATCGACGCCGGCCAGATAGGAATTGCAGTGCACGAAGAACCGGCGCGCGTCCCATTGATCCTTCCAGTCGGTGTCGCCGAACACCACGGGCACGGTGATCGCGCCGAGGGACTCGATGATCGCGACCATGCGCCGGTAGTGCTCGGCGACGGCCGGGTGCAGATCCGCCGCCCACTGACCCGGCTCGTACAGGCCGATGCGGGCACCCTTGAATGCACCCTTGCGCAACGCCGTGACATAGCCTGCCCCATCGCGAAACGCGCCGGCATCCGCGGCGGCGAGCGTGCGGGGATCCTTCTCGGTCGGCCCTGCGAGGACAGCGAGCAGGGCAGCCGCGTCGTACACCGTCTTCGTCATCGGGCCGGGCACATCGTGATGGCTCGAAAGACCCGGAAACACCCCATGGATCGGGATCAACCCGAAGCTCGGCTTGAGCCCGACCAGGCTCTGCGCCGACGCGGGAAACAGGATCGATCCGGCGGTGTCGGTGCCGAGCCCGACCGTGCCGAAGCCGACGGACACGGCGGTCGCCGTGCCGGTGCTGGAAGCACCCGGCGCGAACCGATCGCCATAGGGGTTGAGCGCGTCGCCGTTATGGCTCGAGTCCGCACGGAGCCCGTCCAGACCGAAGTCGGGCAGGTTGCTCTTGCCGATGATGATCGCGCCCGCTTCCTTGAGCCGCGCCACGAGCATCGCATCCTCCACCGGCATGAGGTCGATCCCGTTGTGGCAACCGGTGGCCGGATCGATGACCCGATCATCCGCGGCAAACCCGGCGTACCCCGCGGTAGTGCGGGTCCCGACCAGATTCATGCTGTCCTTGATGATCACCGGAATGCCATGCAGCAGCCCCCGGGGTCTGCCCGACGCCACTTCGGCGTCCATGCGCCGGGCGTCGGCGAGCATGTCCTGATTGATGCTGATGAACGCATTGAGCAACGGCTCGAGCATCTTGATGCGCGCGAGGCAGGCACCTACAACGTCGCTGGGCAGGAACTCACCCTTGTCGTAACCGGCCCGGATGGTCTCGATGGTGAGCGTGGCCACGTCAGGCACTGGGCGCGAAGCCTCGGTCGCGGGGATTGCGGGCAGTCGAAGATGTCGCATGGCTGTGGTCGCTCCGGATGGTCAGGGATTGGACTCGGCGAGGATCGAAGGCGCCAGGACAGCGAACTCCTGCAATGACATGCACGTGTAGTCCGGGATACCGCCGTGGCTCTCGAGCTGCGACCGCAGCGCCATGAACATTGCCCTCGCGTCCACGTGCTGCGGATCGGCGAGCACGGCACCCAGTGCCGATGCCGACACGCGCTCGATGCGCAGCGTGCGCAAACCGAAACGCCGCGCCCCTGCAATGTCGAATCCGTTGGACGACACCAGGACGATCTCCGCGGGCGCGAGTCCGAGTGCGTCGACGGCGCACCGATAGGCGTCCGGGTGCGGTTTGAATGTGCGTCGCGCATCCACGCTGATCAATCGTTCAAATCGGCTCTCGACGCCTGCATGCCGCACCAGGGCCTGCAGCATCTCCGGACTGCCGTTCGACAGGATCGCCATGCGATAGCCCGACAGGGTGTCGAGCATGAGGGCCGCGTCCGGGAACAGCGCCAGCCGGTCGAACGCGGAGACCAATCGGTCGATCACATCCTCGGCGGCCTTGACGCCGGTCGTGGCCAGCGCGTAGAGCAGCGCCTCCCGGGTGACCACGGCGAAGTCCTCGTAGAACCCCATCGCCGCCCGATGCCAGCTGTATTCGAGCTGCTTCTGACGCCAGACATGCGTGAGGTAGTCGCCACGGCCGGGAAACGCGTGCTCGACCGCGGCGGCAACGGCGTAGGTGTCGAAGAGTGTTCCGTAGGCGTCGAACACGAAAGCCTTGATGGACGGCAACGGGGATCTCCCTTGAGATGAGTGTGAACCGGCGTGGCATCGTGATCGTCCGACGGACCTTCACGATTGCCTGCCGCTGAATCGCAATTCACGGGCCATAGTTAACGCACTGTCTGGAATAGCTATTTCAGATCCGTACATCGATTTGCGATCCACTTACGGAGCGTATGATTCGTTTCCAGATCAGTGAACAGCCATGCGAGGCAACGTGTGAATCCATCGCCGACTCAACATTCGCCGCGAGGCGTTCCCGAACCAGGCGACGGCATCCTCGACGCCTTGCCGATCGGGGTGGCACTGATCGAGGCCGGTCGTCCGGGCTGGATGAACCTGTCGATGCGTCGCCAAACCGCGGCCGACCCTCATCTGGTGGCCGTGATCGAGGCGGCCGCGGCAGAGCACCGTGTCGACCGACCACGCCCGGCGATTCGCATCGAAACCGGAAGGAGCTGCTGTTTCGTCTCGGCCATCGATCGACCTGGCGAGGCGCCACTCGTCCTGCTGACGCCGGCGGCCTTTCTCGGCCAGTTCGACGCGGCGCTGGCCGACGTCACCCAGCTGTACGAGGATTTCCGCGAGATCTTCCGGAGTTCCTTCGACGGCATCTTCGTGGTGGATGGCACCGGTCGAACGCTGATGGTCAACGAAGGCTGCGAACGCAACTACGATGTGACGGCGGCGCAACTGGTCGGGCGGCATGTCTCCGATTTCGAGACCGAAGGGTGGATTCGACCGGCGATCGCCCCCCAGGTGATCGCAACGCGTCAGCGCATCAGCGCCGTGCAGAGGACGCACAAGGGCAAGACGATCCTCGTCACCGGAATTCCCCTCTTCGACCCATCGGGTGCCGTGCGGAAGGTGATCATCAATTCGCGCGACATGACGGAGCTGATCAAGCTCCAGGACGATCTCGTCGCCGCGCGCAACGACATCGAGCGCATCGAGAGCGAGATCGACCACCTGCGTACGGCGACCCGCAGCATCAACGGAGTGGTCGCGACCAGCCCGGCCATGCGCGGCATCGTCGATCTCGCAACGCGGGTCGCGAAGGTCGAAGCGACCGTGCTGATCACCGGTGAATCCGGCGTCGGCAAGGAAGTCATCGCGCGATTGATCCACGACGAAAGCCCGCGGTCCCGTGGTCCGTTCATCAAGATCAACTGCGGCGCCATCCCGCGCGAACTGCTCGAATCGGAGTTGTTCGGCCACGAGGCCGGCTCGTTCACCGGCGCCCTCCGCAGGGGCAAACCGGGTCTGATCGAACTGGCGCACCGGGGCACCCTGCTGCTCGACGAGATCGGCGAGATGCCGCTCGAACTGCAGGTGAAACTGTTGCATGTGATCCAGGATCGGACGCTGACCCGCGTCGGCGCGACCCAGCCGATCGCCATCGACATCCGCATCCTGGCGGCCACCAATCGCGACCTGCAGGCGATGGTCGACGCCAGGACGTTCCGCGCCGACCTCTTCTACCGGCTGAACGTGGTGCCTCTCGAGATACCTCCCTTGCGGGCACGCCGCGACGACATCACACCATTGATCGAGCACACCCTCCGCGCTGTCAACGAGAGCTACGGAGCCGACAAGCGCCTGGACCCACTCGCCTTGTCCGCTTTGCAGCGCTACGACTGGCCCGGCAACGTCCGCGAGGTACGCAACATCGTGGAGCGCCTCGTGGTGATGTCGCCGGGCCGTCGGATCGGACTCGGTGACCTGCCGATCCACGTCGCGGCCGGTATCGGCGCTCCCGCCGACGATGTCGACTTTCGGCGGCAGGTCGAACGATTCGAGAGAGCCCTGCTCGTCGATGCCGTCGAACGATGCGGCACGACGAGGGCGGCGGCGCGCTACCTCGGCATCAGCCAGCCGACCCTGGTGCGCAAGCTGGGGCGCCCGTCAGCCACCACGCGGCCAAGCGCGTCATCCGGCTCAGCAGACCGACCCTGACCAGGGCTCGGCAGGCTCTGCATGGCCAGCACGGATCGCGTCGCAGCCGGAGCCGACCGATGCCGAGGCACGCCGTTCGGTCGACGTCGGAATCTCGACGAGCCGAGTATCGCAGCCAGCGCTCGCGGCGAGCTACCCGAGCGGCGCCCCCCTTCGCCAAGGGGGCCTCCGGACTGCGTACGTATCGTTGGGAGAGCGCGGCAGTGCCCGCCCGGCGCGAGAGCACACAGCAGGAGTCCGCACGTGCGTCCATAGGCAGGCGTGCGTCCCCGACTGGCCCGGCCGGAAGGGCCTCCTCACTTACTGCCTCGCCGGGGATCGGGCCCGATCCTCCTCCAGCGCGCGTTCCAGTCGCGCGCACAGCGAAGGGCGCATTTCGCTGGCCGTCATCACCGCGTCGAGCGATCCCACGTCGAGCGCCCGTGCCACGTTGTGCACGGCGTCGAATTCGCGCGCCACGTCGGTCTGCACCTGCGCTGCGACGTCGGCCAACACCCTCTCGTAGTCCTCCTCGACCTTGCGGCGATCAGCCAGCCCCGCGTCGGCGAGCGCATTCCGCGCCGCCCGCACCCGCGGGTCGGCCTGCGCCCTCTCGCGGACCAGCCGGGTGAACACGACCGCGGCGGCGGCGCCCCCGCCGATCACGCTTGCATAGCTCCCTTCGAGGGCCACGGCATCGACGCGACTCGACAGCCGGCGGGAGAACACGACGTAGGCGCCTCCGTGGTACCGCGCGACGACGCAGAACAGGATCGGCCCGTCGAACTCCACCACCGCCTTGCCGATCTCGGCACCGTACTCGAGCTGGCGCTCGCGCATCGATTCCGGCGAGCCGTCGAAACCCGACAGGTTGGCAAGGACGACAACCGGGCACAGACCGCTGACCGAACGGATCGCACGCGCCAGCTTGCGCGACGAGTGAGGGAACAGCGTCCCGCTCATCCAGTTGCCCGGCCCGTCGACGGGACGCGGCCCTCGCCGCGCCAGCGGTTGCGATTCGATGCCGATCATGCACACCGGATGTCCACCGAGCTGCCCGTGCATCACGACGGTGGTTTCGCCACCGGCCAGCCCTTTCCAGCGCTCCAGCGGCGGGGCGTCCTGGTCGAGGACCGCGGTCATCACCTCGCGGATCGCGAACGGCTTCTTGCGCCCGGGGTTGGCGCTCTCCGAGAACAGCTCCCCGACCGTGGAAAACCCTCCGGCGCCGACGTACTTGCTGCCGGTGACATCGCGGGCCACGGGATCGGCGCTGGGCCGCCGACGCGCCCGCTGCTCGCCCGGCACGACATAGGTGTATTCGTAATGGCGAAGCAGCAGCTCATAGGCGCTCTTCAGGTCGGGCGCCGTGTACTGCGCCTGGCCGTTGCCGGACATGATCTCGAGCCCGCCGATGGCTTCGTTGGTCTCTGCCGCGACCGATCCGGAGACCTCGAGAGCACGCTTGCCCGTCAGCACCATGTACCCCCGCGGTGTCATCACGAGCGTGCCTCGGCAATGCATCAGCATCGTCGCTTCGGAGTTCCAGTACGACTGGGCGCCGACGCACGGGCCGTCGACCAGCACGTTGATGACACCCCCGGCTGTCGTGAACTCGACGATGCGACGCAGCACCGCAGCGGTCCAGTCGAGGTTCTCGGTGCCGGAGTCGAAGGCGATGCGGGCACCGCCGGAGAGCGCGACCCATTCCACCGGGACGCCCATCTTCTCGGCATGGTCGAGCGCGGCGATGATCCGCCGGCACTCCCCCTCGCCGAGCGAACCCATGTCCTTGTTGGGGTCCCCGAGCAGCAGCACCCGGCTGAAGCCGTCCGGAAAGCGTCGGGACCAGTTCGTGATCAACCCGACCACCACCCCCGTCGGGTTGCTGGCGGCGGGACGGCCTCGTACCGATTCCAGCGCAAGGCCCTGTGCATCCAGTTCCAGCTCGTCGAACTGCCCGCGTTCGATCCGCCCGATATCCTCGCTGGACGTGAGCCAGCTCACCACCTCGTAGGGTTGGAAAAGGCGCCGCCGCCGGGCGGCCAGCACCTGCTGCTCGTAGGCCGACATCACCGGCACCAGACGCTGCCGCGGCAGCACGACCTCCAGCCGGGGGCCGAGGGCCGTTGCGTCGCGCCACTCGGCAGCCAGCTCGCGCGGCGGCTGGGTGTCGCCGAGGGTGAAGCGGCCATGCATCGCCACCTTGTGCAGGGCCAGATCGAAGGTCGCCGGTCCGAGTCGCCGGGCCAGCGCGTCGAGCTCGCTGCGGGCAAGCGCGATCGTCGGCCGCACGAAAAGCGAGATCCGGTTGAACGCCGGCGGCCTGCCGGCGGCAGCGCGCGAGCCCTCGCGCAGGGCCTGGACGGCGTTGAGGAAGATCCGCTCGAAACCGGGCACGCGGACGAATTCGCCATCGAACACCGGATCGAAGCGTTCGACCTCGGCCATCGCGATCAGCCGGTCTTCACCCTTGGCGATCGCGCGGAGCAGCAGCAACCCGGCCGGGGCGCGCAGCCGCTCGAGCTTGAACTGGGAGAACCGGGCGACTTCCTGGGCCACGGGGCGTGCCGGATGCACGTCGCGCAGCAGGGTCTGCTCGGCCATCGCGTCGCCGGATTGCGCCCAACTGCGGATGCGCATCTCGCCACCCTCGACCCACAGTGCCGTCCAGCGCGAACGCACCAACCGGGCCGCGTCGTCGAACGCGTCGACGGCGGGCACATATGCCAGAAGCAGGTCGACGTGCGCGTCGGCTGGAAGCGAGGCCAGTACCTCGGCCGGATCGCAGGGCGCGGTGATCAACACCCCGACCACCTGCACGCCTGCGGCGGATTGCAGGCGCTGGCATGGATGGCGCCCCGGCAACACCGCGGCGTCCTCGATCACGCCGCCCTCGTGGACTTCGTAGATGCGGGCCAGCAACTGCCGCAGGACGAGTGCCGGGTCGTGGCCGCCAGCACCGCGTCCGCACGCGCCTTCGAGCACCCCCGCGATGGCACCGAGCGGCAAGGCCTGCAGGGCCGTCTCGGCGGCGGCGCGTCTTTCGGGCGACCCGGCCGCCGCGAGGTCGTTCCAGCGTTGGTCGGCTTCGACGGCGGCCCTGGCACTGTCCGCCTGCCACTCCGGAAGATCCTGCCAGAAATGGATCAGGTTCCAGGCCGCCGTGGCGGCCCTGAGATCGCCACGCTGGACAGCCTCGCTGGCGAGCTTCTCGAACACCACACGCTGCTCCAGCGCCGATGGAGAACCCTCGGATTCCGCCGGCTGCGAACGGGCCAAGGCGCGCAGGATGGCGAGTGCCAGCGCGCTCGCGTCCTCCTGCGATCGTCGCGCCTGGAACAGACGCAACAACGCATGCGCGACCCCTGGATCCCCATCACCGAGTTCGTCGATCCCATGCAAGGCGAGGAAGCGTTCGAGCCGCCGTATGTAGCGTTCGGAGAGCTTCCTGTCGTCGAACCGCCGATGGTGCGCGAACCAGGCGAGCTGGTCCATGCTCGATTCGTTCGCTTCGTTCACCGCATCGTCGAAGGGGCCGCTCTTGAAGAGTTGCTCCTGCACGACGGCCGCCCGCAGCATCCTCAGCAGGCGACCCCGCGGCGGCGAGGGCTCTGCGTCCAGCTCGGCCAACGCCGCACTCAGCTCTTCCGAGGTGACATCGAATCCCAGCAGCCGCGCCTCCACCAGACGCATCGCATCGAGTCCGGTCTCGCGCCGCGCGCCGAGCCTCAGCCCTGCGTCCGTGCTCGGCGAGGTCTCGTCGCCCTCGTCGATCTCGATCATGACCTCGCCGGCAGCGACCTGGCTTGAAGGCCGGACGTGCACGGCCCTCACCGTCCCCGTCATCGGCGATTCGATGATGGTTTCCATCTTCATCGCTTCGAGCGTCATGATTCGCATGCCGGCGCTCACCCGGTCACCCGGCTGGACGTCGATCTGTGCAACCGACGCCGGCAACGCGGCGCGCACGCATCCGTCCGACAGCCGGCGGAAGCGGTGGGCGACGCCCTCGACCTCGACGTACACCTCCGACGAGGTCGCCGCGTACTGCACGGCATGACGCTGACCACCCAGATCCAGCAGCAGCGTGCCCTTGCCGGTGCTCTGGGCCCGCACCACCGCGTGCCAGTCGCCGCACCGCATGCGCACCTCCTGCGGGCCGATCGATCCCACCTCGACTTCCAGCGGGTGGGGGCCGAGCACGAAGCGCACCTTGACCGGCCCGGGTTCCGGCACCGTGTGCGGAACGACGCGCTGGGCCTCCTCGATGAAGTTGGCGATGTGCCCACGCCGGATCTGCAGGTAGTCACCCAGCACGGCCGCCGCCAGCGCCGTCTCGAGGTGTCTGCGCGATTCGCTGCCCGGGCGACTCGCCACATGCTGGTCGAGCCAGCGCGTCGTGACCGGCCCATCCCGGAACATCGTCTCGGAGACCAGTTCGAGCAGCAGCGATCGGTTGGTGAGACCGGACTCGAGCACGATGGCGGTGTCGCGGAGCGCGGTCTCCAGGCGCGCCAGCGCGGCCTGGCGCGTCGCACCGAAGGCGATGACCTTGGCCAGCATCGAATCGAAGACGGTCGGCACCACGCTGTCCTGCACATAGCCGGTATCGACGCGCACCCCGGGCCCCAGCGGGGCCTCGAAGTGCACGAGCCGGCCAGCGCGCGGCGCGAAACCCTGATCGGGATCTTCGGCATTGATCCGCGCCTCGATGGCCGCACCCCGCGGCGCGGGCGGATGATCGTCCGGCAGCCTGTCCCCGCGGCCGACATCGATCTGGAGGCCGACGAGATCGAGTCCGAAGATCTCTTCCGTGACCGTGTGCTCGACCTGAAGCCGGGTGTTCATCTCCAGGAAGTAGAAGGTCTTCCGATCGGGCAGCAACAGGAACTCGGCCGTGCCCGCACTGACGTAGCCGGAGATGCGTGCGAGGTTCGCGCCGGCTTCGCAAAGGGCTCGTTCGACTTCGGCGGAAAGCCCGGGCGCAGGCGCCTCTTCCAGGACCTTCTGCTGCCGGCGCTGCATGGAACAGTCGCGGGTCCCGAGCGCCCACACCCCGCCGTGGCTGTCGGCGACCACCTGTACCTCGACGTGGCGGGCCTCGGCAACGAACGCCTCGACGAAGATCGCGGGGTCGCCGAACGCCGCCCCGGCCTCGGCCGCCGCGGACCGGTAGGCGCTGACGAGGTCGTCCGGGTGGTCCACCCGCCTGATGCCGCGACCGCCCCCCCCCGCGGTGGCTTTGAGCAGGACCGGATAGCCGATCCGTGCCGCGCATTCCGCGACGTCGACTTCGTCGACCGATTCGCGCGACCAGGGACTGACCGGGACGCCGGCCTTCTCGGCCAGCCTCTTGGCCGCGATCTTGTCGCCGAGGGCGCGCATGGCGCTGGCCGGTGGACCCAGGAAGACCATGCCGTTTGCCTCGCAGGCTTCCTGCAGTTCGGGCCGCTCGGACGCGAAGCCCCAGCCCGGCCAAAGCGCGTCGGCACCGGCCTGCCGCGCCAGCCCGACGATGCGCTCCACGTCGAGGTACGCGCTGCGCTGCTTGCCGTCCTCGCCGCGAACCATCGCGTCACCGAGGCAGATCGACTTGGAGGCCAGGCGGACGAAGGGTGCGTCGGCATCGGCATGGGTGTAGAAGGCGATGACCGTGAGCGCGACGCCGCGCTCGCGCGACCAACTGCGCGCGGCGCGCATGAAGCGCACGGCAGCCTCTCCGCGGTTGGCCACCGCGACACACGAGAAGGGGCGGATCAGCATGCCTTGCCCATCGGCTGCCGGGACCCAGCCCGGATCCGTGCGTCGTCGCCTCGATCGGCCCACCGTCGTTCGCGGTGCTGACCATGTCTCATGGAATGTCTCCTCCGTTTCGATTTCGGGACGACGCAACGCATCGCGCTCGGGATCCGCGAGGGGCTTGGGATGCGTCGATGGGACCGCCCGTATCTCCGTGCACGCGGCGGGCGCGAGCCCGCCGCGCCGCGCCCACCGCGTCGACGTGCCCTAGACCGTGATCGCCATGCCGCGGTAGATGCGGGACCGGTAGCGCGAGTCCTCCGCATCCGGCAGCGGCGCACCGGCGAGCAGCACGGCGCGGCCGAAACGCTTGACCTCTTCCTGGTGCTCGGCGGCGTTGCGCGGTTCCTCGCTGCGGGCGCGGCGCGTCAGGTTGATCTGGTTCACCGGCACATCGTGAACCAGACGTTCGTTCTCGACCGCCAGCGTGGCCGTGAAGGCGTGCAGCGTGGTCTTCACGAAGTTGGCCAGCGCGAAGCGGGCACCGCTCCTGTCGGTGCCGGTCGGCACGTCCGGCGACACCAGCACCAGTTGCGTGCCGTCGATCAGGCTGGCCTTGCGCGCGACGCGGAACTGGTGCGTCAGGTTGTCCTGCACGAGCTGACGGAACTCCTCGGGGTTGAGGGCGGGCCCATCGGGCGCGTCTGCGCTGGGAAACAGGTGCTCGGGCAGCGGCACGAAAGGCGTGCTGACGATGGTGGTCGGATAGCCGTGCCGGCTCAATGCTGCGTCGATGCCGCCTTCCAGGTCGTCGCCCACCTCGGCGAAGTGCAGCAGATCCGGCGGCAGGTCGCGCAGCGCGACGCGCATCGCGGCGCTCCCGGCGGCCGTGCGGCACAGGAAGACGACTCGACCGACCTGGCACTCGGTGACCAGCTGGCGCGCCGCTTCGGCGAGGTACTCCACGAGATGCTCGCCGATCAGCCAGACGGTACGACCGCGCATCATGTCCAGCCGCTCGCGCTTGGCGCTGCCGAACAGTTCCCGCTCGGTGATCGACCGTTCCAGGCTCAGGCCGCCGGAAGGCATGAAGGTCTCGCCGCTGACGGCGCGATCGGCGAGGAAATAGACCGTGGCCAACGCCACTTCCGTCTCCGTCGGCATCTTCCCCAGGTGCAGGAGCGACAGCACGCCCTTGCGCACCTTCGCGGCTTCGATCTGCACCGTGTCGTGCGGCAGGTAGGGCTTGTCGTCCGGCGGCAGGCGTTCCACCCAGTCCTTGGCGGTGCGGCCCTGCCATTCGGGCAAGCCGAGCAGGCATCCCCCCAGCCGCAGGCGGCCGAGCAGGCGTTCGGCAATGTCGCCGTCGAACAGGTAGCTGCCCCAGTGGCAGTCGTCGCTGCGTTCCTTCAGCACGGTCGTCGCCAGTGCCCGCAGTTCCGGGGGGGCTTCGGCATCCGCCGCGAGCGCAACCACATCGTTGGCGGCCAGCCTCGCCAGCAGGCCATCCACAGCGACACCGCGGCGCATGGCGTTGACGACGGCGGCGTGTACCGCGTTCAGGCGCTTGTTCTCCAGGATCAGCCGCCCGCGCCGTTCGAACAGCCCCGGACGACCGCCCGTGCCCTTGAGCCGCTCGCCCTCGACCGGGCCGGGCGCGATGGCGTTGATCTGCACCTCGGGACCGAGAAAGCGGGCCATGGTCTCGACCATCGCGCGCTGCCCGGCCTTGCTCACGGCGTAGTCGCCGCGGTTCGGATAGGCCACGGCGAGATACTTCTCTCCACCGAAGTAGCTCGACACGTTCAGCACGTAGCCGCTGCCCTGCTTCTTCATCAGCGGCAGAACCTCGTGCATCAGCACGTAGTTGGAGACGAGGTTGGCATCGAGCGTGGCATTCCAGGCGACGGGATCCATGTCGACCACCATGTCCTCGGCCCCGGCCACCCCCGCATTGTTGATCAGGTAGTCGATGCGACCGAAGGCCGCGACGGTGGCCTGCACCGCGGGCTTCAGCGTGTGCAACTGGCCGACGTCGACCCCGGGCAGGATGCCGACGCGACGCTCGGCCTGGGAATAACCGATGTCTTCCAGCTCGCCGACGATACGCGTACGCAAGGCCTTCAGCTCGCTTTCGCGTCGCGCCGCAAGCATCACCTTCGCCCCGCCCAGCGCCAGCAGCCGCGCCACCGCGCCGCCGATGCCGGCCGAGCCGCCGGTGATGAGCGCCACCTTGCCGATGTGCAGGCCGGCGAGGTTCTCGGTGAAGCCCACGGTGGCCCGGCGCGCGCCGCTGGCCTCGCCGATGTTGACCGGCAGGTACAGGTTCACCTGTCGGATGCGCTGTTCCTTGAAGAGCAGCCGTGCGGTGTGGCCGGCCGTGAACGGCAGGTTCTCGGCCTCCGCGTTGTCGTAGCGGATGATCTGGTTGCCCCACTCGGGGAAGCGGCGACGGCCCAGCTTGACGTCGACCTCGCTCTCATCGCGCCAGACGCGGATCAGCTCCTCCATCGCCGAGCGCAACAGGTCGGCCCAGGCATTGGCGCCGCCATCGCTGCCGTTGGTCAGGAACACGAACCGCGGTTCCTGCTTCAGGTCCGTGCGCTCCTTCCAGTAGCGGCTCAGCTTGCGGGCCACGGCGATGGCGCCGCCCAGTTCCTCGTCGACGAAACGCTCCATGTCGTCGTCGCTGGCCTCGCACAGCGCACCGCGGAAACGGTCCGCGCCGTGCGCCGGCATCACGATGGCGCCGGTGATGGGGCCGCCGTGGTCCTCGGCAAGGGCCGCGTCCATCGTGGCGGGATCGGTGCGGTCCAGCACGCGCACATCCACGCGCCGGCCGTGGCGCATCTCGCTCAGGCGTTCCCGGGCGAAGGCGCAGTCGGCCTCGCGCGGCACACCCAGCACCACGTGGGCACCGACCTCGGCCTGCAGACGCGCGATGGCGAGGGCGTCCTCGACCCGGTCGCCGGCCACCAGCAGCACCGTGTGGCCGATGGCGTCCACCGTGCGCATGGTCGGCCGGCTGACCCAGGTGCTGCGGCTCTCCTTGCGCACCTGCATGCCGTGCGTGACCTCGAAGTCGTGACCGTTGAAGGCCATCGACTCGTCGCTGCCCAGGAACACGCAGGTGTGGGCGATGTCGGCGGGCACGGGAAAGTCCTTGCCCGGCGGCTGACCGTCGAACGCGCGGTTCAGCGTCATCATTTCGAAGTACTCGTGCGCGGTGCTGCCGGGGTCGGCGCCCTTCAGCTGGTCCATCGTCGCGAACACGCTGCGGATGCGCTCGCTGCGTATCGGCCCCGGGAAGATCATGTTCACGCGGATGCCGCGCTCGCCGAGTTCCTCGGCGGCCTTGCGCGACAGTGCGTTGAGTGCCGCCTTGGGCACCACGTAGGCCGTCCGGCCGTAGTACCGGGTGCGCGAGAAGATCGTAGAGACATTGATCACCGACGCGCCTTCCTTCAGGAATGGCGACGCGGCGCGGAGCACGTTCCAAGTCACCCCCAGGATGTTGCGCGTGGCCTGGGCCAGCGTCTCGGTGTCGGTCGAGCCCGCCGCACGGAGCTGCTCCAGCTCCTCGACCGTCAAGGGCACCTTCTCCAGGGGCTGACGCGGCCCGGCAGACCCGGCGTTGTTGAGCAGGATGTCGATGCGGCCGTGACGGGCGACCAGCGCCGCGATGCCGGCGCGCACGCTGGTCGGGTCGGCGCCATCCATCACCACGGTATCGGCCTGTTCGGGCGGTACGCCCGCGTCCCGGACCGCGGCGTCGCGGGCTGCCTCCAGACGGGCTGCGGTGCGTCCGGACAGCACCACCAGCGCGCCCTGGCGCAGGTAGTGGCGGACGATCTCGCTGCCCAGGTTGCCGGCGGCGCCGGTGATCAGGGCCACCTTGCCAGCCAGACGGCCCGGGGCGTTCAGTGCAGTGCTCATGGTCTACTCCCTCGGCTCGATCTCGAATCTGTTGGCGGGTCGCAGCGTCAGGCGCGTTCGCCGGCCGCCCAGGCCTCGAACAGCGCGTCACGGCTGCGCAGACCCAGGGCCGGCAGCGCGTGGTTGACGACGTAGGTGGCGCCCTGATGTTTGTTGTCCCACATGGCCTGGTGCGCGCCGGGCAGATCGCTCCAGGGCACGACGGTGGGTTCGGTGACGTCCAGCAGGCCGGCCGCGACCATGTCGTTCATGCGCGTCACCTCGTAGGCGTTGCACAGGTGTGTGCCGAGGATCGACGCCGACGGCATCAGGATGCGGCGCTGCCGCGTCCAGACCTGCGGCGCGTAGAAGGCGTAGCGACGGCCGGACATTTCCTCGCAATAGACCACGCGGCCGGTGAAGGGCTTGACCAGCGAGGTGCTGACGCCCAGCGCATCGTGGCCGGCGCGTTCCAGGATCAGGTCGGGTGCGCCGCGCGGGTTGTCGGGGCTCCTCAGCAGAGCCCCCACGGCTGCCCCGAACGGCTTGAGCGTGCGGTCCTGGAAGTCGCGCACGCCGGTGCGGAAGGTCTCGATGTCCTTCCTCGCGTCGGCCAGCCTCGGCATCGTCGCCGGCCAATCGAAGTTGTCGCCCTGGCGGCGGCGGATGTCCTCCAGCGACACCACGCCCGCCACCGCGTCCTCGAAGCCCAGCGACTGCACGAACTCGCGCTGCGCGTCGGTGCTGGTGGCCACGACGGTGCGCGCGCCGATGGCTCGCACCGCCTCGATCATCTCCAGACCGGTGGCATCGAGCAGGTCGGTGCTGTTCGGTCCGTAGTACAGCAGCACGGCCTCGCCGGCCCGGGCGCCGGCGCGCTGCAGCATGGCTTCGGGCGGTGCGCTGCCCGGCTTGCCGACGAAGGTGAGGTGGTAGCCCGAAGACGCGCCGTAGAAGGCCAGGGTGCCGCCCTCGGCCAGGAGCTGGAAACTGCGCGGGAAGGCCGTTTCGCCCGCATGCGAGACGGCGTAATCGGCAAGCCGTCCGCCGTTCTGGCGCCGGTACTCGTCCAGCAGCGGCCGGCCAGCGGCTTCCCAGCCCGTCGGATCCTCCTCGGGCACGGGGGTGTAGAGGTGGCTGAACCGCGGGTCCGTGCGGTCGAGGGCTCCCACCGCACCCTGCGCGCCGACGAAGGCCGCCCGCGCCGCACTCGACACCCCGCCCGTGACCGCGAGGCCCGCGCGTGTGGCGCTCTTCAGCGCCTCCAGTCCGGTGCCGGTGGCCGCGCCTTCGACGAACAAGGCCTTGCCGGGCGCGATCTTCAGCGTCGTGAACAAGGCCCGCACGATGGTGCCCAGATTCAGGATGTACGAGCCCGCCTGCTCCAGCGTCAGGTCGGCGGGCAGCGGGTGCAGTTGCGGGCTCTGGGTGATGAGGAACTGCGCGTGGCTGCCGGTGCGGGTCTCGTAGCCCTGGATCGAGAAGCCCACGAACATCGGGTCACGCCCAGCCAGCGGGCTGAGCAGGTCGGTCTGGCCCGAGTACACCGCCACCAGATCACCGACCTTCAACCGGCCCTCGCGCTTGGCCTCGCTGCCCAGGGCTGCCACGAGGGCAACGCCGCCGGAGCCCGTCACCTGCACGTCCTCCTCGTGGTTGTCGAAGGGCGAAACGGGAATGCCGGTGAGCGCCCAGATGTCGTTGAAGTTGACCTCGGAGGCCAGCACGTAGACCAGCGCCTCGTTCGGCAAGGGCGGCTCCACCGGGACGATGAGTTCGACTTCACTCTTCAGCGGTTCGCCGAAACGCGGCTCGCCCGTGGCCGGATTGCGTGGCACCCCGAAGCCGAACTGCCACCGCGGTAGCGGCGTCACGCCGGGATGGAAGGGGGCGCCACGCGGCAACAACTCGCCAGCGGCGAGTTGCGCCTCGATCCAGGCCGCGTGCTCGGAGGCCACCTTCACGGCGCCGCGCCGGATCGGCAGTGCGGGACTCTTCTTGTCCATGAACTGCTGGATGCCCGTCTTGCCGCCATCGGGGTCGATGACCGCCTGTGCGAACAGCTCGGCCTCGACGCCCAGACCCTTGTCCAGGCCCTCGGTCCAGCCGGTTCGGATGGCCTGCAGGGCGCGGTCTCTTGCGCCACCGCGGCCCGCCCACTGCAGTTGCGCGAGGACCTGCTGCAGGTGTTCGTCGGCCAGCGCGAGGTCGAGAGACAATGGCGAGGCTGCGTTCCACGCCGTCAGGCTGGCATGGCGGTCCTCCAGCGCACGGCCGAGCACGCTGTCTGCGCCGCTCTGCGTGCCCGCGCCCAGGAACTCCCGGATGCGCGCATGCGCCGCCGAGACCACGTCGGACGACGCGCCGGCCAGTTCATCGACCACGCCGAGCGCCAGCGCCTCGTCGCCGCCGACATTGCGCCCGCCAAGGATCAGGTCGAGCGCGTCGCGCAGCCCCTCCGCACCGCGACGGCTCGCGAGCAGCCGCGGCAGCCGCTGCGTGCCGCCATAACCGGGCAGCAGGCGCAGGCGGATCTCCGGCTGGCCGAAGCGCGCCGTCGGTTCGGCGATGCGATAGTGGCAGGCCAGCGCGAACTCCATGCCGCCGCCCAGCGCCACGCCCTGTATCGCCGCGATGCACGGCTTGTTCATGCGTTCGATCTTGCGGAAGGCCAGGTGCGCGTTGTTCGGCAGCGCGCGCGCCTCGTCGATGCTGCGGATGTCCTCGAGCAGCTGCCGGATGTCCGCCCCGGCGACGAAGCTCGCGGTGCCCTGGCCGGTGAACACCACGGCGGCCACGTCGTCGCGCCGTGACAGGTGCTCGACCACCACCGTGAGCTCGTCCAGCGCGCGCTCGTTCAGCGCATTCACCGGCGGGTTGGTGACTGTGACGGTGGCCACGCGCCGGGTCCCATCTCGGCCCGTCGCCTCGTTGTACTGCACCGTGAAGTAACGGTAGCGCTCGAACATCTGCTGCTCATCGGCCAGTTGCTGCTTGCGCTTCCACTCGCCGATGACCTTGCGCAGTTCGATGAGCGATTCCGGATTCTTCAAGGTCGAGGCATCGCCCGGATCGGCGTTGACCTCGTCCTCGACGAGGGCCCGCACCATGCGCCGCACGTACTTGCCGCTGCGCGTCTCCGGGAACTGCGTCACCTCGATGAAATCGCTGGGCACGGCCACGGCGCCCTTCTCGCTGCGCACGAGGTCGGTTAGGCGGCGCTTGTCGTCCTGGGTCAGCTTGCGGCCGGCGGTGGGCTTGACGAAGGCGAGCGGCGTGAGGCCCTTCTCGCGGTGCGGCGCGCCGACCACGATGACGTTGCCCACCGGGCTGTCGGGGTCCAGCGCCTTGTGGCGCAGGATCGCGCCTTCGATCTCCTCGGTGCCCATGCGGTGGCCGCTGACGTTGATGACGTCGTCGCTGCGGCCATGCAGGCTGAAGCTTCCGTCGGCGTAGCGCACCGCAAAGTCGCCCTGGGTGTAGGCCCAGGCGCCGCGCCACCGTGTCCAGTAGGTGGAAACCCAGCGCTTGCCATCCCCTCGCCAGCCGGGCTGCACACGCAGACCGCGGGGGCCGGGTTCGACGCGGAAACCGTCCGCGTCGCCCCACACCGTGCGCGCGAGGTACGGATAGGGCGCGGCAATGACGATCTCGCCCTTCTCTTCCAGTGCCGCCGCGCGCCAGGCCACGCCGTTGGCTGCACCGGAAGCCGTGGCGTCGCGCGGCCACGGCACGGCAGCGGCGTTCTCGGCTGCGGCGTCCTCGATCCAGACGTCGCCCACGATCCACGGCAACGGATACGTGTGCGCGTCGGCATGCAGCGGGTAGTCGGCATTACCGTAGAAATGCGTCCACACCATCCCGCCGTGTTCGGTGGCCCAGTAGCTGTTGATGTACTGCGGCGTCATCAGGTCCATGCCGAACTGCTGCACCGCCGGGCTGGTCGGTTCGGCACAGAAGGTGGCCACGCGCAGGCTGGAGAGGTCGTACTGCTGCACGTCGCGCACGTTCTGCGCGTCGGCCATGATGGTCTTCAGGAAGGTGACGCCGGCCTTGAAGATGCGCACGCCGTAGCGTTCGATCATCGAGGCGTAGCGCCCTGCATGGGGGAAGGTCGGCGCGCCCTCGCCCAGGATGCCCGTGCATCGGGTCGTCATCGTCGCGCTCAGCATGTAGCTCTGACCGGTGATCCAGCCCGGGTCGGCGACCACGTAGACGACGTCGCCGGGCCGCGCGTCGAAGGCGATCTTCATCGTGTGCGCGACGCCCGCGGTGTAGCCGCCGTGGACGTGCACCACACCCTTGGGCTTGCCGGTGGAGCCGCTGGTGTAGATGAAGAACAACGGGAACTCGGCGTCCAGCGGCACGGGCGGCGATGCCGCCCAGATGGCGCGCACGAAGTCGGCATCCGGCAGAGCCAGCAGCGCAGCCTCGTCGGCCACGGCCATGCCCGCCTTGCGAGCCGCGTCCAGCAGGGTCTCCGCCGCGGCATCGGTCAACTCGTGGCTCCAGCGATCACGCTCGGGGCGCCACACCAGGTCGGCCTGTGCCGAGTGGCGCACCACCACGACGGCGTCGACACGCGGTGGCGTGGCCACGAGCGCCTCGGCCACAGCCGTGCGCACGCGCGAGGCCTCGGCCGCATTCAACCGGCCGGCGCGGCCAAGGTCGCGAAGGGCACGGCCAACACCGCGCATGGCGTCGCTGCGCTGCACCGTGACCTCGCCGGCCAGCGTGTCGTCCACGGTGGCCAGCACCTGCTGCGCATCGGCAGGATCCATCCCCCCACGCTCACTCCGTTCGCTGCCCCCCAGGGGGGCGCGCCCGCCTTGGGGCGGCCCGGCGTCGGGCGATTCCATCCCCCCACGCTCACTCCGTTCGCTGCCCCCCAGGGGGGCGCGCCCGCCTTGGGGCGGCCCGGCGTCGGGCGATTCCATCCCCCCACGCTCACTCCGTTCGCTGCCCCCCAGGGGGGCGCGCCCGCCTTGGGGCGGCCCGGAGTCGGGCGAGGCCAGCGTCGCCAGCCGCTGGGCGATGGTGGCGCGCACCGTGGCCACCGGCACGTAGTCGTCCAGCGCCGGGTCCGTGTAGGCCGTCTTGAAGGGCACGATCTGCGCATTGCGGTAGCCGCCGTCGGCGGTGATGACGATGCGCGCGCCGGCGTCGTGGATGCGGTCGGACAGCGTCTTGTCGCTGAAGCCGCCGAACACGGGCGTGTAGACGATGCCCAGCCGCTTGGCACCCTCGGTCCAGAACAGCTGCGCCGGAATGTTCGGCATGTTGAGCGCGATGCGGTCACCGGCCTTCAGACCCAGACGCTGGAGGGCGATGGCGCACTTGGCGGTTTCCAGCAGCAGCGTCTTGCGGGAGATGGCGTGGGCGTCCACCGGCGCACCGCGGCCGCCGTCCTGCGACATGTCCCAGCGATCGCCTTCGAACAGAAAGGCGGGCTCCGCCCCGAAACCGGCCAGCACGTGCCGGTCCACCTCGTTGAAGCAGGCATTTGTGACGCCGCCCTCGAACCACTTCCAGTGGGGCGCGTCTTCGCCGTTGAAGGCGCGCTGCCAGGGCTCGAAACCGGCCCCGAGGTCGGCCGTGATGGCGGCGCCACTGGCGGCATCCCATCCGCCCCAGCGGCCGCTGACCTCGTCGTACTGCAGCCACGCGCCGGCCGGACCGACCCCGGCGACGCCGTGGACGAGCCAATGGATCTGCCGCTTGGCGATGGCGCCATGGAAGGCGCCCGGGTCGGCCAGCGCTTCAGCGCGCTGGCGCTCCCAATCGGTGCGGCTGCGCAGCGGGTTCACCTGGGCCGCAGGCAACGGTCGGCTGCCTTGCGGGGCGAGTGCGATGTCACTCATGTTTTTCGTCCTTGTCCTGTCCTGGGCTGCATCACGGGTGGTGTCAATGGCGGCGCGGCATCAGCACCGAGTAATCGAGATCGAGCACGACCGCCGGGTCCGTGACAGCGCGGTCGTGCCCCGGAAAGTCGGCGCACGCGCGGTCCTTGGTGGCCACGGTGCGCAGCCGAAGCGCTCCGATGTCGGTACGGCCGGGCAGCCCGTCGCGGGACAGCACCTCGGACCACGCGTAGAGGGTGTCGCCCGCAAAAGTTGGGGCGGCGTGCCTGCCCCCGTGGATGGCGGCAATGGCGAGCGCATTCGCGAGCCCGTTGAACGAGAGCGCACGCGCGAGGCTGATGACGTGCCCGCCGTAGACGATGCGCTTGCCGAAGCGGCCTTCGCGCTCGACGTGCTGGTTGAAATGGACCTTGGCGGTGTTCTGGTAGAGCCGCGTCGCCAGCATGTGCTCCGCCTCCTCGATCGTCATGCCGTCGACGTGGTCGATCCGCTCGCCCACCGCGTAGTCGTCCCAGAGGAATTCGCCACCCGAACGCGCGCTGTCGTAAGCGCCGGGCGCCACCGTGAACGGACAGTGAAGTTCGGTGGAGGGGACGTGATCCGGCAGCGCGGGTACCAAGGGATCGGGCGCGGGCGCATCGGGGTCGCGCTTCTTCACCATCACCCAGCGGCAGTACTCGAGAACCTCTTCCCCGCGCTGGTTCACCCCGGTGGAGTGGACGTAGACGACCCCTGTCCTGCCGTCCTTGTTCTGGCGCAGGCCGATGACCCGCGAGTCACTGTTGAGCGTATCGCCGGGATACAGCGGCGCACCGAATCGGCAGCCGGCATAGCCCAGGTTGGCGATCGCGTTCAACGACACATCGGCCACCGTGCGGCCGAAGACGAGATGGAAGGCGAGCATCGAATCGACCGGCGCGCCGGGCAGGCCCAGCGTGCGCGCAAAGAGGTCGGACGAGTTCACGGCGAAGCGCGATCCGGACAGCGCCTGGTAGACCGCGACGTCACCGGCCGTGACGGTGCGCGGCGGCGAGTGCACCAGGTGCTGGCCGAGCCGGAAGTCCTCGAAGTAGTTCCCGGGACGGGTCTTCGTCGACATCAGGACGCCCCCGTCTCGAACCCGTACGCCTGCGCCAGTGCCGGGTCCTTGCTCGCCACCAGCCGCGCCAGGTCCACCATCACCTTGGCCTGCTTCCAGGTGGCGTCGTCCTGCATCTTGCCGTCGATGGTGGCCACGCCGGTGCCGTCGGGCATCGCCTCGAGGATGCGCCGCGCGAACCGCACTTCTCCGACATCGGGGCTGAAGACCCGCTTGGCGATCGGAATCTGGTTCGGCGCCAGCGACCACGCGCCGGTGCAACCCATGATGAAGGCGTTGCGGAACTGCGCTTCGCAACCGGCTTCGTCCTTCAGGTCGCCGAACGGGCCGTAGAAGGCGCGGATGCCGCTGGCCGCGCAGGCATCGACCATCCTGGCGAACGTGTAGTGCCACAGGTCCTGCTGCGCGAAGGTACGCTCGGACTGGCCTTCCGCGGGGTCGGCCAGCACGCCATAGCCCGGGTGCCCACCGCCCACGCGCGTGGTCTTCATGCCGCGCGAGGCCGCGAGGTCCGCCGGGCCGAGGCTCATGCCGTGCATGCGCGGGCTGGCCGTGGCGATGGACTCGACGTTCTTCACCCCCTCGGCGGTTTCGAGCAGGGCGTGGATGAGGATGGGCTTCCCGATCCCGTTGCGGGCCTCGAGCTGCGCCAGATACTGATCGACGAAGTGGATGTCCCAGGGGCCTTCCACCTTGGGGACCATCACGGCATCCAGCCGGTTGCCGCAGCCGGCGACGATCTCCGACAGGTCATCCAGGATCCAGGGGCTGTTCAGGCAGTTGACGCGCACCCACAGGCCGGTGTCGCCGAGATCGGACTGCTGCACGCCCTGGATGAAGCCGCGGCGCGCGTTGTCCTTCTGGTCCAGGGGAATCGCATCCTCGAGGTTGCCGCACAGGACGTCGACCTGCGCGGCGGTATCGGTCAGGCGGGCGCGGATCTTCTCGATGTGCGGCGGGAAGAAGTGCACCACGCGCTCGGGCCGCACCGGCAGTTCACGAAACGGCGCCGGCGCGCCGATGGCAAGCGGCTTGTAGAAGTTGTTGGGAAGTCTCATGGGGTGTCTTCTCCGCAGTGCCCGGGGCGTCGTGGCTGATCGAGGGTCAGGCCGGCGGGCCTGCCACGACACCGGCGTCGTGCAGCGCGCCCACCTGGGCGGACGACAGGCCCAGCACCTCGAGGAGGATCTCGTCGGTGTGCTGGCCGAGAGCGGGTGCCGGTGCGGCCGGCCGGCGCGGCACGGCGCCGAAGTCCAGCGGGCACCCCGGGGCGAGGTAGGTGCCGATGCCGGGCTGCTCCAGCATGGAGAACATGGGGTGCGCGGTGGACAGGTCGGCGTCGTGCGCGATCGCCTGACGCACCGTGCGGTAGGGTCCCCACGTCACGCGATGCGCCTCGAATATCGTCGTCACCTCGGCCAGTGTGCGGGCAGCGAACCACGGCTCGAACAGAGCGGCCAGCGCATCGCGGGACCGGAAGCGGTGGCCCTCGTCCCCCAGGTTCATGCCCAGCCGCGCCCCCAGGTCAGCAACGGCATCGGCGAGGCCGGTGGCCTCGAGCAGGCAGCCCCACTGCATGGGGGTGAGCCCGACGACCATGACCCGTTCGCCGTCGCGCGTGAGGAAATCGCGGCCGAAGGCGCCGTACAGGTGGTTGCCGTAGCGCGGGCGATCGACGCCGTTCACCTGCACCTCGGCCAGCATGCCGAGGTTGCCCAGCATCGCGAGACCCACGTCCTTCAGCGCCAGCGTGACGAGCTGGCCCTCACCGTGCCGGTCGCGGTGGCGCAGCGCCGCCAACAGCGCGGTACAGATCATCTGCCCGGAGATCGCGTCCCAGGCGGGGAAGACGTGGTTGGCCGGCTCGTCGCTGGACGCCGGACCGGTGAGCAACGGAAACCCGAGTTGCGGATTGACGGTGTAGTCGACCTCGGAGCCGCCATCGCGCCGGCCCGTCAGGTTGACCATGATCAGATCGGCGCGGCGCCCGACGAGCGACTCGTAGGCCAGCCAGCCACGCGCCGGAAAGTTGGTGCTGAACAGCCCCGCGTCGGCACCCGGGGCGCAGATGATCTGCGTCAGCAGTTCCTGCCCCCGCGGGTTGCGGATGTCGACCGCGATCGAGCGCTTGCCCTTGTTGAGCCCCGCCCAGAAAAGGGACGCCCCTTCCGACGTCACCGGCCAGCGATGATGGTCGAGACCGCCGCCGATGGGGTCGAATCGGATGACGTCGGCGCCCATTTGCGCCAGTGTCATCCCGCCCAGGGGCGCAGCCACGAAGGCCGACCCTTCGACCACGCGCAGACCTTGAAGAATGCCTCTCACGACGCGGTCTTCGGATGACGCTCTTGGCGCGCAGCGCAGCCATCTGCGCCTCGTCCAGACCGAGCAGTTCGCGTAGCTCCTCGCTGCTGTGCTCGCCGAGCTTGGGACCCAGCGAGCGGATGGTCCCCGGCGTTTCGCTTGGTGGAGAAGTGGCCGTGCGGCCCGGCGAAGTCGCTGTGCGACGAGCCCGCACGCTCCGGCACCGTGCCGAACATGGCGTACGCCGACGCCGGTTCCTCGGTGCAGCGAAAGACCGACTGGCACAGCGCCGGCATCACGCCCAGGCAACGATGGAGGCCCGTCCTGCAGTCGTCCAGGGTCGTCGCGCCCGGCGTCATCGGCGTGCCCTTGGGCATGCCCGCCAGGTAGGCCAGCCCGCCGACGGCATGTGCCACGCGGGCGACCCCGGGACAGTCCTTGTAGGGTCCGGTCTGCCCGTAGCCGGTGACGCGCAGCACCACCAGCCTGGGGTTGACCTCGCGGAGGACCTCCCAGCGCAAACCCCTGCTTTCCATCGTGCCGGGGCGAAAGTTCTCCACCAGAACGTCGCACTTCGCGACCAGCTTCAAGAACAGCGCCACGCCTTCGGGTTGCAGCAGATCGATGGTCACCGACCGCTTGTGTCGGCTCTCGCTCAACCACGCGAGCGCGGCGTCCGGGCGTTCCGTGGGAGTGCCGAAGCGGCGCATCGGATCGCCGCCGTCCCGGTGTTCGACCTCGATCACCTCGGCACCGGATTCGCCCATCACGATGGCCGCGCAGGGGCCCGCGAGGAAGTTGCCGACGTCGATCACGCGCAGACCGCGGAGCGGCTGCGGCGCGGAAGGAATGGATGCGTTGAAGGCCTCGTTCACGGCGGGTGGTCTCGGGAGGAACGTCTTCGAACCGTGTTGTGCGTTCGGGAAGCGTTCAGGTCTAATCTCGACGTGACGGATGATGCGCGGGATGCCGCGCGGCTTGTCTCAGAGTTTCTTAAGCCTGTATTCGAATCGCTGATGGATGACGACTTCTCTGCCTGGATCGGCCGTACCGAAACCAGCACCGATCCGCTGACCTGGGTGCAGGCGCAGGCGGCGCAGGCCATGCTCGACGACCGGGCACCGGCTCTCTGCGAAGGTGATGCGCTGCCACCCTTGTGGCACTGGTTCCACTTCCTGCCCCGTGCGGCGCAGGCCAGACTGGACGACGACGGGCACCCGCGGCGGGGCGACTTCCTACCGCCGATTCCGTACCCGCGACGCATGTTCGCAGGGGCCCGGATCCGGTTGCATCGACCGCTGGTCATCGGTGCGCCGGCGGAGCGCGAGGCGCGCATCCGCGACGTCGTGCTGAAGTCCGGCAAGAGCGGCCCGCTGGCCTTCGTCACGGTCGCGCTTCGCTTCCTTCAGCACGGCACGCTGTGCATCGAGGAGGAGCAGGACATCGTCTACCGCGAGCCCGGTGGCCCCGTCTCCGCCCCCGTAGCGGCGCCGTGGCCGCCGGTACCCGAGGCGAGCTGGACGCAGGTGCTGCAGCCCGACAGCCGACTCCTGTTCCGGTTCTCGGCGCTGACCTTCAACGCGCACCGCATTCACTACGACCGTGTCTACGCCGGCGAAGTCGAGGGCTACCCGGGCCTGGTCGTGCACGGTCCGCTCATGGCGGTGCTGCTGGCGCAGCTGGTGCGCGCGTCTTCGCCGCGTCCGATGCGGACATTCGACTTCCGCGGCGTGGCGCCGGCGTTCGACCTCGGGCCGCTGCGGCTGGTCGGCACGCCGGAGGGTGACAGCGTGGCCCTGCAGGCCCAGGGTCCCGACGGCAGGACGGCACTGCTGGCCAGTGCGACGCTGGGCTGAAGCTCGCCCCGGAAGGGCGGATGGCGATCAGGCACCGTCGCGCCTCTTCCGCTCCATCGACGTTCAACCTTCCGCGGGGTTGCAGTGGGATGGGTTCGTGGGCGACAGGTCGGCGGGCAGTGCGGCGGTGGAGCGGTCCGTGGCCCCCGATCTGGAGGGGATGTTCCACGCCGTCGCCGTCGAGCACCTGTCCGGGCCGCTGCTAAGATGCCGCCACGCTCCATCCGCCCTGGCGAGCCCGCATGCACATCACACTGCGTCACCTTCGCATCTTCGAAGCGGTTGCCCGTCTCGGTTCGATCTCGCGTGCTGCCGCCGAATTGCATCTGACGCAGCCGGCGGTGTCGATGCAGATGAAGCAACTCGAAGAGCAGATCGGCCTGCCTCTGGTCGAGCAGATCGGCCGGCGGATCTGCCTGACGGAGGCCGGTCGGATGCTCCACGTGCATGCCTGTGACATCGCCGATCGCATGGCGCACCTCAACGCCTCGATGGAGCAGTTCCGCGGGCTCGAGCGGGGCCTGCTGCGCCTGGCGGTGGTATCGACGGCAAACTATTTCCTGCCGGCGTTGATCGCGGAGTTCAACGCGCTCCACCCTGGGGTGCGCATCAGCCTGCAGGTGGGCAACCGGGAGTTCGTGCTGTCCGCCCTGGCCGAAAGCAGAACCGACCTGGCGATCACCGGCCAGCCTCCCGACGGCGTCGACCTGGTGGCGCAGAACTTCAAGGCCAACCCGCTGGTGGTCATCGCGTCGCCGCGCCACGCGCTGGCCGGCCGGGCCAGCGTGAGCATGGCCCGTCTGGCCGAGGAGGTTCTGGTCATGCGCGAGCCGGGATCGGGCACGCGCGCCGCGGCGGAGCGCCACTTCGCTGCACTGGGGCTTGCGATGCGCGCGGGCTGCGAGTTCGGCACCAACGAGGCGATCAAGCAAGCCGTGCGCGCCGGTCTGGGCGTTGCGGTCGTGTCTGCGCAGACGATCGAACTCGAACTGAAGACGAACTGCCTCGCCGTGCTGCCCGTCGAAGGCTTTCCGATCATGCGCCAGTGGTACGTGGTGCACCGGACACAACATCGGCTGTCGGCCGCAGCAGCCACGTTCCGCAACATGCTGCTGGCGCTCGACCCTGCAGGCACGCCCGGGACGGCTCAGAAGCGCAGCACCAAGGCACGCGCCGCCCTCTGACCCGCTTCCCGTGTCCGGCAGGCCCCATCGATCGAGGATGGAGTCGACACGCGGCAGTCCAGGGAGAATCGGCAAAGCCCACTCCAACGGGTCAATTCTCGGTCGGCGTCGACACGAGGGTGCCGCTGGGTGCGAACGCCAATCCACGGCGAAGCCGCAGGGCACGACGATCACAAAACGTCATGTTGATCGGTCCTCCCGGCGGATCCCGAGCCTTTATAGTGGTTCAGTCCCGGTTCCAGCCGCCGGCCCGCGGGTGATCAAAGCGTCTGCGACGCATCGAAGAGGAGTCATGCAGTTCGCGTACGTCAGGCGGTTCTGCGTCGGTCGAACGTCGTTGTCGATCAGCGTTGCACTGGTCGTGCCTTTCGCACTCGGTGCGTGTTCGTCCGTCGGCCCGGAGTACGAGGCGCCGCCGGTGTCGCTGCAGACCGAGTGGTCCACGCCGGCGGTATCGGGCCCCGGCGTGGGCACCGATGACGAAACCGACTTCTGGGGCAGCTTCGAAGACCCGGTGCTGATTGAACTGCTGCAGCTCGCTCAGGCCAACAACCTGACCCTGCACAGCGCAGCGGCGCAAGTGGCGCAGGCCGAGGCCGTGCTGCGCGGAACCCAGGCATCCGTCCGGCCGGCGGTTCAGCTCTCCTCCGGCAGCAACTACAGCCAGCCCGATCTGGGGTCGAGGGTTCGGGGCACCAACGAGGGCTCGACCATCCATCAGGCGCTGGGACAGGTGTCCTGGGAGATCGACTTCTGGGGCCGCCTGAGGCGCGCTGCCGAGGCCGATGCCGCATCCCTGCGCAGCAGCCGTGCGGCGTACCGTGCCGCCAGCGTCTCGATCAAGGCTAGCGTGGCCGCCACCTACTGCAACGTGCGGCTGTACGAGGAGCGCCTGGCCGTCGCGCAAGCCAATCTGGATCAGCAGCAGGAGAGCCTGCGGATTGCCGAGGCACGCTTCCGCCTGGGGGCTGTTTCCGAGCTGGACTACCGCCAGGCGCAGACACAGCATGCACAGACCAAGGCGCAGTTGCCCGCGATCCGGCAATCGCTGGCGACCTCTCAGCACGCCTTGAGCGTGCTGCTGGGATCTCCGCCGGATGTATTCGCGCGCGAGCATCCGATGACTCAGGCGCTGCCCAGTGCACCAAAGGCCGCCGCGGCAGGCATGCCGAAAGACCTGCTCAGGCGCCGCCCCGACGTGACGCAGGCGGAGTCGGTGGCCATGTCGCAGTCGGCGCGCATTGGTCAGGCCGAAGCGGCCCTGTACCCGACGTTCACACTCGGCGGTTCCTTCGGGTTCTCGGCCACCGATAGCGTCTCGGATCTGTTCCGCTGGGACAACCGATCCCTCTCGGCGGGGCTCGGGCTGGTGCTGCCGCTGTTCGACCGCGAGCGAATCAGGGCGCAGGTCCAGGTTCAGGACAGCCTCTTCGAACAGGCCGTGCTGGCCTACCAGAACCAGGTGCTGAAGGCTCAGCAGGAGGTCGAGGACGCGATGAGTGCGATCATGGAATACACGGAGCAGGTGGCGCAGTTGCGCGCAGCGGAGACCGCGGCATCGAGAAGCGCCGAACTGGCCGGCACCCGATACCGGTCGGGCCAGACCGACTACACCACCGTGGCCAGCGCCGAGCAGGCCCGGCTCCAGACCTCCGATGCCTTGGTGCAGGCACAGGGTGCGCTGCTTCAGGCCCATATCAGCGCGTGGCGCGCGCTGGGCGGCCTGGAGCGGGAATCCTACGGCAGGGGAGATCAGCCTTGATCCAACCAGCCTCTTTCCATCCAGCGGGCCGCGTGCCGGAGACGCTGGCCTGCCTGCTTGTCCTTGTGCTGGTGTCCGGATGCGGAAAGCAGAACTCGACACCGACGGCGTCGAAGGCGCCGATCGCCGGCCTCACCGTCCAGGCAGTGGCACCCAGCCGCATCCAGGACGTCATCGAACTCGACGGCAGCGTCGCGCCAAGCCAGCGCGCAGACCTGATGGCGCGCGTCGCCGGTGCCCTGAAGGAGATCCACTACCGCGATGGCGAATTCGTGCGCCGCGGCCGATTGCTGTTCTCGATCGAGCCGGACACCTACGAGCAGCAGGTCAAGCTGAACGAGGCTCGCCTGGCCCAGACCCGCAGCGACTTCGACCGCCAGACGCAGCTGCTGCGGGAGCGGGCCACCTCCCAATCCAGTGTGGATGCCGCGCTGGCCAATCTGCAGCAGGCGGAGGCCAACCTCGCGCTCGCCAAGATCAGCCTCAGCTACACCCAGATTCGCGCACCTTTCGACGGCGTCGTCGGCCGTCATCAGGTGGATGTCGGCGCCTACGTGGGTGCGTCGCCCGGCGGCACCCTGCTCGCGACCATCCAGAAGCTGTCGCCAGCCTACGTCAATGCGGCCGTCGGCGAACACGACGTGCTGCGCCTGCGCGAACGGGTGGCCGCCAGGGGTCGAGACGGCCAGGCCGTCGTGGAGCGGATCCCCGTGCAAGCCACGCTTCAGAGCGAGGATCAGACCCCCGAGCATGGCGAGCTCGACTTCATCGACCGGCAGGTCTTGCCGAGCACCGGCACGCTGGCCGTGCGAGGCCGGTTCGCCAACCACGACGGGCGCCTGCTGCCTGGGTACTACGCCAGGCTGTCGATCGACCTGGGGCAGCCACGTGAGGCCCTGTTGGTGCCGCGGGCCGCGATCCTGAACGACCAGCAGGGTGACTTCGTCTACGTCGCCGAAGGCGACCTGGCCCGGCGACGAGGCGTTCGGACGCGGGCCGCGCGTGGCGAGTTCAAGGAAGTCCTGAGCGGATTGAAGGCGGGCGAACTTCTGATCGTCGGCGGCACCACCAAGGTGGGCGACGGCGATAGGGTTCAGGCGCAGCCCGCGGCCGCTGCTTCAACCTCCACCGCTCGATGATCGCGCGCTACTTCATCGAGCGGCCGGTCCTGGCCAATGTCATCGCGCTGCTGACCTTGCTGATCGGGGCCGTGTCCGTGCTCGGCCTGCCCGTGGCGCAGTATCCGCAGCTCACGCCGCCCACCATCCTGGTGACGGCCAACTACCCCGGGGCCAATGCCCGCACCGTCAAGGACGTGGTGGCGCGGGCCATCGAACAGCAGGTCAACGGCGTCGAAGGCATGCTCTACATGCAGTCCGTCGCGTCGAATGATGGACGCTATGCGCTGACGGTAAGCTTCGCCGTGGGCACCGACGCGGACCAGGCCCAGGTCGCCGTGCAGAACCGCGTGTCCAGCGCGCTGCCTTCGCTGCCCAGCGCCGTGCAGCAGCAGGGCGTGGTGACGCGCAAGCGCTCGACCGCGATCCTGCAGATCGTCACGCTCTCCTCGGACGATCCCTCGCACGACGCCCTGTTCCTGAGCAACTTCGCCAACCTGCGGCTGCGCGAAAGCCTGGCACGTCTGCCCGGCGTCGCCGACGTCAACGTGTTCGGCGTCGGCGCGTACAGCATGCGCATCTGGCTCGACGCCGCGCAGATGAAGCAGCGTGGCCTCAACCCCTCGGCCGTGATCGCGGTGGTGGGCAAGCAGACGCAGCGCATCAGCGCCGGCCAGCTTGGCATGCCGCCGGCACCGCCAGGGCAGCAGCAGCAGCTGAGCATCGTGGTGGACGGGCCTCTCGAGGACCCGGAGGACTTTGGCAACCTCGTGATCGCCACCGGCGACAACGGCGCCGTGACCCGGCTGCGCGACGTGGCGCGCATCGAGCTCGGCAGCCAGAACTACAACCAGACCTTCACCTTCGACGGCCGATCGGCCGGCGGCATCGCCATCTACCAGCTGCCGGACGCGAACGCGTTGGATGCGGCCGATGCCGTGCGCGCGGAACTCCAGCGGCTGTCGGTCGGCTTCCCGAAGGGTCTGCGCTACGACGTGCCGCTGGACACCACCGTCTTCGTGCGCGCCTCGATCCATGAGGTCTACAAGACCTTGATCGAAGCCGGCGTGCTGGTCCTGCTGGTGATCATCGTGTTCCTGCAGGACTGGCGCGCCACCCTGGTGCCGGCCACGACCGTGCCGATCACCGTCATCGGCGCGTTCGCGGCGATGGCCGCGCTGGGCTTCTCCATCAACCTGCTGACCCTGTTCGCGATCGTGCTGTGCATCGGCATCGTGGTCGACGACGCGATCGTGGTCGTCGAAGGCGTGGCGCAGAAGATGGAAGAAGGCATGCCGGCGCGCGAGTCCGCCATCGCCGCGATGAACGAGCTGCTCGGGCCCATCATCGGCGTGACCCTGGTCCTGACCGCGGTGTTCCTGCCGGCGGCCTTCATCCCGGGCATCACCGGAGAGATGTACAAGCAGTTCGCGCTGGTCATCGCCGCGACGGCGGTGATCTCGGGGATCAACGCCGTCACGCTCAAGCCCGCACAGTCGGCGCAGTACCTTCGGCCGCACGATCCCCAGCGCCCACCGGGCCGGTTTGCGCGGGCCTTCAACGCGGTCTATCTGCCGATGGAGCGCGGTTACCTGCGCCTCATCACGGTCTTGCTGCGCCACCGGTGGCTGAGCGCCGCCGTGGGCATGCTGCTGATCGGCCTGTCGGCCTGGGGCTTCGCGAAGATCCCCACGGGCTTCATTCCGACCGAAGACCAGGGCTTCGTGATGGTTGCGCTGCAGCTACCCGATGCAGCGTCGCTGCAGCGAACCGACCGCGCGGCCCAGGAACTGGTGCAAGCCGGTCTGCGGGTGCCGGGTGTAAAGCACGCCATCGCGGTCGGGGGCGTGTCCCCGCTGGACAGCAATGCGCCGCTGTCGAGCGCCGCGCTCGTGTACTTCGTGCTGCACGACTGGGCCGAGCGCGGCAAGGCCGGTGAGCAGGACCTGCGGACCATCTACGGGAGGCTCGGGAAGGAACTCGCCCGCTTGCCCGACGCCACCGGGCTCGTGCTGGTGCCGCCGCCGATCAACGGCCTCGGCCTGTCCGGGGGCTTCCAGATGCAGCTCGTCTTGAACGACGGCAGCGGGGACGACGAGAAGCTCGCCGCGGCGGCCAACGCCATGATGGCTGCGGCATCGGCCGATCCGCGCATCGAGCGCGTGTTCACGCCTCTTCGCATCGCCGTGCCGCAGCTGAAGCTGGACCTCAACCGCGCCCGGGCCGAAGCGCTCGGCGTGTCGGTGGGCGACGCCTACGACGCGATGCAGAGCTACCTGGGTGCCGCCTACGTCAACCAGTTCTCCAAGTTCGGCCAGAACTACACGATCTTCGTCCAGGCCGATCCGAGCTCGAGGCTCGACCGCGACGCGATCGGCCGCCTGACCGTGCGCTCGCGCGGCGGCAACATGGTGCCGCTGTCGGCCTTCGCGCGCTTCAGCGAGGTTCGCGGTCCCGCCGTCGTCGCGCAATACAACCTGATGCCGACCGCGGCGATCGTCGGCGCCGCGGCCACGGGCTACAGCTCCGGCGAGGCGCTGGCGCTGATGGAAGACCTGGCCGCACGTACCTTGCCCCCGGGGGTGTCCTATGAGTGGACCGCCATGTCCTACCAGGAACGGCTCGTGGGCAATAGCGTCGTGCTTGTGTTCGGCCTCGCCGTGCTCCTGGTGTACCTGGTTCTGGCGGGACAATACGAGTCGTGGTGGACGCCGGTGCCGGTGCTGCTCTCGGTGCCCTTGTCGCTGGTGGGCACGGTGGCGGCACTGACCGCGGTGGGCCTGCCCAACAACATCTACGTGCAGATCGGTCTGGTGCTGCTCATCGCGCTGTCGGCGAAGAACGCGATCCTCATCGTCGAGGTGGCGCACGAGTTGCACCAGAAGGGCATGGGCGTCGTCGAGGCCGCGCTCGAGGGGTCCCGGCGGCGCTTCCGGCCGATCCTGATGACCTCGTTCTCGTTCATCCTGGGTGTCGTGCCGCTCATCACCAGCAGCGGCGCGGGCGCGGCGGCCCGCAAGTCGATCGGGCTCACGGTCTTCTCCGGCATGCTGGCTTCGACCCTGCTGGCCGTGGCGCTGGTGCCCGTGTTCTTCCTGATCGTCGAGCAGTGGGCAGGTCGAAAGTCGAACCCGACAACCCCCTGTGAGCACACCACGACATGAAGCTCTCCTCATGCTTCGAATCCCTCGTTGCGCTTCTTTGCTCGGCGGTGCTCATGGGCTGCCAAAGTGCCCCCTCGACAACCTCAGCGGCCGGCGGGTCGGGCTTTCTCGTGGACTACTCGCGGCTTGCGAAAGCGGGTTCGCTGCGCGACCGCTATCTGAACTACACCGACCCGGCCATATCGACCCGGAAGATTCGGTCCGTGTACCTTCCTGCGGTCACGCGCCACCCGGCCAACGCGCGCTTCGAAGGTGTCGACGAAGCCGTGGTCGACGAACTGGTCGCGTTCGCCAACGAGCAGCTTCGAGTTCAGTTGAGCTCAAAGCTGAAGCTGACCGACGCCCCCGACTTGGCTGACGCAACAGTGCAGGTGGCCATGACCTACGTCGGATCCCAACCCGCAGGAAAGACGATCCTGGACGTGATTCCGCTGCGCCTGGTCACGAATCCGATCAAGGACGCAGTGCTGGGCAAGTCGCTCGATTCGGCAACAACGATGGAGGTTCGCGTCACGCCGACCAACTCTAGCCGGCCGCTGCGCGAGTCGCTGTACCAGCTCGCCGGCACCGACATCGGCCGGGCCGGCGACGCGAAGACCCGAATCGATGCCGGCTCGCTCAAGCCGGCCATCGAACGATGGGCGCGCGCCTGCGCCGAGCACATCGTCAACCCGCCCTGAACAGATCCGGGGCTACGTTTCCCTCGCAACTGCAATCTCTACGAATGGAGCAGCCCACCATTAGCCCCACCACCAAGTGCTTCATGCTCGCCGCATTGGCCATAGCCGCCTTTGCAGCCGCAGTTCCTGCGACAGCTCAGACTCGTAAGCCTGATGCGGACAAGCTGGCCAAGCACTTCGCGGCTGCCGACAAGGACGGCGACGGCAAGCTGACCTTGCAGGAGGCCAAGGCCGGATTGCCGCGTGTGGCGAGGAACTTCGACAAGATCGACAAAGACAAGAAGGGCTACGTCACGATCGAGGATATCAAGGCCGCGATGGCCTCGAGACCCTCTCGCTGACGAAGTTCAGGCTTGGACGAGCCAAGGCCGCGTCGATGAAGAACGCTGCAGAAGCCGCGGCCGAGCCCCGGCGCGCGCGGCGGAAGCCATCGGGCTCAGCGCCTGGACTTCGTCCGGCTCGGGCAGCTGGAGCGGGACCGTCAGGCGCGCCTCGGTGGCTCACAGCGACAGCGGAAGTCCGACCGCTTAAGCGGGCCCCACAACGGCGCCCACAGGCGCAGCCAACCATTCTCCAACCCACGCCCAGCGGAGCGACTATCGAAGAACCGGATCCTGAAAGCCCTGACCCTCACCGCCCTGCCCCCCGTGTTCACGGCGGGTGCTCCAGCCAGCGCGCAGATCCGGAAGCCAGATCCCGAGGAGTTGGCCCAGCGCTTCGCGGCGGCCGACAAGAACGGTGATGGACGGCTGACCCTCGAAGAGGCCAAGGCCGGCATGCCCCGCCCGGCCAAGAACTTCGCCACGATCGACAAGGACAGGAAAGGCTATGTCACGCTCGATGAAATCAAGGCCGCCATAGCCGAACGGTGCTCTTGACGCCAGCCGCGAGCGAGCGGACCTAAGGACGGCGGGGCAGGGTTAGGCGCACTCGCTGCCCGGGTTCGAGCCGTTGGAAACTCAGCCGACCACCGAGCCGATGGGCCACCTGGCCCACTATGGCAAGGCCGAGGCCGGTGCCCGGCACGACGCGACTACGTTCGCCGCGGGCGAAGGCCTCGGCCAGCTGAAGCGCTATGTCCTGCGGCATGCCGTCGCCATGGTCATCGACCTCAATGTGCGCGCTGCCCGCATCACTGGTCAGCCTCACGATCACGGGTGCCCGACCGTGCTTGAAGGCGTTGTCGATCAAGTTGGCAATGGCGCGCTGGAGCAGGAGCCCGTTCGCAGGACCGAATTCGAGGCGGGCGGGCGCGATGACCCCCGAGGATGGTTCTATGCGGTCGAACTGGGCGGCGGCGGCGCGCACCAGTGCAGCCAGATCGACCGTCTCGTCCAGCGCCAGTTCGTCGGTGACCACGAAGTCGAGAAAGCTGCCGACGAGTCGATCAGCCTGTTCGACCTCATGGACGATCGTCCGAACATAGTCCTGGTGGTCCGCCGTCTCCGGGAGCATTTCGGCGGCGAGCCGAATGCGCGCCAGCGGGCTTCGCATGTCGTGCGAGATCCCGCCGAGCATCACCTTACGCTCGCGTTCGACGCGTTCCAGCCGCGCTTGCAGATCGGCATAGGCCTCAGCAATCGACCGGATCTCGGCCGTGCCTTCGGCGGGTTGCCGTTGTCGTTCGCCCGGATCCAACGCGCGACCTGCCGACTGGCGTCGGATCCGGGCCTCCAGCCCCTCCAGCGGCCGCGAGACGTGCCTGGCGATGGCCCAACTCGCGGCGATCACGACCGCAAGTGCGGCCGACAAGCCGATTGCGACGGGGTACCACCGCGGGAAGATGGACGGATCCGTCACGCCGACCCAAACGGGAGGTGACCGGTCCGTCCGGACGCGCATGGAAAACGTCGGCCTGCCCCGGCTCGCATGCAGGTTCACCTGGTCGACCTTGAAACCCTGCCTGTCCAGTTCCTGAATGAGCTTTGCCGCCCCAGGCCAAGCCGCAATGTCGAGCCCATCCTGCGGGTCAGGCCGCTCGATTCGCTCGACAGATTGTGGTGAAGCGATTACGGGAGAGGTGCCGATCACCCTAGCCAACTCGGGTGCCAGAACTTCGGCATAGGGCCCTGCCAGGACCACATTGCGGTCGAAGAAGACGAGGGCGCCGAAGGTGATCGTGGCGCAGAAGGCGGTCAATCCCTGTGCCAGCAGCAGTCTCGCGAAGAGCGTATCCAGCCGGCGCGCGTGCAGCACGACAGTCCGCCTACTGCGGGGACGCGGGACGTGGAACGAAGACGTAGCCTTCGCCTCGCACCGTGTCGATCCAGCCCCGGCCAGGGCCGTGCGGCATCAACTTTCGCCTCAGTCGATAGACCTGCGCGTCGACAGTCCGGTCCAGCGGTCGGTAGTTTCCGATCTGGACCTGGGCGTTCAGTTGTTCGCGCGAGAGCGACTTGCCCGGGTTTCTTGCCAATTCCAGCAACAGCTTGAACTCCGTGCTCGTGAGTTCAACCAATTGATCTCGTACCCTGACTTCACGGAGGTGAGGATCGATGGTCAAACCGTCGAATCGCAGCACAGGCGACAAGTTGCGTTCACCTGCCTTGCGCCTGAGCAGCGCACGGATGCGTGCGACGAGTTCGCGCCGGTCAAAGGGCTTCGCCAGGTAGTCGTCGGCGCCCGAGTCTAGGCCCAGCACTCTTTCTGCGGGCTCGCCTCGCGCGGTGAGCATCAGGATGGCCAATTGCCTGTTGCCGGCGCGCCAGCGTCTGCACAGGTCCACCCCGTTCGCATCCGGCAACATGACGTCCAGCAGAATCACGTCGGGCTGGGCCTGGGACAGCAGGGTGTCTCCTTCGGCACCGGTCAGGGCAGCACGCACGGACCAGCCCTCGCGACTGAGCAGCGTGCGCAGCATGCCTGACAACGTGACGTCGTCGTCGACGAGCAATATGGACGGCTCCTCCATGCTCGAAAGTCTACCAGTCGTCCATGTCAGTTTGGCATTGCAGTGAGCACGACCATCCGGTCTGCCGGTTGGGCTGTTGGCGCCGACAGATTCTTGACCCGCTGCCGCCCACAGCTTGACCCAAGCCAGTTCACAGCGTCTGTCCCACCGGCAACTGCTGAGAAATGCTGCAGGCTGCGTTGAACACCCGGGTCGGTATGGAATCGGCAAAGCCCACTCCAACGGGTCAATTCTCGGTCGGCCTCAACATCGGGTGACGGCAAGATCGCGCAGAAGGATGCGCGGGAGATGCTTCCGAGGCGAGGAGAGATCGCGTTGCCGGCGACCGGCTGACGATCAGCGTTGCCTCGAAGGGTCCTCGAGGAACCGCCAGTTCGTGCGGCGGGCCGCGATCTCGAGGATGAAGAACAGCAGCGCGGCACCGGCACACGCGGGCCACAGCGGCCGGGGCACGGGGCTGCCACCCCCGGCGGGCGCGAAGATCTCGTCGCTGCCGGGAGCGAACTTGCCGCCGGTCCGTTCGCTCAAGACCTGGAGCAGCCGGATGTCGGCGGGACCGGGCTGGAATTCGTCCTCCGTGGCGTAGTGAAGCGTGCGGGCGCCGACCCTTGCGATCTCCGATGCCGGCAGACCAGGGCCTGCCTGGAGTTCGAACCGGTACGGGGCCGGTGACCCTGCCAGCAGCGCGATGCGGGCGACGTAGGTCCCCGGCGCCGTCTGCCTCAGCGCCACGTCCGCGCGCGTACCGTCCGGCCGCGTGATTCGGGCGTTCGGCGACAGTCCGTCGCGATAGCGCCCGTCCGGCGTGAGCGCGGCGAGACGCAGAAGTCCCCATCCCCCTTCGCGGGTGACATGCCATCCGAGTTCGGGTGAGCCGGCACTCCGTCCGGCGTCGCGCACCACCTGCGCCCAGAACCGGGCGTAGCCTGGCCAGGTCAGCCAGTCGCTTGCCCAGCGGTTCCTGGCGTCGGACAGGAAGGCCACGGTCTTGCCAAGGCCGTAGCGGGTCTCCGCAAGGACAGGGTCGCCGGGCCTCGCTTCCAGCAGCACTTCGGAAAAGCGTTTCGGCCGGGTGGCAACGTATCCCTTGAGCGCGGGGCCTGCCGTGAAGTCGAGACCGGTCAGCGTCCCTCCGTTGCTTCGCACCACCGGCCTGAACGTTTCCTCCACCAGGGACGTGCCGAGCAAACGACGTGCTTCGGTCACGAACAAGGCCGGAATATCGCTGTCCTGGTGGGCGACGTAGCTCTTGCCGCTTCCCTGTTCCGCCAGCGCGGCCATCAATGGCACGTCGGGCTCTTCACCGATCGACAGCGTGGAAAGCGTGATGTTCGCCGCTGCCATGTCGGCGACGAGATCCTCGAGCTCGCGGCTTCCCCCCTGAGCGCTCGAACCGTCACCCAGCAGCCGCTCGATGTGGCTCGCGCTGTAACCCTGCTCCTCGAGTATCTTCCGGATGTCCCTGCGGGGAGGATCCCTTCCCTGCCTTGCCGACGGGCTCGGCGGCGCGACGGTATGGCCATCCGAAAGCAGGATGACGTGCTTGGTGCTGGACCGGGAATCCTTGAGCACCTCGAACGCGCGGACGAGGGCTTTGCGGATGTCGGTCTGGCCACCGCTGGACAGGCTGCTGATCGCGTCCTCCGCGCGCCTCTTTCCGCCGACCTCTGCAAGCGGAAACACATCGCTCGGCTGCGAATCGAAGGCGATGACAGCCAGCCGCTGGTCGGATTCCATCATGTCCAGGGTGGCGAGCGCCGCTGCCTTCACCGACTCGAGCTTGCCGCCCAGCATGCTTCCGGATCTGTCGATGAGCAGCAGGAGATCGAGTTCCTTCGGCTTGCGGTGGGCTTCGAACTTCACCGGCAGCAGGCGCTCCACCGCGCTCCCCTCGAACGCGTCCTTGCCATGAGTGTTCTCTCCTGCGACGAACACCAGACCGCCGCCGTCGTCGCGAACGAACCGTTCGAGCTGGCTGCCCGCCTCGCCGGCAAGCCGCGCAGCCGGAACGTCGTTGAGCAGAACCGTGTCGGCGCCGCGCAAGCTCGCCGCCGGGTCTCGAGCGAACTGCGCCGCGGTGACTCGCGCGACCTCGACACCCTGGGATCCTAGGGCCTCGGCGAGATAGTCCGCCCCGATGACGTCGCCCTCCACCTGCAGCACGCGCAGACGGGGAGCCACCCACACGCTGCCCCGCCAGGTGTCCGCCAGCTCGCCGCGTGGCCCCAGCAACACCTGGATCTCCCGGCTGCCACCTCGCTCGAAACGATGTTCGACGGGAATCTTGTTGTGTCCGGCAACAAGAGACACCTGGCGATCGAACAGGGTCTCCCCGGCTGCGACGACCTGCACACGGGTTCTCAGTGCGGCACGCGCGTGCAGCCGCACGTACAGCTTGAGCGGCTCGCGCTCGCGCACGCCCTCGGGAACGTCGAGTCCATCGACCCGGACTTGCCATCCCGACAGGGTTGGAGCCGGAAGGGAGAACAGACGTACGCCTTCCGACTGCAGGCGCGGCAGTGCCCGCCAGACATTCCCATGGGTCTGTTTGCCATCGGTGATCAGTATCAGGCGTTTGTCGTCTCCCGGTGCGAAGCCGAGCAGGGACGCTTCGATGGCACGTTCCAGATCCGTGGCAGTCCTGTCGATCGTTGCAGTCCCTCCGGCAGGGCTCGCGGAAGATGTCTGCAAAACTCTGTCGACCTCGTCCAGATCGTGCAGCAGGCGGGCCTGATGCCCGAAGACGACATAGCTTTTATGTTCGGGACGAAAATGCTCGTTGGCCCGGCGCGCCCATTGCACCGCCCGCTGCAGGAATTCGGGTTGAACGCTGGCGGACGCGTCGAACGCGTAGATCACGCCAAGCGAGTGCGAACGCGTGTTGACGAACGGAGCAGCCAGCCCCAGCGCCACGAAGGCCAGGGACAGCGAGCGGAGCGCCGTCACCAGCCAGATCCGTCGACGCCCGCCCGACCCGGCACGACGCTGCGCAAGCCACCACGCGAGCGGAGCCGCGAGCAGCAACCACAGGGCCCAGCCATTCGCGATGCCGACGTCCGGATTCATTCGGTCAAGCGGCGGCTGAACGCGACCCACTCGCAGGCGAGCAGACAGAAGGCCAATGCCAGCAGCCACACCCAGGGCTCCGGCCAGTTCCGCCGGGGCACCGGGATCGCCTCTGCAAGACTCCCCTCGCCGTGGAGGGACCTTCGATTGATCTGGGGCAGGAGCGGATCGATCGCATTGGCGATCACGACGAGCTGCTTCCGGCCGTCGTCGACCACGTAGACGCCGGGGCGGGATGCGTCGAACAGAGTGCCCGATTCCGTTGTCGTCGCGGCGACCTGCACGCGCCCCCCTTCGCTGACCCGCGCACCGGGAAGCGGGACTTCGATGTAGCCGAGCCCTTGGGTCACGACGTCGGGACTCTCGATGAGCCGGTCCAATGCGTTGCCCAGGAAGATCGGAAAGCCGGGTTGCAGCGGAAAGCTGGAATCCTGTGGGGAGAACCCGACCGCGATCCAGTGGGAACGGGCGCGCCCCGCCATGATCAGCCCGCCGCCCGCCTCTGCATCGCGCGAAGTGCCCGCCGTGACCATGCTTGCCGCGGCGGCGCCCTGCCCCACGAATGCGTTTCTGGGACGCACGCTGGCCCAGTCCACGCCTGCCGTCAGCGGATCGGAGTCGTCCCAACCCGTGACCACCGCGGGCGCCAGCGCCTTCCAGCGAATGCCGAGCCAGGCCGCAGTCAACGGACGAAAGAGAAGGGCGCCGGCGGCCGGGGGAGTCCGCGGTGCATCCCCATCGAAGACGTAAGCGTCTGCCGACGGGAGCTCCGACCCCGGGCTCGGAGAGCGCACGGTCAACGCGATTCCGGGAAGGGAGCGCAGTGATCCCTCGAGAACGGCGTTGCCGCGGGTGACGAGGACAACGCGCCGGACTCGATGCGCCGACACCACGGCATAAGCGGTATCGTCCAGATCGAAGGCATCCCCTGGCGCCGCGATGTGCGCGCGTAGCGGACCCTGCTCCAGACCACTCACATCGAGGGTCAGGTCGACGGTGGAAGCCCCGGCGACGTGCAGCTGCCGCTCGACGCGAAAGCCGGCGGCGCCGACCACTTCCAGCGAGACGGCTTTGTCGGCCTCAGCCCCATTGGTGATCTGGAGGAAGGCGCTGTAGCGGGTGGGATCGGCCGGCAGCGGACGCGCGGTGAATGCGGTGATGCCGACGTTGTCGGCGGAATCGAAGACGGAGTGCACCGTCATGGTCTCCGGCACGTCGCCCACCCCCACCCCGTCCGTGAACAGATGGGCACGTGTGATGTCCGTGCCGGAAGGCAAGGGCGGGACGCGCGTGCGCGCATCGGGAGAGAGTGCCAGACGGTCGAGCCGCTCCACTGCCAGGCGCGCGGGAAGAAAGCCGCTGAGCGGTGCGCGCCCGGCCGTATCCAGCAGCAGGACCTCTGCGCCTTGTCCGGTCTGCTGGATCAGGCGTCGCGAAGCATCGAGAGCATGTTGCCAGCGAGTACGTCCATCCCCGGTGCGCGCGCCCATCGACGCGGCATTGTCCAGTACCAGGACAATGCGCTGCGCAGCCGGCTGCAGTGCGGGCAACTTCAGATCCGTCAGCGCCAGGACCAGGCAAAGCCCGATCGCCAGCGCGAGCAACAGCGACAACAGCCAGCGCCAGCGTCGCTTGGGAACGTGGCCCGTTCCCACGACCCGCTCCCACAGGAGGGTCGACGCGACAGTGATGCGTTGCTTGCGTGGTCTGATCAGGTAAAGAAGGCCGATCGAGACCGCGACGGCGGCCATCAGACCGATGGCACCCGCCGTCGAGAGCCAGGCAAAGTTCAAGGGCACGGCCTCGGCGGCATGCCGCGTTCAGGAATAGGAGCCGACAACACAGGGGCCGCGATCATGGGCATGGGAGGCCCGGAGCATCCGACGCATCGCAGCTGCCATCCATGATCGGGGCTCAACGTTCCTTCCCGTGCTCGGTCAGGAAATAGCGTCGGACCGACGCGCGGTACGCGACGGGAATCTGCTCCCGCGCGAGCGCCGCGTCGCTGGCACCGGTCCGCACGGCACGCACCGCCGACAGGCCGGTACGGGCCGTCCCCGCTTCCGTGACGGTGTACGGACTTTCCTTTCCATGCTTCATAGAGTCGCCCGCAGCTACCGTGTCATCCAGGCGCTGCATGCGTGTGGCGAGTCGCGCCACGGGCGAACTCTGCACCGGTTCTCCCGAGGTCCCGGAGAGTTCGGCCGGCGGGGTACCCTCGCCTCCGCCGGTTCCGGAGGCGACGGTGACGGCTTGTAGCGCTTCGCTGTCGCTGGGCTGGGCCTGCCCTCTTCTTTGCGGTTCCTGTCCGGGCGGGGTGCCGTTCGCCTCCTTCGAGTGACCACCCCCTCCTCCTTGTTCGAGCTTCGACAGAGCGTCCTTCAGCGCACCGATCTCGGTGTCGAGGCGGTCTGTCGGCAGTTCGGGGGCCCTTTCCTTCTCCCCCGCCTGCTCGTCCTCCGTCCTGTCGGCAGGCTCTACCGCGTTCTTCCTGGGCGGGCTGCCATCGTCCGGCAGCCCCGGCAATCCTGCGGAGAGGTCCTGCCCGGTCCGCACCATGCCGTCTCCGACCGGGTCACGCGAATCCGAAGACGGCGCCGCGACATTCGCCACCTGGGCCGCGCGCTCCACCCATTCCCGGACGCGGTCTGCATCGCCCGATTCGATGGCGCGCTTCAGTTCGGCCAGCTCTGCGCCGCTGCGCAGATTCCTCGCGAGCGCTTCGGCACGGTTCCATACGGATTCGTCTGCTCCGGCGGTGGCGGCCATGGCCCTCGCCCTCGCCGCAATCTCGTTCGCCCCAATGTCATCGCCGGAGCGTGACTGCACCTGGAGGCTGCGAATGACACCCGCACTCCGATCGGCAGGCACCCCCGTATCGCTACCGACGAACATCAGCGCCAGGACTGCGGTCCCGAGCCCTGCTGCCGACGCAAGGCTGCGCGGCGCGCGCAACGGAAAGACGACACGGACGTCGAGCGTGCCGGTCGTTCGTACGGCCCGCCTTAGCAGCAGAGCCACCCACGCGGAAGGCCTCTCGTCTTGCGCGAACCAGCATGCGCTGACCAATTCGTCATTCAGGCGACAGCGTGTGTCCGCGATAGCTGCAACTGTCTCGAGAGAACGACCTTGCATGCAGCGCCAGCCCAGCCACCCGATGGCGGCAGCACCGGCGAACAGGAAAAAGGGCACGATCGCGGTCAGTACCGATCGCGGCACCCTCGAGCGCTCGAGGAGCAGGTACAGAGCTGCGCTTGCGAGCAAGGCACAGGCAGCCCGAACCCCATCGCGCAGGCAGTCATTCGCACGCAAGCGCCGCGCGCCGCGACTCAGCCAGTCGAACAGCAGGTCGCGCTCGGACATCGAGGCTTGAACGGCTCGCGGTTTCAATGGGGACGGGGGTGCAGCGGTCATCGCCGCGGTGGATTGGCGCGCCAGAACACCGGCCGGCCCGCGGCGATCGATTCTTCCTGGTTCAGGGACGGCACCATGTCGTAGGCGTATTCGTTGAGCTTGGCAGTGAGTTCCTTGACCCGATCCGGATGCCTCGATGCCTGGTTGTGGGATTCCTCCGGATCGTTGTCGATGTCGAACAGTTCGATGCGGCTCGGCAGCGACGCGTGCAGGATGAGCTTCCACTCCTCCGCGCGGATCGCCCCTGAGAAATCGTCCACGTTGAGCAGGATGTCATTGCGATCGATCCGCTTGCCTTCAGCGATCACGGGCCATGCGTTTTTCCCATCGGGCTTCCTGGGCTGTTCCAACGCAGCGCCCGCGAGAGTGAGCAGGGTGACGTACATGTCGGTCACGTGCAGCGGTTGGGTCACGATCGTTCGGGGCGGGATCCTGCCCGGCCACGACGCCAGTGCCACGACCCGCAGTCCCCCCTCGTACAGGCTACCCCGGCCTTCGCGTTTGCTTCCGTTGTCGGCGGCCGGCCGGTCGGTGTCCCGGTCACCCGTGATGTAGCGCAACGGCACCGCGCCGCCGTTGTCGCTGTGGAACACGATGAGGGTGTTGTCCAGCATGCCGCGCTTGTCGAGCGCGGCGACGATGCTGCCGACCGCGGAGTCCAGTGCCGTGACCGCCGCCGCGTAACTTCGGCGAGCATCGTCCGGAACGTTCCGGTACGGATCCAGGTATGACCTCGGAACACCATGGAACTGCGCCGGCGTGTTGAAGGCCGCCATCAGGAAAAGCGGCGCGGACCGGTCGTGCGCGGAGATGATCCGGTCGGCCTCTCGCGCCAGCAGATCGGTCACGTAACCATCCTCCTTGACGTGCCGGTCGTTTCGATACCAGTCTGCACTTGCGTTCTTGCGCAGCTGCGGGTCCACGCCGCCGGACAGCGAACCGTAGAACAGATCGAAACCGCGCTGCCCTGGCCAGTACTCGCGCCTGGCGTGGCCAAGCAGCCAATGGCCCAGGAAGGCGGTCCGATAGCCGCTCGCCTTGAGCGCCTGCGGCAAGGTGCGCTCTTCCGTCGGCAGGCCATAGCGGCTGGAAGGCTCCAGAGAGAGCGTCTGCAGGCCGTAGCGCATCGGATAGCGGCCCGTGAGCAGCGCAGCACGCGTCTGCGTCGAGAAAGGCTGCGAGTAGAGCGCGTTGAGTGCCGCGCCACCGGCCGCAAGACTGTCGAGGGTCGGCGTGCGAATGTTCCCGCCGTGAAAGCCGACGTCGTTCCATCCGAGGTCGTCGGCGAGCAGATAGACGATGTTGGGGCGTGCCGCCGCCAGCATGGGAACGGCCGTGCATGCGAGTGCGATCAGCAAAGCGCACCATGCACGACCATTGCCAAGAGCCCAGGGTCGCGTGAGATCGAGGTCCATCTCCCTCCCTCATTCGTCGATTGGCTGGATGATACCGTCGCATGCGACAAAGGAGGGTGGGAGCGCTAGGGAGCCTCTGCACAGCCTGCGCGGATCGCGTTGCAGTCGGAATCGATCGGTGGCAAGGCGCGAGGTGCAGTCGATATCGGGCTATCGACAAACCGAGTAACGCCGCCAGCGATCGCAGTTCGACGTACCCCAAGCGGCGCAACCCTCCGGGACGGGGCCTTCCGGGCGGCTGACATTGTCGGCACAGTCCGCCGTTTCGCGATCATGTGTCTTCAGCATCGACGGCGGCCTGGTCCTTCGCGTCATCCGCCCGGAAGACCTCCGTCGCGACCGCGCAGGCTATGCAGAGGCTCCCTAGCGCCCTCCGCAGCGCCAGATACGCACCCGTCTCCGGCCTGAGATGCCCCAGATTGCATGGCGGTGGGACCGACACCGTCGCGTCGCGCCGATCCGGCGGGTTCCTGACCGGCCGAGAAGGCCAGCTCTGGCCTCGGCCTCCGGGTGGACCCTGCCGCCGACAGCGTTCTGCCGGGACGGCGGCAGCGCCACCCCGGCAGCAGGTTGGCAGTGCAGTCTGTAGCGATTTGACTTTTTCCGCGGGCCTTGCTCAGGCCGCGAAGTGCAGCCCCGCCTCCCGTGTCCGGCCCCGTGCGGAGGCTGATGGTCCCGCCCCGGGGGGTGAGGATCATCCGTATCCACCGGCCGCTCCAGGATGCCCGCGATGATCTCGAGCTCACCGGTGCCGCAATTCGGGCGGGTGTGCATGTCGATATCGAAGACGCGCTCGAGCACTCGTGCCCAGCTGATGCGGTGCGGCCGCGCGGGCCTGCGCGGGCGGCCCCGGCAGCTTCACCAGCGAGCGCAGCCTGGCGTTCGGGGCCAGCACGCCGTGGATCCGGATGCGGTGCAGCGGCGTCTTGCGCCGCAGGATGGAAAGAAGCCCCGGCGCTTCCAGCTGAAGGCCAGCAGCTTGTCGTGGCCGCATTCGCCGCAGCGCAGCCTCGAGAAACCATGGGCCAGGACGCCTCACTCGAGGAAGGCGTCGAACTCGTCCTTGATGAATCGAGGCAATTCCGATCCAGTGCCGGTCTCGGTATGCGCGACGAAGCCCGCATGCTGCTGCATCAGGCGGTAAAGCGTGGCCTGCTCGGACCGGTCGCGCTCGTGAAGCAGCGTGCCGCTTGCGGCGTCGCCCAGCTCCGGCACCGCTAGAGGGAGCATCCGGCCGCACGGACACACCGTCGCCATATACAGTTCGTCAGTGCGGTCTAGACACCCGCCACAGGCCCGCCGGCCGTTACTCACTGCGTTACCTCACTGATGCCTGTACCTCGTCCCTGATACGAGATGCAGCCCCCTACTCCCACTCGATCGTCGCCGGCGGCTTCCCCGAGATGTCGTACACCACACGATTGAAACCACGGACTTCGTTGATGATCCGGTTCGAGACCTTCGCGAGCAGGGTGTGCGGCAGTTCCGCCCAGTGCGCGGTCATGAAGTCCTCGGTCTGCACGGCGCGCAGTGCCACGACGTGCTCGTAGGTGCGGCCGTCGCCCATCACGCCCACGGAGCGCACCGGCAGGAACACGGCGAAGGCCTGTGACGTGCGGTCGTACCAGCCGCTCGCACGCAGTTCCTCGATGAAGATGGCGTCGGCGCGACGCAGCAGATCGGCGTACTCGCGTTTCACTTCACCGAGGATGCGCACACCGAGTCCGGGACCGGGGAACGGGTGCCGGTAGACCATCTCGCGCGGCAGACCGAGTGCCACGCCGAGTTCGCGGACTTCGTCCTTGAAGAGTTCGCGCAGGGGTTCGAGCAACTGCAGGTGGAGCGTGTCGGGCAGACCACCCACGTTGTGGTGCGACTTGATGTTGTGGGCCTTCTTGGTCTTGGCGCCGGCGGACTCGATGACGTCCGGGTAGATGGTGCCCTGCGCCAACCATTTCACGTTCACGAGCTTCGCGGATTCGCGCTGGAAGACGTCGATGAAGATACGGCCGATGATCTTTCGCTTCGCTTCCGGATCGGTCACACCCGCCAGCGCGCCGAGGAACTCGTTCGAGGCATCCACGTGAATGACCTTCACGCCGAGGTGGCGTCCGAAGGTCTCCATCACCTGCTCCGCCTCGTTGAGTCGCAGCAAGCCGTTGTCGACGAAGACGCAGGTGAGCCTTTGGCCGATGGCCTTGTGGATCAGCGCAGCGGCCACGGAGGAATCGACACCGCCCGACAGGCCGAGCAGCACTTCGTCGTCACCCACTTGCGAGCGGATGCGGCCCACGGCTTCGTCGACGTACGCCGGCATGGTCCAGTCGACGCCGATGCCGCAGATCTCGTGCACGAAGCGCGAGAGGATCGCCTTGCCCTGGCGCGTGTGTGTGACCTCGGGGTGGAACTGCACGGCGTAGAGATGCCGCGATTCGTCCGCCATGCCGGCGATGGGGGTCGCTTCGTTCGACGCGATCACCTTGAATCCCGGTGGCAGCGCGGTGACCTTGTCGCCGTGGCTCATCCAGACGTCGAGGAGCCCGTGACCTTCGTCGTTGTCGCGGTCCTGGATCTCGCGGAACAGAAGTGAATGACCGCGCGCGCGGATCTCGGCGTATCCGAACTCGCGGGTCTTGCCGTTCTCGACGGCGCCACCCAGTTGCGCGGCCATCGTCTGCATGCCGTAGCAGATGCCGAGCACAGGCACGCCGAGCGAGAAGACCCGTTGCGGTGCGCGCGGGGTGTCGTCCTCGGTGACGGACGACGGACCACCCGACAGGATGATGCCGCGGGCGCCGAAGGCTTCGACGAACTCGTCGGACACATCGAAGGGATGGATCTCGCAATACACGCCGGCTTCGCGCACGCGACGGGCAATGAGCTGCGTGTACTGGGCACCGAAATCGAGGATGAGGATCTTGTCGTGCATGACGGGCCTGGCGGAAAGCGCGGCGGACGCTCGATGCGAACGCCGCGCGAAGTTCAAGGGAGGTGGACTGCGGGCACCACGCGACATCGGCGGACACAACCGGGAAACCCGGGCCCGGGCGCCCCAGGGCCGGTCACCCGGCGGGACCTACTCCACCCGATAGTTCGGCGCTTCCTTCACGATCTGCACGTCGTGCACATGGGACTCCTTCACGCCCGCCGAGGTGATCTCGACGAACTGCGCGAACTCCCGCACCGCATCGACCGACGGACAACCGAGGTAACCCATCGAGGCGCGCAGCCCGCCCACGAGCTGGTGGATGACGGCACTGACGGGACCCTTGTAGGGCACGCGTCCCTCGACCCCTTCGGGCACGAGCTTGTGCGTGCCTTCGGCGGCATCCTGGAAGTAGCGATCGCTGGAACCTTGCTGCATGGCACCCAGGGAACCCATGCCGCGATACGACTTGTACGAGCGCCCCTGATACAGCTCGATTTCGCCGGGGGCTTCTTCGGTACCGGCGAACATGCCGCCGAGCATCACGGAATCCGCCCCGGCCGCGATGGCCTTGGCGACATCCCCGGAGTAGCGGACGCCACCGTCGGCGATCATGGGGATGCCGGAACCCTCGAGCCCCTCGACGACGTTCTGGATGGCCGTGATCTGCGGAACGCCGACGCCGGCCACGATGCGTGTCGTGCAGATCGAGCCGGGGCCGATACCGACCTTCACGCCGTCGGCGCCGGCATCGACCATCGCTCTCGCGGCGGACGCCGTGGCGATGTTGCCGCCGATCACTTCGAGCTGCGGGAAGTGCTTCTTGACCCAGCGCACGCGATCGAGCACCCCCTGTGAATGCCCGTGTGCCGTATCGACGACGATCACGTCGACGCCGGCATTCACGAGGGCTTCCACGCGTTCGTCCGTCCCCTCGCCCACACCTACCGCGGCACCGACGCGCAGACGGCCGAACTGGTCCTTGCACGCGTTGGGATGCTCGGAGGACTTCAGGATGTCCTTCACCGTGATGAGGCCCTTCAACTCGGACGCGTCATTCACGACCAGCACGCGTTCGAGGCGGAACTTGTGCAGCAGAGTCGTCGCTTCCTCGAGGGAGGCGCCTTCCTTGACGGTGACCAGGCGCTCCGCGGGCGTCATGATGTTCCGCACGGGCTGGTCGAGATTGGTTTCAAACCGCAGATCGCGGTTGGTGACGATACCCACCACCTTGCCGCCCTGCACCACCGGCAGCCCGGAGATCCGATACTGGCGGCTGAGCGCGAGGAGATCTCGTACGCTCATGTCGGGGGCGACGGTGATCGGGTCCTTCACGACGCCGCTTTCGAAACGCTTCACCTTGGAGACCTCGGCCGCCTGCTGGGCCGGCGTGAGGTTCTTGTGCACGATCCCGATGCCGCCCTCCTGCGCGATGGCGATCGCAAGCCGTGCTTCGGTGACGGTGTCCATGGCCGCGGACAGGAGCGGGATGTTGAGTTCGATCAGGCGGGTGAGGCGGGTCTTGAGCTGCACGTCCTTGGGGAGAACGGCCGAGTGGGCCGGAACGAGCAGTACATCGTCGAAGGTCAGCGCCTTCTGGATCACTCGCATGTTTATGATCCCGAGCAAAGAACCTATTATAGGTCACACCCCTCTGCGCACGTAAGCGGGATGCCGCTCCGGGCGTTGCCCCGGGGCCGCAGGCCAACCCGACGCCAGCCGTCGATCCGCAACCTCGATCCCATGCCCCTTCGATTCGTTCTCGTCCTCACGGCTGCAGTCGTCCTTGCGATTGCCGATGTTGAGGCATCGGAATCGCCGGAAGACCTGCTGGTCCGGGCCGAGTCGACCGTGGCGGAAGCCCGTTCGAGACAAGCCCTGTGGCTCGAGGGTGCGCGCGCCCTTGCCGCGGCACGGGCGGCGCTGGCCCGCGGGGATACTGACGAGAGCCTTCGCCAGAGCCGACGGGCCATCGAGTTGTCGGAGCTCGGGATGCTGCAGCGGGAAGGAGGAACGGGTCCGGCCGCTTCCCACACCAGGAGAGATCGATGAGACGGATTGCATGCTGCGTGGGCGCGGTACTCGCGCTGTGGGCGGGGGTCTCCTCCGCAGAGATCTGCCGCTGGAAGGACGCGAACGGCCGGACGCAGTACTCCGACGTCCCGCCCCCTGGGGTCAAATGCGAAGGAACGATCAGCAGGCCGTCCTCGACCCCGGCCTCCGGGCCTGCGGGTGGCAGTGATGCGGCAGCAGGTCCGAAGTCGTACCAGGAGAAGGAGATGGAGTTCCGGAAGCGTCGCCTGGACCAGCAGGAGGCGACGAAGAAGGCGCAACAGGAAAAAGAACAGCTGGCTGCGAAGAAGGCCACTTGCGAAAGCGCGCGCAACCGCGTGGCCGGGCTGCAGTTCGGCGGGCGTGTGGCGAAGTACGATGCAAAGGGCGAGATCATGTTCCTGGACGAAGCCGACATCGCCCGGGAACTCGCGGACGCCCAGCGCACCGCGGAGCAGGCCTGCCGATAGTCCGGCGCCCGCAGCCCGGGGCGGCACCACCGGCCTTCATCGCTTCCTGCGTCGCAGTTCCTCCCTGCGTCTGCGCGCATCCTTCGGATCGACCGTCAGGGGTCGGAGGAACTCGAGGCGGTCACCCTCCTGGAGCGCGGTCTCGGGGCTGACCAGCCTGCCCCATAGACCGACATCGTTCCGATCGACCTCGTTCATCGCATCGCTCCCGAGCACTGTCCCGGCAACCGCGACGGCCTCCGCCACGGTGGCGCCCGCCGGCAGCGAGATCCGCCTCACCCACTGCCGATCACGGATGGCGTAGACGAGTTCCACGGTGATCGGTGCCGTGCTCACGGTCGTCGGTACACGTGCTCGGCGCGCGTCACGAACGCGTCGACGAAGGTCCCGGCGATATGGTCGAACACGGGGCCGACCAACTTCTCCAGGAGGCGGCTGCTGAACTCGTAGTGCAGTCGGAACTCCACCTTGCACGCATCGTCGCCCAGGGGATGGAAATGCCAGGTGCCGTCGAGCTTCTTGAACGGCCCCTCCACGAGCCGCATGTCGATGCGATTCGGTGGCGCGTTCAGATTCTCCGTCGAAAAACTCTGCCGGATTCCCTTGAAGTCGATGGTGATGGCAGCCCGCGTGCTGCGGTCATCCCGCCCGTGGACGACCGTGCCGCCGCACCACGGAAGGAACTTCGGATAATCCTCGACCCGATCGACGAGCGCGTACAACTGCTCTGGCGTGAAGGGAACGAGAACGGAACGATCGATGTTGGCCAAGATGAGCTGCGTGTGGGGAAGGTGACGGACGAGACTGCAGGCGAAACCCGTGGACCCGGGCGCGGGCGATAGAATACCGCTCCATCCCCTGTCCGCCACGGCCCCATGAGTCTCGCCCAGAACAAGAAGGCCTTCCACGACTACTTCATCGAAGAGCGCTTCGAGGCCGGCATCGCCCTCGAAGGGTGGGAGGTCAAGTCCATCCGGGCGGGTCGGGTGCAGTTGCAGGAGGCCTACGTGATCCTCCGTCACGGCGAGGTCTACCTCGTCGGCGCCCACGTGAGCGCACTGCCGACGGCCTCCACCCACGTGATTCCCGCACCCATCCGATCACGCAAGCTCCTGCTCCACGCCGAGGAGATCAGCAAGCTCATCGGGCAGGTGGAGCGCGCGGGCTACACGCTCGTGCCGCTGGACCTTCATCTGACGCGCGGCCGCATCAAGCTGTCGATGGGTCTCGCCAAGGGCAAGAAGCAGCACGACAAGCGCGAGGCAGAGAAGGAACGCGAGTGGAAGGTCGAACAGCAGCGCATCCTCAGGAACAACAACCGGGGCTGACGGACACCCCGGTCGCGGCGCGCCGACGCGATCAGGTGTAGCGCAGCCCCATCGCCTCGCGAACGTCACGCATGGTCTCCTGCGCCAGCTCGCGGGCCTTCTCATTCCCTTCCGCGATGATGTTGCGCACCAGCGTCGGGTCGTTCAGATAGGCCTGGGCGCGCTCGCGCATCGGACGCTGCTCCTCCAGAACCGAGTCGATCACCGGCTGCTTGCACTCCAGGCAACCGATGCCCGCACTGCGACAGCCCTTCTGCACCCACTCGCGCGTCGCGTCGTTCGAGTACACCTGGTGCAGTTGCCACACCGGGCACTTCTCGGGTTCGCCGGGATCCGTCCGCCGGACCCGCGCCGGATCCGTCGGCATCGTGCGGATCTTCTTCGAGACGCTGTCGGCGTCCTCCCGCAGCGTGATCGTGTTGTTGTACGACTTCGACATCTTCTGGCCGTCGAGACCTGGCATCCGAGATGCGGCGGTCAGGAGGGCGCGGGGCTCCGACAGGATCATCTTGCCGCCACCCTCGATGTACCCGAAGAGGCGCTCGCGGTCCCCCATCGAGAGGTTCTGCGCTTCCTCGATGAGCGTGCGCGCCGCTTCGAGCGCCTCGGCGTCCCCCTGCTCCTGGTATCGGGTGCGCGCCTCCACGTACACCTTCGCGCGCTTCGATCCGAGCTTCTTGATCGCCGCCTCGGCCTTCTCTTCGAAGCCCGGCTCCCGGCCGTAGATGTGGTTGAAGCGGCGGGCGATCTCACGGGTGAATTCGATATGGGGCACCTGATCCTCGCCCACTGGCACCTGGTTCGCGCGGTAGATCAGGATGTCAGCGCTCTGCAGCAGGGGATAGCCCAGGAAGCCGTAGGTCGAGAGATCCTTCTCGGCGAGCTTCTCCTGCTGGTCCTTGTAGGTCGGCACGCGCTCCAGCCAGCCGAGGGGTGTGATCATGGAAAGCAGCAGGTGCAGTTCGGCGTGCTCGGGCAGCTGCGACTGGATGAAGAGCGTGGCCTGGGACGGATCGACGCCGGCCGCGAGCCAGTCGATCACCATGTCCCAGACGTTGCGCTCGATGACCTCCGGCGTGTCGTAGTGCGTCGTGAGCGCATGCCAGTCGGCCACGAAGAAGTAGCACTCGAACTCGTGCTGCAACCGGACCCAGTTCTTCAGCACGCCATGGTAGTGGCCGAGATGCAGGCTGCCGGTGGGGCGCATTCCCGAGAGGACGCGGTCGACGAACATTGGATGTCTATCCCTGGATGGAAGGCTTGGAGTGCGTAGGAAATGGTGGGGCCATCATGCCGCTTCCCGGATCCCGACCCGGGCCGGATCACCACGACCGCGCCGGATCAGCTCCGGGGCGTCCCCGGTGAGATCGACGACCGTCGTGGGTTCGATGCCGCACGGCCCCCCGTCGATCACGAGGTCGATATCGTGCTCCAGCTGCGCCCGGATCTCCGCGGGGTCGGTCGGCGGTATCGGGTCGTCGCGCAGCATCAGGGTGGCGGACACCAGCGGCTCACCCAGCGCCTCCAGGAGCGCGAGCGCCACCAGCTGATCCGGAATGCGCAGCCCGATGGTGGACCGCTTCGGATGCTGCAGCCGACGCGGCACCTCCCGCGACGCGCGGAGGATGAACGTGAAGCTTCCCGGAGTCGCACTCTTCATGAGGCGGTACTGCTGGTTGCCGACCTGCGCGTACTGGGCGACCTCGCTCAGATCGCGGCACACGAGGGTGAGGTGATGGCGGTCATCGAACTGACGGATCGTGCGGATGCGTTCGATCGCGTCCTTGTTGCCCAACTGGCAACCCAGGGCATAGCAGGAGTCGGTCGGGTACGCGATGACGCCGCCGCTGCGCACCATCGCCGCTGCCCGCTCGACGAGTCTCGGCTGCGGGTTCACGGGGTGGATGGAAAAGAGTTGCGCCATGCGCGGGGGTCGGGTCCAGGTGCGAGGTGATCGCGAAGGCGACGCGGATGCCAGGCCGGGCGAGGCCGGAACACGTCGATGCATCGACCTCCCACATCGACGAATCGGGTGGGCGAGCGAGCGGCGGATGATAGCAAACCGCCCAAGCCCCACGACTGCTGCGAATTTCGGCAGGCGTGTGAAAGAATAGGCCCATTCGAAAAATGACTAGGGGCTGGAGGCGTGTCGAACATCCTGGGTGTGCCGAAGGACACGGCCGCGGGTGTGCTGTTCATGGTGGTGGGCGCAGGCGCGCTCGCGATCGGGGCGGACTACCGGACAGGCTCCCTCCTCCACATGGGGCCCGGCTACTTCCCGCGGATGATGAGTGCGCTCCTGCTCTTCCTCGGCGCGATCGTCGCGATCCTGGGTCTGCGCCATCGACGGGCCCTCCCGGAAGCGGCACCGCCGTGGTCGTGGCGTGCGATGGCCACCGTGCTGGGCGGCATCGTGCTGTTCGGATTCGGGCTGGAGCGCTTCGGACTCGTCGCCTCGATCACCGCGCTCACCCTGGTGTCGGCGTACGCCGAACCCAGGCGCGGCATCATCGAAACCCTCGTGCTCGCCGTGTCGATGAACGCGATCGCGTGGCTGGTCTTCGTCCTCGGGCTGGGCATGCCGCTTCCCCTGTGGCCCGAAGCGGGAGGCTCCTAGTGTCTCGACACGGAAGCATCGCAACGTCGGAATGCGCCGCGCGCAAACGACGGCCAGTCCGCTCCGCCATCGGTCTCCGCGACACCGACCAACGTTCGCGAACATCCGTGTCGAGACACTAGATGGAACTCATCGAACACCTGGGTCTCGGCCTGGAGGTCGCGCTCACGCCGGCCAACCTGCTCTACTGCTTCATGGGCGTGGTGCTCGGCACCCTGATCGGCGTGCTGCCAGGCATCGGTCCGGTCGCGACGATCTCGATGCTCCTGCCTTTCACCTTCCACCTGCCCCCGACATCGGCGCTCATCATGCTGGCGGGCATCTACTACGGCGCGCAGTACGGCGGCTCCACGTCGGCGATCCTCGTCAACCTGCCCGGCGAGGCGTCTTCCGTCGTGACGTGTCTCGACGGATACGCCATGGCCCGCGATGGACGCGCCGGCCACGCGCTGGCGATCGCTGCGATCGGATCGTTCTTCGCCGGGTGCGTGGCCACGCTGCTGCTCGCCGCGGCCGCGCCACCGCTCGCCGAGTTCGCCGTGAAGTTCGGGGCACCGGAGTACTTCTCGCTGATGGTGCTAGGCCTCGTCGCGGCGGTGGTCCTCGCGCAGGGGTCGCTGCTGAAGGCCGTCGCGATGGTCGTCCTCGGCGTGCTGCTCGGGCTCGTGGGCATGGACACCACCACGGGAGACCAGCGCTACACGTTCGGTCTCCCGGAACTCTCCGACGGACTCGGATTCGTGGTGGTCGCCATGGGCCTCTTCGGCTTCGCCGGCATCATCGCCAGCTTCGATCGCCCGGAGGACCGCGAGATACTCTCGCGGCCGCTCGGCCGCCTTCTGCCGGGGTGGAAGGAACTCAAACAGGCGAGTGGCGCCATCCTCCGCGGCACGGGCATCGGATCCCTCCTCGGCGTGTTGCCCGGTGGTGGCGCGATGCTCGGATCGTTCGCGTCGTACATGCTGGAGAAGCGTATCGCGAAGGATCCCTCGCGATTCGGCAAAGGGGCGATCGAGGGCGTCGCAGGTCCGGAATCGGCCAACAACGCCGGTGCGCAGACATCGTTCATCCCGATGCTGACCCTGGGCCTCCCCACCAATCCGGTGATGGCCCTCATGGTCGGCGCAATGATGATCCAGGGCATCCAGCCCGGCCCGCAGGTGATGTCGAGCCAGCCCGAGCTGTTCTGGGGAATGATCGCCAGCATGTGGGTGGGCAACCTGATGCTCGTGCTTCTCAATCTCCCGATGATCGGGCTGTGGGTGAAACTGCTGTCGGTGCGTTATCGGCTGCTGTACCCCGCCATCCTGCTGTTCTCCGTCGTGGGCGTGTACAGCCTGAACTCCAGCGTCGTCGAGGTCTTCATCGCCGCGGGGTTCGGGCTCCTGGGCTACGTGCTCATCCGGCTCGGCTGTGAACCGGCACCGCTGCTGCTCGGGCTGGTCCTCGGCCCTCTCCTCGAGGACAACTTCCGTCGCGCGCTCACCATCGCGCGGGGGGATCCGTCCGTGTTCTTCACCCGCCCGCTCTCCGCGGGTCTGCTGGTCGCAGCGATCCTGCTGCTGCTCGCCGTCGTGGCTCCGAACGTCCGCAACGCGCGGGACAAGGCCTTCCAGGAGTGAGATCCGTGACCGACTTCGCGTGGGACTTCCCGTACACCTCCCGACGCATGCCCGTGCTGGCCGAGAACGTCGTGGCGACCTCCCAGCCCCTTGCGGCGCAGGCGGGGCTGCAGATGCTCCAGGCGGGCGGGAATGCCGTAGATGCCATAGTCGCGACGGCCATCGCGCTGACGGTCGTGGAGCCCGTCATGAACGGCATCGGTTCGGATGCCTTCGCCCTGCTCTGGGTGGATGGTCGCCTGCACGGCCTCAACGCGTCGGGCCGGGCACCGGCGGCGTGGAGCCCGGACCGATTCGCGGGACGCACGACCATGCCGGTCCGCGGATGGGACACTGTGACCGTCCCCGGCGCGGTGTCGGCATGGGCGACGCTGTCGAAAGCGCATGGTCGTCTCCCGTTCGCGAGACTTTTCGAGCCCGCCATCCACTACGCGGAACACGGATTCGCCGTCTCGCCCACCATCGCGGGCCAGTGGGCGGCGCAGGTGGACGCGCTTCGCGACCAGCCGGGGTTCGTGGAGGCCTTCCTGAGACAGGGTCGCGCTCCTCAGGTCGGTGAATGGTTCACCTTCCCGGATCAGGCCCGCACGCTGCGCGAGATAGCGGCGACCGATGGCGAATCGTTCTATCGCGGTCCTCTCGCGCAACGGATCGCCGATCACGCTGCGGCCACGGGTGGCGCGATCGGCGTCGACGACCTTGCCGCGCACCGCGCCGACTGGGTGCAGCCGATCCGCCAGGCCTATCGCGACTACGAACTGCACGAGATCCCGCCGAACGGCCAGGGCATCGCGGCCCTGATCGCGCTCGGCATCCTTCAGCACTTCGACATGGCCGCCCTCCCACCGGAATCGGCGGAAAGCGTCCACCTGCAGGCCGAGGCCATGAAGCTCGCCTTCGCGGATGCCTACGCGCACGTGGCCGACCACGCAGCGATGCTCGTGCACTGGTCCGATCTGCTGCATCCCCACTACCTCGCGAAGCGCATGCAGCGCATCGATCGCCAGCGCGCCCAGGACTTCGGCGCCGGTGCGCCGCCCGACTCGGGGACCGTCTACCTCACCGCCGCCGACGCGGGTGGGATGATGGTCTCGTACATCCAGTCGAATTACATGGGGTTCGGGTCCGGCGTCGTGGTGCCCGGCACCGGCATCAGCCTGCAGAACCGTGGGGCTTGCTTCAGTCTGCAGCCCGGGCACCCGAACGAAGCCGCGCCGGGCAAGCGGCCCTTCCACACGATCATCCCCGCGTTCGTCACCCGCGGCGGCGAGGCGGTCATGAGCTTCGGCGTGATGGGTGGAGACATGCAGGCGCAGGGACACGTGCAGATGATGGTGCGTCTCGCCGATCACCGGCAGAACCCGCAGGCAGCGGCCGATGCCCCGCGCTGGAAGGTATCCAAGGACGGCTCGTTGCAGGTGGAGCACCACATGCCGGACGAGACGATCGCAGGCCTCGAGCACCTCGGCCACCGCGTGCGCGTGATGCCCCGCGGCAACCTCGAATTCGGTGCGGCGCAGCTCGTCCACCGCCTCCCCCGAGGCTATCTCGCGGCCTCGGAGCCGCGACGCGACGGTCAGGCCGTGGGGTTCTGACCCGCCGCCTGCTGCGCCCTGGTGCGGATGGCGGACAGCGTCGTCCGCGTGGTGATCACTTCCGGATCGATCTGCACCTCGATCAGCGACGGCTTGCCCGATGCCACGGCGCGTTCGAACGCCGCAGGGAAATCGGCGGTGGCAGTGACCGTCTCGCCGTGCCCCCCGTATGCCCGCGCCAGCGCTGCGAAGTCCGGATTCGAAAGCGCCGTGCCGTGCACCCGTGCCGGATACTCGCGCTCCTGGTGCATGCGGATGGTGCCGTACATCCCGTTGTTGACGACGACGACGATCACGGCGATCCCGTACTGGGCCGCCGTGGCGAACTCCTGCCCGTTCATCAGGAAGTCGCCATCGCCGGAGAACGTGACGACCATGCGATCCGGATGCACGGTCTTGGCCGCGATGCCTGCCGGGACGCCGTAGCCCATCGCGCCGTTGGTGGGCCCGAGCTGGGTGCGCATCGGCGCGTACGGATAGAACCGATGCAGCCACCCTGCGAAGTTGCCGGCGCCGTTGGTCAGGATCGCATCGCGGGGCAGGCGCTTCGACAGCCAGTGCACGATCTCGCTCGGGTTGACCGGGCCGGGCACCGTCACGGGCGCCAGGGTCTCGACATACTCCGCATGCGCGGCGGCGCTCCAGTCAGCCCAGTTCTCCCACTCGGCCGGCCCCAGCACGGCCGCGGCCTCGGCGAACTCGGGCATCCCCGAGTTGATCATCAGCTCGGCCTGATACACGCGGCCGAGTTCCTCGGCACCGGGATGCACGTGCACGAAGCGCTGCTGCAGCCGCGGCACGTCGAAGAGCGTGTAGCCGCCCGTCGTCGATTCACCCAGACGCGCGCCCACGCAGATGACGAGATCCGATTCCTTCAACCGCTGCTGGAGCTTCGGCGAGATGCCGAGACCGACATCCCCCGCGTACAGCTCATGGAGGTTGTCGAAAAGGTCCTGCCGACGGAACGTGCACGCGACGGGCAGCCGGTTGCGCTCGGCGAAGCGCTGGATGTGCCCGCAGGCCACGGGAGTCCAGTCGCCGCCGCCGAGGATCATGATGGGCTTGCGGCACATCTGCAGCAGGTGCCGCAGCTTCGCCATGTCGCGCATGTTCGGACTCGCCGCGACACGCTGGTAACGCTGAGTCTCCGGTGCCGTGGTGCGGGTGGTGAGCATGTCTTCCGGCAGCGCGAGCACCACCGGGCCGGGCCGACCGGACACCGCGACGTGGAAGGCGTGGCTGACCAGTTCCGGGATCCGCTCCGCGCGATCGATCTGCGCGACCCACTTCACCATGCTGCCGAACATCCGCCGATAGTCGACCTCCTGGAAGGCCTCGCGCTCCACCACGTCCCCACCGATCTGGCCGACGAAGAGGATCATCGGCGTGGAATCCTGCTGGGCCGTGTGGACACCGATGGAGGCATTGGTCGCACCTGGTCCGCGCGTGACGAAACAGATGCCCGGGCGACCGGTCAGCTTGCCGTACGCCTCGGCCATGAACGACGCGCCCCCCTCCTGACGGCAGACCACGAGCCGGAGCTTGTCCTGCACGTCGTGGAGCGCATCGAGGACCGCGAGATAGCTCTCGCCGGGGACGCAGAAAGCGGTGTCGACGCCATGGGTCACGAGGGCGTCCACGAGGATCTTTCCGCCGTGCGGCAGTTCCGGGGCCTGCGTCATCGTTGCTGTTCCTCCGAAGGCGATCTGCTGGTTCCTGCGGCACCGCGCACCGGCAGGCCTGGCAGTGATTGCGTACGAGTTGGCTATTGACCCGGGCGGATGCCGAGCAGCGGATCCGTGACGCCCACGACATGCAGCGCGATCATGCCGATCGTGCCGGCGAGCAGGACGTAGTAGATCGTCGGCAGGACCGTGATGCGCAGCGTGATGCCTTCGCGTCCGAGCAGTCCCACTGTGGCCGAGGCTGCCACCACGTTGTGGATCGCGATCATGTTTCCTGCCGCGGCCCCGACGCTCTGGATCGCCACCATCAGGGCACCGGAGAGTCCGAGCAGTGACGCCGTCTCGTACTGGAACTGGCTCAGCATCAAGTTGCTGACGGTGTTGGAACCCGCGAGGAAGGCGCCGAGCGCACCGACCGATGGCGCGAACAGCGGATACACCTGCCCCATCAGATCGGCCACGCCGCGCGCCATGGCGATGGGCATGCTTGCCAGTTCCAGCGTGTTCACGCCGGAGTTGATCATGACCCGCACCATCGGCACCGTGAAGATCAGCACGAAGCCGGCACCGACGATGGTGCCGCTCGAATCGCTGACGGCGCGGGCGAGATCCGACACGCGCATGCGGTGCAGGAAGAAAGTGGCGATGCACACGAGAATCAGGAGGCCGCCCGGCAGGTAGAGCACTTGAAAGTTACCGTTGATCCCCTGTTCGCCGAGGATGTTCGCGAACTTCAGATCGATGGACTTCAGCGCATCGCCGAAGGGCTTGATGGTTCGCGACAGCACGAGCACCAACGCGAGCAGCACGTATGGCAGCCACGCCATGAAGCGACCGATCGGCCGCTGCGAGAGACTGTCGAGCGAGATCTGGATGTTGCCCACCCAGGTGGCAGGCCATTCCGCGGGCGGCGGGAAGTCCCAGGTGTCCTTCGGGACGAGAAAACCCAGCTTCACGGCCGCGGTCACGATGCCGAGGCCGAGCAGCCCGCCGATGATCGAGGGGAACTCAGGCCCCAGGAAGACGCCCGCCAGCACATAGGGAATCGTGAAACTGAAGGCGGCGAAGAGCGCGAAGGGAAGGATGGACAAGCCTTCACGCCAGGACCGATTGCGACCGAAGTAGCGCGTCATGAACGTGACGAGCAGTAGCGGGATGAGCGTGCCGCAGATCGCATGAATCACCGCCACCTCGGACACGATGACCCGGAAGAACGAATCCCACTCGAGCCCGCGCGACAGAAGTTGCTCGGTCAGCGCCGCGCGGTCCAGACCGCCCTGGACACCGACGATGAGGGGCGTGCCGACCGCGCCGAAGGAGACCGGCGTCGACTGGATCATCATGCCGAAGACGACAGCCGCCAGCGCAGGGAAACCCACTGCCACCATGAGCGGCGCAGCCACGGCGGCCGGTGTACCGAAACCGGAAGCCCCTTCGATGAAACAGCCGAACAACCAGGCAATCAGGATCACCTGGATGCGACGATCGGGACTGATGTTCGAGAAACCGGCCCGTATGGTGGAGATCGCGCCGGAGTACTTCAGCGTGTTCAGAAGCATGATGGCGCCGAAGATGATCCAGAGCAGACCGGCCGTCAGCACCAGGCCCTGGAGAGTCGACGCCGCTATGCGGTTGAAGGTCACCCCCCACGCCCACATCGCGATGGCGCAGGTCAGTGCGAACACGATGGGCATCGCGACCTTGGCGGGCATGCGGAAGCCCACGAGCAACAACCCGGCGACCAGAATCGGGGCGAATGCCAGCAAAGCCAGTACGCCATCTCCCACGGTGCTCTCCTCGTTCTCGTTATCTTTCGTTGCACTGCACGACCATCACCGCCACAGGGTCGGAGATGAGGGCCGGGATTCTAGACGCTACGAAGCACCCGGTCAGCACCCGATTGCGGTCGTGCCACCCGGCGATCGACCCTGCGGACGCAACGAAGCCCGCGCAAGCGGGCTTCGTCGGTGCATGCGGCTCCTTTGATCGAGCAGTCGAAGGAGGTCCGAATCGAGGATCAGGAGACCGGCGTCTCCGTCCCGTCGCTCAGCAGCGCCTTCATCGAGAGGCGCACCTGGCCCTTCTCGTTCACCTCGATGACCTTCACGCGCACCGCCTGGCCCTCCTTCAGGTAGTCGGCGACGCTGTTCACGCGCTCGTTGGCGATCTGCGAGATGTGCACCAGACCATCCTTGCCCGGCAGCAGGCTCACGACCGCGCCGAAGTCGAGCAGGCGGAGCACGGTGCCCTCGTAGATCCGGCCGACTTCCACTTCCGCCGTGATCTCCTCGATGCGGCGCTTGGCCGCTTCGCCGCCTTCCGTGGAAACGCAGGCGATCGTGACGGTGCCGTCGTCCTGGATGTCGATGGTGGTACCCGTCTCTTCGGTGATGCTGCGGATGACCGCCCCACCCTTGCCGATGACGTCGCGGATCTTCTCGGGCTTGATCTTGATGACCATCATCCGCGGCGCGAAGGTGGAAAGCTCTTCGCGCGGCGCATCGAGTGCACCCTTCATGATGCCGAGAATGTGCATGCGACCCTCACGCGCCTGCAGCAGCGCGGCGTGCATGATCTCCTTCGTGATGCCCTGGATCTTGATGTCCATCTGCAAAGCCGTCACGCCGGCCTCGGTGCCTGCCACCTTGAAGTCCATGTCGCCGAGGTGATCCTCGTCGCCCAGGATGTCGGTCAGCACGGCGAAACGGTTGCCGTCCTTGATCAGACCCATCGCGATGCCGGCCACGTGGGCCTTCATCGGGACGCCGGCGTCCATCATGGCGAGACAGCCGCCGCAGACGGAAGCCATCGAGCTGGAGCCGTTGGATTCGGTGACTTCCGACACGACGCGGAACGAGTATCCGAACTCTTCCGGTGTCGGCAGCACGGCGAGCAGTGCGCGCTTCGCCAGACGTCCATGACCGATCTCGCGGCGCTTCGGCGTACCGACGCGACCGGTCTCGCCGGTGGCATAGGGGGGCATGTTGTAGTGGAGCATGAAGCGCTCGTGGTACTCGCCCTGCAGCGCATCGATGATCTGTTCGTCGCGGGCGGTACCGAGGGTCGCGACCACGAGGGCCTGCGTCTCCCCGCGGGTGAAGAGTGCCGAGCCGTGGGCACGCGGGAGGATGCCGGTGCGGATCGAGATCGGGCGGACCGTGCGTGTGTCACGACCGTCGATGCGCGCTTCGCCGTCGAGGATCTGACCGCGGACGATCCTGGCTTCCATGTCGCTGAAGATGTTCTTGACCGTGCGCTCGTCGGCAGGCTCGGCGGCATTCTTGACGAGGTCGGCCACGACACGGGCCTGGAGTTCGTCCACGCGCTGCGAGCGGGCCTGCTTCTGCTTGATGCGGTAGGCCTCGCGCAGATCGGCACCGGCAATGGCCTCGACCGCTGCGATCAGCGCTTCGTTGCGGGCGGGCGGGACCCAGTCCCACAGCGGCTTGCCGGCTTCTTCCACCAGCGAGTTGATGGCGTCGATCACGGCCTGCATCTGCTGGTGACCGTAGACCACGGCGCCCAGCATGATGTCTTCCGACAGCTCCTTCGCTTCCGATTCCACCATCAGCACGGCAGCCTGGGTGCCGGCGACGACGAGGTTCAGCTCGGTCGTCTTCAGTTCGGTCAGCGTCGGGTTCAGGATGTACTCACCGTTGGCGTAGCCGACGCGCGCGGCGCCGATGGGGCCATCGAACGGGATACCGGACAGCGCGAGCGCCGCAGAGGCGCCGATCAGCGCGGGGATGTCGGAATCCACTTCCGGGTTCGACGACATCACCGTCGCGACGATCTGCACTTCGTTGTAGAAGCCTTCGGGGAACAGCGGGCGGATCGGGCGATCGATGAGGCGGGACGTCAGCGTCTCCTTCTCGGAGGGGCGACCTTCGCGCTTGAAGAAGCCGCCGGGGATGCGACCGGCGGCATACGTACGCTCCTGATAGTCGACCGTCAGGGGAAAGAAGTCCTGGCCGGGGGTCGCGTTCTTCTTTCCCACGGCGGAGACGAGCACGACGGTGTCGTCCATGGTGACCATCACGGCACCCGACGCCTGCCGGGCGATCTCGCCGGTTTCGATCGTCAGCGCGTGCTTCCCGTACGGGAGTGTTCTCTTGGAGATGTTCAAGGTGTCTACCTTTCGACGAATGAGGCGGTCATCCGCAGCCCGGCAACCTTTCTCAGGCCACCACAGACGCAACAACGCCGCTGCCCGTCAGGGCAGCGGCGTCGGTTGATCACGCTGGAATCACACTGAGCGCACAACGTATGCGAATGCGGGGCGCACGATGTTCGACGGGCGAACAGCAGGCGCGGGCGTAGCGGGAGGCGGAGCGG
>JALHMS010000017.1 GCA_022843925.1 Burkholderiales bacterium
GGTGCCACCGTCGCCGGCAGGTTCGCCACGCCGGGCAGGCCGGCCCAGAACATCTGCGTCGTGCTGGGCTGGGGTTTGCCGTTCACCGGGATCATGCGCTCCCAGCGCTCGCCCTTCTGATCGTGATGGAACGCCGCACTGGCGGCCGCCGGGCAGAGCAGGACATCCCAGAACTCGAAGAACTCCGCCCAGGCGCGCCGAAGACGCAGGCGCTGCTCGTCCCAGTGATGCCATTCGCGGTGCGTCATCGTGTTGGCGCGGAGCATCCACGCCTCGTAGTCGTCGTCGCCGGGGGAGACCCGGGCGGCCCGCTCCACCTGGCCCGCGAAGACGGCGTCCGACATGGCGCCGCACGTGGCGCCGCGCAGCAGGCGGATGAACGTGCGATGGGATTCGAGCAGGTCGATGGGTGGCCGGGCGCGGTCGCTCACATCGGCGCCGGCGCGGGCCAGTGCGCGGGCGACCTCCGAGATGCGGTCCGAGACTTCGCGGTCCACCGGGGCCACGGGGGCGTCGAGCATCACCGCGACGCGCAGTTCGTGGACGTCCATGAAGTTGGCCTTAGGCAGGCTGAACTTCCAGCCGACGTGGTCCACCGGATCCGGCCCCGCGAGCAGGCCGAGCGCGATCTCCAGATCGCGGGCACTTCGCGCGAGCGGACCGATCACCGAGATGTCCTGCGGCACATCGAAGCCCGGAAGCGCCTGTCCGCGCGTGGAGCAGATCCCGAACGTGGGCTTGTGGCCGTAGACGCCGCAGTAGTGCGCGGGATTGCGGATCGAGCCGCCGATGTCGCTGCCGGTCTCGAGCGCCGTCATGCCGGCGGCGAGGGCTGCGGCAGCGCCGCCGGACGAACCGCCCGGGACGCGCGTCGGATCCCACGGGTTGTGCGTCGTGCCGTGGATCGCGTTGAAGGTCTGCCAGTCGGCGAGGTTGGTGGGCACGTTCGTCTTGCCGAACACCACGGCACCTGCCGCGCGCAGACGCTTCACGGCTTCGGCGTCGTCGACGGCGATGTTCTTTGCGAAGTCGGTTCTGCCCCACGTGGTGGGCAGGCTGGCGACATCGAAGGATTCCTTGACGGTGATCGGCACGCCGTGCAGCGGACCGCACAACTCTCGCTTGCGCAGCATGCGGTCCGCCGCCTTGGCGTCCTTCCGCGCGCGCTCGATGTCGCGCACCACCACGGCGTTCACGACCGGGTCATGGCGCGCCACGCGGGCGAGGTGCAGGTCCAGCAGTTCGAGACAACCGATCTTGCCGTCGCGCACCAGGCGCGCGAGTCGGTGGGCGGGGAGGAAGTGGAGGGCCATGGGCATCGTCCGGGCGTGGGGGCGGGGTCTCTCGATCCGGCGCGCACCATGCGCCACCGGCCGGCCCCGAGTCTCCTCGCGCCAGGACGCGGCGTCCAGTGGTCGGACGCCGCCTGCCCTAGGGAGCCTCTGCATAGCCTGCACGGTCGCGACGGAGGTCTTCCGGGCGGATGAGGCGAAGGACCAGGCCGCCGTGTGCTCGTTGCACACAAGGACTGTGCCGACAATGTCAGCCGCCCGGAAGGCCCCGTCCCGAAGGGTTGCGCCGGAATCGATCGCTGGCCGTGTTACTCGGCTTGTCGATACTCCAGTATCGACTGCACCTCGCGCCTTGCCACCGATCGATTCCGACAGCAACGCGATCCGCGCAGGCTATGCAGAGGCTCCCTAGGCGACGCTCAGTGCGTCTTGTAGCGCTGCGCCATCTTCTCGAGCGGCAGCGGATCGATCCCGGTTGCCCGGCCGGCGCAGCCGAAGCTCTCGAAACGCGCCTTGCAGATGTCGCGCGCGGCTGCGACGGCGGCCTTGAAGAAGGCGCGCGGATCGAACTCGTCGGGCTTCTCGGCCATGGCCTTGCGCATGGCGCCCGTCATCGCAAGACGGATGTCGGTGTCGATGTTGACCTTGCGCACGCCGTGACGGATGCCCTCGCAGATCTCCTCCACGGGGACGCCGTAGGTCTCCTTGATGTCGCCGCCGTACTGACGGATCACCGCGAGCCACTCCTGCGGGACGGACGAGGAGCCGTGCATCACGAGGTGCGTGTCGGGCAGCCGCTCGTGGATCTCGCGGATGCGGTCGATCGCGAGGATGTCGCCGGTGGGCCTGCGCGAGAACTTGTATGCGCCATGGCTCGTGCCGATGGCGATCGCCAGGGCATCGACGCCGGTGCGCGCGACGAAGTCGACGGCCTGCGCCGGATCCGTCAGGAGTCGCGCGTGGTCCAGCACGCCCTCCGCACCGACGCCGTCCTCCTCGCCTGCCGTGCCGGTCTCGAGGCTCCCCAGGCAGCCCAGTTCACCCTCGACCGAGACGCCCACCGAGTGGGCCATCTCGACGACGCGGCGCGTGATCTCGACGTTGTACTCGTAGCCCGCCGGGGTCTTCATGTCTTCTCCGAGCGAGCCATCCATCATCACGCTGGAGAAGCCGCTGCGGATCGACTGCAGGCAGACCGCCGGGGACGCGCCGTGGTCCTGGTGCATGCACACCGGGATGTGCGGATACATCTCGATGGCCGCCTCGACCATGTGACGGAGGAACGGCTCGCCGGCGTACTTGCGGGCGCCCGCGGAGGCCTGGAGGATCACCGGGCTGTCGCACGCGTCGGCCGCCTGCATGATCGCGTGGATCTGCTCCATGTTGTTGACGTTGAACGCTGGCAGGCCATAGTCGTGCAGGGCGGCGTGATCGAGGACCTGTCGCAGGGAGATGAGGGCCATGGGCGGGACTGGTTCCGGATGGGGCGGGAGACTACGCGTTGCTCACGGGGGCGGCGAGGCCGTGAACCACGACGCGCGCCAACGATCGTGGCACGTCGAAGCCACGACTACGCATGGTGGGTGCCCTCCGCGCGCTTGCGCCGGGCGAGATCCATGAGCCGGAGGATCATCGGCGTGAAGATGAGCTGCATCGCGAGGCCCATCTTGCCGCCCGGGCAGACGATGGTGTTCGGGCGCGACATGAACGACTTGTCGAGCATCGACAGCAGGTAGGGAAAGTCGATGCCCTTCGGATTCGCGAAGCGGATGACGACCATGCTCTCGTCGGCCGACGGGATGTCGCGCGCGATGAACGGGTTCGAGGTGTCCACCGTCGGCACGCGCTGGAAGTTCACGTGCGTGCGACCGAACTGCGGGCAGATGTGGTTCACGTAGTCGGGCATCCGGCGGAGGATGGTGTCGACCACCGCCTCCTGGGAGTAGCCGCGCGTGTTCTTGTCGCGATGCAGCTTCTGGATCCACTCCAGGTTGATGGTCGGCACGACGCCCACGAGGAGGTCGACATGGCGCGCGATGTCGACGGTGGCGTCGGTGTAGCCCCCGTGCAGGCCCTCGTAGAAGAGCAGATCCGTCCCTTCCTCGACCTCGGTCCATTCCGTGAATGTGCCCGCCGGCTGCTGGAACGGCATGGCCTCCTCGGCGTCGTGCAGATACTGGCGCACGCGGCCGCGGCCGGAGCCCGAGTAGGTCCGGAACAGCCCCTCCAGCTCCACGAGAAGGTTGGCTTCCGGTCCGAAGTGGCTCAGGTTCCGGTTGCCTGCCGTCTCGGCGTCCTTCATCGCGTGTCGCATGCCGAGTCGATCGAGGCGGTGGAAGGAATCCCCCTCCACGATCTGGGCGCGGATGCCCTCGCGGCGAAAGATATGCTGGAAGCTCATCATGACCGTGGTGGTGCCGGCACCGGAGGAGCCCGTGACGGCGATGATCGGATGGCGGATGGACATGGCGGTGTCGGGTCAGGAGCGATTGGAAGGAAGCGCCGGCATCGTGGCACGCGGATTCATCGCGTGCCCTCGGTGCGATAGAGCGACCGGTCGTTGAAGAGGGGCGACACGTACGGTCGGTCCTCGCCGGCGTCGTACTCGCGGTGGTAGCGCTCGATGCGCTCGACCTCGTTGCGCGATCCGAGGATCACGGGGACCCGCTGGTGCAGTTCCGTGGGCGGAATGTCCAGCATGCGGGTGCGGCCGGTGGTCGCGGCGCCGCCGGCCTGCTCGATCAGCATCGCCATCGGATTCGCCTCGTACAGCAGACGCAGCCGGCCGGGGCGCAGCGGGGTCTTGGTGTCGCGCGGATACATGAAGACGCCACCGCGCACGAGGATGCGGTGGACCTCCGCCACCATCGAGGCGATCCAGCGCATGTTGAAGTCGCGGGCGCGGATGCCGTGCGCGCCGGCCTTGCATTCGGACACGTAGCGCTGCACGGGCGGCTCCCAGAAGCGCTCGTTGGAGGCATTGATCGCGAACTCGCTCGTGTCGGCGGGGACCTGGAGGCGCGGCTGCGTGAGGACGAAGTCGCCGACCTCCCGGTCGAGCGTGAAGCCGTGCGTGCCGTCGCCGACCGTCAGCACCAGCAGCGTGGACGGGCCGTACATCGCATAGCCCGCCGCGACCTGGGCCGTACCCGGCTTCAGGTAGTCGGCGACGGCCGGGCGCTCGGTGCCCTCATGCTTCAGGACCGAGAAGATGCTGCCGACCGACACGTTGATGTCGATGTTGGAGGACCCGTCCAGGGGGTCGAAGACGAGCAGATAGGGGCCGCGCCGGTAGGGCTCGGGGATGTCGTAGGCGGCATCCATCTCCTCGGACACCATGCCTGCCACGAGCCCGCTCCATTCGCAGTGGCGCAGGAAGGTGGTGTTCGTCGTGACGTCGAGCAGCTTCTGCGTGTCGCCGGATGCGTTCGCGCTCGCGAGCACGTCGAGGCTGCCGCCTAGCGCCCCGCGGGCAACCATCGCCGAGACCGCCTTCACCGCGCTCGCGACATCCATGATCAGCGACACGAGTTCGGTGTGTCCCGGCTGGTCACGCAACTGCTCGGTCAGGAATTTGGGGAGGGTCGTACGTCCGAGATGCATGGGTGGTCTCCTCGCCGACGCGTCGCGCGCGTCGTTGTCATTGTGTTGTGAACGTTCGGTGGCAGCAGTGTGCTCGATGTGCAGGTCAGCGGTCCCCGGTGGCGGTGCCCTGCGCGAACACCCGCGATGCGCGTATGTCGGCCGCGGTGATGGTCTTCAGTGCCTCCGCATCGGTGGTCGCGCCCGCCAGCGCCGCCTCGAACAGGCGGTTCGCCTGGCGCAGGCGCGCGCGGTCCAGTGCGTTGCGCATCGACCGGGCGTTCGCGAACTGCGGTTGCGTGATCCGACGCGCGATGTACTCGCGGATCGCCGTCAGGGCCTCGTCGTCCGGATGATAGTTCTGGTGCGCCATCATCGAACCCGTGATCGCCAACAGCTCGTCCGGCGTGTAGTCGGGGAACTCGATGTGGTGCGCGATGCGTGAACGCATGCCCGGGTTGGACCGGAAGAAGGCCGCCATGGGATCCCGGTATCCGGCGAGGATCACCACGAGATCGTCGCGGTGGTTCTCCATCACCTGCAGCAGGATCTCGATGGCCTCCTGGCCATAGTCGCGTTCGTTCTCGGGACGATACAGATAGTAGGCCTCGTCGATGAAGAGGACGCCGCCCATCGCCCTCTTCAGCACCTCCTTCGTCTTCGGCGCGGTGTGTCCGATGTACTGGCCCACGAGGTCGTCGCGGGTCACGCTCACGACGCGGCCCTTCCGCACATACCCGAGACGGTGGAGCATCTCGGCCATGCGCATCGCCACGGTGGTCTTGCCGGTGCCGGGGTTGCCCGTGAAAGACATGTGCAGGCTCGGCGTCCCTGCCTCGATGCCCAGGCTCTGGCGGGCGCGCGTGACGACGAGGAACGCCGCGATCTCGCGGATGCGCCGCTTCACGGGCGCGAGCCCCACCAGATCGCGATCGAGTCCGTCGAGGACTTCCTGCACCTCCGTGTCCCGCAGGATGGCGGCGAGGTCTATGGTGGCTGGCGGGCTGTTGGCATCCATGGTCACGGCGTCCCTGGGCGATGGACGAGGGGGCCTTCCCGGGCGGCGGTCAGTCGCCGCGCCGGCGCTCGGTCGTGTACCGGACCGACCGGGCTTCGGTCTCCATCCGGACGGTCCCGAAGCCCGGATCGTTGTCCGGACGGTTCACAAGATACGACATGCGCGGGGTCTCCCAGCCACGGGAGGCGTCGAACGCCATCGCGCGGATGCAGTGCTGCGGAAAGGTGCGGCGGCAGGCATTGATCTCCAGCAGGATGCCGGCCGGGTCCTGCTGGTCGAGCATCGGGGTCCCGTACATGTCCCAGTACGTGCTGCGTGGGTGCGGATCGTCGGTGTGCTCCACGCTCACGGCCCAGCCGCGGCGCAGGGCGAACTCGATCTGCGCGGTGATCTGCACGTCGGTCAGCGGGGGCAGGAACGAGAACTGGCCCTGCGCGATGCGTTGCCGGGGGTTCGTCATCATGGTGGTGTCGTCTCCGGTGAGGGGGCTCGGGCGCTCGCCGTCGCAGTCGGCAGGAAGTCGGCAGTGTCCGTGGATTCGTCGTTGAAACCGATGTCGCCCCGGGTGTCGATGGCGGCCTTCAGCGGGGAGCACCGACGCGCGGCGTCCTGGAGGATCTGCGGACCTTCGTTCGGATGGTCGCGACCTTCGTTGCGGGCCAGGATCGTTTTCTCGAGCGCGAAGAGGTTTGCGGTGGCGCCGGCCTGGATGTCCATCGGGTCCTCGATGTTGCCACCGCCGAACACTCTTGGGCTACGGGATGATCATCCGCGAGCCCGGCTCCGGAACCCGGGCTGCGCTCGAGCATCTCCTCCGGTTGCACGGCGTCGAACCGCGCACCGCGATGGAGACCGCGAGCAACGAGACCATCGAGCAGGCGGTCATGGCGGACATGGGCGTGAGCTCCCTGTCCCTCCACACGATCGGTCTCGAACTGCGATCGCACCTGATCGCGGTGCCGGACGTCGTGGACATGCCGGTGGTGCGCCGCTGGCACGTCGTCAACACGTCGTCAACACGCTGTCGAAGCGCCTCTCGCCCGCGGCGGAGGCCTTCCGCTGCTTCGTGCCCGAACAAGGGGAGCGCTTTCTCGTGAACCGGTTCGGGGCCTGGCAGCCGGTCGGTGGAGTTCCTGGGTCGCTCGACAGGTTTTTTCGCCGATCTGACCTCCAGTGACGCGGTTCGGCGCCGTCAAGAGTCGCGCGCACACCGTGTTCGACGTCCCGTCCAGGAGCCCCGCTTTTCGATGTCCGCCCGGCCACAACCCGCGGCCTTCTCCGCCTTCCTGTTTCTGCTCCCCGCCGTGCTCTGCCTGCTGGGGGCGGGCGGGGTATGGTGGTACATGAGCGCCCGGCAGGACTGGGCCATCGCGCGGCAGTTCCAGGTGCGCGCCGCCCGGTTCGCCCATCAGCTGGACGAGCGGCTCATGGCGATCGAGCAAGGCATGCGCGGCGCTGCAGGCCTCCTGACCCTCCAGCCGGACCTGCCCGAGGCCGAATGGAACGGTTACATCGACAGCCTCGGCCTGCGCGAGGTGGGTCACCTCGGGATCAGCGGCATCGGGTTCATCCAGCGGCTGGAGCGTCGCGACGAAGCGCCCTTCGTCGCAGCGCGACGGCGGCTCCATCCGGACTACGAAGTGTGGCCGAGCGGCGCCCACCCCGTCATGTTCCCCATGAAGATGCTCCGGGACATCAGTTTCCAGCCCGCGACGAAGGCGCCGCTCGGGTTCGACGCGATGACCGACCCCGTACGCCAAGCGCTGCTTGAACGGGCCCTCGAGAGCGGCGAACTCGTGTTCAGCGCACCGGTCTCGCTCAACATGATCGATCGCACGACGGGGGAGCGGGTTCGGGAGACCGAGCCGGCCGTGCTCGCCTACATGCCGGTGTACCGGGCCGATCACGCGGGCCCGGCGAAGCCCGAAGATCCGGCCGTGCGCGGCGTCGTCGTCTCGGCCATCCGTCTGCGGCAGATCCTGAACGGGCTTCTCGAGCCCGGCGATCTTCTCGGTGTCGGCCTGAAGAGTCCGGACGGCCGGATCGTCGATGCCGGCGAGCCCGGCGTTGCCCGGGAGGATGCGGGGCTCGCCATCGACCTGCCCCTGCGGCACGGCGGGGGCACCTGGCAGGTGCATGTCACAGCGACTCCGGACTTCGTGGCGAGGGAGCGCACGGTGCACGCGGCGCCTATCTTCACCGGCGCCGCCGTGATCGGGGGCGCCTTGTCGATGCTGCTCTTCCTGGCCCAACGACGTCAGCGGGCCACCATCGCGACCCTGGAAGGCGCGGCTGCCCGCTACCGATCCCGCTTTCGCGAACTGGCCGATACCGCGCCGTTCATCATCTGGACCGCGGATCCCCGCATGGAACTCACGTTCCTCAACCGGGCGTGGTCCGAGTACGCCGGCGTGCCGGCCATCGATGGGGTGCCGCCTGCCTGGGAGACGTTCGTCCACCCTGAGGACATGCCGGGACTATCCGAGATCCTCGCGAAGGCCCGGGAGCACCGGGAGCCGTTCCAAGGGGAGGTCCGCTTGCGCCGGCACGATGGGACCTATCGGTGGATGTCGTTGCAGGGGGAGGCTGCGAGACGGGATGGTTCGACCGATCGCGGCTTCCTTGGGCTTGCGGTCGATATTCACGATCGCCGTGCGCTTGCGCAGGCACTCGAACAGCAGACCGACTTCCTGAATGCGTTGATCAACGGCCTGCCCCAGGGCGTCTACGTGAAGGACACGGCGGGTCGCTGGGTGGTCGCGAACGATGCGTTCTGCCGGCTGGCCGGACTGACACGCGACGCCGTGATCGGCAGGAACAACCGCGAGATCTATCCGCCCGACAAGGCAGCCCTCCTGGACGCCCAGGATGCCCGGGCCTTCGCATCCGGACGCGTCGAGTCCTTCGACCATGCCTCGCTCAAGACCGACGCGACGTCGGAATGGCTCCTCAAGTCGAAGGTGGCCGTGCACATGCCCGACGGCAGCCAGTACCTGGTCTGCGCGGCGTTCGACGCGACGGAATGGAAGCGTGCATCCCGGGAGGTGGAACTCACGCGCCAGTTCCTGGACGCGATCGTCGACGCGCTCCCCTACGCGGTCTTGGTGAAGGACGACCAGTGCCGTTTCAGCCGGGTCAACGCGGACGCCGGGCGGATCCTGGGCCGTGCCCCGGTCGACTGTGTCGGCCTGACGGATTTCGACGTGTTTCCGCCCGCGTATGCGCAGCGGGCGTGGGAGGAGGACCAGTCGGTGCTGAACACCGGCACGCCGTTCTTCAGCGAGATGCCCGTCGTGCAGGCGGACGGGACCGAGCGCTGGATGCTGAAGCGGAAGGTCCGCGTGACGCTGGACGACGGGTCCCGGCATCTGATCGGGTGCCTGTTCGACATCGAGGAACGCAAGCAGGCCGAGCGCGTGCTAGAACGGGACCGCGACGCGCTGGAGGGCCTCGTCCAGGCGCGGACGGCCGAACTGATCCACGCGCGGGACGTGGCCGAAGCCGCCAACCTGGCGAAGTCCGAGTTCCTCGCGAACATGTCGCACGAACTCCGGACCCCCATGCACGCGATCCTGTCGTTCTCGCGCCTCGGCGAGACTCGCAGCGTCGCGGCCGATCCCGATGCGCCGAAGCTGCTCAGCTATTTCCAGCGCATCTCGCAGAGCGGCGATCGATTGCTCTCCCTGCTCAACAATCTTCTCGACCTCGCGAAGCTGGAAGCGGGCCGCATGCAGTACGAGTCCGGTCACCATGATCTGCGCTCCATCGTCGAGACCATCGTCGGCGAGCTGGCTGCGTACGCCGCCGAGCGCGGTGTCACGATCCACGTCGAGGACGGAGCCCTGCCCGTGCTCGCGTGGTGCGATCCGGCGCGCATCGGACAGGTGGTGCGCAACCTCCTGTCGAACGCGCTGAAGTTCACGCCGTCCGGGCGCGCCGTGCACGTGCGCATCGGGCTGGGTGAGTGGTCCTCGTCGGACGCCGGGGAGGGGGCTCCGATCAGGGCCGCGGCGTCCATCGTCGTGACGGACGAGGGGCGCGGGATCCCCGAGGGGGAACTGGAGGCCGTCTTCGACAAGTTCGTGCAGAGCAGCACAACGCGCTCGGGTGCCGGTGGCACCGGTCTCGGCCTGGCGATCTGCCGCGAGATCGTGGACCAGCACGGCGGCAGGATCTGGGCCGACAACGCGCGCGAAGGCGGGGCCGTGTTCCGGGTGATGCTGCCTTGCGAGCCGACGCGATACCACCACCACCTCGTGGGTGCGTCGGCCGCCTGACGGCGAGCCCTCCGGGCGTCCGTCGTGTGAACAGGCCCTAGCCTCGCCGGACCGGAGCGACCCCGGCGCAGACCGGGCACAGGCAGGCCTCCCCCCGCATTGCATCGGGCACCCGGGCGAGCGCATCCGGATCGATGGTGGCGGTGAAGCACCAGCAGGGCGTACCGAACTCGCCGGTGCGTGCGGGGACGCAGCTGTTGTCCGCACCGCAGAGCGGGCATCGGGTGTTGCGTTTCGGTTCCATGGGGATCTCCGGCCCTCCGATCGAGGCTGCAAGGCGGAGAGCATGACCGCGGCCGCGGCGAAGTGGAAGTCCACGGGTCCTCGCCCGGTCACCCCTGCCCCCGGGACGATGCCGGCGAGCGGTGGATCAGCGAGAACCGCTGCGGCGGCCGCGGATCTCGTCGAGCGTCGCAACGGCGGTGGCCTGCCGGGGGCCGCCGATGGCCACCGCGCGCAGCGCCGTCGCCTCGGCCTCGTCGAGCGCGCCGCGCTCCATCAGGACGTGCGCGAGGTTGTTGAGGGCGGCGTCGGCGGTGGGATGCCGCGCGACGGCGCGCCGCAATGCCGACTCCGCCGCCTCGAGATCGCCGAGCGCGTACGCGGTGTTGCCCGCGCCCACCGCAAGCTGCAGATCGTCCGGCCAGCGCGCGATGCCCACCGAGTAGGCGTCTTGGGCCTCGCGCGTCAGGCGCAGGCGTTCGAGCGCGAGCACGGCTTCGGCGTAGGCGTCGCGCGACACACCGATCGGCGGGGGCGTGCCAGGCCGGACGACCACCATGGCCCAGCGGTCGCTGCGAGCCCAGGTGATGTCGAACGTGCGCAGCGACAGCACCTCGCGCCGAGTGGTGCCGGATCGCAGCACGATCTCGCGTCGATCGAGGTCGTGTCCGACCACCACCGCGTAGTGCCACACCGGGTACCACGACAGGCCGAGGTTCTGCAGCACCACCACGGGATGCCCGTCGCGGACTGTGGCGAGCAGCGTGTCGAGATCGGGGGCGATCGTTGCCGCCACCGCGCCGCCGCGGCGCGCGCCACCCAGCATGTCGAGCGGCAGGCTGCCCTTGCGGGCCGGCAGGTACACGCGCGAGGCGAGATCCTCGGGGGATGCCGCCATCCCTGCCATTGCGAGCACGGTCGCGAGGGCGGCGGGGCCGCAGTGATGCGCCGTCTGCGGAACGAAGGGGGTGTCGCTCAGCTCCACCCGGCGGGGGAGATCGGCTTCCCGCGACAGACGGGGTGAAGCGCAGCCGGCGAGCACCAGCAGCGCACACAACGCGACGAACACCGCCCACCGCCCGCCCGGGCGACGGGCGGTGGCGGGGTCCGCGAAGGGAAGATCGACTCTCAGCGCTTCATCGGCTTGGTGAACGAGAACACCTTGGTGAGGCCGAGGATGTCGGTGATCAGCAGCACGATGAACACCAGCAATGCGGCGCCGATGATCGCGCCGAGCGCGTCACCACCGGCGGGCATCCGGTCCAGCCGATCCGAGGCTGCGAGGACTTCGCTGTCGGACAGGGCGTCGGCGCGGGCGCGCGCTTCGTCCGCACGGATGCCCATGGTGCCCAGCTGCTTCGTCACGTCGGCGCGTTCGAGAAAGGTCGCGAGGCGCATGCGGGCGGCTTCGACCGCAGTCTGCCGGGATTCCGCGGCCGGCGCTGCCGCGCCGGTGTCCACCATCGCGGCCTGGACGGCGCCGACGAATCCGAGGTGGGTGGTGGTGGCGATCAGCGTGATGGCCACGAGCTTCTTGAAGGATTTCAGCATGGGGGAGTCTCCTGGGACGGTGATGCGAAGGGCGCCGGCCGACCCCGCGGTCAGCGGCGGGCGAACGAAAAGATGCGGGTGATGCCGAGTGCTTCGGTCAAGAAAAGGACCGCGACGACGAACACCACAACGCCGAGGATTGCACCACCTGCAGGCACGCGATCGAGATGCGCCGACGCATCGATGGCGGTGGCGTCGTCCAGCGCGGCGACGCGCCGTGCCGCTTCCTCCGGGGCGAGCCCGAGGGCGGCAAGCTGCTCCGCGAGTGCAGGGCGGGCGAGCGCGGCTGCGAGACGGGTTCGGGCGATGTCGCCGTCGGCGGTCCGCGGGGATGCGGCGTCGGTCGGGATCATCGCCGCGCCGGCGGTCCCCGGGAGCGGAAGTGCGCTGAATGCGATGACCAGGACCGCAGCGAGAAGGCGTCGAATCGGAGAGGGCATCCGGGAATCCTCGGGATTGCAGTGGTGCGGAGACTACACCGGGTTCTTGAACTCCGCGGGCAGCAGATGATGCCGGTGCAGGAGCTTGTAGAACTCGGTGCGGTTGCGTTGGGCGAGGCGGGCGGCGTGCGTGACGTTGCCGTTGGTCATCTTGAGCAGGCGCGACAGGTAGTCACGCTCGAACTGGCCGCGGGCCTTCTCGAAGGGCTGCAGTTCCGTGGACGGGCCGCGCAGCGCGCTCTCGATCAGCGAGGGGCTCACCACCGGGGCGGACCCGAGTGCCACGGCCTGCTCCACGACGTTGAGCAGTTCGCGTACGTTGCCCGGCCAGTCGTACTGCACGAGCATCGCGAGGGCCTCGGCCGAGAACGCGCTCACGTTCTTGCCGTAGCGCGAAGCGATCACGGAAAGGAAATGGCCGGCGAGCAGCGGGATGTCCTCGCGCCGCTCCCGCAGTGGCGGGAGGGCGAGGGTGACGACGTTGAGGCGGTAGTAGAGATCCTCGCGGAACTGGCCATCGCGGATGCCGGCCTCGAGATCGCGGTGGGTGGCGGACACGATGCGCACGTTCACCGGCACGGCCCGTGTGCCCCCGAGCGGCCGGACGGTCTTCTCCTGCAGAACGCGCAGGAGCTTGACCTGCAGCGACAGCGGCATGTCCCCGATTTCGTCGAGGAAGACGGTGCCGCCTGCCGCGCTCTGGAAGAGGCCGGTGTGGTCGCGCGCCGCACCCGTGAACGCACCGCGCACGTGGCCGAAGAGTTCCGACTCGAGCAGCGCCTCGGGGATCGCGCCGCAGTTGAGCGCCATGAAAGGACCGTCGCGGCGCGGGCTCGCCCGGTGGATGGCGAGCGCCAGCAGTTCCTTGCCGGTGCCGCTCTCGCCGCGGATCAGCACGCTGGCGTCGCCGGCGGCCACGAGCCGCGCCCGGGAGAGGACGGTCTCGAACGCCTGGTTGTGCGTCACGATGCCGGCGCGCCAGGCGTCGCCGTCGGCCCCGCCCGTGGAGGGCGACGACAACTGGACGGCGCGGGTGATCAGCGCGACGAGGTCCTTGCCGTCGAAGGGCTTGGTCAGATAGTCGAAGACGCCGCGGCGCATCGCGGCGACGGCGTCGGGGATGCTGCCGTGCGCCGTGAGGATGATCACGGGCAGGGCCGGGTAGGTCCGATGGATCTCCTCGAACAGCTCCATGCCGTCGACCTCGCCCATGCGGAGATCGGTCACGACCACGTTGGGCTGCGCGGCGCCGAGGCGCGCGAGGGCGGCTTCGGCGCTGGTGGCCGTGATCACTTCGAAACCCACGGCCTCGAGGCGCAACGATACGAGCCTCAGGATGTCCGGGTCGTCATCGACCACGAGTACTTTTCCGGCGTTTGCGCTCATTTCGGTTTGGCTCCCAGGTCTTTCTGGATCATCGCGCGCTCGACGTCCTTCAGGGCGTCGAGTTTGCGCTGCAGTTCTTCGGTGCGTCTCTGCTCATCCTTCAGTCTTGCCACGTGGGCCTGTGCGGTGGCGTCCTGCCGGCGGGCCTGCTCCAGCTGGTTGAGGAGCAGTTGCGCCACGCCCCGGTACGAAGCGCGTACGCGGCTGTCGGTGCGGGTGTAGGGCTCCAGCAGTTGCGCGGCCTGCGCCTCGTTCCGGAAGGGTGTGCCGGGCATCAGGAGCAGGGCGGCGAACCGCAACCGCGCCGCCTCGCCACCGTTGGCACCGAAGTCGCGCTTGGCGTCCTCGTACTCCTGCTTGAGTTGATTGCCGCTCTTCGACCGCACCGCGGCGATCTGCTGAAGCAGCCCGTCCGCACCGCTGACGAGTTCGATGACTTCGGGCGTGCATTCCACCGGCGGCTTCTTCGCGACCGGCTCGGGCGTCTCGACGGGAAGGACATCGTGTTCGGTGACCGGGGCCGGTGTGCGGCAGGCGGCGAGTGCGAGCGCGAGCAGGAGGCCTCCGGCAAGCCGGCCGACGAGAACGCTGTGCGGCGTCCCGCTCACGCGGCCCTCTTCGCCGTCAGTTTCGGAACCGACTTCTGGTCCGGCTTCACGGCCTCGCGCGGCAGTTCGACCGCGATGTGCGTGCCCTTATCGGACGGCAGCACGTCGACGCGTCCGCCGTGCGCGATCACGAACTCCTGCACGATGGAAAGGCCGAGGCCGGTGCCTTTCACCGGGCCGTCATGCGGGGTGCTGCCCTGGAAGAAGGGTTCGAACACCTGGCCCCGTTCCTCGAGGGGGATGCCGGGCCCCTCGTCGGCCACGACGATGCGCACCCGCCCGCCGGCCTCGGTCACGGTGATCTTCACGTGGCCCTCGCGCGGCGAGAACTTGATGGCGTTCGAGACCAGGTTGCCCACGACCGCACCGAGCTTCTCGGGATCGCCGTGCACCTCGACGGGCGGGCAGTCGACCGCGATGCGGATGCCCTTGGCCGCCGTCGTCAGCCGATGCTGGCGGAGCACGGCGGCGATGAGGGCCGGGAGCGCCACCTGCATCGGCGCGAGGGTCGGCCGGCGGAACTGGGCCTCCTGGTAATGGAGCAGACCCTCGATCAACTCGTGCATGCGCTGCGTGTTCTGCCGCAGGATCGCGGCGATCTCCTTCTGCGCGGGCGTCAGGGTGCCGACCACCTGCTCGTCCAGCAGACTGGTGCCCTCCTTCAAGGCCGCGAGCGGTGTCTTCAGCTCGTGGGACACGTGGTGCAGGAACCGGCGCTTCTCGTCCTCGAGTTCGACGAGACGCATGCGCATCCAGTCGAGCTGGCGCCCGAGGCGCTGGAGATCCTCGGGGCCGCTCACCTCGACGCGCGTCACGAAGTTGCCTTCGCCCATGCGGCGGATGGCGGCGTCGATCTGGGCGATGGGGCGCGAGATCAGGATGATGGCCGCGATCACGAGGAGCAGTGCCACCGGCACCAGCGCCGCGAGCTGCCAGAAGACGAAGCGTTGCACGCCCTCGGCCATGGTCTGCAGGGCGGCGACCTCGCGTTCGACGACACCGTTGCCCAGTTCGGAAAGCTGGTCGGAGATGGTCTCGAGGGCGCGGAAGCTCGGCATGAGCCGCTCCAGACGGTCGGGGTTCGACGCGGCGGCCTCGATCTCGCGATGCAGTTCGGTCTCGCGCAACCGGAGCAGCGCGAGCTGCCGCATCTGTTCGGCGTCGAGGTTCAGGCTCGCCATGCGCTCGGCCCCTTCGAGGAAGCGCGTCCTTGCGTGCTCGTAGGCCTCGAGCAGTGCGCTGTCGGCGAGCGCGCCCGCCTGCCGGACGCTGCGTTCCATCACGGTGAGCTGTTCCATCAGCACGCGGCTGCCTTCGGTCGCCTGCATCGCCTGATGCACCGTGCGCTGACCCCGGGCGGCGATCTCGTGGATGGAGAGTGCGTTGTTGCCGATGGCGAGGATCAGGGGGAGGGCGACCAGGATGAAGCCGACGATGATCAGCTTCAGGAACGAGCGCGGGTAGTACACCGAGAAGCGGGGCAGGCGCGCCTGGCTCACGATCGCCGGATTTCCGATCAGGTGTCGAAGCGGACTTCGATGCGTCCGAGAACGCCGAAGTCCGCCGACACGGTTTCACCCGGGGCGACGGCCACGGGGACGACGCAGGTTCCGGTGGTCACGACCTGCCCCGCGGAGAGCGGCGTGCCGAGCGACGAGAGCTTGTTCGCGAGCCACGCGAGAGCCTCCCGAGGGTCGCCCAGCACGTTGGCGCCGCTGCCCTGCGCCACTGCGCGGCCATCGATGGATGCGGTGACGCCATGCTTCGAGAGATCGATGCCGCGCCAGTCGGCCGTCGTGGCGGCGCCCAGCGCGAACCAGCAGGCGCAGGCGTTGTCGGCCAGCAGCTGCGGGCCGCCGACCTTCGCGAAATCGTCGTAGCGGGAATCGGGCACCTCGATGGCCGGGTGCAGTGTCGCGACGGCGTCGAGCACTTCCGCGACCCCGTACGGCTCGGCGCGCGGGGAAAGGGTGCGCGCCATGCGGAACGCGAACTCCGCCTCGGCGACGAGCATCTGGTTGTGTTTCAGGGAGATCGTGGCCGGTGCATCGCGGAACCGGCTCTGCAGCAGCGTGCCGGGCAGCGGCCCGTCGACACCGATGTGCGCCTGACCGGCCTTGCTCGTCGCGGCGATCTTCCATCCGGCGCGGCGGTCGCCGGCGAGGGCGAGGATCGATTGCTGTATCGCGAAGCCGGCGGCATCGTCGCGCGGGCGGCAGTCTTCCGGGAGGGCGGCGATGCGGCCACCGGCCGTCCAGGTGTCGAGGAGGAGGCGGGCGGCGCGCTGCGCGGCGTCTGCGGTCATGGTCATCGGGTCGGTTCCAGGGAAGAGGGCGCGAAGCGTGCCGCCCGGACGACGTTCAGGAGGGGCTCCCCGCGGGCCAGCCGGTCGAGATTGGCGGCGATCACGCGGCAGCGGCGTTCCGCCAGGGCCTCGGTCCATGCGCTCGCATGGGGTGTCATGAGGACGTTATCCAGTTCGTGGAAGGGAAAGCGCGACGGGGGATGCACGGGCACGGCCGTCGTGCCGTCCTGCGGGGGATACGTGTACCACGTGTCGATGACCGCACCGCCGATCCGGCGGTCCCGGCAGGCTGCGTACAGCGCGGCCTCATCGACGGTCGGGCCGCGACCGACGTTGATCAGGACGGCATGGGGGCGCATCGCCCCGAAGGCATCGGCGCCGATCACGCCGCGCGAAGTGTCGTCCAGCGGCAGGGCGGCCAGGACGAAATCGGCCTGGGCCAGGACCTCGTTCATCGCATCCATGCCGGATACCTTCCCGCACCAGGCGTCCCCGGGTCCGGGCGTACGGCTCACGCCGATCACGCGCATCCCGAAGGCGTGGGCCCGCTTCGCGACCTCCCGGCCGATGCGCCCGTAGCCGACGACCGCGAGTGTGCGTCCGAAGAGATCGCCGTGGCGCGGCCCGCACAGGAACGAGCCCCACCATCGATGCTCCCGCATCGCTGCGTCCATGCGGCGCAGGCCGATCTGCCATTCCAGCATCGCGCCGAGCACGTACTCGGCGATCCCGATCTCGTGTTCGAAGGCGTTGCAGACGCTGGCCGTCGGCGGGACGGTCGCGAAATCGATGTCGTCCGTCCCGGCACCCGGCAACTGGACGAGGCGCAGGCGGGGGCCGGGCGGGAAGCTCGCCGGCCAGTTCATGGACACGACCGCATCGGCGTCCTCCATGGCGCGCGCGAACGCATCGCCGTGCGCCGGATCCGCAACGATGATGTTCCAGGCCGTCGTGACCAGGCGGCCGACCGGCGCAAGCCGGCCGTCGTTGTCGATGGACTTGATGAGCAGCTTCACGAAAGTGCCGCAGCGAAGGTGAAAGGAAAGCTCGCCGAGTGTATTCGCCGCCGCGTGGAAGATAAAGAAACCTCACGAATTCACTGGTTCGAGCCTATCGTTCCGAGAGCTTTGTATCGGCTTCCAGCTGTGTTAGCCTCGACTGTACGAGAGGGCGGGTCTTTTCTTGCCAAAGCGAAGGTGAGAGGCCACGCTGTCCGATGAACGCTAGGAGACCTGCCATGAAATTCACCATCCGCACCCTCGTTTCCGCAGCGGCGGCATGCCTGGTCGGCCTGACCAGCATCGCACCGGCCGGCGCCCTCGAGATCCAGTTGAACACGCTCGGCGGTTCGTCCTTCACGAACATGAACGACGCGCCCATTTCCATCGATGTGGAGCTGACCTTCTCGGGCATGGACTGGGCGGATGACTTCCCGTCGGCGTTCTCGATCGACGGCGGCGTGATCCAGCTGACCGGCGACGGATTCGGCGGGCTGGTGTCGGAGCGCCTCGGGGCAAACCTCCTGGAGCTTCCCGCCGACAGTCCCTTCGAGATCACCAATGTGCAGATCGGCACCTTCTTCGACAGCGTGTTCGCCGCGCCGGCCTACGTGGTCGCGCCCTCCGGCCCCGGCAAGTCCAAGACGCTGTCGGCGCCCTTCCTGAACTTCGACGAGGCGGCGACGGAACTGATCGCCGTCCAGGTGCCGAACTCGGGGCAGATCGTCACGTTCACCCTTGTGGCGGCTTCCGGCGTCGCGCCCAGTGTCTGGAATCTCGATGCGTTCGTGGTGGTGGGCGACGACAACGGCGAGATCGCAGCGTCGACCTCCCAGGTTCTTTCGATCACGGCGATCCCCGAACCCGGCACCTGGGCCCTGATGGCCGGCGGTCTCGCCCTCGTGGGTTTTGGCGCCCGTCGGCGCCGCCCGGTCGGCGTCTGAGCTAGCTGCTCCCGCGCCAGACCATCGGCCGAGGGGGCGATGATGTCCACAACCAAGGAGAGAAAGAAGATGGCGAAGGCACCGGAAGAAGGCGCGAAGGCCGCAGAACCCCAGATGCCGAAGGTCAAATGGGACACGACGGGGCTGAAGAGCACCTACTGCAACTTCGTGAACGCCACCAGCACCCGTGAGGAAGTCGTCCTCAACTTCGGTGTGAACCAGAACTGGGACCGCATGTCCGGCGAGGTCGAGATCGAACTGGGTCACCGCATCATCCTCAGCCCGTTCGCCGCCAAGCGCCTCACGGATCTCCTGCAGAAGCTGATGGCGGAGTACGAGAACCGCTACGGCGAACTGAAGAGCTGAGGTGGCATCGTACCGATCGGAGTGACTGCATGAGTCAGAAGTCCGGCGAGCTCAGTGCCCCGCCCGACACCTTCGGCCTCGAAGAAAAAGCCGCCCGACGGGCGGCTTTTTCTTATGCGTGGGCGGAGGGGACGTCCGCCTCGGAGGCGGTCCCCCGCATCGAGGCATGGCTGGCGTTGCTCGCACTGCGTGTCCCTGCCGCCTCGTGCGCTTCGGTCTTCCGCCGTGGCGCCGGCAGTGGCGATCCGGAGCGGGTGGCGAGCTGGAATCTCGCGGCGGGCGAGTCCGTCGCGCAGATGTCGGCATCCGCCGCGCAAGGCCTGGGGACGACCATTCCCTTCGCGCGTTCCGTGGGGCGTCCCTTCCACGTCGTCGCCCGTCCCGATGGCCGCCCGGACTGGGTCGTCGTCGTGGAGTGTGGCGCGAATCAGCCCCGGGAGCTTCAGCAGGCCATGGAGGAGTTGCTCTGGGGCGGTGGTTGGCTCGTGGCGGCCATCTCGGAATCGGAGCTTGTGGCCGACCAGCGCACTGCCCGCCGCGCGGGCGGTGCGGTCCAGGTGCTCGAACGCGCGGCCGTGGCCCGCGATGTCGTGGCGGTGGCCGATGCCCTCGCGGTAGGGCTCGCCGAGGTGCTGCCCGACACGCTCGTCACCGTGGCGGTATTACGTCGCAATGTCCTCTCCCTGGCCGGGCGGGCGGGTCCGGAAACCGAGGCGGACGCAGCCGATGACGCCCGTCGCGAACAGCTGATCCGCCACATCCTGAACGGGCCCGGCGTGGCGAGTCTCGCCTCGCTCGACCCGGCGACCGCAGTCGATGAGGACGCCGCCGCCGTGTTCGCCGACGCCCTGCATTCCGAAGGCGCGCCCGCCGCCGGCGCGCTGCTTTGCGAGCGACGGACCGGTACCTTCACGGCCGACGAACTGACGCTGATCCGGACCGTGGCCAGCATTGCGGCACCGCTCATCGAGCTGAGTCCCGTCACCCGGCAGGTGCCCGTGACCCGCGAACGACGGATCCTGGTGGGCCTGTTCGGCCCGGTTCGGCTCAAGTGGAAGGTCGCTCTCGTGGGTCTGCTCGCGCTCGTGCTCGCTTCCCTGGGGGCGACCGGCGACTATCGGGCGACGGTCGAGGCGGTCGTGGAGGCGACGCCGGCGAGACGGCTGCCGCCGCCGTTCGAAGGGCGGGTCGGCGAGGTCTATGTCCGCGTCGGGGATGTCGTGAAGCGCGGCCAACTGCTCGCACGCATGGACGATGGCGAGTTGCAGCAGGAGCGGCTGCGTCTGCAGGCGGAGCGCGAGAAGGTGCAGCAGGCCGTGCGGGCCATCGGTGCCGAGGGTGGCGCCGAGACCGCGACCGCGCGTCAGAGGGAGATCGAGGGCCGGCTCGTGATCCTCGAGGAGCGTCTCGGCCGCACCCAGATCACGAGCCCCGTCGACGGCGTGGTCACCGGCGGCAGCGGTCCGACGAGTGCCAGACGCCATGTGGACGGCACGGAGGAGCTCTTCGCGGTCGCGCCTCTCGACGGACTCCGGCTCGGATTGCGCGTGGATCCGGCCGACCTCGATCTCGTCCGCGAGGGCATGGCCGGCCAGGCGAATCTCGGCGTCGACGGCTCCGCGGTTCCCTTCGTCGTGAAACGGATCACGGCGGGCGAGGGCGGGCGGGAGCTTCGGATCGAAGCGCAGCCCCTCGGCAGCGGCGCAGGGCTCGTCCCGGGTGCCACGGCGCCGGGTCACCTCGACGTCGGCACCCAGAAGCGCATCTGGATCTGGTGGCGGCAACTCCAGGCGAGGGATTAGCGAGCCCCTGGGGCCTACCGCCCGCACCGGCCATCCGGCGCCCGTCGCAGATTGCCCATGTCCCCCTGCAGCATGAGCGTTCCGGCGTCATCCACGAAGGCGCTCGTAGCGATCGGTTCGTCCTGTCGCCGGAAGAGGCGGTCGGTCACCGGGATCAATGCCTTCCGCAGTCCACCCGGGGTCACCGTGATCAATCGACCTGCTTCCACCAGCACCCGCAGGGGAGGATCCTCCGGAGGCTCCTCGTTCGGGAACCGGCGCGTCGTCGGCACGTAACAGCCTGCGAGGCGCTGCAGGGCCGCGACCCCGATCGGATGCGCAGGCGGCGGCTGAACGCGCGGGATGTCTCCGAAGAGAGCGTCCTCCACGGCGCCCTGCATCGCCGACAGCGCGTCCCCGTGGTAGGCGTTGATCACGAGGAAGTAACCGCGTCGGGAGTCGCGGTGGAACCCCAACCGCGAGAGATAGCCGTCCGCGTCTCCGCCATGACCGGTCAGCACGATGCCGTCGTGCGGGTATTCGTACAGGCCCAGTCCGTAGCCGTACTCGAGGCCCATCGCGCTGCTCAGCGTGGAACGCGGCTGCGCCATCCCGCGGACGATATCCGGCGCGAGCAACGGCACCGACGACGGCTCGATCAGCCATCGCAGGTACCGGCCCATGTCGCCCAAGCTCGCGTCCAGCCCGCCGAAGGCCCGATACAGCGTGTGCCAGTAGGGGATCGGCGTGACGCCATCGCGGTCGTAGCCGATGGCGAGGCGGTCGCGGCCTGACAGCCCCGGAAAGAATCCGGTCTCCGTCATGCCGAGCGGGCCGAGAATCCGCGAGGCCGCGAAGTCCTCGAAGGGCCGACCGGTCCGGCGCTCGATGACCAGTGCCGTCAGACCCGCGCCCGAGTTCGAGTACGACGAGTAGCGGCCCGGCGGCCACCGGACCGTCCGCGAGGACGGATCGACCGCGAAGGCCTGGATCAGCGACAGCGGTGCCGGATCGCTCGAATCGAACTCCTTCCGCGAGAGGTCGAGAAACCCCGCGGTGTGTTCGAGCAGATGGACGACGCGGACCGGGTCCGTGGCCTCCCACGGATTGTCGAAGGGCGCGTCGGGCACGAGCGCGCGCACGGGATCGTCCAGGGAGAATCCATGATCGCGCGCAGCGATCAGCGTGGCGAGGGCCGTGACCGATTTCGTGATGGAGCCGATCCGCCAGAGCGTACGGTGGTCGGCCGGACGACCCGCGGCGCGGTCGGCAATGCCGAGGCCGCCTTCGTGGAGCACGCGTCCATCGGCCACCATCACGAGCCCGACACCCGCGATGCCGTGCTGCGTTCGCAACGACTCCAGGCGATCCAGGAGCGCGGGGATGTCCACGGCCGCAGCCGTGGGCGGCAGCATCGCGAGACCGCCCGCCATCGCGATGGCCTGCAGGCTCGGCATGGGTGATCGTCGACCGCGTTTCATGGCGTGCGCCTCCGGGTGACCACGATGTCGATGCGCCGGTCGGGGGCGAGGCATCGGATGCGCGCATCCTTCCGGCGTCCGCATCGACCAGGGTCGATGACCGCATCCCGCGACCCGCGACCCTCGTGGTCGAGCACCTCCGACGGGATGCCGCGGGTCGCGAGGTGGTCGCGCACGGCCCGGGCGCGCTGCCGGGAGAGCTTCAGATTGGCTGTGGCCTTGCCCGAGCGGTCGGTATGGCCGATCACCCGGATGCGCGTGTAGGACGTGCCGTTCAGCTGGTCAGCGAGGGCGTCCAGTGCCCGGCGTCCGGTCGGTTGCAGGGAATCCCCGCCGGGATCGAAGAGCCGGTCGGAGGGCAGGCGCACGACGGTCGCGGCGGGGGCATCGGCCGCGCGAGCGCCCGACTTTCCCGGCGGCTGTCCGCCCACGGCCGTCGACCGGCCGCCGGGTATCGGGTCCGCAGCCGCGGTCGGGGCGCCCGACAGTGTGTCCGCCGCGTCCGACTTCGCCCCGGGTTCCGCGAAGCTGGAGACCACCGGCTCCGTCACCGGCTGGCTCACGGAGGCCTCGGACCACGGATCCTCGAAAGCCGTCTCACCGGCTGTCGCCTCCGCCGCGGCGGAAGGATCCGCGGGCGCCGGCGGTTCGACGGGCGGCGGCGGGATCATCGCGGTGACGTCCTGCCGATACCACGGTGCGTCCTCCTTGGCGCAACCGCCGGGCGTCGAGGGGCACACCATGGGCGACGGGCCGGGGTCGGGAAGCGCGCAGCCCCCGACCAGCAGCAGGAGCGCGACGACGGGCAGGAAGCGGAAGACGGCGGGGGACGGCCGCAGGGGCCGCCGGCGCAGGGGCGCCAGGTGCATCGGGGTGGATCTCCGGACTGGGAAGCGGCCGCGATTATAGGCAGCACCGGCGCTGGACAACGGCATGCGACGGCCGTTCCATGCCCCGGGCGCACGCCCATCGATCGCACATCGACGCGATGCGACGGTACCATCCGCCCCGGACGCGCCGTGCCCGCCGACGTCGTGCCGTCGGCATCCGTGGTGCCTCCGTGCACCGAACCCGTGGAGAGAACGCCCATGAAGCCCATCGACCTTCGCAGCGATACCGTCACCCGCCCCACGCCCGGCATGCGTGCCGCCATGGGGGTTGCCGACGTCGGGGACGACGTCTACGGCGAGGACCCCACGGTCAACCGCCTCGAGGCCGTCGTTGCCGACATGCTCGGCAAGGAGGCCGCGATCTACGTCGCCACGGGCACGCAGAGCAACCTCATCGGGCTCATGTCGCACTGCGAGCGCGGCGACGAGTACATCGTCGGGCAGCAGGCCCACACGTACAAGTACGAAGGCGGCGGCGCCGCCGTCCTCGGGAGCATCCAGCCCCAGCCCATCGACAACGAGCCGGACGGATCGCTGAGCCTCGATCGCGTCGCTGCCGCGGTGAAGCCCGACGACGCGCACTTCGCGCGCACGCGGCTGCTCGCGCTCGAGAACACCATCGGCGGGAAGGTTCTCCCCATGGCCTACGTCGCGCAGGCGGCCGCGCTGGCGCGAAGCCACGGTCTCGGCGTGCATCTCGACGGCGCCCGCCTGTTCAACGCGGTCGTCAAGCTCCAGCGGCCCGTCCGCGAGGTCGTGCAGGATTTCGACTCGGTGTCCGTGTGCCTGTCGAAGGGGCTGGGTGCGCCGGTCGGTTCGGTGCTTGCGGGTTCGAAGACCCTCGTGGCCCGCGCGCGGCGCTGGCGGAAGGTGCTGGGTGGCGGCATGCGGCAGGCCGGCGTGATGGCGGCAGCGGGCCTGTATGCCCTGAAACATCACATCGACCGTCTCGCCGAGGACCACGACAACGCGCGCTTCCTCGCCGAGCGCCTCGCGGCCATCCCGGGCGTGCAGGTGGATCCGGCACTCGTCCAGACGAACATGGTTTTCATGACCGTGCCGATGACGGCAGGGCCGCAGTTGAAGGCATGGCTGGCCGAGCGCGGCATGCAGATCTCGCTGGGCCCCGTCATCCGCATGGTCACGCACCTCGACGTCACCCGCGACGACATGGCGGCCTTCGCCGACGCCGTCGCGGCGTTCTTCCAGGCGCATCCCGCGGCGGTCTCCCGGACTGCCGCCCACGCGTGAGGCCGGTCGTGCGGACCGGAGCATCGTTCGCCGGCGCGATCAGGGGCCTCGCGGCGCGGACGGTTGCCGCGCTCGTCGGGGTCATGACCCTGCTCATGGCGGCCGCCCCCGTCGAAGCCGGTGTGGCGCCGATCGGGACCGACGGAAAGATCCCGACGCTCGCGCCCCTGCTGAAGTCCGTCACGCCGGCCGTGGTGAACATCGCCGTGCTCACGGCGAGCGGTGCACCGCAGAGCCCGCTCATGCAGGACCCGTACTTCCGGCGCTTCTTCGACCTCCCCGAGCGTCAGCAGACCCAGACGAGCGCCGGCTCGGGCGTGATCGTCGACGCGCAGAAGGGCTACGTGGTCACCAACCATCACGTGGTGCGCCACGCGCGGGAGATCCTCGTCACGCTGAAGGACCGCCGTCAGTTTCCCGCGAAGCTCGTCGGTTCCGATGCCGGCACCGACATCGCACTACTGCAGATCGATCCGACCAATCTCACGGCGCTGCGCTTCGGCGATTCCGACGACCTCGCGGTCGGCGACTACGTGCTCGCGATCGGCAACCCGTTCGGCATCGGTCAGACCGTGACTTCCGGCATCGTGAGCGCGCTCGGCCGCACCGGCCTCCACATCGACGGGTACGAAGACTTCATCCAGACCGACGCATCCATCAACCCCGGCAACTCGGGCGGGGCGCTCGTCAGCCTGCGCGGCGAACTCATCGGCATCAACACGGCGATCATCGGCCCGGGGGGCGGCAACGTCGGCATCGGCTTCGCGGTGCCGAGCGCCATGGTCGAGAAGGTGGTCACGCAACTTGCCCGGTTCGGCGAGGTGCGGCGCGGGCGGTTCGGCGCCACGGCGCAGGACGTCACCCCGGAACTGGCCCGCGCCCTGGGCGTGCCCGTCAACGAAGGGGCGATGCTCGTCGATGTCGCGGCCGCCGCCCCGGCCGAGAAGGCGGGCCTGAAGCGCGGAGACGTCGTCACGACGATCAACGGGCGGCCCGTGCGCGGGTCCGCCGATCTCCGCAATCAGTTGGGCCTCGTGCCCGTGGGGGATGCCGTCGAGCTGCGCGTTCTCCGCGACGGCAAGCCGGTCAATGCCAAGGTGACGATCGAGCCGCCCCACACCGGGCTCCTGTCGGGGCGCCAGAGCGTGGCGGAACTGGTGGGCGGCCGGTTCGGCACCCTCGCGCGAAACGGCCGGCCCGAGGCCGTCGCCGTCGTCGAGGTGGAGCAGGGGAGCCCCGCATGGCAGACGGGCCTCCGGGCGGGCGACATCATCGTCGGCGTCAACCGCCGGAAGATCCGTACCGTCGAGGAACTCGGGTCGCAACTGCGCGCCAGCCCGCGGCCGCTCACCCTCAACATCGTGCGTGGGGATTTCGAGGTCACGCTGGTGATCCGCGGCTGACCGGGCTGTCGCGGTGCGGCGCTTGCTTGCGGGCAGGCGCGTTCTCCCTCCGATCCCGGAATCTCCTGCATGCGCGCCGTTCTCGTCGTCCTGTTGCTGCTGGTCGTCCTCGTGGTGGGCGGCGCCCTTGCGCTCGTGGGGGTTGCCGTGGAGGACGCACCGCGGGTCGCACGCGAAGTCGTGATCGGGCCCGACGAGGTGGCGCGCGCGGTGCGCATCGTGGAGGGTCACCATCCGTCGAGGATGCGCAACGGTGCGCTCGCCTCGATGACGCTGTCGCCCGCCGACGCCGATCTGGCGGCCAACTATCTGGCCAGTCGCGTCGCCCGCGGCAGCGCGAGCGTGGGGCTCGGCAGCGGAACCGCAACGGTGTCGCTGTCCCTGCCGTTGCCGGCCAACCCGCTCGGCGCCTGGCTCAACCTGCAGGCCGAACTCGCTGCGACGCCGGGCCTGCCGAGCGTGACCGCGCTGCGCGTGGGGAAGGTGCCGCTGCCGGGGTTCTTGGCCGGCTACGCCGGCGAGCAGCTGCTGGCCTGGCTCCGCACCCGTCCCGAGGCGCAGGCCGGACTCGAAGCGCTTCAGGGGATCCGGTTCACGCCGACGGGCCTCACCGTCCTGTACGACTGGAGCGATGACCTGCCCGGCCGCGTGCGTGCCGGGGCGATGCCCGCCGGGCAGCGCGAGCGCCTCCGGGCCTATCAGGAGAGGCTGGCGGCGGTGCCGGGCAGGCAGGCGTCGCTCACGGGCCTCCTTGCGCCGCTCATGGCACTCGCGGCCGAGCGTTCGGCAACCGGCGATCCCGTGGCGGAGAACCAGGCGGCGATCGTCGTCCTCACCATGCACGTGCTCGGGAAGCCGCTGGCACTCGTGGAGCCCGAGGCCGCCGCCTGGGCGAGGGTGCCGCCCCGCGCCGTGACGCTCGCCGGCCGCGATGACTTTCCCAAGCACTTCATGGTCTCCGCGGCCCTCGCCGCCCTGGCGGGGACTGCCCTCGCCGACGCCGTCGGGCTCTACAAGGAGGTGGAGGATTCCCGCGGGGGCAGCGGGTTCTCGTTCAATGACATCGCCGCCGACCGCGCCGGCACGCGCTTCGGCGAACGGGCGGCCGCCATGGCCGGCGCCGCGGCCCTGCAGGCGCGCGTGGCGGCCGGGCTGCGGGAGTCCGACATCCTCCCGCCCACGGCAGACCTCCCCGAGTTCATGCCCGAGGCCGAGTTCGTGGCTCGCTTCGGCGGCGTGGACGGGCCGGGGTACCGCCGCATGATGGAAGAGATCGAACGCCGCGTGGCCGCCTTGCCGCTGTAGCGGCCTGCGGCTCCTCCGCGGTTCATCCGCGGAGATTGCTGTCCATCCCAGGCTTCCCGCCGTTCGTCGCAGGCCCCGCGCGTGCCCGGAAGCGGCCGGGTAACGTGGCTCCCGGGTCATCTAGACAAGGAGCCACCATGAACCGCCACACCATCCGTCAACTGGCCGCCGGCCTCGCCATGGCGTTCGTCGCCGCCGCGGGCCACGCCGCCGATGCCGAAGCCGTTTCCCGGGCACGCGCAGTCTTCATCAAGGCCGTCGCGGGTGATGGCGGCGCCGTCAAGACGGCGTCCGAGCAGTTCAAGCAACTGCACGACGGCGAACCCGATCACGTGCTCCTGCGCGCTTTCTGGGGCACGTGCCTCACGCTCCAGGGCCGCGAAGCCTACATGCCTTGGAACAAGATGCGGTTCGTGGAGGACGGCCTCTCCCAGATCGACAAGGCGCTGGGCCAGCTCACGCCGGAGAAGGACGCCGAGCTGCTTGGCGGCATCTCCGTAGGCATGGAGACGCGGCTGGTCGCAGCGTCGACCTTCCTGAAGCTGCCGGACTTGTTCCGCCGGTTCGATGCGGGCAAGCGTGTGGTCGAGGAGGCGTTTCGAAACCCCGCCTTTGCCGCGCTGCCACCGTACCTGCAGGGACGATTCCACTATCAGGCCGCGATGGTCGCGAAGCAGGAGAAGCGGCGTGCCGACGAGATCGCGAGTCTGCAGCGCGCTGTCGAGATGGATCCCCAGGGGCCCGACGTCGCCGAGGCAAAGGCCCGCCTGAAGGCGCTGAAATCATGAGCCCGCCGAGCCGCCTCAAGGGCGAATACCGGCGTGCGGAGCACGAAGGTGAACCAGGCACAAGCCCGCCGAGCCGCCTCAAGGGCGAATACCGGCGTGCGGAGCACGAAGGTGCAGCGTCGGGCGCCCCGACGATGCGCACCGCCGCGGTGACGATCTCGGGGGTGTCGAAGGCCTACGTGATGGGCGGCAATCCGGTGCCGGCACTGCGCGATGTGAACCTCGTGATCGATGCGGGCGATTTCGTCGCGCTCACCGGGCCGTCGGGCAGCGGCAAGAGCACGCTGCTCAACCTCTGCGGCCTGCTCGATCGCGCCGACAGCGGGAAGATCACGCTGGACAGCGTCGACGTCTCCGGTCTCGACAGCGAACAGCTCACGGTGCTGCGCCGCGAACGCCTCGGGTTCGTGTTCCAGAACTTCAACCTCGTGCCCGTGATGAGCGTGTTCGAGAACGTCGAGTTCCCGCTCTTCCTGCAGGGCATGCCCGAGGCCGAGCGCAAGGACCGCGTGAACCGCACGCTCGCCCGCGTCGGACTCGACGCCTTCGCGAAGCGTCGGCCCGACGAACTCTCCGGCGGCCAGCGCCAACGCGTCGCCATCGCCCGCGCGCTCGTGAAGTCGGCGCGGGTCGTCATCGCCGACGAGCCCACCGCCAACCTCGATTCGGTCAACGCCGCGCAGGTCGTGGATCTGATGCGCGCCCTGGCGCGCGACGAGGGCACGACCTGCATCATCGCGACGCACGATCCGCGAGTCTCCGACCACTGCGACCGGGTCGTGCGCCTGGTCGACGGAGTGCTGCAATGAAGTGGCTCCTGCTCGCTTTCAAGAACGTCGGCCGCAACCGCCGTCGCGCGCTCATCACCATCGTCATCACGGCCGTCGGCACCGCGGCCATCCTGATCGGCGGCGGCTTCGCGCTCTACACGTACCAGTCGCTGCGCGAGTCGGCGGCGCGCGACACCGGCCATCTCGTCCTCGCCCACAAGGACTACTTCGACCGGGAAGAGGACACGCCGATGGCGCTCGGCCTGCCCGATTACCAGGCGCTGAAGAAGGAACTCGAGCGCGACGAGCGGGTGCGGGTCGCGCTGCCCCGGCTGCAGTTCTCTGGCCTCATCAGCAATGGCGACAAGTCGTCGGTGTTCATCGGCACGGGCGTCGATGCGCGCGGGGAGTTCCAGGTGAAGGGGCCGTTCCTCAAGATCCTGGACGGGCAGGTGCTCGTGCCTCCCGAGGGCCCCGGCGCGCCGCTCGAAGTGATGCTGGGTGCACAGCTCGCGAAGCAGCTGAACGCCACGCCCGGGACAGTCTTGACGCTGCTCTCGACCACGACGCAGGGCAGTCTCAACGCCCTCGACGTCACGGTGCGCGGCATCTTCAGTCTGGGCGTGCCGGAGATCGACAAGCGCGCGGTTTACGTGACGATCGAGACCGCGCAGAAGCTGCTGCTCACCGATCGGGCGAGCGAACTCGCCATCTACCTCGACGGCACCGAAAGCACGGATCCCGTGCGCGACGAGATCCTCGCGAAGCATCCCGATCGCGCAGTCCGTACGTGGGAGGACCAGGCGTACTACTACGTCGCGGTGCGCGCGCTCTACAACCGGATCTTCGGACTGCTCGGCGCGATCATGGTCGTCATCGTCCTCTTCGCCGTCTCCAACACGATGGCGATGGCGGTCGTGGAGCGTACCCGGGAGATCGGGACGCTGCGCGCCCTCGGCACGCTGCCCGCGCAGATCACCCGCGTCTTCGCGATGGAGGGCTGGGTGATCGGCTCGGCCGGCGCTTTGCTCGGCGTGCTCGTCGCCGTCGGCGTCGCGGGACTCTCGCTCGTCGCCGGCTTCGAGATGCCACCACCACCCGGACGCTCGGTCGGCTACCCGCTGAACATCAACATCGACGGCTCCCTCTACACCGTCGCGGTCGTCACCGTCGTGATCGCATCCACCATCGCCGCCTGGCTCATGAGCCGGCAGGCGGTCCGCAAGTCCATCGTCGAGGCACTCACCCATGTATAGGAATCTCATCGCGGGCGCCTGGCTCGCACTCGCCACCCTGCCGGTCTTCGGCGCCGACGTGAAGGCGATGCTGAAGGAGGCCGACAACTTCCGCATCACGGCCGACGCCATGGTCGTCGACACGCAGGTGCAGGTGATGAAGGGCGGCTCGCTCGACAAGGAGCGCCGCTACACCGTGTTCCTGAAGCCGGGGCGCCGCTCCATCGTGCTGTTCAAGTCGCCGGCCGAGATCGGCCAGAAGATGCTGATGACGGGCGACGACTTCTTCCTGCTGATGCCCGGCACCGGCCGGCCGATCCGGGTGACGCCGCAGCAGAAGCTGCTCGGCGACGCCTCCACCGGCGACATCGCGACGATGACGTGGGCCGAGGACTACGCCGGCACCGTGGTCGGCGAAGAGACGGTGGAGGGCAAGCCGTGCGTGCGGCTGCATCTCGAAGCGACGCGGGCGGGCGTGAGCTACGCGCGCATCGAGCTGTACGTGGCCAAGGGCAGCGGCGAGCCGGTGCGCGCGGATCTCTACGTGGCCTCCGACAAGCTCGCGAAGCAGGCCTTCTTCCAGTTGGACATGCTGGACGGCCGGCGGCAGGTGACGGTGATGCGGCTCGTCGATCAGATCCAGACCAACCGCGAGACCCTCGTCCGATACGTGTCGCGCAAGCCGAAGGCGCTGCCCGACGAGTACTTCAACCCGATGTTCCTTTCGCGCAGCGAGATCCGTGAATGAAGCGGCACACGGCCGCGCGCCTCTGCGCCGGCCTCGTCTCGTCCATCGTATCGGTGGCAGCGGCGGCGGAGGGCGAGTTCTCCGCGGTCGTGCGGGTCGTGCCGGAGGTCCGCGCGCTGCGGTCCGACGGCCCGTTGCGCGAATCGGCGGTGCTCACGGACTTCGGGCGCGATCGCCTGCGTGCCGAGGTGGAGGCGCGCGGCAAGGTGCGGGCGGTGTCCTACACCGGCACGCTGCGGACCACCGCGCTCGAAGGGCTCGAACCGCGCCACGAGGGCATCCTGAACGAACTGTACGTTGACGCGCCGCTCTTCGGTCAGTCGTTCACCCTCGGCAAGAAGATCGCCGGCTGGGGCGTGGGCTTCGGCTTCCGGCCGCTGGACGTCGTGCAGCAGCAGGACCGGCGTCTCCTCTACCAGTTCACGCTGGAAGGCATCCCGGCGATCGCCTGGGAGCACTTCACCGAGTCGTCGGCGTGGACCGTGCTGTACGCGAACCCGACGAACGGCAAGGGGCGCGAGATCCGCGACGACGAATCGGTGGCCGTGCGCTGGTTCCGGCAGAGCGGCGGCACCGACCTGCATGCCGTTGCGCGTTTCGGCGAGCGGCAGCGTCTGCAACTCGGCGGCGGAGTGAACCATGTGGTGAACGACGCGATCCAGGTGTACGGCAGCGTGCTCGTGGCACAGAGGCACGAGCGGTGGGTGAACCGGCTCACGGAATCCGGCGGTGCGTTGCTGTCCACGGCGTATCCGCTCTACGAGGTCCAGCACGGTCGCGCCTGGCAGGCCGCCGTCGGCGGCACGTGGACCGGCACGTCGGGCTTCGGCGTCATGCTGGAGGCCTGGTACGACGGCACGGCCTACACGCGCGAACAGTGGCAGGCCCTCGCCCGGCTCGCGGAGCAACAGGATGCGCTGCTCGGCGCGCCGGGGGTGCCGGATCGCGCGGTGCGCGGCAATCTCGCCTGGAATCTGCGCTATTTCGAGCGGCCGAACCTGGTCCGCGAGAACGTCCTCGTGCGACTCTCGTACACAGGGGATCAATGGGACGCCGCGCTGGACGCACTATTCACGCCGGTCGATGGCGGCTCGGTGGTCACGGCCACGGTCACGCGCCAGTTCGACCGCGTTCGCTGGGACCTCGGCGTGCGCCGGTTCGGCGGGCCGGGGGATTCCGCCGCCGGGCTCCTGCCCGACCGCACCGTGGCGTATCTGGCGGCGCAGGTGTTTTTCTGACATCGTCGGATGAACTTCGCCCGACCCAGCGTGTGCCTCGTGAAATCGCCAGATCCGCAATCCGCCTTACCGACGATCGCGAGACCCGCAGTACGGCCGGGTCCGTTGTATCGCGACGTGCTGATCGTCATGGCGTTCAACACGGCAATCGCGGTGCTCTTCGCAGCCATGCTCACGCAGGGCTTCGCGCAGAGCTTCATCTACTCCCAGGCCATCGGGTTGTCGATCCTGACCTGCAGCCGGGTGCTGATGCATGTGCAAGGCGTCTACAAGCCCGACGGGCGGACGGTGGCGGTGGCGGTGCCGGTCGGAGCGATCGTCGGTACGACGATAGGCGTCTTTCTCGTACCCGCGCTCACCGGTGAGGACAAGCCCTCCGCCGGGCTGCTGCCGGGATCCCTGGTGGGGTCGCTCGTCTTCGGTGTGGCCATCTCGTACTTCTTCTACTCGCGCGTGACGATCGCCGAGAAGGAGGCGGCGCTGCAGCAGAGCGCGCTCGAAGCCGCCGAAGCCGAGCGCCGCCGGGCCGAGGCGGAACTGAAGGCGTTGCAGGCGCAGATCGAACCGCATTTCCTCTTCAACACGCTCTCGAACGTGGCCGGGCTGATCGACGGCGACCCCGCGACGGCGAAGCGGATGCTGACGAGCTTCACCGGGTATCTGCGCGGGTCGCTGGACCGTACGCGCGCTGGCGGCGGCACGGTGGGCGAGGAGCTGGAGATGGTGCGGCGCTATCTCGAGATCATGGCGATCCGCATGGGCGATCGGCTGCGCTGGGTGATCGATCTGCCTGACGAACTCGCCGCCGCCGCGCTGCCGCCGCTCACGCTCCAACCGTTCGTGGAGAACGCGCTCCAGCACGGGCTCGGCCCGCGGCCGGAAGGTGGTGAGATCCGTATCGTCGTGCGGCGCGACAAGGACGACCTCGTGATCGAGGTGATCGACTCCGGCATCGGCCTCGACACCTCGGCGGCGCCGGGTGTGGGGATCGCGAACGTCCGGGCGAGACTGGCGGCGATCCATGGTCCGCGCGCCGACGTCGTGCTCGCGCCGGTGACGCCCCACGGCGTGCGCGCCACCGTGCGCGTGCCGGCATGAGGGGCCATCGATGAACCGCACGCCGGTCGCCGTGATCGCCGAGGACGAGCCCGCACTCGCTGCCGAACTGCAGCGCCTGCTCGCCGTCGCGTGGCCCGATCTGCGGATCGCGGCTGTCGCGCGGGACGGCATCGACGCGCTCGCGCAGATCGGTCTGCACCGGCCGGACATCGCGTTCCTCGACATCCAGATGCCGGGGATCACGGGCCTCGAAGTGGCGCGCCGCATGGGCGCCGCGTGCCACGTGGTGTTCGTCACCGCCTACGACCGCTTCGCCGTGGAAGCCTTCGAGAGCGGTGCCATCGACTACCTGCTGAAGCCGGCCGAACCCGGGCGGCTGACGCGCACGGTCGAGCGCCTGCGATCGCGATTGCACGAGCCCGCCGCCGATCTCGGGGACACGCTGAAGCGCCTGCAGGCGTTGCCCACGGGCGCGGATTTCCTGCAGTGGCTCCAGGTGTCGGAGCGCGACGAGATCCGGTTCGTGCCCGTCGCGGATGTCGTGCTTTTCCAGTCGTCCGACAAGTACACGCTCGTGCGGACGGCAGAGCGCGAATGGGTGATGCGCCTGCCGCTCAAGGATCTCGAAGCGGGCCTCGATCCGAAACTCTTCTGGCGCGTGCACCGGAACACGATCGTGCGGGTCAGCGCCATCGATCGCGCGAGCCGCGAGCTGACGGGGCGGTTGTCGATCCGGCTGCGCGGGGTGGAAGCGACGGTCGCCGTCAGCCGCGCGTACGCGCATCTGTTCCGGCAGATGTGACGGGAGGGTGCGGCGCTGGCGGGTTCAGCGCCCCGCGGTGTCTTCCGGACGGAGGCGCGCCGCGATCCGCCCGAGAACGTCCGGCAGATCGTCCTGGGTCGTGTCGACATCCACGGCCCATCGCTGCTCGGTGTCCGTCAGCGGCTCCGCGGTGGCGATCTGCCGCGCGAGCACGTCGAGGCCGGCTTCGGACGGGTCCGTGCCCACTCGCGCCCGGCGGACGATGCGCTCCCGCAGCGTGGCCTCCGGTGCTCGACAGGCCACGATGGCGAACGGCACGGCCATTGACTCGGCGAGTGAGAGGAAGCGGGCGCGGTCGGCCTGCCGCAGGAACGCCGCGTCGATGATCACCGGCCAGCCCGCCTCCAGCACCGTGCGCGCGATGCCGAGCAGGTGTTCGTACGTCGCTTCGCTCGCAGTGGCGGTGTAGAGACCCGCATCGGTCGCGGAGCCGCTTCGCGCTGTTGCCGCGAGTCCATGCAGCCGTTTGCGTTCGACGTCCGACCGCACGCGGATCGCGCCGATCCTTGCCATCAGGGTGCCGGCCACGACGCTCTTGCCCGTCCCCGAAAGGCCGTGCGTCAGGATGAGTGACGGGCGGCGGTCGTCGGCCACGCGCCGGGCGAGGTCGAGGTATCCGGTGCATTCGCGGGCGAGGCGGGACTGGTCGTCCGCCGACACGCCCGATTGATGGCTGCGGAGCGCGGCGATCTTCGCCCGCACCATGGCGCGATAGACGATGTGGAAGCGCAGGAGCGCCACGCCCCCGAAGTCGCCGTTCGCCGCCAGGTACGCATCGAGGCAGCGCGTGGCCAGGGGTGCCAGGTCGTGATCGAGAAGATCCATGAGGGCGAAGGCGACGTCGCTCATGACGTCGATCCAGCGGAAGTCCGCGTTGAACTCGATGGCGTCGAACAGCACCGGGGCACCGTCGATCCACGCGATGTTGCCGAGATGGAGGTCGCCATGGCATTCGCGCACGAAGCCGTCGCGTCTTCGGGCTTTCATGGCCGCGCGGAGGCGGTCGAACTCGCGCCCGGTCCAGTCGTGGAGCCACGACAGTCGGTCGCGCGTGGGTGGGTCGATGGGGAGTGCCAGCATCTGCGAGAAGTTCTGCGCCGCCGATGCGAGCACGTGGTCCGGATCGCCGAACGCGCTCGTGGCGTCCGCCCGGGCGACGCCGGCGTGGAAGTTCGCGATCTCCGTGCCGAGCGTCTGCGCCATGGCGTCGTCCAGATCGCCGCGCGCGACGCGATGCACGAGGAGCGCATCGCCGGGGAAGCGCCGCATCCGCACGGCGTACTCGATGATCGTGTCCGCGCCGTCGAACCGGGGGGCATCGACCGACCCGCGCAGTGCGACAACGTCGAGGTAGAGCTGGGGCGCCGTGCGCCGGTTGATGCGCACTTCCTCTTCGCAGAACCGTCGGCGGTCCGCCAGCGTGCGGAAGTCGAGAAAGCCGAAGTCGACCGGCTTCTTCAGCTTGTAGGCGAAGTCACCCGCCAGGACGACCACGGAGATGTGGGTCTCGATCACCTCGATCGCGTCCGCCGGATGCGGATAGCGCGCCGGGTCACGGAGTGCTGCGATCAGGCGGGGCAGCGGGGCGGGGTCCATGGGTTCTCGAAACGACTGCGGCGGAGTTGCTCCCGTCCCAGTGTAGCCAAGGCGGATGCGGATCGGTGGGCGGTGGCGGGGTGGGGCCCGGACTGCGACAATCCGCCCGACGCGCTGTTGCGAGTGCGCGTCACCGATTCGATTCTCCGTGCCCGCCTCCTGCGCGCGCGGATCCACCACCGGTAGGAGACGACACGATGGCGAAGCTGGCATTCCTGGGCATGGGCGTGATGGGTTATCCGATGGCCGGCCATCTGGTGAAAAAGGGCGGACACGACGTCACGGTGTTCAACCGCAGCCCGGCGAAGTCGGCCCAGTGGGCGGGCGAGTACGGTGGGAAGAGCGCGCCCACGCCGAAGGACGCAGCGACCGGCGCCGAGATGGTGATGATGTGCGTCGGCAACGACGACGATGTCCGGTCGGTGGTGTACGGCGACAACGGCGCGCTCGCCGGCATGAAGCCCGGCACGGTGCTCGTCGATCACACCACGGCCTCGGCCGAACTCGCGCGGGAGCTGCACGCGGCGTGCAAGGCGAGGGGGATCGAGTTCATCGATGCGCCCGTGTCCGGCGGTCAGGCGGGCGCCGTGAACGGCCAGCTCGGGATCATGTGCGGCGGCGAGGATGCCGTGTTCGAACGGGCGAAGCCGGTGCTCGACATCTACGCGAAGAGCTGCGTGCTGATCGGCACGCCGGGCGCCGGGCAGCTCTGCAAGATGGTCAACCAGATCTGCATCGCGGGTGTCCTGCAGGGGCTCGCCGAGGGCATCAACTTCGCGAAGAAGTCGGGTCTCGACGTCGAGAAAGTCATCGCCGTGATCTCGAAGGGCGCTGCGCAGTCGTGGCAGATGGAGAACCGCTGGAAGGCCGCGAACGAGGTGAAGTTCGACGGCTTCGGCTTCGCGGTGGACTGGATGCGCAAGGATCTCGGCATCGTGCTCGACGAGGCGAAGCGCAACGGGGCGCGCCTGCCCGGCACCGCGCTGATCGACCAGTTCTACGCGCAGGTGCAGGCACGCGGCGGCGGCCGGTGGGACACCTGCTCGCTGATGCATCTGCTCGCGAAGGACTGACCGCCGCGAGCCGGCAGGGTCATCGCCGGGGCGGCGTCCCCGGTCGGCCCTGCCGCAGCAGCCGGGACGCCATCAGCCCCAGGGCCAGCGCCCCGGCCCCCATGACAGCCCAGAGTCCCCACTGCCGCAGATCGGCCGCAGGCTTCAGGGCCTGGGGGCCGGCGAGCTGCACGTTGGTTCCGGCGGTCGCGATGGCGGGTTCCACCGCCTTGTCGGTGCCGTAGCCGGGAATCAGCGTCGCGATCGGCAGCGCGCCGGAGGTCTGCACGGTGCCGCTGCCGTACGCGAGCATGAACGGTCCTGTGCCCTGCGCCGCGAAGACGACCTCCGCGGGGATCCACTCCAACCGCAACCGCGGCGGCTTGCCGGCAGTGGCGTTGCCCGTGATGCGCACGCGCCACGCACGCCATGCGCCGGTCCGCACCGGGATGGCGGGGCTCGATATCGTGATCTCGCCCTGCTTCAACCGATACGCGGTGCCGCCGCCCAGCCGCACCCAGTCGCCGCCCGCACCGTCGCGCCCGTCGATCTCGAACGGCAGGACGGCGTTGTCCTCCACGGGGTCGACGCTCACGCGATCGGCGGGATACGCGGCATCGAGTTCGTAGACGAAGGCCTTGCCCTCCGCCTTGCCGTTCACGGCGACGAGATGCTCGCGCGGCGCGCTGGCCGCCTCGGTCGGCGGGATGGCGGTGACGCGATCGAGCGAAGCGCCCAGGGTCCCCGCGGACGCATGGATGCGGAAGTACTTCGCCTGCACGCCCCCGAGTTCCACGCGCATCTGCGACAGCGACTCGCCGCCGAGCTGCGTCCGCAGGAGGGGCGCGCCGGCGTTCACCGTCCGGAAGCTGCGGAGGTCGTCCGAGACCGCGATGTCGACGCGTGCCACCAGCGGCGCGGTGCCCTCGAAGACGAGTTCCAGCGCAGCGACCGGCGTGCGCAGCGCCGAAGCATCGACGAGGTACGTGCCGGCGGACCCTGTGTCAGGCGGCCGGCCGCGGTCGATGGCGACGAGCGCGCCGCCGCTCTCGATGCGCACGTGGAGCGGCGCGTCGGCCGTTCCGGATTCCGTGCCAGGCAGCGGGAACACCGGGAGAACGACGCCCGCGGGCGGGGTCGCTGTCGGGACCGGCGCCGCGCGGATGGCGAACGGGACGGGCTGCGCTGCCGCGTTGAACACCCGCAGGTCGGCGAGATCTCCGCGCGTGCTCCGCTGGTAGACGGCGCCGGGCAGGCGCACGGCATGGAGCGGCTCCCCGCCTTCCGTGTCGACCAGGGTGCCGTAGGCGAAGCTGCCGGGGGCGATCTCTTCGGCGGCAACGGGCAGCGAGAGCGCGACGAGAAGCGCGATGGACAGACGTTTCAAGCGGAAGCCTCCGGGCGTTTCGGCGGGACGGGCGAGAACCAGCCGATGGCGAGCATGAGCAGGCCCACGCCGATGAACGACACGATGCGCTCCACGGTGCCCGCACCGGAGAGATCGACGAGGAATAGCTTCGCGACCGTGGCCCCGAGCAGCCCGGCGCCGGTCATCCACAGCGCGCGATGTCCGCCGCGGTGGGCGGACACCATGACCGTCGCGGCGAGCGCGGTCCAGAAGATCGAGAACGCGGCCTGGGCAAGGCGCGAGTCCAGTACCTCGGGGAACGTGATCGTGACGCCGGCGTACCGGTGCAGGGCGCGCAGCAGCATGCCGTTGGCGGCGACGAACGCGACCGCACCCGGCACGCCGAACCGCAACCAGGGCGCCCCCGACAACATCGTGTCCAGCCCCAGCGCGCCGAGCGCCCGCAGCCACAGGAACACGGCCAGCAGGGCAGCGGCGCTCGCGAGATCGAGGGGATTCAGCAACGGCACGTAGGGCAGCGGTGCGGTGATCCCGCGCCCCTCGAACGCCGCGAGCGCGACGTACGCGAGCAGGACGGTCGCCACGACGCCGGCCCCGTGCAGGAACCACGATCGCGCGTGCGCCATCACTGGCCACGCGACGCGCGTGCCCATCTGCGCAAGACCGGTGAGCACGGCGATGGACGGCACCATGGCGGCAGCCAGGGTCCAGTCGACGGGGTTGTCGGTGACGCGCCGCACGAGCCAGTCCAGCTCCCAGCTCGCCACCGGCACGGCGAGCCAAAGCGTCGCGGCGTGCAGCCAAGGCACCACCCGCAACGCTTCGGGCTCGTGGCGGCGCAGGATCCAGAGGTGCAGGGCGAAAGCCGCCGGCCATGCGACGAAGCCGAGATGGCTGAAAGGATGGTGGTAGTCGTGCGCCTGCGCCATGAACGCGACGACCGCGAGCGGCAGGTGCAGGAGCGCGAGTTGCCGCGCGGCCGGCCATGCGAGGTGGCCGCCGAGCGCCTGCAGACCTGCGCACGTGAGCCCGAAGAAGACGAGGTACAGCTGTGCCTGCCAGGCCTCCGGAGCCTGCGTCTCGATCTCGTGCACGCCGCCGGCGAGCCACCAGACGAGGCCATAGAGCAGGGCGCCGGCGCCGACGGCGGCCTCCCACGGCTTCGCCGATGTCGCGTATCGATGCAGTTGCCGCGCCGAGAATCCGGCGGCGAATGCGAGGAACAGGAAGCCCAGGAAGTCGCGATTCGCGATCGGAAAGCCGTCGGCCATGCCGTGCGGACCGCCTGCGAACGTGACCGCGGCGCCCAGTTGCAGCGCGTAGCCGGCGAGGCGCGGCAGCAGGCGGCTCTGGCGCAGACCGATCCACACGAGCGCGGCACCCTCGAGCGCCCACGCGGCGGATGTCCAGCGGGCGTCGAGCGCGAGCGGGATGGTGAGCGTCGCGAAGAGCAGTGCCAGCGACGCGAACGACGTCACGAGGAGCGAACGGTCGTCGCCGTCGCGCTTCAGCACATGGCGCGCGGCGAGCACGTAGGTCGCGGCGGCGAGGAGCGCGCTCAATGCCGCGCCGTACTCGAACCCCGCGACGATGCGTGCCTGGAGCCCGAACGCGACGATCGGGAGGCCGAACACCAGCGTGCCGTCCAGTGCACGATCACCGCGGGCATCCGCATGCCGCGAGAAGAACGTCGGGATCGCGAGGTACATCAGGAAGAAGAGCGCGAGGAAGGGCTGCGTGGTCGCCCACAGGTCCGGCCGCCACGAGCGCGCCCCCCACAGGGCGCTGATCACGAACGTGAACGCGAACCCCGTGAGGTTCAGCGGGCGCCAGGCGCGGCGCGAGGCGATCGCGACGATGCCGGCGTTCAGCACGGCGTAGTAGCCGAAGAGTGCGACGTGACTCCCGGTGCCCGTCGAGGCCAGCACCGGGGCGAGGAATCCGCCTGCAACACCGAGCACGGCCAGGCTCTGGGCGTTCTGCAGCAGCGCGAGCGCGGCCGAGAACGCGGCGATCATCGCCAGAAGCGCGAACGCGAACCCCGGCGGCACGAGGGCGTAGAGGCGCAGCGCCGAGAACACCGCGAGATACATGACGCCCACCGCGCCACCCTGCAGCGCGAGGGCGTAGCCGGGGCGCTTCTCGCGGAGTCTCCAGCCAACCACGGCGAGGACGATGCCGCCCAGCATCGCGCCGCCGACGCGGAACTCGGGCGGCAGCTTGGAGTGGTCGTAGGCGAACTTCAGCAGGAAGGCCACGCCGAAGAAGAGCACGACGATGCCGACCCGCACGACCGTGTTCCCGCCGGTGAACCACGCGAGCGTGCGCGTGATCCAGGCGGGTGTGGTCGCCGGTGGTGCGCCCCAGGTGTCCGAAAGCGCCGGTGTTTCGGCCTCGACGGCGGGGGCAGGTGTTGCCGGAGCGTCCGTCGTGTCGGATCCGGGCGCGGTGACGAGGGGGGCGGGCGGGGCGTCGGCGATCACCGCATCCGGCGCCGTCGCCGATTGGGCGATGTCGGGCGTCTGGCCTGCGACCGATTCCGCGGCCCCTCCTTCGAGTCGCCGCAACCGGGCCCGGAGCAGCGCGACGGCGTCGTCGAGTTCGCGGACGCGGCTCTCGAGCGCCTCGACGCGGGCGTCGGCGGCCGGGGTCTTCGACCGCCGGCGGATCAGCCACGCGAGGATGCCGCCCGCGATCGCGCCGAGGAACATCGTGTCGTCGCCGCCGAGGATGTCCCCGACCATCCCGCCGAGGACGAGGCCCGCGATGACGGCGAGGAAGGTCATGCGCGCGCCGAGGCGGCTGCCATGGCGGCGTCGACCACCGGGCGGGTCAGGTGAGGCGCGAACATCTCGATGAAGTCGTAGACGAAGGCGCGCAGGTAGGTGCCGCGCCGGATGCCGATGCGCGTGGTGTTCGGTTCGAAGAGGTGACTCGCGTCGATGGCCTGGAGGCCGCGGTCGCGCTTCGGGTCGAACGCCATCTGCGCGATGATCCCGATGCCGAGACCCAGCTCGACGTAGGTCTTGATGACGTCCGCGTCGATGGCGGTGAGCACGATGTCGGGGGTGAGGCCCCGGGTCTCGAACGCGTGCTGCATGGTCGAGCGGCCGGTGAACGCGAAGTCGTAGGTGATGATCGGGTACTTGACCATGGCCTCCAGCGTGACGCGCTTCATGGCGAGCAGCGGGTGGTCCGGCGGCACGACCACGCAGCGGTTCCACTCGTAGCAGGGGAGCATCACCAACTGGTCGTACATGTCGAGCGCTTCGGTGGCGATGGCGAGGTCCGCCTGTCCGTGGATCACCTGCTCGGCGATCTGCGTCGGGCTGCCCTGGCGCAGCGAGAGCCGCACCTGCGGATACTGCTTCATGAAGCGCCGGACCACCGGGGGCAGGGCATAGCGCGCCTGTGTGTGCGTCGTCGCCATCGTCAGCGACCCGGCGGTCTCCTGGTGGAACTCCGCCGTCACCTCCTTCATGTTGCGCGCCTCGAGGAGGATCCGCTCCGCGATGGAGAGGATCTCCCGGCCCGGGGCCGTCACGTCGACGAAACGCTTGCCGTTCCGCACGAAGATCTTCACGCCGAGTTCGTCCTCGAGCTGGAGGATCTGCTTCGAGAGCGCGGGCTGGGAGATGTGCAGCGTCTGGGCTGCCCGGGACAGGTTCAGGCTCTGGCGGGCCACTTCGACCAGGGTGCGGAGCTGCTGAAGTTTCATCGGGTTGCGCGCGGCAGGATGGCTGGGAGGCGCCGATTATGTCAGGAGGACCCTTGCCGGAGGGGCCCTCCTGTCGGTTATCCCGCCACCCGCGGCCATCCTGCCCGCCCGGCCCCGCGGGACTTGTCTTCGATCGGACAACATTTGCAACGGGCTTCCTAAAATCTCAAGTTTCGATAGGTTTCGTCGTTAGCCGGCCTCGCCCGCAGTCGTCGGGCTGGTGGAGCGGATGCCCGCGGTTTCGAATGTCTCGACGCGCGTCCGGTCCCGATGTCTCCGGTGGAGGTTCTCGTGGTCGGTACGTTCAAATGGTGGGTTGCGGCGGCTGTGGTGGTCGTCGCGCAGGGTTGCGCTTCCACGGGTGGAGCTCCGCAGCGGGAGGTGGTCGGCAAGGTCGAAGGGGTCTTCGTCGAGGCGCTGCCCGGCGTGCTGGTGGATCGCCGGATCGCGAATCCGGAAGCCGACGGTCCCGCCTGGGCCAACGTGCGACTGCGCGTGCCGCTGGAGGATGGACGCACCTTCATGAGCGCCCGACTCGATCGTGGCGTGATCGTCGAGCGCGGGGACATGGTCAGCGTCCGCCTCACCCCGGAGAACACCTTCTCGACGATCATTCCGGCGCCGGACACGGTGGTCGCGGTGGTGGATCCCCGGGACGCATCCCCGATCGTCGACGATGGCGAGACGCGCAAGATTTCCCTGCTGGATCGGCTGCGCTGATCCGCAGGCACTGAAGACGAAGCACGAATCGACGGGCCTGCCGGCCGATGCCGGCGGGCCCGTTGCGTTTCCACCCGCTAAGCGGCTGCGACTTCGCGCGGGGGCAGGGCCGCGGATTCCAGCCGTTCGAGCGCGGCTTCGAGGAGGTCGGCGCCCGCGTCGGGCAGGCGTGCCTCCTCGCTCAGGGTGCGTCGCCAGGCCCGTGCCCCGGGGAGCCCGAGGGCGAGGGCGAGCAGGTGGCGGGTGATCGCCTGCAGGGGGGTGCCCGCTTCGACCTCCCTCCGCACGTAGGGAAGGTAGGCCCGTACAGCGTCTCCGCGGGACTTCACGCCCGGCGCCTCGCCGTACAGTCGTTCGTCGACGCCGGCGAGGATCCACGGGTTGTAGTAGGCCTCGCGGCCCAGCATCACCCCATCCACGCGCGCGAGGTGCGCTTCGCAGGCATCGAGCGTGGTGATCCCGCCGTTGATCACGATGGTGAGTTCCGGACGGGCGCGCTTCAGGGCATGCACCACCTCGTAGCGCAGGGGTGGGATCTCGCGATTCTCCTTGGGTGAGAGGCCGTCCAGCCAGGCGTTTCGCGCATGGACGATCACGGTCTCGCAGCCCGCTGCGGCGATGGCCTCGACCAGGGTGTACAGGCGCTCCGGCGATTCGTCCCGATCGATGCCGATGCGGGTCTTCACGGTGACGGGTACCGAGGAAGCCGCCCGCATCGCGGCGACGCCCTCCGCGACGCGGTCCGGTTCCGCCATCAGACACGCGCCGAAGCGGCCGTTCTGCACGCGGTCGCTCGGACATCCCACGTTGAGGTTCACCTCGTCGAAACCGGCATCGGCGGCGAGGCGGGCGCATCGCGCGAGGTCCTGCGGTTCCGACCCGCCCAACTGCAGCGCCACCGGATGCTCGGACGGATCGAAGGCGAGGAACCGCTTCGTGTCGCCGAACAGCAACGCCCCCGTGGTGATCATCTCGGTGTAGAGCCGGGCGCGACGACTGAGGCATCGCAGGAACCGGCGGGCATGGCGATCCGTGAGGTCGAGCATCGGAGCCACGCAGAAGCGGTGCGAATCGGGAGTGTTCAAGCGCGTAGGGGGCGAGGAGGAATGCCCGATTCTCGCACGGAGGTCGGTACCCGCCAGCGGTGACCATCGCGGCGGCGCGCAGAACAATGCGGCCATGCAATCGGCGGGGCGGGATCCGCAAAAAAGAACCCCGCTCTATGGCGGGGTCGTCCTGCTCGTTTGCTGCCGGTGGCGGAAGGTGTTTTTGTTAGCCGGTCTCCATCTGTTGCTCGGCTTCGCTTCCGTAGGTCTCCATCCCGGCCATTTCGTATCCCGGAGTTCCATCTGAGTGGTTGCGGTCTCCTGCCCCCCGGGAATGCACCGTTATTTGCACGGGCTGTGCCAGTGTCTCTAACTTGATGAAGTGGATAAGTTTGTTGACCGCGATACCGCGAGATCGGAGGGACGATGTAAGCGATGGCGACAGCGCGTGATCAGGCGATGCGTTCGCCGCCGCGCCATGTGGAGATCGGCACCGGAATGCCGCCCACCTCGCGGACGCGAACGAAGTCCGCACGCTGCCCGACGACGATGGCGCCGCGGTCGCCGATGCCGGCGAACCGGGCGGCCCGGGCGCTCACCGCGGCCACAGCCAAGGGGAGGGCCCAGGCATTCCTGTCCCGCAGGAGGAAAGGGCTGTGCAGCAGGTCGAGGGCGCCGGCCGTGTCGATCGCGTCGTCGGCCCCGAGACTTTCGGGGTGGCGCGGACTTTCCAGCGCGCGCGCCGGCCATGGGGTGAAGTCCTGGAGCACGCGGAGCCCGTCGCGGTCCGCTGCACCCGGGGCCGGATTCAGGAGATGGATCACATCCCGCACGAGGCACAGGGATGCGTCGGCCGGGGAGCGGGCGTCCGTCGCCACGACGGTCAGTCCATGAGCCTTCGCGAGGTCAGAGATGTCCGGGAGCCTTGTGAGCGCATCGACCGAGAGCGTGACCAGCCGCGCGTTCCGCCGCTGCGGAAGCATCGCGAATGCCGCGCGGATGTTGTCGCTGGCGGGGTCGGCGATGTGCCAGCGGATGCCGTGGTGGCAGCGCAGGGCACCACGCGCTGCGCCGTCGTCGAGCCAGTCCAGGCAGCCGATGATGCCGGCCCACGCGACGGCGTCGGCGTGGTCGGGGATGTCGAAGGCGTCGAAGATGGTGGTGATGCCGTGGGCGGCCGCGGCGAGATCCGACGCCAACAGTGTCGCGATCCCTTCGCCACCGCGCGGCATCGGATGGGGCCACAGTCCGGCGGGCTTCACCAGACCGGGCAGCAGATAGTCGCCGCCGAGATCCTCCGCGCCGGGCACGCTCGTGGCGCCGATCTCGACACGCACGATGCGTCCCGCATGCCATTCGACCGTCCCGAGAAACACCTCGTCGGGTGCGACGACCCGGGCGTTCGTGAAGAGTTTCCGCGCCATGACCACGAGCGTAACAGAGCGGTTGGGGCGTCAGGGCGCCGCGGATCCCCCGGCGACCGTGCGGACGCGGGTGCGGATCGCAGGAAGGCCGTGGAACCACCGCGAAAGCACGTTGCTCTAAGCGCGGTCTTCGTTGCTGTGACCAGGGGTGATCGATGAAGAAGTCCGTTGTTGCTTCCGCAGTGGCCGTCGCGTTCGCGGCAGGCCTGTTCGCCGCCCAGTTCGGCGCCCATCGGATGATCGTCGCCGACTCGCACGCTGTGCCCGGCGAGGCCGTCGGTGCGAGGCCCGCCACGGCTCCTCCCGCCACGCCGCTGGCCGCTCTGCCAGACTTCACGGCGCTCGTGGACAGCCAGGGGCCTGCGGTGGTGAACATCAGTGTCACCAAGACCGCCCGTGCTGCCGGTCCGCAAGGCGGTTCCCCCGGCGACCCGCCGATCCCCGAGTTCTTCCGCCGGTTCATGCCGCAACCTGGTCAACCGGGCCAGGATGACGAGGCACCGACGCCTTCCGGCGTGGGGTCCGGATTCATCGTGAGTGCGGATGGCTACGTGCTCACCAACGCGCACGTGGTGAAGGACGCCGATCAGGTCATCGTGCGTCTCACCGATCGCCGGGACTTCCCCGCGAAGGTCATCGGGCTCGACTCCCGGACGGACGTGGCCCTGCTGAAGATTGACGCGACGGGGTTGCCCACCGTCCGGATCGGGTCGCCCGACAGCGTGCGTGTCGGCAACTGGGTGGCGGCCATCGGTTCGCCGTTCGGGTTCGAGAACACGGTCACGGCCGGGATCGTCTCGGCGAAGTCCCGCAGCCTGCCCAGCGACTCCTACGTGCCGTTCATCCAGACAGACGTCGCCGTGAATCCGGGCAACTCCGGCGGCCCGCTCTTCAACCTGGCCGGTGAAGTCGTCGGCGTGAACTCCCAGATCTACAGCCGCACCGGTGGGTACATGGGCCTCTCGTTCGCGATCCCGATCGACGTCGCGATGAAGGTGAAGGACGATCTGCTCCAGTTCGGCAAGGTCCAGCGCGGCCGCATCGGCGTCACCATCCAGCAGGTCGACAAGGACCTCGCTGCGACCTTCGGTCTCGATCGCGCGCGCGGGGCGCTGGTGTCCGGTGTCGAGAAGGGCGGGCCGGCCGACGGCGCGGGTCTCAAGGTCGGCGACGTCATCCTCGGTGTGAACGGCCGCAAGGTCGAGCAGTCCATCGACCTGCCGCGCATGATCGGTGAGGGGCGTCCGGGTGCGGACGTGAAACTCGAGATCTGGCGCGACGGCAGGATTCGCGAGACATCGGTGAAACTGGGCGAGACGCCGGTCGAGAAGATCGCCGCGATCGAGTCACCGACGAAGCCCTCCCAACTCGGGCTGACAGTCCGGCCGATCGCACCGGGCGAACGCGATCGCCTGCAAGCGCCGCATGGGGTGCTCGTCGAACGGGCGGATGGTGCGGCCGCGAAGGCGGGCATTCGACCGGGCGACGTCATCATCGCGCTGAACAGCGAGCCCATCGATTCGATCGACAAGTTGAACAGCGCCGTCAGGAAGTCCCGTGATCGCGTGGCACTGCTCGTGCAGCGCAATGCTGCACGCTTCTATGTGCCGGTGCCGCTCGGGTGATCGAGCACGAGGCAGACTCTGATCCGTTGGCGACCGCGCGACTGGATCAGCGTCTCCCTCGCGGGCTTCCTGCAGGCGGCGGCCATCCGAGGATGGCCGCCGCCGTTTCTGCCAGGGGGGAACTGTGTTGAAATCCAGCAGGCGGAGCCTGCGCGTCAGACGGGGCCCGCCATCGTTCCCTCGAGTGGAGACCTGCCATGAAAACCTGGAAACGCCTCGCTGTCGCGGGCTTGATCGCCGCGCCTCTTTCGTTGTCCCTCGACGCTTCCGCCGGTCCGGTCAGCGTGTCCCAGTCGGTGAATCTCACGTCGATCGGCCCGTTCGGCAGTGGATTCACTCCGGCTGCGTTCCTGGCCGGAGGCTGGAGCGCCTTGTTCCCGTTCACGTCCGCAGCCCAGATCGATTCCGTCGTGTGGTCGTTCAGCAGCAGTGCGCCGGGCTTCAGCGACAACACGACATGGCCCACGTCTCCCGAGCCGGCCACCCCCGGCGTCGAACTCGGGGTGCTGGACGACAGTTCCGTCCGCACCGCATTCGTGTCCTTCGTCCCCACCAGTCTCAGCTACGACATGAGCGCGAGCCCGGGCGCGGCGGCCCTGGTGAAGTCCCTCGTGGCGGACGGCGCGATCGTCGCCAGCCTGGGCGCGTTCTACAACTATCCGGTGGGGGCCTTCAGCGAGGGCACCACGTTCGATGGATTGTCCACGCTGACCCTCACGCTCACCGGCACCGTGCCCGACAGGACGTTGCCCGAGCCCGGGACCACCGCACTGATCCTCGCCGTGGTGGGTGCCGCGGGCATCGGATGGCGGCGCCGCGCTTGACACTCTCGAGCGGCGGATCGGCCTCCGGCGGGATCCGCCGCATCACGAAGACGGGCTGACGGCCCCGACGGACGATCCGTCTCAGACGTCCTGCCGGTAGCGCTCCCGTACACCCGCATCGAAGCCGGCGACGGCCTCGGGCGCCATGCCGCCTTCCTCGGCGATCTCGTCGCCGAACGACACGCGAATCTCGTCGCCCCACGACGCGGGATCCCACACGCCGGACCGGAGCAGTGACTTTGCGCAGTGGAAGTAGCACTTCGTCACTTCGATCCGGGTGACGAGCAGCGCCGGCCGTCCCTTGCTGTGCAGGTGAGCGCAGAGTTCCGGATCGTCGACCAGCGAGGCACGGCCCTGGATGCGCAGCGTCTCGCCGGTGCGTGGCGCCACGAAGATCAGTTCCACTGCCGGGTTGGCGAGGATGTTCTGCAGTGAGTACACGAGACGGTTGCCCTTGCGCTCCGGCAGCAGCAGGACGGTATCGCTCTCCACGACAGCAACGGCGGGATGATCACCCTTCGGCGACACGCACGGCCTGCCGTCGGCGTCTGCAGTGGCCAGGAACGCCAGCGGCGCCTTGCCGATGAAGTCCCGGGCCGTGGCGTTCAGGCGCGTGTGGAACTTGCGCTCGACGACGGGAAGCGGATCGCCGACGAGGGCGCGCAGTTGCTCCAGGGATGCAATGGTGCCGGGCCGTGGACTCGTCATGGGGCACCGTTGGAAGGATCGTCGTCGAACGTCCGCCGGGTCAGCGGTGGCCCGCGGCGAACTCGTCGAGCGGATAGATCGGGCGGCGCAGCTTGCGGTACTCGAAAGCCGTCCAGTCGGATGTGCCCACACCGGGGGCGTCGCAGAAGACGTGATCCTTTGCGATGGGCAGGAACACCGGCCGGAAGTACATGCGCGACTTCAGCAGAAGGAACCGCTTCGTCGTCGGGTCGATGCCGACGCTGGTGAACACGCCGCGGTCCCACGGTTCCTGGTTGCGTTCGATCACGACGATCTCGGCGTCCCCGGTGTCGAGCACGGCGGTGCGACCCATGTGACAGCGCATCCCGGTGAACTGCGGGCCCGTCACCGTGTACTCGCCGTCGGTGATGGCGCGCACGACGCCGGTGAGCCGCAGCGGCTCGCCCTTCCTTCCGATCGCGGGCATGTCCATCTTGCCGCCCACGTCCAGCGTGATGCTGGCGCCCACGCCGGCAGCGATCATCGCGGCCACCGCTTCGGGATCGCGCACGGGACCCACGGCGATGCCGGTCAGACCGAGTCGCAGCGCCTCGCGGAGCACGAACATGGTGTCCTGGTTCGCGCCCGACGCGCAGTTGTCGGCGTGATCGAGCAGGAGCACCGGTCCGCCGACCGCGTCAGCGGTCTTCTTCGCGCGAAGCAGCGCGGCCTCCAAGGGCTCGCCCCGGTAGATGAACTCTTCCTTCCGCGCCCACGCGACGTCGAGGATGCGCTCGCACTCGGTGCGCGCCTTGGCGGCGTCGCCGTCGGCCACCGTGACGACGCTGATGCCCGCGTCGCGGATGTCCGCCTGCTGGAACCCGCTGAAGGCCGTCGCAGCGAGTAGGCCGTTCCGCTCAGCTTCAAGCGCGGCTTCCACGAACGCCCGGTTCGGCCCCTCGTTGGTGTTCTGCTTGAGCGTCTGCGAGAGCAGCGGCCGGTTGCCCCAGGCCATCACCGGCTTGATCTCCCCGCGCAGGGTCCGCAGCAGGAGCGTGCCTGCGAGATGTCCGGATTCGTACTGGTCCACGTGCGGATAGGTCTTGTAGCCCGTCACGATCGTGGCGAGGCTGACCATGTGCTCGGTCACGTTCGCGTGCAGATCCAGCGACACCGCCACCGGCACGTGCGGCGCGACCCGACGCAGGCGCTCGAGCAGCGTCCCCTCGCCGTCGTCCGTGCGGTCGGCCACGACCATCGCGCCGTGGAGATCGAGGCATACGCCGTCGCATCCCTTCGCGACCGCCTCGCAGAGCAGGTCGCAGAAGCGGTCGAATGCAGCGCCGTCCACCGGACCGCTCGGATTCGCCCATGCGGCGTACGGCGTGACGATCTCCGCGCCCGCGGCCTCTGCGAGATGGATGAAGGCGGCCATGGGCAGACGGGTGCCCCGCATGGCGTCGTACGCGGCGCGACCGAGGTACGGACCGTCGGCACCGCCGAAGGATTCCCAGGGCGTCGGGACCGGCGAGAAGGTGTTGGTTTCGTGCTGCAGCTGGGCGATGACGAGTTTCATGCGGTGCTTCCTGAAGCGATGGGGGCGACCAGAAACGACGCGCGGGGCTCCCAGGCCCCGCGCTCGGATCACATCCGGTGGCGAAGTGGTCCGCCGGTCAGGGCAGCGTCTTCAGGATGTCGGCGATCGTCTCGAAGATCCGGTCGATCTGTGCCTTCTCGATGATGAGCGGCGGCGACAGTGCGATCGTGTCGCCGGTGGTACGGATCAGCACGCCCTTCTCGTACGCGCGGAGGAAGGCCTCGAACGCGCGCGCCGTCGGCTTGCCGGGAATCGGTGCCAGCTCGATGCCTGCCACGAGACCGATGTTCCGGATGTCGACCACGTGCGGCAGGCCCTTCAGCGAGTGGACCGCGTTCTCCCAGTACGGCGCCAGCGATGCCGCGCGCTCGAACAGGGCCTCGGACTCGAAGAGGTCCAGCGTCGCGATCGCCGCTGCGGCGGCCAGCGGGTGACCGGAGTACGTGTAGCCGTGGTAGAACTCGATGGCGTTCGCCGGGCCGGTCATGAACGTATCGTAGATCTCGTTCTTCACCACGACCGCGCCCATCGGGACGGCGGCGTTGGTCAGGGCCTTCGCGCACACGATCATGTCGGGCGTCACGTTGAAGGTCTGCGAGGCGAAAGCCTGGCCGGTGCGGCCGAAGCCCGTGATGACCTCGTCGAAGATGAGCAGGATGCCGTGCTTCGTGCAGATCTCGCGCAGGCGGTCGAGGTAGCCCTTCGGCGGGACCAGCACGCCCGTCGAGCCGGCCACCGGTTCGACGATCACCGCCGCGATGTTCGAGGCGTCGTGCAGCGCCACCAGTTGCTCCAGGGCATCGGCGAGGTTCGCGCCGTGCTCCGGCTGGCCGCGCGAGTAGGCGTTGGCCTGGGGGAGATGCGTGTGGGGCAGGTGATCCACCGAGGGCAGCAGGGCACCGGAGAAGGTCCGGCGGTTCGCGACCATCCCGCCGACCGAGATGCCGCCGAAGCCCACGCCGTGATAGCCGCGCTCGCGCCCGATGAACCGGGTGCGGGTGCCTTCGCCGCGGGCGCGGTGGTAGGCGAGCGCCATCTTCAGCGCCGTGTCGACGGCCTCGGATCCCGAGTTCACGAAGAAGGCGTGACCCATGCCCTTCGGGGTGATCCGCACTAGGCGCTCGGCGGCCACGAAGGCGGCGGGGTGGTGCATCTGGAAGCCGGTCACGTAGTCGACGTTCTCGGCCTGGCGCTTGATGGCATCGACGATCGGCGTCCGGCAGTGTCCGGCGTTCACCGCCCACAGACCGGCGATGCCGTCGAGGATCTGGCGGCCATCGAGCGCCGTGTAGTGCATGTCTTTCGCCGACACCAGCAGCCGGGGCTGTTCCTTGAACTGCCGGTTCGAGGTGAAGGGCAGCCACAGCGGATCCATGTTCAGATCCTGCAGCGAGGTCGGGATCAGGTCGCGAATGTTCATCGGCGGGGCTCCGGCAGTGGGTGATGAAATGCCCGGGGCGGCGGGGCGCCGGCAGGATCGGGCTGGCTACCCCGCGAGTATAGCCTCGGCGCTGGTCCTGGCGGGCGTCCGGAGCAGGTTCCGTCGATTGAGCGGCGGGCCTCTTTCCCTTACAGTCGTGCACCCCGCCATCGTGTCATCCCGCGCGCCAGACATCCCTCCAGCGGTCTCCGGCGTAGTTCCGGAATCCGATCGTTGCCAGGCAGTCCAGAGGAGAGCCCAGATGTCCGAAGCCCCGGTGTTCGAACCCATCCTGCACCACTACCCGAATTCGCCCTTTGCCGAGAAGGTGCGGCTCATGCTGGGTTTCAAGGGGGTGGCCTGGCAGTCGGTGACGATCCCCCGCGTGATGCCGAAGCCCGACCTGATCCCGCTGACCGGCGGCTACCGCAAGACGCCCGTGATGCAGATCGGCGCCGACATCTTCTGTGACAGCGCCTGCATCGCCCGAGAACTCGAGCGACGCTTTCCCGACACCGCGCTCTTCCCCGGCGGCCATGGCGGGCGCCTCGCCGTCATGGGTGCCTGGGCCGACAGCCGGTTGTTCCTCGAGATCGTCGGCGTCGTCTTCGGGACGGCCGCCGACAGCGTCCCCGCCGATCTGAAGGAAGACCGGTACCGCTTCTCCGACGGGATGATCGATCTCGACCGCTTCAAGGCCGATCAGCCGTATCTGCGCAGCCAGGTCCGCAGCCATCTCTTCTGGATCGAGCACGCGCTGGACGACGGCCGCCCGTTCCTCGACGGCGCCGTGCCCACGTACGTCGACTTCTGTTTCTACGCGCCCCTCTGGATGCTCCGGAATCGCGCCGCCGACCTGCGTCCGCTGGACGACATGCCGCAGGTCGTCGCCTGGATGGATCGCATGGCGGCCGTCGGCCACGGCACGCCCAAGGATCTGGACCCGAAGGCCGCGCTCGCGATCGCCAAGGAGGCCGCGCCTGCCGATGTCACCCTGGCGCATCCCGAGTCGCCCGACGGCTTCGCGCCCGGCGTCGCAGTGACCGTCACCGCCGACGACTACGGCAAGGATGCCGTGGCCGGCCGTCTGGTCGCGATGAGCGCCCAGCGCATCGTCATCCGTCGCACGGACCCCGTGGTGGGCGAGGTCAACGTGCATTTCCCGCGCTCCGGATTCCGGCTGGCGCACGTCTGAGGCAAAGCATCATGGATCTGAACTACACCCCCGAGCAGCTCGCGTTCCGCGACGAGGTCCGCGCCTTCGTCCGCGCGAGCCTGCCGCACGAACTTTCCCGGAAAGTCATCGAACACAAGCATCTCGACAAGGCCGACTTCCTGACCTGGCAGCGGATCCTCTTCGAGAAGGGCTGGATCGCGCCGCACTGGCCCGTCGAGTTCGGCGGCTGCGGATGGGATGCCGTGCGCCGCCACATCCTCGAAGAGGAATGCGCCGCGGCCGGGGCGCCGCCGCTCATCTCGTTCGGGCTCCACATGGTGGGCCCGGTCATCTACACGTTCGGATCGCCGGAACAGAAGGCGCGATACCTCCCGCGCATCCTGTCGTCGGAGGACTGGTGGTGCCAGGGGTACTCCGAACCCGGTTCCGGGTCCGACCTCGCGTCGCTGCAGACCCGCGCCGTGCGCGAGGGCGACCACTACGTCGTGAACGGCCAGAAGACCTGGACCACGCTCGCGCAGCACGCGGACATGATCTTTTGTCTGGTGCGTACCTCCACCACCGGCAAGAAGCAGGAGGGGATCTCGTTCCTGCTGATCGACATGCACAGCCCCGGCATAACCGTGCGCCCGATCATCACGCTCGACGGCGCGCACGAGGTGAACGAGGTCTGGTTCGAGGACGTCAGGGTGCCGGTGGAGAACCTCGTCGGTGAGGAGGGCCGCGGCTGGACGTACGCCAAGTTCCTGCTCTCGCACGAACGGACCAACATCGCCGGCGTGTCGCGCTCGAAGCGCGAGCTGGCGTTCCTCAAGGCCATCGCCGCGCAGGAGTCCGACGGTGGCCGTCCGCTCATCGACAACGTGCGCTTCCGCGACAAGATCTCGCGTGTCGAGATCGACCTGATGGCGCTCGAAATCACGGTCCTGCGCGTGCTGGCCGCCGAGAGCGCTGGCAAGGCGCCGGGGCCCGAGGCGTCGATCCTGAAGATCAAGGGCACCGAGATCCAGCAGGCCCTGTCGGAGCTGATGATGGAGGCGGTGGGCCCCTACGCGCTCCCGTACCTGCCGGCGCAATGGAGCAATCACTGGCTGGGCGAGAGGGTCGGGCCCGAGTACGCCGGACCACTCGCCGCCAGGTACTTCAACATGCGGAAGGTCACGATCTACGGCGGGTCGAACGAGATCCAGCGGAACATCATCTCGCAGGCGATCCTCGGACTCTGATCTCGACGGGTGACGCGGTGGCCCCGGTCGCCCGCGTCGACGCTCCGCCATCCACCACACGCTTCACCGGAAACACACCATGGACTTCGACTACACGGAAGAGCAGCAGATGCTGCAGGACGCCATCGGGCGCTTCCTCGAGAAGAACTACACGTTCGAACAGCGCCGCGAGATCGTCGCATCGCGCATCGGCTACAGCCCGACCGTCTGGGAGGGCATGGCGGCCCTCGGCCTGCTCGGCGTGCCGGTCGCGGCCGACGCCGGCGGATTCGGCGGTGGCGGCGTCGAGACGATGATCGTGATGGAGGCTTTGGGCCGGCATCTGTCCGTCGAGCCGTATCTCGGGACGGTCGTGATGGCCGCGAGCTGCGTCGGCGCCGTCGGCACGAAGGACCAGAAGGACTACCTGTTGCCGCTCATCATGGACGGGTCGATGCGGCTCGCCTGCGCCTTCAACGAACCGGGCGGACGCTACGACCTGAATCACGTGCAGACCACCGCGCGGCAGGACGGCGGGTTCTGGATCCTGAACGGTGCCAAGTCCGTGGTGCTGCACGGCGCCGTCGCCGACCTCCTCATCGTGTCCGCCCGTACCAGCGGTGCACCCGGCGATCGCGAAGGCATCAGCCTCTTCTTCGTGAATCCCGGCGAGGACGGCGTCGGCGGGCGCGAGTACCCCACCTACGACGGCATGCGCGCGGCCGAGATCACGCTCGACAACGTGCAGGTCAGCCACGACTCCCTGATCGGTGTCGATGGCCACGCGCTGCCGGTCATCGAACTCACGGTGGACCGCGCGATCGCTGCGGTGTGCGCCGAAGCCGTCGGCGTGATGGAAGCGCTGAACGCGGCGACGCTCGAATACCTCAAGACGCGCAAGCAGTTCGGCGTGCCGATCGGCCGCTTCCAGACGCTGCAGCATCGGATGGTCGACATGGTGATGCACTGCGAGCAGGCGAAGTCGATGGCGCTGCTCGCCGCCGTGAAGGTCGACGATCCCGACGTCGTCGAGCGGCGCCGCGCGGTGTCCGCCGCGAAGGAACTCATCGGGCGCAGCGGCCGCTTCGTGGGTCAGCAGGCCATCCAGCTGCATGGCGGCATGGGCATGACCGACGAACTCGCGGTCGGGCACTTCGTGAAGCGTCTCGCCGCCATCGACACGCAGTACGGCGATGCCGACCATCATCTGGATCGCTTCGCGACCGCGGCTCAGACGCCTGCGGAACCCATCCTCGCCAAGCCGCGCTCGCGCTGGAAGCAGCTCTGATCCACGCGTCCGCCCGCAGAATCCGTAGCGAAGGAAACGACATGATCGACAAGGTGGGAGTGATCGGTGCCGGCCTCATGGGCTCCGAGATTGCACTGGTGTGCGCGCTGGGCGGCAAGGACGTCATCCTGTCCGATACGACCCAGGAGGCGCTCGATCGCGCCGTCGCCAATCTCGCGAAGGTGGTCGAGAAAGGCGTCCGGCGAAGCTTCTACACCGAGGCGCAGGGGTCGGAGGCGCTGGCCCGCATCCGCACCTCGGTGGACCTCGCGGCGCATGCCGACTGCGATCTCGTCACCGAGGCGGTGTTCGAGAACGAGGAGGTGAAGGCGAACGTGTTCCGCCAGCTCGACGCCATCTGCCGGCCCGACGCGTTCATCGCCAGCAACACGTCGACCATCTCGATCACGACCCTCGCGTCGTACGTCTCGCCCGCGCGCCGGGCCCGCTTCATCGGCACGCACTACTTCTCGCCGGTGTCGCGCATGCGCCTCGTGGAGGTCATCCCCGGTCTCGACACGGGCGACGGCACGGTGGGCGTGGTGATGGATTTCTGCCGCGACATCGGGAAGGCACCGATTCGCGTGAAGGACGTCGTGGGCTTCGTCGTGAACCGGATGCTCCACGTCTTCATGATCGAGGCGATCCGGCTGGTGGAGGAGGGCGTGTGCACGCCCGAGGAGATCGACGTCGCGTGCAAGCTGGGCCTCGGTCATCCCGTCGGGCCCTTCGAGTTGAACGACGCCGTGAGCAACAGCCTGTCGCTGCAGGCCCAGGAGATCCTGTTCGATGCCTACGGCGAGCGCTTCCGTCCGCGCCCGCTACTGAAGCAGATGGTGAAGGCCGGCTACAACGGCAAGAAGGCCGGGCGCGGCTGGTACCGCTACGACCCCAAGCCCGGTCAGTGAGGCCGGTTGCCATTTCTTTCTCAGGATCACCCGCCATGCCCAAGTACTACTTCGAGGACTTCATCGTCGGCGACACCGTCGAGATGGGTCGTCGCACGCTATCGCAGGACGAGATCATCGCCTTCGCGACGCAGTTCGATCCGCAGCCGTTCCACGTGGACCCGGCGGCGGCGGCCACCGGCCCGTTCGGAGGGCTCATCGCGAGCGGCTGGCACACGGTGTCGCTCGTGATGCGGATGATGTGCGACAACTATCTGCTCGACTCCGCAAGCCTCGGTTCGCCCGGGGTCGACAACGTGAAATGGCTGAAGCCCGTGCGGCCCGGCGACACGATCCGCGCGATGCGAACCATCCTCGAGGCGCGCACATCGAAAAGCAAGCCCGAGGTCGGGATCGTGAAGTCGCGGTGGGAGGTCTACAACCAGCACGACGAGCCGGTGATGACCATGGAGGGCTACGGCATGTTCGCGGTGCGGAATCCCGCGCCAGCCGCCGGCTGACAACCGTCCGACCCACCAGCAACGCACCCCCGGAAGACACTCGATTGGCTGCCCGCTTCGGACCGAAGGTCCATGTCGTGTTTCGCAAGGAAGACCTCGACGGATTGCGCATCGAGGGGAAGGTCGTCGTCGTCCTCGACATCCTCTTCGCCACCTCGACCATCGTCGCCGCGCTGGCCAACGGTGCGACGTCGGTGATCCCGACGCTCGACGAATGGGGCGCGCGGGCGCAGGCGGCCGAGCTGCCCGAGGACACTTTCGTGGCGTCCGGCGAGCTGTACGCCGAGACCATCCCCGGATTCGCCCCGCCGGCGCCGCTCGCGCTGGTCGAGTACGGCATCGCGGGGAAGACCGTCGTGTACTCCACGACCAACGGCACGGTCGCCATCCAGAAGTCGATGGGCGCCGCCCACCTCTACGCCGGTGCCGTTCTGAACGGCGAGGCGCTCGTGGAACGGGTCTGCACGTCGCATCCCGGCGAGACGGTGATCATCGTCTGCTCGGGTTCGGCGGGCAACGCGAACCTGGAAGACATGATGGGCGCCGGTTTCTTCGTCGACCTCTTCGCGGCCCGCTATGCGGGCATGCACGATCTCTCCGATGCCGCGCTCGCTTGCCATCAGCTCTATCGCGGCGGGACCCTGCTCGACACGCTGATGCGTTCCCGCGTCGGACGGATGATGCAGGAGCGCGATCTCGTCCATGAGGTCGAGTACGCCGCGCGGCCCTCGGTGCTCTCGGTGGTGCCGCGGCTGGATGGCACGCGGCTCGTCGCATGACGTTCGCCGCGCGCGTATCCGGTCTCGCGCTGCTGGCGGTGGCCATGTTCGCCGCCGGCTGCACCGCCGACGCGTATCGGCGGGAGCGCGAGAAGATCGAGTTCGATATGGCCGAGATCGACGATCGCGGGCTCGAGGGGCCGCCGGGCGGCAGGCGGCGCGTGGCCTACGAGTTCTGCATCCCGTCGCGGCAGGACTACATCACGCAGGTGCGGGTCATCGACCCGTCCCTGCAGCTTTTCCCGACGGTGCCCGGGCGCTCCGGCTGCACGACCGAGCAGATCCTCGCCATCGGGCACACCGCGGCGCCGCAATGGCGGGAGCGCATCGAACGCCTCGCCGCTCTGCGCTACGTGAAGCGCATCCTGCGCTCCGACTTCGAATGACCGATCCTGCGAGTCGCCGCATGCGAAACGATGGAAGTCCGCGATCCCTCCGATGCCTGGCGATGGTATCGGCCGTGCTGCTCGTCGTCGGGTGCGCGGCGCCCCCAGGTCACGACCACGGCCCGGCTGCCGATCATGACCATGGCAACGCCGCCGGCGCCGCGAAGCCTGTCGATGGCACGGCGCTCACGGGCACCATCACCTACCGGCAGCGCATCGCGCTGATGCCCGATGCCATCGTGAAGGTCTGGCTGCAGGACGTCTCGCGGCCCGGTCTTCCGGTGCCGGAGATCCTCGACGAACAGGAGATCCGCCGTCCGGGGCAGGTGCCCATCCCGTTCTCGCTGCGGTACGACCCGGCGACGATCGATCCGACGCATACGTACACGCTGCTCGTTCGCATCTACGAAGGTGACCGCACGCGGTTCACGAACGCCAAGCCGTTCCCGGTGATCACCCAAGGCGGGTGTGCCGACCGGTGCGAAGTCATCGTGGACATGATGCAGTGACGAGCGCGGAGGACGCCCCCATGATCTGCGAACGCGACATCGACCTTCCGAACGGACAGCGGCTGCACGTGGCCGAGGCGGGCAGCGGGCCGCTGATGCTCTTCCTCCACGGATTCCCCGAGGCCTGGTTCATGTGGCGCGGGGCGCTGGAGAAGTTCGGTGACCGGTTCCATGCCGTCGCGCCCGACCAGCGAGGCTACAACCTCTCGACGAAGCCCGAGGGCACCAAGCACTACCGTGCGAAGGCGCTCGTGCAGGATATCGTCCAGCTCATCGAGGCCCTCGGCCACGAGCGTTGCATCCTCGTGGCCCACGACTGGGGCGGCGCCATCGCGTGGAACGTCGCCGCGTGGCATCCGGAGCGCGTCGAGAAGCTCGTGATCGTGAATGCGCCCCATGCCGTGACGTTCGGGCGCGAACTGGCCACGAGCGAGGCCCAGGTGGCCGCGAGTGCCTACATGACGCTCTTCCGGCAGGCCAAGGCAGAGCGCGTGATGTCGGAGGACGACTTCCGGCGTCTGCGCACCATGAGCTTCGATCAATGGGCCGCCAATGGCGGTCCCGGGGACGCTGCCACGCTCGCGGCCTACGTCGAGGCGTGGTCCCGCCCCGGGGCGCTGACCGGGATGCTCGAATGGTACCGCGCCTCGCCGCTGCATCCTCCGGAGCCCGATGCGCCGCTGCCGGTGCTCGATCCGGAGATCTTCCGTGTGAAGGTCCCGACGCTCGTGGTCTGGGGAGAGCGCGACCACGCGTTGCTGCCGGGGAACCTGGAGGGGCTGGGCGAAGTGGTGGATGATCTGCGTGTGGTGCGCATCCCCGATGCCTCGCACTGGGTCATCCACGAGCGTCCGGCGCAGGTGATGGGGGCCATCGAGGAATTCGTGGGCCGTTGACGGGTCCATGGGCCGGGCAGGGGTGCCCGGTGTGTTCATCCACGGACGAGGGGAGCGCGACGAGGGAGTGATGCGATGACGATGGTGCGGATCCTGGCGGTGCTGGCGATCGCAGCGATGGCGGCAGGGAATGCGTCGGCCGAGGACTGCAGCCGGCCGAAGACGCCGGCCGAGCGGCTGATCTGCTCGAACGACCGGGTCAGCGATGCCCGTGAACACATGACCGTCGCCTTCTTCCTGGCCTACCGGCGCCTCGACACCGACGAGCGCCGGGCCGAGATGCGCAATCAGCAGCGGGCGTTCGAAGCGAAGGTGCGCGATGGCTGTATCGATGTGCCGTGCATCCTCGAGGCGTACGCGGAGCGGACGCTGGAGCTGGAGCAGAACTAGGGAGGTGCTGCGTCGCAACGCCTCCCTTGCGGACTGCCGTCGCAGCAGCTACCGCAGCGCCGGCTCCAGGTGGCGTCGGATGAACTCGTGGAAGTGCACCATGCCATCTTCCATCGGCGACTGGTACGGCCCGATCTCGTTCTCCCCGCGCAGCCACAGCGCCTTGCGCCCCTCCTGCATCCGGACGCAGATCTCTTCATCCTCCACGGCGGTCTCGGCGTAGGCCGCCTGCTCCGCCTCGACGAACTCCGGCTCGAAGAGCGCGATGTCCTCGGGGTAGTAGAACTCCACGATGTTCGTGCAGGCCTCCGGCCCCTGCGGGAGGATGGTGGAGATCACGAGCACGTGCGGGTACCACTCCACCATGATGTTCGGGTAATAGGTGAGCCAGATGGCGCCCTGCGGAGGTGTCGTGCCGCCGTAGTACTTCAGGATCTGTTCGTGCCAGCGCCGGTAGACCGCCGATCCGGGCTTGCCGAGGTTCTGGAACACGCCGACGGTCTGGACGCTGTACCAGTCGCCGAACTCCCACTGCAGCCCTTCGCAGTCGACGAACTGGCCGAGCCCGGGGTGGAAGGGAACCACGTGATAGTCCTCGAGGTAGACCTCGATGAACGTCTTCCAGTTGACCGGGTATTGATCGATGCGGGTACTGTGATAGAGGTAACCCGAGAAATCGAAGTCGCGGCGCAGGGCGGCGCTGGCGAGATCGCGCGCGACGTTGCGCCGCCCCGAGAACAGGAGACCGTTCCAGTTCTGCAGCGGCGTCTTCGCGAGGTCGAGGCACGGATTGCCCGGGAAGTGCGGGGCTCCCAGCAGCCTGCCCGTGGTGTCGTACGTCCAGCGGTGGAGGGGGCAGATGATGTGCTCCGTCCGGCCGCGGCCCTTCAGCATGATGGCCTGGCGGTGGCGGCAGACATTGCTCAGCAGTTCGACGCCCTGGTCGTTGCGGAACAGCGTCCTGCCATGGCCCATCCATTCGAGCGTGTGGTAGTGGCCGGCTTCCGGCACCATCAGTTCGTGCCCCACGTATCCGGGGCCGTGCTCGAAGAACAGTTTCATTTCCAGCTCGTGTATCCCCCGCTCGAAGTACCAGTCGACCGGTAGCTGTGTCGGCGTCGTGGTCAGGGCGGAAAGATTGGCCAGGTCGGTCATGATGTGTGTGCCACCCCCATTCCGGGTTGAACTGCGAGAGCATCGAGGATGCTCGAGAGACCTCCGCCCAGGAGCGATTCTTCGCCGACCGCAGCCATGGGCTCAGAGAAAGCACCGCCCGCGACGTCTTCTGAAGCAGGCCCGGAAACAACCGGAAAAACGGCCCGGCATCTTTCGGGATGCGGGCTTGCCTAAAAACAAAAAGCCGCCCGCGACATGCGCGACAACGGCCCGGGTCGCAACACAGGGAGCGCTGCACGACGCTGGATCTCCGGCGTCGGAACCTTGTGCCTTGACAAGACTCGGATTTTCCCCCACCCCGAACCCCGGGGCAAGGACTTGTTGACGCTCTGCAGCAAGGGGAGAACGCCGTTGACCCTGCGTCTTCGCATGGGGTAGATTCCGCCCCTTTCCGTGGCTCAGAGTGCCCATGGCGAAAGCCCCCGAATCGAAGGTGCCTCCGAGCTTCGAAGCCGCCCTTGCCGAGCTCGAAGGCGTGGTTTCCGCAATGGAGGGCAGCCAGCTCACGCTGGAGGCATCGCTTGCGGCCTATCGTCGCGGGGCCGAGTTGCTGAAGTACTGTCAAGGCATGCTCGAAGACGCTCAGCAGCAGATCCGCATCCTGGAGGGGGAGACGCTTCGCGCCTTGCCCGCATCCGATGACGACGAGTGATACGGGCCCAGGCGATCGCGCGTCGGGCGATCTCGGCGGCTGGATGCAGGCGCGCCAGGATCGCATCGAGCAGGTTCTCGCCTCGATGCTGCCCGATCCGGCCATTGCACCGACGCGGCTCCACGAAGCCATGCGCTACGCCGTGCTGGGAGGCGGCAAGCGCGTCCGTCCGCTGCTGGCCTACGCGGCCGGCGAGGCTGTCGGTGCGGATCCCGCACGGGTCGATCGCGTCGCCGCGGCTGTGGAACTCATCCACGCCTACTCGCTCGTCCACGATGACCTTCCTTGCATGGACGACGATGTGCTCCGACGGGGTCGACCGACGGTGCACGTCCGGTATGACGAAGCCACCGCCATGCTGGTCGGCGACAGCCTGCAGAGCCTCGCTTTCGAGGTGATCGCAGAGGGCACGATCGCCGATGATCCGCGCGTCGAGCGCAAGATGGTCGCCATGCTGGCCCGCGCATCCGGATCCCGCGGCATGGCGGGCGGGCAGGCCGTCGATCTCGACAGCCAGGGCAAGATCCTCTCGGTACCCGAACTCGAGTTCATGCACGGTCACAAGACCGGTGCCCTCATTCTCGTGGCCGTCCTGCTCGGTGCCCGGTGCGGCAATCCGTCCGACGCGGAGATCGCCGGTCTGGGCCGTTACGCGAAGTTCGTGGGGCTCGCCTTCCAGGTGGTGGACGACATCCTCGATGCCACCGCTTCCACCGAGACACTCGGCAAGACGGCGGGCAAGGATGCGGACGCCGACAAGCCGACCTTCGTGAGCGCGATGGGCATCTCGCGGGCGAAGGGCTTCGCGGACGAGCTTCTCGCGGATGCGCTCGCCTCCCTCGACATCGTGGCGGAGCGGGGCGAACGGCTCCGGGAGATCGCAAGGTACGTCGTGGCGCGCGACCGATGACCGCTTACCCGCTGCTGGATACCATCGAAACGCCCGCGGATGTCCGCCGACTCGACCGCCGTCGGCTCGCGCAGCTGGCGACGGAGCTTCGTCAGTTCATCATCGAATCCGTCGCAGCGACGGGCGGCCACCTGTCGTCGAACCTCGGCACCGTGGAACTCACGGTGGCCCTGCACCACGTGTTCGAGACGCCGGCCGATCGCATCGTCTGGGACGTCGGCCACCAGACCTACGCGCACAAGATCCTCACCGGGCGGCGTGTGGCCATGGCGACGCTGCGGCAACTCGGGGGCATCGCAGGCTTTCCGCGTCGGGAGGAAAGCCCGTACGACACCTTCGGGACCGCGCACTCCAGCACGTCGATCAGCGCTGCACTCGGGATGGCCATGGCGGCGCGACTCGCGGGTCGCCGGCAGCATTCCGTGGCGGTGATCGGCGACGGCGCGATGACCGCCGGGATGGCCTTCGAAGCGTTGAACAATGCCGGGGCCACCGACGCGAACGTCCTCGTCGTCCTGAACGACAACGACATGTCCATCAGCGAGAACGTGGGCGCGCTGAACAACTACCTCGCGAAGCTGCTCTCCGGCGGCTTGTACACCGCGGCGCGCAAGGCGGGCGAGCGCGTCCTGCGCGTCGTGCCGCCGGCCCTGGAGCTGGCGAGACGGGCCGAGGAACATGTGAAGGGGATGGTCACCCCCGGTACGCTCTTCGAGGAGTTCGGGTTCAACTACATCGGCCCCATCGACGGTCACGACCTCGACGTGCTGGTGTCGACGATGAAGAACATCCGGAGGCTCGATGGCCCGCAGTTCCTGCACGTCGTGACGCGCAAGGGCAAGGGCATGAAGGCGGCCGAGGATGATCCGATCCTCTACCACGGCGTGTCGAAGTTCGATCCCGCCGTGGGCATCGTCGCCAAGCCTCCGGGGAAGCTCACCTACACGCAGGTCTTCGGCGACTGGCTCTGCGACATGGCAGTGCGGGATCCGCGGTTGGTGGGCATCACGCCCGCCATGCGCGAAGGGTCCGGTCTTGTGCGCTTCTCGCAGGAACATCCGAAGCGCTACTTCGACGTCGGCATCGCCGAACAGCACGCGGTGACCTTCGCTGCCGGCATGGCCTGCGAAGGCATGCGGCCGGTCGTGGCGATCTACTCGACGTTCCTCCAGCGCGGCTACGACCAGTTGATCCACGACGTCTGCCTGCAGAACCTGCCGGTGGTGTTCGCGCTCGATCGCGGCGGCCTCGTGGGCGCCGACGGCCCAACGCACCATGGAGCCTTCGATCTCTCGTTCCTCCGATGCCTGCCCAACATGGCGGTGATGGCGCCGGCCGACGAGAACGAATGCCGGCAGATGCTGTTCACGGCCTTCTCCCTCGGAACGCCTGCGGCCGTCCGCTATCCGCGCGGCAGTGGTCCTGGAACCGTGCCTGCGAACGAGATGACCGCCCTGCCGCTCGGCAAGGCCGAGGTTCGGCGTCGCGGTTCGCGCGTCGCGATCCTGGCGTTCGGGTCGATGGTGCAGCCGGCGCTCGCCGCGGGCGACGCCCTCGACGCGACCGTCGTGAACATGCGCTTCGTGAAGCCGATCGACGAGACGCTGATCGCCGAACTCGCCGCGACGCACGATCTCATCGTGACGGTCGAGGAGAACGTCACCGACGGTGGTGCCGGCAGCGCGGTGGCGGAGTCGCTGTCGCGCAGCCGCATCGCGCGGCCGACGCTGCATCTCGGACTGCCGGACGCGTTCGTCGAGCACGGCGACCACGCATTGCTCCTCGCGCGCTGCGGCCTCGACGCCGACGGGATCACGCGCTCGGTGCAGGCGCGGCTTCATCGTTAGGCGATTCGGCGCGCGTCTATAATCGGACCGGATGTGTCGCATCGCGCTGCAACCCGCGACAGCGACATCCGGCGCGCGAATCCACCCCGGTACCGCGTGCCGACAACCTCCGGCCGATCGGGGACATGCCTCCGACGTCGCCGCCCACGAGAGGACCATTCCCGATGAACAAGCCGGAACAGATCGTCATCCCCGACGTGCAGAGCAGCGCGGACACCAGGCGCATCGCCATCGATCGGGTGGGCATCAAATCGATCCGCCATCCGGTGCGGGTGCGCGATCGCAACGGCGGCGTGCAACACACCGTCGCCCACTTCAACATGTACGTGCACCTGCCCCACAACTTCAAGGGCACGCACATGTCGCGTTTCGTGGAGATCCTGAACGTCCATGAGGGAGAGATCTCCGTCGAATCGTTCGAGCCCATGCTCCGCCACATGGTCGAGCGCCTCGAGGCGCAGTCGGGTCATGTGGAGATGACCTTCCCGTACTTCGTGGACAAGGCGGCGCCCGTATCGGGTGTGAAGAGCCTGCTCGACTACGAGGTGACCTTCGTCGGTGACATCGTCGAGGGCGAGTACCGCTTCACGATGAAGGTCGTGGTGCCCGTGACGAGCCTGTGCCCGTGCTCCAAGAAGATCTCCGACTACGGTGCGCACAACCAGCGCTCCCACGTCACGATCACCGCGACGACCGGAGGCTTCGTGTGGATCGAGGATCTCGTGCGGATCGCCGAGGACCAGGCGTCGTGCGAGCTGTACGGCCTCCTGAAGCGGCCCGACGAGAAGTACGTCACCGAGCGCGCCTACGACAATCCGAAGTTCGTGGAAGACATGGTGCGCGACGTCGCGACGGCGCTGAACAACGACGACCGGGTCCTGGCCTACGTGGTGGAATCCGAGAACTTCGAGTCCATCCACAACCACTCGGCCTATGCCCTCATCGAGCGCGACAAGCGCGTCGCCTGAGGCCTCCGCCCCCGCTTCGCCGCCGGGGCAATCAACGTCAGTACCGCAGGGTCATCGTGAGCTGCGAACCCTGGTTCCGCAGATCAAGCCGGTTCAGGAAGCTCATGCCGAGGAGCGCGAAGGGCATGTCGTTGCTGGCGTGAACCAACGCATCGACGTTGTTCTGCACGATCCCACCCACCTTCACGGAGTCGAGCTTCACTCGGTACACGACCGCCGCCCCATTGGCGGTATTGCTGATGCCGCGCTCGCCGCGCGTGAAGTCGATACCGAGCCGCCGGGCGTCGCTGGTACCGAGCGACACCATCGTCGCCCCGGTGTCGACGAGGAAGCGGATCGGCATTCCGTTGATCGAACCCTCCGCCATGTAGTGGCCGCCATGGTCCGCATTGAGCACCACCGTGGGGCGCTTGCCGGTCTCGAAGTTGCCGCCGAAGGATTGCGAGCCCATGCCCAGCTGACGGCGCTTGCCGTCGATCTCGAAGGTGGCGACCTCGGACGTGGCCGAGATCAGCTTGACCGTGCCGACGCTCTCGCCGTTGGCCAGCGTCTTCGGGCGTCCCCCGTCGATGATCACGATGGCCTTGCCGTTGAAGAGGCCGGCGACCTCGACCTGCACCGCGAAGGCCGACGCGAGAGGAACGAGACTTGCGAGCGCGACTGCAATAGCCTTCGCCATCGAACCGCGTTTCCCCAGCCAACCCGACTTCGCCGCCATGAAACCCGTCGCCATATTTCGCCACTCCCCCACGGAAGGTCCGGGCTACTTCGCCGAGCACCTCGATGCCCGAAATGTACCTTGGAAACTGATCGCAATCGACGCGGGGGATCCGATCCCAGGCTCGTCGACCGACTACGCCGGCCTCGTCTTCATGGGCGGGCCCATGAGCGTCAACGACGACCTCCCGTGGATCCCCCCGGTACTCGCACTCATCCGGGACGCCGCCGCTTCGAACGTGCCTGTGCTCGGCCACTGCCTGGGCGGCCAGTTGATGTCGAAAGCCCTCGGCGGCGTGGTGACCGGCAACCCGACCAAGGAGATCGGCTGGGGCGAGATCACCGTCGAGGACAACCCGGTCGCGCGGACGTGGTTCGGTGACCAGTTGAAGTCGTTCCTGTCGTTCCATTGGCACGGCGAGACCTTCTCGCTGCCGCCAGGAGCGACCCGGATCATGGCGAGCCGGTACTGCGGCAATCAGGGCTTCGCGATCGGCCCCCATCTCGGCATGCAGTGCCACGTGGAGATGACGGAGCGTCTGATCGCCACCTGGTGCGAGCACGGAGTCGATGAAATCGTGGCGAGCGCCGGGCCGGCCGTGCAGCAGCCCGACGAAATGCAGCGTGAGGCCGAACGGCACGTGGCGGCCCTGCACGCGGTGGCGGGGCGGCTCTACGACCGCTGGATAGAGGGGTTGCGCCGCTGATGGCGGGCGATGGCGCGCGAGGGCGCCTGCTGGTTGCCGCGCAGTTCGCGCTGCTCGCGGTTTGGCTCGTGGCGGGGCCTCGCGTTTCGTCCCAAGCCATCGGGATCCTCCTGCAGCTCGGCGGTCTTGCCATTGCCGCGTGGGCCTTCGTCGTGATGACCGCGGCACAGCGTCGCCTCTTCCGCATCGCGCCCGATCCGACCGGACACTCGACGCTCGTCACCTGGGGGCCCTACCGCTGGATGCGGCATCCGATGTATTCGGCAATCCTCCTGGTGGTCGGGCCGGCCTGGATCGCGGTCCCGCCCGACTGGAGGGCGATCGGCTTCGCAGCGCTCGCGGTCGTGCTCGTGACCAAGCTGCGGCACGAAGAGCGTCTGCTGGCCGGGCACTTCGATGGCTACGCCGCGTACTGCAAGACATCGTCCCGCTTGATACCCGGCCTGTACTGACCCGGCAACCCGCCCGCGCGCGGGCATCGGATCACTCGCGGAAGTTCTCGTACTGCAACGGGAAGTCGGTGATCGATGATTTCACCAGCGCGATGGCTTCCTGCAGCGTGTCTCGCTTGGCACCCGAGACGCGCACGGCATCGCCCTGGATCGATGCCTGGACCTTCATCTTGCTGTCCTTCAGCAGGCGGACGATCTTCTTCGCGAGTTCCGTCTCGACGCCGGTGCGCACCGTGATGATCTGCTTCAGCTTGCCGCCGCTGATCTTCTCTGGCGTTTCGTACTTCAGGCTGCGCACGTCGACTGCGCGCTTCGCGAGCTTGGTCGTGAGGACGTCCCGCACCTGCGAGAGCTTGAAGTCGTCGTCCGCGAACGCGGTGATGACGTTCTCGGCCAGCTCGACGCGGGCATCGGAGCCCTTGAAGTCGAACCGGTTGCCGACTTCCTTGTTCGTCTGGTCGACGGCGTTGCGGAGTTCCTGCGTGTCCACCTCGGACACGATGTCGAAAGAAGGCATGGGCTTTCCTCCTTTGGGATGAAGCGGTGGATCAGCGGCCCGCCGCCAGCGGGATGGTGAACGATTCCACGGGGGCGCCGGTACCGTCGTCGAATTCGATGGCTGCCAGGATGCCGTGGCGGGCGACGGCCTCGGCGTCGAGATCGTCGCGACCATACACCGTCCAAAGCGCCCCGAGCGCGTAGTCACCGCCGCTGCCGTACGCGTAGAAGCGGGAGAACTCCTGCACCGTGCGCTGACCCGACACACCGAAGATGCCGTGCGGGTTGGCGATCAGCACATCCAGCCGCGTGGACTCGATGGCGTCCTCCTTGTCCTCCTCGGCCTGCAGGAAGTAGCGCTCCTTGAACTCGCCGTGCATCCGGTTCCAGGTGCGGAAGATGTCCCCCACGGAATCGAGGGCGGGCGGCGTGTCGAAGCTTCCGAAGTAGTCGTCGACGATGTGCTTGAACGTCGCATTCCCCGTCACCGCGAGCAGGCTGTCACCCACCCGCAGGATCTTCGTGTGGTTCACCACGTACTCGGCGGACTCCTTGGCCGGACCCCACTTCGTGAGGGTGTCGCCGGCGATGGCGACCACCCCCTTCTTGCGCACGACGGCGATCGTGGTCATCAGCCGAAGTGGCAGACGTAGTCGAGCGTCTCGAGGGTCTCGATCTCGAACGACGCGTTGCCCGGCACGCTGAACTGCTCGCCGGCGCCGAACGTCTTCCATTCCATGGCGCCGGGCAGCTTCACGCGGCAGCGGCCCCCGTTCAGTTCCATGATCTCGGGGGCGCCGGTGTTGAAGGTGAGCGTGCTCGGGAAGATCACGCCGACGCTCTTCCGGGTGCCGTCGGCGAACACGACGTTGTGGCTCACGCACTTGCCGTCGAAGTAGATGTTGGCTTTCTTGACGACCGTGACGTTGTCGAACTTGTCCATGATGTTTCCTAGCGGGAGGTGGTGCGCTTTGCTGCCGGCTTCTTGGCGGCAGCCGCCTTCGGCTTCGCGGCGGGCGCCGCCTTCTTCGCTGCGGAGGTCCGCGTCGGGCTGCGACGATTGGCGGCGATGCGCATCCGCAGGGCGTTCAGCTTGATGAAGCCGCCGGCGTCGGCCTGGTTGTAGGCGCCGCCGTCGTCGTCGAACGTGGAGATGCGCATGTCGAAGAGGGACTCCTTCGACGAGCGGCCCACGCACATGATCGTGCCCTTGTAGAGCTTCAGTCGGACGAGGCCGTTGACGCGTTCCTGCGAGGCGTCGATCAGCTGCTGGAGCAGCTCGCGCTCCGGGCTGTACCAGTAGCCGTTGTAGATCATGCGGGCGTACCGGGGCATGAGGTCATCCTTCAGCGACAGCACCTCGCGGTCCATCGTGATGGATTCGATCGCGCGGTGCGCCTTCAGCATGATCGTGCCGCCGGGGGTCTCGTAGCAGCCGCGGGACTTCATGCCGACGTAGCGGTTCTCGACCATGTCGAGGCGACCGATGCCGTGGCGACCGCCGATCGTGTTGAGCGTCGCGAGCACGTTGGCCGGCGACAGGCGCTTGCCGTCGATGGAGACGATATCGCCCTTCTCGTAGCCCAGCTCGATGATCTGCGGCTTCGCGGGTGCCTTCTCGGGCGACACGGTCAGGCGCCACATGGAATCCTCGGGCGCGAAGTCCGGATCCTCGAGGATCCCGCCCTCGTACGAGATGTGCAGCAGGTTGGCGTCCATGGAGTAGGGCGCGCCGCCGCCCTTGCGCTTCTTGAAGTCGACCGGGATGCCATGCTTGTCGGCGTAGGCGAGCAGCTTGTCGCGCGAGAGGAGATCCCACTCGCGCCACGGCGCGATGACCTTCACGTTGGGCATCAGTGCATAGGCACCCAGCTCGAAGCGGACCTGGTCATTGCCCTTGCCCGTGGCGCCGTGCGAGATCGCGTCGGCCCCCACCTTGCGGGCGATCTGCACCATGTTCTTCGCGATCAGCGGCCGCGCGATCGACGTGCCGAGCAGGTACTCTCCCTCGTACACGGTGTTGGCGCGGAACATGGGGAAGACGAAGTCGCGGACGAACTCCTCGCGGAGGTCCTCGATGAAGATGTTCTCCTTCTTGATGCCGAGCGCGATCGCCTTCTTGCGGGCGGGTTCCACCTCTTCGCCCTGGCCGATGTCGGCGGTGAACGTCACCACCTCGCACTGGTAGACGTCCTGGAGCCACTTCAGGATCACGGAGGTGTCCAGCCCGCCCGAATAGGCGAGCACGACTTTCTTGATGGCGCTCATGTCGATGGGTCTCGATGGGAGTGAAAACGGTCGGGGGCGCGCGGCAGATCGACGGCGGCGGGGAATGCGTCCGCGTGCGGTCCGGATGCGTCCACCCCCGGGGAATCAGGTCTTGTTGGGGTCGTTCTTCTCTTCGCGCTGGAAGTCGCCGTCGATCCACTGCCCGCGGAGCACCTTGCCCTCCGGGGTGCGATAGCTGCCGAATCCGTGGGGCTTGCCGTTCTTCCAGCCGCCCTTGTACACGCTGCCGTCCGGCGCGAAGTAGCTGCCTTCGCCCTCCTGGCGGCTGGCCTTCCATTCGCCTTCGTAGCGTCCGCCGTCCGTATGCGTCATCACTCCGACGCCTTCGGCGTAGCCGCGGGCCATCTCGCCTTCGTACTTCTCGTCGGCGATGCCGGACTGGTACCACTGCAGGACGCCCTTGCCTTCGGTGAAGCCGTCACGGCAGGCGCCGGTCCAGGTGACCGTCTCCTCGGCGCGCGGCGCCGGGTTCACGACGCGGCAGCCGTTCTGGTCGGTGATGGTCTTCTCGTCGTCGTCCGCCGCATGGGCGGTGAATGCGGTCAGCGCGATGGCCAACGTGGCGAGGGTGCGTGTGAGGGTCGTATTCATGCCGTATCTCCGGGAATCATGGAATGGGCCTCCCTGGGGCCCGCGGCTGGTCTTGCGCCAGTCATGCGGATGAAGCTGCACTGCAGATTGTGAAACGGACTCTGGGTCATGGGCTGCCAGGTGGCGCGTGTCTCAGCTGTCGATCCTTCCGAGCAGAAGGTACTCGAGCAGCGCCTTCTGCGTGTGCATGCGGTTGCCGGCCTCGTCCCAGACGACGCTGTGGGGGCCGTCGATCACTTCGGCGGTGACCTCCTCGCCGCGGTGCGCAGGCAGGCAGTGCATGAACAGTGCGCCGGGTTTCGCGACGCGCATCATGTCGGCGTCGACCTGCCAGTCGTGGAAGTCGCGGCAGCGTTCCTCGTTCTCGGCCTCGAATCCCATGCTCGTCCAGACGTCGGTGGTCACCAGGTCGGCATTGCGGGCGGCATCCATCGGATCGCCGAAGTGCTCGTAGTGATCGGTCCCGTAGAGGCCGGCGCGCTCGGGTTCGACCTCGTAGCCCGGCGGTGTGGAGACGTGGACGTTGAAGTCCAGCAGTTCCGCGGCCTGCAACCACGTGTTGCAGACGTTGTTCGAGTCGCCGATCCAGGCGACGGTCTTCCCGCGGATGTCGCCGCGGTGCTCGATGAACGTGTAGATGTCGGCCATGATCTGGCAGGGGTGGTACTCGTTCGTGAGCCCGTTGATCACGGGAACGCGCGAATGGCGCGCGAAGCGTTCGATGATCTCCTGCTCGAACGTGCGGATCATCACCGCGTCGCACATGCGGGACATCACTTGCGCGGCGTCCTCGACGGGCTCGCCGCGGCCCAACTGGGTGTCGCGTGTGTTCAGGTAGATCGCGCTGCCGCCCAGTTGCTGCATGCCGGCCTCGAAGGAGAGGCGGGTCCGGGTGGAAGCCTTCTCGAAGATCATCACCAACGTGCGGTCGGTGAGCGGCCAGTAGCGCTCGTAGCGCTGATAGCGATCCTTGATGATCCGGGTCCGCGTGAAGACGTGATCGAATTCCTCGCGGGTCAGATCCTTGAATTGGAGAAAATGCTTCGGGGTCGACATGGGTGGCATCGCCCCGTGGCCTGGCATCAGCCGGCCACGGCAGCGGGTTCCTGGCTGCGCACGAACGTGCGGGTGATGGCGGAGGGGCGCGGGAAGACCGGCTGCGCCCCGGCGTGGAGTCTGTGGAGGAGCGGCGTCCGGATGCCTCCGCCGGCGCAGTCCGACGCCATCGTGGCGTGGTGCTGCTGCTTCGTCGGGAGGCTGTGCATCGGGGACGGTGCTGGCAGTGATGGCATTACTGGCAGTGGTCTCAGTGGTCTCGACAGGCGGCGCCCCGGGATGGGCACGGGGAAAAAAATACGGCGGCTCGTGTGCCGCCGTGTCCGGGATGATTCCACACGGTATTTTGCCCGTTCCTTCCATCGAAGCAAGGGGAAGATGGGCTCGGGCGTGCTCATGGGGCCAGGGGTTGGAGCGCCGCTTCCTCCGCACGGGTGACCACGCGCAGGCAGGCGCGGTGTCCGACGGTGACCAGTCCGTGGATCTCCTCCCGCCGCGGCGACCGCAGCAGGCCCGCGAGATAGGCGAGGAGGTCCGCCGTGATGACCTGCCCTGGAACCACCACCGGGATGCCCGGAGGGTAGGGCACGACGGCATCGGCGGCGACGCGTCCCACGAGCGCGGCGTCGGGTCGGTCCTCGTCGTCGAGCAGCGGCAGCCGCTCGCCCTCTGTGTAGAACGCGTCGCGGGGCAGCAGGCGAAGCCCGCCGAAGCGCGGCAACTCCGGCAGCCGGCGCGGAGCGAGCGGTGGCCGGCGCTCCCGCGCGATCCGCATGAAGGCATCGTAGAGGCGCGAGACCTTGCTGCGCGTGGTGCCGATGGTCAACAGCAGCGACACCGTCCGGAAGGTCGATTTCTCGACCTGGATGCCGAAGCGATCGAAGAGCTCGCGCTGCAGTTCGTCGGACGTATGGCCGCAGGCGGCGATGTCGACGGTGATCTTCGTGGGGTCGAGCCGGATGCCGTCGTCCGCCAGTGCCGGCGAGATGAGATCCTCGAGCGCGAGTGCGCGGAACACGCCCGTCGCATTCAGCTGCTGGCGGAGTTCGGCGGCCAGGGCCAGGGTGCGCGACAGCAGGCGGAACCCCTCGAGTGACGCCTGCTTCCGGGCCACGTCGAGGCTCGCGATCATCGCGTACTGCGGGCTCGTCGACGTGTGCATCATGAAGTTCTCGCGGAACCCGTGCTCGTCGAAATCGGGGTCGTTGACGTGGATCATCGAGGCCTGGGAGAACGCGGAGAGCACCTTGTGCGTGCTCTGCGTCGCGTAGTCGGCACCGGCCTCGAGCGCCGTCGGACGGAACGCGGGATGGAACCGTGCGAAGCCGTACCAGGCCTCGTCGATGATCACCTTGATGCCCTTCGCGTGGGCGGCCGCGATGATCGGCGGCAGGTCGTAGCGCAGCCCGTCGTAGGTGCACGACGTGAGGATCAGCGCCGTGGCATCGGGGTGCGCCTCGATGGCGTCGAGAAGCGTCGCTTTCGGGACGGGTCCGTAGAGCCCGTAGAGGGGATTGACCGAAGCGTCGAGGTAGACCGGTCGCGCGCCCGACAGCACGACCCCGTGGTGGACGGACTTGTGGCAGTTGCGGTCGAGCAGCAGCTTGTCGCCCGGCGACAGCAGGGTCTGGAAGATGATCTTGTTGCCGGTGGACGTGCCGTTCGTCGAGAAGTACGTGCGCCGGGCGCCGAACGCCCGCGCCGCGAGCTTCTGGGCGTCGGCGATCACGCCGCGGGGTTCGAGCAGCGAGTCGAGCATCGGGACCGAGACCGACAGGTCGGCGTCGAAGGCGTGTTCCCCCATGAACTCGTGGAAGTCCGCCACCCAGGGGCTGTCGCGCAGGCTGTCGCCGGAGGAGTGTCCCGGCGTGTGCCAGGCATCCTTGGCCATCAGCACGTAGCTGCGGAGCGCATCGAAGAACGGGGTCCGGGCGCGCTCTGCCAGCGCGGCCTGGATGATGCGGAACATGCCTCTCGGATCGTGTTCCTCCCGGTAGAAGTAGCCGTCCACGGTTTCCGTGAAGAGGCTGTCCACCACTTCGTCCTCCTGCGCCCGGTCGATCAGGATGAATACGTCCACCTCGGGCCGCAGCGCATTGATGCGCCGGACCAGTTCCACGGCGGAGAGGGAGGTGTCGGCGCCGGCGTCGTCGAGGTCGTAGAGGCGATCGTCGACCAGCGCGGCCTGGATGTCGCCGTCCGTCTCGATGGCGGCGATGGCCTCGGAGGCGCTGGCGACCCCGATGGCCGCGAGGCCGTACGGATTGTCGAGGCTGCGGGCTGCCGCGTTCAGGCCCCGGACGACGGAAGCGAGCGCTTTCGGCGCGTCGTTGACCACCAGGATTCGACTCGTCGGCTTGGGCATCTGCACTCCGCAGCGCTTGGCGTGGCTTCGTTGTTCTCGGCGCTCCAGGGGGCGGGGATGGGCGAAGGCCGACGATTCCATGCGCACAAATGAAAAACGCCGCCATGCTGGGCATCGGCGGCGTTGCTTTCGAAGGGTGCCCCACTTCGTGAGGCTCCCCGTCGCGGTTCTGGTGTTACACCATCGCCTTCACGGCGCCTGAGAGGCGGCTCTTCACACGGGAGGCGGTGTTCGCGTGGAACACACCCTTGCGGGAGATGGCATCGATGGTGGACTGCGCTTCCTGGAAGATCGTCTTCGCGGCGGCCTTGTCGCCTGCCAGGATGGCCTTGCGCACTTTCTTCACCGCAGTGCGCACTTCGGAGCGCAGGGCAGTGTTCTGTTGGCGCCGCGTCTCGGACTGGCGTGCGCGCTTGCGGGCTTGTGCCGAATTGGCCATGAACTTCGATTCCTCGGGAGATTTTCGTGAAAGTGAGCGATACTAGCCGCCTTTTCCCGGTGGCGCAAGGCACGCCCGAGTGATCGGCGCGCATCTGCCGAAGTCCCGAATCGGGGCAGGGCACGTGCCTGCCGACGGGGCTTCCCGAGGATCCTCCCGCGGCTCTCCGCACCCGCCCGCCCCGCATCCGTTCCTGCCCCGATGAATCTCCTCAAGGCGCTGGCGACCGTCAGCAGCATGACCCTGTTGTCCCGCATCCTGGGGTTTGTCCGGGATGCCGCCATCGCCAGGGTGTTCGGGGCGGGGATTGCCACCGACGCCTTCTTCGTCGCCTTCAAGCTTCCCAACCTGCTGCGGCGCATCTTCGCCGAGGGCGCATTCTCGCAGGCCTTCGTGCCGGTGCTGGCCGAGTATCGGAGCCGGCGCGGCGACGATGCCACCCGGGACTTCGTCGACCACGTCGCGACCCTGCTCGCCCTGGTCCTGCTGGTGGTGACGATCGTGGGCGTTCTCGCGGCACCCGTCATCGTGTATCTCAGTGCGCCGGGATTCTCCGCCAGCCCGGCGAAGTTCGACACCACCGTCGCCCTGCTGCGCATCACCTTCCCGTACATCCTGTTCATCTCGCTGTCGTCGCTGGCCGGGGCCATTCTCAACACCTGGAGCCGCTTCTCCATCCCGGCCTTCACCCCCACGCTCCTGAACCTGTCGTTCATCGGCTTCGCGCTGTTCCTGGTGCCGTACTTCGATCCGCCGGTGATGGCGCTCGCCTGGGCCGTCCTGCTGGGCGGCGTGTTCCAGCTCGTCTTCCAGCTGCCTTTCCTCCGCCGCATCGGCATGCTGCCGCGGCCGCGGCTGGCCCTGCGGGACGAGGGCGTCTGGCGGGTACTCAAGCTCATGGGCCCGGCCATCTTCGGCGTGTCGATCGGGCAGATCTCGCTCCTCATCAACGGGATCTTCGCGTCCTTCCTCGTCACAGGCTCCGTGTCGTGGCTCTACTACGCCGACCGGCTGATGGAGTTCCCCACCGGGATCCTGGGCGTCGCGCTCGGGACGATTCTTCTGCCCAGCCTTGCCAAGACCTTCGCGCGGGACGGCGCCGAGGAGTATTCGAAGCTGCTCGACTGGGGTCTGCGACTCACGCTGCTTCTCGCCGTGCCGGCAGCGGTCGCCATGGCGGTGCTTGCCGTGCCCCTCGTCGCGACCTTGTTCCAGCACGGCGCGTTCGGCGCCCACGATGTCGAGATGACGCGCCGCGCGCTCATGGCCTACAGCATCGGACTCGTCGGCCTCATCCTGGTGAAGGTTCTCGCGCCCGGGTTCTACGCCCGGCAGAACATCCGGACGCCGGTGAAGATCGGACTCGTCACGCTCGCCGCCACACAACTGCTCAACCTCGTGTTCGTCGCGCTGCTGGGTCACGCGGGCCTGGCGCTGGCCATCGGACTAGGGGCCTGCATCAATGCGGGGCTGCTGTATGTATCCCTTCGCCGGGCCGGCATCTACCTGCCGGGGGAAGGCTGGACAGGCTTCCTCGGAAGGCTCGGCATCGCCGTCGTCGCGATGGGCATCGTGATCGCCATCGCTGCGGGCGGCCCGGAGGCCTGGGTCACCGGTGGCGCGATGGCCCGTGTACTCAAGCTCACGGGCATCGTCGTGCTCGGCGCCGTGGTCTACTTCGGCGCCCTCTACCTCATGGGCTTCCGTCCGCGCGATTTCCAGAAGCGGATCGCCTGAGGGTCGTGCGGTTGCATCCCGGGCTTATCGACAACGCGACTTAGCTTCTTCGAAAGTCGTCGTTAGGGAGATAAGACCCACGTCCTAGAATCCGTCGGGCGTACGGGAGAGCGAACTCGTACGTCCGGCACCCGACGACGGGCCCGGAACCTCTCGGGGGTGGGTGTGCAGATCGCATATACGGTATCCGGCCTCGCCGTCGGCTTCATCGTCGGGCTGACCGGTGTGGGTGGCGGGTCGCTGATGACGCCGCTGCTCGTGCTCGTGTTCGGGATCAATCCCGCCACCGCCGTGGGTACCGACCTGTTGTACGCCTCGATCACGAAGAGCGCCGGTGCGATCGTGCATTCCCGGAAGGGGCATGTCGACTGGAAGCTGGTCGGTGCTCTCGCGAGCGGCAGTGTGCCCGCCGCGCTCGTCACGGTCGCGATCCTCCACATGATCGGCGTCGAGGGGCGGGTCTCTTCCGGTCTCATCACCGGCTCGCTGGGCGTGGCGGTGATCCTCACGGCGATCGCGCTCCTCTTCAAGGAGCGTCTGGTGAAATTGGCCCGGACGGGTGAGGGCGCCAGACGCTGGCGCGAACGGCACGCCTACCGGGTCACCGCGCTCACCGGGGCGATCATCGGTGTGCTGGTCACGCTCAGTTCGGTGGGGGCGGGAGCGCTGGGCGTCACGGCGCTCTTCTGGCTCTTCCCCGCGATGGCGACGGTTCGCATCGTCGGCAGCGACATCGCCCACGCGGTGCCGCTGACGGCGGTGGCAGGGCTCGGGCATTTCGCCATGGGCACGGTCGACCTGTCCCTCCTCGGGGCCCTGCTCCTCGGATCGCTGCCCGGCATCTACATCGGCAGCCACCTGAGCAGCCGTGTACCGGAGCAGTGGCTGCGGCCGGCGCTGGCATCGCTCCTCATTCTCGTGGGCGGCAAGCTCGTCCTGTAGACGGCTCTTCCACACCACCTCTTCACACGCCGTCGTGGCGCACGCCGCGGCCGGGAACATATTCGACATCAGGGAACTGCCAGGCATGTACGTATACGATCAGGTGGACCGAACCATCGTCGCGGAGCGCGTCGCGCAATACCGCGATCAGCTGCGCCGCTTTCAGGCAGGGACGTTGTCGGAAGACGAGTTCCGCCCGCTGCGGCTGCAGAACGGGCTCTACATCCAGAAGCACGCGCCGATGCTCCGCGTCGCGATCCCCTACGGACTGCTGTCATCCACCCAGCTGCGGAAGCTCGCGACCATCGCGCGGAAGTACGACCGCGGCTATGCGCACTTCACGACGCGCCAGAACATCCAGTACAACTGGCCCCGTCTCGAGGACACCGGTGACATCCTCGCGGACCTCGCCTCGGTCGAGATGCATGCCATCCAGACGAGCGGCAACTGCGTGCGAAACATCACCTCCGACGAGTTCGCCGGCATCGCGCCCGACGAGATCCTCGATCCGCGGCCCATGGCCGAGATTCTTCGTCAGTGGTCCACGTTCCACCCCGAATTCGCCTTCCTGCCGCGGAAATTCAAGATCGCCGTGAGCGCCGCCGCCGAGGACCGTGCCGCGACGGCCTTCCACGACATCGGCCTCCACCTCGAGAAGGACGATTCGGGCGGGATCCGTGTCCGCGTCCTCGTGGGTGGCGGCATGGGGCGCACTCCCATCGTCGGCGTCGTCATCCGCGAGGATCTGCCCTGGGAGCACACGCTCACCTACGTCGAGGCGATCCTCCGGGTCTACAACCGCCACGGTCGCCGCGACAACATGTACAAGGCGCGGATCAAGATCCTCGTGAAGGCGCTCGGGCCCGACGAGTTCGCGCGGCAGGTGGAGGAGGAGTGGGTGCATCTGAAGGACGGCGCCGGGCTGCTGACCCGCGAGGAGTACGACCGTGTCGCGGCGTACTTCGTGGCACCGGCCTACGCGACGCTGCCGTCGGTGGACGCTGCCCAGGAGTCCCGCCTCGCGGACGACGCGCCGTTCCGCCGCTGGGTCGGCCGTGCCGTGCGTCCCCATCGCGTGCCGGGCTATCGCGCCGTGGTGCTGTCGCTCAAACCCACCGGAGTGCCGCCCGGTGACGTGACCGCCGACCAGATGGACCGCATCGCCGACTGGGCCGAGCGCTTCGGCTTCGGCGAGCTGCGCGTGTCGCACGAGCAGAACGTGATCCTGCCCGACGTGCGCCTCTCCGATCTCCACGTGCTCTGGCAGGAGGCCCGCGCCCACGGCCTCGCCACGGCGAACCAGGGGTTGCTGACGGACATCATCTGCTGCCCGGGCGGCGACTTCTGCTCGCTCGCCAACGCGAAGTCGATTCCCATCGCCGAGGCCGTGCAGCGCCGCTTCGACGATCTCGACTACCTGCACGACATCGGTGAGATCAACCTCAACATCTCGGGTTGCATGAACTCCTGCGGCCATCATCACGCCGGCCACATCGGCATCCTCGGCGTCGACAAGGACGGGGCCGAGTGGTACCAGGTGTCGATCGGCGGCGCCGACGGTTCCTCCGCCGGCCGCGGCCGCAGTGCCATCGGCAAGGTGATCGGCCCGTCCTTCGCCGCGGACGCCATGCCCGAGGTCATCGCGCGCCTCATCGAGACCTATCTCGCACTGCGCACCGACGGCGAGCGCTTCATCGATGTCGTCGAGCGCACCGGCATCGCTCCATTCAAGACCCGCGTCTATGCCACCCCGGTGGCTTCGTCACAACCCGCCGAGGAGGCCGCCGATGCCTGAAATCATCCTGCGAGACCGGGTGGTCGCCGACCCCTGGCAGGTCCTTCGTCCCGAGGCGGGAGCGGCTCCTGAACTGCCTGCCGGCCCCGTTCTCGTCCCGCTCGCGACCTGGCTCGATCAGGCCGATGCGCTCGTCGGCCGCGGCGATGCCGGCGTCTGGATCGCCTCCCACGAGGATCCCGCAACGCTGCGTGCGTGGCTCGATCGCCTGCCTCTCGTCGCCGTCGACTTCCCGAAGTTCACCGATGGCCGTGGGTACTCCATCGGACATCTGCTGCGCACCCGATACGGATATCGCGGCGAACTGCGGGCCATCGGCGACGTCCTGCCGGATCAGCTCGACTACCTGCGTCGCGTGGGCTTCGATGCCTACGCCGTCCGGGCCGACAAGGACATCCGCGATGCGCTCCGGCTGCTCACGACGTTCTCGGAGCCGTACCAGAATTCGTGGGAACCGCCGCTGCCTGCCTTCCGCCGGGTCGCGCGCGGGCAGGTGACGGAGCTGCCGCGATGACGGCCGCGACCACCATCGTTGTGCGCCGTGCCGAAGTGCTGGCGCGACTCGACGCGATCGTCCGCGAGTTCCCGCGCGTCTCACTGGCGTCGAGCCTCGGCGCCGAGGACATGGTCCTCACCGACATCATCCTGCGCGAGCGCCTGCCGGTGCGGATCTTCACGCTCGACACGGGTCGCCTCCATGCCGACACCGTCGGACTGATCGGTCGCGTGAAGGCCCACTATGGCCACGACATCGAGGTGTTCCGACCGGTGGCGGAGAGCGTCGACGCCTACGTGCGCGAGCACGGCGCCAACGCCTTCTACGAGAGCGTCGATCTGCGCAAGCGCTGCTGTGCCATCCGCAAGGTGGAACCCCTCGCGCGCGCGCTTTCCGGACAGCAGGCGTGGGTGACGGGTCTGCGGCGCGCGCAGGCCGTGACACGCACGGACCTCCCTTGGCGCGAGCACGACGCCGTGCACGGCATCGAGAAGTTCAACCCGCTCGCCGACTGGTCGGAGGACGATGTCTGGACTTGCCTTCGCAGTGCGGGCGTCCCCTACAATCCGCTGCACGATCGGGGCTACCCGTCTATCGGCTGCGACCCCTGCACGCGGGCGATCCGTCCGGGCGAGGACGTCCGTGCCGGTCGCTGGTGGTGGGAGAGCAGCGACAGCAAGGAATGCGGCCTGCACGTGGCGACCGCATCCGCTTCGGAGGTTGCCCTTGAACGCTGATCTCAACCTTGCGTCGCCCCGTCTCGGGCACCTCGACTGGCTCGAGTCGGAGGCCATCCACATCCTCCGCGAAGTGGCGGCTGAATGTCGGAAACCCGCGCTCCTGTTCTCGGGCGGCAAGGATTCCATCGTGCTGCTGCGCCTTGCCGAGAAGGCCTTCCGGCCGGGCCGCTTCCCGTTCCCGCTGGTGCACATCGATACCGGCCACAACTTCCCGGAAGTCATCGCCTTCCGCGACAAGCGCGTGGCCGAGCTGGGCGAGCATCTGATCGTCGGCCATCTCGACGACGCCATCCGGGCCGGCCGCATCCGACTGCGCACGCCGGACGAGAGTCGCAACCGGCATCAGTCGGTGACGCTGCTGGAGACCATCGCCGAGCACGGGTTCGATGCCTGCATCGGTGGTGCGCGCCGCGACGAAGAGAAGGCGCGTGCGAAGGAGCGCGTGTTCTCGTTCCGCGACGAGTTCGGGCAATGGGATCCGAAGAATCAGCGGCCCGAACTGTGGAGCCTGTACAACACCCGCGTGCATCCCGGCGAGAACATGCGCGTGTTCCCGATCAGCAACTGGACCGAGCTGGATGTGTGGCAGTACATCGCGCGCGAAGGTCTCGAAGTCCCGCACATCTACTACGCCCACGAGCGCGAGGTCGTGCGGCGCCCCGGGGGGCTGCTGCCCGTGTCGGATCTCGTGCAGCCGCGGGCCGGCGAAACGGTCGAGCGCGTGACCGTCCGCTTCCGCACCGTGGGCGACATGACCTGCACGTGCCCCGTGGAGTCGCCGGCGCGCAACGCGCACGAGATCATCGACGAGACGGCCGTGACGCGCATCACCGAGCGCGGCGCGACCCGCATGGACGACCAGACCTCCGACGCGTCCATGGAACTGAGAAAGAAGGAGGGCTACTTCTGATGTCCGCCATCGAAAGAATTCCGCCCGTCGACACGGGCGTGCTCCGCTTTTCCACCGCGGGCAGCGTCGACGACGGCAAGAGCACGCTCATCGGGCGCCTGCTCTACGACACCAAGGCCATCTTCGAGGACCAGCTCGCATCCATCGAACGCACGTCGAAGGGGCGCGGCCAGTCCGCGGTCGATCTGTCGCTCCTGACCGACGGCCTGATGGCCGAGCGGGAGCAGGGCATCACGATCGACGTCGCGTACCGCTACTTCTCCACGCCGTCGCGCAAGTTCATCATCGCCGACACGCCGGGGCACGAGCAGTACACGCGCAACATGGTGACGGGCGCGTCCACCGCCGATCTCGCGATCGTCCTCGTCGATGCGCGGAAAGGGCTCCTGCCGCAGTCGCGGCGCCATGCGTACATCGCGAGCCTGCTGCGGATCCCGCACGTGGTGCTGGCCGTGAACAAGATGGATCTCGTCCACCACGACGAGCGCGTGTTCCGCGAGATCGTCGCCGCCTTCAACGACTTCGCGAAGGGTCTCGGCATCGGGCGCATCGACGCGATCCCGCTTTCGGCGCTGAACGGCGACATGGTGGTCGACCGTGGCGATCGCCTGCCGTGGTATCAGGGGCCGACGCTGCTGGACCTGCTCGAGTCGGCGGATGTGGGTCGCGGTGCCGAGGCCGGACCGCTGTTCTTTCCCGTGCAGTGGGTCGCGCGGCCGGGCGACAGCGGCGTCGAAGGTGCCCGCGGGTACGCCGGCCGCATCGAGGCCGGGCACGTCGCGCCCGGAGATGCCGTGACGGTGCTGCCGTCGGGGCGGACGTCGAAGGTGCGCTCGGTGCGCACGCTCGACGGCGAACTCGACCGCGCCCACGCCGGGCAGTCCGTCACGCTCGTGCTCGACGACCAGATCGACGTGTCGCGCGGGGATGTCATCGCGACCACCGGGCACGCGCTCACGGTTTCCCGCGAGTTCGAGGCGACGCTCTGCTGGTTCGCCGACGAGCCGTTCGAGCGTCAGCGGCGGTATCTCGTGAAACACGGCACGCAGACGGTGCGGGCGATGTTCGATCGTCCGCGGTTCCGCATCGACGTGAACTCGCTCGGCGTGGAAGAGACCGACACGCTGCGCCTCAACGACATCGGCAGCATCGGCGTCCGCACCGCCCAGCCGCTCGCGTTCGCGCCCTATCGCGAGAACGCCGCCGCCGGCAGCTTCATCGTGATCGACGAGGCCACCAATGCCACCGTCGCCGCCGGGTTGGTCGCCTGATCCATGACGACTTCCAATGCTTCCCGCCGGATCGTCGGCAAGGTCTGGCTCGTGGGTGCCGGCCCCGGCGCGCCCGATCTGCTCACGCTGCGGGCGGCCGATCTTCTGGCCCGCGCGGACATCGTCTTCCATGACGCGCTCGTGCATCCCGGCACGCTTGCGCTGGCCCGGCGCGCGAAGCTCGTCCCGGTCGGCAAGCGCGCCGGCCACGTCTCCACGGACCAGCGGTTCATCAACTCGCACCTCGTCGAGGCCGCGACCCATCACGAAGTGATCGTCCGCCTGAAGGGGGGCGATCCGATGCTCTTCGGTCGTGCCCAGGAGGAGATCGACGGTCTGGTCGCCGCGGGCGTGCCGTTCGAGGTGGTCCCGGGAATCACCGCGGCACTCGCGGCCTCGGCCGACCTCGGAGTCTCGCTGACCCGGCGCGGCATGAGTCGCAGCGTGACGTTCGCGACGCCGCGCATCGGGCCAGGCGAGGCGTCCTCGGACTGGGCAGTGGCGGCCGGCCGGGCGGACACGACGGTTCTCTACATGGCGGCCGGCACGCGGGTCGAGACCGTTCGCGCGCTCCACGCCGCAGGGCGGGCGCTTTCCACGCCGGTCGTGGTGGTCGAGAACGCATCGTTGCCGGATACGCGACGCATCGTCGCGACCTTGGGTGACCTTGCGACGCTTCCGCTGGACGAGTCCTCCGGACCCGTCCTGGTCCTCGTCGGTGAGGTCTACGGCGAACTGCTGGCGGCAGCGGATGCCGCGGTGGGCGTGGGCGCCGTCCGCGCCGGCGTGCGATGAGTGCATCGGCCGCTGCGACGCCCCGCACAGGCATCGTCCTCTTCGCGCACGGCGCCCGGGACCCCGGATGGGCGGGGCCGCTGCGCGCCATCGCGGATCGCATCCGCGAGGCAAGCCCGGGTCTGCGGGTCGAGTTGGCGTTCCTGGAGTTCATGGCGCCGTCGCTTGCCGACGCCGTCGCGGCGATGACCACGGACGGGTTCGACCGGATCACGCTCGTGCCGCTCTTCCTGGCCCAGGGCGGCCATCTCAAGAAGGATCTCCCGGTGCTGCTGGCGGACATCCGTGCGCGGCATCCCGGTGTCGACATCCGCGTTACGCCCGCCATCGGTGATGCGCCGGAACTGGTGTCGGCCATTGCCGAGTGGGCGCTCCGTCAGCACGGTGGTGCCTGATGCCGGGTGCCCGGTTCCGCCGGCCCGCTACTGGTAGCGCAGCGCCTCGATGGGCTTCAGGTTCGCGGCCTTGCGCGCCGGATAGAACCCGAAGAACACGCCGATCGCGGCGGCCACGGCGAACGACAACACCACCGACCACGTCGTGACCTCGGCGTAGACGCCCGTGGCGCTCGATGCGGCCATGGCGATGCCGACGCCGAGTGCGACACCCAGCACGCAGCCGAGCACCGAGACGATAATGGCCTCCGCGAGAAACTGCGTGAGGATGTCGCGCCGGCGTGCGCCGATGGCCATGCGGATGCCGATCTCGCGCGTCCGCTCCGTCACCGACACCAGCATGATGTTCATGATGCCGATCCCGCCCACCACGAGAGACACGCACGCGACGGCGCCCAGCAGTGTCGACATCACCTTCGTCGCCTGCGCCTGGGCCTGGGCGGCGGCGCTCATGTTCCGGATGATGAAGTCGGGTTCCTGACCTTCCTGGATGCGGTGTCGCTCGCGGAGCAGCGCGGTCATGTCCTGTTCCGCCTGCGGCATCGCGGCTTCGCTCGCGCCCTTCACGAGCATCATCCGCACGCTGTTCGGGAACTGGCTGCCGAAGATCTTGCGTTGTGCGGTGGTGAACGGGACGATGACCGTGTCGTCCTGATCGCGGCCGTCGAAGCTCTGGCCCTTCGGCGCCAGCGTGCCGGTCACGATGAAGGGGGCGTTGCGGATGCGGATCGTCTGGCCGACGGGGTCGTCGTCGCCGAACAGCCGGTCCGCCACGGTGTGACCGAGGATCGCGACGCGTGCCGCGGTGCGGAGGTCCGCCTCCGAGAGGGGTTCGCCGCGATCGATCTGCCATTCGCGCAGCGTCAGATAGCTCGGTGTCGTGCCGTACACCTGGGTGTTCCAGTTCGTCGCGCCGTAGACCACTTGCGCCGAGCCGGGCTGCAGGGGCGCCACATCCATCACCGTCGCCAGTTCCTGCACCGCGTTCGCATCGTTGATCGTGAGCGTCGGCGCGCTGCCCGTGCCCGATCGGACGCCGCTCGTCGTCGAGAAGCTCGACATCACGAAGAAGAGATTCGAGCCCAGCGTCGCGATGGTCTGCTTCACCACCACCTGCGCCCCCTGTCCGATCGCGAGCATCAGGATCACGGCGCCCACCCCGATCACCATGCCGAGCATCGTGAGGAACGTGCGCAGCTTGTTGGCGCCCATGGCGAGCCAGGACTCGCGGAGGATCGCGAGGATCATCCCGCCGCCGCCTCGACGGCAATCGTCCGGCCGGTGCGCTCGTCCTGCACGACGCGTCCGTCCACGAAGGTCACGCGCCGGGCCGCGTAGGCCGCGACATCCGGCTCGTGGGTCACGAGCACGATGGTGATGCCGTCCTCCGCGTTGAGTGCCGTGAAGATCCGCATGATCTCCTGGCTCGTGGCGGTGTCGAGATTGCCGGTCGGCTCGTCGGCCAGCAGCAGGCGCGGACGATTCGCGAGCGCGCGGGCGATGGCCACGCGCTGCTGCTGGCCCCCGGAGATCTGGTTCGGACGGCGGGCGTCGAGGCCAGGCAGCCCGACCTTGCCGAGGAGGTCCTGCGCGCGGGCCTCGCGCTCGGCGCGCGGAACGCCGCCGTACACGAGGGGCAGGGCGACGTTCTCGGCAAGACTCGCGCGCGGCAGCAGGTTGAACCCCTGGAACACGAACCCGATGAAGCGGTTGCGCAACGCGGCGAGGGCGTCGCCGTCCAGCCGGGACGTGTCGTGCCCATCCAGCGAATAACGGCCCGAGGTGGGCGTGTCGAGGCAGCCGAGGATGTTCATGAACGTGGATTTGCCCGAACCCGACGGCCCCATGATCGCGACGAACTCGCCGGGCAGGATCGTCAGGTTGACGTCGCGGAGCACCGGTTGCGGACCGGCAGCCGTCTCGTACTGCTTGTGCAGTGCCTCGACGCGCACGACCGGGTCGGTCTTCGCCCCCGTCATCAGAACGCTCGCATCGGGCGGCTGCCGCCGCCGCCGGGCGGGGCGCCTTCCGCGAGCCGCGCCTGCACGGCCACGCGATCGCCGACTTTCAGTTCACCGGAGGTGATCTCGACCGTCCGGTTGTCTGCCAGGCCAGTCGTCACCGCGATGGGAACGAGTTCCTCGCCGCGGGCGACGAAGACGCGCGCGCCGGGGCCGCGGCTGCCGCCGCCGGCCTTAGCCTTGTCGTCGGGTTTGCCGGCGGGCTTCGCACCGGCGGTCTGCGGCTTGCCGCCCGGTGCGGATTCCTTCGGTCGGAACCGGAGCGCGGCTGCCGGCACGAGCAGGGTGTCGTCGCGCTGATCGACCTGCACCGCGATGTAGGCCGTCATGCCGGGCATCAGCACGAGATCCCGGTTGTCTACGCCCACGACGACGTTATAGGTGACGACATTCTGCTGGATGATCGGGCTCAGGCGGATCTGCCGCACCGTGCCTTCGAAGTTCCGGCCGGGAAAGGCGTCGACGGTGAACTTGACGGTCTGGTCGGTCCGCACGCGACCGATGTCCGCCTCGGCGACGTTGGTGTCGATCTGCATGTTTGCGAGGTCCTGCGCGATCTGGAAGAGCGTCGGCGTCTGGAAGCTGGCCGCGACGGTCTGCCCCAGGTCGACCGAGCGGGCGACCACGGTGCCTGAGACCGGCGACCGGATCACGCTGAAGTCGAGATTGGCCTTGTCGCGGGCGAGCTGGCCGCGGGCCGAGCGCAACTGGGCCTCGGCGGACTTCCGGGTCTGGATCGCCTGGTCGAGATCCTGCTGCGGCACGTAGTCCTGGCGCAGCAGCTCCCGGATCCGCGCCTCGTTCACCCGGGCGAACTCGAGTGCGGCCGTGGCGTTGGCGACGTTGCCACTGCTTTGCTCGACGGCAGCGCGGAAGAGGGTCGGATCCAGTTCGAGCAGGATCTGACCTTCCTCGACCTTCGAGTTGAAATCGGCATACATGCGCTGGACCGTCCCGGAAACCTGCGTGCCGACGTTCACGAGGGCCACGGGGTTCAGGGTGCCGTTGGCAGTGACCGTCTGGGTGATCGGCCCGCGCGAGACCTCTTCGAACTGATAGCGCTCGTCGAGCGTCTTCACCTGCGATGTCTGCCAGGTGCGCCAGCCGTAGAGGGCGGCCGCGCCGAGCGCGGCCACCACGGCGAGCTGGACGGCGACCCGTGTCCATTTCATGGTTTCGTTTCCCCGGGATTCGGTCCGCGCGCGTGGCGGACATCGGTGAACAGCGACATGTCGAGCGTCCCGACCGCCCTCGCGAGCGTGATCTTGGCCACGTTCCAGCGATAGCGGGCCTGGATGCGTTGCAGGTTGGCCGAAGCCAGCGCGCTCTGCGCGTTCATCAGGTCGGCCAAGGTGCCGGCGCCTGCACGGTAGCGGCCCAGCGCGAGTTCGTAGGATTCGTTGGCGCTGGCGACGAGATCGGCGGCCGCACCCAGGGATTCCCCCTGCGTGCGCACCGTCTGGTAGGCCTGCCAGACCTCGAGGCCGACGTCGTTGCGCAGCCGATCGCGATCGGCTTGCCGTTGTTCGACGCGTTCCTGGGCGGCGCGGATCCGGTAGCTGAGCTGGTAGCCGGTGAAGATCGGGACCGTGAGCGAGAGTCCGACCACACCGGTCCGTGTTTCGAGGCCCGGGTTCACCGAGGTGCCGGAAAGATTCCCCGTGGCCGAGACGGAGGGCTGGCTCGCCGACTCCTGCACGCGGACGGAGGCTTCGGCGGACCGCACCTGCGCATCCGCCGCGAGGATGTCCGGGCGCCGCAGGAGCGCGGCGTCGATGAGCCGATCGACGGCAGCCTCGGCAAGGCGCCGGACTTCGAGGTCTGCCGGCGGCGCGATCTTCAACAGGCGGCTGGCGGGGAGCCCCATGCGGTTCGCGAGAACGCCGCGGGCCGCGGCGGCGTCGCCTTCTGCCTGGGTCTGGGTGAGGCGGGCCTGCGACATCGCGGTCTGTGCCTGCAGGACATCCGCCCGGGTGGCAGCGCCGGCGGCCTGCCGGCCCCGGGCGGCGTCGAGACTCTGCTGGCTCGCGCGCGTGGCGGCGATGGCGGCGGCCACGGCTTCCTCGGCCGCGAACAGTCCGAAATAGGCATCGGTCGTGGACTGCAGGACGGTCTGCAGGGTCGCATCGTGGGTCCAGTCGGCTGCCAGGAGCGCGTCGCGGGCCTGGTCGAGTGTCGCCTCGCGGCCGCCGGCATCGAGCAGCAGGTAGTTGAAGGACAGGGTGCCGGTGGCCAGGTCCCGATTGCCCGGTGCGATCGTGTTGCGCGCATTGGCCCGCTGGACGCCGAGGGTGCCCGTCACGTTCGGAAGGTAGGCACTCCGGGCGACGCCGACTTCGGCGGCGGCGGCGCGGGCGGCGGCCCACGTCTGGCGGGTCTGCGGGTTGGCGCACAGCGCGCGATCAAGGGCATCGACCAGGGCGATGGCGTCGGGCATCCGACCCGGATTGCAGTAGGGCGCGGTCATCGTCCCACCCCACGCCAGCGCGGGAGCGCCCGGATGACCCGACGCCGTGTCGAAAGGGTCTCCAGGCGCCGCCATTGCGAGCGCACCGCCGAAGAGTAAGGCGATGCCGACCGTTGCGCGCATGGCCGTGGTGACGGCGGGGCGGGCGGGTACTCGGGGGGCTCGATGCATGGCGTCGATTGAACCACGGTTGGCTTGCATCAGCCTGTCTCGGGGGGGAAGTTGTGTCGCGAAGTCCGGGTGCCGCGGAGGCCGAAGCCCGGATCAGGGACTCCCTTCGCTTCGCCAGGTTCCAACCGTCGTGCCATCCAGGCCATGGCGGGGGGCTCACTGCTCAAGTGGGCCCACCGCCGGCCGTTAGGCGGGAGGTCCCGTCGGGCGGATTCAAGAGTCTGCTCCGGAAGACACGGAAACCCATGTCTCTTCTCATCTCTGCCGTAGCCGACATGACCGGCCAGCGCGATCGCGACCTCCTGGAGGTCACGGTCGCCGAGGTGCTTTTCGGTCTGCTCGACGTGCAGCGCATCGCGCTCTGGAAGGTGATCCCCCACAACCAGGGTGCGCGCGTGCGGCTGATGGCAGGGCTCGAAAGCGGACAGGTCGTCGCCATGTCCGACCCCGCGGTCGAGCCCGAGATGTTGCCCGGCATCGACCATTACGACGGATTCTCCGCCTGCTTCGAATCCCAGCTGCCGTTGCGGTTGCCCGTGCCCGGCACCGCAGCGCGGCGGCATGTCTATCCGGTCACGTCGGAGCGCGAGGCGGTGGGGCTGCTGGAGATAGAGTCGACCACGGACTTGAGCGATTCGCAGGACCTCGTGGTGGCGGGCCTGCTGCGGATCTACCGCAACCACCTCTCGCTTCTCGACTACAGCGAACACGACACGCTGACCGGTCTGCTCAATCGCCGCACCTTCGACGACATCTTCGTCCGGCGCGTCTCCCGGCAGGGCATGGCGATCTATGCTGACCGCGAGGTGGAGTTCATCGGCCATCGCCGGGTGTCCCTGCCAGGCGAAGCCCCGTGGCTGCTCGTGGTCGACATCGACTATTTCAAGCGGATCAACGACCGGTTCGGGCATCTGTTCGGGGACGAGGTGCTTCTCCTGATGGCGAGGTTCATGCGCTCCGTGTTCCGATCCCACGATGTCCTGTTCCGGTTCGGCGGCGAGGAGTTCGTCGTGCTCCTGGCACCGACGGATGCGCTCGGCGCGGAGGCGGCCGCGGAACGCTTTCGGGCGTCGGTCGAGCACTTCCCCTTTCCGCAGGTCGGACGCGTCACGGTGAGCGTCGGATACACGCGGGTGTCGCCGGACGACTCGCCGTTCGATGCCTTCGGGCGCGGGGACGAGGCCCTCTACTACGCGAAGCAGCACGGGCGCAATCGCGTGGTCTGCCACGAGGCGCTGGTCACGAGCGGCGAGGTCGAACTCAAGGCGAAGGTCGATAACGAGGTGGAGCTGTTCTGACGGCGATCGCCGGGTTGTCCGGCGCGCTGTTCCTCGCGGTGCCGCCCCGCGCGGTCCCGGCTTCACGATCCCGGGGCGCGCAGCCGGTCGTGGACGATGGCCCCGACGACGACGAACGCGCCGACCCATTGCCAGTGGCCGAGGTGCTCCCCGAGCGTCAGGCTGGCGATTCCCGCCACCGCCACAGGCTCCAGATTGAGCATCACCGCGGCCGACGCGGCGCCCACCGATGGCAGCAGCAGGAAGAGCATCACGACGCCCGCCGCGTAGAAGACCGCGAGCCCGGCGAGCCCCAGCGACGCGGACCCGCCCGTCGGAAGCGACAGGACGCCCGCAGCGAGTGCCGACCCGCCGAAGAGGGTCGCCGCCGTACTCATCATCAGGAAGGTTCGGAGCGGAGCGGCCACCCCCGGCGCGAGTCGCGGCGTCATGACGAGAATGCCGGTGAATGCCAGCGAGGCGCCGGCGGCTGCCGCAAGACCCGTCGGATCCACGCGGTCGGGATTCACGCCCAGCACCAGCGCGAGCCCGCAGAAAGCGGCTGCGAGGGAGGCGGTACGGGCGCGGGTCAGACGATGCTCGCCCACTGCCGCCGAGGCGATCGCCGTGAAAAAAGGGTACGTGTAGAAGACGAGGATCGCGAGCGTCACCGGCAGCCGCTTGACCGCGACCTGGATGAGCAGGGTCTGGACGACGACGCCGAGACCGAGCAGGAGGATCCCGCGGAAGGCCGGACGCGATACTCGTAGCGGCACGCGTCTCCATCGCAGCAGGCACAGCAGGATCGCGCTCGCGCACAGCGCGCGGAACGTCGCGGCGGTCATGATGCCCACCCCGTGCCCGAACGCGTATCGCGCGCACACGTGCCCGGTGCCGAGGCTGAGCGCTGCGCCCAGCAACCCGATGGGCGCCCACCAGCGGACCAAGGGTTTCGTCACGGCGATGCCGGCGGATGCTCAGGAGCCCTTGCCGGGGCGCTGCCTGTCGTACTCCTCGTAGGGCCGGCTGGGCTGCGTGGCGCGCTCGGTGGGCGTCCTGAGGGCGTCGTTGCTCTGGCGGGCGCCCTCGTAGATGCCGCCCGGACCCGTACAGCCGCCGAGTGCTGCGGTCACCAGCGTGCCGAACACCCACGGAAAGCGGGCCATCAGGAGCGGGCCCGGAAGGCGTCGATGAACGGTCGGACCGCCTCCCTGCGGGTCTCCATCGCTGCCTTGATCTGCAGCCCGACGGCATCGATGTGCCGGATGATCGCGCCCTGGAGAGGGATCGCGATGAGCTTGGAGTAGCGGGGGCCGACGCAATACCGGCTCTCGGGGCTGCAGGCGACGAACTGGAACGCCTCCCGGTACTTCGTCGAGAACTCCAACTCGTTGTCCTTCTCGGGAATGCGTGCCTGCGCCGCCTTCTGCAGGGCCTTCAACTCGCCCTCCGCGCCCTTCAGGTCGTATTTGAAGCGGCCCGAGTACGTGTAATTGAAGAGCGTCATCTCACCCATGAACCAGTCCATCATCGCGAGTTGAGCCTTGCCGGATTCGCTCGCGAAGTGGTTGGCGATGGTGTCGGAGTCCTCGCCGGCGAACGTGGTGGAGACGTATTCCGTCCGGATGTCCTTGACCCAGGTTTCCTGGGCCAGCATGGCCATCGGTGCGTCGACCGTCTCCTGCAGCAGCATCGCCTCGGCGTCCGCCCATTCGGGGACACCCTCCTTCCAGCCGGCGCCGGCGCCTGCCTCCCTGCCCCACGCGGCAAGCAGTTCGCGGGCGAGGGTGAGGGAAAGCTGCTTCGTGATCAGTCGTGCGGCCCCGATGATCAGGGCTTCGTCGTGCGATTTCGCGACCCGTTCCGCGGCGGACCGCCGGTCGGCTTCCTCCTCCGCCTTGGTCTCGGCGGCCATGCCGAAGCCCGGCATCAGCACCGCCGCGACGACGGCGCCCGCGAGCTTGCGCATCCACATCTGCATCGAATCACTCCCTTCTTCGTCGATCGCTTCGTCGACCGAATCCTCGGTCGAGTATAGCCCCGCGCTATTGCAGTGCGGCAGAGCCCGGCGGCATCGGGACGCCATCGGGACCGCTCGGGGCGCGTTCCGCGACGAATGCACGCGCCTGTCCTTCGTACGTCTCGCGGAGATGCGGCTGGCGGGCGATCAGCGCTTCCTTCGCCTCGAGCGCACGGTCGGCGTCGGTGCCGGACGGCAGCAGGAGGTTCGCCACGCAGTAGTGCGCCAGGGCCAACCCGCCGTGGCGCTCACCGGCCAGGCCGTTCATGTGGATGTCGGCCAGGACGAGGTGCGCCAGCCCGTCGAGCTTGTCGGCGGCGAACTCCAGCAGGCCGAGCGCCTTCTGCAGATCGGACTCCGGAACCTCCCGGGAAAGATGCATGAGGGCCAGGTGCGTCGCTGCGACCTCGTGACCCTGGTGCGCCGCCCGTTCGTACCACGCGGCGGCTTCGACGGGATCCGCCGGGCCACCGAGACCTGCCTGGAGCATCCTGGCGAACTGCATCTGAGCCTCCGATACGCCCTGGCGGGCCGCCGCCTCGTACCACCGCCGCGCCGCCAGGTGGTTGCGCGGTCCGGCCTCTGCGCGGTCGTGCATATGGCCGAGGGCAAACTGCGCCCAGGCATGCCCCGCATCGGCTGCACGCGAGTACCAGTCGCGCGCCTTCGAGAGATCGAGCGGCGCACCCGGCTTCTCGGGGAGATCGTGCAGGAGGCCGAGGTCGAACATCGCCTGGGTATCGCCGGCGTCGGCGCGCGCGGTCAGGATGGCGATACGCTCGTCGACCGTGGTGTCGTCGTTCATGGGGTCCTGTCGCAGGGCGGATGAAAAACGGAAGGGGCAGCCCGCGGGCCGCCCCTGGTTCGCGAGATCGTGCTCAGCGCTCGGTCGTCTTGCGGATGTCCTTGGTCTCGCTCCATTCCTCGATGCCGGTCTGGATGTTCGTGAGACTCATGAAGAGCTGGTAGTAGACGTCCTTCACGTTCTTCGTCTCCTTCACGATGGAGGTGATCTCACCGGTGACCCGGTAACCCGCCCCGACCATCCTGCCCTGCTGCACCGACTTGTCCTGGTCGTACTGCTCGCCCTGCTGGCGGTTCAATTCGTCGAGTTGCTTCTGCATCTCCGCCTGGTCCACGGCAAACCGCACGCGCCCGCTCTTCTGGAGGGAGGAGCGCATGCGGTTCGTGATGGCCCGCGTGTCGATGTATTCGCTCGTCTTGTTCTTCACTTCCTGCGTGGTGACGATGGGGAGGTTCCCGCTGGCGATCACCGGGGCCTGGAGCATCGACTGCGTCATCTGCTCGGCGAGCATCTGCAGGTCGGTGGAACCGAACTGGTTGGTCACCGTCTCGACGGATCCGGCGTCGCCGTAGCGGGTTTTCGGCCCCCCGCACCCGGCGAGGGCGACAGCGGCGGCCAGCGAGAGCAGGCTCGCGATGCGGGCGATATGGAAGGATGAGGTCCGCGTCATGGGTTTCTTCTCCTGAGTCCGAGGGGGCGGAGGGTCACTCCTGACCCATCACGATGAACTTGAAGTCGCGTGCCTTGGGATTGGGGGCGATGGCCGTGACGGTCTGGCGCGAGTTGCCGTACATCAGCAACGGTTTCCAGGTTTCCTCGTCGGCAGCGCGCATCCCTTCGGCGTCCGACCAGCGGAACTTGTACATGAGGCGCTCGACATCGCTCTCGTCGTTGAACACGACGACGTCGACCTTGAGGAGATCCCCGGTCGTGGTGCACCGGATCTCTTCGAGTTCGACGTCCGGATTCTGTCCGCCTTCCTTCGCCACCTTCGCCCGGACCAGATCACCCATGGTCGAGATCTTCGTGTCGCCGATCGGGCATCCGAAGGCGAAACCCGGCTTCTCGAAGCCTTTCTTCGTCCCGCAGCCGGTCGCGCAGAGCGCGGCAAGGGTTACGGCGACGACGGTGGATGCTTTCATTGCAGTGTCCTCCAGGAACGGGGGGAAGAAGGCAGGTCGATGACCCGTACGTGAGCATACATGCCGGCGTTGCCCGGTTCTCCGGCGCTTTCGGACGATGGAAGTTCCGGTGTCGGGTTGCCGCCGGGCATCCCCGGGGGGGCGACGAACGCGTGTCCGCGCAGCAGGCGGATCGAGACCAGCGCGTGGCTGCCGGTGAGGTTGACGTCGAAGCGTGTGGAGCCGCTGTCCGAACGGACGCTCACGGGATGGGACCCCCGCGGCAGGCGAGCCCGCGCGATCGTGACTTGCGAGGGGAGGGTCCGCCAGCCGCGTTCGTCCGCCTGCTCCACGACAGCCCCGCCGATCTGGAGCGCAAGCAACGCGATGACGGCGCCGAGCCCGTCGTCCCGGTTGCGTTGCTGAGCCATCTGCCTCTGGATCTGGTACTGCGCCACGGCCTTCGTGGCAGAGCGCACGAAGGCACGCAGCATGATGCCGGGCATGTCGTCCTGAAGCGCCCGTCTGGCCATGGCGTCGAGGTCGAGGATGTGGGCCGTCGGAAGGCGGTCGACGCCGCCGATCTGGATGTCCGGCGCCTGATAGCCCATCGGGGCCGCGGGCAGCACGGGGAAGGAGACCTGCACGAAGGTGAACGCGCCGTAGGCGGGGATCGGGATCGGAAGGCTGAAGCTGCGGGACTGCCGGCCTGGAATGGCGCCGGTCTCGATGACGAAGAGCGTGTCGCACACCGTGTCGTCGGGTGCGCCGGTGCGCGCATCGAGCCCGGCGAGGGCCTCGTCCAGCGCCGACTCCCCCGGACGCAGTTCGATGGCCGTGCGGTATCCGGGGGCGGCGAGGCCGGGCTCGCCCAGCGCCTCGTAGACGAAGCCGGCGAGGTAATGGGACAGGGCATTCTGATAACCGTTGCGCAGCGCGTTCGCCTCGGGCGTCGCGATGGATTCCACGGGGTATCCGTTGATCTCGCGAAAGCTCACCTGGGCGGACTTCCCGGCTGCTTCCTCTCGAAGTCTCTGGTATTCGCGAGCGCGGACTTCGGCGATGAGCGCCTCGCGCTCGTGCGTACGCTTGATCTCGATGCGCGCCTTGTCCCAGTCGCCTAGGGCCAGATGGTCCATCGCCATGCGCGTGGTGATCAGCACCTTCTCGTAGTCGAAGCCTTCGTAGGTGCGGACGCGATCGTTCAACAGGAAGCTGCCGGTCTGTCCGACAGCCCGGGTCGGGTCGAGCTTGACAGCCGCTTCCCACGCAAGGACTTCGGCGTCGGCCTTCCTGAACGACTCGAAACTGCCGGCGAAGTCGTTCGCGAGTCGCTTGAGTTCGCCCAGTTCCATGTGGAAGAGCAGGTCCTTGTCGCCCGACGCATTGTTCTTTTCGAGAACGGAAATGGCGCCGGATACGTCACCGCCCGCGGTGCGTTCGATGACCTGGTCCATCTCGGATCGGTAGCTTCGCAGGGCGCCGCAGCCACCGAGCAGCGCTGCGCAGAGCAGCCCGGCAACGACCCGGGTGGCCGAGGCACGCAGCGCTACATTCGAATCGGAAGGCTCGGGGACAGGAGTCATGCAGTGGCGGTGCCCAGGCGGGCCCGCGGGTCGGTGCGAAGCTGATCCATTCTGCACGCGCGCGGGTGCGCGCGCCAATCGGGCCTAGATGGCGGACGTGGCGGCGCGCCGCATCGTGCGCAAAGAAAAACGCCCCGCCTGCGAGGCGGGGCGTCTGGGAGCGCGCGGGGGACTGTCGTGAAGAGCGTCTGATCACCCGGCGTGCCGGAGTCAGCTCCCGATCCGTCGCGTCCGGCGGCGGGCAGTGCCCAGTCCCACCAGTCCGAGCCCGATGCCCACCATGGCCCACGTGCCCGGTTCGGGGATCGGCAGGGCCGTTCCGGTCATCTCCACGCGAAGGCCGGTGGGATTCACCACGGCGGTGCCGTTGAACACGACGAAGTCGATGGTGTTGATGCCCGATACGAAGTAGTCGTCGAGCGTGAAGCTGGCGTAACCGAGACGGAAGGACTCGAACAGCGTGGTGTTGCCCGTTCCGTTCCCGTTCACCAGGATGTCCAGGCCGTTGTTGTCGGACATCCAGCGACCGACGATGACGGCCGTCGCCGGGTCGAAGCCCGTGAGGTCCACCGTCGTACGGTAGGTGTACTGACCCGTCGCGTTGTTGTTGGCGGCGTCGGGTCGCGGGCTGATCCACTTCGAAACGGCAGTGTTGGGGGCCCAGGCACCAATGGGAAAGCCGTTGTTGGTCACGAACGCTTCGGGACCGTTGAACACGACGTCCGGGCTATCGATCAGCGTGTAGTGCGGATCGACCGCCCCGCCGGGCAGAGGATTGCCCGAAGCATCGACGCCGGTATTGAACACGGCGAGGTTCGAAACCGTGATGGCCTGTGACGGACCGGCGAAGGAGAGCGTCGCGGCAACGGCAAGGGCGGCGGTGAGGAACTTGGTGTGCATCATCGTGGACTCCGAGGTATTCCGTGGCTGACGTGTCGGAAATCTTTCATTCCGAGAGCTTGTGCCGACTAGCGGATTCCGTGCCAATCTTAAAATCTATTGTTAAGTCAGAATTTTCGGCGTCTCGACAGTCTGGAGGGCCAGTCCCTGTAAGACCTGTCGACAGTCCTGACGGACGACGGCGGCGGAATCGCCCGCCGACGTCAGTCCGGCGATCCATCGTCGACCGGCTGTGCGCGGGCTTCGACCAGCGCAAACAGCGCGGGGAGAACGACGAGAGTGAGGAGGGTGGACGTGATCAGACCGCCGATCACCACGATGGCGAGGGGGCGCTGGACTTCGGATCCCGGCCCCGTGGCGAAGAGGAAGGGGATGAGGCCAAGCATCGCGACGGTCGCCGTCATCAGTACGGGGCGCAGCCGGGCGCCGGTGCCTTCGATGATCGCCTCGTTCACCGTCCGCCCCTCGGACCGGAGGGACGTGATGTAGGCCACGAGGACGATGCCGTTCAGCACCGCGATGCCCCACAGCGCGATGAAGCCCACCGACGCGGGCACGGAGAGGTACTCCCCGGTCAGGAAGAGCGCAATCACGCCGCCGATGGACGCGAAGGGCAGCACCGTGATGATGAGGGCTGCGTAGCGCAGCGAACGGAACAGCAGGAACAGCAGGAAGAAGATCGCGGCAATGGTGGCTGGGACGATGAGCATCAGGTGCGACATCGCCTTTTCCATGTTCTGGAACTGACCTCCCCATTCGAGCGCATAGCCCGGTGGCAACGGCAGCCGTGCTGCGATCTCCTCCTGCAGTTCCGCCACGAAACCACCGAGATCACGCCCCGCCACGTTCATCCCCACCACGATCCGCCGCTTCCCGCCTTCCCGCGATATCTGCGCCGGGCCCTCGATCACCTGGATGTGTGCCAGGTCCCGCAGATGCACCCGGGTGCCGCGCGACGAGATGAGAAGCATGTCCTCGATGGCCGTTGCATCGTCGCGAAACTCTGCGGGCAATCGCACCGAGGCCGGGAATCGCCACTCCCCCTCGAAGACGTCCGTCGCGGTCTTCCCACCCACCGCAATCTCCACGAAGTCGCGGATGTCCGTCACATTGAAGCCGTGCCGGGCGATGGCCTGGCGGTTCACCTCGATCTGCAGGTACTGCTGACCGGACACCTTCTCGATCCGGAAATCCTGCGCCCCGCGCACCCGCGCGGCGATCGCTGCGATCTGCTCTGCCAGCAGGCGCAGTTCCTCCATGTCGGGGCCGAACACTTTCACGGCGACGTCCGAACGCACGCCCGTCACCATCTCGTCGACGCGGTCGGAGATGGGCTGGGCCATCACGATCTGCACGCCGGGGAGGTCCGCAAGTCGTTCGCGCATTCGCTGGGCGATGTCGTCCTGGGTCCAGCCTTCCGGCCACTCGCTGCGCGGCGTCAGCGTGACGATGGGGTCTGCCTCGTTGGGGCCGGCCGGGTCCGCGGGTGACTCGCCGCGACCGATCCGCGACACCGCCATCTTGACGCCGGGGATCTCCATCATCCGGCGCATGGCCTCCTGTTCCATGCGCACCGATTCATCGAGCGAGATGCTTGGCGCGCGCATGATGTTCGGAGAGACCGATCCCTCCTTCATCTCCGGGATGAACGAGGTGCCGAGGAACGGGAACAGGGCGAGCGTGCCGACGAACAGCGCGACCGAGATGGCGACGGTCTTCCGGCTGTTGCCGAGCACCCACGTGAGCAGTGGACGGTAGCCGAGCTTCACCAGGGCGATGACCCGGGTGTCGTGGTCTGCGCCGCCCTTCAGGAGATAGCGGGCGACAGCGTGAGCGACAGCAGCAGCGATATCGCGAGCGCGATCGCGATCGTGAAGGCGAGCGGCGCGAACATCTTGCCCTCCATGCCCTCCAGCGTCATGAGAGGCAGGAAAACGAGAATGATGATGCTCACGCCGAACAGCACCGGTGTTGCGACCTCCATGGTCGACCGCAGGATCGTGGCCGAGCGGCTGCCGATCGAGCTTTCCGCGCGCCCGAGATGGCTGAAAGCGTTCTCGACCACGACCACGGAGCCGTCCACCATCAGCCCGATCGCGATGGCGAGCCCGCCGAGCGACATCAGGTTGGCGGAGAGTCCCACGCGGTTCATCACGATGAAGGTCACCAGCGGTGTCAGCACGAGTGTGGCCACCACGATGAGCGACGACCGCACGTCCCCGAGGAACAGGAACAGGACGATCACGACGAGGATGATCCCCTCGATCAGGACCTTCACCACCGTGCCCAGCGCGGCATCGACGAGTTCCGATCGATCGTAGTACGGCACGATGCGCAGGCCGTCGGGTATCGCGCCGCTCGCGTTCAGCGCGGCGACCCGCATCTTCACCCGCGCCACCACCGCCTTCGCGTTCTCGCCGGCGAGCATCATCACGATGCCGCCGACGCTCTCCGTGACCCCGTTCTTCACCATCGCGCCGAATCGTGGCTGATGCCAGATGCGGACCTCCGCGACGTCGCGGATCAGCACCGGGGTCGTCGAGATCTCCTTCAACACGATGGCGCCCACGTCTCCGACGGATCGCACGAGGCCCAGTCCGCGGATCAGGTACTGGTCCGCATGGTGCGCGAGCACGCCACCGCCGAAGTTCGTGTTGTTCCGCCGGAGCGCCTCGTAGACGTTGCCTGGGGTGATGCTGAAGTGGCTGAGCCGGTCGGGATCCAGCACGACCTGGTACTGCTTCACATAGCCGCCGGTCGAATTGATCTCGGCGACGCCAGCGATCGATCGCAGATACGGGCGCACCACCCAGTCCTGCAGGGTGCGCCGTTGCGTGAGTTCCTGCCTGGTGAGGGCGCGCTTGCCGTCGTCGGGATGCTCCAGGGTGTACTGGTAGACCTCACCAAGAACCGACGAGACCGGCCCCAGCTGCGGCGTCACGCCCTCGGGCAGACGGTCGCGTACCTCGATGAGGCGCTCCGTGACCATCTGGCGGGCGAGGTACAGATCGGACTGCTCGGTGAAGACGAGCGTGATCAGCGAGAGCGACGGGCGATTCAGCGACCGCATCTCCACCAGCCCGGGCAGGCCCGTCATCGCGATCTCGACCGGCACGGTGACGGCACGTTCGATCTCCTGTGGCGACCGACCCAGCGCCTCGGTGGCGATCTGCACCTGGACGTTGGTGACGTCCGGGAACGCATCCACCGACAGCTGGCGTACGGCCGCGAGGCCGGCGACGAACAGGATGCAGGCGACCACCACCACGACGACGCGCTGCCGCAGTGCCCCACGAATGACAGCCTCGATCAAGCGCCTCTCCGACGTGATGGACTGCGAGTCCGGAGGATACCCCCCCGGGCAGGCCGCGTCGGATCGGCGTCATGGCACTCAGTGGATCACGACCCCCCAGGGCATCTCGCCTACCGCGACATCCTTCACCTTCCTGTTCGTCGCGGTGTCGATCACCGAGACGGAATTGGACCGGCCGTTCGCGACATACAACTTGGCGCCGTCGGGAGTGATCGCCATGTTCCAGGGGCGCTTGCCCACCGGGATGGTCGCCAGCACGACGTTCGATGTCGTGTCGATGACGGACACGGTGGCGTCCTTGCCGTTGGAGACGTACACGCGCTTGCCGTCGGGGTGCATCGTCACGCCGTTCGAGTAGTTCCCCGTCGCGATCTTGGCGACGACGGTCCGCGCGGCCCAGTCGATGGCGTAGGTCGTGTTGGCGAGTTCGCACGCCACATACAGCCGGCTGCCGTCCGGTGTGAACGCCATGCCGCGCGGTCGGCTGCCCACCTGCACCTGGGCCACCTGCTTCCGGGTGTTCACGTCCACGATGTCGATCTGATCGGCCTCTTCCGCGCTTGCCACCATCCAGCGGCTGTCCGGCGAGAAGATCGCGTGCTCCGGGTTTTTTCCCTTCACCTTGATCGAGAAGGTGCGCTTGCCGGTGGCGGTGTCCACGAACGCCACCGAGTTGCTGACCTCCACGGCGGCGACGACATAGCGGCCGTCCGGGGAGATCGCGACGCCTTCGGGCGACTCGCCGAGGTCGATGAGTTCGACGACCTTGCCGGCGTCGAGGTCGACCACGGCGAGTGCGTTCTTGGGTTGGTCGCTCACGTAGATCCGGCGGCCATCGGGACTCACCGCCAGGCCCCGCGGCTTGTCTCCGGCCGGCACCGTCCGCAAGACGGTGTCGGTCTCGGTGTCGATGATGCTGAGGGTGCCCGACTTCTCGTTCGGGACGTAGGCGAAGGGCGCGGCCACGACATGGGCCGCGAGGAACAGTGCGCCGGCGAGCGTGCCTGCGAGGGTCTTCATGATCACGCGCAAGATCTCCCTGTGACGGGTGGGACTGGTTGGGATTGCAACACCGCGGGATTCGCGGACCTGCCGACGGGGCAACGCGTCGAGGCCGTCCCGGACGACGTCGTCCGTCGCGAGGGCGCCGAGTATCGCATGGGTCCCGCAGCGGGCCGGTCGCGCCGTGACGGGGAAAAACTCCCGGCCGGGTCGAGGGGAAACCGTCCTTGTGACCCCCCTGGCCTTTCGGTATAAAACCTGATGCCGTGGCGCTCGCGCCGCGTTCGACGGATGCACGAAGTGGACGGAGCGAAATTGGAGACGACGATCGACGGGTGGTCCGGCCGGCGGATCGCCAGCGGAGCAGGGGCGTGGCGGGACCTCGTCTTGGTCTTTTCGGTCACGGTCATCACGTTTCTGCTCGCCGGACTCCTCGAGCTGTCCGAGGGCATCGGTGGCTGGCTCACCCCTTTCGAGCGATACCAGCTCGACGAACTCCCCGCCGCGATCCTCGTGCTGGTGGCGGGCCTCGGGTGGTTCTCGTGGCGGCGCTCACGTCACGCCGCGAGCGAGATGGAACTGCGCTTGCAGGCGCAGCAGGAGCTGAACGAGCAGCAGGCCCACTATCGGGAGCTCTTTCACGAAGACCTCTCCGGGAACGTCCTGGCAACGATCGACGGTGTGATCGGGCTCGCGAACCCGGAGCTCGCGCGGATTCTGGGCTTCACCGATCCGAACGATGTCGTCGGGCGGTGCATCGGCGACTTCTATGCGGATCCCGACCTCTGGCGTCGCCACCGCGACGCCCTGGCGCGCGGCGAGAGCATCGCTTCGTCCGGACTCCGGCTGCGGCGGGGGGATGCCGCCGAGGTTTCCGCCATCGCGCGTCTCTCGAGCCGGCGACGGTCGGGCGGTGGCGTCGAGATGCACGGGTTCTTCGCCGACGTCACGGACCTGGAGCTCGTCCGGACGGCGCTCGCGAAGGCGCTCGACGAGAACCGGCAGCTCGCGCAGCGCGGCATCGACATGCTCGAGGCCGAGCGCAAGCACATCGCCCGTGAACTGCACGACGAGATGGGCCAGTGGCTGAATGCGCTCAAGATCGATGCGGTGTCCATCCGGGACCGCCCGGACATGCCGGTCGAGGTCAAGACCACAGCCCAGGCCATCGTCGAGCTGACTAATCATGTGTACGACGTCGCGCGCGAGCTCATGCGCCGCCTGCGCCCCGTGGCCCTCGACGAGCTGGGGGTCGTCTCGGCAGTGCAGTACTCCGTCGATCAGTGGCAGCGTCGCCACGCCGGTGTCGCATGCCGGTTTGAGGCGGACGAGTTCCCCGAGCACCTCGGCGAGGCTCTGAACATGACCTTGTACCGGATGGTTCAGGAGTGCCTGACGAACGTCACGAAGCATGCGGGAGCCTCCGAAGTCGTCATCCGTCTGAGGCACGATCCGGCCGTCGGAGAGGTGGCGGTGGAAGTGGCGGACAACGGCAGTGGATTCGACAGTCGGGAGCCCAAGGGCGGGCTCGGACTGGTGGGGCTGCGCGAGCGCATCGATGCGCTCGGTGGCCGTTTCTGGGTGGAGGGCGGTCCCGGTCACGGCACGCGCGTATGTGCGCGGGTGCCTGTGACCGACGCGGGAGCATGAGCATGGCCAACAAGACGAAAGTGCTGCTGGTGGACGATCACGCGGTGGTGCGTGAGGGGTACCGACGCCTGCTGGAAGGCACGCCGGACATCGCGGTGGTCGCGGAGGCGCGCAACGGCGAGGAGGCCTACCGGTTCTTCTGCGATCACGCGCCGGATGTCGTGGTGATGGACATCACGCTCCCCGGCATCGGCGGAATCGAGGTGGCGCGCCGGATCCTCACTCGCGAGCCGACGGCGAGGATTCTGATGTTCAGCATGCACGAGGACGTCGTGTTCTCGTCCCGCGCGTTGCAGACCGGCGCGCGTGGCTACGTCACCAAGGCGAGCGCTCCGGAAGTCCTGGTGGAGGCCGTGAGGCTCGTCGCAGCGGGCAAGCTCTTCATCAGCCACGACATGGCGCAGGAACTGGCGGTCCAGATGCTCCCGGGCCACGAGAATCCGCTGCAAGGGCTGTCGCCGCGGGAGTTCGAGGTGTTCCGACTCCTCGTGGCCGGTCACGCGATCGGGGAGATCGCCAAGATCCTCTCGCTCTCGTACAAGACCGTCGCGAATCACCAGTGGAACATCCGCCAGAAGCTGGACGTCTCCAACACCGCCCAGGTGGTACGCATGGCCATGACGCACGGCCTGCTCTCGCCGGACCATCCCGCCGCGGAGACGGTCGCGAACGGCGGGTAGTCGAGTAGCCGTCCGGACTTGGGATGGTCCGGCTGCATGGTCGGGTGTGCGATCAATGTTTCGCGGCATTCTCAACACGTAGTCCCGATACGCTCGCCGAGATCGTCAAGCCCTGTCCTGGCGCTCCTGCAGTTTCGCTATGGACCGCTCGAGTCCGACAGGCTGTTGGTCAGGTCTCCGGTCCTGCGGTGTGCTCCGCATGATGCGGGCTTGAGGTGGGCGACGAGGATCTCGAGCCCCTAGCCCGCGTTTGGTGTGCCAGTTGCCCACGGCAAGTTCCGCCGTTGGGACCGGGTGGTATGGGGCTTGGTCTTCCCAATCGCCCATCGCATCCCGGATCTGTGCGCTCGACGCCGATTTCTCCGCGCCTTCCTGCTGAGGTACTCCTGGGGCATACGGGAATATTTCCCTAACGTCGGGCGATGCCCGGCCACTAGCCTCCATGGGCGGATGATCCGCGCATGAACGCGCGGGCACACGTGCCATCCGGTCGATGCAATTGGGGCAGCGAGACCTCGCCGACGACTCCTCCATGGGTCGCGACGATGCCCGGGACCGGGCGACTGAAAACAACAACGACATCGGCGCGTAGATGGACCGGGATTCGAATGAGGAGACTCGCCCTCGGGGGATGGGGCGGGTGGCGGTTGAGCGACAACGGTGGTGGTCATGCATGACGGCGTACATCGCCGTCGGCGCATTCGCGGGTCCGACCGGCGTAATCGTGGCGCCCGTGGCAGCACAGACGCCGCCGCCCGCAGGTGGCAGCAGTGGCACCGGCCTGGTGGCACCGACGGTGCGGGTGACCGCGCCCCGCATCGTCACTCCGTTGCCTGGGATCGTGATCGAACGGGAACAGATGACCACCAACGTGCAGAGCGCTACTGCCAAGGATCTCGAGGACTCCCGATCCGTCAGCCTGACCGACTACATGAACACCAACATGCAGTCGGTGACGGTCAATGACTATCAGGGAAATCCGTTCCAGCAGGATCTCAGCTTCCGCGGCTTCTCGGCGTCGCCCCTGATCGGCACGCCTCAGGGCCTCTCCGTCTACGTGGACGGTGTCCGCGTCAACGAGCCGTTCGGAGAGGTGGTGAACTGGGACCTCATTCCCATGAACGCCATCCAGCGCATGGACCTGTTGCCAGGTTCGGACCCCTTGTTCGGCCTGAACACCCTGGGTGGCGCTCTCTCGATCGCGACCAAGTCCGGATTCTCCTCGCCGAGGGTCGAGGGAAGTGTCCTGACGGGGAGTTGGGGGCGCCGGCAGGTGAAGGCAACGGCCGGGGGTAACAACGGGACACTGGGGGGTTTCGTCGCCCTCAACTTCTTCGACGAGGATGGCTGGCGGAGGAACTCGCCGTCTTCGGTGCGGCAGGCCTACGGGCGCCTGGATCTCCAGGGGGCGATCGGCAAGGCGACGCTGTCCGGGATGCATGCCAGCAACTCTCTGGTGGGAAACGGCTTGGTCCCGTTCGAGCAGTTCAGGCAGGACCCCACCGCGATCTTCACGTCCCCTGACGAAACCGACAATCGGATGAACCACGTCAACGGGACTGTCGAGCTCAACCTCACGGACAGGGTCACCCTCTCGGCGCAGACCTACTACCGGAAGGTGAACCAGAAGTCCATCAACGGCGACATCTGGGAAGACTTCCGGGCCGCGGCCGCGCGCCTCCGGATCGAATGCAACAACGGCCTCCCCAACGCGACCGCCGATGGTGCAGTCGGTGTGGACCTCCCGGGATGTGCCAACGTGCAGCCCAATGGCGTCTTCAATATCGGCCGGGCGAATCAGGTGGCCAACGGCATCTCGTGGCAGTTGAGTTCGCTGTCCGAGACCAACCAGCTGGTGGTCGGTGCCGCGCTGGACATGAACAGCGTGGATTTCCGTCAGGCCCAACAGCTCGGGTTCACCACGGACAACCGCGACATCGTGCTTCGGCCGGAAGCCTACGACGAACTGTTTCTGATTCCGCTGATTTCCGAGATCCAGCGGAACAATCTTTCTGGTGGCATGCAAAGCGGCAGTCTCTTCGTGAAGGACATCTGGTCGGTCCGGCCGAATCTGCATCTCAATGCCGGTGTGCGCTACACCAGATCCAGGGTCACCAGTTCGCTGATCTCCGACCGCCCGATTCCGCTCTATCAGTTCGACGAGCGGTTGTTTCTTCGACAGTTACCTCGCTGCGGTGCGGAGCGGGGTGACCCCTTCGCCCGCTTCTTCTGCAGCACCGGGAACTACCTCTACGAAAGCGTGAACCCCTCGTTCGGTGCCTCCTGGCTCCCCAGCGAGGATCTCAACCTGTACGCGAACTGGAGCAAGGGCTCTCGCGTCCCCAGCACGATCGAACTCGGGTGCGCCCGGGACCGCGAGGCCGAGCGGCTCGCGGGCGGCGGTGCGACGAACCGGGGCAAATCGCCGGGGTGTTCGGTGCCGACGGCACTGTCGAGCGATCCGTTTCTCCCCCAGGTGTTCTCGTATACGACCGAGGTGGGTATCCGCGGGTCGATCACACCGCAGATCACCTGGAACGCGGCGCTTTACCAGACGAATCTGGCGAACGACATCATCTTCGTTTCCCTGGGCTCCCGGAATCGCGGGGTGTTCGACACCTTCGGAAAGACACGGCGGCGTGGCCTCGAACTCGGCATGGAGGGCGGTGTCGGCCAGCACTTCTTCCGGGCCTCGTATTCCCGGATCGATGCGACCTTCGAAAGCGAAGCGGAGGTCGTCAACCCTTCGAACAGCAGTTCGGACAAGACGTTGGGCCAAGTCAACACGTTCAGGATCCAACCTGGTGACCGGATTCCGGGAATTCCGCGGGATTCCCTTCGGCTCAACTGGCGATACGACTGGACCGACCGCTTCAACTTCGGTCTGTCGATGATTGCCCATGCGTGGTCCTACGTGCGCGGTAACGAGAACAACGAGCACCAGCCCGTGGGCACCGACTCGTCCGGCTCGCCAACCGTCGGGACCCTTGACCCGACGATCACGGTCGAGCCGGGGCGGCGATACGTCGGAGAGGGGAAGATTCCCGGCTACGCCATATTCCACCTGATGGCGAACTACGAGGCGACCAAGCAACTGAGCTTCGGTTTGCGCGTCGACAACGTCTTCGATCGTCGGTATGTCACGGCCGGCGGCCTAGCATTGAATTCCTTCACGCCGTCCGTTTGGGGCGCCCGCGACGCGGGAGGCTTCAACTACAACTCCAACGACTGGACCCACTCCACGTTCGTCGGGCCCGGTGCCCCGCGGGCGATGTGGGTGTCCATGACTTACGTATTCGACACCCCTGGGGGGCGGCAGTGACGCTGCGCCACGGGGCTGTTCCGCTGTTGTATCGCCCGATGCCACCGCATGCGGGTTTCTTTTCGATGGAGGCCTAAATGAAGTTGAAACAACTCGTTGTAGCAGTCTCGATGTCTCTCGCGGCGGCGTCAGCCGTTGCCGGGGACTTCACACCATTGCCCACCGACGGTTCCCTGGTCATCGGGAGAACCAATCCGAACAGCGACAGGTTGTTCCTCGATGCGACGTCGATCACCTTCCTCACGACCGATATCCCGTCGACGATCGCATACAACGCCATTGCTACCGCTGGTACATTGCCCCGTGCGATCACGGGTTCGGGAGTGCTGACGCTCCTGGACCACATGGTGACGCTGGACATCGCGATTCCCGAGAGCCAGGGATCGAGCAGCACCGTGCAGATCGGTCATCTCTACGATTTCGTGTTCCGCGATTCTCGTGACGACGCCCTCGTGTTCGGCACGCGAGTGCGTCTGGGTGTCGCGCCCAATCAGATCGACGATGCGGAGCTGAACTTCCTCTACCGCTATGGGTTCCAGGACGGTTCGACCACCTACTCGACGGCTGCAGCCTGGCTCTTCACGAGCGACTTCGACCTTCGGATGTACAACGCGGGGATGACAAGCTCCACCAGCCTGCTGGGTGCCACCCCCTACGATCCGAACACGGTGCGCATGCAGTCGGACGTCAATCTGTCCGAGGGGAACCCCTTCAGCGGGCTCTTCCTGGTCAAGACCGATGCCACCGCCTACACGATCGGCAACGCGATCGGTGTGTTCCAGGCTGGCGAGGAAGGGCAACCGCAGGTCGGGGCGAACTTCATGGGTTTCGTACCTGCGCCGATCCCGGAGCCTTCCACCTACGCGATGTTGCTCGGTGGGCTTGGGCTGCTCGGCGTGATGGCGAAGCGTCGTCGCGCGGTCTGATGTTCAGTTTGTGAGACCGCAGGGATGCGGCCCGGAACGGTACCTTGGTGGTGCCGTTCCGGGCCGCTCAGCTTTTGCGGGTCATCACCTCGAAATATCCCCGGCCGTGTGCCCCTTCGAAGCGTACGTGCCGACTGCCAGCAAGCGAGCCCTGAATGGCTGAACCTTCCCGTACCACGGTGTTGCTCGTGGACGACCATGCCGTCGTCCGAGAGGGCTATCGGCGTCTGTTGGAGCGCACGCAGGACCTCCAGGTGATCGCCGAGGCCAGCACCGGCGAGGAGGCCTATCGCCTGTTCTCGGAGTGCAGACCGCGCGTCGTCGTCATGGACATCAGTCTTCCGGGTATCGGCGGGATCGAAGCCGCGCGGCGCATCCTTGCCCGCGAGCCCGAAGCCCGGGTCCTGATGTTCAGCATGCACGAGGACGTCGTGTTCTCTTCGCGTGCGTTGCAGGCCGGTGCCCGCGGCTATGTCACCAAGTCGAGCGCCCCGGAAGTCCTGGTCGATGCGGTCCGCCTGGTGGCCGAGGGCAAGCTCTACATCAGTCACAAGATGGCGCAGGAACTGGCCGTCCAGATGATGCCCGGCGGCCAGCATCCGCTGAATGCCCTTTCGGCGCGTGAGTTCGAGGTCTTCCGCCTGCTCGTCGCGGGGCACGCGGTGGCTGAGATCGCGAAGATCCTGTCGCTCTCGTACAAGACCGTGGCGAACTACCAGTCGAGCATCCGCCAGAAGCTCGACGTGGCGACCGCCGCCCAGGTGGTCCGCATGGCCCTGTCGCACGGATTCCTGACCGGAGACATTCCCGGTTCTGAGAGCGGCCAAACCCAGTGATGCAGCTCGGGAGGATCGGGAGTTTTTCCTGCCCATGACCGAGTCGATGGCACCTGTGGCGGGGATGCCCGGCCCACTACATTACGTTCCGTAGCTTGCTTCACCGCGAAGACCCGGGGCGCCGAGTGACCGGCAGGCCTGATGCAGTACCTCCGGGTGTTCGTCACTCCTCTCTCTACCAGGGCCGGATCCGGAAAGATCCGGCCCTTTTTTTCGCGGGTGGCGATCCACGTGGTCGGTCACTCACTCCTGCAGCACCGACGCGTCCGCGCCCAGAGCGCTCAGCCGCGCCCGGTAGACCGCCAGCAACTCGCGGATCTCGCCCTGCTCGCCGGCCGGGAACAGGCCGATGTGGTCGATCACCGGCCGCAACGTTGCCGTCCCTTCAGGCCACCGGTTGAGCGCCGCGAGCGAGCGCGCCAGCTCGACGCGTCGGCGACTGACGGCGATCGGATCCGTGATCCGGGCATCCGCCGCGAGGTCGAGCGATTCGGTCAGTGCCTTGGCGGCCTCCCCGAAGCGTGCCCCCCGGCGGTAGAAGACGCCGAGCTGGTAGAGCGCCTCCGACTGCTCGGCCTTGCCCATCGAAGTGCGGGCGCGATGCAGCGCCGAAAGATAGTAGGCCTCGGCATTGGTGCCGCTGCCGTCGGCCTCGGCCTGGACCGCCGCTTTCCGGTACTGCTCGAAGATCGCGTTGTCGGAGCTGCAACCCGCCACGAGCGTGGCGACGAGCATCCGGCAGGCCTGCTGCAGCAGGGCATGACGTGGCGGAACGACATTCATGCGTGAACCTCGTGGATGGGGCGCCGCGATCCGGCACCGATCGACCGTGGCGAGTGTACCGACGCACACCAGATGCCGCGATGTCCTGCGACCGGGCGGGATAGAATCGACCGAGATACCCACCCGGACCCTGCCGTGAAGCTGGAACGCATCCGCATCGAGTTCGACATGGAGCAGGACCGTCTGCTCATGTTCATCCTGATCCACGGCGCCGCCGAGGTGCGGCTCTGGCTCACGCGGCGTTGCGTGAAGCGCTTCTGGATCGCCATGCAGAAGATGGCGGAATGGAAGCCCGAGATCCAGCGTCAGCCCACCCCCGAAGCCCGGACGGCCGTTCTGCAGTTCGAGCACGAGAAGGCCCTGCGCGAGGTGAAGTTCTCACGCCAGGAAACCGAACCGCCCGAAGTGGCACCACGGGCCCAGCCGCTGGGACCCGAACCGCTGCTCGTCACCCGGATCCAGGCCCGCCGCGAGCCCGACGGCCGCACGCTGATCGCGCTCCTTCCGGCCGACGGGCAGGGCGCGCACCTCACCCTCAGTGAAAGCCTGTTGCATGGGCTCATGAAGCTTCTGCAGCAGGCGGTGGCGAAGGCCGAATGGGATCTCGTGCTGGAGCTGCCGCAGGTCGATCTCTCCTTTGCCGGCACGGGGGGCGCACGAACACTCAACTAGACCGCATCCCGGTGCCGTGTCCCCCACGGTCCGTACGTTTCGATAATGGGTGGAGGCCAGGGCGATGAGCCGCCGCCACTCCGATGGATACCCAGGAGGAAAATCCATGAAGTTTGCGGAAGCCAGCCTGAACACGCCGTGGCGCGTGCTGATCGCCACCCTCGCGGTTCTCTGTACCGTGTTCTTCTCGGGGGCGCTCCGGGCGGACGATGCTGCGGGGGATCTCGCCGTGCCGGTGGACGATCCCGCCGCGGTGGCATTGGGCAAGGAGAAGTACAGCGCGAAGTGCGGAGGCTTCTGCCATGGCAGTGGTGGCAAGGGCGCACGTGCACCCTGCATCGTCTGCGGACGCTACAAGCGCGGCGGAACGAACGCCGAACTGGTGAAGAACATCGCCGACGGCATCCCGGGGACGCCGATGGGCGCCTTCGGAGAGGTCTATTCGCGCGACGAGATCATCGCGCTGGTGGCCTACCTGCGGTCCGAGCAGAAGCGGCGGGAGGCGGAACAGCAGTAGCGGTCTCGCGTACGTGACGTCGATCGCTGGTGTTCGTGGGTCGAGCACTAGCTCGACGCTGCGATGGCTTGGGAGCAGAGGCGAATCCAGGAACGCAGGCGTCGAGCGAAGCTCGACCCACGGGGGTGGTTCTCAGCGTCGAGGCATCCAGTCGCGAGGGCTCTTCGTGGGTCGAGCACTGCTCGACGCGGCGATGGCTTGGGAGCAGAGGCGAATCCAGGAACGCAGGCGTCGAGCGAAGCTCGACCCACGGGGGTGGTTCTCAGCGTCGAGGCATCCAGTCGCGAGGGCTCTTCGTGGGTCGAGCACTGCTCGACGCGGCGATGGCTTGGGCACTTCGGCGAATCCAGGAACGCGGGCGTCGGGCGAAGCCCGACCCACGGAGGGTGTTCTCAGCCCCGAGGCATCCAGTGGCGAGCGCCCTTCGTGGGTCGAGCAACAGCTCGACGCGGCGATGGCTTGGGCACAGCAGCGAATCCAGGAACGCGGGCGTCGAGCGGAGCTTGAGCCACGGGGGGTGTTCTCAGCCCCGAGGCATCCAGTGGCAAGGGCCCTTCGTGGGTCGAGCACTGCTCGACGCTGCGATGGTTTGGGCACAGCAGCGAATCCAGGAACGCAGGCGTCGGGCGGAGCCCGACCCACGGGGGTTGTTCTCAGCCCCGAGGCATCCAGTGGCAAGGGCCCTTCGTGGGTCGAGCATCGCTCGACGCTGCGATGGCTTGGGCACAGCAGCGAATCCAGGAACGCAGGCGTCGGGCGGAGCCCGACCCCCGGGGGGTGTTCTCAGCCCCGAGGCATCCAGTGGCAAGGGCCCTTCGTGGGTCGAGCATCGCTCGACGCTGCGATGGCTTGGGCACAGCAGCGAATCCAGGAACGCGGGCGTCGGGCGGAGCCCGACCCACGGAGGGTGTTCTCAGCCCCGAGGCATCCAGTGGCGAGCGCCCTTCGTGGGTCGAGCAACAGCTCGACGCGGCGATGGCTTGGGCACAGCAGCGAATCCAGGAACGCGGGCGTCGAGCGGAGCTCGACCCACGGGGGTGATTGTCAGCATCGAGGCATCCAGTCGCGAGGCCCCTTCGTGGGTCGAGCATCGCTCGACGCTGCGATGGCTGGGGCGTAGCAGTGAATTCAGGAACGCGGGCGTCGAGCGGAGCTCGACCCACATCGCCGACGAAATCACATCCGCTCGTCGATCCACTCCACCCAGTGCCTCACCGGCTGCTTCATGCCGGTCTGGATGTGCGTGAGGCACCCGATATTCGCCGTCGCGACGCCCTCGGGCCCACCGGAGGTCAGCGCCTGCACCTTGTTCGCGAGCAGTTGCTGCGACAACTCGGGTTGCAGCAGCGAATACGTGCCCGCGGAGCCGCAGCATAGGTGTCCATCCGGCACCGGCGTGAGGTCGTACCCCGCAGCGGTCAGCAGTGCTTCAGCCTTGCCGCGGATCTGCTGCCCGTGCTGGAGCGAGCAGGGCGAATGGAATGCGAGTTTGCGCCGCGGCTTGCCCGCCACCGCCTTTTCGAGCATTGCGACGAGCTTGTCGCTCTCTGCAGCAAGCACCTCGGTGAGGTCGCGCGTGGCCTTCGAGATGCGCTCGGCGCGTGGGGCGTACGTCGCGTCGTGCGCGAGATGGTGGCCGTACTCCTTCACCGTCGAGCCGCACCCGCTCGCCGTCATCACGATCGTCTCGGCGCCGCCGTCCAGCAGCGGCAGCCACGCGTCGATGTTCCGGCGCATGTGGTCGCGGCCGTCGTCCTGGTAGTTCATGTGGAAGGCGACCGCCCCGCAGCAACCGGCCTGGGGCGCCTTCACGAGCGAGATGCCGATCCGGTCGAGCACGCGGGCCGTGGCCGCATTGATGTTCGGCGAGAGGGACGGCTGCACGCAGCCTTCGAGCACCACCATCCGACGGGCGTTCGTCGGGGCGGGCCAGGCATCGGCGCGCTGCGCTGCCGGGATCTTCTTCCGCAGCGCCTCGGGTAGCAGGCCACCGAAGGCCCGGCCCGCCGCGAGTGCCGGCGAGAAAAGGCTCGGGGACGACAGCACCGTGGACATCGCCTTGCGCTTCACGCCTTCCATCGCCGGGCGACCGACCTGGTCGTCGACGACCTTGCGGCCGATGTCCACCAGCTTCCCGTACTCGACGCCCGACGGGCACGTGGTCTCGCACGACCGACAGGTCAGGCAGCGGTCGAGATGCAGTTGCGTGGACTCCGTGGCGGGCGAGCCTTCGAGCACCTGCTTGATGAGGTAGATGCGGCCGCGCGGGCCGTCGAGTTCGTCGCCCAGCAACTGATACGTGGGGCAGGTGGCGGTGCAGAAGCCGCAGTGCACGCAGCGGCGCAGGATGGCCTCGGCCTCCTGGCCCTCGGGCGTGTCCTTGATGAAATCGGCGAGGTGGGTTTCCATGATGTCCAGGCAGGGGACGCGCAGCGAGGGGCGCGCCCCGGTGTCGTTGGGGGAGGGGCGGTCAGAACGCCGGGTGCATGCGGCCGGGACCGAAGACCCCGGCCGGGTCGAGCGCCTGCTTCAGCCGCTGATGCAGCGCGAGGACGCCGGGGGCAAGCTTCTGGATGCCCGCACTGCGGTCGCCACCGCGGTAGAGCGTCGCGTGGCCGCCGGCTGCCTGGGCCGCGGCATGGACCCGCTCTGCCGGAAGCGTCGCCGCCACCCAGCGCAGACTGCCGTTCCATTCGATGGCCTGCAGGCCGAGCCCGAGCACCGGCGCAGTCGAGCGGATCGACAGCCGCCATAGCGTTGCGGGTTCCGCGAAGAACGGATGCGTCTGGTCCCGCACTGCAGTCCAGAAGGCCGCGTCGTCGGCCATCACCTCGCCACCCATGCGTGTCTTCGCAGCGCTGACGGCGGCGCCCGCACCGGAGAGCCGCACCGCCAGCTTCCCGTCCACATGGAACGCGGCCGACAGCGGCAGCGGTTGCCCCGCCCAGCGGTTCAGCGCTTCGATCGCTGCGGACTCGTCCATGGCGAACGCGAGGGTCGTCTCGACCTCGGGCTTCGGCAGCACCTTCAGCGAAACCTCGGTGACGAGCGCGAGCGTTCCGAACGAACCGGCGACGAAGCGCGAGAGGTCGTACCCCGCAACGTTCTTCATCACCTGCCCGCCGAACGAGAGATCGCGGCCCGCGCTGTCGAGCACGCGCACGCCCAGCACATAGTCGCGGGCGGATCCGGTCGCCGCGCGGCGCGGTCCGGAGAAGCCCGATGCGACCACGCCGCCGATCGTGGACCCGGCCCCGAGCCGCGGCGGTTCGAACGCGAGCATCTGGCCGCCTTCGGCCAGCGCGGACTCGACCTCCGCGAGCGGTGTCCCGCTACGCACGGTCATCACGAGTTCCGAGGGCTCGTAGTCGACGATGCCGCGATGCCCGCGCGTGTCGAGGATGTCGCCATGGAGGCTCACGCCGTAGAAATCCTTCGTGCCGCCACCGCGGATGCGCAGCGGTCGTCCGGCCGAGGTGGCGGCGCGGATGGTGTCTCTGAACTGTTCGATCATGAAGTGCCGAGGATGCGTGCGGTGTCGGGGCGGGCTCAGAAGCGCGGCAGATCGGGGAACGCTTCCTTCCCGCGGGCCACGTGCATCTGACCGTACTCGGCGCAGCGGTGCAGCGTGGGCACGGCCTTGCCGGGGTTCAGCAGCCCGTGCGTGTCGAAGGCGGCCTTCACCGAGTGGAAGGTCTCCAGTGCGTCGGGCGTGAACTGGTCGCACATCTCGCCGATCTTCTCGACGCCCACGCCGTGCTCGCCGGTGATGGTGCCGCCCGCCTCGATGCACAGCTTCAGGATGCGCGATCCGAACTTCGCGGCGTGCTCGGCCTGGCCGGGCACGTTGGCGTCGAACATGATGAGCGGGTGCAGGTTGCCGTCACCGGCGTGGAACACGTTGGGGCAGCCGAGTCCGAACTCCTCGGAGAGCTGCGCGATGCCCTTCAGCACCTCGGCAAGCTTCCGCTTCGGGATCGTCCCGTCCATGCAGTAGTAGTCGGGCATGAGGCGGCCCACCGCGGGGAACGCCGCCTTGCGGCCGGACCAGAATCGCAGGCGTTCGGCTTCGTCCTTCGACAGGCGGATCTGCGTCGCGCCGCTCGCGCGCATGACGGCTTCCATGCGCTCGATCTCCGCGGCGACCTCTTCCGGCGTGCCGTCGGATTCGCACAGCAGGATCGCTTCGGCATCGAGCGGATAGCCCGCGTGCACGAACTGCTCGACCGCGCGGGTCGCGAGCTTGTCCATCATCTCGAGACCGGCCGGGATGATCCCGGCGCCGATGATGTTTGCCACGGCGTTGCCAGCCTTTTCGAGGGAGTCAAACGCCGCGAGGACCACGCGCGCCAGTTGCGGCTTCGGCAGCAGCTTGACGGTGATCTCGGTGACGACACCGAGCAGACCCTCGGAGCCCGTCATCAGCGCCATCAGGTCGTAGCCTGCGGCGTCGAGGCCTTCGCCGCCGAGTTCCAGGATCTCGCCGTCGATCGTCACGACGCGCAGCTTCAGGATGTTGTGCACCGTGAGGCCGTACTTCAGGCAGTGCACGCCGCCGGAGTTCTCGGCGATGTTGCCGCCGATGGAACACGCGATCTGGCTCGAAGGATCCGGCGCGTAGTACAGCCCCAGGGGTGCCGCGGCCTCCGAGATCGCGAGGTTGCGCACGCCGGGCTGCACGCGTGCGGTCCGCGCCAGCGGGTCGATGTGCAGGATGCGCTTCATCTTCGAGAGGCCGAGCGTCACACCGAGCGGATTCGGCAGTGCCCCGCCCGACAAACCGGTGCCGGCACCGCGCGCCACCACCGGAACCCGCATCTCGTGGCATACCTTCAGCACTGCGGCGACCTGCGCCTCGTCCTCGGGCAGCGCCACGGCGAGCGGCACTTCGCGGAAGGCCGAGAGCCCGTCGCACTCGTACGGCTTGGTCTCCTCCGGGAGCGCGAGCAGCGACGGGGACGGCAGCACGGCGCGCAGACGCGAGATGAGCGCGTGGCTGTCCACGGCGGGAATGGCGGAGATGGCTTCTGGCTTGCCCATGGTCAGCCCTCGATGAGAATGGCGCGGAAATCGTTGACGTTCGTGAGGGTGGGGCCGGTCACCACCGTGTCGCCGGTCGCCTCGAAGAAGCCGTGGCCGTCGTTGTTGGCGAGGCAGGCCTTGGCGTGGACACCGTTGGCGGCCGCGCGTGCGATCGTCGTGGGATCGAGCAGCGCGCCGGCGGTCTCCTCGGCACCGTCGATGCCGTCCGTGTCGCCGGCCATCGCGTGGACCCGCGGCACGCCGTCGAGGGCCACGGCCAGGGCCAGCAGGAATTCCACGTTGCGTCCGCCGCGACCCTTCCCGCGGATCGTGACGGTCGTCTCGCCGCCGGACAGCAGCACGCAGGGCGCCTTCACCGGCTGCCCGTGACGAAGCACCTGCCGCGCGATGCCGGCATGCACCATCGCGACCTCGCGGGATTCGCCCTCGATGGCATCGCCCAGGATGAGCGGCGTGACGCCGTTCGCCCGGGCGACGGCCGCGGCGGCTTCGAGCGCCATCTGCGGCGCGGCGATCATGTGGGTCTCGCAGTGCGACAGGCGCGGATCGCCGGGCTTCGGCGTCTCGTCGGGCGCAGCCCGCAGGTGCGCCATCACGGCGGCGGGCTCGGTGATGCCGTACTTGTCGAGCACCGCCAGCGCGTCGGCGTAGGTCGTGGCGTCCGGCACCGTCGGGCCCGAGGCGATCACGGCAGGGTCGTCGCCCGGGACATCCGAGATCGTGAGCGTCACGACCTTCGCCGGTGCCGCCGCGGCCGCGAGCCGCCCGCCTTTGATCGCGGAGAGATGCTTCCGGACGCAGTTCATCTCGGTGATGTTGGCGCCGCATTCGAGCAGGCGGCGGTTGATCGCCTGCTTGTCGTGGAGGGTGAGGCCCTCGCCGGGGAGCGCCAGCAGCGCCGAACCGCCACCGGAGATCAGGCACAGGACGAGGTCGTCAGGGGTGAGCCCCTTCACCATGTTCAGGATCCGTTCCGCAGCCTCGCGCCCCGCGAGGTCGGGCACCGGATGCGCGGCCTCGACGATCTCGATGCTGCGGGTCGGCACGCGATGGCCGTATCGCGTCACGACGAGACCTTCGAGCGGACCGCCCGTCCAGTGGTCCTCGACAGCCTTGGCCATGGCGGCCGACGCCTTGCCGGCACCCACGACGATCGTCCTGCCTCTGGGCGGCTTGGGAAGGAATGGCGGGACGCAGCGGTCAGGCAGCGCGGAGGCGACGGCGGCATCGAACATCTGCCGGAGGAGTTGTCGGGGAGGGAGGGCCATGGCGGGCGGGGCGTCCGGAGGCGATCGGAGGAGAGTGGAGTTTACTTGTCCGCAGAGGTCGCCGGCACCGTCGGACGCGCATCGGCCAGCACGGACAGCAGGATCCCCGCCAGCAGCACCCCGAACCCGACCAACTGACCGGTGCCCACGGTCTCGTCGAACAGCAGCCACGCGAGAAGGGCGGAGCCCAGCGGTTCACCCAGGATCGCCACCGCGACCACCGGCGCCGGCAGATGGCGCACCGCATAGTTGAAGGCCGTGTGCCCGACGAGCTGCGGGCCAAGCGCCAGTGCGGTCACGAATCCGAGCGCGGCGACCGAAAGGACGAGGTTCTCGCCGGCCGCGACTGCCATCGCGAGCAGCGCGACCGCCGCGACGGCGTAGACGGTCCAGACATAGGCGAGGAGGGAGAGCCGGTCGCGCAGACGCCGTCCGAGCAGCAGGTAGATCGACGCGGCCAGCGCCCCGGCGAGCGCGAGCGCGTTGCCCACCAGCGGGGCTGGCGCGGCGCCCGAGGCCGGGCCCTGCGCGCCGAACACGAGCGCGCTGCCGGCCATGGCGAGCGCGATTCCGCCGATCATCACGTTGCCGGGCCGTTCGCGCAGCACGAGCCACGAGAGGAGGCCGACCCACACCGGGTTCGTCGTCACGAGCACCGCGCTGCTCGCCACGGACGTGTACGCGAGCGAACTGATCCACGTGGCGAAGTGCAGCGCGAGGACGACCCCGCAGGCGACGATCAGCGTGCGGTCGATGCCGGACAGCTGCGGGAGGTCGTTCCGCACCCAGCCCCAGGCGAACGGGGCGAGGACGACCGAGGCGATCGCAAGCCGCAGCGCCGCGATGGCGAGCGGCCCGGCGCCGTCCTGCATCGCGTATCGGATGAGGATGGAGGCCGATGCCACCACCAGCACGCCGATCGCGAGCACGGCGTGCGGCAGCCACGTACGACCGGCCACGGGAGCGTCCTGCCGCGAGGCTGTCAGCGCCAGCGCGCCATCCAGCCCAGCCCATCCTCCGTCTTCCCGGCAGGCCGGTATTCGCAGCCAATCCAGCCCTGGTAGCCGATGCGGTCGATGTGCCCGAACAGGAAGTCGTAGTTGATCTCGCCCGTGCCCGGCTCGTGGCGCCCGGGGGTGTCTGCGAGTTGCATGTGGCCGATCTTGGCGAGGTACTTCGAGATCGTGGGGGCGAGGTCGCCCTCCATGATCTGCATGTGGTAGATGTCGTACTGGAACTTGATGTTCGGCGCGCCGGCGTAGTGGAGGATGTCGATCGCCTGGTCCGACGTGTTCAGGTAGAAGCCGGGGATGTCGCGGGTATTGATCGCCTCGATCAACACGTCGATGCCGAGCTTCGCGGTCTCGGCTGCAGCGAATCGCAGGCTCGCGAGATAGGCCTCGCGCATCGTCTCCTCGTTCAGCCCGCGCGGCTTCAGGCCGGCCATCACGTGCAACTGCTTCACGCCGAGCACCTTGGCGTACTCCAGGGCCTTGCCGACACCGTCCTGGAATTCGCCGAATCGAGCGGGATCGCAGGCCGTGCCGCGATCGCCTGCCGCGAAGTCTCCGGGCGGCATGTTGAAGAGCACCATCGCGAGCTTGTGCTTCTCCAGCTGTTCGCCGATCTGTGCCGGCGTGAAGTCGTAGGGGAACAGGAACTCGACGCCCTCGAACCCCGCCAGGGCCGCCGCGCCGAAGCGCTCGAGGAACGGCACCTCGTTGAACATCATGGACAGGTTGGCGTTGAACTTGGGCATGGCGGATCTCCGGCCTCTCGAGGAAGGGCGCGATTATCCGGCATTGCGCGGCGCACCGCCTGCGATGGCGGGCGATGCGGCCGATCGTGTACCCTCGACGCTCCCCCGAACCACGGCAAGAGATCCCCATGCGCTTCACCGGCACCGACAGCTACGTCGCCACCGAGGACCTGATGATGGCGGTGAATGCCGCCATCACCCTGCAACGGCCGTTGCTCATCAAGGGCGAGCCCGGCACCGGCAAGACGATGCTCGCGCAGGAAGTGGCGACCGCCCTCGGACGGCCGCTCCACCAGTGGCACGTGAAGTCCACGGGCAAGGCGCAGCAGGGCCTCTACGAGTACGACGCCGTCTCGCGCCTGCGCGACTCCCAGCTGGGCGACAACCGGGTCGAGGACATCGCGAACTACATCAAGCGCGGTCCGGTGTGGGAGGCCTTCGAGTCGGAGTCACCGGCCGTGCTGCTGATCGACGAGATCGACAAGGCCGACATCGAGTTCCCGAACGACCTGCTGCGCGAGTTGGACCGCATGGAGTTCTTCGTCTACGAGACGCAGAAGCTCGTGCGGGCGCGTCATCGCCCGCTCATCATCATCACGTCGAACAACGAGAAGGAGCTGCCCGACGCCTTCCTGCGCCGCTGCTTCTTCCACTACATCAAGTTCCCCGACCGCGACACCATGGAGCGCATCGTCGCGGTCCACCATCCGGCCATCAAGCAGGACATGCTGCGCAACGCGCTCACGGCCTTCTTCGAGATCCGCGACGTCCCCGGCCTCAAGAAGAAGCCCTCGACCTCGGAGCTGCTCGACTGGATCAAGCTGCTCGTCGCCGAGGACATCCCGCCCGAGGCGCTGCACACCCAGGACTCCGGGAAGATCGTCCCGCCGCTGCACGGCGCGCTCATCAAGAACGAGCAGGACGTGCATCTCTTCGAGCGGCTCGTGTTCATGAACAAGCGCGGACGCTGAGGCGCCGCGGGTCGCAGGTTTCCGGGGCCGGGAACGATTTCGCGACAGGCGTTACCAACAGGACCGCCGGGGCATCGGGCGTTCAAGCCCCCAGCCCTCAAGCCCTGTCGGTTCCCCCGTTGATCGAGGAGCATCCCATGAAAGCGCAATGGAACGGCACCGTCATCGCCGAGAGCGACGACATCGTCGAGGTCGAGGGCAACGCCTACTTCCCCATGGCATCGCTCGACCGCCGCCACGTGATCGACAGCGCGACGCATACCTTCTGCGGTTGGAAGGGGCGGGCGAGCTACTTCAGCCTGAAGGTCGGCGACGCGATCAATGCCGATGCCGCCTGGTACTACCCGGAGCCCAAGGCGGGCGCCGAGGCCGTGGCCGGTCGCGTCGCCTTCTGGCGCGGCGTGAAGGTGACGGATTGAGGTGGCGGCGCGATGCCCGATAACGCACCGCCGATGGCCGCCTCCGATGTCACGACGAGGCGTTACCGCGATGTGCGCCAGCGCACCGAGCGCCTGTGCGCTCCGCTCGCCGTCGAGGACCACGTTCCCCAGCCCGTGGGGGACGTGAGCCCACCCAAGTGGCATCTCGGGCACACGGCGTGGTTCTTCGAGGCGATGATCCTGAAGCCCAACCTGCCGGGCTATCGCGTCTTCCACGAGCGTTTCGGGTTCGTCTTCAACAGCTACTACGAGACCGTGGGCGAGCGCGTGCAACGCGTGCAGCGCGGCGATCTCAGCCGTCCGACCGTCGCGGAGGTGCTGGCCTATCGCGCCCATGTCGACGCCGCCATGGTTGCGCTGCTCGCGGCGCCGCTGTCTCCCGCACTGGCGACCTTGATCGAACTGGGTCTCCAGCACGAGGAGCAGCATCAGGAACTGCTGCTCACCGACATCAAGTTCATCCTAGGCGTGAATCCTCTTGCCCCCGAGTACGACCCCCGATCGGTCGGCGCCGTGGAGGTGGCCCAGGAGCACGCCGGGCCTGGGCCGGTCTCCGACGCCTGGGTGGGATGGCCCGGCGGCGTACACGAGATCGGTCATGCGGGGGAGGCCTTCGCGTTTGACAACGAAGGGCCGCGCCATGCCGTGCTCGTGCCGCCCGTCGAACTGCGCACCGCACTCGTCACGAATGCCGAGTACCTCGCCTTCATGGCCGACGGTGGCTACGAACGCTTCGAGCATTGGCATGCCGAGGGCTGGGACTGGATCCGCACCCAGCCGCGCCGCGCGCCGCTCTACTGGACGCCGCATCCCGAGCGACCCGGAGAGTGGCTGCATTACACGCTCGCCGGACTGCAGCCGCTGGCGCCGGAGGCCCCGGTCACCCACGTCAGCTACTACGAGGCCTATGCCTTCTGCCAGTGGGCCGGCTGGCGGTTGCCGACGGAGTTCGAATGGGAGGCCCTGGCGGCGTCGATTCCCTGGGGCCGTCGATGGGAGTGGACCGAGAGCGCCTACCTGCCGTACCCGGGCTTCCGCAAGGCGTCCGGTGCGGTGGGCGAGTACAACGGCAAGTTCATGGTGAACCAGAAGGTGCTGCGCGGCGCCTCGTACGCGACGCCCCCCGGTCACGCGCGGTTCACGTACCGGAATTTCTTCCACGCACCGCTGCGCTGGCAGTACACGGGGATCCGGCCGGCGCGCGATGGCGGGGCCGCAGCGTGAGCCGGGTCCGCTACCACGTGTCGTCCTCCGTGGCGTCCCGGACGTCCGACGACGCGACCGATGAACCCCTCGACGAGGCGTTTGCGCGGGCGGTCGTCGAGGGCCTGAGCGCGCCGCAGAAGGCGCTGTCGTCCGCCTGGTTCTACGACGACGAGGGTTCGCGCCTCTTCCAGGAGATCATGGCGCTCGATTCGTACTACCTCACGCGCACGGAGCACGCCATCCTCCGCAGCCGGGGCTACGAACTCGCGCGGCGGATCGCACCGGACGCGCGACCCGTGGACCTCATCGAACTCGGCAGCGGCGATGGCGAGAAGACGCTTTCGCTCTGCGAGGCCCTCGCGCGGCGCGGTGCCCAGTGCGTGTTCAAGCCCATGGACATCTCGTCCCATGCGCTCGAGCAGCTGTCGCAGCGCTTTGCCGAGCACCTGCCGGGCTTTCCGGTGCAGCCGCTCTGTGGTGACTACTTCCTGAACTGGCCCGCCACGGATCCCGGGCGTAGGCAGGTCGCGATGTTCCTCGGCAGCAACCTGGGCAACCAGACGCACGACGGTGCCATCGCACTGCTGCGGCGGATGCGCGCCCACCTGCGTCCGGGCGACGCGCTCGTGCTGGGCCTCGACCTGAAGAAGGATCCGCACGTGATCCGCGCGGCCTACGACGATCCCGAAGGCGTGACGGCGCGCTTCAACATGAACCTGCTGACGCGACTCAATCGCGAACTCGGCATGGACTTCGATCTCGACCAGTTCAGCCACTACGCCACCTATTCACCGCTCGACGGCGCAGCGCGCAGCTTTCTCGTGAGCCGCCGGCGGCAGATCGTGCACAGCCGGCGGCTCGCGTGCGATTTCGCCTTCCAGGCGGGCGAGACCATCTACACGGAGCAGTCGCAGAAATACAGCCAGGGCATGATCGACACGATGGCCCGCGAGAGCGGCTTCGACGTGCAGTGCCACTTCACCGACGAGCGCGGCTGGTACACCGTGGTCGTCTGGCAGGCTGTCGACACCGCCGCCTGAGCGGTCCCTGGAACGCAGACACCGAGCCCATCCTTCTCACGTCATGCTCACCGACTTCTTCCTCGAACTGAAAACCGGCGGCGTCCCCGTCTCCGTGCGCGAGTACCTCACCCTTCTTGAGGCCATGCAGGCGGGGCTCGCGGACTACCGCGTCGAAGGCTTCTACTACCTCGCGCGGGCCTGCCTCGTGAAGGACGAGTCCCACTACGACAAGTTCGACCGCGTGTTCGCGTCGTACTTCAAGGGGATTGCAGCGCTGCCCGACGGGCTGCTGGCGATGATCCCCGAGGACTGGCTGAAGAAGCAGGCGGAGCTGCTGCTCTCGGACGAGGACAAGAAGCTCGTCGAATCGCTGGGCGGGTGGGAGAAGCTCATGGAGACGCTGAAGCAGCGCCTCGACGAGCAGAAGGGGCGGCATCAGGGCGGCTCCAAGTGGATCGGCACCGCGGGCACCTCGCCGTTCGGTGCGTACGGATTCAACCCCGAGGGTGTACGCATCGGCCAGGAGGGCGGCCGCAACCGCAGCGCCGTGAAGGTGTGGGACGAGCGGCAGTTCCGCAATCTCGACGACGACGTCGAGATCGGCACCCGCAACATCAAGGTGGCGTTGCGCCGCCTGCGCCGGTTCGCGCGGGAGGGCGCCGCCGAGGAACTCGACCTCGACGACACCATCCGGTCCACCGCGCGCAACGCGGGCTGGCTCGACATCCGGATGGTCCCCGAGCGCCACAACGCCGTGAAGGTGCTGCTGTTCCTCGACGTCGGCGGCTCCATGGACGACCACGTGCGCGTCTGCGAGGAACTGTTCTCGGCCGCGCGCAGCGAGTTCAAGCACCTCGAGTACTTCTACTTCCACAACTTCCTGTACGAGAGCGTGTGGAAGGACAACCGCCGCCGCAACAGCGAGCGGTACGGCACGTTCCCCCTGATGCACACCTATCCGCACGACTACAAGGTGATCATCGTGGGCGACGCGACGATGAGCCCGTACGAGATCGCTTATCCCGGCGGCTCGGTCGAGCACCACAACGAGGAGGCCGGCGCCGTCTGGCTCCAGCGCATCCTCGATGTCTACCCGAAGGCCGTGTGGATCAATCCGCAGCCGGAGGACCGCTGGGACTACTACGAGTCCGTGCGGATGACGAAGCAGTTGATGGGCGATCGCATGTATCCGCTCACGCTCTCGGGCCTCGAACAGGCGATGCGGGAGCTGACCCGCTAGCGCGTCGGAGCCGGGGAGGCCGGCCCCGCAGGGGCATCGGGGCCCGGACCCTTCACCCGCCGAAGTTGAGCTGGCGCGGCGCCAGATAGCGCCGCACGACTTCCTCGGGAGGCAGGGGTTTGCTGAACAGGAACCCCTGGTGTTCGTCGCAGCCGAGCCGCTTCAGCATCGCGAGTTGCGCGAGATTGTCGACGCCCTCGGCCGTGACGCGCAGGTTCAGGCTGTGCGCCATGCCGATGATCGTGGCGACGATGACGTCGCTCTCCTTGTTCGAGCCCAGCTCCCGCACGAACGACCGGTCGATCTTCAGCGTGTGGATGGGCAGTTGCTTCAGGTAGGCGAGCGACGAGTACCCCGTCCCGAAATCGTCGACGGCGATGCGCGTGCCGTTCTTGCCCAGCTTGCGAAGCACCTGGATGCTTTCGTCGGCCGTCTTCCAGAGCACGGACTCGGTCATCTCGAGTTCGAGCCACGACGGATCGAGGCCGGTCATCGCGAGGATGCGGTTCACGGACTTCGCGAACTCGCGCGGCTGGTCGAACTGGCGGGCCGAGATGTTGACGGCCATGCGCAACGGCGGGAGCCCGGCCTCCTGCCAGCGCTTGTTCTGCTCGCACGCGGTGCGGAGCGCCCACAGACCGATCGCTTCGATGAGCCCGGTCTCCTCGGCGACATCCATGAACATCGACGGCGCCACGAGGCCCTTGCGCGGGTGCTGCCAGCGCAGGAGCGCCTCGACGCCGATCACCTTGCTCGACGCGATGTCCACTTGCGGCTGGTAGTGCAGCACGAACTCGTCGTGGTCGAGCGCGAGCCGCAGCGCGGTCTCGAGATCGTGGCGTTCGACGGCCCGGATGTTCATCTCGCGCGAGAAGAACTGGTAGTTGCGGCGGCCCTTCTCCTTCGCGTGGTACATCGCGGTGTCGGCGTTCTTCATCAACGTGGCCGAGTCGTCGCCGTC
>JALHMS010000018.1:0-14303 GCA_022843925.1 Burkholderiales bacterium
TTTCGAGGTCGGGCGTCGGGTCCGCACGATCCGTGCGCAAGGTAGCGCACCTCCCCGCGCTCGGGTAGTACCCCGCGGGAGGCGCGGCACGTGGGTCGGGCTTCGCCCGACGCCTGCGTCCCTGGAATCGCAGGAGTGCCCAAGTGAGCGCAGCGTCGAGCGATGCTCGACCCACGAAGGGCCTTCGCGACTGGATACCGCGCCGCTGAGAACAACCCCCGTGGGTCGGGCTCCGCCCGACGCCCGCGTTCCTGGAATCGCAGGAGTGCCCAAGTGAGCGCAGCGTCGAGCGATGCTCGACCCACGAAGGGCCTTCGCGACTGGATACCGCGCCGCTGAGAACAACCCCGTGGGTCGGGCTCCGCCCGACGCCTGCGTCCCTGGATTCGCAGGAGTGCCCAAGCCATCGCCGCGTCGAGCGATGCTCGACCCACGAAGGGCCTTCGCGACTGGATTCGGCGCTGCTGAGAACAACCCCGTGGGTCGGGCTCCGCCCGACGCCTGCGTTCCTGGATTCGCCGAGGTGCCCAAGCCATCGCAGCGTCGAGCGATGCTCGACCCACGAAGGGCCTTCGCGACTGGATTCGGCGCTGCTGAGAACAACCCCGTGGGTCGGGCTCCGCCCGACGCCTGCGTTCCTGGATTCGCCGAGGTGCCCAAGCCATCGCAGCGTCGAGCGATGCTCGACCCACGAAGGGCCTTCGCGACTGGATACCGCGCCGCTGAAAACAACCCCCGTGGGTCGGGCTCCGCCCGACGCCCGCGTTCCTGGATTCGCCGAGGTGCCCAAGCCATCGCAGCGTCGAGCGATGCTCGACCCACACCCCCTAGATGGCGTCGAGAAACGCCAGCAGCGCCTCCCTGTCCTTCTGCATGAGCCGCGAGAAGGCGTCGCGCGAGGGCGCGGCTTCCCCGCCGTGCCACAGGATGGCCTCCGTGGCATTGCGTGCGCGGCCGTCGTGCAGGAGTGCCGCGCTGCCGTTCACCGTGCGCGACAGACCCAGACCCCAGAGGGGGGGTGTGCGCCAGTCGCGACCGCCTGCCGCAAACTCGGGACGATGGTCCGCGAGGCCCTCTCCCATGTCGTGCAACAGCAGGTCGGTGTACGGGTGGATCGTCTGTCGCGAGAGCTGCGGCAGGCGCGCGAAATAGTCGGCGGTGCGCAGGGTGGGCGCGTGACACACCCCGCACTGAAGCGTCTCGAACAACGAGGCGCCGCGCTGCACGATCGCCTCGCTCCAGCGCCGGCGCGCCGGCACCCCGACGCCCAGCGCCGCAACGTCGAGATCGTCCCAGGCAGCATCCGTCAGTTCCGGGTCGTTGCCCGGTATCTCCCGCTGGCAGTCCACCTGGACCGCAGGACAGTTCTGCCGGGGGAACACGCTCGAGGTCACCCCCATGTCGTTGATGGCGGCGGCGGCGATCTGCTGGCGGAGGCCGGGCTGGCTCGCCTTCCAGCCGAAGCGTCCGATCACCATGCGCTGGTCGATCGCGTCCCATACCTTGTTCGGTCGACCGTTGAACCCGAGCGCCTTCTGCTGTTCGGCCAGGGCCAGCAACGTCTCATCCGGCACCGCCTCGAGCAGGCCTGTCCCGAACACCGGCGGCGCGATGCGCAACGACTGCATGGTGTCCTTGCCGAGATCCCCGAAGGCGAGGCCTTCGATGCTCAGCACGGGACTGCGCAGTCGAACCTCTGTGCCGTCCGAGAGGGTCACGACGTGCTCTTCCCAGTCGAGAAAGATGTCGGCTTCGGCTGGCACCGGGGCGTAGGCGAACTGCAGATCCGGGTTCTGCCCCTGCAAGGCGCGGTTCTGCAGTTGGTCGCCGTAGCGCTCGTGCGGCTTCGGCCCGCCATGGGGATCGGTGCCGGGCACGCTGACCCGCACCACGAGCGCCGTGAGTTGCTCGTTCGCCGACCGGGGAAGCTTGCCGCGCCCGCCACCGGCGTGGCACTCGCCGCAGCGATTGGCGATGAACGTGGGGCCCACGCCCCAGTCGCCGGTGCTGATGCCGAAGACGACCCAGGGCCGCTCGAACCCCGCGCGACCGCGCAGGAATGCGGCATGCTGCCTCTCGGACAGGGCAGGCGCCGGCTGCGTAAAGGCGGTGGCATCCGTGGCCGTGACGGTGAACGAACCGGCAGACAGGACGTCCTCCCCGCTTTCGGCTGCGCAGAGGAGGCTGAGTGGCACCGCGGCTAGGGCGTATGCGAAGTGGCGTAGGCGCATGATGGGCATCGCACCGGGCATGGACGATAACGATGCCTAGTCTCTCACTAGTCAGGATCGGGGGAACACCCCTCTTTCGTCTCATCCCCGACCCAGCCGGGCTCGATGTCCCCGGATGCACTCGATGCCGCAGTGCAGCACGGAAACCGGACCCTTCAGACCGGATCCGTCACTGCTTGCGCCCGTAGCTCAGCAGACCCGTCGGCCCCTTGGGCGGATGCGCGCGGAGGCCCTCCTCGTCCGGTTCGATGCCCCACCCCGGCGTGGTGGGCATGACGAGGTGCCCATCGACGAACTCGGGTACGGACGTGAAGAGTTCGTGATCCCACGCGATGCGATCGATGTCCGTCTCGAGGATGCGGAGGTTCGGGACCGCCGCCGCGAAGTGCGCGTTCATCATCGTGCACAGGTGGCCGTAGAAGTTGTGCGGCGCGACGTTCACCTCGTGCGCCTCGGCCGCGGCGGCGATCTTCATCGACTGCCACGCGCCGTTCCAGGGGACGTCGACGATCGCGACGTCCATCGCCTGCTCGCGGAAGTACGGCAGGAATTCGCGCAGGCCGAGCAGCGTCTCGCACGAGCTGATCGGATGCGGACTCTGCCGGCGGATGTAGCCGAGGGCCTCCGGGTTCCGGATGTCGATCTCGACCCAGAAGATGTCGAGGTGCGCGATGGCGCGGAGGATCTTGAGATAGCCCTCGGTCTTCGCGTTGAAGTTGAGGTCGAGGAGGATGTCGACGTCGGGGCCCGCGCCTTCGCGCAACGCTTCCAGATGCATCACGAGATTGTCGAGCGTGCGCCGCTCGACGTTGAGCCCCGGCTCGAACGGCACGCCGAAACCCGGCCGGTGACCGCGCGCGTTCTTCCTGTCGCCGTCGTACTCGAAGATGTTCGTCTTCAGCGCCGTGAAGCCCTTCTCGCGCACCTCGCGGCCGAGGGCCACGACCCCGTCGAGATCGGTGATCGCCGGCGGATAGTGCGTCGGATGATTGATGCGCCACGTCGCGCAGTGCGACCAGTACACGCGGATGCGGTCGCGGATCTTGCCGCCGAGCAGTTCATAGACAGGCACGCCCAGGCCCTTCGCCTTCGCATCCAGCAGCGCGTTCTCGATGGCCGCCATCGCGAGGGCGACGACACCACCGGCGGCGGGCCGGGTCGCGCAGTGGAGGTCCGCGAAGATGCGCTCGTGTTCACCGACCTCCTTGCCGATCACGCGCACCGCGAGGCGGTCGATCACGGCGCTGACGCCCGGTGCCCCGAAGCCTTCGTCGAACTCGCTCCACCCCACGATGCCGGTGTCGGTGACGATCTTCACGAAGTGGTAGTTGCGCCAGCCGGCGTCGCACGACAGCGTCTCGAGGCTCGTGACTTTCATGGGTGGTTCTCCGTGTGGTCCGTGACAGCCGGGGCGGCCGGATGTTGACGCCGGATGGTACCGCCCGACGGACGGTACGCGCAGTCGGGTGGGACGGCCGTTCGCGGGGTGAGGCTTGGCGTGCGACCGGAAGCGCTGCTGTACGGATACCCTCGCCGGCGACGGAATCCGTAACCCTTCGGTAAGAGCGGCCATGCCAGTGTGATGCAAGGATTATCGCCGAACACTCGGGGGACTCCTGCAACGGCACCCCGCCCACGAAGGAGACATCAATGCACAAGCTATCCCGCCATCTCATCGGAGCCTTTGTCCTCGCGGCGGCCGCACACGGCGCCGGCGCCGCCACGATCGTGGCCGAGAACCCTTACAACTTCCGCGACAACAACTTCGGCCTCTTGGCCGGCATGCCGGCCCGCGACATCATCGTGTTCGGCATGTTCTCCGTGAGCCCCGACGCCCCCGGGACCACGGCCACCTTCTTCCAGCGCGACACCCTCGCGAATGTCGACGTCACAGGCCCGTTGCCGGCACAGGACTACACGTTCAACCCGTGGGTCTTCGAGGATGTCGTTCCCTACAGCCCCGGGCTCGGCGGTGCGTGGACGTTCGAGTTCCGGAACGGCGCCGACGTGGCTGTCCGCGAGACCTATCCGCTGGGGGACGTGCCGCTGATGCCGCTGGCGGAGAACGTCACCATCGTCGGGGTCGGACCCACGCCCACCGTCCAATGGAATCTGCCTGCGCTTCCCGCCGGAACGGCGGTCGACTGGGCCAGCGTGTTCGTCCTGGAACGCCTGTCGGCCACGACCTTCGACATCCTGCACCTCAGCGACAACCTGCCGGTATCGCAGACGAGCTACGCGATCCCGGCGAACCTGGTCAACCCGGCGTTCGGTGCGGCGGTGACCGATCTCTCCCTGGTCGACGGCAAGACCTACATCGTGGCGGTCGCACTCGTCGACGGCGACGAGTTCGGACGCATCCGGACGCGCTCCCTGTACGGCATCGACTACACCACGGCCCCGATCCCCGAACCCGCGACCACCATGCTGATGCTCACCGGGCTGGCGGGCGTTGCCGGTGCGACCTGGGCGCGACGTCGCCGCGGCGAGGTCCGGGGCACATAGGACCGGGTCGCACCCCGGGGGCCGACGGGGAAGGCGAAGGAGGCACACCGGGTCCGATGCGCGCGGCGGCCATGACCTCCGAGGTCATTGTTCCGCCAGTCCCCGAAACGCAAAGTGCCTCCGCCCGATCGACCGCGCACGTCCGCGCGGCCGGTGTCGGGCGACACCGAAACGGGGCAATGCCATGCGCGCGTTCAGAACTCTTCTCGTCCTCATGATCGCGGTCTTCTTCGCCTACACGGGGATCGTCGGCCTCCGTCACGGCTGGAACCTGTTCCCGATCTTCTTCGGCGACATCGTCGCGATGACCTGGCCCGGACAGTTCAACCTGGACTTCACCTGCCTGCTGATGTTCACCGGCCTGTGGCTCGCGTGGCGCCATCAGTTCTCGCCGGGAGGGATCGCGCTCGGGCTGCTCGGCCTGGTCGGGGGTACGTCGGTGCTTGCGCCGTACCTGCTGCTCGCGAGCTACCGTGCGGACGGCGACATGCGGGTGGTGCTGCTCGGGAAGGCGCGCGCCGGGTGACGGACTTCCCAACGGCGCGGGCTCACAGGGCGCGTGACGGCGCTTCCGAGTCGACCTGGTGGCCGGGGCTGAGGGCTGTCGATGCCGACTGTGTCTGGCCCGCGATCGTCACGGATCGGGGGTTGCTCCACCGATCGAGCACCGCCATCAGGTCGCAACGGCGGAACGGCTTCGCCAGATAGTCGTCCATGCCCGCCGCGAGGCAGCGTTGCCGGTCTCCCTCCATCGCATTCGCGGTGAGCGCGACGATCGGCACGCGCGTACCGGCCACGCGCTCGGCGTCGCGAATGCGCCGGGTCGCCTCGTAGCCGTCGACATCGGGCATCTGGCAGTCCATGAAGACCAGGTCGAACGGCTGTTCACGCCAGCACGCCAGCGCAGCGCCGCCGTCCACCGCGACCGTGACGCTGCAGCCGACGCTCTCCAGCAGGCTGCGCGTGATCATCTGGTTCACCGGGTTGTCCTCGGCGACGAGCACCCGCAGGCCCTCGACATCGATCGTCTCCATGCTGCGCGGCTCGACCACCTGCGTCGCAGCCGACCGCCTGCCCGCCAGTCGCGCCACCGCCTCGCCAAGCTCCCGGCGACGCACCGGCTTGCCCAGGACCGCGTCGGCACCGGTCGCAGCCCCTGCCTTGGTGTCCACGGTCTCCGACAGCGCGGTCAGCATGATGACCGCCGTGCCGTGCAGGCGTCGATCGGCACGCACGGCGTAGATCAGTTCGCTGCCGCTCATCGAGGCCATCCTGGCAGCGACGATCGCGACCGCGAAGGGCTCGTCGTCCACCAGCGCACGCCGCATCGCGTCGAGTGCCGACGGGCCATCGGCGACATCGACGCAACTGGCACCCATCGCACCGAGCATCCCCGTCAGCACCTTACGCTGCGCCGCATGGCTCTCGACGACGAGCACCCGCACGCCCTGCAGGTCGATACCGTCGCCCGGGTGTGATTCGTCGCGAACCGCAACGCGCGTCGTGAACCAGAACCGCGAACCGCGATCGGGTTCGCTTTCCAGACCGATAGTCCCCCCCATCACCTCCGCGAGCTGCTTGCAGACCGCGAGACCCAGCCCGGTGCCACCGTAGCGCCGGGTGGTGGATCCGTCCGCCTGACTGAAGGGCTGGAAGAGGCGCGACCTCGCTTCGTGGCTGATGCCGATGCCGGTGTCGGTCACCGAGAAGCGCAGCATGCAGGGGGCGCCCGCCCCGTCCGCTGACGGGGCCTCGACGCGCTCGATGGCGAGTTCGATCTCTCCCGACGCAGTGAACTTCACGGCGTTGCCGAGCAGGTTCAGAAGAATCTGGCGGATACGGACCGGATCCGCCACCACGATCGCCGGGACGTCCGCGGCCACGCGGCAGGTGAGCGCGAGCCCCTTCATCTGCGCCGGCAGGGCGACAAGCTGCACCGCATCCTCGCCGAGGTCGCGAATGTCGATCTCGATCGGATCCAGGGCTACGCGGCCGGCCTCGAGCTTCGAGAAATCCAGGATGTCGTTGAGGATCGTGAGCAGGGCATCGCCGGAGGCGCGGATGGTGTGCACGTGGCGCCGCTGCGCTTCGGTCAGGCCCGACTGCAGTAGCAGCTCGGCCATCCCGAGCACGCCGTTCATCGGCGTCCGGATCTCGTGGCTCATCGTCGCGAGAAAGTCGCTCTTGGTGCGGGCGAGACGTTCCGCCGACGTACGCGCGTCGTCGAGCGCCGTCCGCGCGACGAACTCCTTGCGCAGCAGGTACTCCCGCCACCACCCGATGCCGCCGGTGAGAACGACCGCCGTGCCGGCGTGATAGGCCCAGTAGGGAATCTCGTCCGCCGAGAACCCGGCGTGGGCCAGCATCGACACGCCGAAGGCCAGCAGGAGCGCGATGCCGGCCGACAGCGCATAGCGGAACTGCACGCCGAGCATCACGAAGCAGTAGAGCTCCATGAGCATGAAGTTGGCAATGCCTGCCCAGGCCTTCAACCCGGCGCCGCCATCCATGTCGATCCGCAGCAGGATCCAGAAGAGGCAGGAACCAACCACCACCACGAAACCCGGTATCACGAGCTGCCAGCGTCTCTTCGCCTCGGGCATCAACGAGTAGGCAAGGGCCAGGCAGAGCAGCGGAACGCACACCTGCAGGCGGAGCGCGTTGGACTGCACCTCGGGATAGGCGATGTGGTCGGCGAGGAAGTCCCCGACCATCAGAAGAATGCCCAGAACGATGCTCGCCTGGGCGGTGCGCAGGTAGGACGAGACATAGTGCGCCACGAAGCGCCGCTCGTACTCCGGCGAGGAGAACGAGAGCACTGGGCGTATCGGCAATTCGCTGCTGTCGGGGGTCGGGTCCATGGCCGCGGTGGTCGCCAGTTGCCGGCACGGCGCCGGGCGAGACGGATTCGGGACAGCCCCGGGAGGCGCGGACTGTTCTCCGGCGTCTACGACCTGCGCGTCCGGGAATTGAGGAGAGCGAAGCCGGCACGGCACACATCGGACGGTGACCACGGCAGGCCGGCTGCGGCACCAAAGCGGAGACGCGTCACCTCGTTGCGAAGACTTGCGTGGGTCGCGCGCCGCTCGACGCTGCGCCGGCTTGGCCCCAGCAGCGAATCCAGGAACGCGGGCGTCGGGCGAAGCCCGACCGACGGGGGTTGTTCTCAGCGGCGAGGCATCCAGTCGCGAGGGCCCCTTCGTGGGTCGAGCATCGCTCGACGCTGCGCCGGCTTGGGCGCGGCGACGAATCCTGGAACGCGGGCGTCGGGCGTAGCCCGACCCACGGGGGTTGTTCTCAGCGGCGAGGCATCCGGTCGCGAGGGCCCCTTCGTGGGTCGAGCGTCGCTCGACGCTGCGCCGGCTTGGGCGCGGCGACGAATCCTGGAACGCGGGCGTCGGGCGTAGCCCGACCCACGGGGGTTGTTCTCAGCGGCGAGGCATCCAGTCGCGAGGGCCCCTTCGTGGGTCGAGCATCGCTCGACGCTGCGATGGCTTGGGCACCTCGGCGAATCCAGGAACGCGGGCGTCGGGCGAAGCCCGACCCACGGGGGTTGTTCTCAGCGGCGAGGCATCCGGTCGCGAGGGCCCCTTCGTGGGTCGAGCATCGCTCGACGCTGCGTCGGCTTGGGCACCTCGGCGAGTCCAGGAACGCGGGCGTCGGGCGTAGCCCGACCCACGGGGGTTGTTCTCAGCGGCGAGGCATCCGGTCGCGAGGGCCCCTTCGTGGGTCGAGCATCGCTCGACGCTGCGCTGACTTGGGCGCAGCGACGAATCCTGGAACACGGGCACACTTGGTCCGCATGGATGAACAGTCCGGCCTCTGGCCGCCACTGGATGGCGCGTCCAGTGGCGCCGAGGTCCGATGGCGCAGAGGTGCGCGAGTTCGCAGGGGACACTAGCGCGTGCCGGATGGGTATCTGAGAGTCCAAGGCATCCCAGGGTCCAGAGAGACACGATGGTCAGAGGAGCGGCAACATTCCCGTCCCGAACCCACCTCGAGCCGCCCATGAACGACACCGCGCCCCGTCCACAGCCGCGCAATCCGCTGCACGGGCTGACACTCGAAGCCATCCTGACCGCGCTGGTCGACACCTACGGATGGCGCGGTCTGGCGAAACGCGTCCCGCTGCGCTGCTTCATCAACGAGCCCAGCATCAGGAGCAGCCTGAAGTTCCTGCGCAGCACGCCCTGGGCGCGCGAGCAGGTCGAGGCGCTGTATCTCTCGACGAGGCACGAGTAGGCAGCATCTCCGGGCGCAGCCCTGCGACGCCAGCCGCACGATTCGCCTGGCGCCGGATGAGTACGGCCCGTTCGTGGGGATTCCGCAGACGAGGTACCCACGATCACCGTCTGCGGCCAACGACACGAGCGCAGTCGCGGCCGCCCATGTGCGTTACGCTCGCGGTCGAGTCGAAGCGATGCGGGGTCGGTCTGCGCACGGACCCGCCAGGCAGCTCCACAACCACGGGACACCCCATGACCGACGGCCCGCACATCCCCTTCTCCCCGAACCCGCGCTACCCCGACCCGGCCGTCGAGACGCTGCACCCGAGCTTCGGTGCGCTGCGACTCTTCTCTGCGAGCGTCGAGCAGCTCGCCAGTGGATGCCGCTGGGCCGAAGGACCGCAGTGGTTCGCCGACCATCGATGCCTGCTGTGGAGCGACATCCCGAACAATCGCATCCTGCGCTGGGACGATGCCTCGGGACACGTGACCACCTTCCGCGCCCCTTCGAACAATGCGAACGGCCTCGCGCGCGATCGCCAGGGCCGGCTGCTCGCCTGCGAACACCTCACCCGGCGCGTCACCCGTACCGAGCCCGACGGGGGGATCACCGTGCTGGCCGACGCGTTCGAAGGTGCCCGCCTCAATTCGCCGAACGACATCGTCTGCACGCGCAGCGGCGACATCTGGTTCACGGATCCGAGCTTCGGCATCCACGGGTGGTGGGAGGGCGCCCCGGCCGCGCAGGAGCGTCCGCACGCCGTCTATCGCATCGATGCCGCGACGGGCGCCCTGCACTGCCTGATGGACGATCTCGCCGCCCCCAACGGCCTCGCCTTCTCGCCGGACGAATCGGTGCTCTACGTCGTCGAGAGCCGCGCCACGCCGAACCGGCTCATCTGGGCGTGGGATGTGTCCCCGGGCGGCAGACTCTCGAACAAGCGACTGCACATCGACGCCGATGGCGCCGGCGCGCTCGATGGCATGGCGGTCGACGCAGCCGGCAACCTGTGGTGCGGCTTCGGCACCGACGGCCGGCCCGGCGCGCCTGCCGAAGGCCTGGACGGCGTGCGCATCTTCGATCGCGACGGTCGGCCCATCGGCCACGTGCATCTGCCCGAGCGCTGCGCCAACGTGTGCTTCGGCGGCGTGAATCGCAACCGGCTCTTCATGGCCGCGAGCCACTCCCTCTACGCGCTCTACGTGAACGTGCAGGGTGCGGGGTGACGACGTCGCCAGAGGGCCACAACGTTGCGACCTTGGATCGCCGCCGTAGGTGATTCGTAAGGAACGAGGTCACAACATGAGGCATCGCCGGATCTGGACGCGCCGGTAACCTCGGAGACCTCATCATGCAACGACTTCTCGCGGCGGCCACTCTGGTCGCAGCATCACTTTCACAAACGGTCTACGCGGACGACGCGCCGATGCTGGGCTTCGGTGAGGGACAGTGGGGCGCCGGTCTGGCACTCCTGAAGCCCAACGGAGGCATCATCAATGAAACTGCCATTCAAAACGGCGCCGTTCGCGTCACCGATTCCCAGTCCTGGTCGGCGAAACTGGTCCTAGAGCGGCACTACTATGCGGTGAACTCCGCCAAAGATGGCTGCGCGACGGACGGCTGGCTGGGCGCGTGCCTCGGACTTTTCGTCGGTGTCGGGCTCGGCGATCAGCAGATTCTCGACATGGTCGGTGGCGGCCTCATGATCGGCGCCGGACGCGTCGCAGGGACCACGGATCCCACTGCCCGCCAGCACAACTTCGGCATCGGCGTCGGCCGCATGTTCCGCGTCAAGTCCCTCGGTGACGGCATCAGTGCCGGCGCACCACTGCCGGCCGGCGAGACGGAGATCCGTCACAAATTTCGCGACACCAACGTCCTGTTCCTGCTCTACTCCTACTCGCTTCCCCAGTGACCGATAGCGGATCGTGAGGAGGCTGCAAAGGCGCAGACTGTCACCGGCGCCTCCTGCATCGGCTCCCAGGTCCTTCCGGCGATGTCGGTTCGCCCACTACGCCGGCTTCACCCCCTGCGGCGGTCCAGGCTGATGCCCGACGCGTTCGAGCGCGAGGTCGAGACATGCCCACGCAGGTGCGCTGTCCGCCCAGATGTTGGCCACCGGCGTGACCGACGACGGATCATCGAGCGTGCCGACGCGCACGACCGTGAACTGCGGCCGCGCCGACGAGTTCGCGAATAGGTGCGATCCGCAGCGGGGGCAGAAGCGCCGGTGCACATCGTTGCCGCTGTCGGCACGAACGGTGAACTCGCTCGTCTGACCCGTGACCTCGACCGCAGGTGTCGGCACGATGATGTTCACCGTGCCGTTCGCAGCCGTGCGCTGGCAGTCGCGGCACCAGCAGATCCGCGTGGTGATGGGTTCCGTCGAGATTCGATAGTGCACGTCGCCGCAGAGGCAACGTCCGGTGCGTTCGGTCATTCGGGACTCCTCGATCGGGATCGACATCTGCACGCGAGCATCCGGGCCCACGCGGCTCGACTGGCAGCGTAGCCGTCTGCGAGGCGTCTGGCAAAACTGCCGGCCTGGTACCCGACCGACATGCCGCCGGACGATGCGTCGGTTGTGCGCCGCGTCAACGATCGCATTGGGAAATCGCCCCACTCGTCGCGCACAATCCGTCGGATCGGCGCCGAACGCCGACACCGGAAAACAGGGGAGGCTCGGCACGATGATCGGATGGATGCGGGATCTCACGAAGCGTGAGCGCAAGACGATGTCGGGGTGCTTCGGCGGCTGGACCCTCGACGCCTTCGACGTGCAGGTTTACAGCTTTGTCATCCCCACACTGCTCACCGTCTGGGGCATCTCGAAGGCGCAGGCCGGCACGCTCGGCACGGTGACGCTCCTGATGTCGGCCGCCGGCGGCTGGATCGCCGGTGCGCTGAGCGACCGCTACGGCCGGGTCCGCGTGCTCCAGTGGACGATCCTGTGGTTCGCTTTCTTCACGTTCCTCTGCGGTTTCGCCACCAACTTCGAGCAGCTGTTCGTGCTGCGGGCGCTGCAGGGTCTCGGGTTCGGCGGCGAGTGGGCCGCCGGTGCGGTGCTGATGGGCGAGGTCATCCGCGACAAGTACCGCGGCCGCGCCGTGGGGCTCGTGCAGAGCGGCTACGCCGTCGGGTGGGGCGCTGCGGCCCTGCTCTACACGATCCTGTTCGCCTTCGTCGCCGAATCGATCGCCTGGCGGATGATGTTCTGGATCGGCCTGGCCCCGGCGCTGTTGGTGGTGTGGGTCAGACGCAATGTCGAGGAGCCCGACCTCTTCCGCAACCGCCGCGCGAACAGCCCACCCGTCGGCGCAGCCCATCTGTTCGTGGCGTTCAAACCGCGCTTCCTCGCCACGACGCTGAAGGCCACGGTGATGATCGCGGGCGCGCAGGGCGCGGTGTACTGCCTGCTCACCTGGATGCCGACGTACCTCAAGACGGTGAAGCAACTCTCCACCACCAGCACCGGCGGCTATCTCCTCATCCACATCCTCGGCGCGTTCTGCGGGTTCGTCGTCGGCGCCTATCTGTCCGACGCGCTCGGCCGCAAGCGCACCTTCCTCATCTCGGCGGCGGGCTCGATCGTGATGATCCTCGTGTACATGTTCGCGCCGCTCGGCAATACGATGGTCTCCATCCTCGGGTTTCCGCTGGGGTTCTTCGCCCTGATGATGTTCTCGCCCATGGGACCCTTCCTGTCGGAGCTGTATCCGACCGAGGTACGCGCCACGTGCCAGGGCTTCTGCTACAGCGCAGGCCGCGCGGTCGGCGCCGTGTTCCCGGCCCTCGTCGGGTTCCTGTCCGAGCGGATGGCGCTCGGCTACGCGATCGGAATCTACGCCTTCGGTGCCTACGCGCTGATGGTCGCCGGCCTGCTGATGCTGCCCGAGACCCGGGGTCGGTCGCTGGCGTCGATCGGAACTGCACCGTAGTACGAAACCCGCCGGCCACTGACCAGGAGCCCGCTCCCGATGCCCTTCGCCCACACGCCCACCGGAGAACTCCATTTCGACGTGATCGACGCGGTCGCCCCGTGGTACGAAACGGCGGAGACCATCGTCTTCCAGCACGGCATCGGCGCGCATTCCGGCATCTGGTCGGAATGGCTGCCGGCGCTCGTCGACCGCTATCGCATCGTACGGTTCGACATGCGCGGATCGGGCCGCTCGGTCATCCCGCCGACCGACTTCCCGTGGACACTCGACCTGCTCACAGACGACCTGCTCGCCGTGGCCGACGCAGCGGGTGCCGGGCGCCTGCACGTCGTCGGCGAATCGATGGGAGGCACCATCGCGCTGAACCTCGCGCTCCGGAATCCGACACGCGTTGCGACCCTCACGATCACGAACGGCGCCGACGTAGGCTCTCCGATCCAAAGGGTGCAGGCGTGGGCGGAACAGCTCGACGCAAACGGATCGACGGCGTGGTCCGACCAGATGATGGCCGACCGCTTCCACCCCGGCGTGCTCGAAGGCGACAAGCGCGAATGGTACGCGCGGCAGCAGGCGACCTGGACACGCGACACGATCCTGAACGCGCTCGGCGTGCTGCGCGACACGAACCTGCGTCCGCGTCTCGCGGAAGTGCAATGCCCCGTGCAGCTGATGCACGGCGACGCGAGCCCGTTCATCCCCGTGAATGTGATGGCCGACATGCACCTCGCACTACCGGACTCGCGCCTGCAGATCTTCGCACACGCCCGCCACGGGTTGCCGTTCTCGCATGCGCGGGAATGCGCGGCGGTGTTGCGGGGGTTTCTTGATGGGCGGGGGCGGTAACGCAAAAGCGATTCCCGGCGCTCAGTGCTGTCGTGGCCGTCGGAGCAGGCAGCTCTTTTGTAGGAGCGGGCCATGCCCGCGAAAGCGACGGCTCCGGTCGAGGCGTTTCCTTGCATCGATCGCTTTCGGGGCCATGGGCCCCTCCTACAGAGACCGTCTCTTGGGTCGCGGCAGGTCGATGCGCCAAGAACTGTAGGAGCGGGCCATGCCCGCGAAAGCGACGGCTCCAGTCGAGGCGTTTCCTTGCATCGATCGCTTTCGGGGCCATGGGCCCCTCCTACAGAGACCGTTTCTTCGATCGCGGCAGGTCGATACGCCAAGAACTGTAGGAGCGGGCCATGCCCGCGAAAGCGACGGCTCCGGTCGAGGCGTTTCCTTGCATCGATCGCTTTCGGGGCCATGGGCCCCTCCTACAGAGACCGTCTCTTCGGTCGCGGCAGGTCGATGCGCCAAGAACTGTAGGAGCGGGCCATGCCCGCGAAAGCGACGGCTCCGGTCGAGGCGTTTCCTTGCATCGATCGCTTTCGGGGCCATGGGCCCCTCCTACAGAGACCGT
>JALHMS010000018.1:14403-102467 GCA_022843925.1 Burkholderiales bacterium
CAGGTCGATGCGCCAAGAACTGTAGGAGCGGGCCATGCCCGCGAAAGCGACGGCTCCGGTCGAGGCGTTTCCTTGCATCGATCGCTTTCGGGGCCATGGGCCCCTCCTACAGAGACCGTTTCTTCGATCGCGGCAGGTCGATACGCCAAGAACTGTAGGAGCGGGCCATGCCCGCGAAAGCGACGGCTCCGGTCGAGGCGTTTCCTTGCATCGATCGCTTTCGGGGCCATGGGCCCCTCCTACGGAAACCGTCTCTTCGGTCGCGGCAGGTCGATACGCCAAGAACTGTAGGAGCGGGCCATGCCCTCAAAGCACCAACGGCAACACGATCCCCTGCAGAAGCGCCGCCAGCGCCAACGCGAGGGCCGCGTACACCCCGGCCTCGTTGCTGACCTGATAAGCGCGGGCGGTCCCGATGCCGTGCGCGGTGAGACCCGCCGCGAACCCGCGGGCTTTCCAGTTGCGGAACCGGAACAGATTGAAGAGCGGCGTCACTATGATCGCGCCGACCACGCCGGTCAGCAGCACCGCGCACATTGAAATGCTCGCGATGCCGCCGATGCTCTCGCTCACGGCCATCGCCACCGGTGCGGTGGCGGACTTGGGTAACAGCGAGAGCGTGATGACGTTCGACAACCCGGCCACGTGACACAGGCCCCACGTCACACCGACCGACACGAGCACGCCGACGAAAAGTGCACCGACCACGGGGACGATCTGCCGACGCACGGCCTTCCCGTGCTCGATGATCGTGACGCCGAGCGCGATGGTGGCCGGCCCGAGAAGAAAGTGGACGAACTGGGCGCCCGCGAAGAACTCCTCGTAGGGGGTATCCGTCAGCCAGAGAAGGAAGCCCAGGAGTAACGACGAACCCGCCACCGGATTCGCCCATGCGGCGCCGCCCGCGGCATCCTGCAAGCGCCGCGCGAGCACCCACGCCCCCAGAGTGAGGAAGAGCCACAGCAGGGGCTTCGCCTTGAGGAAGACCCACAGTTCGAAGATCGGCGGCGGATTCACGAGGCGTCGTCCTCCCCGCGGCGCGAGAGCACGGTGAACGTGGCCGCGGTGGCGACGAGCGTGACGACCGTCGCCACCATCACGACCCAGACGACGTCCCAGGCCGCCGGACCCAGGCTGCGCAACTGGAACAGGATGCCCGCCGACACCGGTACGAACATGAGCCCGAGGTTGGCCAGGAGTCCACGGGCAACGCCCTCGCCCGACTGACCGAGGCGACCACCCAGCGCCGACCACGCGAGCAGGAGCAGCAGGCCGACGATGGGGCCGGGCACCGGCCAGTGCGCGAGATGGGACACCGCTTCTCCGGCCAACTGGAAAAGCAGCAGGGTCGCAAAACCTTCGATCATCGATCGGACTCCCTCTGAAAACGCGTTGGCAGGGCCCGCCGAATGCACTCCCGAGTGGCGAGTGCGCATGCGCAACCATCATCCATCGAGCGCCCCGGCTGACTTCACGTTGCTGGAGTCTATCGAAACCGGGTCCTCCCACGATCTCGGATACACGGGAACGAACGTCATATCCCGGTCGGGGAGTAGCGGCGCGGGCGGTTGAGGTCGGCGCCGAAGAATCCAGTCGCGATGGATTGCGTGGGTCGAGCACCAGCTCGACGCGGCGACAGCTTGGGTGCAGCGGCGAATCCAAGGACGCGGGCGTCGAGCGAAGCTCGACCCACGGGGGTTGTTTTCAGCGTCGATGAGTCCAGTGGCGAGCGCCCTTCGTGGATCGAGCACCAGCTCGACGCGGCGAGAGCTTGGGTGCAGTGGCGAATCCAGGAACGCGGGCGTCGAGCGAAGCTCGACCCACGGGGGTTGTTTTCAGCGTCGATGAGTCCAGTGGCGAAGGCCCTTCGTGGGTCGAGCATTGCTCGACGCGGCGAGGGCTTGGGCGCAGCGGCGAATCCAGGAACGCGGGCGTCGAGCGAAGCTCGACCCACGGGGGTTGTTTTCAGCGTCGATGAGTCCAGTGGCGAGCGCCCTTCGTGGATCGAGCTTCGCTCGACGCGGCGAGAGCTTGGGCGCAGCGACGAATCCAAGGACGCGGGCGTCGAGCGAAGCGCGACCCACGGGGGTTGTTTTCAGCATCGATGAGTCCAGTGGCGAAGGCCCTTCGTGGGTCGAGCATTGCTCGACGCGGCGATGCCTTGGGCGCAGAGACGCATCCAGGAACGCGGGCGTCGGGCAGGGTCCGACCCACTGAGGTCGCCTCGCGTGCAACCGGGCCATGCCTCACCGCGATCTCACGGGACTGGGCGCTCGTCGGTCAGCCCCGCGCGCTGCAGACCGGCCAACAGTTGCGGCAACTGCTGCCGCGCACTTTGTTCGCCGGTCACCCGCGCATAGCGGAAGTAGCTGGGCAGGGGTGAAGCGCCGAACCTCAACGCCGCGTGAATCACGAAGTCTGCGTTCTCCGACTCCGGTGCGATGCGTGCCCGACGCCTTGCTACACGTTCCCGCTGTGCCGTCGACGCATCCACCGGTGTCGTTTCGGGACGGGGGGTGACATCGACCGCGATGACGAACCTTGCGCCGGCCTGTCTGGCGGCGCGCACTGCCAGCGGCAGCGACTCGTCGCCGTCCTCGTACTCGATGCCATCGATTCCCACCGGCGAGAGAACGCCGGGAACGGCACTGGATGCGCGCACCGCGACGCCGGCGTTGCCGCTGGTGAAGAAGACCGGCACCTTGTCACTACGCCTCGTCGCACCCACCACGAGCCGCCGCTGCAGGTGTTCGATCGACTTGTTTCCGAGACCCGCGTTCACGTAGTCCTGCAGCCGCTGCCCGTGAATCCACCCGCGATCGGCGAACGGCGACAGATCGAACAGCGTGAGCGGACCGCCGGTCTCCGAGAGCGCGTCGATCTCTGCGGCCGAGCGCCCATCGGCCCAGAAGGCCCCCAGCAACGAACCGACACTGGTACCCACCACCAGATCGACCTCGACGCCCACTTCCTCCAGGACGCGCATGACACCGATGTGCGCGTAGCCGCGGGGGCCTCCGCTGCTCAGCACCAGGGCAATGCGGGGCGATGGTTCGATCGGTGCCACTGCTGTCAACGCGCGCGGGCTGTCCGGCGCGCTGTAGTTGAACGGCGCGCAGCCCGCAAGCGCGGCAGCCAGCGCAGCGAAGGACGCACGCAGGATGGGATGCGAAGACATGTCTCGGCGGCTCCGTGCGAGTGGAGGACAGGCAAGGCAGATTCGGCCAGACGCACCTCGCCTGTTCGCGCGGCGCCGAGCAGTGGCTGCGGCGCCGCGGGAACAGATCGAGCGTCGCGTCGGATCGATGCATTGCGCCGGACGCGTGCCTGGTCTGCGTGCCATTCTTCCAACGGACGTTGACACTGTCAACTATCATCGCACCACCCCACCCCCCTCGCGCGGCGACGCGCCAGGGCGGCCGATCAGGCGAAGCTGCGCGCCTGCACCCTCCTCGGACCGCGCGACGCCATCACCGCACCGAGCACAGCCGCCAGCAGCAGCGCCAGCCCTGCAGGCTCGGGCACCGTTCGCAGTCCGAAGATCACGCTCGCACTGCCGACCGCGATGTCGCCAACCGTCGCAGCCTCCGCACTGCCCACGGCTTCGATGTTGAGGAAGCCTGCCGTGCCGAAGGGCAGCTCGAAGTGACGATCGAAGATGCCGGTCGTGCGGACGATCTCGTCGATGAGCAGATCGGGACCACCGACGAGCGTGATGCGCACCAGGCCCTCGCCGAACCCGTCCCCTTGCGCCGACGTGGCGGAGAGATCGATGTCGAGCAGCAGGTACAGCAGCCCGCCGGGCGCGACGAAGTTGCCGAGGAACGCCGCGGAGGCCACCGCCGACGCAGCACCGTCCGCCGACGCCACGGCCGTGGCGAGTGCGCCGAGCACGTCGAGATCGGCGATGGCATCACCGGACGCCGTGGCGTCGAGATCCGCCGACGGTGCGCTCGTCGTGAGCGGAAGCGGGGTGGTGGGCGATGCGTCACCGGCGCTGTTCGACGCGGTGCCCGCGGACGAGAAGCCACTCGTGGTCCACGTGCTGTCGGTGAACGTGAGCGGCTCCGCGCTTGCCTGGAATGCCGCGATGCCAAGCACCGCGGCGAGGATCAGTCTTTTCATGGGGAGGTCTCCGGCAGGAATCGGCGGACCGCCGATGCGCGTCGGCGGTCCGCGGTGACATCAAGAGGCGATGAAGCGCTGTTTCACTGCGCGGCCACGCTGCAGTTCATCGACGTGTGGCTGCGGTCGCGCCCGTCGTGCGGCGTCGGCAGATACGGGAAGACCTTGTAGATGCCGTTGGCGGTCAGGTTCGTGCCCGGTGCCCCTGCGTTGCAGTTCACGCCGTCGCCGAGGGCGAGGCCACCGACATCGCTGCCCACGAGCACACCCGCCACCACGCGCAGGGCCACATCGGTGACGTCGTCGTTCGGACGCCGACCGTTCGGCCAGCCGGCGTTGTCACCCGCCAGCACCGTCAGCCGCTTCTGCGCTTCGGGTGCCTTCGGCGCGACGCCGACGTTGAGACGCAGCAGCTCCGCGCACGGGCTCGCCGTGTCGCAGGTGCCGGTCTGCGGCTGGCTCGGATACTTCAGCAGCACGTTCAGCAGGTCCGCACGGCCGGCGGTGGGAATCGCGAGTCCGAGCGATGGCAGGTCGTACACGAGATTCAGGACTGTGCCGAGCCGCGAGTTCAGGTAGAAGTCCTGGAAGAGCGCCTCCTGCCTCGGATTCGTCGCGTTCCAGAGGTCCTTGCTCTGCGTGCCGATGATGACCTCGTTCACGAGCGGATTCGCGAGGCGCGCGACCTGCACCCACGGACCGCTGTCGACCGGACGCGTGGCCTGGTTGAAGACCTTGAACTTCTGCCGGCTCGTCGCCGCGTACAGGCCCAGCACCGCATTCGGATTGTTCGTGAGCGACGCGATGGGGACCTCGATCGCGATCGTGTTCACGTTGAAGCCGGCGAAGTGGTCGCGTCCGAACGGCTGGATCGCGTCGTTGCCGTCCTCCGCGGCGGACAGCACGGGCGGCGCGCGACGCAGGTTGATCGTGTCGAAGGTCGCGCCGAGGTCGATGTAGAAGGTCTCGTCGCGCTGGCCGGCGAACACCTTGCCGCCGTTCGATAGCCCGAAGATCCCCTTGGCCGCGAGCCCTTCGTAGTCGGGCATCGTCTTGCTGCCCATGTTCGACGGCACGGCGTAGAGCGGAGTCGTGCCGAGATTCGTGCGCACGCCGTTGCGGACTTCGGTGACGGTGTAGCTCTGACGGGTGATGAGTCCCTCCGATCCGGGCCCGTCGAGCGCCGTGATCGGCGGGATCACGCCGGCAATGCCGCCGGCCTGCGCCACCGGGAGCTTGAGCGCCGTGAGCGGGCCGCGCAGTTCGGTCCTGAACCGCACTTCGTACACGACGTCGTCGGCTCTTCCGTCGGCATTGAGGTCGAGGTGGAACGAGTACAGCACGTCGTCGCCGAAGTTGTAGTAGTTCGGGCCGGCGCTCGGCTCCTGCCCGGGGATCACGTTCATGATCAGCACGACGTTCGCCGGGTTCTGCCAGCTCCGGAAGAAGTACGTGTCCGTGATGTCCGCCGTCGGGTCGTTCGCGATGAGCGGGGCTTCGCGATGGCTGGCGGCGCCGGCGGGCAGCGCGGGAACGATCCCCAGCGCAGCGACGGCGGCGATCCAGAGGTGTCTGCCGATGTTCATTCGGGTGTCTCCTGGTTCTATGTTAGGAATGCCACCGCGAGGCGGCGCGGGCTCCGGTGCTCGAGTGTCCCCATGTCCGCGCACGGACCGCACCGGCGTCACCGCGTACTACGCAGACTCGCGGAACGCGGATGCATTGACGACTTCGACTTCGCGGCACTCGACGCCATCGGGATGCGGACATCCTCGAGTCCGGTCCGGACGATCCACGCGTCGACGATCGATCGGGCATCGGCGTCGTTCGCCGCGACGGCCGCCTGCGCGAGGAGCACCAGATCGGCGGGTTCCTTCTGCACCTGCCAATTGTCGAGCGCGAGGGCGAGCGCGGTACGTGGGTCGTGCGCGAGTTGGAGCGCCTGGCGCGCCTCCTCCCGCAGGTGAACGCGGTCGCCGCGACGCGCGGCCGCTGCGAAGCGCGCACGCAGTTGTTCCGCCAGCACCGCGGCATCGACGCTTCGCGTGGCGTCCGAGGCAAGCGCAAGCCGGAGAAGCAGACCATCGGCGCGCCCCCGGCCGGCCAACAGCGACAGCACCTCGCGGGCGCGTCCGCGATCCAGGAGGAAGTCGGCGTACGCCGCGAGGAGGTACTGATCGTCGGGGTCCGCGACGAGTGCGTTGCGGTAGTACGTCTCCGCCGGCCCGAGCCGGCCGGCCCGTTCCGCCAGCTCCGCCATCGTGCCGTACACCCACGCCCGCGTACCGGCGTCGGCGTCCGGCGTTCGCGCGAACGCGGCGGCCAGCGAGTCCAGCGCGGGCTGCAGGCGTCCCGTGGCGCCGTCGACGCCGGCCTCGCAGACACGCACGTGCATCTCCGGGACAACGCCACGCAGCGCACCACAGGCGCGACGCGCGTCGTCGTGGCGCCCCTGCACCTGGAGGATGGTCGCGCGCGTGAGCTGCGCCTGACCGTTGCGGGGGTTGTCCGCGAGCAGGCGATCGAGGTCCGCAAGTGCGGCGTCGAAGCGGTGCACTCTCTGGAGGAGCACCGCGCGGAGGATCGCCACTTCGGTCGGTGGATCCGGCATGACCCACCAGGGCGCGAGCACCGCCTCGGCGTAGCCCGCATAGCGCGGATCACCGGTGGTCCGGCCGCTCTCGACGTACGCGCGCGCCAACGTGACGGCGACACGGAGATCGCGGGGATCGCGCTGCAGGGCCAGGCGCAGCGGCGCCAGCTCGCGCAGCCGTCGGTCGCCGACGGTGAACGGGAGCCGCTCGAGCACTTCCGCGCCGTCGACGGGAACACGCGGCGCCGCTCCGACGGTCATCGCCGACGCGATGATCGCGACACCGCTCGCCGCAAGCCACGCGCGCCGCCACGCGTTCATGCGACGAACCTCACGTCGAAGGCCCGCTCCACGAACCATACGGCGCCCAGCGCGACGACGGCGACCGATCCGGCCACCAACACGAGGCGCCGATACAACCAGCGCCCGCGCAGCCACCACGCGAGCGGAAGGAACACCGCGACGATGGCGAGCTGCCCAAACTCCACGCCGAGGTTGAACGCGAGCAATGCGGACACGCGCGACGCTTCGTGCAGGCCGAGATCCGCGAGGACGGACGCGAAGCCGAAGCCGTGGATCAAGCCGAACGCGAAGGCCATGGCCCAGCGCCGCACCGCGACGACCGGCCACACGTTGTTCAGCGCAGCGAACACGACGGACGCCGCGATGGCCGCTTCCACCAGCCGGGCGGGAAGCGACACGGCATCGACGGCTGCGAGGGTGAGCGTGATCGAGTGCGCGACGGTGAACGCGGTGACGACGCGCAGCACGTCGATACCGGACGCGCGGAAGCTCGACGCAGCCACCCAGGCCTGCGGGTTTCGCACGAGCACGGCCGGCAACAGCAGGGAGAGCAGGAAGAGGATGTGGTCGAACCCGATCCAGATGTGCCACACGCCGTGACGGACGTAGTCGCGGAATTCGGTCCACGCGCTCGGTGCGGACAGCTGCACGACCTGCTCGCGATGGTCCGCCGCGAAGATCGCGGTCCGCGTGTTGCCCGCGTGATCGATCCGTGCAAGGCCCTTGTGCTGGCCATCGAGGTCGAAGAAGAGCTGGTAGCCGAGCTTCAAGGCTGCAGGTGGCGCGGCGCATGTTCCGCGAAGGCGTAGCACGGCATAGCCGCCGTCGGTGTGCTCGTCGACGAGATGCTCCAGGACATCCAACGGGCAGGCATCGCCGTCCGCCGAGACGGCGAGCCGCGCGAGCGCATAGGCGGCGATGTCGGCGTGGCGGGCGCGCAGCTCGTCCCAGGTGATCGCACCGTCCTGGTCGGCATCGACGCCGATCGCGAAGTCGAGATCGCGCAGCGCGATGTCCCACTGGACATCGACGATGGCGTCGCGCACGGCGACGGCGAGATGGCTGTCGCTCGGCTTGTGGGCCAGGGCGCACCGGGAGAACAACACGAAGAGGACGGCTACGAGCGTCTGGATGCGAATACCGGCACGCCACCACCCACGAGCTGGGGACGGCGACGCCGCTTGACTCCCGAATCGATCCACCAGAACCCGCACGCGACCCCCCGAGGCAGCCGCCGACCGATCGCGGTCAGCGGTTCAGGAGGCACTACGCAACGGTCGGACGTCCGGATGCGGACATCGGCGGCTTCACAACGTCGCCGAACCGGCCCGGCGTGTCAGCGGCTCGCGGTGAGCGCCTTGGCGGGAGCTGGAGCGATCGCGGAGGTGCGACGGGGGGCGGCAGGCCCCGGCTCCGTCTTGACCGGGGCGGGTTCGGCGACCGCGGGCGCGCCGAGCGCATCGAAGGCGACCTTGCACCGCACGCCGGCCAGGATCTCGCCGGTGGGGTTCTGCAGTTCGAGGCGGATGCCGAACGTCCCGCTGGCGGGGTCGAGCACCCGGTCGATGACCGCCACTTTCGCCGTGCTCGTCGGACTGCCCTGGATCGCGGGCGTGACGCGGGCTGCCATGCCCAGCTTCACCTGCCAGTAGACATCGGCGGGGAGCAGGGCCTCGACGTTCAGCACGTCGGTCTGCGCGAGTCGGAGCATCGGCCGGCGGCCCGCGCCGGATTCGGCCAGCTCGCCGGGATGAAGGATGCGCTCCATCACCACGCCGTTGATCGGGCTCTTGATGGTCTTCAATCGGATGATCGCCAGCTGCCGCTGGTACTCGATCTCGGCGAGTTTCCGATTGTCCTCGGCAGCGATCAATTCGGCCTCGGCGGTCAACCGTTCGTTCAGGGCTTCGTCCTGCTGCTGGGCCGGCAGGAAATCCTGCTTGGTGAGCTCGCGCGTGCGGGCGAACTTGCGCTTGGTGAGGTGCAGCTTCGACTGGCTCGCCCGGATGGCGCCGTCCATCTCGGCCCGGAACTTGGCGCCCTGCGCCAGCGAGCGCTCGACGGAAGTGTCGACGAGCGCGATCTCCTGGCCCTTCTGGACGCGATCGCCGCGATCCACGGAGATCCGCTCGATCAGCCCCTCGATCGGGCTCCGGATCTCGAGCACCTGCCGTGGCTGGATGACGCAGTCGAAGTCGGCGGCCGCCGGTGCGGGGCCGGAGAGCAGTATCCCGATCACGCCAACGCACCATCGCATGTGCCTGCGGCGCACCGATGAAACGGTCTGGATTGGACGTGAATTCCGGTTGTCGATCACGATCTCGCTCTCCTGCTTGATGTGATGACGCCCGCACGGCGGATCCCGGGGACCGGCCTGCGGGGTCGCCATGGCGCCACCCTCCGCGAAGGTCGCTCCCGGCCACCGATGGCGTGGGGCCGACGCGCGATACGCGCCGCCTTGTCCCCATGCCTGACGCGTATCGGCACGCATGCGGGCACCTTGAGCGTTTCGCCTCGGAGGGGAAGCACCTTCGAGGGCCGCCGAAATGCTCTTCGCATCCCGCGGGGCGCTTGCCGAGCGGTGCCGGCGCCGGGGAAGTGCCGCACACCGGTCCCTGGCGCAGGGGTGCCGGATCGATGCGTTTGTCCTGCACTGCGCCTCAAGTCACGGCCGACGCGGGTCGTAAAGCCATCGAATACGAGAGGAGCCCTTCCTTGCCGCTGCGACTGATCCGCCAACGCCGGGACGTCTTTGGGTCGTCGGCCGACCGGGCCGGCGCGGCAGCGCACGCACCGCCTCCGGGCGCGACGGGAACCCCCGCGGCCACACCGGCAGGCGTGGCGCGTGGCGCGGCCGCGGTCCTGCAACTGCAGGCGACGCTGCTCACCCGGGGACCGTTTCCGGAAGCCTCGACCGCCCTCTGCACCGAACTGGCGGACAGTCTCGGCGTCACCCAGGTCGCGCTGGGATTCCTCGAACATGGGTACGCCGAGGTGGTCGCGATCGCCCGCGAGGCGGATTTCGAAGGTCGACGGGATCTGTTCGGTGCCATCGGCGCCGCGATGGACGAGGCGATCGAGCAGTCCGCCACCGTCGTCCACCCCGGTCGGAAGGCGGACCGCCCCCGCATCACCCTCGCCCATGCCGCACTGGCGCGAACCTGGGGAGGGACCACGATCACCGTGCCGCTCGTGCACGAAGGCGGGGTCATCGGGGCGCTCACGTTCGGCGGCGCCGGAAACGTCGCGGAAGATGAAGCCGCGCTGGCGTTCTGCGAGCAGCTCGCCACGGTGCTCGCGCCCGTCCTGTTCCTGAAACGCCAGGCGGACCGTCCCTGGCGGCAGCGCCTTGCGGACACCTGGTTCGCCTTCCGGGAGAGCACCCGTACGCCGGGGACACAACGCATCCGCTTCGGCGTGGTCGCCGCCGCAGTGCTCGCCTCCGCGGTCGTGGCGGGATGGTCCGTGGAGTACCGCGTGAGCGCACCGGCGCGCATCGAGGGGGCCGTCCAGCGGTCGCTGGTGGCACCCGCCGACGGCTTCCTGCGGCAGGCGCAGGTGAAGCCGGGCGACATGGTCGTGGCCGGCCAGATCCTCGTGCAGTTGTCCGACCAGGACCGCGAACTGGAACGCCTCAAGTGGACCGCCGAGGTCACCCAGCATCAGAACGGCGCCCGGGCCGCCCTCGCCCGCGGCGAGCGCACCGACTACGTGATCGCGATCGGCAGGGCCCAGGAGGCCCAGGCGCAGCTGGATCTCGTCTCGCAGGCCATCGAGCGCGGCAGCATCCGCGCCCCGTTCGACGGTGTCGTGATCCAGGGCGATCTCAGCCAGACACTCGGCGCCCCCGTGCGGCGCGGCGACGTCCTCCTCACGGTGGCTCCGTCGCGGGAATTCCGACTCGTCGTGGAAGTGGACGAGCGCGATGTCGGCGACGTGCGGTCCGGCTCCGAAGGCATGGTGCACCTCGCGGCCCTGCCGCGCGAGCCCGTGACGTTCCGCGTCTCGCGCGTGCGCCCGGTCGCCGTCAGCCGGGACGGTCGCAACTTCTTCGAGGTCGAGGCAACGCTGCCCACGCCGCCGGCAGCAGCGCGCCCGGGACTCCAGGGCGTTGCAAAGATCCGGGCGGAGGACCGAGCGCTCCTATGGGTCTGGACCCATCGGGTCGTGGACTGGGCGCGCCTCACGCTGTGGACGTTGGGAGGCTAGCGTCCCGCCATGTCCTCCACGCTCTTCAGCCCGCTGTGGTACCGCGTCGCGGAATGCCTGCCGCGCCTGCCGCCCGGCGTGTCGGTGCGGCACCAGCGCTATCGCGGCGAGGCCTGGCACGTGCTGATCAGCGCCACCACGGGTCGTCAGTACCGGATCAACCGCCGGGCGTACCAATTCATCGGCCGCTGCGACGGTCACCAGTCGGTGCAGCGCATCTGGGACGATCTGCTGGAGAGCCTGCGGGATGCGGCCCCGACGCAGGAGGAGATCATCCAGCTCATGACGCGGCTCGCCGACGAGGGGCTGATGGACTACGGCTCGACGCCCGACTTCACGCGCCAGCGCGACCGCCGCCGCCGCCGCGACCGGCGCGGCTTCCCGAATCCGCTCGCGTTCCGGGTACCACTGGGCGACCCCTCGGCTCTCCTCGGACGCCTGGACGGCCTGGCCTCGCTCCTGCTGCGGCCCGCCATCGCGTGGCTCTGGCTCAGTGCGGTGGTACTCGCCGGTCTGACGGCGGCCTCGGAGTGGGATGCGCTCGTGCAACACGCAAGCGTGCACCTCGGCACGCCACGCCATCTGTTCCTCGCCTGGTGCGCCTTCCCGTGCATCAAGGCGCTGCACGAACTGGGGCATGCCCTCGCCGTGCGTCACTGGGGCGGCGAAGTGCACGAGGCCGGCGTCGGCCTCTTCTTCCTGACGCCCGCGCCCTACGTCGACGCCTCCGCGTCGGCCGGATTCCGGCGCCGCCGCCATCGGGGGGCCGTCGCGGCCATGGGCGTGATGGTGGAACTCGCGATCGCCGCTCTGGCCCTCGCGATCTGGACGAGCATCCAGCCCGGCCTCGCGCGCGATCTCGCGTTCGTCTCCCTGTTCATCGCCAGCGTCTCGACCCTCGCCTTCAACGGCAACCCGCTCATGCAGTTCGACGCGTACCACGTGCTGTGCGATGCGCTGGACCTCCCGAATCTCGCACCTCGCAGCCGCCGCTACTGGACCCATCTGCTGCAGCGGGCGGTGTTCGGAGCGGACCACTCGGTGCCGATGCATCTCTCCGCCGGAGAGCGGCGCTGGCTGATCGCCTACGCCCCGCTCTCGTGGCTCTTCCGGTTGACGGTGGCGGCCGCGATCGTCCTGTGGGTCGGCGGATGGTCGGCACCGCTCGGTGTGTTGATCGCCGCCTATTCGGCCGTCACTTTCGTCGCGATGCCCGCGTTCGCGCTCGCCCGCGATCTCGTCCGCTCAGCGCCGGATCCCGCCAGGCGATCCCGCACCGCCCGGGCAGCCGGGGCCCTCGCACTCGCATTGGTGCTCGCCTGCTTCGCCGTGCCGATGCCCTTCCATACCTCCGCACCCGGGGTCGTGTGGCTGCCCGACGAGGCGCGCGCCCGTGCCGATACCGACGGGTTCATCATCGCGTTCGCGGCCCGTGACGGCGAGACGGTGAGCCCCGGCCAACTGCTGCTCACCATCGAGGACCCCGCCCTGCACGCGGAGCGCGACCGCGTCGCCGGCCGCTGGCGCGCCCTGCAGGCGAACCGCTTCGATGCCCTGGTCTCCGACGGCGTGAAGGCCGGCCAGGTGGAAGCCGAGATGGCGCGAGTACAGGGGGAACTCGCCCAGGTCGAGGCGCGCCTCGCCGACCTCGAGGTACGCAGCCGCATCGCCGGCACGTTCGTGATGCCGCGGCAGGCCGATCTGCTGGGCACCTACGTGGCCCGCGGCACGACGCTCGGTGTCGTCCTCGACCGCTCCGCGATCGGCGTGCGCGCGGCCGTGCCGGAGCGCGACGCCGCGCTCATCCGGGAAGGAAGCCGTGCGATCGAGGTCCGCCTGGCGGAGGACGCGGACGCGACGTTCGCCGCAAGACTCGTCCGCGACATCCCCGCCGCCGCGCACGATCTGCCCAGCACTGCACTGGGTGATCGCGGTGGCGGTCCCTACGCGACCGACCCGTCCGACGAGAGCGGGCTGCGGAGCGCTGAGCCCGTCGTGCTGATCGATCTCGCGGTCGCCGGCGATATCCCGGAACGCGTGGGCGGCCGCGTGTGGGTACGATTCGATCACGGCAGCGAACCGCTCGCCGTGCAATGGTGGCGGCGGATGCGGCAGCTCTTCCTCCAACACTTCTCGACCGACGGCTGACCGCATGGATCTGCTCCTCCGCGGTCCACTGCGCGCGTCCCATGCCGCACTCCCCGTCCCCGGGATCCTCCTCGGCCGGTACCCGGAGCGGGCGAGGGAGGCGAACCCCAAGGGCCGGTTCGGCATCGCTGCCTGGCGGGCACTCGCCGCCCCGGCTGACACGCTTCGACTGCGGCGCTATCGCGCCTTCGCCACCGCGGTGGCGGAGCGCAGCGCAGCCCTCGCCGCCATTTCCACCGAGGCCTTGGGCATGCGCGTGCGCGATCTGCGCGCCGACCTCTCGCGCGACGGCTTCGCGGAAGCCTGCCTGGTCGAGGCGTTCGCCCTCGTCGACCTCGCCGCGCAGCGCGCGCTGGGGCATCGCCCGTTCGACACGCAGGTGATCGCGGCGCGGATCATGTTCGACCGGCGCGTGGCCGAGATGGCAACGGGCGAGGGCAAGACGCTGGCCGCGGCACTCTGCGCCGCCGTCGGCGGGCTGGCCGGTGTGCCGGTGCACGTCGTCACCGTGAACGACTACCTCGTCGCCCGCGACGCCGCGCACATGGCGCCGATGTTCGCCGCACTCGGCCTCACCGTCGGGCACGTGCTCTCGACGCACGACGTGGACGCGCGCCGACGCGCCTGGGCTTGCGATGTCACGTACTGCACGGCGAAGGAACTGGTCTTCGACTATCTGCGCGATCGCTCCGTGCGCGACCCGGCCCTGTCGGAGCTGCATCGCAGCGCGGCGGCACTCGACGGCACGGAGGCTGCGCCATCGACGCTGCTGCGCGGTCTGTGCATGGCAGTCGTCGACGAGGCCGACAGCATCCTCATCGACGAGGCCCGCATCCCGCTCGTCCTGTCCGCCGCGGCACCCCAGTCGGGGCAGGTGGCATTCCACGCCGAAGCGCTGACCATCGCGCGCCGGCTCGTGCCGGACCGCGACTTCCTCGCGGACCCACAGACCCGGGCGGTGACGCTCACCGACGCGGGCCGCGCGACGCTGGACGCCTGGCCCGCCGTGGAGGCTGCCGCCTGGCGCCATCGACTGCAGCGCGACGAGGCCATCGGCACGGCCCTCGCGGCGCTGCACGTCTACCGCAGCGATCACCACTATCTCGTCCGCGACGGGAAGGTCCACATCATCGACGACAGCACAGGGCGGCTCGCCCCGGGCCGGGTGTGGTCGCGCGGACTGCACCAGATGATCGAACTGAAGGAGGGTTGCGCGACGAGCGCCGAGCAGGTCACCGCCTCGCAGATCACTTACCAGCGCTTCTTCCGGCGCTATCTCCACCTCGGCGGCATGAGCGGGACGGTGCGCGAGGCACGGTCCGAGCTGGCGACGGTCTACGGGCTGGACGTCGTGGCAGTGCCGTTGCGCCGCCCGGATCGCCGACGGCTTCTCCCCACGCGGTTGTTCCGCGACCATCGGACGCAGTGGCTGGCCGTGATCGCACGGACGCTCGCCGTGACGGAGAACGGCCGCCCGGTGCTGATCGGCACGGACTCCGTGGCCGCTTCGGAGTCCCTCGGGCGCGCACTCGCTTCCGCGGGCATCGCGCACGCCGTGCTGAGCGCCAGGAACGATGGGGAAGAGGCGGCGATCGTCGCCCAGGCCGGGTGCGCAGGCCGCGTCACCGTCGCCACGAACATGGCAGGCCGCGGCACGGACATCCCGCTCGCCGCGGGCGTGGCCGACAGCGGTGGACTGCATGTCATCTCGTGCCAGCACAACGCGTCCCGCCGCATCGACCGCCAGCTCATCGGACGCTGCGCGCGGCAGGGCGACCCGGGCAGCGCCGAGACGCTGCTCGCCCTCGACGCGCCGCGCCTCGCGCAGTCGGCGCCGCAGTGGCTCGTGCAGCGCATCGGGGTGCACGGGATGCAGCGTCCCTCGTGGCTGGTGACGCTGCTGGTGAGACTGCCGCAATGGCGCGAGGAGCGGGCGCAGCGCCGTCAGCGCCGCGCTCTCCTCGCCCGCGACGATCGGACGACGAAGAGTCTCTCGGTCTTCGGGAGTCTCGAATGAGACGCTGGTGGCAGCGGTTCACGGGCAAGGCCCGCGAGGAACTTCTGGTCGAGGAACTGGCGCCGCGCATCCTGTTCTCTGCCGACGCTGCAGCGCTGCTCGCGCCGGACACGCTGCTGCCGGTCGCGGAGGTGCGATCGCTCGACGCCTATGCGTCACCGACCGACACCCCCACGGCAGCCGACGTCTCCCGCAGCGCGGAACCCGGCACGGCGCTCGTGTTCATCGATGCCCGCGTGGACGGCATCGACCTGCTGATGGAGGATCTGCGCGCGCAGATGGACAGCGGGAACGCCGTCGAGATCGTGGTCCTCACCGCCGAGCGGGAAGGCCTCGATCAGATCGGGGAATCGCTCGCGGGACGCCGGGATGTCGCGGCGATCCACATCATTTCTCACGGCAGCGCCGGCCAGCTGCAGCTCGGCAGCGGCATGGTGAATGCGGAAACCCTGGGCGATGCGGCCGACAGCTTGGGCGCCTGGCGCGCCGCGCTGACTGCCGACGCCGACATCCTGCTCTACGGCTGCGACGTGGCCGACGGCACCGAAGGCCTGGCCTTCATCGAGCAGCTGGCGCACGTCACCGGCGCCGATGTGGCGGCCAGCAGCGACAAGACCGGCTCAGCATCGATGGGCGGGAACTGGACTCTGGAGCATCGAAGCGGCGCGATCGAGGCCGCGATGGCTGTCGGCCTCGAACTGCAACAGACCTGGGACCACACGCTGGCCATTGCAGTGGACGCGACCACCACCGCCACGGTCGCCACTGGCGCCGCCGATCAAACTGTCTCCCACACCACCGCGGGCAGTGACCGGCTGATGCTGGTGGGCATTTCGTTCGGAAAAACCAACGGCGACAGCGTCAGCTCGGTCACCTACGACGGCGTCGCGCTGACACACGTCGGCTCGCAGGACGACGTGTCGTCGGAGTCGCGGGTCGAGATCTGGCGTCTTGTGGCGCCTGCCACCGGCACCGCCGACGTCGTCGTGACTTTCAGCGGTACGGGCCACGAGGACGCCACCATCGGCGTGATGACCTTCACCGGCGTCGACCAGTCAACGCCACTGGGGGTCTTCGCGGGCGCCCAAGGCGACAGCACCAGTCCGTCGGTCACGGTCGCCTCCGCCACGAATGAGCTGGTGTTCGGCGTCGCCGCTTACAACAACAGCAACAACGGAGACTTCGTCCCAGGGGCGGGTCAGACCGAAAGATGGGACCTCTTCGGCGGAGGCTCGGCCAATGGCAGCGGCACGACGGAAGCCGGCGCGGCCTCCGTCGTGACCTCGTGGACCATCCCCGACAGCTCCAAGTGGGCCGCGGGTGGGGTGTCGATCAAGGTGGGGGCGAGCGGCGCGCCGACCATCACCAACCAGGGCGGCGAGACGCTGGTCAACGTGGGCCGCACCACCGGGACCCAGGAGATCACGGCCTTCGGTGGCGGCAACGTGGCCATGGCTGCCGACGGCAGCTACGTGGTGGTGTACACCGACCTGAACGCCAACAGCGGCGACATCTACGCCCAGCGTTACAACGCCGCCGGTGTTGCGCAGGGCACAGCCATCCTCGTCAACGGCACGACCGCCAACGCCCAGTTCGAACCTTCAGTGGCGATGGCGGACGACGGCCGCTTCGTGGTGACCTGGAGCAGCTGGTCGCAGGACTCGGCCGGCGACCTCGGCGTCTACGCGCGCCTGTACGCCGCCGATGGCACGGCCTCGGGCGCCGAATTCAGGGTCAACACCACCGTGGCCGGCGACCAGCGCTACTCCAAGGTCGGCATGGACGACAACGGCAACTTCGTCGTGGCGTTCACGGACTACAGCGTCAACGATGGCGACGTCTACGCCCAGCGCTACAACGCGGCGGGCGTGGCCCAGGGAGGGAACTTCCTGGTCAACACCAGCCTGACCGATTTCCAGTCGTTCGCCGACATCGATGTGCACCGGACCGGCGGCGACTTCGTCATCGTCTGGGAGAGCTTTCAGGACGGCATCAGCACCGATGTCTATGGCCAGCGCTTCAATGCCGCCGGCGTCGCGCAAGGCAGTGAGTTCCGCGTCAACACCACCACCGCCGGCGTCCAGGAATCGGGCCATGTCGCCTACGCAGCCGACGGCAGCTTTGCCGTGGCCTGGGAAAGCGAGGGCAGCACGATAGACATGATGGTGCGCCGCTACGACGCCAGCGGGACGGCCCTGACCGGCGAGATCACGGCCAACACCTACACCTCCGACACGCAGCGCTGGGGCGACCTGGCGTTCGTCGGCAGCAACAGTTTCGTGGTCACCTGGGGCAGCGATGCACAGGACGGCAGCAGCGTCGGTGTCTACGCACAGCAATTCGATGCCACCACTGGCGCCAAGATCGGCGCCGAACTGAAAGTCAGTACCAGCACCACCGACGCCCAGCAGTTTCCGAGCATTGCCATCCATGGCTCGAACGCGGTGATCGTCTGGGGGGGCAACGGTACCCAGACCAGCAACGTCGACGATGCCGGCGTCTTCATGCAGCGCTACAGCGTGACCGGCCTGCCCGGCTTCACCGTCACGCCCACCTACGGACTTACCACCACCGAAGCCGGTGGCACCGCGCAGTTCAGCGTGGTGCTCGACGCCGCGCCCACCGCCGACGTGACCGTGGCGGTGGGCAGCAGCGACACCAGCGAAGGCACGGTCGGCACTTCACTCCTCACCTTCACCACCGCCAACTGGGCGACGCCGCAAGTGGTCACCGTGACCGGCGTGAACGACGGGTTGGCCGACGGCTTCCAGGCCTATTCGATCGTGCTGGCGGCGGCTTCCAGCGGCGACTCGAGCTACAACGGCCTGAATCCCGCCGACGTGCGACTGACCAACAGCGACGATGACATCACCTACGGTCTCATCACGGTCGACACCACAGCCGATACCTCTGACGGCGACACCTCGTCGCTGGCCGCATTGGCGGCCAATCGTGGTGTCGACGGCTTCATCAGCCTGCGCGAGGCGATCACGGCGGCCAACAACACGGCCAATGGCACAAGCGCCGACCGCATTCACTTCAACATCGCCGGCACTGGCACGCACACCATCAGCCTGGGCTCTGCCCTGCCCTTCATCACCGAAGGGGTGACCCTCGACGCCACCACCGACGACAGTTTTGCTGCCAACGGCAACAAGCCCGCCATCATTCTGGATGGCAACAACCTGGTCGGGTCGGGCTTCGAACTCAGTGGCACGGCCGACGGCAGCACCATTCGGGGCTTCGTCATTCGCGACTTCGCCGGTGATGGCATCACCATTCGGATTGGCGCAGACAACAACACCATCGCCGGCAACTACATAGGCAGCATGTTGGCCGATGGAACCACCGCAGGTGCAGGCGAAGCCAACACGGACGCCGGCATCTATGTGCAGGGCGCCAACAACACCATTGGCGGGCTCACTGCCGCCGACCGCAACGTCCTTTCGGGCAACAGCGACGGCGTGTTTCTCGACGGGGCGACGGCCACCGGCAACCTGGTGATCGGCAACTACATCGGCACCGACGCCACCGGTGCGGTGGCTCTGGGCAACAGCGTCGACGGCGTTGCGCTCAACAACGGCGCGTCGAACAACACCATCGGCGGGTCCACGTCGACAGCGCGCAACGTCATCTCGGGCAACGGGGACGACGGCATCGACGTGAAGAACAGCGCAACCACCGGCAACGTCTTTCGCGGCAACTTCATCGGCACCGATGCGAGCGGCACACTGGCGTTGGGCAACTCGAACCAGGGCTTCGACATTGGAAGCCAAGCCAGGAACTTCACCATCGGTGGTACCAGTGCAGGCGACGGCAACCTGATCGCCTTCAATGGCTCGACCGGCATCCGACTGTTCAGCAGTGGCAACACGGGGATATCGATCCTCGGCAACACGCTCGCCAGCAACGGCGGCCAGGCCATCGACCTGGGCGGAGATGGCCTCACCGCCAACGACGCCCCTGCCAGTCTCGATGCCGACACCGGCGCCAACAACCTGCAGAACTTCCCGGTCCTGACCTCTGCCAACGCCAATACGACCGGCACCACCCTGGCCGGCAGCCTCGACTCGACCGCGAGCACGAGCTTCCGTATCGAGTTCTTCGCCAACCGTCCGAGCGTCGCCGACGCGAGCAATGGCGAAGGCGAGCGCTACCTCGGCTACGTCGATGTCACGACCGACATCTCGGGGAATGCGTCCATCGCGACCACACTGCCCAATGTCTGGATCAATGCCGGTGAACGCGTCACCGCCACGGCCACCAACCTGACGACCAACGAAACGTCGGAGTTCGCCGCGAACGTCACGGCCACCTCCACCGGCATCATCGTGGTGGACACGGCGAGCGACGTGTCCGATGGCACCACCACCTCGATCACCAATCTTGGGAACAGCCGGGGCGCCGACGGACGCATCAGCCTGCGCGAAGCACTTGCCGCGGCCAATGCAACCGGAGGTACCGACCGGATCTTCTTCAACATCGCCGGCACGGGCGTGCACACGATCAACGTCACGTCGGCGCTGCCCAGCATCACCGGTGCGGTGATCCTCGATGCCACCACCGACGACAGCTTTGCCGCGAACAGCAGCCGTCCAGCCATCGTGCTGGATGGCAACAACGCCTTCGCGGGCGACGGCCTCGTGCTGGCCGCTGGCTCCGGCAACAGCACCATCCGCGGCTTCGTGATCCGGGACTTCACCGGCTCCGGCATCTACGTGCAATCGGACAACAACACGATTGCCGGCAACTACGTCGGCAGCCTCACCGAGACCGGTGTCTCTGCCGGCGCCGGCGAGATCAACACGCTGAACGGGATCTGGATGGAGGGCATCGGGAACACCATCGGCGGCACCAGTGCTGTAGATCGCAATATCTTCGCCGGCAACAACCAGAACGGTATCGGTGGCAGCGGAGGCGGCAACCACCTGATCCTCGGCAACCACATCGGGGTCGACGCGACCGGCCTGACCGCCCTCGGAAACAACGATTTCGGCGTCTACTTCTTCGGCGCTACCGACATCGTCATCGGGGGCCTGACGAGCGGCCACCGCAACGTGATCTCCGGCAACGGCGACTCCGGCATCTGGCTGGAGAACAGCACCGACGCAAGCATTCTCGGCAACTACATCGGCGTCGGCAGCGACGGCACGACAGCCATCGGGAACGGATGGGACGGCATCACCGTCTGGGATGGCACTGGCCATGCCATCGGAGGGACCGCCATCGACGCAGGCAACGTGATCGCGAACAATGGCGACGACGGGATCGAGGTCGCCCTCACGAGCGCCGAGGTCGCGATCCTAGGGAACGCGATCCGATCGAACGCGAGCCTCGGTATCGACCAGGGCGGCAACAACAGCACGGCCATGGCGAACGATGTCGCCGAGAGCGACGGCATCCAGAACCATCCCGTGATCGCTTCGGCAGTCACGGATACGAGTGCGGTGACGATCGCGGGCACGCTGGGCAGCACGGCCAACAGCCACTACCGCATCGAGTTCTTCGGCAACGTCAGCCAGGACGCCAGCGGCCATGGCCAAGGCCAGACCGTCCTGGGCTTCGCCAACGTCGCCACCGACGGCAGCGGGAACGCGACCATCAGCACCACGCTGACAGTCAACGTGGCGGTGGGGACGTTCATCAGCGCGACGGCCACCCGGGCCACCGACAACACCTACACCAGTTTCACCGAAACCTCCGAGTTCGGCGCCAACCAGACGGCGGTCCTGGTGAACGTGGCGCCCGCCGATCTGTACTTCATCCCCGGGCTGGCCGAATCCAGTCTCACCGGCGTCTACACCTTCTCGACGCAGACCGATCTCGGCCGGGACGACGCCGGGGCCGATGCCACGATGACCCTGTTCGGCTCACCTGGGCAGACCACCGGGCCCGCCGGCTCGGGCGCGCTCGACCTCGCCGGTGGCGTCTCAGGCCAGTACGGACATATCGACGACATCACCACCGGCGGTGCGATGACGATCGCAGGGCACGTCCGCTTCGACAGCACCGGGGACTGGCAGCGCGTCGTGGACTTCGGTCAGGCGGGCAGCACCGGCATCACGGCCATCTATGTCGGACGATTGGCGAACACCGACGATCTCACCTTCACCCTCGAGAGGGATCTGGGGGTCGGCGGCCTGCTGACGTATCGGGCCAACGCGGCAGGCGCCATCGTGAACGGCACGTGGCTGCACTTCGCCGCGACCGTGGACGGATCGGGTGTCATGGCGCTGTATGTGAACGGTGTGCTCGCCGACACGGAGACCGGCATCGTCCCCGAGGTCGGCGTGCGGACGAACAATTTCGTGGGCAGGTCCAACTGGGCGGGCGACGCCTTGTTCGACGGTGCGATCGACAACCTCGTCGTGGCCAGCGGTGCGCTGTCGGCGGAGGACTTGGCGGCGCTGTATCAGCAGAGCAATGCGTTCTCATTGCCGGAGGGCACTGCCGACGGCACGGCGCTGGGCACCGTGGTGGTGGCAGACCCGAACATCGGCAGCAGCTACACCTTCGACATGATCGACGGCGCGGGCGGGCGCTTCGCCATCGGCACCGACGGGACGATCACCGTGGCCGATGGGAGCCTGCTGGACCACGAGACTTCCGCCAGCCACGCGATAACGGTGCGCGGCACTGACGCGGGTGGACTCTGGCGCGAGGAAAGCATCACGATCACGGTCGCGGACATCAGTGACGCACCCGCGGGCACTGACGCCACGCTGACCGTGACCGAAGACACGATACGCACCTTCAGCGTCGCCGACTTCGGGTTCACCGATGCCGACGGCGACAACCTGCTGCGCGTCTGGATCGACTCGCTGCCCGCCGGCGGCAGCCTGCTGTTGCGCGGCGCCGCATTCCCGGCTGGCGATTGGATCCCGGCCAGCGACATCGCCGCCGGTCTGTTGAGTTACGAGCCGGCAGCCGACGCCGCCGGGGCGGGCGTCGCCTCGTTCACGTTCCGCGTGCAGGACGATGGCGGTACCGCCGGCGGCGGCAGCGACACGGATGCGTCGGCCAATACGATCACGCTCGACGTCACTCCGGTCAACGACATCCCGACCATTGCAGCGCTCGCCGGTGACAGCCTTGCCTACGCCGAGGGGGACGGGGCGGTGGTCATCGAACAGGGCGGCGACGCCACGGTGACGGACATCGACTCCACGAACTTCGATGGCGGCACCTTGATGGTGTCGTTCACCGCCGGGTCCGACTCCGCGGAAGACATGCTCGGCATCCGCCACCAGGGGTCGGCCGGTGGACAGATCGGCGTGTCAGCTTCGACAGTGACTTTCGGCGGTGTGGCCATCGGCACGTATGCGGGGGGCAGCACCGGCTCGCCGCTCGTCATCACGCTGAACGCCAACGCGAACGCCACGGCAGTGGATGCGCTGGTTCGTAACGTCACCTACCGGAACACCGACACGACATCACCGACGACGGGGGCGCGCACTGTGCGCTTCGTGCTGAGCGACGGCGACGGCGGCACGAGCGCCACCCACGACACCACCATCACCGTGAGTGCGGTCAACGATGCGCCCACCTTCAACCGGGGCGACGGCAAGCTGATGACCGCGTTCGCCACGTCGGCCGACGTGAAGAGTGTCGTGGTGCAACCCGACGGAAAGATCGTCGTGGTCGGCTTCGCGGGCAGCGCGATCGTCATGGCGCGCTACGAAGCCAACGGTGTGCTCGACAGCGGGTTCGGCACGGCCGGGCTGGTCAGCACCATCGTCGGATCGAGCAGCGAGGGATGGTCCGTGGCGCTGCAGGCCGACGGGAAGATCCTCGTCGCGGGCACGTCGTTCAACGGCGTCAATGTGGACTTCGCGCTCGTCCGATACAACGCCGACGGCTCCCTCGACACCTCCTTCGACACCGATGGCATGGTCACGACCGGAATCGGAGCGGGCAACGACCGCGCCGTCGGCGTCGCCGTGCAGACCGATGGCCGGATCGTCGTCGGGGGCTACAGCCATAACGGCAGCGATGAGGATTTCGCGGTGATCCGGTACAACACCGACGGCTCCCTCGACACGACGTTCGACACGGATGGAAGGGTGACCACCGCCATCGGCAGCGGAGATGACTTCGCCAACGCGATCGTGCTGCAATCCGACGGCCGGATCGTGCTGGGCGGCTACAGCTGGAACGGCACCGACAACGACTTCGCGCTCGTCCGCTACAACACCGACGGCACGCTCGACGCGACGTTCGACACCGACGGCAGGGTGATCACCGCGATCGGCAGCGGGAACGACCAGATCGAGAGCCTCGCGATCCAGGCAGACGGCCGCATCGTCGCCGGCGGAACGACCACGGGCGCCAGCGACGACATGGCACTGGCACGCTACAACAGCGACGGCTCGCTCGACACGACCTTCGACGGCGACGGCAGGGTCGTGACAGTCTTCAGTGCCGGCAACGACTACGGTTCGAGCGTGGCGATCCAGTCGGACGGGAAGATCGTGCTCGCGGGCCGCTCGCTGGGCTCGGGCAACGCGGATTTCGCCGCTGCGCGCTACGGCACGACGGGCGCACTGGACACCACCTTCGACACCGACGGCCGGGTGACCACGGACTTCTCGGGCTCCGGCGACCTCGGGCGCACGCTCGCCATCCAGTCCGACGGAAAACTGGTCGTGGCCGGGATGACCTGGAACGGCGCCGGCTTCAGCGCCGGCGTGATCCGCTACAACACGGGCGGCACGCTCGACGCCGGCTTCGATTCCGCCTTCTCGAACACGCTCGACGGCACGCCGACATTCATCGAAGGCGGGGCCTGGGTGGTGCTGGATGCGAACGTCCAGATCCTCGACGCGGAGCTTTCCGCCGCCAACGCGTTCAACGGCGCCAGCCTCACGCTCGAACGCCACGCCGGCGCCAACGCCGAGGACCTGCTCGCATTCGACGGCACGACTGTCACGGTGGCGGGGCCGGCGGTCTTCGTGGGCGGGGTGCAGGTCGGCACCTACGTCTTCACGGGCGGATCGATGTCGATCACCTTCGGCAGCAACGCGACGAACGCCCGCGTCGACACGTTGATGCGCAACATCGTGTACGGCAACGCGTCCGAGGCACCGCCGGCGAGTGTCCGGATCGACTGGGTTTTCGACGACGGCAACGGGGGCGCACAAGGAACGGGCGGTGCACTCCAGGTCGCGGGCAGCACCACGGTGACCATCACCTCGGCGAACGACGCCCCTGTCGCGATCGGCGACCCCGGAGCGTTCAGCGCGCAGACGCTCGCGCTGCAACCGGTCGGCTACTGGCGCCTGGGCGAATCATCGGGCACAACGGCGATCAACCTGGGATCGCTCGCAACACCTGGCACGTATGTGGGAAACCCCACTCTCGGGGCGGCCGGTGCCCTGGCAGGGGATGCCGACTCCGCCGTCGACTTCAATGGCGTCAACCAACAGGTCAACGTGGGCACGATGGACGTTTCCGGCACCGGCCTCACGCTGCTGGGTTGGTTCAGTGCCGACGACTTCGGCACTGCAGACCAGCGAATCATCTCGAAGGCGTTGTCGACCGGGGCGAACGCCGAGCAGGACCATTCGTGGATGCTCAGCACTGTGCAAATTAGCGGCGAGCACGTCCTGCGCTTCCGCGTGGACGCGGGCGGAACGACCGACACCCTGATCGCTTCATCCGGTTCCCTGGTAGCGGGACGGTGGTACTTCGCAGCGGCCACGTACGACGATGCGACGGGCGTGATGAACCTCTTCCTCAACGGTACGGCAGTAGGCAGCAAGGTCCACAGTTCGGGGGGTGCGGTCGGTGTGGACCCGACCCGCGCCGTGGTGATCGGCGCCAACCCGAACGGCTACGGCTTCTTCGACGGTCGCATCGACGACGTTGCGGTGTTCGACCAGGCGCTGACGCAAGCCGAGCTGCAGGGCCTCCATGCCGCGGGCGTTGGCGGGTACGCCGTCAACGAAGACGGCGTGCTCGCGGTGGCGTCTGCCCAAGGGGTGCTGTTCAACGACACCGACGTCGATGGCCCGGGGTTGTCTGCAGTACTCGTCAGCGGGCCGGCGAACGCGGCGGCGTTCACGTTGAACGCCGATGGATCGTTCACCTACACCCCCAACGGCAACTTCAACGGCACGGACAGTTTCACCTACCGCGCCAGCGACGGCTCGCTGGACTCCAACATCGCCACGGTGACGATCATCGTGAACGCCGTGAACGACGCACCGGTGATCAGCAGCGACGGCGCGGGCCCGACCGCCGCGGTGAATGCCGCCGAGAACCAGACGGCGGTCACGACCGTCACCAGCACCGACGTCGATGGCGGCACCGCGGTCTACTCGATCGTGGGCGGCGCCGACCAGGCGCTGTTCTCCATCGATAGCGCCACCGGCTTGCTGACGTTCGACACCGCCCCCGACTTCGAGACGCCCATCGACGCCGGTGGCAACAACATCTACGACGTGACGGTGCAGGTCGCCGACGGCAACGGCGGTACCGATGCGCAGGCGATCGCTGTGACGGTGACCAACGTCAATGAAGCACCAGTGATCAGCAGCGACGGCGCGGGCCCGACCGCCGCGGTGAATGCCGCCGAGAACCAGACGGCGGTCACGACCGTCACCCGCACCGACGTCGATGGCGGCACCGCGGTCTACTCGATCGTGGGCGGCGCCGACCAGGCGCTGTTCTCCATCGATAGCGCCACCGGCGTGCTGACGTTCGACACCGCCCCCGACTTCGAGACGCCCATCGACGCCGGTGGCAACAACATCTACGACGTGACGGTGCAGGTCGCCGACGGCAACGGCGGCACCGACACGCAGGCGATCGCTGTGACGGTGACCAACGTCAACGAGGCGCCAACGACGTCCACGGTCGCCCTCACTCCGATCGCCGAAGACAGCGGGCCGCGATTGATCACGCAGGCGGAGCTGCTCGGAGCCGCTGCCGACGTGGATGGCCATGCGCTGACCGCGAGCGGGCTGACGATCAGCACCGGCAGCGGTGGCCTGGTCGACAACAACGACGGCACGTGGACCTACACGCCTGCCGCCGATGACGACACCTCGGCGAGCTTCAGCTACACGGTGACCGACGGGTCGCTCACCGCCGCAGGAACGGCCGCCCTCGACATCACGCCCGTGAACGATGCCCCGACGACTTCGCTCGTCACGCTCACGGCGATCATCGAGGACAGCGGCCCGCGATCGATCACCCAGGCGGAGCTGCTTGGAGGCACCACGGATATCGACGGGCCGACGCTCGTCGCGAACGGACTGAGCATCGGCACCGGCATCGGCGGCCTCGTCGACAACAACGACGGCACGTGGACCTTCACCCCCGCCGTCGACGATGAGTCGTCCGTGACTTTCGCCTATACGGTGACCGATGGCATGTTCACGACGGCCGCCCAGGCGGCGCTGGACATCCTCCCCGTGAGCGACCCGCCGCCACCGATCGTGATCTCCTGGGTCCCACCCCAGGAACCACCACCCCCGACACCGATCTCGACGCCCGCCCCGACGGTCGACCCGGAAACGCAGGGCGGCACGGACTCTCCGCCATCCACGGCAACCAGCGATCGACCGATCGAGGGTCGGTCGGCAGCCAGACGTTCGAGCGGCGGCGGCGCCAGCGCAGGCTTCCCCGCGCCGGGTACCGGCCCGTTCGCTCCGTACCTCGTCCTGACTGGAGAGGCTGCCGACGGCGACCCGCACCTGTCATCCGGGCACGCCTTCGGTCCGAGTCCGGGTTCACGGTACTCGATGCTTTCCGTACCCGGTGCGATCGCCCCGACGGTGGCGCAGACACGGGTATTGCTCTTCGACCTCGGCATTGATCCTGCCCTCGATACGACGAGGTCGCTTGCGGGCGTTTCGGACATCGGTCCGGTGCAGATGCCATCGTTCGACGACCCCGAATCACCGACCTCTGCACGCCTCCTCACGGCCGAGGGCGCGGTGCGCATGACGGGGGTCGCCATGTCGGCCGGCCTCGTCGTGTGGGCGCTGAGGGGGGGCGGATTGCTCGTGTCGCTGCTCGGGTCCCTGCCGGCGTGGCGCAATCTCGATCCGCTCCCGGTGCTCGCTCCCGAAGAGGACAAGCCCGAGTGGGATGTGCGCGATGACGAGGAAGCCGAGCAGGAGGCCCTGGCGTTCGCGCGCGTGCGGGCGCTGCGGTCCGCAGCCGGACCAGGGGAGTTCCACTTGTGATCCTGCAGCTGGTCCGCCGTCTGCCGCGCTTCACCGCGAGCCCCTCGATCCGGGTGTCTCTCGGCATGAGCTCGCTCGTGGTGGCCATGCTGCTGCTGCTCGATCTCGCGTTCGGCGTGCTGCCGGATCCGTCGGGCATCACCCGACAGTGGCGGGAGCGCATCGCCGAGAACCTCGCGATCCAGACTGCCGCCTTCGTGAACACGGGCGATGCGCAACCGCTCGAGCAGGTGTTCCGGGACCAGCTCGCACGCGAAAAGAGCCTGTTGGCGGTGACGGTCGAGCGTCGCGACGGGCAGATCCTGGCGCACGCCTCGAACCAGCTGCGTCACCAGCCCCGGAACCAGGATGCGGCCGGCGACGACGTCCGGGTGCCGTTGTCGTCGGCGGGTGAACCGTGGGGCACGCTGCACGTCCGGTTCGAACGCCTGGGGCCCCGCACACCTTGGCAATGGATGCTGCACCCGCCCGTGCTGATCGTGACGGCGCTGGGCGCCGGCAGCTTCATCGCGTTCGCTCTCTACATGCGCCGGATCCTGGCACACCTCGATCCGTCCACAGCGATTCCCGACCGCGTGCGGAGCGCCTTCGACGTCTTCTCGGGGGGGGTGATGATCCTCGACACGCAGGGTCGGGTGATGCTCGCCAACGCCGCGCTGCGATCCTGGATGGGCGCCACCGACGCGGAGCGGCTGCTGGGCCGCGCGGTCGAGACCGTGCCGTGGTTCGGGAAGGCGCTGCCCGCCGCGCGTGCCGAACACCCGTGGGTACGGGCCATCGAGTCGGGAACGGTGCGCGAAAACGACCATCTCGAGTTCGACCGGGACACCGATGCGCCGGTGAAAGTGATCGCGAACAGCGCGCCGATCCTCGACGGCGCGGGCAAGGTGCGGGGATGTCTCGTCACGCTGGACAACGTCACGCATCTCGACAGCCTGAACAACCAGCTTCTCGCGTCGATGACGGCACTGATGCAGACCAAGGAAGAGGTCGAGCGCAAGAACGAGGAGCTGCTGCGCCTGGCGACGCGGGATCCGCTCACGGGTTGCCTCAACCGGCGGGCGCTGTTCGAGAAGCTCGACGCGCTGTTCATCGAGGCGCGCGATCGCGGTCTGCCGCTCTGCTGCATCATGACCGACATCGACCACTTCAAGTCCTTCAACGACCGGCACGGGCACGCGGTGGGCGACCAGGTGCTGCAGTCGACGTCGCAGCGTCTGGCCGGGGCCCTTCGCGACATGGATGTGCTGGCGCGGTACGGCGGCGAGGAGTTCTGCATCGTGCTGCCGGGCGTGACGCTGGAGCAGGCGCAGGCGGTCGCCGAGCGGCTCCGCAGCGATGTGGAGGCACTGGCGGGCTCGTCGATCCGGTCGACGCGCGATCTGAAGGTGACGTCGAGTTTCGGACTCTCGATCTTCGAGCCCGGCATCACGGATCCGTCGGAACTGATCGATCGCGCCGACCAGGCGCTCTACGCCGCGAAGAAGGGCGGGCGGAACTGCGTGCGGGTCTTCGACGGGACCGCCGAGGCCGCCTGAGATCCCCGGATACTCCCGGCCCGACGACTACCGGAACAGCTGCTCGGTCGCGGAAAGGTTGGCCGCGACCTCGGCGCGCACGGCGGGCAGGCATTCCGGCGTGAGGCCGCTGATGGCCCAGGCCTTCGGATCGATCTGCGCGACGCACGCCGCCGCGAGACGCTCGTCCGACCGCCCGTGGGCAAGCATGGCGCCGATGTGCAGCAGGGAAGCCTCCAGGCCGTGGGCGCCGGCCGACTGCGGGGCGATCTGATGGCGGATCGCGATGCCGAAGCATGCCGGCAACCGCCACGCGTCGGCGAGCGCGCCACCCACCTCGGCGTGGTCGCATCCGATCGTTTCGCGCTCGATCGCGGCCAACGTCCACGGCTGGGCCGCCGAGCTTTCCATCGCCGCCGCTGCCGGCCCGGGCACCTTGTGGAAGAGAACCATGTGCCCGATGTCGCTCAGCAGACCTTCGGTGAACACTCTTCCCACGTCGACCAGCGCGCCGGCGCGTGCCAGCGCTGCCGCAGCGAGTCCCCGGTAGACACTGCCGCGCCAGAAGGCGGCCACGTCGACCTGCGCAGGGTCGATGCGCTGGAAGGTGGTCGCCACGGCCGTGGCGAGCACGAGATCGTGCACCTGGAACATGCCGAGAAGCGACACCGCGCGGGACACCGACTCGATGCGACCGCTGAATCCCCAGAAGGCGCTGTTCACCAGCTTCAGGATCCGTGCGGTCGTCGCGGGGTCGGCCGAGATGACGCGGGCGAGATCGCGCGCGGTGGTATCGGGGTCCTCGACCACGTCCTTCACCTTCAGGAAGACATCGGGAAGGGTCAGCAGATCGAGACTGCCACCGACGAGCGATTCGGCCCGGTGGCGGAGCGGAACGGCGGGACAGGCAGGACTGGGATCGGCGAGCACGGATGGGATCTCTTGGCGTAGGGGCCCCGGCCGGATTCGCGGCGGAGGCACTTGATGTCCGGTTGTCGGCACGAAGACCCCGTGCCTGAAGCGCGGGCGCTGCCGGCAACGGTGAATTCGGGGGCGTTCGCTGCTAACCTTTCGGCTTTACGAACAACCCTGGAATACCGCCGTGGCCCAATCCAACGAAGACCGCATGGAAGCGGAGATGGACGCCAATGATCTTTTCCGCGAGGAGGTCGTGACCGACCGCCGAGTGGGGACCATCCGCGTGCTGCAACCGATCACCAGCGCCGGCACCAACGACCCTTCACGCCGCCCCCAGTACATCGGCGAGGCGCAGATCATGACCTCGGTCGGCGCCCTGCCGCTGTCGTTCGAACTGCCGGACGAATCCCTCGCCGCCGCCGTGGCCGGTTACGGTGCCGCCGCCAAGGAAGCGATGGATCGCGCGATGCGCGAGATCCAGGAGATGCGTCGGCAGGCGGCGTCCTCCATCGTCGTCCCCGGCGCGGGCGGTGGCCCCGCCCTGGGCGGTGGCGGATTCGGTGGCGGCGGGTTCGGCGGTCCCGGTCGCGGCAAGATCCAGATGCCGTGACCGCCCCACCCTTCTCCAGTCACGGGAGCACCCGTTGAAGAAATCCATGATCGTGACCGGCGGCAGCCGGGGCATCGGCGCTGCCGTCGCCCGGCTCGCCGCCCAGCGCGGCTACGCGGTGTGCATCGCCTACCGTTCCGATGCCGAGGCGGCAGCCAGCGTCGTCGAGGACATCGTCACCCACGGCGGCGTGGCCCTGGCGGTGAAGGCGGACACCGGCGTGGAGGCCGATGTCCGGCGCCTCTTCGATGCGGCACAGGCCGCCTTCGGCCCCATCGACGCGCTGGTCAACAATGCCGGCATCCTCGAGCAGCAGGCGCGCGTCGAGGCGATCGATGCCGCGCGCCTGTCGCGCGTCTTCGGCACCAACGTGATCGGCGTGTTCCTGTGCTCGGCCGAGGCCGTACGGCGGATGTCGACGAAGCACGGTGGCCGCGGCGGCAGCATCGTCAACGTGTCGTCGCGCGCGTCCCGCCTGGGCTCACCGGGCGAGTACGTCGACTACGCGGCATCGAAGGCGGCCGTCGACACGCTCACGATCGGCCTCGCGAAGGAGGTCGCCACCGAAGGCATCCGCGTGAATGCCGTGAGTCCCGGCCTCATCCACACCGAGATCCATGCCCGCGGAGGGGAGCCCGGGCGCGTCGACCGCCTCGCGAAGGGGGTGCCGATGCAGCGCGGCGGAACGGCCGAGGAAGTCGCGGCCGCGGTCCTCTGGCTCGCCTCCGACGAGGCCACGTACTGCACCGGTTCCAACATCGACGTGGCCGGAGGGCGCTAGGAATTTCTCCGTCGTTCCCCGGAACGCCACCGTGACGCCGTTGCCGAAGGCGCGCAGTCCGACTTCCATCCCTGCATCCTTCAGGAGGTTTCCCATGTCATTCCGCACGCTCGTCACCGCCTGCTCCCTGCTCGTCGCGGGCACCGCCCAGGCACAGCACTTCGAGATCCCCAAGGCCGCCTTCGGCATGGAACACTGCCTCCAGGCGGTGATGAACCGGTTCCCGTCCCACGTGAAGTCGGTGGAGATGGAATCGAAGAACGGCCGACTGAGCTACGAGTTCGAGATCAAGACGGTGATGGGGGGCGTCGAGTGGGACGTCGAGTGCAGCGCCGACACCGGGGAGATCACCCAGGTGGAGCGCGACGTGAAGCCGGATGATCCAGCCTTCCGCGATGTGGCGCGCGTCTCCGAGTCCGACGCGCTCGCGATCGCGATCGGGCGGGTACCCGGGACCTTGCGGGAGATCGAGTACGAAGTCGCTCCGGACGGGGGCGCCTGGTACGAGTTCACGCTGCAACTGAAGGACGGTACGACGACGGAAGTGATGGTCAACGCCATCACGGGCGACGTGCTGGGCGTGGACGACGAGCGGGAGGAGCGCGAGTTCTACCGCATCGGCGGCGACGACTGACCCTCGCCGCAGCGGGCGGATGGCCGCAGCGTCGTCCGCCGCTTCGGGAGTCGACACGTCAGAGGTCGAGAACCCACGTCAGCACCTGCTTGGCGATGAAGCCGAGCATGCCGAAGGCAAGCACGAAGAAGAGGACGAAGGTGCCGAGGCGGCCCGCCTTCGATTCCCGCGCCAGGTTCCAGATGATGAAGAGCATGAAGACGATGAAGCCGCCGAGTCCGAAGGTGAGCCCGAACTCGGAAACCTGCTCTTCGGTGAACCCGAACATCAGCCGGTCTCAGTGACGCAACGGCACGCGGTCCGCGTCGATCAGTTCGCGGTACGCGTGCCACGTGGCGTGGCCGATCACCGGAATCGCCACGATGAAGCCGAGAAGGGCGGTCGCGATCGACAGCGCCGTCGCGACCATGATGATCGCCGCCCAGACGGCCATCGCCATCGGGTTGTCGCCGACGGCACGGGCGCTGGCGAGCAGCGCAGACCGCAGGGCGATCTCGCGCTCCAGCAGCAGGGGCGGCGACACCGCGGTCAGCGCGAAGACGAGCGCAGAACCCAGCCCGCCCAGCACCACCCACATCAGGAAGGCGAGCGATCCCTGCTCGACGACGGCGTAGCGCACGAACGCGATGGGCGTGTCGATGCGCTGGTGCACGAACAATCCGAACAGCAGCGACGACGCCAGGACCCACGCCGTCCCCGCGGCGAGCAGCAGCAGCCCGAGCCAGACGAGCGGCCGCGTTCCGCGCCGCCAGGCAGCGATCGCGTGGGACAGCGTCGGGCGTTCGCCGAGCCCGCGGCGTCGGCTGATCTCGTACAGGCCCGTGGCGAGGATCGGCCCGATCAGGACGAACCCCGAGAACGCCCCGGGGAGCAGCGGCAGGAAGCGCAGTGCCAGCGCGAGGATGGCGAGACCGCCAAGCGTCACGAGCAGGCCGTGCGCACCGCTCGCCAGGGGCGTCGCCAGAAAATCCCGCCAGCCGAGAGCGAGCCAGTGCAGCGGGCGAAGCGTGTCGACGGCGCGCACGCCGGGCTCGGTGGGGCCGGCAGCGGAGGAGGCAATGGATCTGTCGTTCATGGCATGAGGCTCCCTGTCGATCATGCGCCGCCGGTGCCGACATCGCCAGCCGCCGATGCCGGCGTCAAGGGGACCTCTTCGTGGAGCCCTCCCGCGAACACGAGCATGGCCCGGACGGGACGATCGGGGATGAGCGACCGCAGGGCCCGCGCGTACTCGTCCATCTGCGGCCGATGGGCGGCCACGGCGACCGGCAGTTCGTCGGCGCGGGGCGGCGCCCCGGTCTTGTAGTCGAGCACCCAGACCTCGTCCGCGAACTCCACCACGCGGTCCATCCGCCGAAGTTCGCCGGCGGCACCGATGAATGCGAGCTCGTTGCGGGCCCGGACATGGTTCGCGGGGTCGAAGAAGCGCCGCAGTGCCGGGGTTGCCAGGATCTCGCGCGCCGCCGCGAGCAGCGGTGCGAACACGGTCTCGCTCACACCGAGCCGCGAACGGAGCCAGTCGGGATCGCCGATGGCAGCTGGCGGAGCGAGCTGCTCGAGCAACCAGTGGATGCGTTCCCCGCGCTCGGTGTCGGGGGTCGCGTCCGCGTTGCCGCTTGTGCCCACGGGCTGCGGTGCGGCCCACGCAGCCGGCGCGGACGGCGGCGCCCCGTGCACTTCCGCGGCGCGCCTGTTCGCCAGCGCCGCGGCGGAGGCGTCCAGGGCGTCACCGGACACGGCACCGGCATCGGCGGTCGCGCCCAGCGCCGCCTCGATGCGGCGATACCACGTCACGGCCTGGCTGCGCCTCGCACCCTCGCTGCCGCTCACGACGAGCGCCTGCTTCGCGCGGGTCATCGCGACGTAGAGGACGTTCAGCTCCTCGCGCTCGGCCCGGACGGCCTCGTCCGCGATCAGCGTCGCGCGGGACACCCCCTCCTCACCCGACCGAGTCAGCAGCGAGAAATGCCGCGGCCGTTCGTCGTCCGGCGCCCAGTCCACCAGCGATCGATACGCCTCGCTCCTGGGTGTCCGATGCGCGTCGATGAGGAAGACGATCGGGGCCTCGAGCCCCTTCGCGCCGTGGACGGTGAGGATGCGCACCGCGTCGCCCGCTTCGTCCGTGACGCCCTCGTCCGGCGCCTCGTCGCCCTCGCCGTCGCGCAGTTCGTCGAGCGAATCGAGGAAACGCGGCAGGCTCGGATAGCGGCCCGCGTCGAGCGTGAGTGCCAGTTCGAGGAACGCCCGCAGGTTCGCCGCAGTGGCATCGCGCAGCGCCTCGGGCGCAGCGGCGCGGCAGCGGTTCGCGAGGTCGGCCTCGAAGAAGATGCGGTCGAGCAGATCGTGCACCGGGAGGCGATCGGCGACCTCGAGCCAACGCGCGAGCAGCGCATGGGCGCGGGCCAACCGCGGTCCGGCGTCGCCGGCAGCCACGAGTGCTTCGAGCCGCCCCCACCATCCGGCACCCGGGCCCCGCGCGAGCCGGATGAGATCACCGTCGGTGCACGAGAAGGCCGCGGAGCGGAGCGCGCGCGCGAGGTGGAGATCCGCGAACGGCGTGACGAGGAAACGCAACAGCGAAACGAGGTCGCCGATCTCGAGCCGGTCGAGCAGCCCGCCGCTGCGGGCGGTGACGAACGGGATGCGCGCGGCGCGCAGCGCATCCTCGAAGAGCCGCAGATGGGTGCGGCTTCGCGCGAGGAGCATCACGTCGGCGTACCGCGCGACGCGCATCCGTCCGCCGACCCGGACCTCCCACGCGCCGACGATCGCCGCGATGCGTTCTGCCACGGCCATGGCTTCCAGATGTCGCGCGCGGAGTTCCTCGTCGGGCAACGGCCTGGTGAGCGGGTCGCGCAGCGTGCCGTCCGTCACGGTTTCGGATGCCGTGGTCGGTGCCTCACGCGCGAGCGGCAGCAGTTCGACGCGTCCCGGCAGTGCCAGCTCGTGCGAGGTGTGCGCGGTGAACCCGGGGTACTCCGGCCGGCCGTCGAACACGGCGTTGACCATCGCGATGACGGCGGGAGCGCAGCGGCGCGAGGCGTTCTGTCCGAGCGGCACGGCGCCGTAGCGATCGATCAGCCACTGCGCGGCGCGGTCGAACAGGCGCGCCTCCGCGCGACGGAAGCGGTAGATCGACTGTTTGGGATCGCCCACCAGGAACACCGTCGGATGACGGTCGGCCTCGTCGGACGCTTCGAGCCACGCGCGGAGCGTCTGCCATTGCAGCGGATTCGTATCCTGGAACTCGTCGACGAGGATGTGCCGGTACCGGGCGTCGATGCGATGGAGCAGGTAGGCCGCGTGGTCGGGATGCCTCACCAGCTGGCGCACGCGCCACTCGGCGTCGGTGAAGTCGATCTGCGATCGCGCCTCCATCACGCGCCGATAGGCATCGACGAGGGCGGCGCCGCATCGCAGGGCGGCGGCCTGCGTGCGGAAGATGTCCTGCTCGGCGAGCGCGTCGCGGGCGGCGCCGAAGCGATCCGCCAACCGCGCGTGGAGGTCGAGGAACCGGGTCTGGCCCTCGACGCCGAGTCGCTTCTCGCCGGCGCCGGACGCCTTGCGCACAACGGGTGTGCCCTTCTCGGTGAAGATGGCGCGGCAGGCGGCGTCGAGGAATACGGCACCGTCCTCGGCTGCGAGCGCTTCCTTCATCGCCGCGATGCGAGGCGCCTCCCTCGTCCCCTCGTGCTGTTCCAGATACCCGAGATAAGCCTGCATGCGTGCCCGCAACAGGTCGTCGGCTGCGATCTCGCCCGCGACATCCGCATCCGTCCCGACCGACATCCCGGCCTCGATCGCGGAGAGCGCCGCGCCGACGGCATCCTCCTCCCCATCGGTGAAGGCCCACCACTCCGCACGGCGCTGCCACACCCGCATGCAGAGCGCTTTCGCACCACTCAGTCCATAGCGTTCGACGAGCGTGGAGAACGACCGCCCGGGCTCGTCGTCGGGGCGGCGGGCCTGCCCGGTCACGAAGGCGCGCCACGCCTCTTCCAGCAGGGGCGACGTGCGGTCGGCGAGGGTGAGCGCACCCGCCGCTTCGTCGAGCGGCGCGCGTTCGAGCAGTTCGAGGAACCACCCATGGAACGTATTGATCGTGACGCCCGGACGCGCGTCGAGCACGCGCTCGAAGAGACCCCGCGCCCCGGGGACCAGCGAGCGTGCCGCATCGGCGTCGAGTTGCCGTTCGACGAGGAATGCGACGATCGCGGCGTCGTCCGCCCGGGCAAGCTGGCGCAGCCACTCCTCGAGGCGCGCGCGCATCTCCTGCGCGGCTTTCCGCGTGAACGTGATCGCGAGGATCTCCGACGGCGCCGCACCCGCGAGCAGCAGCCGCAGGATCCGCGAGACGAGGAGCCAGGTCTTGCCCGATCCGGCACAGGCCTCGACCACGACGCTGGCGCGGGGGTCCAGTGCGCGCTTCGCTTCGGCTTCGTTCATGTCCGGTGGCTCATGCCCAGTGGTCCCGGCGGCACAGCCCGCGCATCTCGCAATGCACGCACGTGGCCTCGTCGCCATGGGCAGGCATCGGCGCCCCGGCGCGCGCGCGGGAGAGACTGTCGACCAGCCGCCGCCCCTCGGCGTCAGCTGCTTCACGCACATCGCCCGTCAGCGGGATCGCCTCGACCTTCGGTTCGTCGACCGTCACGAAGCCCGCGGCGCTCGCGCCGTGGACGAGAAAGGCATAGCTAGGAAGCTGGACATCGTTGCCGGCGAGGCCTTGCTGGAGGCGCGACTTCGGAACCGTCTTGTAGTCGAGCACGTCGAATTCATCCCCGCGCACGTCGATGCGATCGAGCCTTCCGTGGAAGATCACGGCGCTGCCGTCGGCCAGCACGAGAGGTCGTTCGCGCTTCACCTCGCCCTCGGACCAGCGCCATCCTTCCGCCTCGCGCGCGAGGTGGAAGTCGAGGTAGGACTCGATGCGCCTGCGCCATCGCGAGGCCCACGCGGGCGCGAGCGGGTCGAACGCCGCGACGGGATCGAACACCTCGTCGGTGATGGCGTGGAGTGCTGCCGAGAGCACGTCGCGCGGCGCTTCGGAGGCAAGCGGGTGGCGCTTGTGAAAGAGGTAGAGGACCCGATGCACCAGCTCCCCGAGGTCACGCTTGTCCAGCATGTCGGTGAGATCGTCGAGCCGTACCAGGCCGAGCTGATGGCGGGCGTGGAATCGATACGGGCACGCGACGAAGCTGCCCCACGCGCTCACCGAGATGCGCTCCGGCAGCAGGTCCGGCGCGGACGGCGCGGGCATCGTCGGAGGCACGGGCAGCGCCGCAGCGGACGGGGCCGGTACGCCTGCCGCCGCGATCTGCGCGCGCAGCGTCTCGTCGCGCAGCGAGGTGCCCCAGGCGATGTCGTGGAACGTCTCGATGGCGTCGAGCCACGGTCCGGGCGGCGCCTCGGCGCCGTCGCGCCGCGCGAGCCACGTGACGAACGCGCGGTCGGCGTCGAGCAGCAGTGCGGCCAGATCCTCCCGCTGCCGCGCCACGGCGAGCGCGGCGGTCGGCAGTTGGAGTTCCTGGCGGACGGCATCGTTGAAGAAGAGGCCCGGCGCGGCGCGCTGCGGCAGGCGCTCCACGTCGGCGCCGAGCAGCACGACGCCGTCGAAGCGCCGCAGACGGAGCCCGCCGAGATGGCTCATCACGACCGGGCTGCGGATGTCGCGATCGCGGAAGAGCGCGGTCTCCAATTCTCCATCGAGCCAGCGACGCCATTCGCCGAAGGCCAGGGGAAGCGCATCGGCACGCGTGTCGGCTTCGAGACGGGAGAGGCAGTCGAGGACCTGGGCGCCTGCGGGATCGGCCGACAGCCCTGCAGAGACGCCTAGCAGGTCGAGGGATTCCCGCAGACGCGCGAGCCAGCCGTGGGCCGGTGCGCGCGTGGCTTCGAGGGGCCGGCGCGATACCCTGAGACGGTCGATCACGCCAAGGACGTCGGCGCCACCGGCATCGGCTGCTGCCCGTGCGGCAACGCGTTCCAGGCCGGTGACGATGTTGTCCTCGCGGATCCACCGCTCCATGCGAGCCACGGCGTCGCGGCGGAGTTCCTCCGGGCGATCGGAGAACACGTAGGGCGACTTCAGGAGATCGAGCAGCCCGAGGGCCGGAAAACCGTCGACCACGCAGTCGAGCCAGCGCGCGACGACGGTGGCGGCGGCCACGGTGGAAAGCGTCCAGCCGGTCTCGTCCTGCACGAGGATGCCCGCGCGTTCCAGCAGGGCCCGGAGGCGTCGGGCCGCGAGGCGATCGAGCGCGACGATCGCGATCCGCTCTGCGCCGTCTGCGAGCCACTGGCGGATGCGCAGATCGGCGGCCGCAGCCTCGTCCTCCAGGTGCAGTGCCCCGTAGAGGGACAGCCGTCCGCGGGCAGGATCGTCGGGGGAATCGTCGGCGAAGCGGCGGGCCCTCGATGCGAGCGGGATCGCGTGGGCGGCGGGGAGGGCTTCGGCGAGCATGCGGGCGAACGGCGCATCGTCGAGGGCGATGTCACCTTCCACGACGACGACCGGTGCCCGCGCGCTCCAACGATGGAGAAAAGCCGCTTCCGAGGGGTTCATCGGTCCGGGATCGATCATCCACAGCGGTCCCGGTGCGGCATCGGCGGCAGCGGCGAGGCCGATCTGATACCGGCTTGCGCTGTCGCCGTCCCCGGCCAGCCGGCGCCAGGTCTCGAAGGCCACGCGCGCCTCGTAACGCATGGCCGGGTTGTCGGTGGCGCCGTAGGCCCGGGCGATCCGCCTCGCGAACTCGTCGAGCGTCGCCGGGAGGCCGATCCGGTGGAGCGACAATTCATCGGAGAGTTGTCGGAGTTCGCGAGCAGCGGTCCAGAGCGCGCCGCGGGCAACCAGCCCCTGCTCACGCAGGACGCCGTACAAGAGGAGTTCACGCTGGGTATCGGCGGTTCGAGGCGCCGCCACGGGCCGCTCTTCGGCCAGCTCGCGGAGGGTCGTGATCCGCGGCAGCAGCAGGGCGGGCCCCCCTGCGGCCGCGATCAGTCCGCGGGCGAAAGCACCCGCCGGGGAGAGGGACGGCAGGACGACCGTGACGTCGGACAGGTCGGGTAGAGCTGCGCGATGACGATCGACGAGGTGGCGCGCCGCGACCGCTGCCAGATCGGCCCTGGGGAGCCGCAGGCGGTCGATCGGGATCAATGGGGACGAAGGGCGCGAGACGAGGCGGCAGGACGGAAGCGGCGCCCGGCAGGATGTCCGCCCGGACGGCGCCCCGGCGATCGGACGGCGGACGCGCCGTCCGCGGTCATCAGCGCTCCAGGAGGTGCGCCTTCGGCTTCACACCCTTCCACTCGTCGGCATCGACCGGGCCATCCTTCTTCTCGATGATGGGCTTCCAGGTCTTGGAAAGCTCGGCATTCAGCTCGATGAACTCGCGCTGGTCGGCAGGCACATCGTCTTCCGCATAGATGGCTTCCACGGGGCATTCCGCCACGCAGAGCGTACAGTCGATGCATTCGTCGGGATCGATCACGAGGAAATTGGGCCCCTCGCGAAAACAGTCGACGGGACACACGTCCACACAGTCTGTGTACTTGCACTTGATGCAGTTCTCGGTAACGACGTAGGCCATGTTTTCTGGTCCAGATTGGGGGATGCGGATACGATGCTCTCCCGGACCGACGACAGCCTCCGGGGGCACCGGTGCGGGATTGTAACGCGACCCGCCTTTTCAACGCCTTCGGATTTGGGCTAGGATGCGGGCGCCTCCTCGAACGAGCCGACCGGTGCAGTTGTAATCCAGGTTGCGGTACAGGTTTCGATTCAGCTTTCGATGCGGTTGGTGATCTGGCTCCCCAGATTCTCCAACCCGGTGCGGTGACCAGTTCGATTGCGGGCAGACCCCGACTTCGGATGTCTGGAAGAGCGGTGCAGAGCGCCGGCGCATGATGCCGGGCAGGATTGCGAGACCCGCGAATCACGCGGGGAAACGTCTTCCATGCGTGGCACAGACCCCCGGGCAACCATCACCTCAGTTCGAGTTTCAAGTCCGATCCCCACCCGAAGAGCCGCGGTTTCCCGAGCTTCTTCCCCACCCGATTCATGTCTTTCAAGTTCCGATGAGACACGCCGATGAGTGACCACATTCAGCATGTGACCGATGAAACCTTCGAAACGGAGGTCCTGCAGGCCGATATCCCGGTTCTCGTGGATTTCTGGGCCGAGTGGTGCGGTCCCTGCAAGCAGATCGCCCCGTCCCTCGACGAACTTGCGGCCGAGTATGCCGGGCGCCTCAAGGTCGCCAAGATCAACATCGACGAGAACCAGTCCACGCCGCGCAAACTCGGAGTGAAGGGCATCCCGACGCTCCAGATCTTCAAGAACGGCAGTCTCGAGGCGCAGAAGGTCGGCGCTGTTCCGAAATCCCAGCTGAAGGCATTCATCGACAGTGTCATCTGAGTCCACCACCGTCCACGACGCGTCCAGCGTCGACCCGGACGCGCCGGCCGAAGCTTCGGCCAACGACGCGCAGGCCCAGCCGAATCCCGGGCGCCACGGACACCCCCGGCAACGCCGGAATACGCCGCCTCCCCCCCGTCCCACGGGGGTGCCGATGCATCTCTCCGACCTGAAGAACCTGCACGTGACGGAACTCGTCGAGATGGCGCAAGCCAACGAGATCGAGAATGCCAACCGTCTGCGGAAACAGGATCTGATCTTCGCCCTGCTGAAGAACACCGCCAAGCGCGGGGACAGCATCTTCGGGGACGGCACGCTGGAGGTGCTTCCGGACGGCTTCGGCTTCCTGCGGTCGCCCGACACGTCCTACCTCGCCGGGCCCGACGACATCTACGTCAGCCCGTCGCAGATCCGACGCTTCAACCTGCACACCGGCGACTCCATCCAGGGCGAGATCCGCACGCCCAAGGACGGTGAGCGCTACTTCGCACTGGTCAAGGTGGATCGCGTCAACGGCGAGCCGCCCGAGAACGCGAAGCACAAGATCCTCTTCGAGAACCTCACGCCGCTCTTCCCCACCGAGCAGTTCCTGCTCGAGCGCGAGATCAAGTCCGAAGAGAACCTCACCGGCCGCATAGTCGACATCATCGCGCCCATCGGCAAGGGCCAGCGCGGTCTGCTGGTGGCGAGCCCGAAGAGCGGCAAGACGGTGATGCTGCAGCACATCGCCCACTCGCTGATGGCGAACTACCCGGACGTGGTTCTCATCGTGCTGCTCATCGACGAGCGTCCCGAGGAAGTGACCGAGATGCAGCGTTCGGTGCGGGGCGAGGTGGTGTCGTCGACCTTCGACGAACCGGCCACGCGGCACGTGCAGGTCGCCGAGATGGTGCTCGAGAAGGCGAAGCGCCTGGTGGAGCACAAGAAGGACGTCGTGATCCTGCTGGACTCGATCACCCGCCTCGCCCGCGCCTACAACACGGTCGTCCCGGCCTCCGGCAAGGTGCTGACCGGCGGTGTCGACTCCAATGCCCTGCAGCGCCCGAAGCGTTTCTTCGGCGCCGCGCGGAACATCGAGGAAGGCGGTTCGCTCACGATCATCGCCACGGCGCTGATCGATACGGGCTCCCGGATGGATGACGTCATCTACGAGGAGTTCAAGGGCACCGGCAACATGGAAATCCACCTCGACCGCCGGATGGCCGAGAAGCGGATCTACCCCGCGATCAACGTGAACCGTTCGGGCACGCGTCGCGAGGAGCTGCTGATCCGCCAGGAGATCCTGCAGAAGATCTGGGTGCTGCGGAAGCTGCTGTACCCGATGGACGAGCTGGAAGCGACGGAATTCCTGACCGACAAGCTGCGGTCCACCAAGAACAACGCCGACTTCTTCGATTCGATGCGTCGCGGCTGAAGCCGCGACGGAGTGAACTGGGCGCGGCTGACGTCGCGACGGCGTGAAGTGGGCGCGGCTGACCGGGGCTTGGCGGGGCGCGATCCGATGTCGGGGCGCTTGCCCCGCACCTGATTTGTCAGGATAATCCGCGCCCTTGCGATGAGAGGTTTCATCGGCACGAATTGCGACGAAGTGCGACGAAGTGCGACCTATCGCAACGAATCGGTACGAAACGCCACGATCGGGGTCCCGGTGGTCAGTTGCCAGCAGGCCGCCTCCCCTCAACTGCCGCGCGGTCGGAAATCGCCCGGCACAGCCAGGACAGCACACCATGAAGCAGGGCATCCATCCCGAGTACAAGGAAGTCATCTTCCACGACCCCGGCGCGAACTTCACGTTCCTGACCAGGTCGACCATCGAAACCAAGAGCCGCGAGACGATGAAGTGGGAAGACGGGAACGAGTACCCCGTGATCCGCGTGGAAATCTCCTCGGCCTCGCACCCGTTCTACACGGGCAAGCAGAAGATCATGGACACCGCCGGCCGGGTCGAACGCTTCCGTCAGCGCTACAGCCGCAGTCCGAAGGTAGCGAAGTAAGCTTCGGTTCCGGTATCGCGAGAAGGCAGCCTCCGGGCTGCCTTTTTCGTTTGTCGAACGAGAAGCCCGAGCCCGCACCGCCATGACGCCTTCCGTCACCGCCGCCCGCCGTTCAACCCCCCCCGCACGGGAGCGTCGCGCGTGATCTTCGGCGCCGCGAGGCTGCGCTCCGACGCGTTGGCGACCTTCCTCGAGTCGCATCGCGTCCTCGTCACCGTGGTGCTGTGCGCCGCCTGGATGATCCCCGGTCTCGTGGGTCGGGACCCCTGGAAGCCGGACGAGGCGTTCGTCCTGGGTGTGGTCCACCAGATGATGCTGTCGGGCGACTTCGTCGTGCCGGCGCTGGCCGGTGAGACTTTCCTGCGCTTCCCCCCCTTCTACTACCTCACTGCCGCCGTTTCGGGAAAGTTGTTCACACCGCTGCTGCCATTGCACGACGCGGTGCGGCTGGTGAATCTCGCCTACGGGGCCGCAACCCTCGGGCTGATCGCGGCGACGGTCGCCCGACTCCATGGCAACGGCCGGGGCTGGCTCGCGCCGCTGCTCCTCATCGGTTGCGTCGGCATCGTGCAGCCCGCCCATCAGCTCGTGCCGGACAACGCGCTCCTCACCGCCTTCGCCCTCGCGCTCTACGGCTTCGCGGTGGGCCCGGCCCAGGCGATCCGAGGCGGTCTCACCGTGGGTACGGCCATCGGTCTGGCTTTCCTGTCGCGCGGCCTGCTGTGCGCGCTCGCGCTGACCGTCACGACCCTCCTCCTGCCGCTCGTCTGCCGGCCGTGCCGGACGCCCAGGGCCTGGCGCTGGCTGCTGGTGGCCTCGCTGGCCGCGCTGCCCTGGCTGGTGATCTGGCCGGCACTGCTGTATGCGCGGGATCCAGCGCTGGTCAGTGAATGGCTCTCGATCCACGAGTTCGGCCGGTATCGATTCGACCTTCCCGGTGCGGGCAAGGGAACGGCTTTCTACTATTTGAAGGTGCTGCCGTGGTTCGCGTGGCCGGTGCTGCCGTTCGCGCTCTGGACGCTTTGGCGGGGCCGACGTGCGTTGCTCGACCAGGTCGCGCTTACGGCGCCGGCGCTGCTGTTCGTCACGACACTCCTGCTGCTCAGCACGTCCCACGACAAGCGGGAGCTTCTCGCGCTGCCGCTGCTCGTGCCGTTGGCAGTTCTCGCCGCCGGCGGCCTGGCGGATCTGCGCCGGGGCGCACTGAATGCCTTCTTCTGGTTCGGCATCGCCTTCTTCCTGTTCTTCATCGCGGCGGGCTGGGTCTACGGCGTCGCCGTGGAGTTCGGCGTCCCCGCGCGGCTCGCCGCGCACATGGCCCGCATGGAGCCCGGCTACTTGAGCGGCACCAGTGGCGTGATGCTCGCCTTCGCGGGACTCCTGACGGTGGGATGGCTGCTCGCGCTCTTCAACATCCGACGCTCGCCGGAGCGGCCATTCCTGGTCTGGGCGGTCGGCGCGACGGCCTTCTGGGGTGTGCTGACCAGCCTCATGTTCGGATACTTCGACCATGCCAAGTCCTATCGGGAGATGGTCACCTCGCTCGGCACGGCCCTGCCGGCCGAGCGACGTTGCGTGGCAAGCCTGGCGCTCGGCGATTCCCAACGGGCCCTCCTCCACTACCACCTGGGGCTCGTGACACAACGGATCGAGAGCGGCGTCCACATCGACACCTGTGATCTTCTGCTGGTCGAGGGCAGGCGTGACACCGGCACCCTGGAGGGCCCCTGGCAGCTGCTCTGGGAAGGCCACCGCAGCGGGGACAACCGGGAACGGTTCCGCCTCTACCGAAGCACCCTGGCCGCCGGCGGCCAGACGACCGAGGGCCCCGAATGACGGCTGCCACGGTGATGCATCTCCCGGACGACGCCCGGGATCACGCCGACCTCGTCCGCCGCTTCCGCTGGGAGGTACCGGCGCAGTTCAACATCGGCGTCGATGTCTGCGGACGGCACGCCCTGGACCGCGACCGCATCGCCCTGCACTACGAGGACGACGACGGGTCCGCAGCCACCTGGACCTTCCACCAGGTGCAGGCCCGGGCCAATGCACTGAGTCATGCGCTCGCCGCCCACGGCATCGGCCGCGGTGACCGCGTCGCCATCGTCCTCCCACAGCGACCGGAAGCGGCGATCTCGCACGTGGCGATCTACCAGATGGGCGCGATCGCCGTCCCGCTGTCGCATCTCTTCGGGCCCGAGGCGCTGGAGACGAGGCTGCGCGACGCCGGTGTCGCCATCGCCATCGTGGACGCCGAAAGCCTGCCGAAGGTGCAGTCCGTGCACGACCGCCTGCCGGGGTTGCAGCACCTGATCGGCGTGGCGGGTGCCGCAGGGGCCCGGGTGCTTCCCTGGGACGCCCTGCTCGCCCGGGCCTCGGACGCCTTCACGCCGGTCGCCACAGCCGCCGACGATCCCGCGCTCATCATCTACACGAGCGGCACGACCGGGGCGCCGAAGGGCGCGCTCATCCCGCATCGCGCGTTGATCGGCAACCTCTCCGGATTCTCCTGCTCGCACGACTTCTTTCCCCAGCCGGGCGACGTCTTCTGGTCGCCCGCCGACTGGGCGTGGACGGGAGGCCTCTTCGACGCCCTGCTGCCGGTGTGGCACTACGGGCTGCCGCTCGTGGCCCACCGGGGACGCTTCGATCCCGAGCACGCCTGCCGGCTCATGGAGCGCTACCGCGTGCGCAACGCGTTCCTGTTCCCGACGGCGCTCAAGATGATGATGAAGGACGTCGCCGACGTGCGCGGGCGCTTCGACATCCGACTGCGCAGCATGATGAGCGGGGGCGAATCCGTCGGCGAGACGCTGCTCGGCTGGGTCCGCGAGCAGTTCGGCGTGAGCATCAACGAGATCTTCGGGCAGACCGAGGCCAACTACGTGATCGGGGGTTGCTCCAGCGTGTTCGACCCGCGCCCGGGTGCCGTGGGCCGCCCGTACCCGGGGCACCGGATCGCCCTGCTCGACGACACCGGCGCGGAGCTGCCCGACGACGCCCTGGGGGAGATCGCCGTGCACGCCGAGGACGATCCGGTGGTGTTCCTCGGCTACTGGAACAACCCCGAGGCGACCGAAGCCAAGTACTCGGGTCGCTGGCTGCGCACCGGCGACCTCGCCGTGCGCGATGCCGAGGGCTACTACTGGTACCGCGGCCGCACGGACGATGTCATCAAGAGCGCCGGTTACCGCATCGGACCCGCTGAGATCGAGAACTGCCTCCTGCGGCACCCGGCCGTCGCGAACGCCGCCGTCGTGGCTGTCCCCGACGAGACGCGTGGCAGCCTCATCAAGGCCGTCATCGTCCTGACCCCGGGCCACGCCCCGGATGCCGCGACCGAGTCGCTCCTCTCGACCCACGTCCGGGAACGACTGGCGCCCTACCAGTGCCCGAAGCTGTTCGAATTCGTGGCATCGCTGCCCATGACCACCAGTGGCAAGGTCCAGCGACGCCTGCTGCGCGACACCCCCGGAAGCCCGCCGAAGTCATGACCGATTCCCTGCAACGATTCCTGTTCGAGAACACGCCGGTACGCGGCCATCTCGTCCATCTCGACGCCACGTGGCGTGCGGTGTTGGAACGCCACGAGTACCCGGAACCGCTCCGTGCCCTGCTGGGCGAACTCATGGCCGCCGGCGCCCTGCTCTCGGCGACGCTCAAGTTCGAGGGCGCGCTCATCATGCAGATGCAGGGGGGCGGGCCGGTCACGCTTCTTGTGGTCGAAGTCACGAGCGAAGGCACGCTCCGCGCGACTGCGTCGTGGGAGGGCGATCTCCCGCAGGGGAGGATGCAGGATCTCGTCGGCGGCGGCCGCTTCGCGATCTCGCTCGTGCCCGGGGACGGCTCGCAGCCCTACCAGGGCATCGTCGATCTTCGCGGCGATACGGTGGCCGAGGTGCTCGAGCACTACATGGCGGCGTCCGAACAACTCGAGACGAAACTCTGGCTCGCGTGCGACGACCGCCAGGCGGCCGGGATGCTCATCCAGAAACTGCCTGCCACCGAGGAGTCCGACCTCGATGCGTGGGCCCGAGTGAACCACCTCGCCGGCACGCTGAAGAACGACGAGCTGCTGCATCTGCCCGCGCGCGAGGTCATCCGGCGGCTCTTCCACGAGGAGGACGTGCGTCTCTTCGAGGCCACGCCGCTCGCCTTCCGCTGCTCGTGCTCCCGGGACCGTGTCATCGGAATGCTGCGGATGCTCGGTCGCGACGAGGTCCATTCGATCCTGGAGGAACGCGGCAAGGTCGAGGTCACCTGCGAGTTCTGCCGCAAGCGCTACACGCTCGATCCGGTGGACGCCGAACAGGTGTTCGCGGCCGAGGTGCAGACCCCGCCGGGTCGCACGCGCCACTAGGCGGACTGCGATTGATCCGCGCGGTCGCGACGGCACCCCCATGAGCGAAGCCCCGGACCGCCTGCGGATCGACAAGTGGCTGTGGGCCGCGCGCTTCTTCAAGACGCGTTCCCTCGCTTCGGACGCCGTCGACGGCGGCAAGGTGCAGGTGAACGGCGAGCGCGTGAAGCCCGCCAAGGCCGTGAAGGCGGGCGACCGCCTGTCGATCCGTATCGGGGCGTTCACCTGGCAGGTCGAGGTGATCGCCCTGTCCGATCGCCGGGGCCCGCCGCCCACGGCACAACTCCTCTATACCGAGAGCGAGGAAAGCCGGGTTGCGCGCATGCGCGTCGCCGACGAACTCCGGGCGAGCCGCCCCACGAACCCGCTGCACAAGGGCCGTCCCACGAAGAAGGATCGTCGGGAGATGGATCGCTTCCAGGACGACAACGACTGACCCGCCACCGGGCGCGATGCTGTGACGCACCACGCCCTCGACAGTGCCCGGAAGCCGCGCGTAGACTGACGGCCGCTTTTGCGGTGCAGCACCCCCGGGCTCTGCGCCACCCGCCCTCCGGGTGACGACGGCTCCCGCCACGACCGTGGCGCCGGGGACACGACAACAGGAGAGACAGTCATGGACGATGTGGTGATCGTGGGTGCGGTCCGCACCGCGGTGGGCAAATTCGGCGGGACGCTCGCGAAGATTCCCGCGCCGCGTCTCGGTGCGGCGGTGATCCAGGCCCTCCTTGCCCGAACGGGCGTCAAGGCCGAGGCCGTCAGCGAAGTGCTCCTGGGCCAGGTCCTCACGGCCGGCTCGGGCCAGAATCCTGCCCGCCAGGCGGGCATCTTCGCGGGACTCCCCGACATGGTCCCGGCCATGACCATCAACAAGGTGTGCGGGTCCGGCCTCAAGGCGACCCATCTCGCCGCCCAGGCCATCAAGGCCGGCGACGCCGAGATCGTGATCGCGGGCGGGCAGGAGAACATGAGCGCCGCCCCCCACGTCCTCTCGAACTCCCGCGACGGTTTCCGCATGGGCGACGCGAAGCTCGTCGACTCGATGATCGTCGACGGCCTGTGGGACGTCTACAACCAGTACCACATGGGCACGACCGCCGAGAACATCGCTGCCAAGTGGGGCGTCTCGCGCGAGGAGCAGGATGCCTTCGCCGCCGCCTCGCAGCAGAAGGCCGAGGCCGCGCAGAAGGCCGGCAAGTTCAAGGACGAGATCGTCGGGATCGAGATCCCGAGCCGCAAGGGCCCCGCCACGATCTTCGATACCGATGAGTACCCCAAGCACGGCACCACCGCGGAGTCCCTCGCCGCCCTGCGCCCCGCCTTCGACAAGGCCGGCTCGGTGACCGCCGGCAACGCGTCCGGGCTGAACGACGGCGCCGCGGCAGTGATGATGATGTCGGCGCGCAAGGCTGCAGAACTGGGTCTCACGCCGCTCGCGAAGATCCGCGCGTACTCGTCCGCCGGCGTCGATCCCAAGTTCATGGGCATGGGCCCGGTGCCGGCGAGCCGGCTGTGCCTGTCGAAGGCCGGCTGGTCGGTGGAAGACCTCGATCTGCTCGAGATCAACGAAGCCTTCGCGGCGCAGGCGATCGCGGTGAACCGCGACATGGGCTGGGACACCTCCAAGGTGAACGTGAACGGCGGCGCCATCGCGATCGGTCACCCGATCGGTGCCTCGGGCTGCCGCATCCTCGTCACGCTGATCCACGAGATGATCCGGCGCGACGCGAAGAAGGGCCTCGCCAGCCTCTGCATCGGCGGCGGCATGGGCGTCGCCCTCGCGATCGAACGCTGAGTCGATCCCCATTCCAGGACAGCAGGCAGCACGACCGGCAACCCGGCGGCCACGGAGAACGAGAAATCATGAACGGACGTGAAGTGGTGGTGGTGAGCGGTGCACGCACCGCAGTGGGTGACTTCGGCGGCAGCCTCAAGGACTTCGCCCCGACGGACCTCGGCGCGCGCGTCGTGAAGGAGGTGATCTCGCGGGCCGGCATCACGGGGGCCGACGTGGGTCACGTGGTCTTCGGCAACGTCCTCCAGACCGAGCCCAGGGACATGTACCTGTCGCGCGTCTGCGCCATGCTGGGCGGCATTCCGCAGGAGACGCCCGCGATGACGCTGAACCGGCTGTGCGGCAGCGGCCTGCAGGCGATCGTGAGCGCGGCGCAGATCATCGCGCTGGGTGACGCCGATATCGCCGTGGCTGGTGGCGCGGAGAGCATGAGCCGCTCGGGTTACATGATGCCCGCCGCGCGCTGGGGCCAGCGCATGGGCGACGCTGCGCTGGTGGACTGGATGAGCGGCGCGCTCGCGGATCCGTTCGACGGCCAGCACATGGGGGTGACGGCGGAGCGCATCGCGGAACGCTGGAGCCTGTCCCGCGAACTGCAGGACGCCTACGCGCTGGAGAGCCATCATCGCGCCGCTGCGGCGATCGCCGCGGGCCGGTTCCGCGACCAGATCCTGCCGATCGAGATCAAGTCGAAGAAGGGCACGGTGGTGTTCGACACCGACGAGCATGTGCGCACGGATGCGAAGCCCGACGACATGTCGAAGCTGCGCGCGGTGTTCCAGAAGGACGGCACCGTGACGGCAGGCAACGCCTCCGGTCTCAACGACGCCGCCGCAGCGGTGGTGCTGATGGAACGTAGCGTGGCCGAGCAGCGTGGCTTGAAGCCGTTGGCGAAGCTGGTGGGCTACGGCCACGCCGGCGTGGACCCGAAGATCATGGGCATCGGTCCGGTCCCCGCGGTGACGAACGCCATGAAGCAGGCGGGTCTCACCGTCGCGCAGATGGACGTGATCGAGTCCAACGAGGCCTTCGCGGCACAGTCGTGCGCCGTGGCGAAGGACCTCGGGTTCGACCCGGCGAAGGTGAATCCGAACGGCGGTGCGATCGCGCTCGGTCACCCGATCGGGGCCACGGGTTGCATCATCACCATCAAGGCGCTGTACGAGCTGCAGCGCATCGGCGGCCGATACGCGCTCGTCACGATGTGCATCGGTGGCGGTCAGGGCATCGCGGGCATCTTCGAACGCATCGGCTGAGGTCGATGCCCCGGGAACGGATGCCTGCAACCGTTCCCGGTCGCGTCACGGCGTCTCGCGCGCCGCCCACCAGGTCAGCAATTCATCCGAAGGCATCGGTTTCGCGAGCAGGAATCCCTGGGCCTCGTCGCATCCGCGCTCGCGGAAGAAAGCGAGTTGCGCCGGGGTTTCGATCCCCTCCGCCAGCGTCTTCAGGCCCAGTGTCTTCGCCATCCCGATGATGGCCGTGGTGATCACGGCGTCCTCGGGGTCGTCCGTCACGTCGTTCACGAAGGACCGGTCGATCTTCAGTCGGTCGAGCGGCAGCCGGCGCAGGTACGCGAGCGACGAGTACCCCGTGCCGAAATCATCGACCGAGATCTGGATGCCGCGGGCTTTCAACCGGTCGAGCACGCCGCGCGCCTCCTCGACGTCCTCCATGATGGCGCTCTCCGTCAGTTCCAGCTCCAGCCGCGAGGCGTCCAGGCCGTGCATCTCGAGGGCGCCGCGGACCATCTCCTCCAGTCCGCGCTGGCGGAACTGCACTGCCGAGACGTTGATCGACACCGGGACATCCAGGGCGGATTCGCGGCGCCAGGCCGCACACTGGCGACAGACCTCTCGGATGACCCATTCGCCGACGGCCAGGATCATGCCGGACTCCTCGGCGACGGGGATGAAACGCTCCGACGGGACGAGACCGAGATCGGGATCGGTCCAGCGCAGCAGCGCCTCCAGCCCTGCCACCCGGTCCGTCGCGAGGTCGATGCGCGGCTGGTAGTGCACGCTGAATTCGCCACCGCGCAGCGCGCGTCGCAGGCGGGCCTCGATGTCGACGCGCTCGAGCACGCGCGAATTCATCGCCTGCGTGAAGAACTGGAAGTTGTTCCGCCCCACGGCCTTCGCGTGATACATCGCCGCATCCGCGTTCCGCAGCAGCACGGGAAACTCGGTGCCGTCCTCGGGGTACATCGCGACGCCGATGGACGGCGTCACCGAGAGGTTCATGCCGTCGATGGAGAAGGGTTCCGAGATCACCTCGAGCACCTTCATAGCGACCGCAGCGGCGTGATCCGGCTCGTCGAGATCCTGCAGCAGCAGGACGAATTCGTCCCCGCCCTGCCGGCTCACGGTGTCCGCCGCCCGCACGCAGCCGGCGAGCCGCCGCGCCACCTGCCGCAGGAGCTGGTCACCGACCTGGTGACCGAGCGAATCGTTGATGATCTTGAAGCGGTCGAGATCCATGAACAGCACCGCGAGCCGGGAACCGGTGCGCTGCGCCAGCGGCAGCGCCTTGCGCATGCGGTCCTCCAGCAACGCGCGGTTGGGCAGCCCGGTGAGGAAGTCGTGCTGCGCGAGATGGTGGATGCGCGCCTCCTGCGCCTTCCGCTCGGAGATGTCCTCGAAGACGCCGATGTACTGCGTGATGGTGCCGGCGTCGTCGCGCACGGCGGTGAGGCGGGTCCAGGCGGGAAACACCAGCTGGTCGCGGCGGCGCAGCCACAGCTCGCCCTCCCAGCCGGTCTCGGCGCTCGCCGCGGCCCACAGACTCGCGAGGAAACTCGCATCGTGCCGTCCCGACTCCAGCACCAGCGGCAGCTCGCCGAGCACCTCCTCGCGACGGAAACCGGTGATCGCCGTGAAGGCGCGATTGACCGACACGACGCGACGGCTCTCGTCCATGATCATCACGCCCTCGTGGCTGCTCTCGAACACCTTTGCCGCAAGCCGGACCTCATGCTCCGCGAGCTTGCGGTCGGTGATGTCGAGCATCACGCCGTTGTAGATGATCTCGTCGTCAGCCACGTGGGTGGGCCGCGAAATGCCCTGCCACCACTTGATGCGGCCATCGGGATACAGCAGCCGCCCTTCGTAGTTCCAGACACCGCCCGAGCGGTTCGACTCCTCGATGGACTCCACCCAGCGCGCGCGATCATCGGGGTGGATGACCGAACCTACGTCCTCGAGCTGTGCCTCGCTGAGCCCGAAGATCTCCGCGAGGCGCGGGCTGATCCACCGGAAGCCCCGCGTGCCGTCCTTGCGTTCGACCCACTGGTACACCGCGCCGGGAAGATTGGCGGCCAGATCGCGGAAACGCTGCTCGCTCTGTCGGACGCGCGTCTCGGCCCGCGTCCGCTCCGTGATGTCGGTGGAGGCGAACGCCACCGCCGTGATCACGCCATCGGCGTCGGGGATCGGGGCGAGCAGGATGTGGTACAGCTTGCGCGCGAACCGGGGGTCCCCCATCTCCGCTGTGGCGGAGAACGACTCCCCGGCGAGCGCACGCCCGATCAGGCCTTGCAGCCGCTCGGCTTCGTTGGCCAGGTGGAGGCTGTTCGCAAAGATGTCGTCCCCGATCGCGATCGGCACGCCGTAGAGGCGCTCGAACTCCCGGCGGTAGGCGACGTTGCCCGCCAGGAGCCGTCCATCGGACCCGATGGCCGCCAGGGGCTGCTCGATGGCCTCGATGAGCGCGGCCTGCACAGCCGCATTGCTTTCCACTTCTCTCGACAGATCCGGAGAGACGCGCGACGTATCGATCGGTGACTCCTCGCTCATGACTTCCAGGGGTGGCCACCCGCGGCCGGAGCGCGGATTGTCGCAGCACACCATGCGCCCGCAGTAACGATTTCGGCCTTGACATACCAGGTTGCGGGGCTAGAATCCGGCCTGCTTATTGCGCTGCACCATGGCGGCGTGCAATTCCGTCGGTTCTTTTCTGGAGGACGCATCATGTACGGTATCCCTGAGCAACTCGTCGCGTTCAATAAAAGCAACATTCACGCTTTCCTCGACTACGCCCATCTGGCCGCCGAGAGCGCCGAGAAACTGATCCAGTTCCAGTACAAGACTTCCCAGGCCGCCTTCACCGAGACGGTGAACAACGTGCGCGCGCTGGCCGCAGCAAAGGATCCCCAGGAGTTCAGCAGCCTTGCGACCGCCATTGCGCAGCCCGCAGGCGAGAACACGATGGCCTACGCGAAGCACGTGCAGACCCTGATGAGCGAAGTGCAGGGTGAGTTTGCCAAGTTCTTCGACACCCACGTGAACGAACTCAACAAGCGGGTGACCACCCTGGTGGAACAGGCGTCGAAGTCGGCCCCCGGTGGTTCCGAAGTCGCCGTGAATGCGGTGAAATCGGCCCTGTCTGCCGCCAACCAGGCCTACGACGCCGCCACGAAGGCCGGGAAGCAGTTCGCCGAAATGACGGAAGCGTCCCTGCAGGCCGTCGGCAGCACCGCCACCTCAGGTCGCAAGAAGGCCGCCTGACCGACCCCGGTTGTGCGGTGACGAAAAGCCCCCGATCGGGGGCTTTTTGCATTTTCAGACCCGTAGAATTCCGCGACACCCTCTCTGGAGCCGCCGATGTCCGCACTCACCCGGAGCCCTGCGTGGCAGGCGCTCGAGGCCCACGCAGCAACCGCGCGCCGATTGTGTCTGCGGACATTGTTCCGCGAGGACCCGTCCCGATTCGAGACGCACTCGCTGACCGCCGGGCCGATCTTCATCGACTGGTCCAAGCACCTCGTGACCGGCGAGACACGGCAACTGTTGCTGTCCCTCGCGCGACAGCAAGGCCTGGAGGCCGCCATCGGCGATCTTTTCGGGGGTGCTCTCGTCAATCACACCGAACGGCGTGCGGCGCTGCACACCGCGTTGCGCGATCGCTCCGGACAGCCCGTGCTGTTCGGCGGCCGGGATGTGATGCCCGGCGTCCGGGACGTTCTCGCCCGCATGCGGCGTTTTTCGGATGCGATCCGTGACGGATCGCTGCGCGGACACACGGGGCTTCCCTTCGATGCGGTGGTGAACATCGGCATCGGTGGCTCCGACCTCGGACCATCGATGGTCGTGGAAGCGCTGCGCGCCCACGGGCGCGACGATCTGCGCGTGCGGTTCGTGTCGAACGTGGATGACACCCATCTCGTGGAAACCCTGCGGGACCTCGATCCGGCCCGGACGCTTTTCATCGTGTCGTCGAAGACATTCACCACCCAGGAGACGATGACGAATGCCGCGTCGGCCCGTCAGTGGCTCGTGGCATCGCTCGGTGATGCAGCGGCGGTCGGTGCCCATTTCGCCGCCGTCAGCACCAACGTCGGCGCAACGGCCATGTTCGGCATCCCATCCGACCGCGTCTTCGAGTTCTGGGACTGGGTGGGAGGGCGCTACTCGCTCTGGTCGGCCATCGGACTGCCCATCGCGATTGCCGTGGGCATGGATCGCTTCGAGGCCTTGCTGGAAGGCGCCCATGCGATGGACCGGCACTTCCGGTCGGCACCGCTCGACATCAACGGCCCTGCGGTGCTGGGTCTGCTCGGGGTCTGGTACGCGAACTTCCTGGGCTGTGCGACCCATGCCGTCCTGCCTTACGACCAGTACCTCCATAGACTGCCCGCGTACCTTCAGCAACTCGACATGGAAAGCAGCGGCAAGCGCATCGATCGCTCAGGCGATCCGGTGGAACACGCAACAGGGCCCGTGCTTTGGGGCGAACCCGGGACGAACGGTCAGCATGCCTTCTTCCAACTGCTCCACCAGGGAACCCAGATGGTGCCAGCGGACTTCATCGTCGCTGCCCGCGGCGTGCGACAACTCGGAAGGCATCACGATATCCTGCTCGCCAACTGCCTTGCCCAGACCCAGGCACTTGCGTTCGGCAAGACGGAGGCCGAAGCCTATGCAGAGATGGAGCGTGCCGGCATGTCCGCCGGCGAGGCACGAAGATTGGCTCCCTACCGCACGTTCCCCGGCAACCGCCCGAGCACGACGATCCTCCTCGAGGCCCTGACGCCGTCATCCCTCGGTGCCCTGATTGCGCTGTACGAGCATCGCGTCTACGTACAGTCGGTGATCTGGGAGATCAACCCGTTCGATCAGTGGGGTGTCGAACTCGGAAAGCAGTTGGCGGGCGGCGTGCTGTCGACCCTGGAATCGAGGCAGGGCGGAGTGGACCTGGATGCGTCGACGCGCGGACTGCTCACCCGCATCGCCCTGGCCGGCGACGCTCCACCCGCTCAAGGGAGCCGGTGAGCGGCCGATATGCCCGTCCGACAAGGTTGCCCGGAGAGGCAGCCCTCGTCTTCACCATCTGCAGAGGCCAAACCCAGCCATGATCGATTCGCCGCCACTCCCTCCCGAGATACCGCCGGAATCACCACTGTTCGGCCGCACCGAGGCATTGCGGATGATCGGCGACGACGAGGATCTCCTCGCCGAGGTGGCGGCGCTTGCGCGGACGGAGATCCTGCGGCAGGTGATCGCACTGAAATCAGCGCTCGCCGCGGGCGACGCTCCGGCTGCCCGCCGCGAGGCCCATACCATCAAGGGTACGGTGGCGACGCTCGGTGCCCAGGCGGTCCGGGACGTGGCCATGGCCGCCGAGCACGCCGCCCGGGACAACGACCTTGCCGGCGCGAAGGCGCACGCCACCGAACTCGAGTCCCTCGCGACCCGCCTGGTTTCGGAACTCACCGACTATCTGGAGTCGCCGAGGACCGCATGACCGCGCCGAGGGCAACCGCCAGGTCGCCTGCGCCTACAGACGGATGAACGTCTCGCGGTAGTACTTCAGCTCTTCGATGGATTCGTAGATGTCCGCAAGCGCCTCGTGCTTCCCGTGCTTCACGAAGCCACCGGCGATGGCGGGCTTCCAGCGCTTGACCAGTTCCTTCAGCGTGCTGACGTCCAGATTCCGGTAGTGGAAGTAGCCTTCGAGCGCCGGCATGTACCGGGCGAGAAACCGTCGATCCTGACAGATGGAGTTGCCGCACATCGGGGAGGCGCCCGCCCCGATGAACGGTTTCAGGAACGCGATGGTCTGTGCTTCTGCGTCGGCCTCGGACCACGCGGAGGCCTTGACCCGGTCGATGAGCCCCGACTTCCCGTGGGTGCCTTTGTTCCAGGCGTCCATGCCATCCAGCACCGCATCGGACTGATGAACCGCCAGCACGGGCCCTTCGGCGACGACTTCCAGATTCTGGTCCGTCACGACGACCGCCACTTCGAGGATGCGATCCGAATCGGGAGAAAGACCGCTCATCTCCATGTCGATCCAGATGAGGCGGGAATTGTCCTGTGCCATAATTATTTCCAGAATTTCAATCGGTTAATTTTCGCACACCACCCCTGGAACCACCACCCGCAATGCCCATGAACGCACTCACCGCGCTCTTCCTCGCCGCTCTGGCACTCGCCACCGGCACGCGTCTCTGGCTGGCATTCCGCCACGTCAGGCATATCCAATTCCACCGCAATCGCGTCCCGGAGCCCTTCGCGGGCCAGATCGATCTCGCTGCACATCAGAAGGCCGCCGACTACTCGAGTGCCCGTACGCGCCTCAATGCGGCCGGGATCATCGTCGATGCCCTTCTGCTGCTTGCGTTCACCTTCGGCGGCGGTCTCCAGATGCTGGATGGCCTCGCGCAAGGGCAGCTGGGCGCGGGCCTTCTCGCCGGCGCCGTCTTCATCGGCGCGGTGACAGTCATCTCGTCGCTGGTGGAAATGCCGCTCGACCTCTATCGGGTCTTCGGTCTCGAGACGCGCTTCGGCTTCAACAAGATGACTTTCGGAATGTATGTCGCCGATCTCGCGAAGCAGGCCGCGATCGCGACCGTGTTCGGGCTGCCGCTGATCCTCGCCGTGCTCTGGCTCATGAGCAAGATGGGAAGCCTGTGGTGGCTCTGGGTGTGGGTCGTCTGGACCGGCTTCAGCATCACGATGCTGGTCGTGTACCCGACCTTCATCGCACCCCTCTTCAACAAGTTCGCGCCGATGGAAGATGGGGACCTCAAGAAGCGCATCGAGGCACTCCTCACGAAGTGCGGATTCCGCTCCCAGGGGTTGTTCGTGATGGACGGATCGCGCCGCTCGAGCCACGGCAACGCTTACTTCACCGGGTTCGGCCAGGCGAAGCGCATCGTGTTCTTCGACACCCTGCTCGCTCGCCTCGAACCCGGACAGATCGAGGCAGTGCTCGCCCATGAGCTGGGCCACTACAAGATGAATCACGTCTTCCGACGGATGGCATGGACCTTCGGGCTGAGCCTTGCCTTCCTCTGGGCGCTGGGTCAGCTTCGCGATGCCGCCTGGTTCTATGAAGGCTTGAACGTCTCGGCACAGGCGACCGACGCCATGGCACTGATGCTGTTCTTCATGGTGGTGCCGGTGTTCACGTTCCCGCTCAGGCCGCTGATGGCCATGTACTCGCGGAAGCACGAATTCGAAGCCGACGCGTATGCGGCGCGCAACGCCTCGGGGACCGATCTTGCCAATGCCCTCGTGCGTCTCTACAAGGACAACGCATCGACCCTGACACCGGACCCGCTGCACTCGGCCTTCTACGATTCGCACCCGCCTGCGGCCGCCCGCATCGCCCGACTCGAACAGATCGCCCACGCGTGACCAAGGAGCCCCATCCATGACCGACATCGCCAGCAGCCTCGTACGCCAGAAGTGCGCCCCGTGCGAAGGGGGCATCGACCCGCTCCCGGCCTCCGAAGTCGCTGCGTTCCTTCGGGGTCTGCAAGGTTGGACGCTCGACGGCAAGGCCATCACGAAAACGTATGGCTTCGGCAACTACTACGAAACCATGGCGTTCGTGAACGCCACTGCCTGGATCTCCCATCGCGAAGACCACCATCCGGACATCCTGGTCGGTTACAAGGAAGCGAAGGTGTCGTACACGACGCACGCGATCGGTGGCCTTTCGACCAACGATTTCATCTGCGCAGCGAAGCTCGACGCCCTGTTTGATCTATAGTCGGGCCGGGGGTGGCCATGCGGTTTTCGACGGATCGGATTCGGGTGGACCGCGATCATGGTTGCCGTCGTGATTTCGAGACGTGCCGCGGCGCGGCCGGGCTCAAGTTTCCGCAGATGGCGCAGATAAGGCTCTCGAGAACCGGATCGCCGCGGGACGCGCTTGCCTTCGGAGGTCCGGTGCGGGTGAGCATCCGCAAGCAACTGAAAAGGGCAAACCCGTCGAAAGGCGGGGACGCAAAGCTTCCGGTCTACCGTGCCCCGGGAAGGGCACCAGGGCAGCGGGGCCACCAGGTGCCGGGACGGATCCAATGGAAGTGCGTCCATCGGATCTCCGGTCGATTTCACCCCGCGTCTCCCGGACCATCGGCAGAGCCTCCCGAGCTACCGCCTGGGCCTCGGAGAAGCGAGACGACGAAATGAGTTCCCAGACCTCGAACGTGATCAGTTTTCCTCCGGTGCGAGAAGGGGCCGGCGATGGCCCGGTGCCGGCACAGTCGCTCCTGGAGGAGTGCCGCGGCCTCGTGGCCGAACGCCTGGGGACGGCGCTCGGCGCCGGCTTCGACAAGGTGATCGACGAGCTCTATGAACTCGCCGAGCACGCGCTCGAACGCGACAAGCGCGACTTCTACCTCAAGGCCAAGGAAGCATGGCCTCGGCAGCGCGCCCCCGTCGAAGCCACGTTCCGGGAGCAGCTCTCCAACCGCTTCTCCCCACCCATCCAGCAGGACAAGGACGAAGAACCCCAGTTCGCACTCGTGAAGTCCGCCTGGACCGAGCTTTCCCTCGTCGCGGACGGCGACCTCGAGGAGGACATGCGCTTCACCGAGCTGGCCTCGAAGATCCGCAACGGCGCGGATGAGGAGCTCGTCGCCCTCGACCAGCGCATGGCGATCCTGCTCGAGCGGCCCGAGCTGGGGGCCGCAGACAATCCGCTCGCCCCGAGCGGCATCGCCGAAGCGTTCCGGGAGTCGCTGAAGCAGGTCGATTTCGACATCGAGATCAAGCGCATTGCGATCCGCCATTTCGACGAACACGTGCGGCCCGAGGCGCTTGCCGTCATTCGCGAGATCAACGAGCGCCTGAAGAAGAACGGCATCCTTCCCGTGATCCGCTACGGATCCAGCAAGAAGCCGCAGACCGGAACGGGTCCGGTCGAGGGCCCCCGCGACGACGGGCCCCAGGTCATCGGCAGCGTGACCCTCCCGGTCATGTCCGGCGGATCCTCTGCGGCCGGCGGCGTGATGGCTGGTGGTCTTTCCATCGGCGGCATGGGTGCGCAGATTTCCGCGGGCGCGTCGATGCCGGGTGCGACCGCCACGATGACCCTGCAACCGGGTGTCGGCCTTCCCGGTGGTACCGGGATGGGTCCGGGAGGCGCGATCCCGGCCGGTGTTCCCTCCGGTGCAGGTCCCATGGGCACCTTCCCTGGTAGCCCACTGGCCGGCAGCGGCGTCGGACTCCCGGGACAGCCCGGATTCTCCGCGGACGCGGCAGCCGCCGATCCGTTCGCCATGCTGCAGCAACTCCTGCTCGCGAGCATGGCTGCCGGTCGAGGTGTTCCGATGCCTGGAGGCGTCGGCGGCAATGGCGGACCCGGCGTGCCGGCCACGGCCGGTGGCCTGACGCCCCAGGGCCCGGGCGCCCCCGGCAGCGGTTCTTCGGTCGGCGCCGAAGCAGGTGTGGGGATATCCGGTCTCGGCGGGCAGGGAGCGCCGGGCGTCGGGGGGGCCGGAGGACTCGGCGCCCCCTACGTTGCAGGTGGCAGCGGCACGCCTGGGGCTGGCGGCGCATTTCCCGGCGCCGGACACACGGGCGTCCCCGGATACGCCTGGCAGGGTCCAGGGGGCGGCATGGGCAACGCGGCCGGAGGAGGCGTGCCTGGCATCGGCGGGATGCCTGGGGCAGGTGGCGTGCCCGGCGCCGGCGGCGTACCTGGCGTAGGTGGTTTCCCTGGAGCCGGCGGACTGCAGACCGGTGGCGGATCGCACGGGGATGGCGGCGCGAATCAGGCAGCAGGATTCGGTGGCGGAAACGTCCAAGGCGCACCCGGTACGGGCTTCGGCTCGGGATCTGTTACCGGTGGTGGTGGTGGTGGCGCACCAGGTATCGCAGGCGAAGGACCCGGCATGCCTGGGACCGGGGCCGCGGGATCCGCGGGCGGTCACGGATTCTCGGCCGGCGGTTTCGGAGGCGGCCCTGGCGGCGCAGCGGGTGCAGGGGGCGCAGCCAGCGTTGACGATGGTGGTCGCCAGGGTGTCGCGGCGCAATCCGGCATCGACGTCAACGCGACGAACTCGCTGGGCGGCAGCAGGCTGATCGGTTCCCTGACGCGCCTGCAGCAGGGCGACATCGGCGAACTGCCCGACGTGTCCCAGGACGTGGGCGACTGGCTCGCGCACCCGCGGCGACGCCGAGAGGATCGCCTGACGGACGCCGATGCGCCGAACGTCCTGCGCGCCCTGAAATCCACGTCGCTCGGCCGCAAGATGGGCCAGATGGACACCGTCACGCTCGACATCGTGTCCATGCTGTTCGACCAGATCTTCGGTGATCCTCGCATCCCCGCGGCCATGAAGGCGCTGATCGGGCGGCTGCAGATCCCGATGCTGAAGGTGGCAGTGCTCGACAAGACCTTCTTCTCGCGCAAGTCGCACCCGGCCCGGCACATGCTCGACACGCTGGGCGAGCTTTCGCTGGGCCTTGGCGACGGATTCGACACCGGTTCCCCGCTCCACGCCCGCATCGAGAACACGCTCACCACCCTCGTCGACGAGTTCGAGGAGGACATGGGGGTGTTCGAGCGCATCACCGCCGAGTTCGAGGCGCTGATCCGGGAGCTCGAGAACGTTGCGGACCAGTCGGCGAAGCAGGAAGCGGGGCGCATCCATGACCGCGAACGCCTCGAGGTGGCGCGCCTGTTCGCGCAGAACGAACTGCGCAAACGCCTCGAGGGTGATCCGCTGCCACGGGCGGTGCTGCGGTTCCTCTCCACCGAATGGATGAAGCTGATGATCCTGGCGTACGCCAAGGGCGGGCGTGAAGGCCGTTCGTGGACCGGCCTCGTGGAGACCATGGACATCCTCGTCTGGAGTCTGTCGCCGAAGCACACCATCGACGACCGCAAACGACTCGTGTCCCTGCTGCCAGGCCTGTTGAAGCGCCTCGGAAAAGGCATGGACGTGATCGGGACCGACAAGGCCGTTCGCGAACGGTTCAACGCCGTGTTGATGCGCTGCCACGCCCGGACCATCACCGGAGGCACGGCCACGTCGAAGGATCCGCGCGCCGCGGCCCGCGCGGCTGCCCGGGCCGCGGGGATGACCGCGCCCGGGTCGCCGGGAAGCATGTCGACGCCCTCGCCATCGGTGACCCCACCGATCACGGCAACGGGTGCGACCGCCGCGAATCCGCCGGAAGCACGGACCGACAACACGTTGCCCGTCGCATCACGGACACCCAGGCAAGTCCCCGCATCGACGGCCGAGGCCGTGGCACGCATCGCGTCGACCACCGTCACCAGCACGCCGCCCTCGGTGCGTTCCGAACCGAGGACATCGGACGCCGTTCCCGCCCTGCCGACCAGCCTCGAACGCCCCTCCGAAGCCACACCCTCGACGCCGTCCACCGACGCGACGCACGTGCTGTCGGCAAGCAGCGCGCGCACGTCGAGCGCCGGAAGCGCCACGACCCCACAGATGCTTTCGGGCACCGTTCCCAACGTCGGCGCTTCGAAGCCTGCATCCGATGCCCTCCCGATCGCGCCCTCGTCCCCAGCCGCATCATCGGGCGACGCCGCACCAATCGCCGGCCCTTCCGCAGCATCGATCGACGATGCGCCGATCGACATCTCCGTGCCGCTGGACTTCCCGACCGGCGGACACGACATGGACGTCGAGGAGGTGTCGTTCGATAGCGCCGCCGCCTTCGCGACGACCGCGGCGCCGCCCCCCGCACCACGCGCGACGCCGCAGCGCGCCACGATCGACGACATGCCGACGCTGTCGGGCACCACGGCGTCTGCACTCGAGGCACCATCCTTCCAGGACGAGATGACCCTGGAGTCACCCCCGACCAACTTCCCGACCGTGAAGGTCCGCAACCCGTTCGGAGAGGGCGAGATCGAAGTCGAGGAAGTGAGTTTCGGCAACCTGCCGGGGTTTGCGCCAGCGACCTCCCAGGCCAAGGCGCCGCCGCCGGACGCTGCTGCGCAACTCGCCGCCGAACTGAAGGAAGGCGACTGGTTCGAGCTTCGCCAGGAGGGCAAGGAAGCCACCCAGGCCAGGTTGTCGCTGGTAAGCCCGTACCGCAGCACCTTCGTCTTCAGCAATCGCAAGGGCCAGAAAGTGGCCGAGTACTCGCTGTACCAGGTCACGAGCTACCTGCGGGCGGGGCGCCTCGCCCGGCTGCAGGAGACGCCGCTCTTCGATCGCGCGTTCGGCAACATCGTGAGTCTGCTCCGCGGCGGACCCGACGCAGCCTCCTGAGGCGGCTCTTCCGTGCCGCGCTTGCGCGGTGCCTGACATCTGTGGCTTCATCGCGGGCCAGTCCACGCAGAGCCCCAGATCATGCAGCACTTGACCGACGACCTTCGCATCCGCGCCATCACGGAAGTGGCGCCACCCGCGCACCTCCTGCGTGAGTTCCCGTGCACGGAATCCGTGGCCCGCGTGGTGACCGATTCCCGGCAGGCGATCCACCGCATCATCCACGGCATGGACGACCGGCTCGTGGTGGTGATCGGCCCCTGCTCCATCCACGACCCGGTGGCAGCGCGCGACTACGCGAACCGGCTCATCGAATACCGGAACATGCTCTGCGCGGATCTCGAGATCGTGATGCGCGTCTACTTCGAGAAGCCTCGCACGACCGTGGGCTGGAAGGGGCTCATCAACGATCCCGCGCTCGACGGCAGCTTCCAGATCAACCGCGGGCTGCGCGTCGCCCGTGAACTCCTTGCAGACATCGCGGGGCTCGGCCTGCCGACCGGCTGCGAGTTCCTCGACATGATCACGCCGCAGTACATCGCGGACCTCGTGTCGTGGGGCGCCATCGGAGCCCGGACCACCGAGAGCCAGGTGCATCGCGAACTGGCGTCGGGCATGTCCTGCCCCGTGGGCTTCAAGAACGGCACCGACGGCAACATCCGCATCGCCGTGGATGCCATCAAGGCGGCGCAGCAGCCCCACCACTTCCTGTCGGTGACGAAGGCCGGGCATTCGGCGATCGTCTCCACCAGCGGCAACGAGGACTGCCACGTGATCCTGCGCGGCGGCAAGGCCCCGAACTACGACAGCGCAAGCGTGGAAGCCGCCTGCCGCGATCTCGCGCAGGCCGGCCTCGCCCAGCACATCATGATCGACGCGAGCCACGCCAACAGCCGCAAGGACCCCGCGAACCAGCCGGCGGTCTGTGCCGAGGTGGGTGCGCAGATCGCGGCCGGCGACAGCCGCATCTTCGGATTGATGGTCGAGAGCCACATCGTGGCCGGACGCCAGGACCTCGTGCCGGACAAGGAGCTGACGTACGGGCAGAGCATCACCGACGGCTGCATCGGTTGGGACGACAGCGTTGCGGTGCTGGAAGGACTCGCCGCCGCGGTTCGCGAACGTCGCCGCGTCCTCGCCGCGACGGAACCCAGCTGAAGCGCCGCCCCACACCCGCCGACGGGCACCGGTCGACACCCCTCGTCGACGGCACCGTCATCGCGGCCTTCGGCCGCAGTTATCTGGTCCGCCTCGACACCGGCGAGACCATCACCTGCTTCCCGCGCGGCAAGCGAAGCGAGATCGCCTGCGGCGACCGGCTGCGCATCGCATCCATCGCGCCGGACCAGGGCGTCGTGGAGGCGATCACGCCGAGATCCTCCCTGCTCTATCGCTCGGACGCCTTCCGCCAGAAGCTCATCGCGGCGAACGTGACCCAGGTGGTCCTCGTCGTCGCCGCGTTCCCGAGCTTCTACGAGGATCTATTGCATCGCTGCATCGCGGCCGCGGAGCACACGGGCATCCGCGTGATCATCGTGCTGAACAAATGCGACCTCGAATCGGCAAAGGCCGCCAGGGCGTTGCTCGCGCCGCTGGAGGCGCTGGGATACGACGTGCTGCCGCTCATCGCGCGTGAATCGGTGGAACCGCTCCGGGAACGCCTCTCGGGTCATCTCTCGGTGCTCGTGGGTCAGTCGGGCATGGGCAAGTCGACCATCGTGAACTCGCTCGTGCCGGAGGCGGCGGCGGCCACTGCCGAGGTCTCCGCGGTCCTCGACTCGGGCAAGCACACGACGACGCACGCGCGGCTCTATCGCCTGGACGATGCGAGCGCGATCATCGATTCGCCGGGTCTGCAGGAGTTCGGCCTGCATCATCTGCAGGTGACGGACCTCGATCAGGCGTTCGTGGAGTTCCGCTCGCACATCGGCCAGTGCCGTTTCTCGAACTGCCGGCATCTCGGCGAACCCGGTTGTGCCATCGCGGCCGCCCAGGCCGCCGGGGCCATCGACGCGACGCGGCTGGATGTCTATCGCCGGATCGCGAGGGCGATGTCGGGCTGACGATCCAGGTCCTGTGCGCGCTACAGACACCCGCGCGGATCGGACCGCCTAGGCCCGACTCGCCAGCGTGATGAGCGAGCTGACCTCGCTCGCAAGCGTCATGAGGGCGATCACCAGGATCCACAGCACCAGCGCGCGCCAGATGAGGCCGACGGCGCTGTCGAGGTGCTCGGCGTCGGCTTCGTCGCCGAGTCCGATCTCGGGCCGGAGAATCACGCGACCCGCACCGTGGATGGCCTCCCCGAGGCGCACGCCCAGCGCACCGGCGCCGCTCGCGAGCAGGATGCCGATGTTTCGATCGGTCCATGCGGCCGCCTGCGATCGCCAGCAGTACACGGCGTCCTCGAAGTCCCCGACGATCGCGAACGAGAGGGCGGTGAGGCGCGTCGGCACCCACTCCAGCCATCGTGCCGTGTTCCGCGCGAATTCGCCGAAGGCGCGGAAGGCATCGTCGTCGGTCCTGCCCCACCGCTCATCCAGCAACGTCGAGAGCCGGTACAGCACTGCGCCCCCGGGCCCGGACAACAGCAACCCCAGCCCGCCGGGCAGGAGCGTCCCCAGCACCGCAGGAACGAAGACGTACCACGCCACCACCCCGAACACGTGCTGATGGGCTCTCAGGATGCCCTGCTCGATGGCAACCTTCGCGACCTCGGACTCGGTGTAATCGTCGGCCGGACCTTCGGACCACAGCGCCACCCGCTGTCGCGCGTCATCCAGACGCCGTTCGCGCAGCGCGTCGTGGATCCGCGCGAATCCGTCGCTGAACCGATGGGTGCCCATCGTCAGGTAGAGCACGCCCACGCTCCACGCGAGCCCGAAGACGAACCCCAGGCCGGAGCACACGTAGAAGCCGATCTCCGCCAGCAGGATCCACGGACCCACGGCTACGAGCCATGCGAGCAGTCCGTGGCGGCGACGCCCGCCGTTGAAGTTCCGTGCGACGGCATCGCTGTAGCGCAGGAACGCATCGAAGGGCAAGCCGCCTGGCCCCAGTGGCCGGAAGCGCTCGATGAGCAACGACAAGACGAGAGACAGGAGGGCCACGAACGATCGCCGACGTCGGGGACGCGGCCTGTGCTGGAGGTGGCGCCTATTCTAGTGTCTCGACACGGAAGTACACAGCAACGCGACGAAGCAACGCGATTGCGTGCAACCCAACACCTCGGATCGCCCCGGCGCGCGGCCGCGGAACAGTCATCGACGCCCACCGGGCTCGCCCATCCAGATCGATGGCCGCGCGTCCGGAACGGGACGGGACATCCCGTCCGCATCTTCGCGGACACCTCAATCGACGTACCGGACGCCCCCGCGCGACGTGAGCGCCGCCTCGTTCCAGAATGCCAGCTTCTCTCCGCGCTGCACTTTCGCGAGTGCCTCCGCCTCCTTGACCCGGACGATCCCCAGCCGTGCCGCCACCACCTCGGCCAGTTCCCGCGGCACCGCGACGACGCCGTCCCGGTCGCCCACGACGATATCGCCGGGGTTGATGGCGACCCCGCCGCACACCACACCGAGGTTGACCTCGCCGGGTCCGTTGCGATATCCGGCGTTCGGGCAGTGACCGCGGGCGAACACCGGGATCCCGGCGTCGAGCAGCCCGGGTACGTCCCGCACGAGGCCATCGACGACGATCGCCGCGATGCCGATCCGCCTGGCCCAGAGCGCCCAGAGGTCACCGATCGTCGCCGCGAACTCGTCGGCGGCCGCCGCGATGACGATCACGTCGCCGGGCTTCGCGAAGTCCAGGACCGCCATCGCGGCGAGGTTGTCCATCGGATTGCAGAGCGCCGTGACGGCGGTCCCGCAGAAGGTCATCGACGGGATCAGTGGCTTCACGGCGTGATGCAGGCTGCCCCGGCCGTTGAAGGCATCGGTGACGAATCCTGTCGGGGCATCGCGGAACGCGTCGACGATCGCCGTCGGCGGGCGCGGAAAGTCGCGTCGGATGGTGAGTGCAACGGGATCGCCGATCATGGTGGTCAGGGCTCCTTGCGAAGGGATGGTTCGGGAGGCGGCATCACACGACGCCGGCCTCATGGAGCTTCGTGATCTCCGCGTCGTCCATGCCGAGCCAGTCGCGCAGCACCTCTGCGGCGTGCTCGCCGAGCACGGGTGGCGGGCGCCGGTACTCGACCGTGCTCTCGGAGAACCGCATCGGACTCGCGACCACGGGCACCACCCCGAGCCGGGGATCGGGGAGTTCCACGCGGATGCCGCGCGCCACGACCTGAGGCTCCGCGAAGGCCTCCGCGATGTCGTTGATCGGGGCACACGACACGCCGGCGGCCGCCAGCTCGGACACCCAGTGCGCCCGCGTCCGCGTCGCCATGAACGCGGCGATGACCGGCTCGACCTCCGCCCTGTGCCGCACGCGCGCCTCGTTCGTGGCGAAGCGGGGATCCGCGAGCAGATCCGCCCGACCGGCCGCGCGGCATAGACGCGCGAACTGGGCGTCGTTGGCCGCGGAAAGCATCACGTGACCGTCGGACGCCCTGAACACCTGCGAAGGCACGACGCTCGGATGCGCCGAACCCAGCCGCTTCCCGACGACCCCCGCGGAGAGGTAGTTCTGCCCCACGTTCACGAGCGACGCCATCTGCACGTCGAGCAACGACATGTCGATGTACTGGCCGCGACCGGTCTCGCGCCGCCGGTGCAGCGCAGCGGTCACGGCGAGGGCCGTGTACACGCCGGTGAGCACATCGACGACGGCGACGCCGCAGCGCACCGGTTCGTCGTCGCCGGGTGAACCGGTGATGCTCATCATGCCGCCGCGGGCCTGGGCGATGGGGTCGTAGCCAGGCTCCGCGGCCATCGGTCCGGTCTGGCCGTAGCCCGTGATGGAGCAGTACACGAGTGCCGGATTGACCCGTGCGAGCGTCGCGTAGTCGAGCCCCTGGCGCGCCAGGGCGCCGACCTTGAAGTTCTCGATGAAGACATCCGCGCTGGCCGCAAGTCTGGCGACGAGTGCAGCACCGGCGGGCGCGGAGAGATCGACCGCCACCGAACGCTTGCCTCGATTCACGCTCTGGAAATACGCGCTGTCCGGGACCTCACGCCCGCCGGCGTCGCGGACGCGCGGGGGGACCCATCCGCGGGTGTCGTCACCGAGGTCGGGCCGCTCGATCTTGACCACATCGCAGCCGAGATCGGCGAGGACCTGGCTCGCGAGCGGTCCGGCGAGAATGCGTGTCAGGTCGACCACGCGCACACCGTCCAAGGGTCCCAAGGCGTCCTCCCGTGCCGCTCATGGTTGTCGCAGGGTGATGCCAGCCCGGCGGATGACCTCGGCCCATCGTGTCGTCTCGCTCGCCAACAGGCCGTTCGCGTCGGCTCCCGTGAGAGCCACGGCCTCGAAGCCGTGCTCCGCGAGCTGGCCGCCGAATCGCGCATCCGACATCTGTGCGCGCACTTCGGCGGTGAGACGATCGATCACCGGCCTCGGCGTCCTTGCCGGCGCGAGTATGCCGAGCCACGACTCGGCCGCATAGCCGGGAAGTCCCGCCTCCGCCATGGTCGGGACGTCCGGGAGCAGCGGTGTGCGAGCGCGGGTGGTGACGGCGATCGCGCGGAGCTTTCCCGCGCGGATGTGCCCGAGGGTCGCCGCGACGCTGTCGAACATGAGCGAAACGCGGCCACCGAACAGATCGAGATGGGCTGGCGCGCTGCCCTTGTAGGGCACGTGCAACAGCTTCACGGCGGCCATGTGCTCGAAGAGTGCGCCCTCGAGGTGGGAGATCGTGCCGACGCCCTGGGAGGCGATGGCGACACTGCCGGGCTGCCGACGGGCGAGGCGGACGACGTCGTCCAGCGTTGCGAGATTCCGACCGACCGCCGCCACGAGCATGTGCGGCACCCGCGCGACGGTGCTCACGACGGCGAAATCGCGCGCGAGGTCGAAACTGCGGTCCGGCTGCAACGTTGCTCCCGCGGCGTAGATCGTGAGGGGCCCCATCAGCAGGGTGTAGCCGTCCGCGGGTGCGCGCGCCACCAGTTCGGCACCGAGGTTGCCGCCCGCGCCGGGACGATTCTCGGGAACGACGTTCGTGCCGAGCCGCTTCGAGAGCGCCTCGGCCAACAGCCTCGCGAGGATGTCGGTGGCACCCGCAGGCGTGAACGGAACGATGAGGCGCACCGGGCGCGACGGATACCCCGCGGCGGCCCGCGACCACAGACCTGCCGACGCGGCAAGTGCAGCAAGCCCTCCAGCCAATCGGCGCCGACGCGCTCCGCGAGGATCCATGCACGAACTGTAACGGCCCCCACCGTCCCGGACAATCGCCGGTCACCGACACCCGCGATGACCGAACCCCATGACATGCGCGCGACCGCCCTTGCGGCGGACTCGGTTCGCCCGTGGTCGCAGGCTATACTCCGGCCCAGCGCCCGCCCCGATGCCAACGTGATGCCGCCCCGATTCTCCGACCCAGTCATCCACGACGCATCGCGACCGGCGACGAGCGTGCAGTCGCCCGCGCCGTTGCTGGCGGATCAGTTGCGGTTGCTCTTCGCGAACTCGCCCACCGCCCAGTACATCAATCTCGCCGTTGCGGCGCTCGTCTTCACGGCACTCCTTCCGCATGTCGCTCCGGGTCGCGTGGTCGGCTGGATCTTCGCGATGTACGTCGTCGTGGGTTACCGGCTCGCACTGCGCTCCTTCCATGCACGCCGGCCCGACGCCCTCAGCGATGAAGCGTGGCTCGCGTGGTTCCGCCTGGGCGCCGCCGCCACCGGCGCCTGCTGGGGAGCGCTCTGGTTCCTGCTGCCTGCGAACGCGAGCCCCGCCACCGAACTGATGGTGGCCATGGTCCTTGCCGGCATGATCGGGGCTGGCGTACCCATCCTCTCTGCGGTCTTTGCCGCCTACCGCGATTTCGCCGTGCTGGCGCTCGTGCCCACCGCAGTGGCTCTCTTCGCGCACGGCGATCGCATGCACCTCATCGCGGGCGTCATGGCCCTGCTCTACCTCGCCGGCGTGCTGAGCAGCGCGCATCGCTTCCGCAACGTGCTCTTCGAGAGCCTGCAACTGCGCTCCGAACAGAGCGACCTCGTGCGCTCGCTGAGCGCGGCCAACGCCGAGCTGCGCAGCATGCGCGACACCCTGGAGCGTCGGGTCGACGAACGGACCAACGCGCTGCGCCTGCAGCTCACGGAACGCGAGCGCGCCGAGGCGGCCCTGCGGTCGAACGAGGACATGTTCCGCCTCATCACCGACAACGTCTCCGACATGATCGCGGTGTGGGACCGCCATGGCAGCCAGCTATATGGAAGCCGGTCCCTGACCCGTGCCCTGGTCCGGCGGAACATCACGGGTTCCCGGCCCGGGTTCGGCGAAGTCCACCCCGACGATCTGGATCGCCTCCGGAAAGCCCTGCGGAACACGTTCGACACCGGCCAGGGATGCCACACGGAGTTGCGCCTGCTCGACGACGGTATCCGCGTCATCGACTGCGCCGTCGAACCGGTCAGCGCCGGCGGCGCGGAACCCGACAAGGTCGTCGTCGTGGCGCGCGATGTGACCCAGCGCCGTCAGGAGGAGGCCATCGTCCGGGAGGCGCGCGAACGCCTGGCGCTCGCGATCGAGGCCACGGGGCAGATCCTGTTCGACGTGGATTGCGGCACCCGGAGCGTCTACCTCGACGCCCACTGGTCGGCCTGGCTGGGTGGCCCCGCGCGCGAGACCCGCGCGACCTTCGACGAGCTGCTGCCGCTCGTGCCCGAGGAAGACCACGCCCAGATGCGCAACCGGTACGTCGCCGCGCTGAAGGGCGACGTCGGCGACTACTCCATGCAACACCGGATCCGCATGCCGGACGGGACGCACCGCTGGATCGTGTCGCGCGCCAAGGTGGTCGAGCGCGACGATCGTGGGCGCGCCCTCCGCCTGATCGGCACGAACGTCGACATCACGGAACAGCGGCTGTCGGACCAACGGCTCCGCCTCATGGGGCGAGCGATCGACGACATGGCCGAGGGCGTCGTGATCCTCGATGCCGACTGGCGGATCCTTTGGGTGAACCCCGCGTTCTGCCGGATCACCGGGTATCCGTCGGACGAGGCGGTGGGCAAGGTGAGCCAGGTCCTCAGATTCTCCGACACAGCCGATCTGGGACAGGGGCTCGTCGCGAGCGTGCAGGCGCGCGGACACTGGGAGGGTCGACTCATGGACCGGCGGAAGTCGGGCGGGACGTATCCCGTCTGGGTGAGCGCCAGTGCGATGCGCGAGCCCGACGGACGCATCGGGAGTGTCGTGATCGTCTTCACCGACATCTCCCGCCAGGAGCAGGATGCCGAGCGGATGCGCTACCTCGCGTTCCACGACAGCCTCACTGGCCTGCCGAACCGCTCGCTGTTCTTCCAGAGCGCCGGCGACCTCATCCGCCGCGCCGATCGGCACGGGCGGCATCTGGCCCTGCTGTTCGTCGATCTGGACCGGTTCAAGTCGGTCAACGATTCCCTCGGGCACGAGGCCGGCGACCAGGTGCTGATCGAGGTCGCGACGAGACTGCGTACCGCGCTGCGCGAGTTCGATGTCGTCGCACGACTGGGCGGCGACGAGTTCGCCATCCTGCTCGACGACATCGAACACGACGACACGGCCGGATCGGTCTCCGCCAAGCTGCTCGATTCACTGGCGGTGCCGATCATGGTCGGCGAGCATGCCCTGCACGTGCAGGCGAGCATCGGCATCAGCCGCTTCCCGGTTGACGGTGCGACGGCCGATCTGCTGCTGCGCCAGGCCGACGCCGCGATGTACCTGGCGAAACAGGAAGGCCGGAACCGCTTCCGCTTCTTCTCGCCCGAGATCACCGCAGATGTCCTGCAGCGCCTCGACCTGGCGTCGGACCTGCGGCTTGCCGTGGAGCGCGAGCAGCTCGTGCTGCACTACCAGCCGGCGGTGGACGCCACCGATGGTCGCATCCTCGGCGTGGAAGCCCTCCTGCGCTGGCAGCATCCCCAGCGGGGCCTGATGGGTCCGAACGACTTCATCCACGTGGCGGAGGAGACGGGCTCCATCGACACGATCGGCCGCTGGGTGCTCGAGACCGCCTGCCGCCAGTTGCACGCCTGGCAGTCCATGGGCCTGCCGCGCCTCACCATGAAGGTGAATCTGTCCCCGCTGCAGTTCCGCCAGCCGACCCTGCTCCAGGAGGTCAAGGGCGCCATGGAGAGCAACCAGCTGGAACCGGGAACGCTCGAGATCGAGATCACCGAGAGCGCGGCGATGCAGGAACCCGAGCGCTCGGAGCGCGTGCTGACCGAGATGCGCAACATCGGCATCCGCGTCTCGCTGGATGACTTCGGGACGGGCCACAGTTCGCTCGCCCAGTTGTCGCGGTTCCCGATCCAGGGCCTGAAGATCGACCGCACGCTCGTCGCCGCGCTCCCGGGCGATCGCAAGAATGCCGTCATCGCATCGACCGTCGCGTCGCTCTGCAGGAATCTCGGTCTCGATCTCGTCGGCGAAGGCGTCGAGCTGCCCTCGCAGGCGGAGTTTCTCCTGAGCCATGGATGTCGCCAGATGCAGGGCTTCCTGTTCAGCAAGCCCGTGGACGCGGCCACCGTGGAGCCGATGCTCTACCGCCAGCACCACGACGCCTGGACGGTCTCGACCACGTTGCAGTGAGTTCGCGGGTCGCGGGCCGACGCCGTGGGCGCCAACCGGGCGTCGCCGCCAGCGCCTTCGATACGTTGGACGCAGGAAACATGTGGCCGCCCACGGACACGCTGCGGCCAAAGAGAACACGCCGGGATCACGCGCCGCCTGCATTATCTCCATCACGTGACGATTCACGCCGACGAGGGTCGGTGCCCGTCGCGGCCGACCGGTACCGTCGGGTTCGGGCGGCAGCAGACTTCGCGGCGCCACGAAGTACCCCGACCTCGGGCGCACCTCGATGAGCCGCCGGTCCTCGAGATCCCGATACGCAGCGACGGCCGTCGCGACGCTCACGGACTCCCGCAACGCAAGGGCCCGGACCGACGGGAGGCGGACTCCGGAGCGATGCGCGCCGTTGGCCACGGACCGGGCCAGCCGGTCGGCAACGCTGCGATACAGAGGGACGTGATTGCTTCGGTGGTCCATGATCCGATCATCGACCAGCGCATCGGAACCATACGGATACAGAGAATGCGGTGACGGAGCAACACAGACGCCCGATCCGCGGATCTGTACCGGTGCGCGACCTGACGGATCATGACTGTCGACCTGCCGGGAGCGACCGTACCGTGGCCCCCTCGATGGACGAGGAGCCGCCACGGATGCGAAGCCGGAGTGGAAGTGCGAGACGCTGCCGACAGGAACCTTGCTGACCCGACGCGGCGTCGCGGGCCTGTGCGTGCTGTGCCTCAGCGGCCGACTCTGATTGACCGAGGCGGGTCTCGCGATCGATCACATGCTCCGGTCGGGGGAGCGCTGCGTGTTGGGAGGCACCGGACTCGTGGTCGTCGAAGCGCTGTGCGAGGCCGTATTGGTGCAGGGCTGGACCATGGTCGGACCCGCATCCCTGCGAGGCGCTCGAGGACCAAAAAGAGCCCCGCCGGTCCTCGGGGAAGGAGGACAGGACTGACGGCGGGGTTGAAGGGGAGGAGTCCAGCCAACTTGCCGCCGGCGGGTGGAGGGTTCCCGTCGGCTCACCACGACAATCGCCCCGGAGAGCGCCTGCCAAACCGAGAATCGAAGGACTCTTGACAGTGGTTCGATGGGACCATGTCCCACACTGAGGAAGCGCCTCGAAACTGACCGAAAAGTCATATCCTTCAGTGATTTGCAAAACCCTCGGGCGAGGCTTAGACTCGTCTTCGAGGTTTCATAAAGATCACTTAATGAACGGCGTTCACAATAATTTCCGACGTTCAGATCGTCAACCGTTTTCTATTCGGGTCGACCATGGGTTCCACTGAACGTCGTGCGCGGGAACGTGCCGAGATGCGCGAACGGATCCTCGATGCCGCCAGGAATCTCTTCGCCTCCGAGGGCTACGAGGCGGTCACGCTGCGCAAGGTCGCGGACTGCATCGAGTACTGCCCGGCGACGATCTACAAGTATTTCGAGGACAAGGACGAGATGGTCCGGGCCCTCGTCGAGGACGACATCGCGATGGTCATGGCGACCATCCGGCCCAGCATGGCGGAGCAGACGCCGCTCGAGCGCCTGCGCAGTTTCGGCTGTGCGTACATCGAGATGGGCCTGGAGCGGCCGAACCACTATCGGCTCATGTTCATGACGCCCCTGCTGCCGGTCGACGACCCGCTCTTCCGGAAGAAGCGTGCGGATCCCCAGACCGATTCCTACGGACTCTTCCTCTCGGTCGTGCAGGAGTGCGTCGATGCCGGACTCTTCCGGGCGGACATCACCGATGCCTGCCTGGTCGCGCAGACGATCTGGGCGGGACTCCACGGCGTCATCTCGCTGCACATCGCGTGCGGCGGCAACGACACCTACGACTGGCGTCCGGTGCGCGACCGGGCGATCTTCCTGCATGACCTGATGATCAACGGGATGCTGCGTGTCCCGGGGATCGTTCTGCCGACGTGCCCATCGAGCCGGCCTGTGGCAACGACCGAACCATCCCTCACCGAGGCGGTGACGCCTTGAAGCGTTGTTTCGCGGCCGACTCTTCGGCACCACCTCGGCGCCGGTGCTGCCGCCGCTGACCCGACGACAGGTGCCAGCAAGCGCATATCCCCCGCGTTGAGGCTGGCATCCCCGCACTGCGCGCCCCCCATCGCCGGGCCGACAGCCGGTCACATCGATGTCGTGAGAGGGAAAGCCGTCGACCTGTTCGTGAAGCAGATCGAGCCCCGAACGAAGCAGCTCGGCATCAACCTGCTCTGACGCTTTCCGCTTCGAGCGGCATCAATCCTGCGGGAACACCGGCGGCCGTTTCTCGATGAAGGCGTTGACGGCTTCCGCGTGATGCGGCGTGCGGTGCGCGATGGCCTGATAGCCCGCAGACAGTTCCAGGAGCGACTCGAGCCGCACGTGCTGCCCTTCGCGCAGCAGCCGCTTCGTCATGCGCAGGGTCGGCCCGGGATTCCGGGCGATGCGCTCCGCCAGCTTCCGCGCCTCGTCCATCAGCGCGTCATGCGGCACGACCCTTGACACCAATCCGCACGCGAGCGCCTGCGCGGCATCGATCGCATCGCCGGTGAACGACATCTCCGCGGCCTTCGACATGCCCACCACGCGGGGCAGCAGCCACGCACCGCCGTCGCCGGGCACGATACCCACGCGCACGAAGCTCTCCGCGAAGGTCGCCCGCTCCGACGCGATGCGGATGTCGCACATGCACGTGAGGTCGCAGCCTGCACCGATGGCCGGCCCGTTCACCGCTGCGATGGTCGGCACCTCGAGGTTGTAGAGCGCAAGCGGAATGCGCTGGATGCCGTGGCGGTACTCGTCGCGGATCTTCGCGGGGTCGATCTGCTGCTCGAAGAAGCGGCGCATGTCCTTCACGTTGCCGCCCGACGAGAACGCCGTCCCGGCGCCGGTGACGATCACCGCGCGCACCGACGGGTCGGCCGAGATCCGTTCGCACGCCTGCACGAACTCGCGCGCCGCGCTGTTGCCGGTGAGCACGTTGCGCAGTTCGGGTTCGTTCATCGTCAGGGTGACGACGGCACCGTGCTGTTCGTAGATCAGGAAATCGGCCATCGGGGGCTCCGGAATCGGGAAGAAGAAGAAGAAGAAGAAGAAGAAGCGGCGGAACTACGCCGCCGGCGGGGCAGCGCGCAGCACGATCGCGTCGAGGACCGGCCCCTCCGCTGCCAAAAGCGCGCGGCCGACCACACCTTGCCAGCGCCGTTCGGTGCCGAAGGCAAGCCGCCAGGCATGCAGGCGACGCGTGTAGAGCTGGAGGTCGAACTCGGCGGCGATACCGATGGCACCGTGCACCCCATGGGCGATGGATGTCACCTCGACCACCGCCTCGCTCGTCCGCGCTTTCGCGATCGCGGCGCGCAACGGATCGGGTTCGATGCCCTCGGCGAGCATCCCGATCGACGCGGCCATGCGCGCCGCGGCGACCTGCTCGGCCATCACCGCGAGCTGCTGCTGGACCGCCTGGAAGGCGGCGAGCGGCTTGCCGAACTGCGCGCGGGTGGACGCGTGCGCGAGCGTCATCTCCAGCAGACGTTCCATCGCGCCGGCGATGCGCGTGGCCATGAGACAGGCACCGATCGCCATCCAGTCCATCCCGCGCGGGATCGGCGTGGTGCCTGCGGGCTGTGCGTGCCAGAACACATCGGTGGCGACGGTGCCGCCTCGAAAGACGGCCTCGGAGCGGTGCTCGCGTACGGGAACGAGCATGGCCCCCTCGGCCACCGTAGCGAGGATCCAGTCGGCCGCTGCACCATCGGGCACACCGCGGCAGAGCATGCGACCGTCGGCATCGACGCTGGTCTGCGGTGCGATCGCGACGAAGCCGTCCGGTGCAGCGCCCCCCGCTCCGGCGAATGCCGCGCGCGCGATCATCGTGGCGTCGAGTGGCCACGGCAGCAGGCGCCGCGCGCAGGTCCGCAGCAGTTCGTCGGCCATCCTGAGCGGGAGACCCGCCCCGCCCGACGCCTCCGGCATCAGCAGGTCCGCGAATCCGGAGTCGATCCACGCTTGGCGTGCGTTGCCGGCGTCGTCGCCCGCCTCCACGGCACGCACCACCGCGGGCGTCCCGTGCACCGAGAGCAGCTTCTCCAGCGGATCGAGAAAGGGCGAAACGGTCGCGGGCGAAGGCATCAGCGCAACCCCAGCCCGCGCGCGATCATGCCGCGGAGGATCTCCCGCGTGCCGCCGCGCAGCGAGAACGACGGCGCCACGTGCGTCACGTAGGCGAGCGCCTGCATCAGCGCCGCGGCGGCGGGCGGACCATCCTCGGCACCGATGACGTCGGCGATCGCGACCGGCATCGCCTGCTCCAGCGCCGTGCCGAGATCCTTCACGAGCGCCGCCTCGACCACGGGACTCTCGCCCGCTGCGAGCTTCGCCGTCACGGCCACACACAGCTCGCGCAGCACCGCGAGATGCGTCGCCAGCCGCCCGGCGAGCACCACCGAGGCCTGGTCCGGCACCGCGCGACTGCGGACGTGCGCGATCCACGCATCGAAGAGCGCGAGGCTCGAATAGATGCGCTCCGGGCCGCTGCGCTCGAACGCCAGTTCGGCCGTCACCTGGGCCCAGCCGTCGCCCTCCTGCCCGACGATGGCGTCCTCACCGAGCATCACATCGTCGAAGAACACCTCGGAGAAATGCGCGTCGCCGGCGAGATCCCGGATGGGACGGATGGTGACGCCGGGCGCTGCGAGGTCGACGATGACCTGCGAGAGTCCGCGGTGCCGGTCGTCGTGGGTACCCGACGTGCGCACGAGCGCGATCATGTAGTGGCTGCGCGGTGCATTGGTGGTCCAGAGCTTCTGTCCGGACAACCGCCAGCCGCCCTCGACGCGCTCGGCCTGCGTGCGGACGCTCGCGAGGTCGGAGCCGGACTGCGGTTCGCTCATGCCGATGCAGAAGAACGACTCGCCCCGACAGATGCGCGGCAGATGGAAGCGCTTCTGCGCCTCCGTCCCGTACTTCAGGAGGAGCGGTCCGCTCTGTCGATCGGCGATCCAGTGGGCGCCCACGGGCGCACCGGCGGCCAACAGTTCCTCCACGAGGACGAAGCGCGCGAAGGGGCCGCGCCCGCCGCCGCCGTACTCGACAGGCAGCGTGAGCCCGAGCCAGCCCCGGGCGCCGAGGGCCTGGCTGAACCCGGCATCGAATCCCATCCACGACCGCGATCGCGAGGCGAGCGGCCACGCTGGGGCGTGCCGGCGAAGGAACTCCCGTACGTCGCTGCGAAGATCAGCATCTTCAGCCGGAATCGCCACGAGCGGCAATGCTTCGATCAAGTACGGCCTCGCACGGTGATGGAGTCCTGCGGCGTGGGCGCGCGCATGGTGGGTCGGACGCTAGAAGGCCGCGCTGTGGCCTGTCAAGGAAGCCCTGCGCATCGTCCGGATCGTGGACGATCGCGCCGCAGCCATGGCACCCGCTGGCACCCGACAAACGACAACGCCCTCCGGAGAGGGCGTCGCATCAGTGCATACATCCAGCGGGAGTATCAACCGAGCTTGCGGAACATTCCCACGGCTGAGGCAAACGCACCGCGGATCCCACGGGGCTTCTCCGCCGCCGGTTGGGCGTCACCCGGCGCGACCGTGGCAGCCCTCGGGTTCGAGGCCGCCGAAGCCTGGGCCCGACCACCGCCGTTCCCGCCACCGCCATTGCCACCGTTGCCACCACCACTACGAGGACCACGCCCGGGCTGACCACCCCGGGGCTTGCCTTGACCTGGCTGACCACCGCGCTGCCCGGGCTGCCCGGCCGCCTTGCCTCCGGGTTGGCCACCGGTCCGACCGGTACGCGCAAGAACGGGATCCCCACGCTGTCCACGGTTGCCGTCGCGCTCGACCGTGCTGTGCTTCGGCATCACGTTGCCGTTGACTTCGACCTCCTCGAAGCGCGGCATCACGTTGCCGTTGACTTCGACTTCCTCGAAGCGCGGCATCACGTTGCCATTCGGCTCGCCATCCTCGCCGTAGACCACCGGTGCGCGTCGTGCGGCCTGCTGTCCTGCCGGACGTCGCGCGATGGCATTGCCGTTGCGCTCGCCGGTGAAGCGCGGCTGGGCCACGGCGGCATTGCCACGCTTGATGCGCTCGCCACGCGGTTGCGCGGGAGCCCGCTCCGCACGGGGAGGACGTTCTGCACGCGGCTGCGACGGTCCACGATCGGCACGCGGCTGGGCGGGTCCGCGATCGCCACGGGCCTGGGCGGGAGCGCGGTCGTTCCGTGCCTGACGCGGTTGTGCGGCAGCCACGGCAGCGCGCGGCTGTTCTCCTGCTGCGGGCCGGGCCTGGCCTTGCGCCACCGGCTGACGACGCGGCTGATTGTCGTCGCGGCGGCCGTCGCCCCGCTGACCGCCTCGCTGCCCCCCACGGCCTCGCTCCGGACGGTCTTCACCGCCACGGGGTTCCGCCACCCGGGCAGCGGCGATGGCGGCAGCCATGTCGAAGTCCTCGATCACCACCTTCGGCAGCGGCTTCTTCAGAAGTCGCTCGATGTCGGCGAGCAGCGGACGCTCCTCGGCCGAGACCAGCGACATGGCCACCCCCGTGGCACCGGCACGACCGGTACGGCCGATGCGGTGCACGTAGTCCTCGGGGACGTTCGGCAGCTCGAAGTTGACCACGTACGGTAGCTCGACGATGTCGAGGCCGCGGGCCGCGATGTCGGTGGCGACCAGCACCTGCAGCTTGCCGTCCTTGAACTCCGACAGCGCCCGGGTGCGGGCGCCCTGGCTCTTGTTGCCGTGGATGGCCATCGCGCTGATGCCGTCCTTGCCGAGCTGCTCGGCGAGACGGTTGGCGCCATGCTTGGTGCGCGTGAACACGAGCACCTGGAACCACTTCTGCGTACGGATGAGGTGCGAGAGCAGCGCGCGCTTGGCACCCTTCTCCACCGCCACCGACTTCTGGTCCACCAGTTCGGTCGGGGCATTGCGGCGGGCCACTTCGATGGTGGCCGGGTTGTTCAGGAGTTCGTGCGCCAGCGTGCGGATCTCGTCGGAGAAGGTGGCCGAGAACAGCAGGTTCTGGCGCTTCTTCGGGAGCAGTGCAAGCACGCGTTTGATGTCGCGGATGAACCCCATGTCGAGCATGCGGTCGGCCTCGTCGAGGACGAGGATCTCCACGTGCGAGAGGTCGAGCGTCTTCTGCTGGACATGATCGAGCAGGCGTCCCGGCGTCGCGACCAGGATGTCGACGCGCTTCTTCAGGCGGTCCACCTGCGGCTGCATGCCGACACCGCCGAAGATGACCATCGACGTGATCGGCAGGTGCACGCCGTAGTCGCGGACGCTTTCCTCCACCTGGGCGGCAAGCTCGCGGGTGGGCGTGAGGATCAGGACCCGGATGGGCGCGCGGCCGGACGCTGCGGTCGGGGCCGGCGTGTCCATGAGGCGCTGCAGGATCGGGAGGGTGAAGCCGGCGGTCTTGCCGGTGCCGGTCTGTGCCCCGGCTAGCAAGTCACCCCCGGAGAGCACGGCGGGAATCGCCTGGGTCTGAATGGGGGTGGGCTGGGTGTAGCCGCGCTCGAGGACGGCGCGGACGAGGGGCTCGGTGAGCCCGAGGAGTGCAAAGGACATGAAGCTCCGCTAGGAGATTTACCACGTCGACCTATTCGCGGGATGTGCCGCGCGATGCCAGTCGGGGCAGACGAAGTGGATTGGACTGCAGGAAGGCGCGGCGAGGGGACTGGTCAGCGAGGCCGCGACCTGGAATGTAGCACAGTCGATCGAGCAATCTCTGCGCGGCCGCGGGTGCGGGCTCGCCGGCGCCACCCACCGTGCGGGAGTGACATCCGCATAGCGGCCGGCGCGGCGCCCGACTTGAGCGCAGCGCCGGCGGGGCGTCGACGCCGGACGGTCAGGCCTCCTCGGATCCGGTGCCGACCTTGCCGAACCAGTCCTCGATGCTCAACAGCCCACCGGCCTTGGCCGCCCGCCCCTGGTCCTTCGCTGGCAGGTCGTCCTGCACGAGGTCGATCCGCTTCCAACCCGCCAGCGGCGTCTCGCATGCCGTGCGCGGCACGTAGCGCGACGCCTTCACCTTCTCGTAGCGATGCACGTAGCGGGGGCAGTTGGGCCACACCTCGGTCACCTTCACGCGCACCACGAGCTGCGCCTCGAGGAACTCCATCAGCAACGGATCGTTCGGATCGATGCTCGCCTCGCCCTGCACGCGCATGCGGTTCGGTGTCGTGAAGTCGATGAAGAGCAGACCCACCTTGGCGTTCTTCGTGACATTGCCTGCGGAATAGAACATCCCGTTGCCGTCGAAGAGCGGGAAGGCGATGGTGTTCGCATCGAGCGCTCGCACGAAACCCGGATCGCCGCCCTTGTACGACACCGTCGGGCGCCCTTCGTGGTCGATGGACGACAGGAAGAACATGTCGCGGCTTTCGATGAAGGCACGGTCCATGTCGGAGAGTTCGCCGTGCACGGCGAGCGCCTCGATCTTGTCGGCGATCCTGCGGGTGTCGTGCTGGTCCTGCAGTACGCGGTGCTGGGCACCGTAAAGACGGCTCATGAAAGTTCCTCCGGATGTTGTTTGGGCACGTGCGCGACGCCGCCGTCGCACCGGCCGCGGGAGGTTAGCAGAAGGCGTCTGATCCCAGACGCAACCCGTGCGGGCCCGGTGGTCACCCCGGCGTGCCAGGGCGTCCCGAACACCTTCGGCGCGCGGCGATACGGATCGGGAGGGCGACTGACGAGGAAACCCGGAACGCCCTACGCAACCCGCGAATCGCCGGTCAACTTCCTCGATCTTTGATGTGTGTCAACTTTTTTGGACATCGGCTTTGTAATCTTTGCCTCACACAAAGAGCGACCACCGGAGGACCCCGATGCGCATCCTGCTGATCCACCCCAACTATCACTCCGGCGGCGCAGAGATCGCCGGCAACTGGCCGCCCGCCTGGGTGGCGTACCTCGCCGGGTCGCTGAAGAAGATCGGCTACACGGATCTGCGGTTCATCGACGCGATGACGAACCACCTCGACGAGGACGCCATCCGGAAGATGATCGCAGAGGAGCAGCCCGACATCGTCGGATGCACCGCGATCACGCCGTCGATCTACAAGGCCGAGCGCATCCTGCAGATGGCGAAGGAGATCCATCCCGCAGCGGTCACGGTGCTGGGCGGCATCCACGCCACGTTCATGTACCAGCAGGTGCTGACCGAAGCGCCCTGGATCGACGCCATCGTGCGCGGCGAAGGAGAAGAGATCTTCCAGCAGGTGGTGAAGACCGTCGACGAGGGTCGATGGCTGCAGGACCGGGGCACGATCCGCGGGATCGCGTACACCGACGGCGCGAAGATCATCGCGACGCCTGCGGCGCCGACCGTCAAGGACCTCGACGGCATCGACCCCGACTGGGGCGTGCTCGAGTGGGAGAAGTACCAGTACATCCCCATGGGCAAGCGCGTCGCGATTCCGAACATGGCGCGCGGTTGCCCGTTCACGTGCAGCTTCTGCTCGCAGTGGAAGTTCTGGCGCGACTACCGCATCCGCGATCCGAAGAAGGTGGTCGACGAGATCGAGAAGCTCGTGAAGGAACACGACGTCGGCTTCTTCATCCTTGCCGACGAGGAACCCACGATAAACCGCCGCAAGTTCGTTCAGTTCTGCGAGGAACTCATCGCCCGCGATCTCGGCATCCTCTGGGGGATCAACACGCGCGTCACCGACATCCTCCGCGACGAGGCGCTGCTGCCGCTCTTCCGCAAGGCGGGCCTGATCCACGTGTCGCTCGGCACCGAGGCCGCGGCACAGTTGAACCTCGACCGCTTCCACAAGGAGACCACGGTCGCGCAGAACAAGAAGGCCATCCGCCTGCTGCGCGAGGCAGGCATCGTCGTCGAGGCGCAGTTCATCGTGGGCCTCGAGAACGAGACGGCCGAGACGCTCGAGGAAACCTACCGCATGGCGCAGGACTGGAAGCCGGACCTCGCCAACTGGTCGATGTACACGCCCTGGCCGTTCTCCGATCTCTTCCAGGAGATGGGCGACAAGGTCGAGATCTTCGATTTCGAGAAGTACAACTTCGTGACGCCGATCGTGAAGCCGGAGGCCATGGACCGGTCCGAGCTGCTCGACCGGGTGATGAACAACTACCGGCGCTTCTACATGCGCAAGGCGCTGTTCTCGTATCCATGGGCGGGCACCGGCGAACGCCGGCGCTATCTGCTCGGCTGCCTGAAGGCTTTCCTCAAGAGCGGCTTCGAGCGGAAGTTCTACGACCTGGGACGCGTCAACTACTGGGGCCCGCAGTCGCGCCAGGGCGTGAACTTCAAGTTCGACGCGAAGCGCGAGCGGCCCGTGCAAAGCGTCGTGCAGTGGGCACCCAAGCACGATCGCACGATGAAGGGCGAGCAGCAGGCGCAGATCATGGCCTGCGGCGGCGGAACGGAGCAGATGACGGACGAGGAGATGGATCTCGCCGGGATCGAAGGCGGAACAGCGAGCGCTCCGCCGCCCGCCTCGCCTGCGGTGGCACCCGCGGTGCACTGACAGTCCACGGGAACGGGAATGGCTCCGACCATCGCGGAGTTGCAGGGCCGATCGGACGCACGTGACCCGGCCACCGCGTCGCGCGCCCGCATCGGCCCCAATGCGATCGTGCGGGTCGCCGAGGCCCTCGTCGAACGCATCGGCGCCGAGGCGACCGACGCCCTCTTCTCCCGGGCCGGACTTGCGCGGCATCTCGTGCATCCCCCGACCGGGATGGTCGACGAGAACGATGTCGCCCGCCTGCAGTGGCAACTGCGCGCCGACCTCGATGCCGATATCGCCCGCGAGGCCGCGTGGGACGCCGGTACGCGCACCGGCGACTACCTGCTCGCACACCGCATCCCGAAGGCCGCGCAGTTCCTGCTGCGCCGGCTCCCGCCCTTCCTCGCGGCGCGCCTGCTGGCAAAGGCGATCGCGAAACACGCCTGGACCTTCGCCGGCAGCGGGACGTTCCGCTGCTCGCCCGGGAACCCCTTCCGTCTCGTCATCGAACACAGCCCGCTGTGTTCGCGCATCCGGGCGTCGGCTCCGGCGTGCCACTACTACAGCGCGACGTTCGAACGGATCTTCCGGCAGCTCGTGAGCCATCGGGCGCGCGTCACCGAAGTCGAGTGCGCGGCCGCAGGAGGCGCGGCGTGCGTGTTCGAAGTGGCGTGGTAAGGCGTCGCCGGATCCCGCGCGACGGAGCGATCCGAAGAGTCCGGTGATGCCGCGGACGCGCGCGCCGTCCCGATAGGCGCCGCCGCGACCTGTCCGAGCATCGGCGCACGCTTCGCGACATCGGCCTCGCAACACTCGGCGCAGTTCCAGTCGGCGAAGGCGGTCAGTGCCTCCGACGACGTCTGTCTCATCGTGTTCCTCTCATCGGGTTCACCGGCATCCGCAGGCCCATGGCCGATCATCGCCAGGATCCGTGCCGCGTGATCGTCACGGCGCGGCAACGCAGGTAGGATCCACGCATCGTGCGTCCACCGACCAGTTAGTCGCGCGATCCCCAAAGGAGAGTCGGACATGCTTTTCCCTCGCACGATCGGGCTGCTGCTGTGCGCAGCCGCCCTGCTGCAGGGCTGCGCTTCGAACATCGGGCCCTCTTCGGTCCGCCGCGAGCGCCCCAACTACAACCGCGAGATCGTCCAATCGCACGACGAGCAGATGCTGCTCAACCTCGTACGGCTGCGCTACCGCGACACGCCGCTCTTCGTGGAACTGACGTCGGTCGTCACCAGCTACGCGTTCGATCAGAACGTGTCGATCGGCACCAAGATCTTCGACGGCAAGGTGGGCGACGAATACACGGCCGGTGCCGGCCTGCTGATCGGCAATCGGCCGACGGTGACCTACCTGCCGCTCCAGGGCGAGGAGTTCGCCATCCGCATGCTGTCGCCGCTCCCCCTCGACTCGATCATGCTGTTCTCGCAGACCGGGTGGAGCGTCGAGCGGCTTCTGCTGCTGTGCGTGCAACGGATCAACGATGTCGAGAACGCCGCCAGCGCCACGGGACCGACACCCACCACCAAACCGAGCTTCGAGGCGTTCCGCGATCTCGCGACGCGCCTGCGGCGGCTGTCGATCGCCGGGCGCTTCGGCATGAACTGGGACTTCGGCGAAGACCCCAGCGTGCAGTCGGCGTACCACATGAAGTTCTGGTTGAAGCCGCCGGAGGACCCTTCGGACCCGCTCGCCGCCGACGTGGCCGCCGTGCGCGAGGCACTGCGGATCGATCCGGGCCTCGAGGAGTACGCGCTCACGCCCTTCCCCCACAACCGGCGTTCCGACGAGGTGGGCATGCGCGGCCGGTCCCTGCTCGGCGTGCTCTACTTCCTCTCGCAGTCGGTGGAAGCCCCGAAGGAGCACGCCGATGCCGGACTCGTCACCGTGACCCTCGATCGCGACGGCCGGCCCTTCGACTGGGACACGCTCCTCAAGGACACGATGCGCATCCACGCATCGAAAGCCCGGCCGACCAATGCCTTCGTGGCGGTGACCCACCGGGGCTGGTGGTTCTACATCGCCGACGACGATCTCGCGTCGAAGTCGTCGCTCAGCCTGCTCAACTTCCTGTTCTCCCTGCAGTCGGCGTCGGGGAAGGGCAAGTCGCCCGTGCTCACGCTGCCCGTCGGGCGATAGACGGAGACACCACGATGAACGCAACGACTGCCGTCAGTGCCGCCGCCCTTCGGGAAGCGGCCCGTCGCGGCCTCTGGCAAGGTACGACGGCCGGCCACTGCCCCGGCCAGCAGCAGGTGAACGTGGTCATCCTGCCGCGGGATGCCGCGATCGACTTCGCGGCGTTCTGCACGCGCAATCCGCGCCCGTGCCCGCTCATCGAGATCCTGCCCCCGGGGGATCCGGAACCCATCCGGTCGGCACCGGGCGCCGACATCCGCACCGACATCGCCGGCTATCGGGTGTACCGGGAGGGACGCCTCGCCGAGCAACGCGGCGACATCCGCGACCTGTGGCACGACGATCTCGTGACGTTCCTTCTCGGCTGCAGCTTCACGTTCGAGCACGCCTTGATCGAAGCCGGCATCGGGGTGCGCAACGTGGCGCGCCAAAGCCGCGTATCCATGTTCGCGTCGTCGCTGCAGTGCGTGCCGGCGGGACGGTTCCATGGGCCGGTGGTGGTGAGCATGCGACCCATCCCCGTGGCCCAGGTCGAGCAGGTGACGGCGCTGTCGGCGCGCTATCCGCACGCGCACGGCGCGCCCATCCATGTGGGTGATCCAGCGGCGATCGGCATCCTCGACCTGTCGAAACCCGAGTACGGCGAGCCCGTCGCCGTCGAGCCGGGCGAGATCCCGGTGTTCTGGGCCTGCGGCGTCACGCCCCAGGCGGTGGCCGTGAGTGCGCGAGTGCCGTTCATGATCACCCACGAACCCGCTCAGATGTTCCTCACCGATCTGCCCCGGGAGGGCGATTTCCCGGGCTGACGCTGGACCCTCAGGGCGACGGCGGGGGGTCCAGCGTGAACTCCGCCACCGTACCGACCCCGGGCGCGCTCCGCAGCCGCACGTCGCCGCCGTGGTGATCGACGATGCGCCGCACGAGGCTGAGTCCCACGCCCGTACCCTCGAACTGGGTGGCCGTGTGCATGCGCTGGAATGGCTGGAACAGCATCGTCGCGCTGGCCATGTCGAAGCCGTCCCCGTTGTCGGTCACGCGGAACCACGTACCGCGCGCGTCGCGATGGCTGTCCACACGAACCGCGGGCTGCGCCACCCGGGCGCTGTACTTCGAGGCGTTGTCGAGCAGGTTCTGCCACACCTGGACTACGAGTTCCGGATCGGCGTCCACCACGGGGAGTGCCTCCACGCGAAACTCCGTCCGGCGCGACGGGTGGGCCGCCGCGATGAGCGTCCAGGTGTCCTCGACGACAGCCCGCATATCGACGGGCGCACGCTGCAGCGGCTGGCGGGTCACCTGCGACAGGCGCGACAGGGCGTTGATCATCGCCGTCATGCGGCGGGCCGCACGGTCGATACGGTCGGTGTAGCCCATCGCCTCCTCGACATGCCCGGCCTGCAGCCGGCGCCGCAGCAGCCCGGCGAAGCCTTGCATGGCGTTGAGGGGCGTCTTTAGGTCATGGGCGACCGCGCGAGTGAATTCCTGCAGGGCGCCCTCGGCGCGGACCTGACCGGCACGAGCCGCCTCCAGCGCGACGCGCGACTGTTCCAGTTCGGCGGCCAGGGCGTCGTAGCCATGGCGCAGCATCAGGTCGGCTGCCAGTTGCTCGGTGATGTCCCGGACGATGCAGAAGACGTGCGGCACGCCGCCGATCGCGAAACAGTCGGCGCTCACGAGGCAGTCACGGCCTTCGCCGTCCGCCCTTCGCAGCCGGAGCGGCGCCGCCTCGAGGGCCCCGTCCGCCTCCATCGAGGCGATGAGCTGCGCGAGCGTCGCGGCGTCGACGTGCCGGTCGAGATGGCCGAGGTCAGTTCCGATCAGCGCTTCGGGGCCGATGCCGAGCAGTTCGAGCAGCGCAGCATTCGCATCCCGCACCACACCGCTGCCGTGCTCGACGATCAGCATCGGATCGACGTGCTGGGCGAACGATCGATCGAGCAGCGCCTCCGCGTGCAGCAGCGCACTCTCGGCGTCGCGTCGTCGCGCGCGCTCCATCGCAATGCGACGGCTGCGCTGCCGGAGTCCCGCCGCCATCGCCAGCAGCGCCGCAGCGGAGAGACCCGCAATGCCCCAGGTCCAGTCGCGCTGGCGCGAAAGGCCGCGCTCCAGCCGGCCGCGTTCCGCGACATCGTGATGGCTGCTGAGCCAGCGCACGCGCAACGCCTCCAGCCGCCCGTTCGCTTCGAGCGCATCGAGGCCCCGCTGCAGTTGCGCGTGCAGGTCGGTACGATCCGGGGCCACGGCGAACGCATAGGTCTGAAGGGCCAGATTCAGGTGACTGGCGCGGAGCCTCGCCTCGGCATCTCCACCGAGTACCGGATCCGCATAGGCGCGCGGCAGCAGGGCGACATCCACCTCGCCGGCGCGCACCGCCGCGAGGGCACGATCAGCGGTCGGAAGTGGGACGAACGTCCCGCGAACACCCGCCAGCACCGTCGCGATCGTGTCGCGCATGGCCTCGGTGTCGAGCACGGCAACCCGCAGGCCCGCGAGATCGTGCATCCCCTGCGGATCGGGTTGGCCCTCCCGGTGATAGACCGCCATCGCCGGCGTCGCATGCCCGTGCGTGAAGCGCGCCCAGGCTCGGCGCGGTTCGGCATCGACCATCGCGACGACATCGAGGTGCCCGCTGCGGAAGGCTGCCTCGGTCTCTTTCCAAGGCTTTAGGGCGATGTCGAAGCGGATGCCAGCGACGGGGCCGAGTTCGGCCAGCAGATCGATCTGGAAACCCCGCGGCCGCCCCTGGGCATCGAGCGATTCGAACGGCGGAAAGGCGGCGTCCCCGCCATAGCGGATGCGCGGCAGATCGGCGCCCGTCTGTCCGTGCGCGTCCACAGCGGCGATGGCTGCCCCGAGTAGAAAAGTCCGCTTGTCCAAAGGTTCGGTTCTTATGGGTGGCGGCGGCATCTCGAACGACCCACTGCCACAGCCGGCATGCGGGCACATGCCCGAGGCACCGGAGGACTGACTACGCGCATGGTATTACGCCGATCCCTGTGCCGGCCAGAGACACACAGGTAGAGACAGACAGGGCGTGACGGTGCGACCGCAGGGTGTCCGGGCAAGAGCAGGCCCCGGGGCGCCACCCGCCGGGGGCCCGCGGCGGCTTGGCCGCGTGGCGTACCAACAAGGGGAGGTCCCCCTGTGTATCCCCCCGTGGCGCACCATCGATCGCGGAAATGGCCACGCTTTCTGTAGGAGCGGGCCATACCCGCGAAAGCGTCTGTTCCGGTCGCGGCGTTTCCTTGCATCCACCGCTTTCGGGGGCATGGCCCCCTCCTACAGGGGCATGGGCCCCTCCTACAGGGGCATGGCCCCCTCCTACAGGACCGTGGGCCGCCTCTCGGGCCGGGGGCCCGCAGCGGCTTGGCCGCGTGGCGTACCAACACGGGGAGGTCCCCCTGTGTATCCCCCCGTTGCGCACCACCGATCGCGGAAATGGCCACGCTTTCTGTAGGAGCGGGCCATGCCCGCGAAAGCGATCGTTCTGGTCGAGACGTTTCCTTGCATCCACCTCTTTCGGGGGCATGGCCCCCTCCTACAGGGGCATGGCCCCCTCCTACAGGGCCGTGGGCCGCCTCTCGGGCCGGGGGCCCGCAGCGGCTTGGCCGCGTGGCGTACCAACACGGGGAGGTCCCCTTGTGTATCCCCCCGTGGCGCAC
>JALHMS010000018.1:102567-111425 GCA_022843925.1 Burkholderiales bacterium
GGGGCATGGCCCCCTCCTACAGGGCCGTGGGCCGCCTCTCGGGCCGGGGGCCCGCAGCGGCTTGGCCGCGTGGCGTACCAACACGGGGAGGTCCCCTTGTGTATCCCCCCGTGGCGCACCACCGATCGCGGAAATGGCCACGCTTTCTGTAGGAGCGGGCCATGCCCGCGAAAGCGATCGTTCTGGTCGAGACGTTTCCTTGCATCCACCTCTTTCGGGGGCATGGCCCCCTCCTACAGGGCCGTGGGCCGCCTCTCGGGCCGGGGGCCCGCAGCGGCTTGGCCGCGTGGCGTACCAACACGGGGAGGTCCCCTTGTGTATCCCCCCGTGGCGCACCACCGATCGCGGAAATGGCCACGCTTTCTGTAGGAGCGGGCCATGCCCGCGAAAGCGTCTGTTCCGGTCGCGGCGTTTCCTTGCATCCACCGCTTTCGGGGGCATGGCCCCCTCCTACAGGGGCATGGCCCCCTCCTACAGGGGCATGGGCCCCTCCTACAGGGGCATGGCCCCCTCCTACAGGGCCATGGGCCCCTCCTACAGGACAGGTCCATCTCGCGCATCAGAATGCCCGCGCGTCTCCCCGCTCACCGCCGGTCAGTACAATCCGCCGATTCCTGCCCACGAGGCCTTCGCCCTTGTCCCTGATCCGCCCATTCCCTGCGCTGCGCCCTGCCCAGGGCCGTGCCGCCGACGTCATCGCGCCACCCTACGACGTGCTTTCGAGTACGGAGGCGCGCGACCGGGTCGCCGGGCGTCCGTGGAGCTTCCTGCACATCTCCAAGCCCGAGATCGATCTTCCGTCGGACATCGACGTGCACGCACCGGAGGTCTACGCGACGGCAGCGGCCAATCTGCGACGCATGGTCGACGCCGGCGTGCTGATGCGCGATCCGGCGCCCTGCTACTACGTCTATCGCATGACGACGGGCACGCACGTGCAGACGGGAATCGTCGCTGCTGCATCGGTGGCGGACTACGGGGCGAACCGCATCCGGAAGCACGAGTACACGCGCCCGGACAAGGAGGATGACCGCGTCCGTCAGATCGAGGCCGTCGGGGGCCACACCGGACCGGTGCTGCTGGCGTACCCATCCGCGCCCGAAGTCGACGCCCTGCTGGCGGAAGCGGCGTCCACGACGCCGGATGCCGACGCGGTCGCGGATGACGGCATCCGGCACACGCTCTGGGTGGTGCGGGACGCCGTGGTGCAGGCCCGCATCGGATCGGCCTTCGATGCGATGACGGCGCTCTACATCGCGGACGGTCATCACCGGTCGGCGGCCGCATCGCGCGTGGCGGAGGCGCATCGTCGCGCCGGGGACGGACCCGATGCCGAGTCGCAGCGCTTCCTCGCCGTGGCGTTTCCCCATCACGAGATGCGGATCCTTCCGTACAACCGCGTGGTCCGCGACCTGGGCCGCTATTCCGCGGCGGGGTTCCTCGCGGCGCTCCAGCACGATTTCGAAGTGCTTCCCGCCACGGCAGCGGTGGCTCCGGCGCAACCCGGCGAGTTCGGACTGCATCTTTCCGGCGGCCGGTGGTTCCGATTGCGACTGCAGGCCGGACGCGTCCCCCAGGACGATCCGGTGGCCCGGCTCGACGTGAGCCTGCTCGCGACGTACGCGCTGGAACCGCTGCTCGACATCCGCGATCCGCGACGCGATCCGCGCATCGATTTCGTCGGCGGGATCCGCGGCCTTCCGGAACTCGAGAAGCGCGTCGCCAGCGGCGAGATGGCCGCCGCGTTCTCGATGTTCCCCACGCAACTCGCGGACCTCATGGCCGTGGCCGATGCCGGCCGGGTGATGCCGCCGAAGTCGACCTGGTTCGAACCCAAGCTGGCGGACGGCATGGTCTCGCTGATGCTGGACTGAAGCACCTCAGGTGCCGGTAGTGACGGCACCGGATGGACCCCCATGTGCGGGCGCGACCCGCTGCACGACTCACCACAGGCCCGGAACGACCATGGAAGAACATCTCGACAAGCTCATCGACTGGCACGGCGCCCTCGCAGACCTCGCGATCCGGTTCGGCCCCAAGGCGCTGGTGGCGATCCTGATCATGGTGCTCGGCGGATTCGTCGGGCGCTGGATCGCGCGGATGATGCTCCGCGGTCTTTCGCGCTTCGATCTCGAACCGCCGGTGCGGCAACTGCTCGTTCGGGTCGTGCGGGTGCTGGTGTTCGGGATGTTCCTGATCATGGCGTTGCAGAACCTCGGCGTCGAACTGCTGCCGCTCATCGCGGGCCTCGGCGTCGCCGGTGCCGGCATCGCGCTCGCCATGCAAGGCGTGCTGTCGAACGTGGTCGCCGGCCTCACGATCATCTTCACGCGGCCGTTCCGCGTGGGCGAGTACATCTCGATCATCGGCGTCCAGGGCGAGGTCGAGAACATCTCGCTCTTCAGTACCGTGCTGACCCATCGCGATCGATCGCATGTCGTCGTGCCGAACCGCAAGATCGTGGGCGAGGTCCTCCACAACTACGGCCGCGTGCGTCAGGTGGAAGTCGTGGTGGGGGTCGCGTACGACACCAACGTCGACACCGCGAAGGCCGTGCTGCGGGAACTCCTCTCGGCGAACCCGAAGGTCCTGCAGGATCCGGTGCCGGAACTGCAGGTGAAGGTACTCGCCGACTCCTCGGTGAACATCGCCGTGCGACCGTGGGTGAACGTGCCCGACTACGAGGACGTGCTCGGCGAGCTGAACGAGGCGATCCTCGCGCGCTTCCGCGATCGCGGCATCGTGATCCCGTTCCCGCAGCGCGAAGTCAAGATGGTCGCGTAGAACCATCGCGCACCCCGACCTCCTATCGGTCGAGCGGCTCGTCCGCGAGCGACGCGGGATCCTCGGCAGGTTCGAGGTGGGTGATGACCCACGCGCCCGCCACGGCGGCCCGGATATCGCCTTCGATGCGCTCGGCGAGATCGTGCCCGCGTTGCACCGTCCACTCGCCGGGCACGAGCACGTGCACCGACACGAACGAACGCCCCGCGGCCTGGCGGGTGCGCAGCGCATGGAAGGCGATCCCGTCGACCTCGTACGACGCGAGCACCTTCCGGATCGCATCGCGGGCCGCGGGCGCGACCGAGCGATCGAGCAGACCCTGCACCGAACGACGCATGAGGCCGAAACCGGTCCACAGGATGTTGATCGCCACGCCGATCGCGATGATCGGGTCCAGCCTGTCCCATCCGGTGAGTCCGACGGCGAGCAAACCGAAGACGACCCCTGCCGAGGTCCAGACGTCGGTCATGAGATGGCGGGCATCGGCCTCCAGGGTGATCGAGCGGCGCACCCGCGAGGCGTGCATCAGCACCCCGGCGACGACGAGGTTCACCGACGATGCGGCCACCGAGATCGCGATGCCCAGGCCCACCTGATCGAGAGGCCGGGGCGAGATCAGTCGAGGCACGGCGGACCAGACGATGGCAGCAGCCGCCGCGAAGATGAGCGCCCCCTCGAAGCCGCTCGAGAAGTACTCCGCCTTCGTGTAGCCGTATGCGTGCTCTTCGTCGGGCGGACGCTCCGACAACGTGATCATCCACAGCGCCATGAACGCGGCGACGAGATTCACCAGCGACTCGAGCGCATCCGACAGCAGCCCCACCGACCCGGTGATCCGCCATGCGATCGTCTTCAATGCGATCGTGGCCACCGCCGCCACGACCGACAGCCACGCGTAACGCGCGAGGCTGCCATGACCCGGCCCCGGGACGGCGGGGCCTGCGCTCAGCGGAGTCTCAGACAAGCGACCACGCCACGGTGCCGCCCGCGCGAAGCGGCACGAGCGTGTGCGCGCCATAGGGGATCTCGCCCGGCACCGCCATCGGGATCCGCTTCAGCGTGATCGTTCCCGTGTTGCGCGGCAGGCCGTAGAAGGCAGGGCCGTGGAGGCTCGCGAAGCCCTCCAGGCGGTCGAGGGCGGCCGCCTGGTCGAAAACCTCGGCGTAGAGCTCGATCCCGGCATTCGCCGTGTACATGCCGGCGCAGCCGCAATCGGTCTCCTTCGTGTGGCGGGCATGGGGGGCACTGTCGGTCCCGAGGAAGAACTTCGTGCTGCCGGATGTCGCCGCGCGCACGAGCGCCTCGCGATGCAATTCGCGCTTCAGGATCGGCAGGCAGTAGTGATGCGGCCGCACCCCACCCTGGAAGAGCGCGTTGCGATTCATGAGCAGGTGGTGCGCGGTGATCGTGGCCGCCACCTGCGGGCCCGCCGCCGCCACGAACTCCGCAGCCTCGCGTGTGGTGATGTGCTCGAGGACGAGCTTCAGCCGCGGATAGTCGCGCACGAGCCCGGCGAGGGTGTTCTCCACGAAGACGCGTTCGCGGTCGAACACGTCGACCGCCTGATCGGTGACCTCCCCATGCAACAGGAGCGGAAGTCCGACCTCCTGCATGGCGTCGAGCGCGGCAGCGCACTTGCGGAGATCCGTCACGCCGGACGCCGAGTTGGTGGTGGCCCCGGCCGGGTACAACTTCACGCCGTGGACGAACCCGCTCTCGCGGGCGAGGCGCATCTCGGCGGCCGGGGTCGCATCGGTGAGGTAGAGCGTCATCAGCGGCTCGAAGTCCATGCCCTGCGGCAGCGCCGCGAGGATGCGGTCGCGATAAGCCCGCGCCGCCGCCACGGTGGTGACGGGTGGTTTCAGGTTGGGCATGACGATGGCGCGCGCGAAACGGCGCGCCGTGTCGGGAAGCACCGCCGCCATCTCGGGGCCGTCGCGCAGATGCAGGTGCCAGTCGTCGGGGCGGGTCAGGGTGATGCTGTCCGGTGGGTTCATCGTGCGTCCGTCTCGTTGATCGTGTCGGAGTCGTCGACGTCGGATCCGTCGTCGGATCCTGTGTCGGTGTCGGCGCCTGGTGCGGCGTCGGCGTGGTCGGGTCCGGCCAGCAGCGCCAGACGATAGAGATCGCCGCGGCGGGCCCCCGTGATCTCGGCGGCGAGACGCGCTGCCTGGGATGGCGGCAGCGCGCGGGCCAGGACGTCGATGACGCGGCGGGCATCCACGGAGGCCGCATCGGGGGGCGCGGCGGGCGCAGGGTGCACCACCACAGCGAACTCCCCGCGCAGGCGGTTCGGGTCGGCGTCGAGCCAGGCACCGGCCTCGCCTGCCAGGCAGACGTGGACTGTCTCGAAGAGTTTCGTGAGTTCGCGGCAGAACGTGATGCGGCGCCCCGGGCCGAGGGCCTGCACGAAATCGTCGATGCTCTCGCGGATCCGATGCGGTGCCTCGTAGAGCACCACGGGGACGGTCTCGTCGATCAGCGCACGCAGCGCGCGGCGCCGTGCCTCCTGCCTGACGGGCAGGAACCCGGCGAACCGGAACCCGTCACCCGCGGCGCCTGCCGCCGACAGCGCAGCGGTCACCGCACTCGCCCCGGGGATGGGCACCACGCGATACCCGGCCGCCAGGACGGCGGCCACCACGAGCGCACCCGGATCGCTCACGCCGGGCGTTCCGGCATCGGTGACGAGGGCCACGCTGCGCGGTTCGGCGAGCCACTTCACCACCTTGTCGCCGGAGGCGCGCTCGTTGTGCTCGTGGACCGCGACGAGCCGCGCATCGATGCCGAAATGGTCGAGCAGATGGCGCGAGTGCCGCGTGTCCTCCGCCGCGATCAGGTCGACGGCGCGCAGCACGTCGAGGGCACGAAAGGTGAGATCCCGCAGATTACCGATGGGAGTGGCCACCACATATAATGTGCCGGCCTCCGCTTGAAAGGGTTCCGAATGCAACGGCTTCGCGTCCTGCTGCTGTGTGTAGCCTTACTATACGGTGCCCTCGCGGCCCTCGCCATCGGCGCCAGGGCCCAGACGGAGGGCGGCGAGGTGGTCGTGGAGACCGAGGCGCCGCCGCCTTCCTCACCTGAAGTTTCCGCCCCGATCTCGCCGCCGGCACCGGCTCCGAAGCCCACCCCGACGGCACAAACCGAGGAGAAACCGCACATCGCGGTGCTCCTGCCCCTCGAGTCGACCGCCTTCGGCAAACTGGCCGACGCCGTGAAGCGTGGCATCGAGGCCGCAGCGAGCACTGCCGAGGCCGGGAAGTCCCTGCCGATCGTCGTGTACCCGACGAACGACGTCGCGAAGAACATCGTCGAGACCTACGATCGCGCCTTGCGTTCGGGCGCCCAGTTCGTGATCGGACCTCTCACCAAGAACGCAGTGCAGGCGATCGCCGCGAGCCAGGCCGTGACGGCACCGACGCTCGGGCTGTCGGTGCCGGACAGCGAGACGCCGCTCCCCGGCGGCATGTACGCCTTCGGCGTGCAGATCGAGGCCGAGGCGCGCCAGATCGCACGGGTCGCACAGTCGCAGGGCAAGCGTCGCGCCGTGGTGATCACCGGCGACAACGCGCTCGCCAGGCGAACGTCCCAGGCGTTCATGGACGAGTGGACGCGATCGGGCCGGCTCATCGTCGACCAGCACGCGTACACCACGGACCAGGGCAAGCTGAAGCGCATCCGCGAAAGCCTCGGCTCGAACAACGTCGATGCGATCTTTCTCGCCCTCGACGGGCAGCGGGCCCGGCAGGTCCGGCCCTACCTCGGGAAGACGATCGCGACCTATGCGACATCGCAGATCAACTCCGCCGAGGGCACGGTCCTCGGCCAGCACGACCTGAACGGCGTGGTTTTCCTCGAGATGCCCTGGATGGTGCTGCAGGACCATCCGGCCGTGATGTCGTATCCCCGGCTCACGGGCGTCTTTGGTACCTTCGAGCAGGAGCGCTTCTACGCGATCGGGATCGACGCCTGGCGACTCGCTCAGGGGCTGCTCGAGGAGAGCTACGGTTCCCTGTCGCCCATCGATGGGGTCACAGGGCTGCTGACCCCCGGCCTTTCGCGCGTATTCGTGCGCGAACCGCTGCCCATGCAGTTCGTGCAGGGCGTCCCGCGCGTCGTCGACGGCGTCAGCCTGCGGTGACCCCGTGAACACGGGGGGGCGCGAGGCCGAGGACGCCGCCCTGGCTTGGCTCGCCGCGCGCGGCTGCCGGCTCGAGACGCGCAACTACAGAAGCCGGTTCGGGGAGATCGACCTGATCGTCCGCGACGGGCCGGTGCTCGTGTTCGTGGAAGTCCGCAAGCGCTCGAGCAGCGCGTTCGGCGGCGCGGCCGGCAGCATCACCGCCGCCAAGCGCGGCAAGCTGCTCGCCACCGCGCGCCACTATCTGGCCGGCCTCGGTCGCGAAGTCCCGTGCCGCTTCGACGCGGTCCTGCTCGACGGGGCCGGGGAGGTCGAGTGGATCCGCGATGCCTTCGGTGCATGGTGATGCCTGGCCCACGCGAGCGGCACGCCGCGGCGAGACCCGCACGCGCCGCGGCTGCGGACCCCACCAACCTCTTTCCCCAGCAACCCCTGTCCCCGCCGTCGCCACTGCCATCGGTGCATCGGCGCGGTCACCGGGTCGTGCCGGCCCATGCTGCCGCCAGCGCGCCCGACGAGGCCCCGGAACCCGCAGGCCCGCCCCGGGTCGGACCAGGTCTGGAGCAGGGCGGGTGACCGGTACCCCTGTGCCATAATCCCGCGCCAATTTTCCGGAGCGTTCATGGATCTCCTGTCCCGCATCAGTCAGCACTTCCACGACAGCGCCGAGCTCAAGGTGCAGGCGGTCGATGTACTCGCGGCCCCGCTCCAGCGCGGGGCGGAACGCATGGTCCATTGCCTCATGAACGAGGGGAAGATCCTCTCTTGCGGCAATGGCGGCTCCGCAGCCGACGCGCAGCACTTCAGCGCCGAACTGCTCAACCGGTTCGAGATGGAACGCCCCGGTCTCGCCGCGATGGCGCTCACCACCGACGCCTCCACCATCACCTCCATCGCGAACGACTACGCGTACGTACAGGTGTTCTCCAAGCAGATCCGGGCACTCGGCCACGCGAACGACGTCCTGCTCGCGATCTCCACCAGCGGCAACTCGCCGAATGTCGTCGAGGCCATCGCTGCAGCCCACGAGAAAGGCATGACCGTGGTCGCTCTCACGGGCCGCGACGGTGGCAAGATGGCCGCCATGCTGGGGCCCGACGACGTCAACATCTGTGTCCCCTCTTCCGTGACGGCGCGCATCCAGGAAGTGCATCTGCTCTGCCTGCACTGCCTCTGCGATGCCATCGACGTACAACTGTTCGGAGTCCAGTAATGCCTATCCCGTCCCGCGTCGTTTCCCCTTCGCTCGTTCTGTCCCTGATGTTCCTCGCCGGCACCACCGTATCCCTGCAGGGCTGCATCCCGCTCTTCGCCGCCGGCGCAGCCGCGGGCACCGGCGCACTCATCGCCGAGGACCGTCGCACGAGTGGCACCTACCTCGACGACGAAGGCATCGAGTTGAAGGTCGTGAGCCGCGTGGGAGAGAAGTTCAAGGACAACACCCACGTCAACGCCACCAGCTACAACAAGGTCGTCCTTCTGACGGGGGAAGTGGCGACGGCCGATGCGAAGTCGGAGGTCGGTGCCATGGCCGCCGCCGTCCCGGGCGTGCGCTTCGTCGTGAACGAACTCGCGGTGGGCAACGTGACGACGCTCACACAGCGCAGCGGTGACACCTACACCACCACCCGCGTGAAGACGCGATTCATCGACGGCTCGCGCTTCCAGGCGAACCACGTGAAGGTCGTGACGGAAGCAGGGATCGTGTACCTGATGGGCATCGTGAAGCGCACCGAGGCGAAGGCCGCCGGCGAGTTGGCGTCGGGCGTGTCGGGCGTGAAGAAGGTCGTACAGGTGTTCGAGTTTCTCGACTAGTCCACCGAACCAGATGAATCGCACCGGATTCGATGATCAGGATTGTCGTAGATCCACTTCAACGGCTTGGGGTCTTTGTTGTGTTCCCTGATGTAGCGCATGAGCTTCTTGTCGA
>JALHMS010000019.1 GCA_022843925.1 Burkholderiales bacterium
ATTCTGCGTCCACGCCGCCCAAAAACAAAAATGGGCCCTCAGCCCATTTCCCCGAATTCGCACAGGGGCGGCATGTTAACAGACTGTTGCATCGAAGAAAATGCAGACGTAGTGAACGTGGCGTCCGAATGCCCTCGGCCCCCACTTCGCCGAGGCTCTCGACGGCGGTCGGGGCGGCGATGGGCGCCCTCGGACCCGATGGAAACGGACCGCGACGTCCCCTGGCACCTGCAGACTGCACCACGTCAAGGCTTACGGGCCCTGGCCGCGTCGCTATAATCACGCCGCTCGCGATTCCTGTGGAAGTCGAGTCACGCTGGCTGGAAACCGATGGCGGGGAGGCGTCGCTCCGATCGCCTTCCCGGCAGGTTCCGGCCTTTCGATCCAGCATCCGAACCGGTGCACTCCGTCCCGTGGTTTCGGCCTCCCGACTGCTCAAACAGCATCGGCGAAGGCTCCGGGCGTCCAAGGTGATTTCGCCCAGCATGTCGGTCAATATCAAGTCGTCGGAAGATATCCAGAAGATGCGGGTCGCAGGGCGCCTCGCCGCCGAGGTCCTGGACTTCATAGGCCCGCACGTAAGAGCCGGTGTCACCACCGACGAGCTCGACCGCCTCTGCCATGACTACATGGTGAACGTGCAGGGCTGCATCCCCGCGCCCCTCAACTACGCGCCGCCAGGCTACAAGCCCTACCCGAAGAGCATCTGCACCTCCGTGAATCACGTGGTATGCCACGGGGTTCCCGGTGCCAAGGCGTTGAAGAACGGCGATGTCGTGAACATCGACATCACGGTGATCAAGGATGGCTTTCATGGGGATACGAGCCGCATGTTCCACGTGGGAGAGCCTTCCATCCTCGCGAGGCGGCTTTGCGACATCACCTATGAGTGCATGTGGCGCGGTATCCGCATGGTTCGACCGGGAGTCCACCTTGGCGATGTCGGTCACGTGATCCAGACGCACGCCGAAGCCAACGGCTTCAGCATCGTGCGCGAATTCTGCGGCCACGGCATCGGCCGGCGATTCCACGAGGAACCGCAGGTCCTGCACTACGGGAAACGCGCCACGGGCCTCAAACTCCAGGCGGGCATGACCTTCACCATCGAACCGATGATCAACGCCGGCAAGGCGGGGATCCGCCAGCTCGGCGATGGCTGGACCGTCGTGACGAAGGACCACAGCCTGTCCGCCCAGTGGGAACACACGGTCCTCGTGACCGACGACGGCTTCGAAGTCTTGACGCTCTCGGACGCTGCGCCGCCTCCGCCTGCGGCCTGAACCGCCATGAATGTCGCACCGCGCGTGAATCCCGACGCGTTCGATACCCGCGAGTACGTCGCGCGCAGCCGTTCGGCCCTGAAGGAAGGCCGGGACCGGCTCGCACGACGGTTCGACGAGACGGGGCAACCCGCCGTGCTGTTGTCGCGCATGGCCGACCTCGTGGACGGTCTGCTGCGCGAAGCGTGGCACGGACTCATGCCCGAGGGTGCGGCGCTTCTCGCGGTGGGAGGTTACGGTCGCGGTCAGCTGTTCCCGCAATCCGATGTGGACCTGCTGATCCTGATGGGCGACGGCACCATCGACGCCCAGCAGCCGGCGATCGAGAAGTTCGTAGGAACGTTGTGGGATCTCGGGCTGGAAATCGGCCAGAGCACACGCACGATTTCCGAATGCGTCCTCCAGGCAAGGCAGGACATCACGATCCAGACGAACCTGCTGGAAGCGCGGCTGCTCGCCGGCGATCCGCTGCTCTTCGAACGGTTCCGGACCGCCTTCCAGCAGTCCCTTGATCCGCGCGCCTTCTGCGAAGCCAAGCTGCTCGAACAGCACCAGCGCCACACGCGCTTCAACGACATCGCCTACAGCCTCGAACCGAACCTCAAGGAGAACCCGGGCGGACTCCGCGATCTTCAGGTGATCCTGTGGATCGCCCGCGCGAGCGGCATGGGCGCTTCGTGGCGTGACCTCACCGCCCACGGCATCCTCACGATGGCCGAAGCGACGCGCCTGGCCCGCCATGAAGCGGTGCTGCAGTCGCTCAGGATCCAGCTGCACCATCTCGTCGGGCGCCGCGAGGACCGCCTCCTGTTCGATCTGCAGACGCGCATCGCGGAACGGATGGGGATGCAGGAGTCGATTGCACGCCGAGCCAGCGAACAACTCATGCAGCGCTTCTATCGCACCGCCAAGGCCGTGCTGCAGCTGTCGAGCATCGTGCTGGCGAATCTGCGGATCCGCCTGTTTCCCCCGCCCGATGCCACTCCGGTGGCCATCAACGAACGTTTCCGCATCGGCAACGAGTTGCTCGAGCTGGCGAGCCCCGACCTGTTCGATCGTGAACCCTCGGCCATCCTGGAGACTTTCCTCGTCTGGCAGCAGCACCCGGAGGTGAAGGGACTGGCGGCATCGACGCAGCGCGCGCTCTGGCATGCCCGCAGGCACGTGAACGCCGCGTTCCGTCAGGAACCCCGCCATCGCGAGCTTTTCATGCAGATGATGCGCGGCCCGTCCGGCGTGGCGCGCACGTTGCGCCGCATGAACCGCTTCGGAATGCTCGGGCTGTACCTGCCTGCATTCGGCCGGATCGTCGGGCGGATGCAGCATGACCTCTTCCATGTCTACACCGTCGACGAGCACATCCTGCTCGTCGTCCGGAACCTGCGCCGTTTCGCCATCCCGGACATGGCCCACGAGTACCCGATGTGCTCGCGCCTGATGGCCGATTTCGCGCGGCCGGAAGTGCTCTACCTGGCGGGCCTCTTTCACGATATCGCCAAGGGCCGTGGCGGCGATCACTCCACGCTTGGCCGTGCCGACGCCCTGCGGTTCTGCCGCAGCCACGGCCTCGCCGCCGAGGACGTCGACCTGGTGGCATGGCTGGTGGAACACCACCTCAAGATGTCGTCCACGGCGCAGAAGCAGGACCTGTCCGATCCAGCCGTGATCCGGCGATTCGCCGACATGGTCTCGACCGAACGACGCCTCGTCGGACTTTATCTGCTCACCGTGGCTGACATCCGCGGAACGAGCCCGAAAGTCTGGAATGCCTGGAAAGGGAAGCTCCTCGAAGATCTCTTCCGTGCAGCGCAACGGGCCATCGGCGGTTCCGAAGCCCCCATCGAGGGATCGGTGCAGGACCGCAAGGAGCGCGTCCGGGTCCGCCTGCGGGCGTACGCGCTTCCGGAAGGGGCCGAGGAGAAGCTTTGGGCGCGCCTGGGCGACAGCTACTTCCTCAGGCACGAACCAGGGGACATCGCGTGGCACACGCGCCACCTCTTCTATCGAGCGGACACCCGCGAACCCGTCGTGAAGGCCCGCCTGTCCCCCATCGGCGAGGGCCTGGAACTGCTGATCTACTCGCCGGATCAGCCGCTGATGTTCGCGCGCATGTGCAGCTTTTTCGAGCGCCTCTCGTACAACATCGTGGAGGCCCGGATCTACACGACCCGCGACGGCTATGCGCTCGACCATTTTCTGGTGATGGATCCCGCCCAGACGCGTTCGCACTATCGCGATGTCATCAGCTACGTCGAACACGAGCTGGGCGAACGACTGCGGTCGGCGGCACCACCCGAACCACCCACGCGAGGCCGGGTGTCGCGTCAGCTGAAGGCTTTCCCGCTCACGCCGGAGGTGACCATACGCCCGGACGAGCGCGGGACCTACCACTACCTTTCGCTGATCGCCGGCGACCGTCCAGGCCTGCTTTCCAGGGTGGCCAGAACCCTGGCCGAGTACGGCATCCACGTCCAGAATGCCAAGATCAACACCCTTGGCGCCCGGGCCGAGGATGTTTTCCTGCTGAAGGGCGACGCCTTGCGGGACTCCAAGAAGGTCATCCGCCTGGAAGCGGATCTGATCCACCAGTTGGAAGCGTGAGGGACGGCCCCTCCTCGACCGTCACGTCGCCGCGCTCCAGGCGGTACACCCACGCGAGCAGTTCGGCGATCGCGACGTAGAGCTGCGGCGGGATGCGGGCATCGAGATCCACCTGCATGAGCAGCGCCACCAGCTCCGGCGACTCATGCACGAAGACGCCGGCATCTCGAGCCTTCTCGATGATCGCCTGCGCGAGCACGCCACGCCCTCTGGCCACCACCCGCGGCGCGCCCTCGGAAGCCTCGTAGGCAAGCGCGACGGCCGCCGATCGCGGATCAGGCGTCGTCGCCATCGGGTGCGATCTCCAGGGCGATCAGCGACAGCCCGCGCGCGGCGAGTGCATGCCGGAGTTCCTCCGCGGATTCCCTGAACGCCGGAACATGCTCGGTGCCCGGGATCACGCGTACCGACAACCGATCCTCGCGCAGACCCACGCGCAGTTCGACCTCGCCGAGGTTCGGGAGTGTGAGGCGCAGCTTCGATGTCCATCCCTGGGTAGGCGCGTCGGGCGATTCCCCGGGCCCATCTTCCTCGATCTGCCAGTCCATGGTCTGGCCGGGCCACACCTGTCCACTCCATACGATCGGCTGTCCCGCGAGGGCCTGCAACTGCCGGTCGACCAATTGTGCGATCGCAGGCGCCGGCAGCGAAATCGCCTCCTGGTTGGATCCGGACTCGGCCACGGGAACCTGCCGTGTCGCCGGAGCGGCGCCGTCGGATCGGGGCGCGACCGATCCGTCGGGATCGGCCTCGATCTGCGCCAGCATGCGACCCGCGACTGCCTGCGGCTCGGTACGGAGCGCCTGCAGCGGGCGGCGACCGGCCACCCATTCCGCCTGGTGGGATTCGTAGAAGAGACCACTTCCTTCCACGGCCTGCCTCAGGGGCGGTACCAGACCATCGGCATCGGCCGGTGGGGCCGGCAGGAGAGGACTCGCCGACACAGCCGACGGGGCGATCTCCTGACCTTTCGTCGCCGCAGCCACGGCAGCACCCAGCCGGCTGCCAAGCGCGCTCAGGTCGACGCGCGCCGAGGGTGTTGCTGCCGGCTCGGGCAGCCCACGGTCCAGCAGGAAGGCTGGGCGCTCCCCGCCACGCAGCACCACGAGCGGGAGCTTGCCGGCGCCGTCCTGGAGCGCGCCTTCGGGAAGCGTCGCCTGGAACAACTGACCGGCCACGTCGAGAAGGACCACGTCGCGCATCGGCCGCCCGACGATGATCGCGTCCACGGGCGTCCCGGCAGGAAGGGCCAGCACCTGTCCCGCGATCTCGGCCCTGCCCTCGAGGATCGGCCTGGCGGAACCCGCCAGGGGGACAGCGGCTCGCGGCGGTGTGATGCTCTCCAAGCGGATGACCTCTCGCTATCGAGTGGAACCGGGCACCCGCCCGGGATCGCAGACGCCTGCCCGCCACGAACGGATGAAAATCGGAACACGACACGCCCGGCCGCGCATTCCACCGGAAACGCCCGCGCGGATCTCGGAAGCGAATCGTCCGCCCTCCCATGCGCCCGTGCGGCTGACGCCCATCCTGGCGCCAGGCGCCGAGTTCAATGCCGTGTGCTGTGGAGCGCCACGATCAGTTCAGCCTCACCCCGGGAGATCCCACAATCCCGCGCCAGGGCGACGGCGTCCCCGCCCTCCCGGGCAAGCTGGATCGCCTGGGCATAGGGCGTGGTGGCGGCCGGCGCCGCCGGCGCGGCGTTCACCGAGCGCTTCTGGAGCGACTCGAGGTCGGTCCGAAGCGTTGCCACCGTTCTGCGCAGTTCGTTGACCTCTTCCCGGAGGTGACCAAGCGCGTAGTTCTGCAGCGGTTGTGACGCGGGATCGGGCCGGGCGCGCGTGCGAAACGGTAGTCGGGGCTGGCGGCCGAAGCGCAGCAGGAGCAGGAGTTCCGCCGCGTACACGGCCAGCACGGCGATGATGGCGATCAGCAGTTCACGCCAAGTGATGACGATCGGATCCACGGGCCGCGCATGAGGTTTTTCGATGCGAGGGAGTGTGCAGGTGCCGGAAGACACCGTCAATCGAGCGCTGGCAGTCAGCCCTGGTCGTAGGTCTTCTGGAGCTTCTGGACGTTTCCGGCACTCTCGAGGATCTCGCGCAGCTCGTGCATCCAGTCCTCGGTGAGGCTCCGGACCTCGGCATCGCGGGCCATGATGGCTTCGATCAGCTCGCGCTTCCGCGCGCGCAGCGCCGGCACACGCCCGGAGTCGACATCCTGCTGTCGAAGCAGCGCCACCTGCCGATCACGTTCCTGCTCAATCCGGACTAGGGTGTCCCAATCATTGCCGCGCGCTGCTTCCAGCATTCGCTCGGTCAGCGCCAGGACCTCCCCGTAGGCTGCGACGACGGGTTCGGATGACACGCGGTCAAACCCTGCCGTAGCTGGTGGAGGAGCGCGATGGTGGCGCGTCCTGGGCCACGGCGACAGCAGCCCCCTGGGGGTTGATGAGGCCATCCCATGCCGTCTTCAGCGCGCGCAGGAGGTCGGACACCTCGTCGAGCATCGACGGATCATTGCGCAGGTTGGCCAACATAAGGCGGTGACTCATGTACTCGTAGAGATCGCTCAGATTCGAGCCAAGCTCACCACCGGCTTCGGCATCCAGAGATCCACGGAGCCCTTCCTCGATGATGCCGATCGCCTTGGAGATCGCCTGCCCCTTGGCCTGCTGATCGTCCGCTTCCATGCGGACCCGGGCGGTGGCGATCGCCCGGATCGCTCCGTCGTACAGCATCACGATCAGCATTTCGGGCGTCGCGCCGGCAACGCCGGTTTCGACATCCATGCGAGCGTAGGTTTTCAGAGCATGATCGATCACATTGGTCATCTTTTTGAGTCGTCGTTCTCCGGCGCGAACGGGACACCCGTCTTCGTCGGTGAGTTTTCCAGGTGGGGCGTCAGGCCCGGTTGAGCGTCTCGAGTTGCTGGGTGAGGAACGAACTGGTCTGACGCATCCCGGACAGCATCACGTCGAGGGCGGTGAACTGCGCCAGATAGCGCGCCTGGACCCCGGTCAGGCGCCGTTCGAGGGTTTCCCGCTGCTTGGAGATGTCGTCGATCGACCGGTTGATCCCCTCCGTCCGGCTCGACAGCGGCCCGGTACTCGAAAGAAAACCCTCGACCACTTCGCTGATGCGCGAGGCGAAGCCCTTGCCCACGGTCACGCTCCCGCGCGAACCGGTACTGCCTCCGGTCACTTCCACTTCGAGTCCCTCCGTGACGCTGCTGTCGGCGCCGGTGAGCACCTGTCCGGAGCCGGTCGCCGTCAAGCCATCGATGGTACCGGCCACGTCGACTCCGCTGGATGCGGTGGGGGATGAACCGAGCAGATCCGCCGCACCGATGCCGGCGATCGCGACGGCGGAATCGCTGCCGAAGCGCCGGGACACGATGGAGAGGATTCCGCCAGTGTTCTCGATGACGACGCCCTTCCCTGCCGCACTCAGCGTCGCGTTGCCGTTTACGGCGGACTGGACCACGGCCGACAGCGAGTCCGCCGTGTAGGTCCCTGCAGGAATGTTCACCGACGCGGAGGTGCCGTCGATGGTCAGGGTGATCCGGTCGTTCACGCCGCTGCTGATCGTCAGGTTCGCTGCGGCCGAGCCCGTGAGGCGCCCCTGCGTGGCGAGCTGCGTGATGTCGACCGCGTAAGTGCCGGCCCTCGTCGCTGCAGTCTGCCGCCGGACGTTCATGAGGCTGTCGGTGGCAGTTCCCGATGTCGCGAAGAGCGCGGCAAGCCCGTCCGGATTGGTGGTCGCCGCCGTCGACAGCTGGCCTGCATCGAGAGCCAGGCTCCCGTTCCGTTGAAACGTGATGCCGACCTGCGACAGCGTCCGGAGGGAGAATCCCTCGCCCAGCGACTCGGCAAGCACGCTGCGCAGTTGCGCCTGGATGGACCGGACTGCCGCGTCGCCGTTCAGCGGCCCACTCGTCCCGGTCTGGCCCGCGCTCGTCGCCGGGCTGGCAGCGCTGGCGTTTACGAGCAAGGCGTTAAGGTCGTTGAACGACTTCACGAAATCCTGGACGCCCCTCTGCGCTGCACTCGTATCGCGGCCGATGGCGATCGATGCGGTCCCGGCCTTCACAATGTTCAGCGTGACGCCCTGAACCACATCAGCCAGGGAGTTCGACTTGCTCGTGACCGACAGCCCGTTCACTGTCAGCTCCGCATCCTGCGCCACGGCGGTCTGCGTCAATGCCTGTGCGCCGGCAGGATCGTTGGCAAGCAGGCCCTGAAGCGTGGCATCGCCGGTGACCGTGATCCTCATGCTGCCGGCGGCACCACTGGTGGACGATTGCAGGACCAGCCTGAAGGGATTCGCGGAGCCGTCCCCGACGATGCTCGCCTTCACGCCGATCCCGGCGCCGTTGATGGCATCCTTGATGCCGACGAGTGAATTGTTGCTTGCATCGATCGTGACGGTGCCGGTGAGAGCCGTGCCGTCGGGAGCAAAGCTGGCGCCGGCGTATTGCCCGTTGGTCAGGGTACCGCCGGTGATCGTGCCGAACTCGAACCGGATCTCCGTCGAGGTGCCGCTGCCGATGCTTGCGGTCGTGCTTGCCTGCCCGGTGGCGGCAAGGACCTGGTTCTGGGCCACCTTGACGACGTCCAGGTTGACCGTCCCCGACTGTGCGGTGGACGAGGCCGACGCCGTCGCAACCGTCGTGTCGGAAGAGCTCGCCGTGCGGGTCTGGAACCGTGATGCAGATGCCAGGGCATCCACGGCCCCCTGGAACGACGACAAGGCCGATCGTATGTTTCCATACGCCGACACCTGCGCCTGGAAGCTCGCCTCCCGCACGTTGAGCCGGTTCACCGGTTGCCGTTCGATCGCCATCAACTGCGACACGATCGACGAGACGTCGAGGTTCGAGCCCAACCCCGGGGATGATATGGCCATCGTTGTGCCTTCCGTTGGAAGTGGCTGCTGCGGTCGGACCGGTCCCGGATCCTCCGCGCTCTACCCGCGCGTTCAGGCTTTCTGGCTGATCAGCAGACCTTCCGTCTTGCTCATGCTGCGCGCAAGCGCCAGCAACTCCTCCGAGGGGATCTGCCGGATCACCTCGCTCGTCTGCGAATCGACCACCTTGACGATCGTCTTGCCGCTGTCCTTGTCGATCGTGAACTGCAGATTGGCGCCAGCCGCCTCGGCGGCTTCCTGCGCACCCTGCAACGTCTGCTCGAGACTCGCGGTCTCTTGCGGTGCCGCCCTGGTCTGGGTCGTCTGCGCCTCCGGACGGACCTGGGCAGGCTGACCCTGCACTGCCGACGGGGCACCGGAGCCGCCGGAAGTGGCCCCTGCGTCCACGGTCCGTGGCTTGACTGCCGAAAGAATCGTCGCCTGTACAAGCATGATGGAATTTCCTCGATCCAGATCACCCGCCAGCCAGCCAGAGCCGGCCGGCGGATGGCACTACTTACCGAAGCAGCGACAGAACGTTGTTCGGGATTGCATTCGCCTGGGCCAGAACCGCGGTGCCGGCCTGCTGCAGGATCTGCGAGCGGGTCAGTGCGGCGGTCTCGGCGGCGAAGTCCGCATCGCGAATCCGCGAACGGGACGACGACAGGTTCTCGGAGGTCGTCTGCAGGTTCGACACCGTGTTCTCGAAACGCGACTGGAGCGCACCGAACTTGGCGCGTTGGCCGTTCACCGCGGCAAGTGCCGCGTCGACGATCCGCAATGCGTTGTTCGCACCGTTGACGTTCGAGATGTCGATACCGGAGACCGCCTGGAGCGTCGCCGAGCCATCCGTCACCGCGTCGGTCGCACCGTCGCCCACCACGGAGAAGCTCTTCTCCGCGTCGAACAGCAGGTAGCCCACCGAGATGTTGTCGGCGCCGGCTGCCACCGTGGCAGCCGTTCCGAAGTCATCGGACTGATCGTCGGGTGTACCGATGCCCGCCGGGTCGAAGTTGGAAACATCGATGGAACCACCCGAGGCGGCGCCGTTGGCGATGGTGATGTTCTCGCCCGTCTCGTTGGTGATGATGATGCCGTTCTGCGCATCGTTCAGCCTGGCGGTGACACCGGTCTTCGACGCGGCATCGTTGATGCCGGCCACGGCGTTCGCAAGACCTTCGGCAGTGTCGACTGCGCCGACGGTGAAGCTGACGTTCACGGCCGACGTGTTCTTCGACGTGATCGCGAGGGTGTAGTTGGTGTCGGCCGTACCGAAGGCCACCAGCGACTGCGTCTGCGCAGTGGCAGTCACACCAGTCTTGTCGGAGACGGTGTTGACCTTGTTCGCCAGCGTGCGGGCGGTGTCCGTCGCGGACACCGTGACGGTTTTCGTTTCCAGGCCCTGGATGTCGAACGTGCCGGCGGCGTACGCTGCGGTTGCCGAGGCATCGATCGAGTTGGAACGGTAGTTGTTGTTGCCGTACACCGCAGTGCGGAAGTCGCCGGTCTGCGCGGTGATCACCTGGTTGGCGTTCGCGCCGACCTGGAACGAGGCCGACCCGAACGAACCGTCGAGCAGCTTCAGGCCGTTGAAGTCGGTCGTGTTGGCGATACGGTCCAGTTCCGAAACGAGCTGACCGACTTCCGACTGCAGCGCCTTGCGGTCGCCGGCGGAGTTCGACGCATTGGCCGACTGGACGGACAGTTCACGGATCCGCTGCAGGATGTCGCCCGACGACTTGAGGGCGCCTTCGGCCGTCTGCGCCAGGGAGATGCCGTCGTTGGCGTTGCGGCGGGCCTGCTCGAGGCCGCGGATCTGGGCGGTGAATCGCTCGGAGATCGCGAGACCAGCAGCATCGTCCTTCGCGGAGTTGATGCGCAGGCCGGAGGACAGGCGTTGGAGGGCCGTGGAAAGCTGATTCTGAGACGTGCTCAGGTTGCGCTGCGCATTCAGCGATGCGACGTTGGTGCTGATGACTTGGGACATCTGTGATTCCTCTCGACGAAAGTCAAAGTTTTCAATACATGCAAAACGACTTTGGTTGCCCTCGCCAGTAACGGCCTTCCAAACCGCTGTCAATCCGGTTTACGGCTCGCCCCCTGAAATCTTGAGTTCCGAGAGGATTCCGGGAGCGGCGACGGCACACCGGGACGGCCCGAGAAGGATTCTCCAGAGTCCGCCCTATGCAGGGAGTAACGACAGGAACCCGCAAGACCTGAGCAGCGAGCGCTCTGGGTGGCGTTGGCGAGGGACGCCCGCGCCGGGGCGCTGATACGACCGCTCCGAGGCGCGGACGAGCGATGCAACGATGGGATGCTGCCGCGGGGCGGCCGATGGCCCGTGCTGATCAGTCGTCGGCCGCGGTGTCGCCGGGGAAGAGCACGTCCTGGAAGCCGAACTGACGGAGATCGCGGATTCGCATCGGGTACAGGATGCCGTCCAGGTGATCGCACTCATGTTGGACGACGCGGGCGTGGAAGTCGGCAACGGTTCGGTCGACGCGGCGCCCGAACGCATCGAACCCCGTGTAACGCAACTGTCGAAATCGCGGCACCAGACCCCGCATGCCGGGGACGGAAAGGCAGCCTTCCCAACCGTCCTCCGTCTCGTCGGAAAGGGGTTCCAGCACCGGATTCACCAGGACGGTGTAGGGAATCTCCTCGGCGTCGGGATACCGGGCGCTGCGAAACCCGCCGAAGATCACCACGCGAAGCCCCACGGCAATCTGCGGTGCCGCGATGCCTGCACCCTGCATCGCCCGCATGGTGTCCTCCAGATCCATCACGAGCGCATGCAGTTCGGGCGTGTCGAAGGCCTCGACCTCGCGCGCCCTGGCAAGCAGCCTGGGATCCCCCATGCGGATAACTTCACGAATCGGCATGGTGCTCCACCAGACGCTCGAGGATGCTCCGTACGCGCGCCATCGCCTCCTGCAGAGCCGCATGGATGTCGTCCAGGCGGATGCTGTCCCGGCTGGTGCCGCGCCCGGCAGCATGATTCGCGACGACGGCGATGGCGGCGTACGCCAGATCGAGTTCCCGCGCCAGCGCCGCTTCGGGCATCCCGGTCATGCCGACCATCGTGCACCCGTCGCGATCCAGCCGATCGATCTCCGCGGCCGTCTCGAGCCGCGGGCCCTGCATGGCCGCGTAGACGCCTTCCGGGACGGCCTTCTCGCCGACATCCGTCGCAGCTCGGAGAATCGATTGCCGTAGCGACGCGTCGTACGGATGGGTGAAATCGATGTGGGTCACCGGTCGGTCGGGGCCTTCGAAGAAGGTCGACTTGCGGCCCCACGTGTAATCGATGATCTGGTGCGGCACCGCGATGACGCCCGGCCCCAGGCCCGGCGCGATGCCCCCGACGGACGCGACCGACACCACGCGCCGGACGCCTTCGGCGTGGAGCGCCCAGAGGTTCGCGCGATAGTTGACCATGTGGGGCGCGATCGTGTGGCCGTACCCGTGCCGGGCGAGGAAGACGACTTCGCGCCCCCGGATGCTGCCGAACGTGAGGGCCCCCGAAGGCTCGCCGAACGGAGTGCGGACCACCTGCCTGCGCGAGACTTCCAGGTTGGCGAGCTGAGTGAGACCAGTGCCGCCGATGATGCCGAGTACCGGACCTTGCAAGTCATTTCTCCGGAGTGAGGGCGTAGATCGCCGGGAGGTTGCGCCAGGCGCCGTGGACATCCATTCCGTAACCGAACACGTAGCGGTCCGGGACCGTGATGCCCACGAAATCCGCCCTGATGGGCTTCTCTCCGGGCAAGCGCTTCTCGCAGAACACGACGTTCAGGACCTCGGAGGCACCGGCTTCGAGAAGGGACGCACGAATCGCTGCGAGCGTATGCCCTTCGTCGAGGATGTCGTCCACCACCAGGACCACCCGCCCGCGCACGTCCTCCCGCGGCCGCACGCGCCAGTCGATGGCACCACCGGTCGTTCCGCCGCGATAACGTGTCGCATGGATGTAGTCGAGGTCCAGGGGAAACCTGAGCCGGGTCAGCAACTGCCCGCAGAACACGATGCCGCCTCCCATGACGGCCAAGACCAGGGGCTTCGCCTCGGAAAGACGCAGGGCGATGTCCCCGGCGACGCGTTCCACGGCGGCAGCCACGGCTTCCGGACCACACACGAGCTCGGCCCGGTCCAGGATGCGCCAGGCCTCCTCGCGCGTGAGCTGCATCAGCCTGCCTTGCCCCGGACCAGTCCCGTCGCGAACGCCGAGAATTCCTGACCCACCTCGGGGTGGCGCAGCCCGTAGACGAGGTTCGCCATCATGTATCCCAGCTTGGATCCGCAGTCGTACCGGGTGCCCTCGAACTCCAGGGCCAGGACGTCCTCGGTCTCGAGCAGACGGGCAATGCCGTCGGTGAGCTGGATCTCGCCCCCGGTGCCCTTGCCGATACGTTCCAGGAATCCGAACACTGCCGGGGTCAGGATGTACCGCCCGACCACCGCCAGATTGGACGGCGCATCGGCAGGCTTCGGCTTCTCGACGATCCCGTCGAGGCGATGGAGACGCGCCTCCAGGGCCGCGCCCCGGATCACACCGTACTTGTTCGACTCCTCGCGGGGGATCTTCTGCACGCCGAGGACGGAGGACTTCCGCTCCTTGAAGACCTCGACCATCTGCTGGAGCGTACTCGGCGAGCCGTCGATCAGGTCGTCGGCGAGGATGACCGCGAACGGTTCGTCCCCGACCACGGGCTTCGCGCAAAGAACAGCGTGACCCAGTCCCAGGGCCTCGGGCTGACGCACGTAGATGCAGCTCACGTGCTTCGGGACGATGTTCCGGATGCTTTCGAGCAGGGCCTCACGGCCGCGGGACTCCAGTTCCGTCTCGAGCTCGAAGGCCTTGTCGAAGTGATCCTCGATCGCGCGCTTGTTCCGGCCCGTGATGAACACCATCTGCGTCATTCCGGCCGCGACGGCCTCTTCCACTGCGTACTGGATGAGGGGCTTGTCGACCACCGGCAGCATCTCCTTCGGACTCGCCTTCGTGGCGGGCAGGAAGCGGGTGCCAAGTCCGGCCACGGGGAATACGGCGGTCTTGATAGGTCCGTTCATGGTGCGTCTGTCACTCCAAGTGGGGTTTGCCGGGCGGCGGCAATCATTGTCAGCAGCGCGTCCTGATCCAGGACCTTCACGCCCAGAGTCTGCGCCTTGTCGAGCTTGGAACCGGGATCCGCTCCGGCCACCACGTAGCTCGTCTTCGCGGAGACGCTGCCGGCCACCTTCCCCCCGAGCGCTTCGATCCTGGCCCTGGCGTCATCGCGCCCCAGATCGGGCAACGTGCCCGTGAGAACGAACGTGAGTCCGGTGAAGGGCTGCGCCTCCCGCGGCGTCGGGGTGAGCAACGGCCATTCCACCCCCGCCGCCGTCAGCCCGTCGATCACCTCGCGGTTGTGGGGCTGGGCGAAGAAGATCGCGATGCTCTGCGCCACGATGGGTCCCACGTCCGGCACGCGCAGCAGGTCGTCCGGCCTCGCTTCCATGATCGGCCCGAGATCCCCGAAATGCCTCGCGAGGTCACGCGCGGTCGCTTCCCCCACGTGCCGGATGCCCAGCGAGAAGAGAAATCGTGGCAGTGTCGTGTGACGGCTCTTCGCGATGGCCGCCACGAGGTTGCCCGCGCTCTTCTCACCCATCCGATCGAGAGCTGCGAGCGCCTGCGTCGTGAGTCCGTAGAGGTCCGCGGGGGTCCGCACCAACGCCTGCTCCACGAGCTGGTCGACGACCTTGTCGCCCAGCCCTTCGATATCCATCGCCCGGCGCGACGCGAAATGCAGGAGCGCCTGCTTGCGCTGGGCCGGACAGTAGAGCCCGCCGGAACAGCGCCAGTCGACCTCGCCCTCCTCGCGCACGATAGTGCTCTGACACACGGGACAGCATCCGCCGAGCACCGTGCGCATGTCGAACGGAGGGCCGGCGTCGTCGGGACGTCGCTCGATCACGACGCGGACCACCTCGGGGATGACGTCCCCGGCGCGCCGCACGATCACCGTGTCTCCCACGCGCACGTCCTTGCGGCGGGTCTCGTCCTCGTTGTGGAGCGTCGCGTTGCTGACAGTGGTCCCGCCCACGAACACGGGCTCCAGCTTGGCCACCGGCGTGAGCTTGCCGGTGCGCCCCACCTGGATCTCGATGTCGCGGACGATCGTGAGCTGCTCCTGTGCGGGGTACTTGTGCGCCACGGCCCAGCGCGGCTCGCGCGTCACGAACCCGAGACGTTGCTGCAGGGCGAGTTCGTCCACCTTGTAGACGACGCCGTCGATGTCGAACGGCAGTGCGTCCCGGCGGGCCCCGACGTCGCGATGGAATGCAGCGAGCCCTTCGCCTCCGGAAACCACGGCTCGGTCCGCAGAGACCGGCAGACCCTGCCTCGCCAGGGCTTCGAGCACCCCCGAATGCGTCGACGGGATCTCCCAACCGACCACCTCGCCCAATCCGTACGCGAAGAACGAGAGCGGGCGGCGCGCGGCGATCGTCGGATCCAGTTGCCGGACGGCACCCGCGGCGGCGTTGCGCGGATTCACGAAGGTCTTCCCGCCCACCTCGCGCTGCCTGGCGTTCAACGCCTCGAAGCGATCGCGCCGCATGTAGACCTCGCCGCGCACCTCCAGCACCGGCACGGTGAGACTGGCGAGGCGCAGCGGCACTTCGCCGATCGTCCGGATGTTTTGCGTGACGTCCTCGCCCGTCTCGCCATCCCCGCGGGTGGCAGCCCGGACCAGGATGCCGGATTCGTACCGGAGGCTCACCGCGAGCCCGTCGAACTTCAACTCCGCGACGTACCGGACGGGAGGATCGGACTCGGCGAGACCCAGCTCTCGGCGCACCCGGGCATCGAACGCGCTGGCGCCGGTCGCCTCGGTGTCGGTCTCGGTGCGGATGGAGAGCATCGGTACCGCATGCCTCACGGGAGCGAAAGCGTCCAGCGGCTTCCCTCCGACCCGCCGGGTCGGCGAATCGGGCGTCGCCAGCTCCTGGTACTCCGACTCCAGCGCCTGGAGTTCCCGGAACAGGCGGTCGTACTCGGCATCCGGCACCTCGGGAGCGTCGAGCACGTAGTACGCGTGGTCGTAGCGCGCCAGCGTGCGCCGCAGGGCCTCTGCCCGCTCGGCCGCGACCGACGGCACAGCCATCAGGCGAAAAGGCGCAGGGCGACCGGGCTGCCGGCGGGAATGTCGGCCGCTTCCATCGCGGCATACACGCCCGACAGATGCCGGCGGATGGCGCCGAGGCCGTTGTCGTTCAGGGGCTGGCGATTGTCGTCGACGATGAGTCCGTCGAGCGTTGCCGCGAACTTCTTGGTGAGCTGGACCATGCGATCGAAGCTCGCGAGCCCGCCGCTCGCGCGGGGCACATCCAGCAGGAAGGTGATGCCCGAGGTCGTCAGGCTCTTGATGCTCTCGGGGAAGAAGGGCTCGGTGTCCTGGTTGTCCAGGGTGAACTGCAAGGCGCCGTGGGCATCCTCGAAGTGGAACTGGCCGTCGGCCTTCAACGTGAGACCAGAACTCTCGGCGAGCGCCCGGATCGTCGTGCCCTGGAAGTGCTGGCCGGTCCGCGCCACCACCGACAGGCCGATCGCGATGTCGACCTCTGCGCAGAAGGCATCCAGCTCCCGCGCCCGGGCCTCGATCACGGCGAGATCGGGCTGGCTGGCGCGGGCACCGATGTGGGCCCCCGCCGCATTCGCGAGGGCCACGAAGGCATCGAGCTCCGCGCGGCTTGCCATGGCCTGCCGGTCGGCGATCTGCATCGCGGCACGGGCCCGGGTGAACCGCCCGGGAGCGGAATCGTCGAGCGCCACCCATTGCCCGGAGCGCTCGTCGAAGCCGTTCACACGGACCGGCCTCGCCAGTGTCGCGAAGGCATCGACGATGGCGCGGAGCGATTCGCCCGACATCGCCGAGGAGGCCTCGAACACCACGACGCAATCGACCTCGGGTTCGCCGGATTCGTGCGTCGGAGCTGCGCGGGTGATCTCGCCCGGTACTTCGCGCGCCGTGGGAGGGGGTCCGGCCGGCGTCTCATCGACCCAGTCGTCCCGGACGGCGCCGATCGGGTCGTCCGCCCTGTCGTCCGCCGGCGCTGCGTCGAGCGACGCCGTGGGGTCGATCCGATCGAACAGGACATCGGCCGGCGGCTGGTCGAACGCGCGCTCGGCCCGCTTGCGATGCATGCGCTCCTGCAGCCAGTTGTAGGCGATCACCCCGCCGATGACCACGGCGCCGAGGATCAGGAGACTGAGTTGTAGTTGACTCATGGATTGGACCGTTCGGTTGCGCCGAGGATACATCGCACCCCGGCGTCGGGCATCTGGCGTCGTCCGTCAGCGGGTCTCAAGCGGCACGCTCGTCCTGGAGACGCATCGCTTCATCGACATCGACCGCCACGACCCGGGAGACGCCCAGCTCCCGCATGGTGACACCGACGAGCTGCTCGGCCATCTCCATCGTGATCTTGTTGTGGCTGATGAAGATGAACTGCGTGTGCTCGGACATCCGCTTCACCAGCTCGCAGAAGCGCGACGTGTTGGAATCGTCGAGCGGGGCATCCACCTCGTCGAGCAGGCAGAACGGCGCGGGGTTCAGCTTGAAGAGCGCGAACACCAGCGACACGGCCGTGAGTGCCTTCTCGCCGCCGGAAAGCAGCTGGATCGAGGCGTTCTTCTTGCCCGGCGGGCGGGCGATGATCTGGACGCCGCTGTCGAGGATCTCGTCGCCGGTCATCACCAGTCGGGCCTCTCCGCCGCCGAAGAGCTGCGGGAACATCTGCTGAAGGTTGGCATTGACCTCGTCGAAGGTGGCCTGGAGACGCTCGCGCATCTCGCGGTCGATCCGGCGGATGGCATCCTCCAGCGTGTTGACCGCCTCCGTGAGATCGGTCCACTGGGCATCCAGGAAGGCCTTGCGCTCGGAGGACTTCGCCAGTTCGTCGAGCGCCGCGAGGTTCACCGGCCCCAGGGACGCGAGTTCCTCCTGCAGACGGTTGATGTCTCCCTGCAGGACGTTTGGCCGGGGCGGCTTCTCCAGCGCCTCCGCGAGCGACGCGACGTCGGCGCCCGCCTCGGCGAGCTGCGCTGCGAAGCCTTCCTCCGCAATGCGCGCCTCCTGCTCCTCGAGCCGGAGTTGACCGATGCGCTCCCGGAGCGGTTCGAGACGGCGCTCGTGGGTCGCCCGCGCCTCGTCCGCGCCGCGCATCGCCCGCTCGGCCTCGGCCAGCGCGTCGCGGCGCTGGCCGAGGAGAAGCTCCCGCTCGTTCTTCGTCGCGAGCACGATGGCGAGTTCCTCGGCGATCGGCCCCTCCTCGAGACTCGCGGCCTCGGCCTCGGCGGCGTCCAGACCGCCCCGTGCCGCCGAGATCTGTTCGCCCAGCAACTGCAGGCTGCGCTGCAATTCGTCGATGCGCGCATCGAGCGACCGTTCGGCAAACCGCGCTTCCTGCACGCCCCGTTCCGCCAGACCCGACAGTTCCCGCATGCGGGCAAGCGTGCTCTCGGCCTCGCGATGCCGGCCCTGGGCCGATGTGGATTCCTCGTCCACCCGGGCCAGCGTGTCGTCGGCGACCTCCGCCTCCAGGGTCGCCTCGGCGCGCGCCTCCTGCTCCAGGGCCTCCTCCTCGGCGATCTCGACGACCTCGCGCTCGATCTGTTCGATGCGATGTCGCGCGCGCTCGAGGGCCTGGTGGAGACGCACCTCTTCCAGCTCCACCAGGTGCCGTCGCTGCGAGAGGGTGGCCGTGCGGTTGCGGAGGCTCTCCAGTTCCTGACGGTGCTGGCGGAGTGCGGCATCCGTGCCGGCCACCCGCTCACGCTGGGCCGACAGCTCCGCCTCGACGCCAGGAATGTCGGCCTCCAGACGCTCGATCTCCTGCTTCCGTTCGAGCAGCCCGTGGATCTCGGAATCGGGGGCGTGGAAGGCCACGCTGTGTGCAGTGAATATGTGCCCTTCCCGGCACACGACCGCCGTGCCCGAGGGCAGCTCCGCGGCCTTCGTACGGGCCACGACCGTGGTTTCGACGGCGTAGATGCCGCCGAGCCACTCGCCGAGCACGGCCGAGATCGAGGGATCGTCGCAGGTCACGAACGACGCGAGCGGCTCGCATCCCGACGGCACGGGCGGCACGTCCACTGCCGGGGCGTTCGCCGGCTGGTACACGGCCAGCTTTCCCGGCGGGGACGCCCCGAACCAGTCCGCAAGCCGGCCGGGATCCTCCATGGCCACAGCGTTGAGCCGCTCCCGGAGCACGGCCTCGATGGCCCCCTCCCAGCCCGACCGCACGTGCAGCTTCTCCCAGAAGCGCGCCTCGTCCGACAGGCCGTGCTGCCCGAGCCACGCGGCCATCTGTTCGCTGGAACCCACCTGTTGTTGCAGGCCCACGAGTGCGTGACGACGCGCCTCCAGTGCCGCGAGTGTCTGGCGCGAAGAATCCAGCGCCCGGGACCACTCGCGGAGGTCCTCCTCCGCCTTGGGAATCGCCTCCGAGAGCATGGCCTGCCGCTCCCGGTTTCCAGCGATCTCCTCCTCGAGGGCTTCGCGTTCCATGCGCAGCGTCTCGATGCCGGCCTCGTCGGGCAGGACCAATCCGCTCCGTTCGCCGTTCAGTCTGTCGCGGCGCGCCTGCAGTTGCGCGATCAGCCGATCCGCCTGATCGCGACGGGTCATCGCGATATCGCGGGCCCGCTGCGCCTCGGCCACGGCCTGGCGCGCCTTGTCGACGTCCGCACGGGCATCCCGCCAGGCCTGCTCCGCGCGGGGCAGCGCCTCGCGGGCACTCGAGGCCCGGACCTCCTGCTGCTCGGTCTCGGCAGCGGCAAGTTCCCGCTGGGACTCGGCGTCGGCAAGGGCCTCCGCAGCGGCGACGCGACGCTCGGTCTCGCGGGCGATCTGCTCCTCGAGCTCGCGACGCCGGCTGTCCGCCCGCTGACGACTCTGGCGGAGGAACTGGAGCTGCTGCTCGGCCCGCGCCAGCTGCGCGTTGGCCTCGTACAGCTCGCCCTGGGCCGCGTGCACCGCGTCGCCGGCGGCGTAGTGGGTCTCGCGCAGGCTCTCCAACTGGGCCTCCGCCTCGCGCAGGGAAGCCGTGGTGCGCTCGAGGTCGAGGGTCATGGACCCGACCTCCTCGGCAAGCTTCGTCCGGCGCAGGCCCGCGTCGCGCTGGCGGACGCTCCACAGAAGCCACTGGTGGCGCCGGATGTCCGCTTCGAGCGTGCGGTAACGCTCGGCAGTGACGGCCTGCTCTTCGAGCCGGCCGATCTGGGCGCCGAGCTCGCGGCGCACATCCTCCACGCGCAGCAGGTTCTCCCGGCTGTCCTCGAGGCGCGCCTCGGTCTCCTTCCGTCGTTCGCGGTACTTCGAGACTCCCGCGGCCTCCTCGAGGAAGACGCGGACCTCTTCCGGCTTCGCCTCCACGATGCGCGAGATCATGCCCTGCTCGATGATGGCGTAGGCCCGGGCGCCGAGACCGGTGCCGAGGAAGAGATCGCTGACATCCCGCCGACGGACCGGGATGTTGTTGATGAAGTAGCTGGAGTCGCCCCGGCGCTCGAGGACACGCTTGATGGCGATCTCGCCGTACTGGGACCACGCGCCGGCGGCCTTGCCGAGGCTGTTGTCGAAGACGAGTTCGACGCTCGCCCGGTTGGCGGGCTTGCGATCCCCCGAGCCGTTGAAGATGACGTCCTGCATGGTCTCGCCACGGAGATGCTTCGCCGAGGACTCGCCGAGCACCCAGCGGACGGCATCGATGACGTTCGACTTGCCGCAGCCGTTCGGACCGACGACCCCGACGAGCTGCCCCGGGAGCGGCACGTGGGTCGGGTCGACGAATGACTTGAAGCCGGCGAGCTTGATGTGGGTGAGACGCACTGGGAGAACTCCGTCCGGGACTGTGCTGAAAGACGCCAAGAGGACGTTGGGACCAGGTGACGCCCGCGTACGGAAGTGTTCGGGCGACGCAAAAAAACAACCGCCTGGGAGCGGGGCTTGGCAGGCGGTTTTCGCGGGGCCGATTGTAACCGAACTCCCCGCGCGGATCGGTGCCGGACGGGGCTCGGCGCACGCGGGCAGCGTGGCTCGTGCCGTACCACCGATGCGGGAAGACTCCGCTGCGCGCGCTCCCTATAATCCGCCGCCTGCCCCGATCCGCCCGCCCGGCGCTCCCACCTCGATGAACCCCGATCTCTCCCGCCTGCAGCCATATCCGTTCCAGAAGCTCGCGACACTTTTCGCCGGTGCCACGAAGCCCGACGGGCTGGCGCCGGTGAATCTGTCGATCGGGGAACCGAAACACCCGACACCGCCCCTTATCAAGGAGGCCCTGGTGGCCGGCCTCGGCGGGCTCGCCGGGTACCCGGCGACCCTGGGGAGCGCCGGGCTTAGGGAGGCCATCGCCGGATGGCTGGGCCGCCGCTACGGGATCCCCCAACCCGACCCCGCCACCGAGGTGCTGCCCGTGAACGGCAGCCGCGAGGCGCTCTTCGCCTTCGCCCAGACGGTGGTGGACCGCACTCGGTCGGGCGCGAGGGTGCTGATGCCGAATCCGTTCTACCAGATCTACGAGGGCGCAGCCCTGCTGGCGGGCGCGACGCCGGGCTTCCTGAACCAGTTGCCGGAAACGGGTTTCGGATGCGGGTTCGAAACGGTCACCGACCGGGAATGGCGCGACACCCAGCTGATCTACGTGTGCTCCCCGGGAAATCCGACGGGCCGGATCATGACGCTGGCGGAATGGCGGACGCTCTTCGAGCTGGCGGACCGCCACGGCTTCGTCATCGCGTCCGACGAGTGCTATTCGGAGATCCACTTCGACGAGGCCAACCCGCCGATGGGGGCGCTGCAGGCCGCCCGCGCCCTCGGTCGAGACGACTACCGCGGTCTGGTCGTCTTCGGCAGCCTGTCGAAGCGCTCGAACGTTCCCGGGATGCGCTCCGGGTACGTGGCGGGCGATGCCGCACTGCTCGAGGCCTTCCTGTTGTACCGCACCTACCACGGCAGCGCGATGAGCCCGGCCGTGCAGGCGGCGAGCGAAGCCGCGTGGCGCGACGAAGCCCATGTGGTCGAGAATCGCCGGCTGTACCGCGAGAAATTCGACGCATTCCACGCGCGCCTCGCCCCGCTGATCGACATCGCGATGCCCGATGCGGGCTTCTACTTCTGGCTGCGGGTCGGTGGCGACGACGGCGCCTTCGCCCGCGACCTCCTCGAACAATATAATGTCACTGTGCTGCCCGGGAGTTTCCTCGCCCGCGAAGCCCGCGGCGTCAATCCCGGTGCGGGCTTCGTCCGCATCGCGCTCGTCGCGCCCGCTGCCGAATGCAACGAAGCGGCGGGCCGTCTCGCCGCCTTCCTCTCCAACCGCCGCTAGGCGTCAACAGGGTCCGATCCCGAATGTCCAATCTGCAATCCGTCATCGAAGACGCCTGGGAGAACCGCACCTCCCTGTCCCCCTCCTCCGCCCCCGCCGCGCTCAAGCAGGCCGTCGACGAAGTCGTGGCCGGTCTCGATGCCGGCCGGCTGCGGGTCGCCGAGAAGATCGCGGGCGACTGGGTCACCCACCAGTGGATCAAGAAGGCAGTGCTGCTCTCGTTCCGCCTGGCCGACAACGCCGTCATCCGCGACGGCTACACGAACTACTTCGACAAGGTGCCCGCGAAGTTCGCCGACTACGGGGACGCCGATTTCCGGGCGGGCGGTTTCCGCGTGGTCCCGCCCGCCGCGGCGCGCAAGGGCTGCTTCGTCGCGAAGAACGTCGTGCTGATGCCCTCCTACGTGAACATCGGCGCCTACGTCGACGAAGGCACGATGGTCGACACCTGGGCCACCGTCGGCTCGTGCGCGCAGATCGGGAGGAACGTGCACCTGTCGGGCGGCGTGGGCATCGGGGGCGTGCTGGAGCCGATCCAGGCGAATCCGACCATCATCGAGGACAACTGCTTCATCGGCGCGCGCTCGGAGGTGGTCGAAGGCGTGATCGTCGGCGAGGGCTCCGTCGTGTCGATGGGTGTGTACCTGGGCCAGAGCACGAAGATATACAACCGGGCGACCGGCGAAGTCTCGTACGGCCGCATCCCGCCGGGCTCCGTCGTCGTGTCGGGCAATCTGCCTTCCGCCGATGGCAAGTACAGCCTGTACTGTGCCGTTATCGTGAAGCAGGTCGATGCCAGCACACGGGCGAAGACCAGCATCAACGAGCTGCTCCGCGGGGACTGATCCCCGGCCCCGCGCGCCGCGACTCGCCGCCCACAGGAGATCCGCGTGAGCCAGTACCTGATGCCGCTGTTCAAGCTGATGGCCGAGAAGGACGCCTCGGACATGTTCGTGTCCGTCGGCTCGCCGATCCAGGTCAAGATCCTCGGGACCATCATGCCGGTCAACCAGCAGGTCATGGACGGCGAGACGGTCCGCAAGATCGCGTACGACCTCATGACCGAGAAGGAGGGGCGCATCTTCGACGAGACGTACGAGATGAACTTCTCGTACCCGGTCAGCGGGGTCGGGCGCTTCCGGGTCAACGTCTTCCGGCAGCGGGGCAACATCGCGATGGTGTTCCGCTACCTGAAGAACCGCACCGCCGGCTTCGAGAAGCTTCGCCTGCCGCCCATCCTGAAGGATCTCGTGATGGAGAAGCGCGGCCTGGTGCTGGTGGTGGGCTCCACGGGTTCCGGCAAGTCCACGACGCTCGCCGCGATGATCGAGCATCGCAACCACACGAAACCCAGCCACGTCCTCACGATCGAGGACCCCATAGAGTTCGTCTACACGAACATCAAGTGCATCATCAACCAGCGCGAGGTCGGGCAGGACACCCACTCGTACGAGAACGCGCTGGTGAACGCGATGCGGGAGGCGCCGGACGTCCTGATGATCGGCGAGATCCGCGACAAGCAGACGCTGCAGCATGCGCTGCTCTACGCGCAGACCGGCCACCTGTGCCTCTCGACGCTGCACGCGAACAACAGCTATCACGCGCTCGGCCGCATCATCAATTTCTTCCCGCACGATGCGCGCGAGGGGCTGCTGGCCGACCTGGCGACGACGCTCCGATGCATCATCTCGCAGCGCCTGGTGAAGGGCATCGACGGCAGCATGGTGGCCGCGGTCGAAGTGATGCTGAACACGAAACACATCGCCGAACTCATCAAGAAGGGCGACATCGACCAGATCAAGGAGGCCATGGAGCAGAGCCTGTCGCCCGGCTCCGAGACGTTCGAGCAGGCGCTGTTCAAGCACTACGCCGCAGGCCTCATCTCGAAGGAGGAGGCGCTGCGCAACTCCGACTCGGCCTCCAACCTCGCGTGGCTGCTCGACAACGCCGGGGTCGGCTCGGCGAAGCCCGCCTCCGGCACGAGCGTCTTCGGGATGCCGTCGCAGGCGCCGTCCGTCTTCCCCAATCGCCAGTCGCCGCCCATCGACGGTGGCATCGACGCCACCATCGATCTGGACCGACTCCACAGGAGCTGAACCCGTTTGGACACCGCCGCCCATTCCGAGCCCACGCTCGACCTGGCCTGCCGCCTCATTTCAAGAAGGTCCGTCACGCCCATCGACGGCGGCTGCCAGGCGCTGCTCGGGGCGCGACTGGAAGCCTCGGGGTTCGCGGTCACGCACCTGCGTTACGGCGATGTCGACAATCTCTGGGCGCGGCGCGGCAAGGCCGGGCCGGTCGTCTGCTTCGCGGGGCACACCGATGTCGTACCGACCGGGCCCATCGAGCAATGGCAATCCGATCCCTTCGAACCCGTCATCCGCGATGGCGTGCTGTACGGTCGCGGCGCGGCCGACATGAAGTCGTCCATTGCCGCATTCGTCAATGCCGCGGAGGGCTTCATCGCCGCACGCCCCGATCACGGGGGCTCGATCGCGCTCCTCATCACGTCGGACGAGGAAGGTATCGCGAAGGACGGCACGGCGAAGGTCATCGAATGGCTGCGGGCGCGCGGCGAAGCCATCGACTTCTGCATCGTCGGTGAACCCACCTCGGTGAAGTCGGTCGGTGACATGGTGAAGAACGGCCGCCGCGGGTCCCTCTCCGGCACGCTCTCGGTGAAGGGCGTCCAGGGGCACATCGCCTACCCCCATCTGGCACGCAACCCGATTCATCAAGCCATGCCGGCGCTCGCCGAGCTCGCTGCGATGGTCTGGGATCGCGGCGACGAATACTTCCAGCCCACCAGTCTGCAGTTCTCGAACATCCATGCGGGGACCGGCGCGAACAACGTGATTCCCGGCGAGATGCAGGCACTGTTCAATTTCCGCTTCTCGCCCGCCTGCACCGTCGACGATCTCGAGGCGCGCGTCCACGAGGTCCTCGATCGGCACGGCCTCGACTACCGCCTCGACTGGTCGCTCTCCGGGATGCCCTTCCTCACGCCGCGCGGACGCCTCGTCGCAGCGGTCTCCGATGCCATCGTCGCCGAGTGCGGCGCCGCGCCCGAACTATCGACGAGCGGCGGCACCTCGGACGGCCGGTTCATCGCGACGTGGTGTCCGGAAGTCGTGGAGCTTGGGCCCGTGAACGCCTCCATCCACAAGATCAACGAACATGTGGCCGTGGCGGACCTGCCGCGCCTCACCCGCATCTATCGCGGCGTGCTCGAGCGCCTGCTCCCATGACCGGCAGCAATGCCTGGCCCGACACGCTCGCCGACGAGCTCGTCACCCTCCACGACCTGTTGCGGTACGCGATCACGACGATGGGCCGCGCCGACGTGGCGCACGGGCATGGCTTTCCGGATGCCTCCGCCGAAGCCGCCTACCTCATCGCCTGGTACTTCAAGCTGCCCCACGACGCGGTGGGCGAGCACCTCGGCGCCCGCGCGACCCGCGAGGAACGCGCAGCTTTCCTGCGACTCGTCGAACAGCGCGTCTCGGAGCGCATCCCGTCACCCTATCTGACCGGTGAGGCATGGCTCGGGGACTATCGCTTCCGCGTGGACCCGCGGGTGCTGATACCGCGGTCTTTCATCGCCGAACTGCTGCTGGAGGGGCTTGCGCCCTGGGTGCCCGAACCCGAAGGCATCGCGCGGGCACTGGATCTCTGCACGGGGTCCGGATGCCTTGCGATCCTGCTGGCGCACGCGTTTCCCGATGCCGAGGTCGACGGCGCCGATCTCTCCGCCGATGCACTCGACGTCGCGCGCGCGAACGTGACCGACCACGGCCTGGAGGATCGCCTGCGCCTCGTGCAGTCCGACGTCTTCTCGGCCCTGGGCGATGCGCGATACGACCTCATCGTGAGCAATCCACCGTACGTGAATGCCCCGTCGATGGCCGCGCTGCCGCCGGAGTACCGGCATGAGCCGTCGCTCGCGCTGGCCGCGGGAGCCGACGGCCTCGACATCGTCCATCGCATCCTCGCCGGTGCCGCGAAACACCTGACGGACGATGGCGTGCTGGTGGTCGAGATCGGGCACAACCGCACCGCGCTGGAGGAGGCGTATCCGGACATCCCCTTCACGTGGCTCTCCACCCATGCGGGCGACGACTTCGTCTTCCTGCTGACCCGCGAGCACCTCGTCGGCTGATCCGCAGCGCGGCCGGGAAAGCGATCCGCAGAGGATCGGACGCGCTTCAGCGCTTGTTGCCCGGCGGTTTCCGCGGAGCCGCCCGTTGCGCCGTCGCGGCGCCGCGAGACGGACGGCCGCCGCCCCCGGGTCGCGCCGGCGTCCGGGCACCCGGCGATGACGGACGCGCCGTCGACTTCCTTGCGGGCGACGGCGCCGGGGCGACGGGTTCGTCGTCCGCCACCTTCCCACCCGCCAGCCAGTCGAGCACGCTGCGCGTCTGGGCATCGGTGAGTTCCAGGTGTTGCCCGCGCTTCAGCCGGGGTGGCATGTTGACGATGCCGAATCGCACCCGCATCAGCCGGCTCACCTGCAGCCCCAGATGCTCGAACATGCGGCGCACGAGACGATTCCGCCCCTCGCGCACGACCACGCGGTACCAGTGATTCCTGCCCTCGCCTCCCTGTGCGACCAGCTGGTCGAAGCGCGCCGGGCCGTCGTCGAGCTCGAGACCGTTCACGAGCTGCCGCGCCTGGGCGTCGTCCAGTTCGCCCATGATCCGCACGGCGTACTCGCGTTCGACCTCGAAGCGCGGATGCGTGAGCCGGTTGGCCAGCTCCCCCGACGTCGTGAAGATGAGCAACCCGCAGGTGTTGAAGTCCAGCCGGCCGATCGCCAGCCACTTCCCGGCGCGGATGACAGGCAGCTTGTCGAACACGCTCGGCCTGCCGTCGGGATCATCGCGCGACACGATCTCGCCCTCGGGCTTGTGGTACAGGATCACGCGGGGCAGCTTCGCCGACAGCTTGAACCGGATCTGACGACGCCCGATCTTCACGAGATCCTCGGGACTCACGCGCGTGCCGAGCGTCGCGACCTCGCCGTTCACCAGCACCTTGCCGGCGGCGATGAACTCTTCCATCTCGCGACGGGAACCGAGACCCGATTGCGCCAGCACCTTCTGCAGCTTCTGCGATGGCCCGACCGTCGACGCGGCGCCTGCGGAGACAGGCGGTGCGGCGGCGGGCGCACGGGGCGTGGTCGGGCGACGGGTGACCGGGACGACCGGCGGCTCCTTCACGGACTCGCGCCGGCCGCGCGTGGGCGGCTCCGGCAACACCTCGCGGAGCGATCGCGCCGAGTTCGGGGAGCGCCGCAGGCCGTTCGACGGACGTGCGGGGCGCTGACCCGGCGGGCGGGCGTTGTCGGAGGCGGCGCGCCCCCGGGCGGGTTTGCGCGGGCGTTCGCTCATGTCAGGTTACCGGTCTGCGTTCGATGAAGGCCTGGGCCAGGGTGCCGCTGTCGACATACTCGAGCTCACCGCCGACGGGAAGTCCCCGGGCGATGCGGCTCACCCGCAGGCCACGGGCCCGCAGGGACTCGCCCAGGTAGTGCGCGGTGGCTTCGCCTTCCGCCGTGAAATTGGTCGCGAGGATGACTTCCGCCACGACACCGTCCGTCGCACGCCGCAGGAGACGGTCGAGATGCAGCTCGCGCGGTCCGATGCCGTCCAGCGGCGATAGTCGACCGAGCAGCACGTAGTACAGGCCCGCGTACGTCTGCGTCTGCTCCATGCGCATCTGGTCGGCCGGGGTCTCGACGACGCACAGCAACGAAGTATCGCGCCGCGCGGATGCGCAGAGATCGCACAGGACGTCCTCGGTGAACGTGTTGCACCGCTCGCAGTGCCGCACGTGCGCGATCGCGGCCTCCATCGCCCGGGCGAGCTCGAGCGCACCGTCGCGATCGCGTTCGAGCAGGTGGTAGGCCATCCGCTGCGCGGACTTCGGCCCGACGCCCGGCAACACGCGCAGGGCATCGAAGAGGGACTGGAGGCGGCCTGGGGTGGACAAGGAGATCGTGCCGGGAGACGCGTCGCGGGGCGCGTCAGAACGGCAGCTTGAAGCCGGGCGGCAGACCCATGCCGCCGGTCAGCGAACCCATGCGTTCCTGCTTCGTGGCCTCGGCACGGCGCACGGCGTCGTTCACGGCGGCAGCCACGAGATCCTCGAGCATGTCCTTGTCGTCCGCCAGCAGCGACGGGTCGATCGTGACCCGCTTCACATCGTTGCTGCAGGTCATCACGACCTTGACCATGCCGGCGCCGGCCTGCCCTTCCACTTCCACCGTGGCGAGCTGCTCCTGCATGCGCTTCATGTTGTCCTGCATCTGCTGGGCCTGTTTCATCAGGCCGGCCAGTTGTCCCTTGTTGATCATCGAATCTCTCCAGGCATGGGGATGAGCTGCTACTGCAACGGACGCACGGAGCCTTCGATCAGCCGCGCATCGAAACTTTCCTTCAGTTCACGCACGAACGGGTCGGCGTCGATCGCCTCCGCCGCGCCGCGCTCGCGCGCTTCACGCTCGCGGTTCTCGTGGGCCGCGGGCGTTGCATCGCCTGCCGCCCCCAGCGCGAACTCGACGCGGACCTTGCCGAAACGCGTGGTCAGCGCCGCGACGAGTTTCTCGCGATAGGCCTGCTCCAGCAGATGCTTGTGCTCCGGCGGGACGGCCAGGTGCAGATGCCCCGGACCCACCGAAACGAACTCGCAGTGCTGCGCCAGCATGCGCGCCATCCCACCCAGCCCCAGTTGACTGACGGTCGGCGGCCAGCTCGTCCTGTCGAGTGCCAGAAGCAGCTCGGGGTTCCCCGCGGGAGTCACATCCGCGGGGACCGCGCCAGGCATCGGCGACGACGGCTCCACCGAAGCGGTGGGGGATGCTGCGCCAGTCATGCGGGCGGCGGGCTTCGGTTCGGGCGCACGGGCCGTTCGCGAAGGTGCCGCCACCGTGCGCGACGCGCCACCGGTGGCTGCCGTCGCAGGCATGGTGCGCACAGGCCCGGCATCGCCTCCGGCATCCGGCACGAAGGCGAGCATGCGGACGAGCGTCATCGTGAAGCCGGCGTACTCGTCCGGCGCCAGGCCGAGATCGGCGCGACCGCGCAGGGCGATCTGATAGTGGATCTGCACATCCTCCGGCGTGAAGGCCGAGGCAAGCGCCATGAGGCGGACCCGCTCGGGTTCGTCGTCCTCGACTGCTTCCGGCAGCACCTGGGCCAGCGCCACACGGTGGAGAAGGCTCGCGAGGTCCTGCAGGACGGTATCGAACGAAAGCCCCCGGGCATCGATGGCATCGGCCTGCGCCATCAGCCCTGCACCGTCCCGCTTCGCCACCAGTTCCAGCAGGGTGAACAGATAGCTGGCATCGATCACGCCCAGCATCTCGCGCACCGAGGCTTCGCTCACCGCGCCGCCACCGTGCGCGATGGCCTGGTCGAGGAGGCTGAGACTGTCGCGCATGCTTCCTCGGGCGGCACGGGCCAGGAGCGCGAGCGCCGGAGCCTCGTACGTGACACCTTCGAGACCCAGCACCTTTTCGAGTTGCCCGCGGATGAGTGCGGGGGTCATCGACTTCAGGGAGAACTGGAGACAGCGCGAGAGGACCGTGACGGGGATCTTCTGCGGGTCGGTCGTGGCGAGGATGAACTTGACGTGCGCCGGCGGCTCCTCGAGCGTCTTCAACATGGCGTTGAAGGCATTGCGCGAGAGCATATGCACTTCGTCGATGATGTAGACCTTGAACCGGCCGGCCGTCGGCGCGTAGAGCGCGTTGTCCAGCAGCTCCCGCATGTTGTCGACCTGGGTGTTGGAGGCGGCGTCCAGCTCGATGAGATCGATGAAGCGGCCGCGGTCGATCTCCGTGCACGGCCCGCACACACCGCAGGGCGTGGCGGTGACGCCCGTCTCGCAGTTGAGCGCCTTCGCGATGATGCGCGCCAGGGTGGTCTTCCCGACACCGCGGGTGCCGGTGAGCAGATACGCGTGGTGCAGGCGGTTCTGGTCGAGGGCGTGCGAGAGCGCGCGCACCACGTGCTCCTGGCCCACCACATCGGGGAAGGTCTTGGGGCGGTACTTCCGGGCGAGCGCGAGGGTCATGCGACTGGATGATGCGACGAGAGCGATACGGCCTGGGGATCGAGGATCCGCATCTCCGCCGGAACCCATCCTCGGGATTCCGGCGGTACTGCATGGGGTGGCGAGCCTAACCCCCGGCACTTGCAGAGAATAGCTTTGGCTGCTTCCTTCCGGACCTGACCAGGTTCACTACCATGCAATGCGGGGAGGCCCGCCATTGAAGCTCGTTGCGCCGGCTGCCCGGCGACTTTGCGACGCCGCCGTGAAGGCGGTGTACTAACCCGCGACAACGGGGATCTTGCCGATCTTTGCCTGCCACTCTTTCGGCCCGGTGATGTGGACCGACGTACCACCCGCATCGACCGCCACCGTCACCGGCATGTCGACCACGTCGAATTCGTAGATGGCTTCCATCCCGAGATCCGCGAAGGCCAGCGTGCGTGAGGCCTTGATCGCCTTCGACACCAGATACGCTGCACCGCCGACGCCCATCAGGTACACGGCGCGGTTGTCGCGGATCGCATCGATCGCGACCGGTCCACGCTCGCCCTTGCCGACCATCCCGAGCAGGCCCGTCTTTTCCAGCATGGTACGCGTGAACTTGTCCATGCGGGTAGCCGTCGTGGGCCCTGCGGGGCCGACGACCTCGTCGCGGACCGGATCCACCGGGCCGACGTAGTAGATGAACCGGTTCGTGAAGTCCACCGGAAGCGTCTCGCCCTTCGCCAGCATGTCGACCATGCGCTTGTGCGCGGCGTCGCGCCCCGTGAGGAGCTTGCCGTTCAGCAGCAGGACCTCGCCCGGCTTCCAGGAAGCCACCTCGGCCTTCGTCACGGTGTCCAGGTTCACGCGACGACCCTTCGAAGCGTCGTACGTGATGTCGGGCCAGTCGCTCAGCGACGGCGGCTCCAACTTCGCGGGGCCGGATCCGTCGAGCACGAAGTGCACGTGGCGGGTCGCAGCACAGTTGGGGATCATCGCGAGCGGCAGGCTCGCCGCGTGGGTCGGGTAGTCCTTGATCTTCACGTCGAGCACGGTGGTGAGACCGCCGAGCCCCTGCGCACCGATGCCGAGCGCGTTGACCTTCTCGTACAGCTCCAGGCGCAGTTCCTCGAGCCGGCTCGACGGCCCGCGGAGGATGAGGTCCTGCATGTCGATGGGCTCCATGAGGCTTTCCTTCGCCAGGAGCATCGCCTTCTCCGCCGTGCCCCCGATGCCGATACCGAGGATCCCGGGCGGGCACCAACCGGCCCCCATGGTCGGCACCGTCTTCAGGACCCAATCGACGATGGAGTCCGACGGATTCAGCATCACGAACTTCGACTTGTTCTCGGAACCGCCACCCTTCGCAGCCACCTCGATATCGAGGGTGTCGCCGGGAACCAGAGACACCTGGATGACGGCCGGGGTGTTGTCCTTCGTGTTCTTGCGCGCACCCGCAGGGTCCGCGAGCACCGAGGCGCGCAGCTTGTTCTCGGGGTTCAGGTAGGCACGGCGGACGCCCTCGTTGACCATGTCCTCGACGCTCATCGTGGCGTCCCAGCGGACATTCATCCCCACCTTCAGGAAGACGTTGACGATTCCGGTGTCCTGGCAGATGGGTCGATGCCCTTCGGCGCACATGCGCGAATTCACGAGGATCTGCGCCATCGCGTCGCGCGCGGCGGGAGACTGCTCCAGCTCGTAGGCCCGGGCCAGATTGCGGATGTAGTCCGCCGGGTGGTAGTACGAGATGAACTGCAGCGCGTCCGCGATGCTGTCGATGAGGTCGTTCTGCCGGATGGTCGCCATGGGTGCTTGCGTTCGCTGGGCTTGCCTGTGTGGAGCGGGGATCGATGCCGAGCCCCCGCAAGGGGCTCTCGACAGAGGCCGGAGTATAACCAAGCCCCCCTCCCCCCGCCACGCGGCGGTGGGTTTGATGCAGGTCAATCACGAGCGCCGGGAACAGGCTCCGCGCCGCCTCGCCGCCTATAATCGCCACGGACCACGACGGCACCCAGGGAGCCTGCGCACAGGCCACCGTCCACACAGTCACCACGGGAGATTAGAGCGATGTCTACGATCGAATCGGTGCTCCACGAAAGCAGGGTCTTCGAACCCGGTGCGGAGTTCCTCGCGCAGTCGAACATCAAGGGCATGGAGGAGTACCGCGCGCTGTGCGCCGAAGCCGAGGCCGACTACACCGGATTCTGGGGTCGCATGGCCCGTGAGCAGCTTCTCTGGCACAAACCCTTCACGGAGGTGCTCGACGAATCGAACGCCCCGTTCTTCAAGTGGTTCGCCGACGGCAAGCTGAACGTCTCGTACAACTGCCTCGACCGCCATCTCGACACGCAGCCGAACAAGGTCGCGATCATCTTCGAGGCGGACGACGGCTCGGTCTCCAAGGTCACCTACCGTCAGCTCTACCACCGCGTCTGCCAGTTCGCGAACGGCCTGAAGAAGCTGGGCATCGCCAAGGGCGACCGCGTCCTCATCTACATGCCGATGTCCGTCGAGGCCGTCGTGGCCATGCAGGCCTGCGCCCGGATCGGTGCAACGCACTCCGTGGTGTTCGGCGGGTTCTCCGCCAAGAGCCTGCAGGAACGCATCATCGACGCCGGCGCCGTGGCCGTGATCACCGCCGACGGTCAGTACCGCGGCGGCAAGGAGATCCCGCTGAAGCCGGCCGTCGACGAAGCGTTCGCGATGGGCGGCTGCGACGTCGTGAAGCACGTGATCGTCTACAAGCGCACCGGCAGCAACATCCACTTCCACGCGCCGCGCGATGTCTGGTGGGACGACGTCGTCCACAACCAGCCCGATGTCTGCGAACCGGAGTGGGTCGAGGCCGAACACCCGCTCTTCATCCTCTACACCTCGGGTTCGACCGGAAAGCCGAAGGGCGTGCAGCACGCCAGCGCCGGTTACATCCTCCACGCGATGCTCACGATGAAGTGGACGTTCGACCACAAGCCGGACGATATCTTCTGGTGCACGGCCGATGTGGGCTGGGTCACGGGCCACACCTACATCACGTACGGACCGCTCGCTGTGGGCGCGACGGAGGTCGTCTTCGAGGGCGTCCCCACCTATCCGCACGCGGGCCGGTTCTGGAAGATGGTCCAGGAACACAAGGTGACCACGTTCTATACGGCGCCCACGGCGATCCGGTCGCTGATCAAGGCCTCCGAGACCGGCACCTACGCGCATCCACGCCACTACGACCTCTCGAGCCTGCGCCTCCTGGGATCGGTGGGCGAGCCGATCAACCCCGAAGCGTGGATGTGGTACCACACCAACATCGGCGGCGGCCGCTGCCCGATCGTCGACACCTGGTGGCAGACCGAGACCGGCGGCCACATGATCACACCGCTCCCCGGCGTCACCCCGCTGAAACCCGGCTCGTGCACGCTGCCCCTCCCGGGCATCATGGCCGCGATCGTCGACGAGACCGGTCACGACGTCGAGATGGGGAAGGGCGGCATCCTCGTCATCAAGCGTCCGTGGCCCTCGATGATCCGCAACATCTGGGGCGACCCGGAACGCTTCAAGAAGAGCTACTACCCCGAAGACTTCCAGGGGAAGTACTACCTCGCGGGCGACGGCGCCAACCGCGACCTCGACGGCTACTTCTGGATCATGGGCCGCATCGACGACGTCCTGAACGTCTCGGGCCACCGTCTCGGCACGATGGAGATCGAATCGGCCCTCGTGGCCAATCCGCTCGTGGCCGAAGCCGCGGTGGTCGGCAAGCCCCATGACATCAAGGGCGAGGCCGTGGTGGCCTTCGTGGTCCTGAAAGGCGCCCGGCCCGAGGGCGACGCCGCCCGCGCGATCGCCACCGACCTCCGCAACTGGGTGGGCCAGGAGATCGGCCCGATCGCGAAACCGGACGAGATCCGGTTCGGCGACAACCTTCCCAAAACCCGCTCCGGGAAGATCATGCGGCGCCTCCTGCGATCCCTCGCAAAGGGCGAGAAGATCACGCAGGACGTCTCGACGCTCGAGAACCCGGCGATCCTTCAGCAGTTGGAACAGGCGATCAGATAGCCGTCGTCGGCGTCATCGGGGCCACTCGGCAGGGCGTCACCCTTCCCTTTTCGGCCCCGGTTGGCTATCCTCCGCCCCCTTCGGCGGGGGGAGCTCTGTCCCGCGCCGGGCCAGCACAGCGGAGAGGTTGATGAGCGGTTTAAGTCGCACGCCTGGAAAACAACCGCGAGGTTGTTTCGGCGAAGGCTAACCTGACCGTCTCGGGCAGGTTAAGCGAAGCGGCCGAAGCCACAACAACCTACCGGTTGTTTCGGCGAAGGCTAACCTGACCGTCTCGGGCAGGTTAAGCGAAGCGGCCGAAGCCACAACAACCTACCGGTTGTTTCGGCGAAGGCTAACCTGACCGTCTCGGGCAGGTTAAGCGAAGCGGCCGAAGCCACAACAACCTACCGGTTGTTTCGGCGAAGGCTAACCTGACCGTCTCGGGCAGGTTAAGCGAAGCGGCCGAAGCCACAGCGTAGCGCTGGCAAAGCAAGACGATGGTCGCAGCACAGCGGAGAGGTGGATGAGCGGTTTAAGTCGCACGCCTGGAAAGCGTGTTTAGGTGAATAACCTAACGAGGGTTCGAATCCCTCCCTCTCCGCCACAAACGAAAAGCGCCCCAGCCATGGGGCGTTTGCGTTTGTGGCGATGGGACGGATGAGAACCGGGGTTCGACCAGAACGCATGCGTTCTGGGACGCCGCTCGCGGCGATCCCGCAGGGACGGACGGATCGCCCTACGGCGAGACGGCCGCAATCCCTCCCTCTCCGCCACAAACGAAAAGCGCCCCAGCCGTGGGGCGTTTGCGTTTGTGGCGAAGGGCGGGATGTAGAACCCGGGTTCGACCAGAACGCATGCGTTCTGGGACGCCGCTCGCGGCGGTCCCGAGACAGCGTCTCGGGATGACGGTATCGCCATAGGGCGATACCCACACAATCCTTCCCGCCTCATCATCCATTCGCCAAGGCGCTTCGTGGGTCGAGCATTGCTCGACGCGGCGATGGCGTGAGCACAGCAACGCATCCTGGGACGCGGGCGTCGGGCAAAGCCCGACCTACGGGGCTTGTTTCCAGCCCCGAGGCATCCAGTCGCCAAGGCGCTTCGTGGGTCGAGCATTGCTCGACGCGGCGATGGCGTGAGCTCAGCAACGCATCCAGGAACGCAGGCGTCGGGCGAAGCCCGACCCACGGGGCTTGGTTTCAGCCCCGTGGCATCCAGGGGCGAAGGCCCTTCGTGGGTCGAGCACCGCTCGACGCAGCGATCGCATGAGCTCAGCAACGCATCCAGGAACGCAGGCGTCGGGCGAAGCCCGACCCACGGGGCTTGTTTTCAGCCCCGAGGCATCCAGGGGCGAAGGCCCTTCGTGGGTCGAGCATCGCTCGACGCAGCGATCGCATGAGCTCAGCAACGCATCCAGGAACGCAGGCGTCGGGCGAAGCCCGACCCACGGGGGTTGTTTCCAGCGTCGATGAATCCAGTGACGAGGACCCTTCGTGGGTCGAGCATCGCTCGACGCCGCGTCGGCTTGGGCCCAGCGCCGCATCCAGGAACGCACGCGTCGGGCAAAGCCCGACCCACGGGGGGTGTCGTCAGCGTCGATGCATCCAGTGGCGCGGACCTCCATGGATCAAGCTGCAGCTCGACCCACGACAACCACCCATTCGCCCAACCGCGAACGGATCCCGCGCCCATGTCGCACGCCCGTCATCCAGCGCCCGCAAACTCACCTGTTCGCGTGTCGCTGCCCGCGCCACCACGAACACGGCCCCACCTCGACGCCTGACGACGACACCTCGGCCGCGCCTGGGATGAACGCCCACCAACCCGATGAATCGACGCGGAACTCTCAGGCGAACCCTCGGGTCAGGGGGCCCACGAACGATCGAGAACACGATCGACACCGGACACTCGGGAGGTGCCACATGTCCTATCACTCCGTGCAGATCCATCTCGCGCTGACGAGGCTTCTCGCCGCCTATGGCCTGGCGGCGGCGATGCCTGCGATCGCGTGCGAGACCATCGATACCGGCAACCGGGTGGCGTATCAGGTCACCGTGCGCGACGGAGCGAAGGACGCTTTCGCGCACGTCCTGCGCGAGGCATTGGGCGAGAAGCGGGACACCTCCGCCGGCCGAGCCCTGCTGAGCGTCGACGACGCCGGAAAGATTCTCCAACTGGCCTATCGCTGACCTGCACGCGTTCAGGGCAGCTTCACTGTCAGTCCCTGTTCAGCGGCATCGTTCGTCACCGGCGCGTGCAGGGGCAGAGTCACCGAGAAGCAGGCGCCGCCGCCCGCTTTGTTCTCCGCCCAGATGCGGCCGCGATGCTGGAGCATGATCTCGCGACAGATCGCCAGACCGAGACCGGTGCCCCCGGCCCCGCTTTTCGTCTTGCTGCTCTGGACGAACTTGTCGAAGACAGTCTCCAGCTCGGCCGGCGGGATGCCGATCCCGTCGTCTTCGATCGACAGGAGCGCCATCGCATCAGCGCCTGAACCGGTCGCGCCGATCGCCACACGCACCGTGCCGCCCGTCGGAGAGAACTTCACGGCGTTGGCGAGCAGGTTCCGCACGACCTGTCCCATGCGCCCCTGGTCGCACCAGGCCGCTACCGCCGCCGTATGCACGACCTCGATGGTCACGTCCGACTGACGGGCCAGAACCGAGACCTCGGCCACCACCGTCTCGACGATCTCCGCGAGCGCCCATGACCGGAACTCGTACCGCATCTGACCCGCCTCGAGCTTCGAGAGATCGAGCACGTCGTTCAGAACGCGGAGCAGGCGCGTGCCGCTGTGGTGGATGTTCTCCAGGTACTTCACGATCTTCGCGACGGGAACGTGTTCCGTTGCCGCCTTCTCCATCCCGAGCTGCGAGAACGACAGGATGGCGTGCATCGGCGTGCGCAGTTCGTGCGACATGTTGGCCAGGAACTCCGACTTGGCGCGGTTCGCGGCCTCGGCCAGGTCGCGCGCCTCCACCAGTTCGGCCGTGCGTTCGCCGACGATCCGCTCCAGCTCATCGCGATGCCGTCGGAGTACCTCGCGGGCCGCGCGCGATTCGGTGACGTCGACGTTCGCCGTCACGATGTAGGCGGAACCGTCGTCGAGATGCGTGCCCACCTTCGTCTTCAGCAGCCAGTGCGTGGTGCCATCGGGAAACGGCACCTCCACTTCGCGCACCAGGGGCAGACCGGAACGGAGGGCCTCGTCGTCCTCGGCCCACGCCCTGCGCCGGTACTCGTCCGAGTGCAGATCGCCGTCCCCCAGTCCGAGCAGCTCGCCCCGCGGCCTTCCTAGGCCGCGGGCGGCGGCGTCATTGACCATCACCCAGCGGTGCTCCCGATTCTTGACCATGATCGGGATCGGCACGGCATTGATGACGGCATCGACGAACTGCCGGCCGCGTTCCGCGACCATCTCCGCCTCGCGACGCGCCGAGATGTCGATGCCGACGGTGATGACGAGGCGTCGTTCCTCGGGATCGACGACGGCGCGCTTGAACTTCATCACCCAGCGGATGCCTCCGGACGCGAGTTCGAGGGATTCCTCCATCACACTTGGATCACCCGTCAGCGCGAGCAGGTGCTGCGCCAGGTAGGCGCCGCCGCGCTCCGCACCGAAGATCTCGACGTCGTCGCGGCCGATCACGTCGTCGCGATCGCGGCCGATCTGGTCGAGGAAGAACTGGTTGACGAGCACCCAGCGTCCCGCCTCGTCCTTCGCGACGAACGCCACCGGCAGCGCATCGAGCATCCGCGCCAGGAAGCGCTCACCCTGCTCCGCCCGGCGCTGCGCCTCCTTGAGTTCGTCGATGGGCGTGTACATGCCGATCAGGTGCGGTTCGCCGTCGCCCAGGTCGACCGCGGTCTTGCTGACGAGCATCCACGGAGGCGCGTTGGGGAGTCGACCTTCCGCCTGGAACGAGAACAACCGGCCCGCGGCGGCGAAAGCTCGGTCGTCCTCGGCGTGCGCTGCCCGGGCGACGTCGGGCGCGATCAGCTCCTCGTCGCGGCGGCCTTCGATCCGTTCCTTCGGAAGCCCGTGCCAGAGGGCTCCGGCCCGGTTCACCTTCACGATGCGATGCGCCCGGTCCTTCACGAACACGGGGTGCGGAAGCGCGTCGAGCAAGGCGTCGAGGAATCGATGACTGGTCCTGATCGCCTCCTCCATCTGGTAGCGCGCGGTGATGTCCTGGCTCGACACGACAAGGATCGTGTCACCGTCCCGCATGGCGACCGGCGTCTTGGTCTTGTAGATCCGGGACGACTGGCCGTTCGGCTCCGTGAAGCTCTCTTCCACGGCCATCACCTTGCCGCTGTCGAGCACCTTCGCATCCTGCGCCTCGTAGAGCGCCGCACTGGCGGGCGGATAGAGATCCGCGTCACGCTTTCCGAGAAACTCCTCGCGGGTACGCCCATTGAGGGCGAGGTGCGTGTCGTTGGCCATGATGTACCCGCGGCTCCGGCTCTTCGCGACGACGGAGAAGGGCAACGCATTCAGCACCGCATCCAGAAGATAGCGGCTGTCCTCCAGCGCCTCCTCGAGCCGGCGATGCCGAGTGACGTCGAGCACCGAGGTCACGACGTAGACCGAGCCGTCGCGGCGGCGTACTGCCACCTTCTCGGCGATACCGGTCGCGGGTTCGCCGTCGGCGCCGATGCCGGCGACCTCATAGCGCACCACCTCCGTCTGGAGCATCGCCAGGCGATCACGCTCGCGATTCCACCTCGCCGTTTCGGCGTCGTAGCCGGCGAAATCGTCCCGGCCGAGCAGTTCCTCCCGCGAGCGACCGATCCATCGGCACATCGCATCGTTCACGACAACGTATCGAAGGTTTGCATCCTTGACGCCCGTCGGCGCCGGTACTGCATCGAGAAGGTCGCCCAGGAGACGCGCCTCCTCGTCCACGGCATGCGCGGCAGGCGGCCGGTCGGCGAGGTTCGGGTTGGCGACCGGCCCTCGCAAGGCAGGACGGTCCAGGCGGCGGACAAGGCCGAACAGCAGGAAGGCGAGGACGGCGCCCGTCGCCAGCACCCCGACGCCGGCGCCGTCAGGATCGGCCGGCGCCGCAACGTCGAGCCGGAAATCCACGCCACCGCGCTTCAGGTCGTGATGCCCCGCGGACCCCACGTCGGCTTGTCGCTCCCGGGATCGCCCATCGATGCGGGTCGTGCTGTCGCCCGCGTCGACCATCGTCAGCCGCAGCGCGAGCGGTGTCGAACCCGCAGCATCTTCCGCCAGGAGGACCGATGTCGGCACCCGCGCGAACACGATGCCGACGGCGTCGCCGTGCGCCGATGCTCCCCCGGCGCGGTGCGGGACAGGTACGTAGACCATCAGGGCTGGCGAAGCGCCCTCCGCCGATCGCGCGGGCGCCGCGGCCTCGCCCGGTGCAGCACGGGCGTAGGCGGGCCGGTCCGATGCGATGGCGCGCTCGATGGCACGGCGGCCGGCAGGATTCCCCGCGATGTCGGATGGCGCAGGGCCGGCGTCGGCACCTGCGCGCGTCGAGACGAAGTGGATGACGGGAAATCGCAGCGGCGTCTGCGCCGCTTCGGACGCCAGCGCCATTCCGACGGCCGCGGCCCCCCCGGAGCCGGCACCGTCGGCAGCGATCCGCTGCACGAAGCGGGTCCACTGCGCCGGGTCGAGGTGCGGATTCTCTGCGGCGAGCGCGGCCGCTGCGATCAGGAGGCGATCGGTGTCGTCGAGACGTTGCTGGAATCGATGGAAGGCATTGGCCGAAAGCGCTTCGAAACGATGCTGCCGCAACTGGGCCTGCTGTTGACGGTCGTGGACCCAGAAGCCCGCGACGAGAAGCAGCGACAGGACGAGGACGAGCCACGGCGCCGCGGTGCGGTGTCCGGTCGGCGCGGGTGTCGGCGTCGGTGTCGGCAGCAACGGCGGGTACTCCGAGCTCACTGGGGCGTGGGACAAGCTTCCTCCGGACACGCATGGACCACCAGCCGCGGTTTACGGCGCGCCCCCCTTGGCCCTGAGCCCGGCGGGTACCGATGCCAATGGTCCTTCGCCTGACGGCGGCCGTAAACCCCTTCTCGCAAAGATACTGCTCCGTACGGAGGCGACCCGGAATCCGCGCGTCCGAGACGTGCACAGGCCCTGCCCGCGCGCGGGATCACAGGCAGCGGTGCCGTCCGGCACTCCCCTCGGGCAGAATCGCGCCATGTGCGTGAACTATCGCCCCGCCACCCGCGAGTCCATCCGGGTGCACTTCGACCTCGAGCCCCCCGCCTTCGACTACGCGCCGGAAATCTTCGCGGGTCAGGCGGCGCCTGTCTTCCTGTCGACCCCGATCGACGAGGAGGACGTCGCCGGGTGGGTCTGGCGGGAAGCCATGTTCGGTCTGGTACCCCACTGGGCGAAGAGCGCCGCCGTCGCGAAGCAGACCTACAACGCCCGCACCGAGACGGTGACCGAGAAGCCGAGCTTCCGCACGCCGTGGCGAAGGCGCCAGTTCTGCCTCGTGCCGATGCAATCGTTCTTCGAGCCGAACTACGAATCGGGGCGCGCCGTGCGCTGGTCGATCGGTCGCGCCGACGCCCGCCCCTTCACGGCCGGCGCGATCTGGGACATCTGGCAGGCACCCGGCGGACCGCGCCTCCATTCGTTCTCGATGCTCACTGTGAACGCGGACGCGCACCCCCTGATGGCGCGGTTCCACAAGCCCGGCGACGAGAAGCGATCCCTGGTGATCGTGCCACCGGCGGCATGGGACGGCTGGATGCGCGGCGACGCGACGGTCACCGATGAACTGCTCTCGGGACCGCCATCTGACGAGTTCCGTGGCGCGCCGGCGCCGTTGCCCAAGGCGGGCGCTGCAGCGCGGAATCTGGATCTGTTCGACGGCCCTTGAGCCCGCGGCGTCGATGCCGGCGCCCGCCCCGCTTCAGGCGATTCCGACCACCTTGTGGGTCTGGACGCTCAAACGCCACTGGGGGTGGGCGAGGCAGTACGCGATCGCCAGTGCGGTGTTGCGCTTCGCATCGGGTCCGTCCATCGGCTGCAGGAAGAAGTGCTGGAACGCGAGGGACTCGAAGCGATCCGGCATCGCCTCGGGCTGAGGAAACACGAGCTTCAGTTCCGTCCCCCTCGTGAGCACGACCTCGGCAGCGGCCTTCGGACTCACGCAGATCCAGTCGAGTCCGGCGGGCGCCGGCTGCGTGCCGTTGGTTTCGACGGCGACCTCGAACCCGAGGGCGTGGAGCGCCGCCACCAACGGCTCGTCGAGCTGCAGCAGCGGTTCGCCGCCGGTGCACACCACGAGTGGTCGACCAGTGATCGGCTTCGGCCAATGGGAAGCGACGGCCTGCGCGAGATCCTCCGCCGTGGCGAATCGACCGCCCCCGGGACCATCCGTCCCGACGAAGTCCGTGTCGCAGAACGTGCACACGGCCTTCGCCCGGTCCTCCTCGCGCCCCGACCAGAGATTGCAGCCGGTGAAGCGGCAGAACACGGCGGCGCGGCCGGCCTGGCCGCCCTCGCCCTGCAGCGTGTAGTAGATCTCCTTGACGGTGTACGCCATGGTCAGACCGGCATCGCCGGCAAGGCGTCGCCGTGGAAGGCGATGGCGCCGCAACCGGGTGTTTCGTGGAGGTCCACCCGATCGAGCGACGGAAGCTGCTGCCGCGTCGTCTTCAGGATCCACCGCGCGAGGCTGCCGGTGTCGGCGTCGTCGACCCCGGTCATCTCGTGCAGCGGCCTGTGATCCAGCGACCGGAAGATCGGCTTGAAGAGGGCCTTCACGTCGCCGAAGTCGACGGTCCATCCCATCATGGCGTCGAGCGGGGCCGACAGGTGCAGGCGCAGCGTGTACGTGTGGCCGTGGAGCCGGCGCAGGGGGTTGCCGTCCGGAGCACGGGAGAGCCGGCGGGCGCTGTCGAGCGTGAACTCCTTCCAGATGCGGTACTGCGATCCGTCGAACATCGCGCCGCAGGAAGCCGTCTCGTACACCGTGACCCACGAGAGGCCGGGCAGCGTCGGCGCGAGGCGCGCCCAGAGCCAGCTCGACAGCATCTCGCTCGTCGGATTCGACAATCCGTCGAGATCGTTGAGGCAGGCGTGATCGAGCAGCGCGTGGAGGGGCGCCCAGGCCGCATCGAGCCGGTCGTGGTCCGGACCGACAGCGAGCGCCGCGGCGTCGAGTCGCACGTGCACGATCGCCTCGAACCCGTGGCCGTGCATCCGGCCGCACTTGTGCCCCTCCGGCACGTTGGGGAGCACGTGCGCCGACTGGAAGACGTAACGTCGCCACGCGTGGGCCTGGCCCTCGGCATCGATGTCGACGCCCCCGCGTTCCGAACTGCGCACGCCGACCTGCGCGATTCGCGGTGCAGCCACGCGTGCCCGCAGCCAGTACGCGAGCTGCGTATCCGAGGGGTCCGGCAGCACCTCGTTCAGATGGCGGTAGTCGAGCGGGGCAACGCCCGCCTGCAGCGCAGTCCGCAAGGCATCGACCTCTCCGCCCGGGAACGTCGCCCAGCCTTCGGGCGGATCGCATCGGACGGTTGCGAGGAACCCGTGGCCGTGCAGTCCCCGGGTTCGATGACCTTCCGGCGCCGAGGAGAGTTGCCGCGCGGATTCGAACGTCGCCGCGGCGGTGCAGAGCGTCCGGATGGCGGTCACGACGCAGCCATCCCGAATCGCACCAGCAACGGATCAGCCACGCCAGCCTCGGCAAACCCCTTCGCCCGCAGCAGACACGAGTCGCACTCCCCGCAGGGTCGGCTGTCCTCGCCGGGGTCGTAACAGCTCGTCGTGCCGCCGTAGTCGACGCCGAGGCGCAGCCCTGCCTGGATGATCTGTCCCTTGGTCATCTCGATGAGCGGCCGATGGATGACGAGCCGCTGCGTCCCCTCGACCCCGGCCCGGGTCGCGAGATTGGCCATCCGCTCGTAGGCGTCGATGTACGCCGGCCGACAATCGGGATAGCCCGAGTAGTCGAGCGCATTGACCCCGATGAAGATGTCGCTGGAGCCGATCGTCTCGGCCAGCGCCAGCGCGAAGCTCAGGAAGATGGTGTTGCGGGCGGGCACGTAGGTGACGGGAATCCCGTCGGACATCGCCGCGGCCGATCGCCCCTTGGGCACCGCGATATCGCTCGTGAGCGCGGACCCGCCGAAGACCCTCAGATCGATGTCGACCACCGTATGGCGCACCGCGCCCATGGCAGCCGCAACCGCCTGCGCCGCCTCCAGTTCGATCACGTGCCGCTGCCCGTAGCGGAAGCTGAGCGGGTACGGCGCGAATCCCGCCGCCTTCGCCATCGCGAGCACCGTCGTCGAATCCAGCCCTCCGCTGAGGAGGACCACCGCTGGCCTGCCACCACCCATGCACCTTCTCCCGGCTCGTCCGGCGATCGCCGGGCGCCGAAGGGTAGTCAGGAGCGGCGCCGGCGGCAATGGGTAGCGGTAGCGAGGTTTCGGCGGGGGGCGGTTGTGCTCATCGCCGAGGGGTCCGATGGCGAGGGCCCTCCGTGGGTCGAGCATTGCTCGACGCTACGCTGGCTTGGGTGCCTCGGCGAATCCAGGGACGCGGGTGTCGAGCGAAGCTCGACCCACGGGGTGTGTTTTCAGCGTCGATGCATCCCGTGGCGAGCGCCCTCCGTGGGTCGAGCATTGCTCGACGCTACGCTGGCTTGGGTGCCTCGGCGAATCCAGGGACGCGGGCGTCGAGCGAAGCTCGACCCACGGGGGGTGTTTTCAGCGTCGATGCATCCCGTGGCGAGCGCCCCTTCGTGGGTCGAGCATCGCTCGACGCGGCGATGGCTTGGGCGCAGAGGCGAATCCAGCAACGCGGGCCTCGCTACCGCCCGCCCCGCCGACGGATCCGGGGCCCGCGCCAGGGTGCTCGACGCACCGCGAGATCGAGTAGAAAGGCCGTGAGGCTGCCTACGACGCACCAGGGCCAAAGCCCCTTTGCGACCCGACCACCATCGCCGCGGATCTCGTGAATGTCCGCTGCGGTCGGTGCGAAGACCCCACCGGTCGCCTCGCTCAACGCACGCAGGGTCTCCAGGTCGGGCGGCGACGCCCGCAACTCGTCGGACCACGGATACGGGATCGATCGGGTCGCGACCGCCTGCGCGTCGGCGCGCGAGAAGCCACCGCCCGGCATCAGTTCGAAGAGCCAAGGTTGCGCCCGACCCGCTTCGAGTGCCTGCTCTGCCGAATAGCGTCCAGGCGCCACCTGTCGAAGCGCGAGCATCGTCGCGCCGCCCGCGGGATCGGTGACGCGCACCAACGGTGCCAGCCCGTTGCGATGGCGACGACCCGGGCTCAGTGCGCGCACCTCGACCGTGGCTTCCCGTCCCGTCCGCGACACGCGCAGGGACACGGCCTCGTCTCCCCAGACCCGCGCGGCATCGCGGACCAGCTGCGCCCACAGACGGCCGTAGCCCTCCCATCCGATCCAGTCGGTCGCCCAGCGATTCTTGGCGTCCGACAGGAATGCCACCGTGCGCCCCAGGCCGTAGTGCGTCGTGGCGAGCAGCGGCTGCGCCTTCGGCCCCTCGAGCAGGACGTCGGCGAACGTCTTCGCGCGTGTCGCCACCATGCCGCGCAGCGGTGGCCCGTCGTTGAAATCGACGCCTTCGAGCGCAGCGACCCGATGGGCAACCTTGGGCCGGAACGCCGTCTCGACGAGCGACTCGCCCAGCAGCCGCCGCGTCTCGGCCACGAAGAGGCCCGGGATCTCGGCGTCGGTGCCCGCGACGTAGGCACGGCCGCCACCGATCGCCGCGATGTCGCCCATCAGCGGAAGGTTCGGCTTGTCGCCGAGTGCGACCGTCGACACCGTGATCTTCGCTTCGGCGAGTTCGGCCACCAGCGCCTCGATCGCGCCGGGCTCCGGCAGCGGCTCGGCAGGGTCCACCATGGGCACCGCGATACCGTCGCGCCGCATCGCGTCCTCCCTGCCCTTCAGGATGAGCGCCTGGATCTCCCGCGGGTTGGGCATGCCCGATCCGCCGGCGAGCGGCTGGGCGGTGATCCCGTCCGACAGCAGGATCACGTGCTTCGTGGTGGCGGTCGAGTCGCGCAGCAGGCGCCGCGCCTCCACCAGCGCCGGATGGATGCTCGTCTGCCCGCGCGCGGTCATGCTGGCGATGAGGTCCTCCGCGCGCCGCTTGTTGCCGACCGGCGCGAGCGGCACGACTTCGTGGGGCTGCGAGTCGAATGCCACGACCGCCAGCCGATGCCGCGCCTCCAGCAGGTCGAGCGACGACAGCGCCGCGGTCTTCGCGAGTTCCAGCTTCCGGCCACGCATGCTGTGGGATCTGTCGATCAGCAGCACCAGATCGAGATCGCGCTTCTTGCGGCGTGCTTCGAAGCGCACCGGCAGAAGCCGCTCCAGCGGACTCCCGGACAGGCCGTCCTGACCGTGCGTACTCTCGCCCGCGATGAAGACGAGCCCGCCGCCTTCGTCGCGCACGAAGGTCTCGACCCGGCCGGCCATCCTCGCGTCGAGGCTCTGCGCGAGGATGTCGCTCAGGATGACGACGTCGAACGCCGCGAGCGACGTCGCCTCGACCGCGAGAGCGTCCGGCGTCACGACCGTCACGTCGATGTGATGGGCGCGCAACGCGTCCGCGAGATGGCGGGCACTCTCGGGGATGCCCTCCACGTACAGCGCCCGGGGACGCGGCCCGACGGCGACGCGCAACGCCAGGGCATCGTTGCCGGGGAACGCATCGCCCGCGGCGCGCACGCTCGCCCGTAGCGGCACCAGCCCGGCCTGCGGCAGGACCACGTCGAAGGCGATGTCGTTGCTTCCCGGTCGCAGCGACACCGCGGCGGCGCCCAGTTGTCGTTCGCCGCTCGCCAGCTGCACACGACCCGCCATCGCGCTCAGCGCATGGACCGTCACCACGACGGTGACGGGTGCCTGCTGGCGGACGCCCTCCGGCACTGCGATCGCATCCACCCAGGCATCCGTTGTCACGGCGGATTCGGCGGGCACGGCGAACACCCGGATCTGCTCCGCCTGCAGGCGCGGCAGCATCCGCCAGAGATCGCCGCGCGTCTGGACGCCGTCGGAGATCAGCACGAGGCGACGCGCACCGACCCCATCGAAACTCCCGGCAGCCACCCGCAGGGCCTGCTCGATGTCGGTCGCGGACTGGCCGATCGCGTGCGCTTCGACCGGCGTGTCCGATGCCGACACGGCCACGGCGGGGATGTCGTCGATCGCCTCGACGACCGTCGCGCGATCCCCGAACACCACGTAGCGCGTCGACGCGGGGCGATGCAGCGCGTTGCCTGCGCGGACGCCGTCGAGCGCGCGCTCGATGAAGCGCGTCGACACGCTGCGCGATACGTCGATGGCGTACACCACGGAGACCGCATCGCTGCGGACGAGCGTGCGCGGCTGCGCGAGCGCGAGCACCGCCAGCGCGATGGCAAGACTCCGGAGGATCGTCGCGAGACCCAGGCGCCGCCCCGCGTGATGGCGCCGCGCCATGACCGCGAGCAGCCAGACGATCGGCAGCATCGCGAGCAGCCAGAGCATCTGCGGATGCGCCAAGCTCACGGCGACCTCATCGGGCGATGCGCCGCGTGAACGCCGCCCAGTCGATCAGCAAGAGCAGCAGGACGGCGAACACCAGCAGGCCCCAGCGCTCGATCGGCAACCCACCCGGCGTTTCCGTGGCGCCCTCTGCCGCCGCGAATCGGCTGCGGTTCACGTCTGCGATCCGTGGATCGAGCACCGCTGTCGCGATGCGGACCACACCGCCCGGCGCGCGCGCCGTGTAGATGTCGGGGCGGATCGCGTCGAACAGCGTGGCGCCGGGGCTCCCGTGCGTCGGCACGGGATTGCCCCGCCCGTCGCGGATCTCCGCTTGCGGGAGCGGCACGCGAACCGGACCGAGCGGTTCGGTCCGCACGAGCTCCGTCGCTGTGAGATGGGCCAGCACGTTGCCGAGAAAGACGGGGAAGTCCGCCCGCAGCGGGAGATCCGTGTCCCCAGGAAGGAAACCCGTCGCGGTCCACGGCACGCCCGTCCGGCCCGTGATCACGAGGGCACCGGCGTCGACGCCGACGAGACGCGTCACGCCGTCCGGCACGCGGCTCCAGAGCGCTGCCCGGCGTACGCTCACGGCGTGCCACGGAACGCCTGCCGCCTGCGCGCCGCGCGATACGTCGGGCGCGACCGCGACGCTGCCGACACTGCGATCCGCCCGTGGCAACCACGAAACCTCGGGAGGCCGGAAGAGGAGCGCGCCGCCGCTCGGTGGCTGCGGTGGCGCGAAGCCATCGAACACGAACGCGTCGAACCCGGCGCGCGGGCGATACCGCGCCGGATCGACCACCTCGACCCGGACCCCCGGCAGGGCCGCGAGCGAATCCGCCAGCGCCGCGTTGCCACGCGTGACCAGCAGAACGCGCTTCGTGCGATGGGGATCGACGACCGCGTAGGCGATGTCGTCCCCTGGGAGAGCGTCGCCCGGAACACGTGCGGCGGCCGCCAGCACGCCGCCCTCGAAGCCGGAGATGTCGAACGTCGCGTCGACCCGCTCCCCAGGTGCGATCGCGAGGGACTGCGTGATCGAGAATCGCTCGCCACCCCGCAGCGTGAGGCGCACCGACTGCGGCGCGGGGGACGCGTTGAAGACCTGCACGAAAGCCTCGACCTGCAGAGGGTCCGCCGGCGACGGCTGCACCGAAAGCCGCAGCACCGCCACGTTGTCCGCGGGTTCGAACACCGAGTGCACGATCGCATCCCCGGGCAGATCGATGCGGGCAACGCCGTCCCCGACGACGTGCACCTCGATGTCGCGCCCGCCCGGCAGGCCAGGAGGACCCGGTGCGCCGGCGCTCGCGACTTCGATGCGCTCCACCGCCGCGAGCGCCTCGTCACGCGTGCCGAACCCGGTGGACGGCGCGGCGCCCATGGCATCGACGACCATCACGGGCCCGGGCGCGCCGACGATCACGCTGCGCGCCACGGACTGCGCGTGCTGCCATCGCGTCTGCCCATCACGCGTCCGCGTGGCGAGCGACGGACTGTTGTCGAGCAGCACGACGGTCCGCCGTGTCCCGTCGCCGAACCCCTGCACCTCGGGGCGCGTGATCGCGACGACACAAACCACGCCGATCGCAAGGGCCAGCGCGAGCGCGAGCCACCAACGCCAGGGCTCCCGACGGATGCCGGCCTGCTTCGCCGCGCGTTCCCACAGCAGGGTCGAGGCGACGACGCGCCGCATCGGGCGCGGCCGCCAGAGATGCAGCCCGACGATGACCGCAACCACCAGCGCGAGCAGTGCCGCACCGATCGGCGCGGAGGCGATGAGCGGGATCATCGGGCGCTTTCCGCGGCCCGCGCGTCGGCATCGCGGCGATGGCGCGTGAGCGTGTAGCGCTTCACGGCCGCGCGATACTCGACGGGTGCAGCGGGTGCGGAGGCCGTGCCCTCCGCATCGCTCTGCGAGGCCCCGCCGGACGCGCCGAACCCGACGCGGGCCACCTGCGCCCGGGTGGCGGCGTAGAACGATTCCTCGGTCCCCGTGGCGGTGTTGTCGGCGTCGCCTGCGGCGCTCTCCGGCACCTTCACCGCCTTCAGCTGCACCGCGAGCCGCTCGGTGCGCCGACCGAGCACCTGATCGCCCTGCTCCGGCGCGGCGAGGTTGCCGACGGGTTGATCACCGTCGCCCGCACCCCCGGTGCTGACACCCACGCGGCGCCCCATCGCGCCACCACCCACATTGGCGCGTCCCGCCCCCTCGGTCGTGTCGGCCTCGCCGTGCACCGCATCGCGGCCGGCGGTGCCGCTGCGCGACAGCGCACGCAGCGACGTGTTGAGCGCGTCCTCGCCGGCGGTCTGTTCCCGCTTCACGCCGGGCTGCGCATCGTCCTGGTCCGCCCGCAACTCGCGATCGAGTCGCGCGGTGGGCCGCTCCGCATCGTCCGTGCCGGGGCTGCGGGCCGCAGGCGTCGACGTCTCCGACTTCAGCAGGCTCGCGAGACGCTCCAGGATCCCCTGCGCGAGGGCATCGGTCATCTGCTCGCCCGGGCCGTCGGCGGCACCGCCTCCCGAGACGGGTGCCGACGCTTCCGACCGGGCTGCGCGCAACGCCTCGACCGCGGCGCGCGCATCGCGCGCCGCGATCGCCTCCGCCAGCGTGCGGCCCTCGGGACTGCGCCCGAACCCCGCTGCCAGCGCCTGCACCTGCTTCCAGAGAGTGGTCGCCTCGCGCTGCGTGGTGGCGTCGGGGGCAGGATCGTCCGGATCGTCGGAAAGACGAGGTGCCGCGCCTTCCGACTCCAAACCGGAAACCGCGCGACCCACTGCGACGACGCCCTCCGATGAACCCGCGACCGGTGGCGCACCCGGCGGAAGCCACCACGCCAACCCAAGCGCAAGGATCGCCGCCGCGGCTGCGAGCACTGCGCGCGGCGGCACCGAGAAGGGAAGCAGTCGCGGCCAGTCGAGCCCGTGCGCGACGGCCGCCGCGCGCTGCACGTGTTGACCCACGAAGGGTGTGGCATCGCCGCGGGTCGCGAACCAGTACGCGCTGGCGAGTTCCTCGTGCAGACCCGCCGCCGCGTCCACGCGCGACGCCACCGATTCGAGCGACGGCTGGAAGCGCAGCCGTATCGCGAGACCGATCGCGACCAGCGCCCCGCCGACCATCAGCAGGGCGCGAAGCGCGACGACCACCGCGGCATCGGTGGCCACACGACCGACCACCGCGGCGCACGCGACGATGGCCAGCAGGAACGCGGCACCCCAGGCACCGTCCCGCAGCCATCGCTGCCGGCGGATGCGCCGCGCCGCGATCCGCAGGCTGTCGACCAGAAGCTCGCCGGGCACCATGGGCCGTCAGACTCCCGCCCGCCCAGCAACCACGAGCACTTCGTGATGGCCGTTGTGAAACCGTATGATCCCGCCGTCGCGCAATGCCGACCCGGAGATCCCACGATGCGCATCATCCGTTCTGCCGCGAGCAGGTGTCACCGCGGTCTCGCACTCGCGAGCCTGCTGCTCGCGATGGTCCCCGGCGCGGGGGCGGCCGATCGACCGCACGTCGTGGTGGTGCTCGCGGACGATCTCGGCTGGCGCGACGTGGGCTTCCACGGGAGCCCCCTGCGCACACCGACGCTGGATCGACTTGCGGCCGGCGGTGCGATGCTCAATGCGTTCTACGTGCAGCCCTACTCCAGCCAGACCCGCGCGGCGTTGCTCACGGGACGGTATCCGATGCGATACGGCCTGCAGACCTTGTCCCTGACGCGGGCGAGCACCTACGGCCTCCCCGTGGAGGAGCGAACGCTCGCGCAAGCGCTGAAGGATCGCGGCTACCGCACCACCTTCGTCGGGGAATGGCTGCTGGGCCACGCGAAGCCCGAGTTCTGGCCCACGCGCCGCGGCTTCGACAGCTTCTACGGTTCGCTCGCCGGCACGGAAGAATCCTCGCTGCGCAAGGGCGCGAAGACCGACTGGCGTCGCGGCGAGCGCGCGATTGCGGAGACAGGTGACGTCACGGCGCTGCTCGCGAAGGAGGCAACGGCGCAGATCCAGCGACACGACCCTGCCACGCCGCTCTTCATGGTCGTCTCGTTCAACGCCCCGGCCCGCCACGGCGACATGTCGCGCGCCGCCCTCGACGCGTACGCCGACATTCCCGACGACACGCGCCGCAGCTACGCGGCCGCGGTGACCGGACTCGACGCCGCTGTCGGGCAGATCGTCGCCGCGCTCGAGGCCAGGAAGATGTTCGAGAACACGCTGATCGTGTTCCACAGCGACAACGGCGGTGCCGTCCCGTTGAAGTCCGCGACGGGCGATGCCGACGTCCGCAACCCGGCGGCCGACAACGGGAACTTCCGCGAGGGCCGCGGCAGCCTCCACGAGGGTGGCGTGCGCGCCGTCGCCCTGGCCCACTGGCCCGGCAGGATTCCGCCGAGGACCGTGGTCCCGGATGCCCTGCACGTCACCGACCTGCACGCGACCGTGCTGGCGCTCGCCGGTGCCGCGCCCGACGCCGAACGCGCGAGCGACGGGGTGGATGTCTGGCAGGTCATCGCAGCGCGGGCGCGCTCGCCCCGCAAGGAACTCCTGCTGAACGTGGACGACTTTCACGGGGCGATCCGGATCGGCGAGTGGAAGCTCATCGTGCATGCGGCCCTGCCTGCAAAGCTGGCGCTGTTCGACATTGCCAACGATCCACAGGAAGCCGACAACCAGGCGGCCACCTATCCGGACCGCGTGAAGGAGCTGCTCGACCGACTCAATGCGCACGCCTACGACATGGCGCCATCGCTGTACCTCGAAGCGCTGGCGACATCGGCGAGTCCGGCCGTATGGCACAGGAACCCGCCGCGCCGCTTCTGAGACGCGGCGCAGGGTCAGCGCAGGGCATCGAATTCCCGCAGCCTCTCGCGGGCGCTGTCGAGCAGCGCGCGCACCCAGACACCCGCCTTCTCGAAGTCCGCAACCGTCGAGGCCGAAACGCGCGCCGCCGCCTGTCGCCAGAGTGCCTGCTCCTCGGCGGTCGCCGTCCGGACGACGTCCCCGCGGCCCGCCGCTGCCTTGCGGGCCGATACCGCGGCGACGTCCAGCACGCGTCCCAGCCAGGCGGACGTTTCGATCCCGCTGTTCGCGTTGACCGCGGCCTTCAGATCATCGGCGAGCCCGCGGAAGCTGGCGGTGCTCATCGCCAGCACGTAGACGATGGAGGCGACGCCGGTGCCATCGGGTCCGAACTCGACATGCCCGTGGGTCTCCCGATCGATGCCCGACGTCGCGGCGCGCTCCCACGGCAGCAGCACGCCGTCGAGCTTTCCACGCTTCAAGCCGTCGGCCATCTGCGCAGCCGACATCAGGCTGGCCTCCGCCCCCATCGCCGCGAGCAGCGCCACCTCGCCCGCGGACTCCGCTGCGATGCGCCGACCGGCGAGGTCGGCCGTGGCGTCGGCCGCACGGGCCCAGTGGAGCTGCGAGCCATCGCCGACGTGGGTCGCGATGACCCGGACGCCGTCGAGATCGCGGTCCTGGATGTCGTTCACGCGGACGAACTCGGACAACGCCCGGCTGCCGCCCTCCGCACGGCGCACCGTGAACGGCAGCGTGAACACCGCGAAGGCGCCGAACTGCGCCGTCGACGGTCGGAGCGGCGTCCAGATCACATCGGCATCGCCGTCCACGGCCTTGGCGTACAGACCCTCGGCGTCGCCACCGAGCGTCGACGCCGCGTGCGGATGGAAGCGCATCCTGCCGCCGGCGTCCTGCTCGACCTTCTGCACCCAGGGCAGCAGGAAGCCGGTGTGGAACGCCGACGCTGCAGGTTGTGCATGATGAAAATCGAGCGACACGCCGTGCGCGCCGGCGTCCTGGAGGGCGGCCGCGCCCAGCGCGACGACCGCCAGGCACCGCCGAAGACGTCCCGGGATCGTCATGGCTATTCGTCGTCCTGGACCGTTTCGAGGAACGTGTAGATCTTCCACACCACGTCGTCGGGCAGCACGCCCTTCCAGACCGGCATGCCCTTGTCGAGGCGGCCCTCGTTCACGGTGGTGAGGAACATGGTGATGGCGTCGTCGCCGTAGCGGATGCGCAGACGCCGCAGATCGCGGGGCCGCTCGCCCTGCTCGGCCCACGGACCGTGGCAATGGGAACAGTACTGGTTGAAGAGACTGCCGCCCTCCTGCACCGACGGCTTGTCGCCGGTGTACGGATTGACGGGGCGGGCAGCCGAGTCGTCGCTGGTGGCGAACGACGGTGCGACGACGAGCGCGGCAGCGATGGCGACGCGCGAGATGCAGTGCATTCCGGACTTCACGAACAAGATGCCCTCCCTACGATCAGGCAAGAAGATCGATCGTGGGGCTGCCCCCCGGCAATCGACCGATGCGGACGAAAAAACGGCGGAGCCCGGAGAGCCCCGCCGTTTCGACTCGGAGTGATGCGATCCCGACTCCGACTACAGCGCGAAGACCATCAGGATGCCGCCCTCGGGGCTGGCTTCCATCATCTTCTGGCCGATCTTCCCGAAGAAGGAAGGCGGCCCCTTCAAACGGCCCGCCACCACCGCGATGTACTGCTTGCCGTCGATCGAGTACGTCACCGCGCTCTGCGTGATGCCGGTGCCGACACGGAACTGCCACAGCACCTTGCCCGTCTTCGCATCCACGGCCTTGAAGATGCCATCCAGGTTGCCGTAGAACACGAGGCCACCGGCGGTCGTCATCGCACCGCTCGCCCACATGTTCGCTTCCTCGATGGTCCAGACCTTTTTCTTCGCCACCGGATCCCACGCGATGAACTCGGCAAGGTGTGAACCCGTGGCCCCACCCATCGCGAGGTTGAACTCGGACGCGAGGTAGAACTTGCCGGGCGTGTATTCCTCCTCGCGGTTCGCGATGTCCATGCACATGTTGAACGCCGGGATGTACACGAGGCCGGTCTGCTTGCTGAACGACATGGGCGACCAGTTCTTGCCGCCGATCAAGTTCGGGCAGACGTTGCGCGCCCACTTGCCGAGCTGCGGTCGCTTCTCGTTGTTCGGCGCTTCCACCGGACGGCCCGTTTCGAGGTCCACGTGCGTGGCCCAGTTGACGGTCACGAACGGATCGGCGGCGACGACCTTGCCGGTGTCCCGGTTCAGCACGTAGAAGAAGCCATTGCGGTCGGCGTGCAGCAGCGCGGGAACGGACTTGCCGCCGATCGTGAGATCGGTGAGCACGGCCTCGTTGATGCCGTCGTAGTCCCAGGCGTCGTGCGGGGTGTACTGATAGCCCCAGGTGATCTTGCCGGTGTCGGCATCGAACGCGAGCTGGGACGCCGACCAAAGGTTGGGATACTGCGACACGTCGCTGCTGTCGGACCCCCGCGTCTGCGCGCCCCACGGTCCGGCATTGCTGGTGGACCAGAAGACCAGGTTGCGCTTCGCATCGTAGGAACCGACACCCCACGTGGACGCTGCCCCGGTCTTCCAGGAGTCGCCCTTCCACGTCTCGTTGCCCGGCTCGCCTTCCCCGGGGATGGTGTAGGTCTTCCACACCTGCTCACCGGTCGACTGCTTGTACGCCGCCACGAAACCGCGCACGCCGTACTCGCCGCCGGCCATGCCGGTGATCACGAGATCCTTGACGATGAGCGGTGCCGAGGTGATCGCGTAACCCTTCTTGTAGTCCGCCACGGTGACGGTCCACAGCCGCTTGCCCGTCTTGGCGTCGAGCGCTTCGAGCTTCGCGTCCAGACGGCCGAAGAATACCTTGCCGTTCGCCACCGCCACACCGCGGTTGTCGAGGCCGCAGCACACGGTCGCCATGTAATCGGAAGGCATCTCCGGCTGATAGGTCCACTTCCTCGCGCCCGTCTTGGCGTCGAGTGCGAACACGTATCGGGGTCCCGTGGAACTGGTGACGTACATGGTGTCGCCGATGATGATCGGGGTCGACTCCTGGCTCTCGAGGGTGCCGAGCGAGTGCACCCACGCCACCTTGAGGTCCTTCACGTTGCCGGTGTTGACCTGGTTCAGGGTGCTGTACCGCGTGTTCGCGGCGTCGCCCCCGTACTGCGTCCACTCGTTGCCCGACTGGGCCATGGCAGCCCCCGACGTCAACGCCATCACCGACACGGCGCACGCGCCGACCAGCCTCTTCCGGATACCGTTCATGCTTCACACCTCCCAGTGTGTTGTTGTGACGTTCGAACGCACTTCCAGCACTCCCGCGCGGCATCCGGCATGCGCCGGCACTGCGGAGAGCTTGGAACCGTTGAAACCACAAGGTCGTCCCGGCAGGCGTTCGACGGGATCCGGTGAAATCATCCGGAAACCGTGCGCCGACACCATCGACGGACCACGCGCGCGGGTGACGCCGCGCGCGCCTGACGCCCCGCTCGATGACGGATGCGATCCATGCATCGCCCAAGCAGGTGGCTGTTGAAAGCATAATACAATTTTGAATACAATTTCTCGGATGAAGAAGCAGGTGTCCACGAGTCGCAAGACCGGCAAAACAACCCCGGTCGCCGGCCGCAGGGTGGTGGAACCGCGCGTGCCCCGGACCGCCCTGTACGAGTGGGTGGTCAACCGGATCCGCGACAAGATCTACGCATACGAACTGAGCCCCGGCGACTGGATCGACGAACAACGGCTCGCAGACGAACTCGGCATCAGCCGCACGCCGGTGCGCGAAGGTCTCAAGCTGCTGGCGGCCGAGGGACTCGTGACGGTGAAACCGCGCCGCGGCAGCTACGTCACCAAGCTCACCGACGACGACATCGACCAGATCTTCGTGCTCATGGCGCGCTTGGAAGGCTGGTGCGCAATGGAGGCGACGACCCGCCTCGACGACATCTCGCTGCTGGAACTCGAACGTCTGCACGAGGCCCTCGAAGTGCACGCCGCCGCCCACGACGCAGGGCGCTATCACGAGACGAACGTCGAATTCCACGCAGCCATCCAGCAACTCTCCGGCAACCGCTGGCTGGCGAACGTCGTGGCGGAGCTGCGCATCGTGATGCGGCTCGCCCGCGTGCAGACGCTCCGCCATCCCGGCCGCTTCGAGTCCTCGATCGACGAACACCGCGACCTCATGGCCGCTATGCGCGCCCGCGATCCCGACCGTGCGGAAGCCAGCATGCGGCGCCATCTGCTGAACCAGCTGGATGTCCTGCATGCGCTCGCCGGCCGTCCGAGATGAACGGGAGGAACCCTTGACCTACGCAGACTCCGACGGCGTGCGCCTGTACGTCGAGGACACGGGCACCGGCGTCCCCGTCGTCTTCGTGCACGAGCTGGCCGGCGACCATCGCTGCTGGGAGCCGCAGGTCCGCTTCCTCGCGCGCCGGTATCGGTGCGTGACGTTCAACGCGCGCGGCTACCCCCCCTCCGACGTGCCCGATTCCGTCGAGGCGTACAGCCAGCAGCAGGCCGTGGAGGACATCGCGAACGTGCTCCGGAGCCGCGGCATCGAACGCGCACACATCGTCGGCCTCTCGATGGGCGGGTACGCAACGCTCAACTTCGGACTCGCGTATCCGGGCATGGCCCGATCGCTCGTGGTCGCGGGCGCAGGCCACGGCTCGGACCCCGACAAGCGCGAAGCCTTCATCGCTGACTGCACCGATCTCGCCGAGCGGATCCTGCGCCTGGGCATGGCGGAAGGCATCCGGCACTACGCGAACAGCGCGGTGCGCCGCCGCTACGCGGAGAAGGATCCGCGCGGCTTCGAGGAATTCAACGGTTACTTCGGCGAACACTCCCCGCTCGGGACCGCGCTCACCATCCGCGGTTGCCAGATGCGCCGGCCGACGGTCTACGAACTCGGCCCGCGACTCGCGGAGATGCGCGTACCGACGCTGGTGATCACCGGCGACGACGACGAACCCTGCGTCGAGCCCGCGCTCTTCATGAAGCGGACGATCCCGGGCGCCAGGCTCTGGGTGGTGCCTCGGACGAGCCACCCCATCAACCTCGAGGAACCGGACGCCTTCAATCGCGCCCTTCTCGATTTCTTCACCGACGTCGACCGGACTCCCTGACCCATGGATCTCGAACTCTCCGGCAAGCGCGTGCTCGTGACCGGCGCCTCGCGCGGCATCGGCTACGCGTGTGCCCGCCACTTCGCCCGCGAAGGTTGCGAGGTGACGCTCGTCTCCAGTTCCGAGGACGCCCTGCGCGCGGCCGCGGCCAGACTGACGGAGGAGACCGGCGCGACCGCGGCCATCCATCGCGCCGATCTATCGCAGAACGCCGGCGTGGAGTCCCTCCGACCGCTGGCGACCACGGTCGACATCCTCGTCAACAACGCCGGCGCGATTCCCGGCGGCGGTCTGGCGGACATCGATTCGAAGCGCTGGCGCGAAGCATGGAGTCTCCCAAGATGTTCGGCGACGTCGACCTCACGCGGATGGCGCTCGCCCCGATGATGGCGCGGGTTGCGGGCGTGATCGTGAATGTTCTCGGCATTGCCGGGGCGTCGCCGCGCCACGACCACGTGTGCGGCTCGACCGCGAACGCCGGACTCATGGCCTTCACGAAATCCGTCGGCGGGCACGGCAGCCGGCACGGAGTGCGTGTCGTCGGCGTGAACCCGGGGCCGACCGAGACCGAACGCCTCGTGAAGCTGTTCTCGACCCGCGCGCAGACGAGCCTCGGCGACGCCGCGCGCTGGCCCGAACTGCTCGCGGATCTGCCGTTCGGCCGTCCGGCCACCGCGGAAGAGATGGCCGACCTCGTGGTGTTCCTCGCCTCGGCGCGGGCGTCGTACCTGCGCGGGCTGGTCGTCGACGCCGACGGCGGCGCGATGTACCGCTGACACCCCGTGTCGAGCGCCTTTGCCCGCCGGCCACTGAACGAGCAGCTCGATCTGCTGCTGGGCGCCGATGCCCATCGGGCGCCTCCCGCACCGATGACACCGGGCGACGTGGTGGTCAGGACAGCCACCGTGAAGGGTCACGCCGTGGTCGTCCTCGCCTTCGACTGGACCCGGTCGCGCGGCTCCATCGGCCCCGCTGAGGCCGTGCAGATCGGCGAGGCGCTCGCCCTGGCCATCGCGCAAGGCGTCCCGGTGGTGTTCCTGATGAACACGAGCGGCATGCGGGTGACGGCAGGCATGCAGACTGTCGTGGCACTGCGGACACTGTTGCGGACCGTGCTCGACGCCCGGCTCACCGGCCAGCGGATGGTCGCGCTGATCACGCATCACGCCTTCGGAGGCGCCAGCATCCTCGCGTCGCTCTGCGACCGGCGCGCGATGCACGCGGAAGCCATCCTCGCCATGTCCGGGCCGAAGTTGATCGAACGTATCGCCGGCCGGGAGGCGCTGGCGGCCGACGATCCAGAGGCCGTGCGCGCGCTGCTCGGTGGAGCCGCGCGGGTGGCCGTGACCGACGCCACCGAACCGTGCGATGACGCTGCGGACGCCTACCGCGCTGTGCTCCTGCGCTGGCTGGGCGGGCCTGCCGAAGACGCTGCTCCGCAAGTCGAGAGCTGGTGCCAGGCCTTGCGTGGGCGGCTGGGTCCCCACGTGCTTCCACCGGTGATCCCCGCGAGCATCGACTCCCTGGACACCCCGACCCGTCGCACGTTGCTTCGCATCCTCGGCGACGACGCGCGGTTGCAACGCGCCGGAGATCTCATCGTGGCCACCGCCCCCGGGACCGGCGGGCCGCTCGTCCTGGGTCTCGTCGGGGGACGAACGGCGACGGCGCCACTGTCGCTCGCGCTCGCCGAACAGTTGCTCGCCGTCGGCCCGGAGACGCGGTCCGTCGTCGTGCTGGCCGACGTCGAGAACCATTCCGCCGCCCCCGAGGACGAGCGTGTCGTGCTTTCCGAGTACCTCGCCCTGCTCGCGCTGTCCCTGCGCGCGACGCATCACCGCGGGCACGACGTCAAGGTCATCGTCACGGGCGTCTCGGGCGGCGGCATCTTCGCAGCGCTGGCGGCCGGTGCGACGCGCGTCGAGATGCTGCGGGAGGCGCGTATCCAGGTGCTGTCGGCGGAAGCGCTCGCCGCGATCGGGCAGCAGGCCGTGCCGGAGGACGAATACGCCACCGCCGCCCTGCGCGCCGGCGCCGTGGACGCCATCTTCGAGGAAGCACCAACCCAATGACCGACAACGCCAATTTCTTCGACTGCGGCATCCGTCCGGTACTCGCCGCCCCCGATACCCCTTGCCTCCTCCTCGCGGACGGCGGTGTCGTCACATACGGAGATCTCGACCGGCTGTCGGCGCGGTACGCCAACCTCCTGCGCGCGCTGGGTTGCGAGCCCGGCACATGGGTGGCGGTCTGTGTCGAGAAATCCCCCCGGTCGCTGGCGCTCTATCTCGCCTGCCTGCGCGCGGGGCTCGTCTTCCTGCCCCTCAACACGGCGTACAAGCCCGCCGAGCTTTCGTACTTCCTCGGCGACGCGAAGCCGCACGTCTTCGTGTGCCCGCCCGCCATGGCGGCATCGTTCGGCCCACAGGCCCTTGCGCTGGGCGTTCCGCACGTGTTCGACATGGACGAGAACGGCGACGGTGCGTTGTCCGCGGCGGCAACTGGCTGCGACGAGAGCTTCCCCGCAGTGCATCGACGCCCGGATGATCTCGCGGCCGTCCTGTACACCTCGGGCACCACGGGTCGACCGAAGGGCGCGACGATCAGCTGTCGCGCCGTCGCCTACGCGGCCCGCACTCTCGGCGCCATCTGGGAATTCTCGCGCAACGACGTGCTGCTGCACGCACTGCCGATCTTCCACGGCCATGGCCTCTTCGTCGCGTGCAACGTCGCCCTTGCGGCGGGCGCCCGGATGCTCTTCCTGCCGCGGTTCCAACTCGACACCGTGCTCGCCGCGCTGCCCTCGGCCACGACGATGATGGGGGTCCCGACCTTCTACCACCGGATCCTCGCAGACCCGCGCTTCACGCGGGAGACGTTCGCGCATCTCCGCCTCGTCACCTGCGGCTCTGCGCCCCTTCTGCCCGACGCGCAGGCCGCGTTCCGCGAACGATTCGGCCACGACATCCTGCAGCGGTACGGCACCACCGAGACCATGATCCTCACTTCGAATCCACTGCACGGTGAACGGCGACCAGGGTCGGTGGGCCGCGCCCTGCCCGGCGTCGAACTGCGCATCACGGACGACGACGACCTGCCCCTCGCCGATGGCGCGATCGGGATGATCCAGGTGCGGGGCGACGGCCTGTTCTCCGGCTATTGGGGCCTCCCGGAGAAGACGGCCGAAGACTTCACCGCCGACGGCTACTTCCGTACCGGCGACCTCGGGACACGCAGCGCGGACGGCTATGTGGCCATCACCGGTCGCGCGAAGGACCTCATCATCTCGGGCGGCTACAACGTCTACCCCGCCGAGGTGGAGGCGGTGATCGACGGGTGTCCCGGCATCGCGGAGTCCGCCGTCATCGGTGTCCCGCACGCGGACTTCGGCGAGGCGGTCGCGGCGATCGTCATCGCCCGATCCCCTGACGAACCGGTCGTGCCCGAGCAGGTGATCCGCCACGCGAAGGAGCGCCTCGCCAACCACAAGGTGCCGAAGTTCGTGGTCGTCGTGGGCGACTTCCCGCGCAACACCCTCGGCAAGATCCAGAAGAACCTGCTCCGGGAAACCTACGCAGGACTCGCGGCCCCGCACGACGCGCGGCGCTGATCGCCGAGTGCGCCCTCGCCTCCGCGCAGGCTGATCCGGCGTGCGGATGGCATCGGTCATCTACGCCCCGGTGCAGCCCACGGCGACGGGGCGGTGCACGGACTCAGTGCACGCAGGTGCAAGACGGAGCGCCTGCCGTCCCGGTCAGCCGGACCATCCGGTCTGGGACCTCGCGGGATCGGCGCAGGCAACCGTGCGGCGTATGCCACGCCCGACATCCATCAAGCCTCTGGCAGGCAAGGACAAACGTGACATCGCGCGCGCTGGCATGGCGATTCGCCCAGCGCCCTCGACCACGACATTCGGCACAAAGCGCAGATCAGCGCATCCGTGGCCGGGATCCTGCTATCCAGACCCGCCTGACATGACACACGAGATCTGCTGCCTGCCGATTTCCGGCCTGGAGTCTCCCGTCGGATGCCGGCCATGCCCGACCAAGCCGGACGGTGCGGACCCCCTCGCCAGTCGCCGTGTGAGCGGATGACGTCCGGCGTCTCTGCGCCCAGTGCCTGTCGGTCGGCGGGACCACTTCACATCAGACATATGAATGCCATTGCACTCTTGCGGTGCAGTCCGAGGAAATGCAGTATTCGGGGCAGCTTTCGAGCATCGCGCGTCCGGATGCCAAGCGTCGCACGAGCCCCCCAACCAAGACTTGTAGCAGGAGAGAGTAGATGAGCAGCTGGCTTGCCGAATCGATCATGTACACGCGCGGTGTCGCGAAGGGGAAGGTCGGCACGACCCACGACCTGAACGAGGCGCGTCAGGGCAAGTACCACTACACGATGGGCCCGTATTCCGACCCGGTCATGACGATCAAGCCCGGCGACCGCGTGGTGGTCGAGACGCGCGACGCATTCGAGGGCGCCATCAAGACCGAGCGCGACATGCCCACGAAGGTCCTGAAGATGCCGTTCCTGAACCCGCAGAACGGCCCGATCATGATCGAGGGCGCCGAGAAGGGTGACACCATCGCCGTCTACATCGAATCGATGAAGCCGCGCGGCGAAAACCCCCGCGGCACGTGCGCGATGATCCCCGAGTTCGGCGGCCTGACCGGCACGTACTACACCGCGACGCTGAACGATCCGCTTCCCGAGATCGTCCGCAAGATCAACGTCGATGAGCAGTTCGTGTACTGGAGCGACCGCGTCACCCTGCCCTACAAGCCGCACATCGGCACGCTGAGCTGCTCGCCCGAGATCGACTCCATCAACTCGCTCACGCCGGACAATCACGGCGGGAACATGGACCTCCCCGACATGGGGCCCGGCAGCATCACCTACCTGCCCGTGCGCTCGCCGGGCGGCCGCCTCTTCATCGGCGACGCCCACGCCTGCCAGGGCGACGGCGAGGTCTGCGGCGTGGCCGTCGAGTACCCGACCGTCACCACGATCCACGTCGAACTCATCAAGGGTTGGAGCATCGAGTGGCCGCGCCTCGAGAACGAGGAAGTGATCATGGCCATCGGCAGCACGCGTCCCCTCGAGGACGCCACGCGCATCGCCTATCGCGAACTCGTCTACTGGATGGCGAAGGACTACGGCTTCGACAAGTGGGACGCCTACATGATGCTGAGCCAGTGCGGGAAGGTGCGCCTCGGCAACTTCGTCGACCCGAAGTACACGGTCGGCGCGGCGATCAGCAAGAAGTATCTGAAGACCTGACGTCCGGGTGGCCCGCCTCCGGCGGGCCGTCGCAGGGCGACGATCCACCACATACACCAAAAGGCGTGGCATTCGGCGCGGCGGCAGCGCGCGTACCGACCATGGCACACGGAGGAACCGGAACATGAGTGACAACAACTGGCACTACCTCGAACTGCTCGACATCGGCAAGCGTATCCAGGCGAAGGAGATCTCTTCGGTCGAAGCCACCCGCGCGCAACTCGAACGCATCCAGAAGCTGGACGGTCAGCTGAAAAGCTATGCGCACCTGATGGCCGATGCAGCCCTCGCCGATGCGCGCCGCGCCGACGAGGAGATCCTGCGCGGCACGATCCGCGGCCCGCTGCACGGCGTGCCGATCGCGGTGAAGGATCTCTGCTGGACCAAGGGCGTCCCGACGGCCGCCGGCATGACCATCCACAAGGATTTCCGCCCGGACCGCGATGGCACCGTCGTCGCGAAGCTCCGTGAAGCCGGCTCCGTGATCCTGGGCAAGCTGCAGCTCACCGAAGGCGCCTACGCCGATCACCATCCGAAGATCACGCCGCCCGTGAACCCGTGGAACAAGGACCACTGGTCCGGCGCATCGTCGAGCGGTTCCGGCGTCGCCACCGCGGCCGGCCTCTGCTACGGCTCGCTCGGCTCCGACACGGGCGGGTCGATCCGCTTCCCCTCCGCGGCCAACGGCTGCACGGGCCTGAAGCCCACGTGGGGCCGCGTGAGCCGGTTCGGCTGCTTCGAACTCGCGGCGACGCTCGACCACCTGGGCCCCATGACCCGCAGCGCCGCCGACGCCGGCGCGATGCTGTCGGTGATCGCCGGCGCTGACATCAACGACCCGACTTCCAGCCTTCTGCCCGTACCGAACTACCTCGCCGGCATGACGCGCGGCCTCCGTGGCCTGCGTATCGGCGTCGACACCAAGTGGAACACCGCCAACGTCGAGGAGGGTGTGAAGTCCACGCTCGCGGCGGCTCTGAAGGTGATCGCCGATCTCGGCGGCGACATCCGCGAAGTCACGTTCCCCGATCCCGAGCAGGTCATCGCCGACTGGTTCCCGCTGTGCGGCGTCGAGACCGCCGTCGCGCACGAGGCGACGTATCCGTCCCGCAAGGACGAATACGGCCCGGGCCTCGCCGGCCTCATCGAGCTGGGCCGCAGCCAGACGGGCCTCGACTACCAGAAGATCGTCCTGCGGCGGAACGACTTCCGCGGGCGCGTCGAGGCGGTGTTCCAGAATATCGATCTGCTGCTCGTTCCCGCCACCGCCGTGGCCTCGCCGACGATGGCGCAGATGGCCGGGCTCGCCGAGGACGCCAATCTCATCTCGGGGCTCCTGCGCTATACCTGCCCCTTCGACATGACGGGCAGCCCGACCATCACGCTGCCCGGGGGCTTCACGCCGCAGAACACGCCCACCGCGTTCCAGTTCGTGTCCCGTCACTTCGAGGAGGAACTGCTCGTCCGTGCGGGCTGGGCCTACCAGCAGGCGACGGACTGGCATCGCATGCACCCGGCGCTTTGAGGCCGGTACGACATGCGCCCGGCGCCTCGAGGCCGGTACAGCTTGCACCCGGATCGGTGAGGCCGGCTGCGCTCCACGATCCGCAGGAAGCAACCGCACCGTCACCGGTGAGCCCGCCTCGGCAGGCGCGCCGGACCGGGGGTGCGGGAACAATCCGATGTTCAACAGTCATCAGGAGCAGAGCATGAAACTTCGAACACGTCTTTCCATCATCGCGGGTGCGCTGTCGGTCACGGCCGCCCTCACCGCGCCGACCTTCGCGGCCGACCCCATCAAGATCGGCCTGCTGGAAGACATCTCCGGCGACCTCGCCGTCCTCGGCAAGCCGAAGCTGAACGGTTCGCTCCTCGCGGTCGAAGAGATCAACAAGGCCGGCGGCATCATGGGCCGCCAGATCGAGCTGATCCACCTGGACCCCCAGGGTGACAACGCGCGCTATCAGGAATTCGCGCGCCGCCTCACGAGCAAGGACAAGGTCGACGTCCTGATCGGCGGCATCACCTCCGCCTCGCGCGAAGCCATCCGTCCGATCATGAACCGCACGACCATCCCGTACATCTACACGAACCAGTACGAAGGCGGCGTGTGCGATGCCGGCATGATCAGCAACGGCGCGGTGCCCGAGCAGCAGTTCTCCACCATGATCCCGTACATGATGGAGAAGTTCGGCAAGAAGGTTTACGTGATCGCCGCCGACTACAACTTCGGTCAGATCTCGGCCGAGTGGAACCGGATGATCGTCAAGGAGCAGGGCGGCACCGTGGTGGGCGAAGAGTTCATCCCGCTCGGTGTTTCCCAGTTCGCGCAGACGATCCAGAACATCCAGAAGGCCAAGCCCGACTGGATCCTGACGATCAACGTGGGCGCCGCGCAGGACTCCTTCTTCGAACAGGCCGCAGCCGCCAAGCTGAACCTGCCGATGGGCTCGTCGATCAAGATCATGCTGGGCTTCGAGCACAAGCGCTTCGCCCCGCCCGCGCTGAACCGGATGCAGGCCGTCGCCAACTGGTTCGAGGAAATCGACACGCCGGAAGCCGAGGAATTCAAGAAGCGCTGGCACGCCAAGTTCCCGAACGAGACGTACATCAACGACATGGGCTACAACGCCTACAACGCCATCTACCAGTACAAGATGCTGGTCGAAGGCGCGAAGTCGACGAAGCTCGCCGACCTCCGCAAGGTCATCGCGACGGGCAAGGCCTGCATCAACGCGCCCGAAGGCGAGATCTGCATCGACCCGAAGAGCCAGCACACCTCGCACCGCATGCGCCTCATCGCCGTCGACGAGAAGCACGCCGTGAAGGTCGTCAAGGACTACGGCGTCATCCAGCCGTACTGGCTCGCGAAGATCGGTTGCGATCTGACCAAGAAGAACGACAAGAAGCAGTACACGCCGAGCGACCTGCCCAAGTAAGGCCGCCAGGGACCGCGGTGGCCTCGATCACGTTGAGGCTGCCGCTGTCCGGGTGATCACGGGTGTCCGGGCAGGCATCGCCCTGCATGGATACCTGCGATCCCCGACATGACACCCTCCGTGCACGCGGACACATCGTGCATCGAACGACCGACCGATAGCGGAGCGCATCATCGCCGAGATCTTTTCAGTGCTGTATCAGTTCGCGGACGTCTTCGCGTTCCTGATACTTTCCGCCGCCGGCCTGGCCATCGTGTTCGGCATGATGGGCGTCATCAACATGGCGCACGGCGAGTTCATCATGTGCGGCGCCTACGTGACCGTGGGCCTGGTCCACGCCGGTTTCCCTCTGCCGCTCGCGCAACTCTGCGGGACCCTCGCCGCCGGTGTGATCGGCGTCATCGTCGAGATGGCGATCGTGCGCAAGTTCTACACGCGGCCCCTCGATTCGCTGCTCGCCACCTGGGGCCTCAGCCTCGTCGTGACGCAGGGCATGCTGATCCTCGTGGGCTCTTCGGTGGCGGGCATCGGCACGCCGCCCGGCAGCTTCGCCGTGGGCGACTACACGTTCTCCGTCTACCGTCTCGTGCTCTTCGCGGGCGCCCTTGCCGCCCTCGGGTTCGTTTACCTCATCTTCATGCGGACGAAGTTCGGGGTGCACGCGAGAGCCACGATGCAGAACGCGAAGATGGCCCGGGCGCTCGGCGTGCCCGTCGGCCGCGTCTACGCGCTCAGCTTCGGCATCGGCGCCGGTCTCGCGGGTCTGTGCGGCGCCCTGTACGCGCCGACGATGACGCTGATCCCCACGATGGGCGCGACCTTCATCGTCGAGAGTTTCGTCACCGTCGTCGTGGGCGGCTCGAATGTGCTCCTGGGCACGGCGCCCGCCGGCATCCTGCTCGCCGCCGTGCGCACGTCGCTGAACGCCTGGCACGGCCAGATCATCGGTCAGATCGGGATGCTGATCGCCGTGATCCTCATCATCCGGATCCTGCCCGAGGGCATCTCCGGTTTCCTCACCCGCAAGCAACGCTGAACGCAACGGAAGCCCCCCCAATGTTGAGGCTCGTCAATGGCGCGCAAACGGTCGGCAACGGCTGGCCCTTCTGGTCGTCCTTCATCGCCGTGCTCGCAGGTGCCCTCGTCTACCCGATGTTCGCGGATTCGTACGACGTCGGAAACTTCGCTTACTTCCTGATCTGGGTCTTCATGGCCATGGGGCTCTGCCTCATGTGGGGCTACTGCGGAATGCTCTCCTTCGGGCAGACCTTCTTCTTCGGCGTCGCCGGGTACTCTTATGGCGTGCTCGCGATCGTCCTGGGCGGCGGAACGATGACGGTGCTGGCGCTCGTGCTCGCGGTGCTGCTCGCCGGATTGAGCGCTCTCGTGCTCGGCTACTTCATGATCTGGGGGCGCGTGGGCGGTGTGTTCTTCGGCATCGTCACGCTGTCGGCCACGCTCGTGCTCGCCTTCTTCCTCGGGCAGACCGCCGGACCGGAGTGGGCCATCGGCGAAGCGCGCCTCAACGGCTTCAACGGGATGAAGGGCATGGATCCGCTCAACATCCCCTGGTTCGAGGACGAGACGCTCTACTTCGAAGGCGCGAGCCTCTACTACCTGGCGATCGCACTCATCGTCGTCGTGTATCTCGGGTTGCGTATCCTCCTCAACTCGCGTTTCGGCAACGTGATCGTCGCGATCCGCGAAGACCCGCAGCGTGCGGAGCTGCTGGGTTACGACGTGCGGAAGTATCAGCTCATCACATTCGTCGTGGGGTCGTCGCTGGCAGGTCTGAGCGGGGTGCTCTACACATCGTGGGGACAGTTCATCACGCCGGGCAGCATCGGTCTTCCGGCCGCCGCGATGCCGATCGTCTGGGTCGCGTTCTCCGGGCGGGGCGACATCACCGCCACCCTGGTGGGCTCGTTCCTGATCCTCTTCGCCTTCCAGACGATCACGGTCTACAGCCAGCAGGCAGCCCTCGTGCTGATGGGCGGCATGCTGCTCGCGACGGTCATGATCGCGCCGCAGGGGTTTGTGATCGGCATCGCCCGCGCGATCGGGCGCCTGTTCCGCGGTCGCGGCACCGGCAACGCCACTTCGTCCCACAGAGGTTCCTGAGCCATGGCAGAGCTTCTGCAGACCACGGCGATTTCGAAGACCTTCGGCGGCCTCGCCGCCGTCTCGGGCGTGGACCTTTCGGTGACCGAAGGTGAGATCCATTGTCTGATCGGCCCCAACGGCGCCGGCAAGAGCACGCTGTTCAAGCTGATCATCGGCACGTATCCCCCGACAGCGGGCCATATCAAGTTCCGCGGCGATACCGTCACCGAGGAGCGCCCGTATCAGCGCGTGAAGCGCGGCATGAGCATCAAGATGCAGACGCCGAGCGTGTTCAAGGAACTGCCCGTCCGGCAGAACCTGCACATCGCGCTCCAGCATCACGTGACGAAGGCAGAACTCGCGCGAGAGGAGGAGCGCCTGCTCACCCTCCTAGATCTCGCCGCGGACGCCGGCAAGCCCGCGGGGGAACTCTCGCACGGCCAGCAGCAGTGGCTGGAGATCGGGATGGCGCTCGCGCTGAAGCCGAAACTCATGCTGATGGACGAGCCCACGGCGGGCATGTCACCGGAAGAGACCTTCCGCACCGGCGAGCTGATCCAGCAGTTGAACGGGCTCGGCATGACCATCCTGGTGGTGGAACACGACATGGCCTTCGTCCGCCAGATCGCGCAACGCGTGACCGTCCTGCATTTCGGCAAGGTGTTCGCCCGCGGCTCCATCAAAGAGATCCTCGCCGACGAGCGCGTCGCCGAGATCTACCTGGGAAAGACCCATGAGCACCTCTGATCCCGTTCTCGCCGTCTCCGGCCTGTGGGCGAATTACGGCGCGACCCCCATCCTCCAGGGCGTCGACATCGAGATCGGCAAGGGCGAGATCGTCGGCCTGATCGGTCGCAACGGCGTCGGCAAGACGACCACGATGCGCTGTCTCATCGGCCTGCTGCGCGCCACGGCAGGCTCCATCCGCGTGCTGGGTCAGGACCTCACCGGTCAGCCGGCAGATGCCTTCGCACGGCTCGGCATCGGCTACATCCCCCAGGGCCGAGAAGTGTTCCCGCGCATGACCGTGGCCGAGAACCTCACCGTCGGCGAACTGATCGGCGGACCCAAGGGGAAGAAGCAGCCGGATCTCGTCTACCAGTATTTCCCACGGCTCGCCGAGCGCCGCTACCAGCTCGCAGGCACGATGTCCGGGGGCGAGCAGCAGCAGCTCGCCATCGGCCGGGCCCTCATCGGGAATCCTGCACTCATGCTGCTGGACGAACCTTCGGAAGGCATCCAGCCCTCCATCGTCCAGATGATCTGCGAGGCGCTGAAGTCCATCCGCAACGAACTCGGCACCACCATCCTTTTCGTGGAACAGAATCTCGACACGATCCTCGCGATCAGCGAGCGCTGCTACGTGATGGAGAAGGGCCGCATCACCGCCGAGATTCCCCCGGGTGGTGTCACGTCCGAGGCCGTCCGCGGCCATCTGTCGATCTGAGGCGGCGGGACCGCCAACGCGCATGGCCCCGCGCGGCACCTCGCTACGCCTCGTCGACTCGATCACGGAACTGACGCACGCCGACGCCGGCTGCATCGCGGTGAGCGGCTCCCACGGCGGCGTGAGTTCCGCGCGGTACGCGATCGCTGCCCGGCCGCTGCTCAGCGTCTTCAACGATGCCGGGATCGGCAGGCACGGTGCCGGCATCGCCGCCCTCGACCTGCTGGAGGCAGAGGGTCTTGCCGCCTGCACCGTCTCGCACGATTCCGCCTGCATCGGCTTCTCGCAGAGCACACTGGACGACGGCATCGTCAGCCACGCGAATGCGCTGGCGGTGGCGCTCGGCATCGCGCCAGGGCGTTGGCTCCGGTCCCACGACATCGTGGCCGCACATCTCTCGCAGTAGCCCACCCGAGCCCGACAGGCTCCCAGAGGAGAACACGATGCACCCCAACACCCGCTACCTGTTCATCGCCAGCATGGACGTGGCGCCCGAGAAGGAAGCCCTGTTCAACGAGGTCTACGACACCGAGCACATCCCGCTGCTGCTGAAGGTCCCCGGCGTGCTGTCGGCGGTGCGCTGCACGAACGAGCCGCTCGAACTGGCAATCGCGGGGACGCGCAAGCGCATCCAGGTGGAAGGCGAACCGCGCTACAGCGCCATGTACGAACTGGAGAGCGCAGAGGTGCTCGTGAGCGATGCCTGGGCGAAGGCCGTGGACCAGGGCCGCTGGCCCACCGAAGTGAGGCCCTTCGTCCGCAACCATCGGCACGTGCTGCGGAAGATCATGGGGTGACGCGAGCGGCGCCGGCCGGCCCGCTTCCATGACGATGGAGGCCCTCCTGGTCTCCACTGGTCTCGTCGCGCTCGCCGAGATCGGTGACAAGACGCAACTCCTGTCGCTCGTCCTCGCCGCACGCCTGCGGCGTCCGTTTCCGATCATCGCCGGCATCCTCGTCGCGACGCTCGTGAACCATGCGCTCGCGGCTTTCGTGGGCGGCTGGATCGCAACGACCATCGGCCCCACGGCGCTGCGCTGGACTCTGGGCGTATCGTTCATCGCAATGGCCGGCTGGATGCTGATCCCCGACAAGCTGGACGAAGACGACACGCCATCGACGCACGGCAGCGCCTTCGTCACGACGCTCGTCGCGTTCTTCCTGGCGGAGATGGGCGACAAGACACAGGTGGCGACCGTGGCGCTGGCCGCGCGCTTCCCGGACATCGTCGCCGTGGTCGCAGGCACGACCCTCGGCATGATGATCGCGAACGTGCCGGCCGTGCTGCTCGGGGACCGCCTCGCCGGTCGTCTGCCCGTGAAGTTCGTGCACGGCGTGGCCGCGGGGATCTTCGCGGTGCTGGGGATGGTGGTGCTGGTGGGGATGCCCGGCGGCTGAGACGCCGCTCAGGCCGGGGGCAGATTCCGCCCCGTCACGAGCGCGGTGGCGCAGAGGGATTCGCTCCGACCGTCGAAGGCATACACCGAAGCTTCAGAGACGGTGAGCAGCTTGCCGGATTTCAAGACACGACCCACGGCACGCAGTGGACCGGCCATCGCAGGCCCGACGATCTTCAGCGTGACGTCGACGGTCGACATGCTCCAGCCTTCGGGGATCAACGTACCTGCAGCGCAAACGGCGGCGAAGTCCGCCACCGCGAACATCGGCGTTGCCTGGAACTGCCCGGGGCGGAAGCTCCACTGGTCGGCGAACGGCATCTCGACCTCGACCTCGCCCGGTTCGATCCGCACGAAACGCAGGCCCAGCGCGTGCACGATGGGCATGGTGGCGAGGCCGGTCCGCAGGTCTTCGGCAAAGCGGGGATTCCGTGCCTCGAATTCGGTGGTCGGTGTATTCATTTCAGCTCGTGCAGGAGAGTTGGTCGACATCACAGGCATCCGGTGATGGGCATGTAGGAGCGGGCCATGCCCGCGAAAGCGGCAAGCGCACGGAGTCACCTCGACCGGAACCATCGCTCTCGCGGCCATGGGCCGCTCCTACAACAGCGTGCCCCGATCCCACAGTGGGTGGTGCGTCACCGGGGGGATATGCAAGGGGCCCTCCCCTTGTTGGTACACCCAGCGGGCCACCGGCCCGAGAGGCGGCCATCGACCGCTCCTGCAGGGGTAAACCATGCGCGACGGGCCTCGGGAATGGGCGTGTCCTTGTAGGAGCGGGCCATGCCCGCGAAAGCGGCGAGCGCACGGAGTCACCTCGACCGGAACCATCGCTCTCGCGGCCATGGGCCGCTCCTACATCAGCGCGCCCCGATCCCACAGTGGGTGGTGCGTCACCGGGGGGATACACAAGGGGCCCTCCCCGCGATTCAGCCCTACCGATGCCCCGCCTTGTGGCGCGCCAGCTCCATCTTGCCGATCTGGTTGCGGTGCACTTCGTCCGGACCGTCCGCGATCCGCAGCGTGCGCGAGCTGGCGTAGAGATGCGGCAGACCGGAGTCCTCCGTGACGCCGCAACCGCCGTGCGCCTGGATCGCCCAGTCGACGACATCGCACGCCATGGTGGCGGCAGCCACCTTGATCATCGCGATCTCCTTCCGCGCGGCCTTGTTGCCCACCGTGTCCATCAACCACGCGGCGTTCAGCACCAGAAGGCGGGTCTGGTCGATGCGGATGCGCGCCTCGGCGATGCGCTCCAGCGTGACGGTCTGCTCGGCCACCGGCTTGCCGAAGGTCACGCGCGTCAACGTGCGCTGGCACATCTTCTCGAGCGCCCGCTCCGCGACGCCGATCAGGCGCATGCAGTGGTGGATACGGCCCGGTCCGAGGCGACCCTGTGCGATCTCGAAACCGCGACCCTCGCCCAGCAGCAGGCTGTCGGCGACCGACACGCGGACGTCCTTGAAATCCACCTCGGCATGGCCGTGCGGTGCGTCGTCGTAACCGAACACGGGCAGATGGCGCAGCACCTTCACGCCCGGCGTGTTCATCGGCACGACGAGCATCGTCTGCTGCTTGTGACGATCGGCGTTGTCGGGGTCGCTCTTGCCCATGAAGATGAGGACCTTGCAGCGCGGGTCGTTCGCGCCGGAGGTCCACCACTTGCGCCCGTTCAGCACGTAGTCGTCGCCGTCGCGGACGATGCGGGCTTCGATGTTCGTGGCGTCGCTGGAGGCGACCCCGGGCTCGGTCATCGCGAAGGCCGAGCGGATCTCGCCGGCGAGCAGCGGCTTCAGCCAGCGGGCCTTCTGGGCATCGTTGCCGTAGCGTGCCAGCACTTCCATGTTGCCGGTGTCGGGCGCGCTGCAGTTGAAGACTTCGGACGCCCACTTCACGCGTCCCATGATCTCGGCCAGCGGCGCGTACTCGAGGTTGGTGAGCCCGGCGCCATCGGCGGACTCCGGCAGGAACAGGTTCCAGAGGCCGGCCGCGCGGGCCTTCTCCTTCAGGATGTCGATGATCTCGGTGGGCTGCCAGCGATCGCCGGTGTTCACTTCCTCGTCGAAGCGTGCCTCGTTGGGATAGATGTGCTCGTCCATGAAGGCGCTGACACGCGCCATGAGGTCCTTCGACTTCTGCGAATAGCTGAATTCCACGGCTTGCCTCCCGTTGTGCGACCGGCTCGATGCCCCGGTGAGGTCACCGAGGATTGCGACAAGCGTAGGCCGGCGGCGACAATCGATCCAATGAACTCTCCGAATGGGCGCCCATGACCGGCCCGAATCTCGCGCGGATCGACCTCAACCTGCTGGTGGTGCTGGAGACGATCCACGGCGAGGGAGGGATCACGCGCGCGGCGGAGAAGCTGCACCTGTCGCAACCCGCGATCAGCCACGCGCTGGCCCGGCTCCGCGAGACCTTCGACGATCCGCTCTTCGTCCGCCAGGGCAACACGATGGTGCCCACGCCCTTCGCGCGCCGCCTCCTGGAACCCGTGCGTGAGTCGTTGCGCACCCTGGACGCCGCGTTCGCCGGGCTGGAGCGTTTCGACCCCGCCACGAGCCGCAAACGCTTCACGATCGGATTGCGGGCCGTCATGGAACCCGCCGTGCTGCCGGCGCTCATGCAGGCGCTTCTCGATGCGGCGCCCGGTGTCAGCGTCGCCGCTGTCCGGGTGGACCGCCGCCGCGTCGAGGCGGATCTCGCCTCGGGGGCACTCGACGTCGCGCTCGACGTCCTGCTGCCAGTGCCGGACGCCGTTCGCCACGTGCGGCTCTCGTCGGATCGTCTGGTCGTGGTCGCAAGGCGGGATCATCCGGGGATCGCCGACATCCTCGACCTCGATGCCTATCTGCGGCTCGACCACATCCTGGTGAGCGCACGTCGCCGCGGGATGGGGTTGGAGGACGCCGCCCTGTCCCGTCTGGGCCATCAGCGGACGATCCGGATGCGATGCCAGCAGTACTTCGCCGCCTGCCGCGTCGTCAGCCGGACCGATCTCGTGCTCACGATGCCGGAGCGGCAGGCGCGGATCACCAACCGGGACTTCGACAATCGGGTGCTGCCGCTGCCGCTGGACGGGCCCAGTCTCGACGCCTATCTGTACTGGCATGCGACCGCGGACACCGACCCGGCGAACACGTGGCTGCGGGAACGGATCGGCAATGCCTTCACCCGGGCGGACGCCGGGGGATGATCCGATCAGGGAATCCCGCCCAGCGTCGCGCGGAGATTGCCGAGCATCTCGTAGAGGGCGAGCGTGCTGCCCCGCAGCGCGGCAATGCTGGGAACGAGATCCCGCACGGAAGAGATCTGCGACCCCGGAACGACCGTGGGCGCCATCACCACATCGAACCCGGCGGCCTGCATCTCGCGCCGTCCGCGGCGGGTGTCGACCCCGTGGGTCACCACGACCACGCGGCGCACGCCCGCGGGAATCAGGATCGCGGCGAGTTCCACCGCGTTCTCGTGGGTGTTGCGGGAGCGCGGTTCGAGCCACCTGGGAAGAATGCCGAACTCCGTGGTGAGTATCGCGCCCAAGACCGCTGCCTCGGGATCGCCGCCGAAGACGGCACCGCCGGATACTGCGACCGGGAGACCGAGGGACTTCGCGAGCCGCGCCGCGTACCGGACCCGCTCCAGGGAGAGGGTCGTCGGGGCATCGGTGCCGTACTCAGGGGCGAACCCGCGCGTACCGGCTCCGAGCAGGACGATCGCATCGGCCTGCACGGCGGTGCCCGGCGCGAGGAAATCGGCATCGGCCACCGCCGCTGTCAGCCACGCAGCGACGAGTGGCACCGACAGTACCGTCAGGCTGCCGGTCCCGGCGTACGCGAGCGCCCGCCCGAGCCGCGGCCGGCGCGACATGCAGGCGAGGCCCGCGATCACGACAAGGAGGGGACCCACCGGAGGCAGCAGGAGTGCCGCCACGATCTTTCCGAACCAGAACATGCGCCTTCAACCTCTCGATGGTCCAGCGCGCATGGTGCCTCAACGCACCAGGTCGCGGGACGCCGCGCGCGGAGGTGCGTGCTAGCATCCCCCGGACATCCGTCCCGAGGTACCCCCCAGATGAACCCGACCCGCTTTGCAGCTGCCTTCGGCTTCGGCCTTGTCGTCGCCACATCGCCCCTGGCGCACAGCGACCATCCGCCGATGCTGAACGTGTTCCCCGGCGACCTCCGCTGGGCGAACTTCCCGATCCTCCCGAAGGACATCCAGCTCGCGACGGTGTATGGCGACCCTTCCAAGCCGGGCCCCTATATCTTCCGGGCGCGGATGCCCGCAGGCACCAAGCTCTGGTCCCATCGCCATCCGGACGAGCGGCTCGTCACCGTGCTGCAGGGGACGTACCGATCCGCGGTCGGCGAGGCCTACGACGTGGCGGCAGCCACCGAGTACCCGGAGGGCAGCTTCTACGTCACGGGCCCCAATGCGCCGCACTACAGCTATGCCGTCACCGACGTGATCGTCCAGGAGCAGGGTATCGGCCCCACCGGGATGGAGTACGTGCACGCGGAAGACGATCCGCGAAAGCGCTGACATGGCGTCCTCGCCCGCGGGGATCGGGCCCGAGATCGACGAGGAATTTTTCCCGTCCCGGTCGAACTTTTCGAGGTCCGGGGGACTCTGCGCTCGGGTCATCCGGGGCTGAACGCCCGTGCCATAATCGGCGGGCTCGCAGCCTGCCAGCACCAGAGAGATGCACCTCCGGCACCTGTGTGCCGGCACAGAGGCAGACCGTCCAAGGAGGAGTTTCCCAGCATGCTTCAATCCCTTTCCCGCACCGCCGCCGTCGTCCTGTTCGCCCTTGCCGCCATCCCGGCCGCGCGCGCGGCAGACGATCAGCAACTCGAATGGAAGTTCGTCACGGGCTATCCGCGCCCCATGGAGATGGCCATCGTCTCCGGAGATCCCTCGAAGGAAGGGCCGTACGTGGTGCGATATCGCGCACCGTCGGGCATGAAGTGGTCGGCGCACCGGTACCCGGACACCCGTGAAGTCACCATCATCAAGGGCATCTACTGGTTCGCGAACGGCGAGAGCTACAACTGGCGGGACATGAACGAGCACAAGGTCGGCGACGTGCTCACGAAGGAAGCGGGCCAGCCGTACTACGGCTGGGCGCGCACGGCAGTCGTGATCGAGGAAAAGGGGATGGGCCCCTCGGCCATCGAGTACGTCCACCCCGAGGAAGATCCCCGCAACAAGCGCAAGCCGCGGGGCAGCAGCAGCGAGTGAGCGCCTGACGCTGCGATCTTCGGTCGCCATCAACGAAACAGCCTCTCCGCGGAGAGGCTGTTTCGTTTCCGGACGGCAACGTCGGGGACTCGCTGCTCAGCGCCCGGTCACGGCGAGCCGTACCTGGTCGAGGGCGCCTGCGTCCTCGAGCGTGGTGAGGTCACCGGGGTCTCGGCCTTCGGCAAGCGCCTGGATGCTTCGCCGCAGGAGCTTCCCGCTGCGGGTCTTGGGGAGCATGGTCACGAAGTGCACGCGCGATGGGCGCGCAATGGCGCCGAGTTGCGCGTCCACCGTGGCCAGGACCTCCTTCTCGAGCGAAGCCCTGCCCTCGACCGTCGCGATCCGCGAGGCGTCCTTCGGGACGGCGAACGCCAGCGGGATCTGCCCCTTCAGCGTATCCGCGACCCCCACCACCGCCACCTCGGCGATGCCTGCGTGGCCCTGGACGGCCTCCTCGATCTCACGGGTGCCCAGACGATGGCCCGCGACGTTGATGACGTCGTCCGTGCGGCCGAGGATGCTGTAGTAGCCGTCGGCATCGCGGATGCTCCAGTCGAACGACGAGTAGACCGGCCGGTCGTGGAACATCGAGAAGTAGGTCTGCACGAAGCGTTCGTCGTCGCCCCAGACTGTGGACAGGCAACCCGGCGGCAGCGGCGGGACGACGCCCAGGACCGCCTTCTCGTCGTGGCCCGCCTCCGTGCCGTCCTCGCGGAACAGGCGCACATCGAAACCGTAGGCGGGAAACGACGGGCTGCCGAACTTGATCGGTGTCGGATCGACACCGGGCACGCTGGTGAGCATCGGCCAGCCCGTCTCGGTCTGCCAGTAGTGATCGATCACGGGCTTCTGCAGGACATCGGTGATCCAGCGGTGCGTGGGCTCGTCGAGCGGCTCGCCCGCGAGGAACAGGTGACGCAGCGCGGAGAGGTCGTACTTCGTGATGAACGACGGATCCTGCTTCTTCAGCACGCGGATCGCGGTCGGTGCGGAGAACATCACCGTGACGCGATGGTCCTGCACGATCCTCCACCAGATGCCCGCGTCGGGCCGGACCGGCACGCCCTCGTACAGGATCGTGGTCATGCCCGCGATCAGCGGCCCGTAGATGATGTACGAATGCCCGACGACCCAGCCGATGTCGGACGTCGTGAACATCGTCTCGCCGGGAGCCCCCTGGTAGATGTGCTTCATCGACGCCGCGAGCGCCACCGCGTAGCCGCCGACGTCGCGCTGCACGCCCTTGGGCTTCCCGGTGGTGCCGGACGTATAGAGGATGTACGAGGGCTCGTTCGATTCCAGCCACGTCACGGGCACCCGGGCATCGAGGTGCTCCGTGCGGAGCGTCGCCCAGTCGTGATCGCGGCCGGCCACCCGGGTCATGTCCGGGTCCAGCCTGCGGTCCACCATCAAGACGGCCTCGGGCTTGTGCGCGGACAGCGTGATCGCTTCGTCGAGCAGCGGCTTGTACTTCACCACCTTGCCCGCACGCATCCCGCCATCCGCCGACACGATCAGCTTCGGCTGCGCGTCCTCGATGCGGTTCGCGAGGCTGTGCGACGCGAAGCCGCCGAACACCACCGAGTGGATAGCACCGATGCGCGCACACGCGAGCATCGCGAAGGCGGCCTCGGCGATCATCGGCATGTAGAGCAGCACGCGATCGCCCTTGCCCACGCCGAGCGAGCGCATCATCGCGGCACATCGGTTCACTTCGGCGTGCAGTTCGCGGAAGGAATACGTGACTTCGGTGTCGGTCTCTGTCGAGATGAAGACGAGCGCCGGCTGGTCACCGCGCGCCGCGAGATGCCGATCGATCGCGTTGTGGCAGAGATTCGTCTCGCCGCCGACGAACCACTTCGCGAACGGTGGGCGGGAATAGTCGACCACCTGCGTGAATGGCTTCTCCCAGTGGACGAGCTGCGCCTGCTCGCGCCAGAAGCCGTCGCGGTCCTCGATGGAACGGCGGTGGAATGCCCGATAGATGTCACCCACGATGGTTCTCCCCAGACGGCCGATCCGTGCGCATCGATTGCACCGTGGCCGAGATGTTCTTCGCGCTGCTGCCTGTACCTACGCGACCTTGACGACCGTCCTGCCCTTCACCGCCCCCTTCACGAAGGCATCGAACGCCGCTGGCAGATCGTCAAGCGGAATGGTCCGCGTCATCGTCGCGAGGTGCACCGGCTTCAGGTCCGTCGCGAGGCGACGCCAGACTTCGCGCCGCAGCGGCATCGGGCAGTTCACGGAGTCCACGCCGCAGAGCGTGACGCCGCGCAGGATGAAGGGCATCACCGTCGTCTTGAACTCGTGGCTCGCGGCGAGTCCGATAGATGCGATCGTCCCGCCGATCTGCATCGTGCTCGCCATCCACGAGAGAACGTCACCGCCAAGATTGTCGACGGCACCGGCCCACAGCGATTTGTCGAGCGGACGGATCTTCGCGAGGTCGAGGTCGGATCGGAGCATCACTTCCGCAGCGCCGATCGACTTCAGGTAGTCGGCCTCGGCCGCCTTTCCGGTGAGCGCCACGACCCGATACCCGCGGCGCGCGAGGATGTCGATGGCCACGGAGCCCACGCCACCCGTCGCGCCATTGACGATCACCGGCCCGTTGCCGGGCGCGAGACCATTGGCCTCCATGCGCACCACGGCGAGCCCCGCCGTGAAGCCGGCAACGCCGAGGGCCATCGCTTCGAAAGTGGTCAGCCCGTCGGGCAGCGGCACGAGCCAGGCGGATGGAATGCGCATGTAGCCTGCGTACCCGCCGTCGTGCGCAACGCCGACGTCGTAGCTGTTCGCGATCACGCGGTCGCCGGGCTGGAAGGCCGGGTCCGTGGACGATTCGACGACGCCGGCGCCGTCGATGCCGCCGACGCACGGGAAGCGGCGAATGATCTTACCGGCGCCGGTGGCGGCGAGGGCGTCCTTGTAGTTGATGCTCGAGTACTCGTTGCGGATCACCACCTCACCCGCATCGAGTTCGTCGACGGTCATGTCCACGAAACGGCTGGCCACCTTGCCGTCCTCGTTGAAGATGCGAAGGGCCTTGAAGCTCGCCATGCGATGGATCTCCTGTGTCGTCTCGTTCGGAACGGCCGGGCGGCCGGGCAAGCCGGGGATCAACCCTGGTGAGGCTCGCCGAGGTATCGGTGGGTCTGCATCTCGATCAGCCGGCTCATCGTGCGCTCCTGCTCCGGCGTCACGGCCACCGCCGAATATAGCGCGGCCGGATCGCCCTCGGCGGAAACGATGAGCTTCACCCGGCGATCGTAGAACTCGTCGATCAGCCACGTGAACCTGCGGATGCGGTCGGACTGCCCGCGGGCATCGAACTTCGGCAGTCCGGACAGGAACACCGTGTGGTGCCGCCGCGCGAGCTCGATGTAGTCGGCCTGGGCGCGCGGCCCGTCGCAGAGGGCATCGAAGTCGAACCACGCGACACCACCGACACTCGCACGGGCCTCGATGGCCCGGCCTTCGATCGTCTGCGTCGCAGGCTTGCCGGCCTCGCCGGCGATGTGCAAAAACATGTCGGCGAGGGCCCTGTCGGCCTCGGGGCCCGGCGGGACGTGCCATGTGCCCGCGCGCTCCAGCGTCACCTGCCGGTAGTCGACACCGCGATCCATCTTGACGACCTCGAACTCGCTCTCCAGCAGACGGATCGCCGGCATGAAGTTGTCGCGCTGGAGCCCGTGCTCGTAGAGCCGGCCGGGCGGCGTGTTGGAGGTGGTGATGACCGTCACGCCCTCCTCCACCAGCGCCTCGAGCAGGTTGCCCAGGATCATCGCGTCGCCGATGTCCATCACCTGGAACTCGTCGAGGCAGAGAAGACGCGTTTCGGCTGCGACGGCGGCCGCCACGCGCGGCAGCGGATCGCTCTGCCCCTGGAGATCGCGGAGCGACGCGTGGATCTCCCGCATGAACCGATGGAAATGGACGCGCCGCTTTCCCGGCGAGGCCGAGAACTCGAAGAAGCCGTCCATCATGAAGCTCTTGCCGCGCCCGACACCGCCCCATAGGTAGAGTCCGCGCGGCCGCTCGCGCGAGGCGAACAGGCTGCGCCAGCCGCGCCGTCGTTCCGCGCGCCGCTTGAGATCGGACTCGATGCGTTCGAGATGCGTGACGACCGCAAGCTGCGCTTCGTCGAGCATGAAGCCCAGCGCCGCGGCGCGGGACTGCAGGAGCGCCGTCAGTGCAGACGCGGTGCTGGCCCCTTCAGGGGAGGATTCCGGCACCACATTGGCAGTCGACACGTGACGGCGACTCCCGGGGTCAGATGTGAATGGCGCGCTTGCCGACGCCGAGCGCCGCTTCGTGCACAGCCTCCGACAGCGACGGATGCGCGTGGACGATGCGGGCGATGTCCTCGCTCGTCGCACCGAACTCCATCGCCACGACGGCCTCGCCGATCAGTTCGGACGCGAACGGCCCGATGATGTGCACGCCGAGAATGCGATCGGTCGTGGCGTCGGCCAGCATCTTCACGAACCCCGCCGTCTCGCCCAGAGCACGGGCCCGTCCCGACGCGATGAACGGGAACTGGCCCGCGTTGTACGCAACGCCAGCCGCCTTCAGTTCCTGCTCGGTGCGGCCGACCCAGGCGATCTCGGGCGCGGTGTAGATGACCCATGGAATGGTGTCGAGATTCACATGGCCGGCCTGCCCGGCGATCGTCTCCGCGACGGCCACGCCTTCCTCGGACGACTTGTGCGCGAGCATCGGCCCGCGAACGGCGTCGCCGACCGCATAGACGTTCGGGAGATTGGTGGCGCAGTGATCGTCGACCTCGACATAGCCGCGCGCGTCGAGCTTGAGACCGACCGATTCCGCATTCAGACCCGCCGTGTTGGGAACGCGGCCGATCGCGACCACGAGCCGGTCGAACTCCGTCACGTGGCGCACGCCTTCGCGATCGGCGTACTCGACCGTGACGGACGACTTGCCCGTGGTGACCGACGCCACCTTCGCACCGGTGTAGATCTTCACGCCCAGCGGGCCGGTGAACTGGCGGAAGGCCTCCTTGGCGACCTGCTCGTCGGCGGCCGCCAGGAACGTGGGCAGCGCTTCGAGGATCGTGACGTCCGCACCGAGGCGGCGCCAGACGCTGCCCATCTCGACACCGATCACGCCCGCGCCGATCACGCCGAGCCGCTTCGGCACTTCCCCGAAGGAGAGCGCGCCGATGTTGTCGCACACGATCTTGTTGTCGACCGTCACGCCGGGCATGGGCCGCGGCAGGGATCCGGTGGCGATCACGACATGTTTCGCCTCGATGACTTCGGGTGTGCCGTCACCCGCCACTTCGATGCGGTAGCCGCCGTCCCCCGTGCCGACGAAGCGCCCCATGCCGTGCATGGAGTCGACCTTGTTCTTCTTGAAGAGCAGCGAGATGCCCGTGGTGAAGGTGTCCACGATCTTCGACTTGCGCGCCTGCATCTTGCCGATGTCGAGCGAAAGGCCGGTCACCTCGATGCCGTGATCCGCGAACTTGTGCTGCGCGCGCTCGTAGTTCTCGGACGATTCGAGGAGCGCCTTGGAAGGGATGCAGCCCACGTTCAGGCACGTGCCACCGAGGCTGGGCTTGCCCTTCGCGTTCTTCCAGCCGTCGATGCAGACGGTGCTGAGGCCGAGCTGTGCTGCGCGGATGGCGGCGACGTAGCCGCCAGGGCCGGCGCCGATCACAGCCACGTCGTAGGTCTTTGCCATGGTCAGTCTCCTCGAGTCTTCGAATCATCGAACCTGGGGAAGCATGGATCCGCAGGTTCCCTGCATGGGGCCCGGGGGATCGATGCGTGGCCCCCCCCGAATCGGAACCCGCCGACACCGCGGGTCGATGCGATGCCGGCGGTCGCCAGACCCGCAGCCGCGGGCCTGGATGCGGTCAGACGTCGAGCAGCAGCCGCGCAGGATCCTCGAGCGCGTCCTTCATCGCGACGAGGCCCAGCACGGCTTCGCGGCCGTCGATGATGCGATGGTCGTACGACATCGCGAGATAGTTCATCGGCCGGATCACGATCTGGCCGTTCTCGACCACGGGGCGGTCCTTCGTGGCGTGGATGCCGAGGATCGCGCTCTGGGGCGGGTTGATGATCGGCGTGGACAGCATCGAGCCGAAGACGCCTCCGTTGGAAATGGAGAACGTGCCGCCGGTGAGTTCCTCGATCGTCAGCTTGCCGTCCTGCGCACGCTTGCCGAACTCGGTGATCTGCTTCTCGATGTCCGCCAGCGAGAGCTGGTCGGCATTGCGGATGACGGGCACCACGAGGCCGCGCGGGCTGCCCACCGCGATGCCGATGTCGAAGTAGCCGTGGTACACGATGTCGGTGCCGTCGACGGAAGCGTTCAGCACCGGATATTTCTTCAGCGCGGCGATGGCGGCCTTCACGAAGAACGACATGAAGCCCAGCTTCACGCCGTGTTCCTTCTCGAAGCGGTCCTTGAAGCGATTGCGCAGGTCGATCACGCCCTGCATGTTCACTTCGTTGAAGGTCGTGAGGATGGCCGCCGTCTGCTGGGACTGGACCAGACGCTCGGCCACGCGCTGACGCAGGCGCGACATCGGCACACGCTTCTCGGGACGATCGCCCAGCAGCGCATCGATGTTGACCGGCGAGGGCATCTGCACTTCCGCGCGCCCTGCGGGCCTTGCCGGCGCAGCCGTGCGCCCCTGCACCACCGCGACGACATCTTCCTTCGTCACGCGTCCGCCACGGCCGGTGCCCTGCACCGCCGTGACGTCGACGCCGTGATCCGCGGCGATCTTCTTCGCTGCGGGCATGGCGATCACCTCGCCGACCGCTTGCGCCTTCGCAGGCTTGGCAGCCTTCGCGGGCTCGGCCGCTGCCGTCGGCGCCGCTTCCGCAGGTGCTGCGCTGGCGGTGCCCGCCTTCGCTTCGGTGTCGATCCGGGCGATCACCTCTCCGGCAACGACGGTGGCCCCGTCGGCCTTCACGATCACCGACAGCACGCCATCACCGGGTGCTGGCAGTTCCATCACGACCTTGTCGGTCTCGATGTCGACGAGATTCTCGTCCCGTTGAACGAATTCGCCCTGGCGTTTGTGCCAGGCGACCAGGGTCGCTTCCGCGACCGATTCCGACAGCGCCGGAACCTTCACTTCGATGAGCATGGCTACTCCGTGTGTCCGTCAACTCGTACGAGGATTCTTGTGGGGGCCGCCTCGGTACTTCAACCGCCTGTCTTCAATGCCGCGTCCACGACCGCCTTCTGGCGCTGGTTGTGGAGCGCGAGGTAACCGCCGGCCGGCGACGCGCTGGAGGCGCGAAGCGCATAGCGCAGCTTCTGCTCCGGCCGCATGTGCCGCAGCAGGTAATGCTGGATCCGATGCCAGGCGCCCTGGTTGCCGGGCTCCTCCTGACACCAGACGATGTCCGTCGCGTTCGGGTAGCGCGCGATCTCCGCCTTGAAGGCGTCGTGCGGGAACGGATAGAGCTGTTCGATGCGAACGACCGCGATGTCGCGGATCCCGCGCTCACGGCGCGTGGCCACGACGTCGTAGAAGACCTTCCCGCTGCAGAAGACGACCTGCTTCACCTCGTTCGGCTCGAGGGCGTCCACCTCGGGAATCACCGGGAGAAAACGACCATCCGCGAGATCCTCGAGCGACGACACCGACTCCTTGTGCCGCAGCATGCTCTTGGGGCTCATGATGACGAGCGGGCGCCGATAGGGCCGGATCATCTGGCGACGGAGCAGGTGGAACATCTGGGCGGGCGTGGACGGCACCACGACCTGCATGTTGTAGTCGGCGCACAGTTGCAGGAATCGCTCGAGTCGTGCCGACGAGTGCTCGGGGCCCTGCCCCTCGTAGCCGTGCGGCAGCATCATCACGAGCCCGCACAGCCGGCCCCACTTCACCTCGCCGGACGCGATGAACTGGTCGATCACGACCTGCGCGCCATTGGTGAAGTCACCGAACTGCGCCTCCCAGATCACCAGCTCTCCCGGCGACGCCGTCGCGTAGCCGTACTCGAAACCGAGCACCGCCTCTTCCGACAGGGTGGAGTCGATGACGAGAAAGTCGGGCTGGTTCTCGGTGATGTGCTGGAGGGGAAGGTAGGTGCCCGCATCCCACCGTTCGCGATTCTGGTCGTGGAACACCGCGTGGCGATGAAAGAACGTGCCGCGCCCGCTGTCCTGGCCGGACAGGCGCACGCCATAGCCCTGCTTCAGCAGCGCGGCGTAGGCGAGGTTCTCCGCCATGCCCCAGTCGAGCGGCAGCTTGCCGAGGCCCATCTGCCGACGGTCGGCGACGACCTTGTCGACGCGCGAATGCAGCTTGAAATGCGCCGGAACCGTGGTGAGCCGCTCGGCAAGCTGACGCAGCTCCGTCATCGGCAGGCCGGTCTTCACGTCGTCGTTCCAGGCGGCACCCGTGTAGGGCGCCCAATCCACCTGGAACGGCGGCCGGTAGTTGTAGATGATGCTCTTGTTGGTGTGATGTCCTGCATCCAGCGCCGTGCGGAAAGCCGCCACCAGCTGGTCGGCCTCGCCCTCGCGGATGATGCCCTCGGCCTGCAGCTTGTCGGCATACAGCTTCCGGGTGCCCGGATGCGCCGAGATGATCTTGTACATCAACGGCTGCGTGACCATCGGTTCGTCCTGCTCGTTGTGGCCGAGCTTCCGGAAGCACACGAGGTCCACCACGACATCCTTCTGGAACTCCGCACGGAAGTCCATCGCGGCCTCGATGGCGTAGATCACGGCCTCGGGGTCGTCGCCGTTCACATGGAGGACCGGTGCCTCGATCATCTTCGCGACGTCGGTGCAGTAGATCGTGGAGCGGGTGTCGCGCGGGTCCGAGGTCGTGAAACCGATCTGGTTGTTGACGATGATATGGACCGTGCCGCCCGTGCCGTAGCCGCGGGTCTGCGAGAGGTTCATCGTCTCCATCACCACACCCTGCCCGATGAACGCGGCGTCGCCGTGGATCAGCACCGGCATCACCTGGCGACCTTCGCGATCGCGGCGGCGGTGCTGACGCGCCCTCACGGAGCCTTCGACGACGGGGTTCACGATCTCGAGGTGCGACGGGTTGAACGCGAGCGTCACGTGCATCGGACCGCCGGGGGTCATGACGTCGGACGAGAATCCCTGGTGGTACTTCACGTCACCGGCAGGCAGTTCACCGGCGTGCTTGCCCTCGAACTCGGAGAAGAGATCGGCCGGCAGCTTGCCCAGCGTGTTGACCAGCACGTTCAGGCGACCGCGGTGGGCCATGCCGATCACGAGTTCCTGGACGCCGCGCTCGCCGGCCCGCTGCAGCAGGTTGTCGAGCAGGGGGATCAGGCTGTCGCCACCTTCGAGCGAGAAACGCTTCTGGCCGACGTACCGGGTGTGCAGGTACTTCTCGAGGATCTCCGCAGCGGTGAGACGTTCGAGGATGTGCCGCTTGTAGTCGGGGCCGTAGCTGGGGCGCGAGCGCACGCCTTCGAAGCGCTCCTGGAGCCAGCGTTTCTGGGCGGTGTCGGTGATGTACATGTACTCGAGACCGATGGTCCCGCAGTACGTCTCCTTGAGCGCCTGGATGATGTCGCGAAGCGTGGCCTGACGCGGGCCGACCAGCGTGCCGGTGTCGAAGACGCGTTCGAGGTCGCTGTCATCGAGGCTATGGAACCCGGGCTCGAGCTCGGGGACCTCGGGCTTCTCGAAGCGCTTCAGCGGGTCGAGACTGGCATGCCGGACGCCGAGGAACCGATACGAACTGATGAGCTGGAAGACGGCGGCCTGCTTGCGGCCCAGTTCGGCGAGCTCGGCAGGCGCGATCTGCGGGCGGCCCGCACCGCGTTCACGGGCGATGCGCGCGATCAGCTCGCGCACGGGCTCGTGGGGCACATCGCGCGGACCGGGAAGGACCTGGATCTGATCGAAATACTTCTTCCATTCCGGGGCCACTGTTTCCGCGCCCTGGAGGTAGGCTTCGTACAACTCGTCGATGTAGGCGGCATTGCCTCCGGAGAGGTACGAACCGGCCATCAGATCCTTCATCATGCTGCGTCCTCCTTGGGGCACTCTCCGGTCACGCCGCGGCACCCGCTCTGTGGATTCGAAGTCGTCCCGCGGCAGCATGCCCTGCCGGCCGGGAGCGGAAGCGGGCGGTGGAGCCGCCCTGCTCCCTTGCAACCGCCGGTCAGCCGCGCTGGGCGATCGGCGTCACCGTCCGGGCGATCGCGCCCTGGTAGAGCTGGCGCGGGCGGCCGATCTTGTACTCGGGGTCGGTGATCATCTCGTTCAGCTGGGCGATCCAGCCCACCGTGCGGGCCAACGCGAAGATGGCAGTGAAGAGCTGCACCGGGATCCCGATCGCCCGCTGAACGATGCCCGAGTAGAAATCGACGTTCGGATACAGCTTCCGCGAGACGAAGTATTCGTCCTCGAGGGCGATCTTCTCGAGCGCCATGGCAAGCTTGAAGAGCGGATCGTCCTGCAGCCCGAGTTCGTTCAGCACCTCGTGGCAGGTGTCGCGCATCAGCTTCGCGCGCGGGTCGTAGTTCTTGTAGACGCGATGACCGAACCCCATCAGGCGCACGGTCGAGTTCTTGTCCTTCACGTTGGCGATGAACTCGCCGATCTTCGCGACGCCGCCGTTCGCCTGGATCTCGTTCAGCATCGTGAGGCAGGCCTCGTTGGCCCCCCCGTGGGCCGGACCCCAAAGGCAAGCGACGCCGGCCGCGATGGCCGCGAAAGGATTGGTGCCGGACGAAGCGCAAAGGCGGACGGTCGAGGTGGATGCGTTCTGCTCGTGGTCCGCGTGGAGGATGAAGATACGGTCCATGGCGCGCACCAGCACATCGTTGACCTTGTACTCCTCGCAAGGCGTCGCGAACATCATGCGCATGAAGTTCGCGGTGTACGAGAGGTTGTTCTGCGGGTAGACGAAGGGCTCGCCGACCGAATACTTGTAAGCCATCGCGACCAGCGTCGGCATCTTCGCGATCAGGCGGATGGCCGAGATCTCACGCTGATGCGGGTCATTCAGGTTCATCGAGTCGGGGTAGAACGCGGAGAGCGCGCCGGCCAGACCGGTCATGACCGCCATCGGATGCGCGTCGCGTCGGAAACCGCGCAGGAAGAACTGGAGTTGCTCGTGCACCATCGTGTGGTGGGTCACGCGGTGCACGAAATCGGATTTCTGGGCCGGGTTGGGCAGTTCGCCGTAGAGAATCAGATAGCACGTCTCCAGGAAGTCGCACTGGGTGGCCAACTGATCGATCGGGTAGCCCCGGTACAGGAGTTCGCCCTTGTCACCGTCGATGTAGGTGATCGAGGAGTTGCACGAGGCCGTCGAGAGGAATCCGGGATCGTAGGTGAACTTGCCCGTCTGCCCGTACAGCTTGCGGATGTCGATAACCTCGGGGCCGGATGCGCCCTTCAGGATCGGCAGTTCGATGGCCGGAGTGCCATCGCTGAAGCTGACGGTCGCCTTGTGTACGCCCTTGTGCTCGCTGCTCATTGCCCGCTCCGTTCTCGATGACCGTTACATTGTATGGAGTTTCCAACAGCATTGCTGCTCTGCATCAAAAACCGGGCGATCACGTCTCCCTGAGCAGATCCAGCACCTCTTCCTCGGCCGCGTCCGCACTGGACTTGCGGCCCGACACGAAATCCCACAAGTCGTTATCGGCATATTCGAGAAGACCTGAGAAGACCGTGCGCTGCGCTTCGCTCAATCGCGGGTAACCCGATTCGAGGAATCGGGTGAGGATGATGTCGAGTTCCAGCAGTCCGCGCCGACAGTGCCAGCGCACGCGGTCGAAATCGCTCACGACGGATACCGGACCCGGATACCTTCGGACGACCCGTGGAGGCCGCCGCCGGAAGGCTTCGCAGCGCGCGGCACGGGCCTCATACCATCCGCTTGATCATGATCTCCTTGATCCGCCCGATCGCCCGGGTGGGGTTCAAGCCCTTCGGGCAGACATCCACGCAGTTCATGATCGAGTGGCAGCGGAAGAGTCGGTACGGATCTTCCAGATCATCGAGACGATCGTTCGTCGCCTGATCGCGCGAGTCGGCGATGAAGCGATAAGCCGCCAGGAGACCGGCCGGGCCCACGAACTTGTCCGGGTTCCACCAGAAAGAAGGGCAGGAGGTGGAACAGCAGGCGCAGAGGATGCACTCGTACAGGCCGTCGAGTTCTTCGCGATCGGTAGGTGACTGCAACCGCTCCTTCTCGGGCAGCGGATCCGAGTTCTGCAGGTAGGGCTTGATGGAGTGGTACTGCTTGAAGAACTGCGACATGTCGACGATCAGGTCACGAATGACCGGCAGACCCGGCAGCGGCCGCAGTTCGACGGGCTCCTTCAACTCGACGAGGGGCGTGATGCACGCAAGACCGTTCTTGCCGTTGATGTTCATCGCATCGGACCCGCACACCCCTTCGCGGCAGGAGCGGCGCAGGGACAGGCTGTCGTCGGAGGCCTTGATGCGCACCAGCGCGTCGAGCAGCATCCGGTCGGAGGGTTCCAGAGCGACGTCGTACTCCTTCATGTACGGCTTCTGGTCCTGCTCCGGGTCGTAGCGGTAGATCCTGAATCGCATGTTCGCCTCTATGGTGCTGTGGTCGGCCTCGCAGCACCGGGCTGGCGAGGGACGCGTCCGTGTTCCTTTCCCGTCGAACTAGTAGCTCCGCACCTTCGGCTCGAAGCTTTCGGCGGTGAGCGGTTTCAGGTTGACCGCCTTGTATTCCAGCCGATCGTTGTCCTTGTACCAAAGCGTGTGTTTCAGCCATGTGACGTCGTCACGCTTCGGGTAGTCCGCCCGATCATGGGCCCCGCGGCTTTCCTGGCGGGCATCGGCGCAGACCATCGTCGAGCGGGCCACCTCGATCAGGTTGTCCAGTTCGAGCGCCTCGATGCGGGCCGTGTTGAAGGTCTTGCTCTTGTCCTTGATCTCGGTCCGCGCAGCGCGATCGGCAATCTCGCGGATCTTCTTCACGCCATCGGTCAGCAGATCCGGGAATCGGAACACACCGCAGTGCGCCTGCATCGTCCGGCGCATGGCGGCACCCACCTCGAAGACGCTCTCGCCGCCCGCCTGCGAATCGAGGCGCGAAAGACGCGCCATCGTGTAGTCGGCGGCGTCGGCGGGGAGATCCTTGTGGCCGGGGTTCTCCTTCAGATACCGGATCACGCTGTCGCCCGACGCCTTGCCGAAGACCAGCAGGTCGGTCAGCGAATTGGTGCCGAGACGGTTTGCACCGTGGACGGAGGCACAGGCCACCTCGCCCGCGGCGTAGAAGCCCGGCACCACGTTGTTGTCCTTGCCGTTCCCGGGCACGACAACTTCACCGTGGTAGTTGGTGGGGATGCCGCCCATCTGGTAGTGACAGGTCGGGACCACGGGAATGGGATCCTTCACCGGGTCGACGTTGGCGAACTTCTTCGCGATCTCGCGGATGCCCGGCAGCTTTTTCTCGATCTTGTCGACACCGATGTGGTCGAGCTTCAGGAGGATGTAGTCGGCGTCCTTGCCGCAGCCCCGACCTTCCTTGATCTCGGTGGCCATCGCGCGCGCGACGACGTCGCGGCTTGCGAGGTCCTTCATGTTGGGCGCGTAGCGCTCCATGAAGCGCTCGCCGTCCTTGTTCAGCAGGTAGCCGCCCTCACCGCGCACACCCTCGGTGATCAGCACGCCGGCACCGGCCACGCCGGTGGGGTGGAACTGCCAGAACTCCATGTCCTCGAGCGGAATGCCGGCCCGCGCCGCCATGCCGAGACCGTCACCGGTGTTGATGAAGGCGTTGGTCGAGGCTGCGTAGATGCGTCCGGCACCGCCGGTGGCGAACAGCGTTGCCCGCGCCTGGAAGATCCAGGTCTCGCCCGTCTCCATTTCCATGGCCGTCACGCCGAGCACCTGGCCCGACGCATCGCGGATGAGATCGAGCGCCATCCATTCGACGAAGAAGACGGTGTTAGCGCGGACGTTGCGTTGATAGAGCGTGTGGAGCATCGCGTGGCCCGTCCGGTCCGCCGCGCAGACGGAGCGCTGCACGGGGCGCTCACCGAAGTTGGACGAGTGACCGCCGAAGGGCCGCTGATACACGGTGCCGTTCTCGTTGCGGTCGAAGGGCATCCCGTAGTGCTCGAGGTCGTAGACGGCCTGGGGCGCCATGCGACACAGGAACTCGATGGCGTCCTGGTCGCCCAGATAGTCCGACCCCTTGATGGTGTCGTACATGTGCCAGAGCCAGTTGTCCTCGCCCATGTTGCCGAGCGATGCGCCGATCCCGCCCTGGGCCGCCACCGTGTGGGACCGCGTGGGGAACACCTTGGACAACACGGCGACCTTGAGGCCGGCCTCCGACAACTGCAGGGCCGCGCGCATGCCGGCACCGCCGGCACCCACGACGACCGCATCAAACTTGCGGGTGGGAAGGGACATCACTGAATGCTCCAGAGAATCTGAACCGACCACAGCGAGTACGCGGCAAGAAGCAGGACCACCCCGACCTGCATTGCCAGACGCACCCCCGTGGGCTTCACGTAGTCCATGAGGATGTCACGGACCCCGATCCACGCGTGCCAGAAGATCGACAGCAGGAACAGCAGGCTCGCGAGCCGCATCGGCTGGCTCGTGAACAGAGACTTCCAGGCGCCGTAGTGGCTGGGCCGCTGCACCAGCACGACGAGGAACATCAGGATCGAGTAGGAGGCCATCACGACGGCCGTCACGCGCTGGACCAGCCAGTCGCGCAACCCGTAGTGGGCGCCGACGGGGATACGCTTCACCATAGCCAGGCCCCCAGGAGGACGGTCATCACGAGGCTCACTCCGAGCACCGCATAGCTCGATGACCGCGCCGAGGCCAGTTCCGTTCCGATGTGCATGTCGAGAACGAGGTATCGAATGCCGGCGCAGAAATGGTGCAGGAAAGCCCAGAGCAGACCGATCAGCAGAAGCTTCACGAGCGGATTCGCGAAGACGCTCCTAAAAACGACATAGGTATCCGGTGCCTGCAGACTGAGCTGCAGCAGGTACAGCAGAAAGGGCAGCATCAGGAATAGTCCCGCGCCGCTGATCCGATGGAGGATGGAGACGACGCCGGGGACGGGGAGTCGGATCTTGACGAGATCGAGGTGCTTGGGTCGGTTTCGGGTGCTTGCGCGAGTCATGGCAGATTGGACAGGAGGGTTCGTCCAGGACGTCAACTGATATCGTTGGCGTAGTGGTATGCCGTGGTGTTGCAGAAACTACGTCGCAACTCCACGGGTTTGCGGCCGTAAGTATAGGCGACGCGTACCATCAGCAGCAGCGGCGACCCGACCGTGATTCCCAGAACTGAAGCAGTATCGTCATCGGCGGCGACCGCCTTGAGCTTTTCCTCGGCGGCGACGATCTTCACCTGGAATGCGGACTCGTACATGCTGTACAGCATGCATCGATGTTGCTCCAGCAGCATCGAATCCAGTCCGGGGAACATGTCGGCCGGCACACGGGCTTCTTCGTAGATGACGCGTTGATCGTTGATGGCGAGAGACCTGCGCAGACGCATGACCGGCGCGCCGGTCTCGATATCGAGAAGTCGGGCCCCGGCAGCATCCGCCTTGACCCGGCGGCAGTCGATGAGTTCAGCCTTGAGAGTCTCGACATCACCATCGTCCGGTCCGATGCGCAGGAATCCGAGTTGCGTGTGCTCGTTCGCGTGAGAGGCCACGAAGGTCCCGCGCCCCTGGCGGCGCACCAGCACCTTCTCCTGCGCCAACTCGTTGACCGCCTTGCGCACCGTGCCCTGGCTCACGCTGAAGCGGTGCGCCAGGTCGATCTCGCTCGGGATCGGTTCGCCGGGTTTCCATTCCCCGAACTCCAGCCGCTCCGTAAGAAGCAGCTTGATCTGCCGATAGAGCGGCTGATACGCAGGAGTGGCGGCGATCTTCATGGGCGCGCTTTTTAGCACATCCCATCGGATCTGGTCCATACCAACCACTATCAGTCATAAGATATAAGACTTGAATTGACACGTCGCAGCGCCACTTCGTATGATCTTGGCCCATTCGTGCGCCAGGCTTGGTTCTCTGTGCCTTCCGCAGGGCGGCAGACAACCTGGCGGAGGACGCTGCGGCGACCGAAATCGAATCAGATTCTTCGTCTTCCCTCCAGGAGCCCGCGCTCATGAAATCCCCCGTCAGAATCGCAGTCACCGGCGCTGCCGGCCAGATCGGCTACAGCCTGCTGTTCCGCATCGCCAGTGGCGAAATGCTTGGGCGCGACCAGCCGGTGATCCTGCAACTCCTGGAAATCCCCGACGAGAAGGCGCAGAAGGCCCTGAAGGGCGTGATGATGGAGTTGGAAGACTGCGCTTTCCCGCTGCTCGCCGGCATGAGCGCCCACGGTGACCCGATGACCGCCTTTGCCGGCATCGACTACGCCCTCCTCGTCGGCGCCCGTCCGCGAGGCCCCGGCATGGAGCGCAAGGATCTTCTGGCCGCCAACGCCCAGATCTTCACCGCCCAGGGCAAGGCCCTGAACGCTGTTGCGAGCCGCGCCGTCAAGGTGCTCGTGGTCGGCAACCCGGCCAACACCAACGCCTACATTGCGATGAAGAGCGCGCCCGACCTGCCGCGCGAGAACTTCACCGCGATGCTCCGCCTCGACCACAACCGGGCCCTCTCGCAACTCGCCACGAAGACGGCAAGCGCGGTGGACGCCATCGAGAAGATGATCGTCTGGGGCAATCACTCCCCCACGATGTACCCCGACTATCGGTTCGCGTCCATCGGCGGCAAGCCCGCGCCGGCCGCCGTCAACGACGAGGCGTGGTATCGCGACACCTTCATCCCGACCGTCGGCAAGCGCGGCGCGGCCATCATCGAGGCCCGGGGCCTGTCTTCCGCGGCGTCGGCTGCCAATGCCGCCATCGATCACATGCGCGACTGGGCCCTGGGCACCGGAGACCGCTGGGTGACGATGGGCATCCCGTCGGATGGCTGGTACGGCATTCCCAAGGACGTCATGTACGGCTTCCCGGTGACCTGCAACGGGGGCAGGTACAAGGTGGTGGAAGGCCTGGAGATCGACGCTTTCAGCCGCCAGAAGATGGACGCGACCCTCGCCGAACTCGAGGAAGAGCGTCAGGGCGTCTCGCACCTGCTGGGTTGAGGCTTGCCGCATCCGACGTGCACGGGGCGCCGGCCTGTGCCCCCACGCAAACCCGGGCGCCGCGCCGGCCCGGGCTTGACGGTCGCCCCCGTCCCGGGCTCTCGTCCGGACCGCGCCACATGCACGGACGACTTTGGTCCCTCCGGCGTTCCGCCGCCCATCTGCCGATCGACCGGCAGGCGCGAGCCTCCGGCGCGTTCCCGGGCCTCCGGGACGCCCCCTTCAACCGCGAACTCCCCCTTGGGAAGGAGCCCACGATGACGAACCCCAACACCCCCGGCGCACGATTCCGCCTGGCCCTCGAACAAGAGAGGCCGCTCCAGATCGTCGGTGCGATCAACGCGTACCACGCCCGCCTCGCCCAGCGCAGCGGCTTCCGCGCGATCTACCTCTCCGGTGGCGGCGTCGCCGCGGGCTCCCTCGGTCTGCCTGACCTCGGCATCAGCAATCTCGATGACGTCCTCACCGACATCCGCCGGATCACCGACGTCTGCGACCTGCCCCTGCTGGTGGACGTCGACACGGGGTTCGGCTCCAGTGCCTTCAACATCGCCCGCACCACGAAGTCGCTCATCAAGTTCGGCGCAGGCGCGATGCACATCGAAGACCAGGTGGGTGCGAAGCGCTGCGGGCATCGGCCCGGCAAGGAGCTCGTGACGCTCGAGGAGATGGTCGACCGCGTGAAGGCCGCCGCCGACGCAAAGACGGATTCGAGCTTCGTCATCATGGCCCGCACCGACGCCCTCGCCGTGGAAGGCCTGCAGTCGGCGATCGACCGCGCCTGCGCGTGCGTCGAGGCCGGTGCCGATGCGATCTTCCCGGAAGCGATGACCGAACTGTCGATGTACAAGCAGTTCGCCGACGCCGTGAAGGTGCCCATCCTCGCGAACATCACCGAGTTCGGCTCGACCCCGCTCTTCACAGTCGACGAACTGCGCACCGCCAACGTCGCGATGGTGCTGTACCCCCTGTCCGCCTTCCGCGCCATGAACCAGGCGGCGCTCAACGTCTACCAGCACCTGCGCGCCGATGGCACGCAGAAGGCCGTGGTGCACACCATGCAGACCCGCGCCGACCTGTACGACTACCTCGGCTATCACGACTACGAGAACAAGCTCGACGAGCTGTTCGCTCGGAAGAAGCAGGCCTGACCGGCCTCATCACCAGGAGAGGATCCCCATGACAGAAGCCGTCCAGACCGGACCGAAGCCCAAGAAGTCCGTCGCACTCTCCGGCGTCGCCGCCGGCAACACCGCGCTCTGCACCGTCGGCCGCACCGGCAACGACCTGCACTATCGCGGCTACGACATCCTCGACTTCGCCGACGACGCGACGTTCGAGGAGATCGCCTACCTGCTCGTGCACGGGCACCTGCCGAACATCTCCGAGCTGAATGCCTACAAGCAGAAGCTGAAGCGCCTGCGCGGCCTGCCGACGAACCTCAAGGCCGTGCTCGAGTGGATCCCCGCCTCGGCGCACCCGATGGACGTGATGCGCACCGGCGCGTCCGTGCTCGGCACGCTGCTGCCGGAGAAGGACGACCACAACATCCCGGGCGCACGCGACATCGCCGACCGCATGATGGCGAGCTTCGGATCGATCCTGCTCTACTGGTACCACTGGAGCCACAACGGCCGTCGCATCGAGACCGAGACGGACGACGAAACCATCGCCGGGCACTTCCTGCACATGCTCCACGGCAAGGCGCCGTCGGCCACGTGGGAGCGCGCGATGCAGACGTCGCTCAACCTCTACGCCGAGCACGAATTCAATGCCTCGACCTTCGCCGCCCGCGTGATCGCCGGCACGGGGTCGGACATGTACTCGTCGATCGCCGGTGCCATCGGCGCCCTGCGCGGCCCGAAGCACGGCGGCGCCAACGAGGTCGCCTTCGACGTCCAGGGCCGCTACGCGAACCCGGACGAAGCCGAGGCCGACATCGTCCGCCGCGTGCAGAACAAGGAGATCGTGATCGGTTTCGGCCACCCCGTGTACACGATCGCCGACCCGCGGAACAAGGTCATCAAGGACGTCGCGCATCGCCTGTCGAAGGAAGCGAAGGACACCAAGCTCTTCGACATCGCCGACCGCCTCGAAGCCGTGATGTGGCGCGAGAAGAAGATGTTCCCGAACCTCGACTGGTTCAGCGCCGTGTCGTACCACATGATGGGTGTGCCGACCGCGATGTTCACGCCTCTCTTCGTGATCTCGCGCACGTCCGGCTGGTGTGCCCACGTCATCGAACAGCGCATCGACGGCAAGATCATCCGTCCGAGCGCGAACTACAACGGCCCCGAGAACCTGAAGTGGGTGCCGCTGGAGCGCCGCAAGTAATGCCTCTTTGATCAGCGAGCCCGCTGGCCCGGCAGCGCCGGCCCGCGGGTGACCTCGCCGCCCCCACTTCGTCACTGAGAGACAACACATGTCCGCACACATCTCGAACGTCCGCCCGAAACCCGACAAGGTCCTGACCGACATCGTCGACTACGTCACCAAGTACAAGGTCACCAGCAAGACCGCCTACGAGACGGCCCGCTACTGCCTGATCGACACGCTCGGCTGCGGTCTCGAAGCCCTCGAATACCCCGCGTGCACGAAGCTGCTCGGACCGGTCGTCCCCGGCACCGTGGTGCCGAACGGCGCGAAGGTTCCCGGCACCCAGTTCCAGCTCGACCCGATCCAGGCCGCGTTCAACATCGGGGCGATGATCCGCTGGCTCGACTTCAACGACACGTGGCTCGCCGCGGAATGGGGTCACCCGTCCGACAACCTGGGCGGCATCCTCGCGACGGCCGACTGGCTCTCGCGCAACGCCGTCGCAGCCGGCAAGAAGCCGCTGACGATGCAGGACGTCCTCACCGCGATGATCAAGGCCCACGAGATCCAGGGTTGCATCGCGCTCGAGAACAGCTTCAACAAGGTCGGCCTCGATCACGTGGTGCTGGTGAAGGTCGCCTCCACCGCCGTCGTCGCGCAGATGCTGGGCCTCACGCGGGACGAGATCATCAACGCCGTGTCGCTCGCCTGGGTCGATGGTCAGGCCCTCCGCACGTACCGCCACGCCCCCAACACCGGTTCGCGCAAGAGCTGGGCCGCCGGTGACGCGACGTCCCGCGCCGTACGCCTCGCACTCATCGCGAAGACGGGCGAGATGGGCTACCCGTCGGTGCTGTCGGCCAAGGGCTGGGGCTTCTACGACGTGCTGTTCAAGGGCAATGCCTTCAAGTTCCAGCGCCCGTACGGCAGCTACGTGATGGAGAACGTGCTCTTCAAGATCTCGTTCCCCGCCGAGTTCCACTCGCAGACGGCCGTGGAATGCGCGATGCAGATCCACGACCAGCTCGCGAAGGCCGGCAAGACCGCGGCCGACATCAAGAAGATCACGATCCGCACGCACGAGGCCTGCATCCGCATCATCGACAAGAAGGGCCCGCTGAACAACCCGGCGGACCGCGACCACTGCATCCAGTACATGGTGGCGGTGCCCATCCTCTTCGGTCGCCTGACCGCCGAGGACTACGAGGACGGCGTCGCGAAGGACCCGCGGATCGACAAGCTGCGCGACAAGATCGTGTGCGTGGAGGACCCGCAGTTCACGAAGGACTACCACGACCCCGAGAAGCGATCGATCGCCAATGCCCTCACGGTGGAGTTCAACGACGGCAAGAAGCTGAAGGAGATCGTGTGCGAGTACCCGATCGGCCACAAGCGTCGTCGCAAGGAAGGCATGCCCGTGCTGGTCGAGAAGTTCAAGACCAACCTCGCGCGTAAGTTCCCCACGAAGCAGCAGGCCGCGATCCTCGACCTGTGCATGGACGCGAAGAAGCTCGCCGCCACGCCGGTGCAGGAGTTCACGGATCTGTTCGTCATCTAAGCAGCGCTGCGCGCCCCGGGACGCCGGGCGCGCGGCTTCATCGGAATCGGAGAAGAAGCCCCATGAGCCACAACCTGTTCAAGTCGCTGAAAGAGTTCGCGGTCGGAAGCAAGACCGGCAAGTACTACTCGCTGCCCGCGCTGGAGAAGGCAGGCCTGGGGAAGATCTCCCGCCTGCCCGTGTCGATCCGCATCGTCCTGGAATCCGTCCTGCGCAACTGTGACGGCAAGAAGGTGACGGAAGAGCATGTGCGACAACTCGCCGGGTGGAAGCCCGTCGCGGACCGCGTCGAGGAGATCCCGTTCGTGGTCGCCCGCGTCGTGCTGCAGGATTTCACCGGCGTGCCGCTGCTCGCCGACCTCGCCGCCATGCGCAACGTGGCCGAAGCCATGGGCAAGGACCCGAAGACCATCGAGCCGCTCGTGCCGGTGGATCTCGTGGTCGACCACTCGGTGATGATCGATCACTACGGCGGCAAGGACTCCCTCGATCTCAACATGAAGCTCGAGTTCCAGCGGAACCGCGAGCGCTACGAATTCATGAAGTGGGGCATGCAGGCGTTCGACACGTTCGGCGTCGTGCCGCCCGGCTTCGGCATCGTCCACCAGGTGAACCTCGAGTACCTGGCGCGCGGCGTCCACGCGAAGGATGGCGTGTACTACCCCGACACGCTGGTCGGCACCGACAGCCACACGACCATGATCAACGGCATCGGGGTGGTGGGCTGGGGCGTGGGCGGCATCGAGGCGGAAGCCGGCATGCTGGGCCAGCCCGTCTACTTCCTGACGCCCGATGTCGTCGGCGTCGAACTGAAGGGTCGGCTGCGCGAAGGCGTGACCGCGACCGACCTCGTGCTGACGATCACCGAGATGCTCCGCAAGGAGAAGGTGGTGGGCAAGTTCGTCGAGTTCTTCGGCGCCGGCACCACGACCCTCGCCCTGCCCGACCGCGCGACCATCGCGAACATGGCGCCCGAGTACGGCGCGACCATGGGCTTCTTCCCGGTCGACGACAAGACCATCGAGTACTTCGAGGGCACCGGCCGCACCAAGGCCGAGATCGACGCCTTCGCCGCCTACTTCAAGGCGCAGAAGATGTTCGGCGTGCCGAAGGCCGGCGAGATCGACTACACCAAGACGCTGGTGCTCGACCTCTCGACCGTCGCGCCGTCGCTCGCAGGTCCGAAGCGCCCGCAGGACCGCATCGAGATCGGCCACGTGAAGGAGAAGTTCGTCGAGCTGTTCTCCAAGCCCACGGGCGAGAACGGCTTCAACCAGCCGGCCGACAAGATCGGGCATAGCTACGCTGCCGGCGACGGCGTCGAGATCCGCAACGGCGACGTCCTGATCGCCGCGATCACCTCGTGCACGAATACCTCGAACCCCGGCGTGCTGCTCGCCGCCGGCCTGCTCGCGAAGAAGGCCGTGCAGAAGGGGCTGAAGGTCGCCCCGCACATCAAGACGTCACTCGCCCCGGGCTCGCGCATCGTCACCGAGTACCTCGGCAAGGCCGGCCTGCTGCCCTATCTCGAGCAGCTCGGTTTCAGTGTCGCCGCCTACGGCTGCACGACCTGTATCGGCAACGCCGGCGACCTCACGCCGGAGATCAACGAAGCGATCACGAAGAACGATCTCATCTGCGCCGCCGTGCTGTCCGGCAACCGCAACTTCGAGGCGCGGATCCACCCGAACCTGAAGGCGAACTTCCTCGCTTCCCCGCCTCTCGTCGTCGCGTACGCGCTGGCCGGCAACGTCCAGAAGGACCTGATGACCGAGCCGCTCGGCAAGGGCAAAAAGGGTCGCGACGTGTTCATCGGCGACATCTGGCCCACGAGCGAGGAAGTGTGGAAGCTGATGAAGTACGCCATGAACCCGACCGCGTTCAAGAAGAACTACGGCCAGGTGAAGGGCAACCCGGGCGAACTCTGGGAGAAGGTCGAAGGCGTCACGGGGCAGGTCTACAACTGGCCGACCTCCACGTACATTGCGAAGCCGCCGTTCTTCGACGGGTTCTCGATGGAGCCGGCCGCCGCTGGAGCCTCGGGCATCAAGAATGCCCGCGCGCTCGGCGTCTTCGGAGACTCGATCACGACCGACCACATCTCACCGGCGGGCTCCATCAAGGACTCCTCGCCGGCCGGCAAGTGGCTCGTCGACCACAAGGTCGGCAAGGTGGACTTCAACAGCTACGGCTCGCGCCGCGGCAACCACGAAGTGATGATGCGCGGCACGTTCGCGAACGTCCGGATCAAGAACCTGATGCTTCCCGCGAAGGCCGACGGTTCCCGGGTCGAGGGTGGTGTGACGCTGCACCAACCCTCCGGCAAGGAGCTGTCGATCTACGATGCGGCGATGGCCTACATCGCCGAGGGCACGCCCACCGTCGTGTTCGGTGGCGAGGAGTACGGCACGGGATCGTCACGCGACTGGGCCGCGAAGGGCACGCAGCTGCTCGGTGTGAAGGCCGTGATCGCCCGCAGCTTCGAGCGGATCCATCGTTCGAACCTGGTGGGCATGGGCGTGCTGCCGTTGCAGTTCCTCGGGAAGGATTCGGTCGAATCTCTCGGCATCACCGGCGAGGAAACCTACGACATCCTGCTGGGGGACAACATCGAGCCGCAGCAGGACGCGACACTCGTCATCCGCCGCAAGGACGGCACCGAGAACAAGGTGAAAGTGAAGCTGCGTATCGATACGGCGATCGAGGTGGACTACTACCGCCACGGAGGCATCCTGCCCTACGTGCTGCGGGAGCTGCTCGCCGCGGCTTGACCACAACCCGCGGGCGGTGCTTCGGCGCCGCCCGTGTTGTTGCCCCCCTTTTCGGGCTGGCAGCGGCCCGGTCAGCCGCGCGCCTTGCCGATCGCCCGTTCCACCCCTTCCACCATCAGATCGATCTCGCCTCTGGTCACGTTGAGCGACGACATGAAGCGCAGCGTCGCGGGACGCGGGGAGTTGATGAGCAGGCTGTCGTTGCGGGCCAGTTCCACGATGCGGGCGCCAAGATCGGCGCCGAGATCCAGAGCGCGCAGCAAGCCACGACCGCGATCCCCCTTCAGCCCCAGCCGATTCGAGAGGTCGGTGAGGCGGCCCGACAGATAGTCACCGGTGGCCCGTACGTTCGCGAGGAACTCGGGTTTCGAGACTTCGTCGATCACGGCACTGCCCACCGCGCACATGAGCGGGTTGCCGTTGTAGGTACCGCCCTGGTCACCGTGTTCGAAGACGCTCACGGCCTCGCGCGCCAGCAGGGCTGCAAGCGGGACGCCGCCGCCGATCCCCTTGCCGAGCGTCATGATGTCCGGTTCGATGCCGTACTGCTGGTACGCGAAGAGCGTTCCCGTACGGCCGACGCCCGTCTGCACCTCGTCGCAGATCAGCAGCAGATGCCGCTCGCGGGTGAGTTCGCGCAGCGCCTGCATGAACTCCAGATCGGCCGGATACACGCCCGCCTCGCCCTGCACGGGCTCCAGCATCACCGCCACCGTCTTCGGCCCGATGAGCCGCTCGACGGACTCGATGTCGTTCAGGATAGCCTTCGGGAAACCGGGCACCTGCGGGGCGAAGAGCGTGTCCCAGCCGGGCTTGCCCGACGCCGACATGGTCGCGATGGTACGGCCGTGGAAGGACCGGTCGAACGTGATGATCTCGTACGCACCGCTGCGGAACTTCCGACCCCAGCGCCGCGCGAGCTTGATGGCCCCCTCGTTGGCTTCGGCACCGCTGTTCGCGAAGAACACGCGCTGGAAGCACGACAGCCGCACGAGGCGCGCCGCGAGTGCGATGGACTCCTCGTTGTAGAACGCCGGGCTCGGGTTGATGAGCTTGCGCGCCTGGCGTTCCAGGGCTTCCACCACCACGGCGGGTGAATGCCCGAGACAGTTGACCGCCCAGCCCTGCACGAAGTCGAGATAGCGTCGCCCGGTGTGGTCTTCCAGCCACGAACCTTCTCCGCGCACGAAGACGATCTCCGGACGCGCGGTGATGTTCATCAGCGTGTCTACGGGATAGTCCTGGAATGCCATGGCAGCCTCTCGATGGGAATGCGGGGGGCCGGCGCGCGCGTCGGGTGACATGCCTGCGTTCGCCGGTGAATCGGGATTCTCGCGTGCCGGGCGCATCGGGCGCAATCACGGTGAGCCCGCCGGATCGGAGCGAACGCGACGACGTACCTGCATGTCGGGCGGTGCCCGACGCACGGGGGTTGTTTTCAACGCTGAGGGGTCGAGTCGCGAGGGTGTTCGTGGGTCGGGCATCGCTCGACGCGGCGAGGGCTTGGGCACAGTGGTGAATCCAGAAATGCGGGCGTCGGGCGGTGCCCGAGCCACGGGATTGGTTCCAGCGCCGACGCATCCCGTCGCGAGGCCCTCCGTGGGTCGAGCACCGCTCGACGCGGCGAGGGCTTGGGCAAGCGATGAATCCAGGAACGCGGGCGTCGGGCAGTGCCCGACCCACGGGATTGGTTCCAGCGCCGACGCATCCCGTCGCGAGGCCCTCCGTGGGTCGAGCACCGCTCGACGCGGCGATGGCACGGGCAAGCGATGAATCCAGGAACGCGGGCGTCGGGCAGTGCCCGACCCACGGGATCGTTTCCAGCGACGACGCATCCCGTCGCGAGGCCCTCCGTGGGTCGAGCACCGCTCGACGCGGCGATGGCACGGGCAAGCGATGAATCCAGGAACGCGGGCGTCGGGCGGTGCCCGACCCACGGGATCGTTTCCAGCGACGACGCATCCCGTCGCGAGGCCCTCCGTGGGTCGAGCACCGCTCGACGCGGCGATGGCACGGGCAAGCGATGAATCCAGGAACGCGGGC
>JALHMS010000020.1 GCA_022843925.1 Burkholderiales bacterium
CCGAGGCGGGTGGCATGTCGGCTCCCCCTGTAGGAGGGGCCCATGGCCCCGAAAGCGATCGATGAACGGATACGCCCCACCTGGAACCGACGCTCTCGCGGTCATGGGCCGCTCCTACAGAAGCACGGCCCGACAGCACTGCGGATGGCGCATCCACCGCTTCCTGTGGGAGGCGCCCATGGCCCCGAAAGCGATCGATGAACGGATACGCCCCACCTGGAACCGACGCTCTCGCGGCCATGGGCCGCTCCTACAACAGCGTGACCATTCCCAAGGCGGGTGGCATGTCGGCTCCGCCTGTAGGAGGGGCCCATGGCCCCAAAAGCGGTGAGCGCAAGGAAGCGCTTCGACCGCAATCGGCTCTCTCGCGGCCATGGGCCGCTCCTACAACAGCGTGACCATTCCCAAGGCGGGTGGCATGTCGGCTCCCCCTGTAGGAGGGGCCCATGGCCCCGAAAGCGGTGAGCGAAAGGAAGCGCTTCGACCGCGATCGACGCTCTCGCGGCTACAGAAGCGCGGCCCGACACCACAGCGGATGGCGCACCACGGGGAATATACAAGGGGCCCTCCCCTTGTCGTACATCCCGCGGACGACCGCAGCGGGCCGACGGCCCGAGAGGGAGTGCTACCCGTGTCGTTCACCCCGCCGACCGCCTACCCCCGCAACGGCCGGAAGAACTCGGTGATCTCGTGCGCCAGCGCCTCGGGTTGCTCCATCGCGGCGAAGTGTCCACCCTTCTCCATGACCGTCCATCGGCGGATGTCGGTGTACATGCGGGCCGCCACCGAGCGTGGCGGGCGGAGGATCTCGGTCGGGAACTGGCAATACCCCATCGGGACGGTGACGCCGCCGGGCGGGATCGGCCAGCCGCCATGCATGCGGGCGTAGTACGGCCAGAACGAGGAACCGATCGCGCCGGTCAGCCAGTACAGCGTGATGTCGGCGAGCAGTTCGTCTTTCGTGAACACGCTTTCGAGATCGCCGTGGCAGTCGGACCAACTGCGGAACTTCTCGAGGATCCACGCGGCGAGGCCGGCGGGCGAATCGGTCAGGCCAAAGGCGAGCGTCTGCGGCTTGGTGCCCTGGATCCACTGGTAGCCGGTCTCCTCCTTCAGGAAGAGCGCGAGTTCCTCACCGTACTTGCGTTCCTCGGGCGTCGGGTTTTCGAGCATCTTCGGATCGCGCGGCACGGCGAGCAGGTTCACGTGGATGCCGATCAGCTTGTCGGCATGGGCATGCCCGAGTCGCGACGTGACGAAGCCGCCCCAGTCCCCGCCCTGTGCTGCGAACCGGCGGTAGCCGAGCACCTCGGTCATGAGGGCCGCGAAGCAGTCGGCGATGGCTTCGAGTCCGAAGCGTGGCTGGCCAGGCTCGAACGACAGGCCGTAGCCGGGCAGGGAGGGCGCGACGACGGTGAACGCATCGGCCGGATCGCCGCCGAATCGCGCGGGGTCGGTGAGGCGGGGGATGATCTCGAGGAACTCGAAGACCGATCCGGGCCAGCCATGCGAGAGCAGCAGCGGTTGCGGATTCGGCCCCTTGCCGGGCACGTGCAGGAAGTGGACGGGGATGCCGTGCAGCCGCACACGGTACTGCGGGAAGGCGTTGAGGCGTGCCTCCTGCGCGCGCCAGTCGAACCGGTCGCGCCAGTACGCCACGATCTCCTGGAGATACCCGACATCGGCACCGTAGGCCCAGGGCGCACCGGGCGCCTGATCGGGGAAGCGCGTGCGGGCCAGCCGCTCGCGCAGATCAGTGAGGGCGCTGTCCGGGAAGGAGACGCGGAACGGTTCGGGAATCAGGGCCATGCGGGATGCTCCGTTCGGAATGAACGGCGCATTCTCCCGGCGCAGGCCTGGGTGCGTCCAGCCCGTCGCGGGACAGCGCGCTACGCGGCCAGGATCAGCGGGACTGTCCGGCGCGCCCGGCGTCCTCGTCCATGCGAACGCGAATCCAGCGGGCAAGCCACCATCCGATGAAGAGGACACCGACGATCACGCCGAGGCTCAACAGCCCGTAGTCGGTGGTGAACAGGTTCTGAAGCAGGATCATGGTGAACTCCCCTATTGGTCTGGTTCGGCACTTCGAACGCCCCCGCAACCTCGGCCCATGCGCCCCGCCGACGCTGCCGTCCGGTGACGACACTCCGACGGTAGCGGCTCGCTGCGCCACCCGGATTGCTCTGGATCAACCGCTCGGCACGATCCGGGCATACCATCGGGCCATGCTCATCCGATTCGACTCGAAAGTCGGCACCTTCGTCGCCCTGGGCGACACCGGTGTCGAACTGATCCGCATGACCGGGCACAGCGGCGATGTGCCCGGCGCGATCCTCGGCGCTGACACCGGGGCGGCACTGCAACGCCTGAAAGCGGCCCTCGCGGCGATGCCCGCGCCGCCCCCCGACGAAGAGGACGACGACGACCGCCCGAAGCAGGAACCCGTCGTCACGCTCCGTCAGCGCGCATGGCCGCTGATCGATCTTCTGGAGCGGTCGGCGAAGAAGGGCTGCGATGTGGTTTGGGCGGTGGAGCCGCCGGACTCTCTGCGGGTGTGAACCACGCGGCGCCACGCGTCACCGGCATGACCACCGCACCGCCCCGGATCTTCAACTGGATGCGGGATCGGACCAGAAGCGCCCGCCCGTGGCCCAGTCCGACTTGCGGACATCCTCGATCACGACATCCACGGCCTCCGGCGAGCAGTTGAGCGTCGCGACGGTCTCGCGCGTGATCGCCTCGACGAAGGCGCGCTTCTGCTCCTGGGTGCGGCCCTCGAACATCCGCACGTGAATGAACGGCATGGGATTCTCCTCGACGATTGGCACGCCCCGGGATCGGTGCGCACGGGCAATCCTGTGCAGGCGCCTCGACCGAGTGTCGCGCGAGGATGGCAGACGAATCAACCCGCGGTGACGGCCGGCGCATCGGCACCGGGGCACATCACCCCTCAGGGCGCGGGCCTCTGCATCGTCAGCGGGTGCGCCGGTGGTACCGGTGTCGCCACCACCGCGCCGTTCTCGCGTGGGCGACGCAGCTCGCGGAAGTCCTCGAGCTCCCACGGACGCTGCGCCAGGAGCAGCGTGCAGGGGCGACGCTCGCCGAGGGGAAGGTGCTTCTGGTTCTCGTGCATCTCGGCGAACTCGTTGGCCAGCCGCCGCAGCTTGGAGAGCATCAGGCTGTTGCCGGCGGCATTGAGCATGCCGTTCACGAGCAGCATGGTCTCGCCGGCGCCGTCGAAGTGCGCGCGGAAGTACTCGTTCTGCGCCTTCGCCTTGAAGTACTGCTGGATCGGCCCGTTGGGCAGCCACGTGAAGGTGTGCGTCACCCGGAGCCGGATGCGATTCTCGGGAAGGAGTTCGAGAAAGCGGATGCGCTCCAGCTCGAGAAGGAGCCGGATGCCTTCGGCCTTGGAGATCGCATAGGTGCCGACGATGGCATCGAGCGTCAGGTTGTTCAGCACGCACACGGCCATGAGGAGCAGCTTGCGGTCGCGCATGATCGCGCGCTCCTGCTCGAGGGTGAGCTGCGACACGATGTCCTTGCCGCGATCGGCCTCGCGGGCGAGTTCCATCATCGATGTGCCGGCGAGGCGGCAGATCTGCTCGAACCGCTCGAGCGTGAACCCCCCTCGGGAGAACAGCCGCTTGACGCTCGCCTCGCTGAGATCGAGCACGGTGGCGACCTGCGCGTAACTGATGCGGCGGGCCCGGAGGGCGCGCTTCAGTGATTCGACCAGCGTCGAGCTTTCGGCCATCGCATGCTCCTTAGGCAAGGTGACGCGAAAAGTATCGCATCCGATAGCGCTCCGCGTCATTGGGAGGGACCCTATTCCATGCGGATTTCCCGACCTCCGGCGGGATGGAACATAGATGCAGATGCCGCACCCCTGCCGTCGCAGGGACATCGCACCGCACCGGAGGTCGCATGCAGCCGAATCTCTATCAGGAGTACCTCGCCGCCCTCGCACGTCGCAGCGTCGAGCGCACGGATCAGGCCGTCGCCTGTCTGCCATTCCTCGTGGACCCGGTCTTCCGTCGGCGTGACGACGACGGCGCCGAGCCCGCCCGCCCACTGGGTCACGTCGGTCCCGGCGCCCGGGCATGACCCAATCTGCAGACCCTATTCGGACCTAACGTCCATGGGCTATGCGCCGGATCTACCTGGGCGGCAGCACCCGGGCGAGCCGCGCCCGGATGTCTTCCACACGCCGTCGGTTGACGCCGAGGTCGCTGTGCCCCAGCCGCGACGCCGACCGCACGTGGACGACGCCCCCTTCGGCCGGCGCATGGAACTCGAGATCGTCCACGAAGCCGAGCAGCGCGCTCGCGCACTCCGCATGCAGATAGTCCTCGGACCGCACGACGATGCGGGTGCGGGGCAGCGCGGCGACGATGCCCTCCAGGGCCGAGATCGCGTCGTCCGGCCGCCCCCGATAGGTGAGGGGTTCGATGAAATGGTCGTCGCCCTTGGTCGCCTGGCTGCTGACCGCGTTGGGCGACGTCGGCACGGGCTTCAGTCGGCCGCCACGCACCCCGAGATCGTCGGGCCTTCGTCCAGGGAAGAGGCCCATCGCTCAGCCCCCCGCCGCCATGCCCTTCTGCACGCCGGGCCGGGCTGCCATCACGGCAGCCCATCGCTGCAGGTTCGGGAAGCCACCAGCGGCCTCGATGAGCGCACGACGGGCGGCGAAGTTGGGGTAGAGCATGAGATCCGCGAACGAGAGCGCGTCACCAGCGAGCCATGCGCGCCCTTCGAGATGGCGGTCGACGTCGCCGAAGAAGGTGAGCAGTCGACCCTTGAAGTAGTCGGTGATCGCCAGGCTCTTCTCGGGCGCGGTGACCTCGAGCCGGAAGATGGTCCCGCTGGTCCCGGAGATGTCGCTCGCCGCCTGCATGGCCCACTGCAGCGCGTGGACGCGCACGGCGGGGTCGGTCGGCACGAAGCGGCCGGACTTCTCGGCGGCGTAGATAACGATGGCGGCCGACTGCGTCAGCGTGATCGGCTTGCCGCCGGGACCGTCGTCATCGACGATGGCGGGCATCAACCCCGCCGGGTTCACGCGCAGGAACTCGGGGCGGTGTTGCTCGCCGCCGGCGAGGTTCAGCTTGTGCAGGCGGTAGGCGATGCCGCACTCCTCGAATGCGACGGTCACGCGCTGGCCGTTGGCGGTGGGGGCGAAATACAGATCGATCATCGGGACATCCTCGCATGGAGTGCGGCGGGCCGGGACCGGCAGTCGGTCGGCTTCCGTTGGCGTTCGAAGCGTAGCCGAACGGCGGGCGGACGTCCGGACTGCGATGACATCGCGCATGCCCGTCCACAGGGTGCCCGCCGGTATCATGAGGGCATCGAGACATCGGCTGAACGGCAGGACTGGCGCGCTGTCTCGACCCGTGCGCCGCCTCCCAACCACACGCTTCCAGGACCCGCTCCGTGCCTCCCGTCACTCAAGCCCTGCTCGGCCTCAACATCATCGGATACGCCTTCCAGCAGATGATGGGGCCATGGCTCATGGCGCACTTCGCCCTCTGGCCGATGGCAGACCCGATGGCCCCGGGCTATCCGAGCCTCGAACCGTGGCAGCTCGTGAGCTACGGCTTCCTGCACGGCAGCATGCTGCATCTGGGCTTCAACATGCTGGGGCTGTGGATGCTGGGGCGCGACGTGGAACACGCGTTCGGGTCGAAGCGCTATCTGCAGTACTACCTGATCTGCGTCGTGACCGCGGCCGTGGTGCAACTACTGGTGGGCGAACTGCTCTCGTGGCCGCCTTTCCCGACGGTCGGTGCATCGGGCGGCGTCTTCGGCCTGCTGCTCGCGTTCGGCATGCTGTTCCCGGAACGTCGCGTGCTGCTGCTCTTCCCGCCCATCCCGATGAAAGCCCGGACCTTCGTGACGCTCTACGGCGTGATCGAACTGGTGCTCGGCATCACGGGCAGCGAATCCGGCGTGGCCCACTTCGCGCACCTCGGCGGCCTGGCGGGCGGCTTCTTCATGATCCAGTACTGGCGCGGTCGCTGGCCGTTCACGCGAGCGGGTTAGCCCTGCGCTAGCCCGCCGCGAACACCGGCCCGCCCGGGCGCACGCGGATCCCGTTCGCGAGGCGCTTCCACGGGAAGTCCGACGGGTCCGCGAGCATCGGCCCCGGTGCCTTGCACACAAGGATGGTCTCCGCGATCGGCGCGAAGTCGGCGCGGAAATGCACCGAACTCTTCACCACCAGGATGCCTTCCTGCGTCGGCTCGATGCCGATGAAACGGAACTGCTCCTGGTCGGCCAGCTGCGGCTTCTCGCCGGCCACGACCACCCGCACGCCGCCGATGCGCAGGCAGGCCGATGGCCCCAGCTGCATGCGGGCTCCGCGATAGAAGGGGCCGGTGCAGGTGACGCGGCCGTCCGACAGACGCTCCACCGTGAACCGCGCCTGGAAGGGCGCATCGCCGGGAATGCCCGATCGCCCGCCCAGCAGGATCTCGATCGAAGCCCCCTCGCCCGCGGCATGGGCGGCGCGTGCCGCCTCGCGATCGACGATGAGACCGATCGACGCCCGCTGCGCGTTCGCGCCGACGAGCGCCCGCAGCATGCCGGTGGTGTCGGAGTTGCCGCCGGCACCGGGGTTGTCCTGCGTGTCGGCGATCACCACCGGCCGGCGCGCGTGGCCGGCGATGGCCATCGCGCGGCGCACGCCTTCCTCGGGGGTCAGCACGTCCTGCGCGAAGTCGTGTTCGCTCTCGGCGACCGCGCCCGCCAGTGCGGCGACGGCGGCATCGATGCCGGCGCGCGCGCCGTAAGCGAAGACGACCGGGCCGCATTCGGGGAAGTCCGCCGCGGGAAAGCCCGGCGTGAACGAGATGCCGAGAACGCCCTTGCGCACCTGCTCCGCCGCGACCTTCGCGTAGAGGGACGCCATCGGCTCCAGCATCGTGCACTGCGCGCCGAGCGGAATGAGGAACGGCAGCCGCCGCATCGCGAGCGAGGGGCGCTCCGCGGTTTCGAGCAGCCCCATGAGGATGTCCGCCGCGCGGCCGCCGGTCTCGGCCATGTCGACGTGCGGATACGTGCGATAGGCGACCATCGCATCGGCCGCGCCGAGCATGCGTTCGGTCACGTTGGCGTGGAGATCGAGGCTCGCGACCACGGGCACCCGCATTCCCACGAGATTGCGGATCCGCCGAAGCAGTTCGCCTTCACCGTCGTCGAGGTGCGCGGCGACCATCGCGCCGTGGAGATCGAGGTATACGCCGTCCACGGGACCGGCATCGCGCAGTGCCTGGAGAATCATCCCGGCGATGCGCTCGTAGGCATCCTCGGTCACCTGCGCCGACGGACTCGCCGCAGCCCAGGCGAGCGGCACGATCTGATGGCCGGCTGCCCGCAACGCGTCGATGGCTCCGGTCACGGGCAGGTTGATGCCCGCCGTACCGTCGATGACATCGCCGCCGCGCAGCAGGGGGGGCCAGCCCTCGCCGCGCTCGAAGCGCTCGAAGGTGGCTGGGCTGGGGGCGAACGTGTTGGTCTCGTGCTGGAAACCGCCGACGGCGATGCGCATGGGATTCCTCGGTTCAGGGATGCGTGTTGTTCTGGGGAGACTCTGGTTCGATGTCGACGCGTCAGCGGGTGGTGCCTTCGAGGAAGTCCACGGCAAGCGCCGCGAGGGACCGGGTCCCGACGATGAGTGCTGCCTCGTCCACCATGAAGCGCGGCGAGTGGTTCGGCGCGGCCTTCTCGACATCCGGGCCCTCCGGGGTCACGCCGACGAAGTAGAAGAACCCCGGCACGCGTTCCTGGAAGTACGAGAAGTCCTCGGCCACCATCACGCGCTGATGCACGCCCACCCAGTCTGCTCCAGCCACGCGCTTCAGCGTGCCGAGCATGCGTTCGGTGAGATTCGGATCGTTGATGGTGACAGCGGTACCCTCCTCGATCGTCACCTTGGCGGTCGCGCCGTTCGCAGAGGCGATGCCGTTGGCGACGGTCTGGATGCGCTGATGGATGTCGCGTCGCATGTCGGCGTCGAAGGTGCGGATGGTGCCGGTCATCTGGACGCGGTCCGGGATGATGTTCTTGCGGGTGCCGCCGTGGACCGTGGCCACGGTGACGACCGCGGGTTCCTTCGAGACGTCGACCTGCCGCGCGACGATGTTCTGCAGGCCGGTCACGATCTGCGCGGAAGTCACGACGGGGTCCACGCCGTTCCAGGGCCACGCACCGTGGGTCTGCCTGCCGGTGACCTCGATGTCGAGCCAGTCGTTGCTCGCCATGAACGGGCCCGACCGGTAGGTGATGCGTCCGGTGGGGATGCCCGAGATCACGTGCAGTCCGAAGATCGCGGCCGGCTTCGGATCGGCGAACACGCCCTCCTCGATCATCAGTGCCGCACCGCCCCTCTCACCGGGAGGCGGGCCCTCCTCGGCGGGCTGGAAGATGAAGACGACGGTGCCCGGCAGACGCTCGCGCTCGGCGGCGAGCGCTTCGGCGACACCCATGAGGATCGCGACGTGGGCGTCGTGTCCGCACGCGTGCATCACGCCGACCTGCTGGCCGATGTACTCGGCACGCGCGGTGGACCGGAACGGGAGATCGTTCTCCTCCGTGACGGGCAGCGCATCCATGTCGGCCCGCAGCGCGACCACCGGCCCGGGACGCCCGCCCTTCAGGATGCCGACGACACCCGTCAGCGCCACGCCCGTGCGGACCTCCATGCCCAGCGCCTTCAGGTGATCGGCCACGCGGGACGCCGTGCGCGTCTCGCGATTCGAAAGCTCCGGATGCGCGTGGAAGTCACGCCGCCATTCGATGACACGCGGCTCGAGGCTACGCAATTTCGCGTCGATGCGGTCGGCGAGCGTGTCCGCGGCGGATGCGGGCAGGGACGCGCAGAGGAATGTGGAAGCGATGAGGGAAAGGGCGAAGCCGGCGCGCATGAGGCACTCCTCGTGTCCGATGCGCGGAGTCTAAGGGAGAGTCCGTCATTGCTGTGCACCCGCACCGACTTCGCGCGCAGATGCGCAGCGGGTCACCCAGGCTCGAGGCTCCGGATCGTGACGTGGAACTCGCTGCCGCCACCCTCGCGCGGCAGGCAGTGCACTTCGCCGCGATGCCGCTGCGCGATCTGTCGCACGAGCGCGAGGCCGAGCCCGGTGCCTTCCGTCCCGTCGCCTGCCGCGCGGACGCGATGGAACGGTTCGAAGATTCGCTCGCGCTCGTGCTCGGGTACACCCGGCCCGCGATCGGCGACGACGAGGCGTCCGCCACCGTCCGGATCGACATTGACACTGAGTTCGAAGGGCTGGCCGGCGCCGTGCCGGCGGGCGTTCTCCAGAAGGTTGCGCACCAGGCGTCGCAGCGCCTTCGGCTCACCGACGATCGTGACGCTCTCGCCGGAGATCTCCAGTCCGTACTCAGCCGCCACTTCGGCGGCGAGCCCGAGCAGGTCGACGGCTTCGGGCGGCTCGGCGCTGACGCCGGCATCCAGACGGCTCGCGAGAAGCAGTTCGCCGACGAGGCTGTCGAGCTCCCCGATCTCGCGGCGCATGCGTCCGACGAGTTCCGGCGGCGCGCCCTCCCCGAGGAGTTCGAGTCCCATGCGCATCCGCGTGAGCGGTGTCCGCAGTTCGTGCGACACATGGGCCAGCAGCGTCTTCTGCGCCCCGAGCAATTGCTCGATCCGCCCGGCCGCCCGGTTGAAGCTGGACGCGAGCTGGGCGATCTCGTCGCGGCCCTCGACGTCGACCCGCGCGGTGAGGTCGCCGGAGCCGAGCGCATCGACACGCGCACGCAGGCGCTCCAGCCGGCCGGTGATCCTGCGCACGATGAAGTAGGCACCGGCCGCCGTGGTGGCGAGCAACACCCCGAGCGCCATCAGCAGCCCGACGAAGCGGGGGGCACGCCGTGGACGCACCGTCACGACGCGCCCGTCGTCGAGGCGCATCACGACGAACGGCCCCCGGGCGAAACCACGTTCGATGCGCGGGCCGTCGGGGCTCAGCCGACGCGGCGGGGGCGCGGGCGGACCCGCATGGGCGAGCAGCGCGCCGTCGGCGCCGTGGACCGTGATGTCGACCTCGAGGCGCCCACCGACGTCGTCGAGAACGCGCTGGAGTTCCCGCACCGGGACGGTGGCCGGCGGGAGCGAGCGCTCGACGACCGTCCGGATGCCTTCCATGACGCGAGGACCGGGCCGCTCGTCGGCGGTGAGCCACCAGAGCGCCGATACGAGCACCCCGAACACGACGAGGATGCCGAGGAAGGCCAGCCAGATCCGCAGGTAGAGGCGGTTCACGGCTGGATCTTCGCGAAGACGTAGCCGGCGCCACGGACGGTGAGGATGCGACGAGGCGCCTTGGGATCGTCCTCGATGGCGGCGCGGATGCGCGAGACGTGGACATCGAGACTGCGATCGAACGCTTCGGCGTCGTGCCCGCGGAGGCGCTCCATGAGGGCATCGCGCGACAGCACCCGTCCGGGGCTTTTCGCGAGCACCCACAGAAGGTCGAATTGATAGCCGGTGAGCGCGCGCGGTTCGCCGTCGATGCGCACCTCGCGCGCGTCCCGGTCGATCTCGAGGCGTCCGAAACGCAGCAACTCGCGGGCGGACGGCTGTGGGCGGCCACGACGGAGGACGGCCCGCAGCCGCGCGAGCAGTTCACGCGGCTCGAACGGCTTGGGCAGGTAGTCGTCGGCCCCGAGCTCGAGGCCGACGATGCGGTCCGTGGCATCTCCACGGGCCGTCAGCATGAGGATGGGCACGGAGGAATCGACCCGGATCTCGCGACACAGGTCGAAGCCGTCCCCATCGGGGAGCATCACGTCGAGGACGAGCATGTCGAACACCTCGGCCGCGAGGCTCTGGCGGGCCGCCGCGACCGAAGGTGCGACGGCCATGGAGAATCCCGCGCGGCCCAGGTACTCCGCCACCATCGCGGCGAGATCGGGATCATCCTCGACGAGGAGGACGCGGGCCGCAACGGGATTCATGTCACGAACGCTTCGGCCGGTCGGGATGCCCGTGCTCGCCGGGCATCCCCGGTCCGAACGGGAGGCCCGCACGACGGAAGTGCTGCGCCATCTCCGCAAAGGTCTTGCGCTGCGCCGGGGTCAGCACTTCGGCGGCGTCGGCCAGCGCGCGGGTGATCCGCTCGGAGGCGTTCGAGGCAAGCGCCATCTCCGCGGATCGCAGCACTTCGAGGCGGTCGCGATCGATCGTCTCCGCCGACAACGCGGCGATGGCGGCTTCGCGGTTGGACTGGTGCGCGGCACGCAGCTTCGCGATGTCATCGAACGCACTGCCGAGGATGCCCTTCACGCGGGTCTTCTGGTCGGCGGTGGCGTCCACCTTCGAGAGCATGCGATCCGCCATGGACTCGGCGCGGTCACGCATCGCTTCCGGGCCCATGCGGTCGTGCATCCGGTGGCAGCGGGGACCACCGCCGTCCTGCGAGTGGGCGAACACGCCTGCACCGGTCGCCAGGAGGGCGCCGGCCAGCGTTCCCGTCAGAAGGCCGGTGAGGAACCTGCGCTTGCCGCGGGGGGCACGGCGGGGAGTGGTGTCTTCGGTCATGGCTGTCTCCGATGGAGTGTAAGGCGGCACCGCAGGGGCGGTGTTCCTCGTGCGCCGCGAAGTGCAGCGCGTGGTGCCATGATCGAAGCGGCGGCTTGCGGTGGTCTGTCCCGAAGGTAAAGAAGTGCGAAGTACCGACAGCCAGCTGCTACGCGTTGCGGATGCGCGACACGATCGCAGCGGTGTAGCGCTTCGTGTCGGCGTCGCCGCCGAGATCGCCGGTGCGGATGCGGTCGAGGTTGAGCGTCTCGTCGATGGCTCGGCGCAGGAGTGCAGCCATCGCGGGCAGGTTGACGTGGTCGAGCATCATGGCAGCGGCCAGCAGCAGCGCGGTCGGGTTGGCGATGCCGCGACCGGCGATGTCGGGCGCCGATCCATGGACCGCCTCGAAGATCGCGGCGTGCTCGCCGATATTGCCGCCCGGCGCCATGCCGAGGCCGCCGACCAGGCCGGCGATCTCGTCGGAGAGGATGTCGCCGAAGAGGTTGGTGGTGACCAGCGTGTCGAACTGCCATGGATTCATCACGAGCTTCATCGCGCACGCGTCGACGATGATCTCCTCCATCGCGATGCGCCCGGCGTAGCGGTCGGCGTGCATTTCGCGGGCGGTCTCGAGAAAGATGCCGGTGAGCGCCTTCATGATGTTGGCCTTGTGCACGACCGTCACCTTCTTGCGCTCGTGCGCGATCGCGTACTCGAAGGCGTACTCGAGGATGCGGCGGCAGCCCTGGCGGGTGTTCACGCCGGTGGCCATGCCCACGGCGTGCGGATCGCCGTCGATGGGGATGAAGTGCTCGTAGCCCATGTAGAGCCCTTCGTTGTTCTCGCGGATCAGGACGAGGTCGATGTTCTCGTAGCGACCGCCAGGGACCAGCGAGCGGGCCGGCCGCAGGTTCGCGTAGAGCTTGAATTCTTCGCGCAACCGCACGTTCGACGATCGGTAGCCGCCCGCCACCGGCGTTTCCAGCGGGCCCTTCAGCGCCAGGCGGGTGCGCCGGATGCTGTCGAGCGTCGCGTTGGGCAGCGGATCGCCTGCGGCCTTCACGCCGGCAAGGCCGGCCACGGCGGGTTCCCAGTCGAACGGTGCCCCGAGGGCATCGAGAATCGCCAGCACGGCCTCCATGATCTCGGGGCCGATGCCGTCGCCGGCGATGAGGGTGGCGGGGATGCGGGCGGGGGTGGTGGCGCTCATGGGGGCAGTCGTCTGGTGAGGGGGTGGGATTACAACGTCCAGTTGTGTCACAACTTCAAGCGCTGACCATAACCGGTGAGTTCGAGATAGCCGCGGCCGATCTCGATGCCGCCCCGGAACGCGCGTACTGCGCCTTCCCAGTAGATCGTGCCGGTGCTGCCGCGGGCATCGAGTTCCTGGTCGTCGAGCAGCGGCTCCAACGTGATCGTCTCGTCCCAGAGAGCAATGCGCATGCTCGACGGGTAACGGGTGCCGGTTCGAGTACTGGTCCATTCCCGGAGGACCTCGAATCGCACGTCCTCCGGGCTCGCGATGCGCGTGCGGCCGTCGGGTGAGCGCCGGCTACCGCCGGCCCAGATCGCCTGCCCTGCACCGTCGCGGATTCGGAACGCCATCAGCGCACCGCCGTCGTGCAGGTTGATGCCGCACCAGTCCCAACCCGTGGCCTCGGCGCCGAGGATCTCGCTCGACCATTCGTGATCGAGCCAGGCGGAGCCGGTCACCTCGATCGCGCGCTTGCCGCGCAGGACACGACCGGACACCTGCAGATGCGGCCTGCTGTAGTAGTAGCTGGCCTGTGCCGGAAGAGGGCCCTTGCGGCTCAGGCCGGCATCGCCTTGGAGCAGCATCGGGGTGGTCGCCACAAGGGCGAGATCGAGGCCGAACTCCCGGCCGGAGATGCGGGCGCGGTAGGTCGAACCGTCGAGCGTGAACTGCCAGTCGTCGATCCGGACGTCCGTGGTGCGCGCCGACGCACTGGCGAGGCCGAATCCTTCCCGGGCAGCGCGCTGGTCGTGCAGGAGTCTCCCGATCTCGGGGTCGGCGAGCGCCGCGTGCGCAAAGAGCAGTTGCGCCGGCGCGAAGCGGCTGCGGGTGCCTTCCTGCACGCCGGGCCGGTTGCGGAAGAAGGTGATCTGCACACCGAGATCACGCCCGTCGGCGGTCCGTAGCCAGCCGGTCGCGTACCACCACTCGGTGCGATACGCAGTGTGGGCGCCGTGGTCGGCAGGGAACGCAAGACGTCGCCCTGGAAGGACCGGTGCCCAACTGACCGCGCTTGCCTGGAGGGGCAATGCAGCGAGTCCGGCGAGGAGCGCACGACGACGATTCATGCGTCGATCGTCTCATGCCCTCCCGTCCGCCGCGACTTGGAAGGCGAGGCGTTTCCCATCGAAGAGGGAATCACAAAAGAAAAAACGGGCACCCGAAGGTGCCCGTTCCTGACCTGCGGATCCTGGTACTGCCTGGATCAGAAGCTGTGCTGCAGACCCACGACGAGGGAGCGATAACCACCGCCCAGACCGCCGCCGTTGCCGAACGGGCCGTTGAACGCGCTGTTATTTCCAGCGCTGCCCATGGAGAACATCACGTAGGGCTGAGTCTGCTTGCTCAGGTTGTGAGCGTAGGACAGCTGAACAATCGAAGCCCCGGTGTCGGAACCGTTGAAGGTGTTGACAAGGCCGGCGGTTGTACCGTCGGACTTCATCGCCTGCATGTAGGAAGCGCCGATCTTGCCGGATTCAAGCGTGTAGCTGACCGGGATCCAGAACGCAGAGCGGGAGATCTCGGAAAGGCCGGTGGTCACGCCAGATGTCTTGTAGGACACATGGTCATACCACAGACCGACCGTGAGATCGCCCAGTGCGATGCCACCACCGATGAGCAACACTTGGTCCGTGGAGGAAAGGCTGCCACGAGTGGTACTGGTCACAGCGGGAAGCTCTTGCCCTGCCGCAGCACCAGCTGGAAGAAATGCCGGCGAAATCGTCGTAACGCGCCCCGTGCCACCGAACAATGAGTCCATAGCTGCAGCACCGTCAGCGCCGGAACGGCGCGAGTAGGCCGCACCCAGCCAGAACATGCTTTCGGCCGGCTTGTAGTCCACGCTGACGCCCAGTTCCGTAACGTCACGCAACGTTGCAGTCTTGGAGTTGTCCGTCACCCACGACGCCTTGAAGCTCAGGCCGTTGAAGTCGGGGGAGTAGTAGTGCAGACCGGTACCGACCTTGAAGAAGGCGTGCTGCGTCGTGCCCGGGCCGCCCGCCAGGGACAGGCCCTGGCCACCGGCATGGCCCATGATGCCGAACGGGCCGAACCAGATCGCGCCCATGTTCGTTTCGTTGTTGATCATGGTCCACGTGTACGGCGTGAATTCACGGCCGACGAGCAGCTTGCCCCAGCCGCCGTTGACGTTCACACCCCAGCGGAACGGGGTCAGGCCCTTGTTCTCGTTGTTGAAGTCGTCGAGGGTACCGTTCGAGCCCCGGATCTGGAGGAAGGCACCGGCGCCCATGCCGTCGCCGATGTCTTCCTTGCTCTCGATAGTGAGGCGGGAGGCGGCGTCGTTGAAGAAGGTGCTGCTGAAGCCCCCAGTTCTAGCGATACCATTGACGTTAGCAGCGCCCAGAGGGCCCGTTCCGGCAGCAAAGGCATTGGTGCCATCGGTCCTCGTATTGCCGATCAACGGGGCGAAAGTACCGGAGATCGTGACGTCGGCGCTGGCGATCGGCGCGACGAACGCGGCGGCAACAGCGGCCACGATGAGTTTCAGTTTCATGTTGACTCCTAGTAAGTTGGGCCAGGGTGGCCCGGGAGAGCGTTTTGCGGTGAGAGCACCGCAGTGGCAAATACCGCGAACTAAAGTACCTACCCCGTCCCGGAGTGGTGATCGGATTCTGCCGAGCACCCCTGCCATCAACAAGCGCGGCAATGGGATTTTTGCGGTTCGGAGCGAAGTTTGTTGCGTGATTGCAACACTCGGTGCCAGCGCTCATCGGACCTACAAGAAAAAAACGAAACCGCTCGCGCTCCGTGGGTTAGCTGATATACCTCCAGCTGAGTATGGTTGTGCGTTGCGGCAGAAATGCTCCAAAAACAACACATTTTCCGACAACCCTACTGCCGACGAGAAATACCGCAACGACGCATTTCGGCGCCGGGCCGGGATCATCCGGTGAGTCACCCCGCGGAGAACAGCCGGGACAATTCGACACCAGGGTCCGGGGCACGCATGAAAGCTTCCCCCACCAGGAAGGCGTCGACGCCGCGATCACGCATCCGGCGAACATCATCGCGGGAGTGGATCCCGCTCTCGGTGATCACCAGTCGGTCCGGGGGAATCGCATCGAGGAGTCCCAACGTGATTTCGAGCGACGTCTCGAACGTTCGCAGGTTGCGGTTGTTGATGCCCACCAGCGGGGTCGCGAGATCGAGGGCGCGATCGAGTTCCTCGGCGTCGTGGACCTCGACGAGCACCGCCATACCGAGGTCCAGCGCCAGCCGCTCCAGCGAGGCCATGACCTCCTGCTCCAGCGCCGCCACGATCAGAAGGATGCAGTCGGCGCCCATCGCGCGGGCTTCGAGCACCTGGAAAGGGTCGACGATGAAGTCCTTCCGGATCACGGGCAGCGCGCAGGCCGCCCGCGCAGCCACCAGATACTCGGCGGCACCCTGGAAGAACTCCACGTCGGTCAGCACCGACAGGCAGGCGGCGCCGTGGGCCTCGTACGTCTGCGCGATCGCGGGCGGATCGAACGGATCCCGCAGGAGGCCCTTGCTCGGGCTGGCGCGCTTCACTTCCGCGATGACAGCGGCGTCGCCCGCAGAGATCTTCGCGCGCATCGCACCGACGAAGTCCCGGGGGGCTGGCATCGCCCGGGCGGCTGCTTCGAGCGCGGCCATGGAGGTGCGTTCGAGCCCGGCGGCGATCTCGCGGTGCTTCACCGCGAGAATGCGGTCGAGGATGTCGGACATGGCGTTCGTTGCTCCTCAGGACTGCGGCAGGCCACGCGTGAACGCGACGAACTGATCGAGCTTGCGGGTGGCGTCGCCGCTGGCGACCGCTTCCATCGCCCGGCGGACACCGGCCTCGTGCGTGTTCGTGAGGCCCGCGGTGTAGATCGCGGCGCCGGCGTTGAGCGCCACGATGTCGCACGCGGGCCCCGCCTCGCCGGCGATGGCCGCCATCACCAGGCTGCACGATGCGGCAGCGTCGTCGGCGCGGATGGCCTCGATCGGGGCACGCTGCAGCCCGAACTGTTCCGGCCGCACCGCGTACTCCCGCACCTCGCCGTCCTTCAATTCGGCGACCAGCGTCTCGCCGGCGATGGAGAACTCGTCGAGCCCGTCGACCCCGTGGACCACCATCACGTGGCGGCTGCCCAGGCGCTGGAGCACCCGCGCCTGGATGCCCACCAGGTCGGGGTGGAACACGCCCATCACCTGATTGCGCGCGCCGGCCGGATTGGTCAACGGGCCGAGGATGTTGAAGATGGTCCGCACGCCCAGTTCTTTGCGCACGGGCCCTGCGTGCCGCATCGCGCCGTGATGGTTCGGCGCGAACATGAAGCCGACGCCGATCTCCTCGATGCAGCGGCCGACCTGCACAGGATTCAGATGGATGTTCGCGCCCAGGCCTTCGAGGACATCCGCGCTGCCGGACTTGCTGGAGACCGAGCGGTTGCCGTGCTTGGCGATCTTGACGCCGGCCGCCGCAGCCACGAAGGCCGCCGCCGTGGAGATGTTGAAGGTGTGCGCCCCATCGCCACCCGTCCCGCAGGTATCGACGAGATTCGCGGAATCGGACACCGCCACCGGCGTCGCGAATTCCCGCATCACCTGGGCCGCGGCCGCGATCTCGCCGATCGTCTCTTTCTTCACTCGAAGGCCGACGAGGATCGCTGAGATGAGCGTCGGCGAGACCTCGCCGCTCATGATCGCGCGCATCACGGTGAGCATCTCCTCGTGGAAGATCTCCCGATGCTCGATGACGCGGACCAGCGCTTCCTGCGGCGTCATGGACGGACCTCGGTCAGAAAGTTGCGCAGGAGTTCGTGCCCCGCCTCGGTCAGGATCGATTCCGGATGGAACTGCACGCCCTCGACCGCGAGATCGCGATGCCGCACACCCATGATCTCGCCGTCGTCGGTCCAGGCCGTCACTTCCAGCACCTCGGGTCGGCTGTCGCGCTCGATCACGAGCGAGTGGTAGCGGGTGGCCGTCAGCGGATTGGGCAGCCCGCGGAACACGCCGGTGTCGCGGTGGTGCACGAGCGACGTCTTGCCGTGCATGACCTGTTGCGCATGGACGATCTTCCCGCCGAAGGCCTCGCCGATGGCCTGGTGCCCGAGGCAGACCCCCAGAATCGGAATGCGCCCCGCGAACCGCCGGATGAGCGGCACCGAGATCCCGGCCTCCTTCGGCGTGCACGGCCCGGGCGAGACGACGATGCGGGCCGGCGCCAGCTGGGCGACCTCCTCGAGCGTGATCTCGTCGTTGCGGTACACGCGGACGTCCTCACCCAACTCACCCAGGTACTGCACGAGGTTGTAGGTGAAGGAGTCGTAGTTGTCGATCATCAGAAGCATGTTTGCTCTAACCCAATGAATTGGCGAAGTATCAAGCCAGGAGTCTTCTCTTCGTACCCGCTTTTCTACCCGCTTTCGCTCTGCGGGGCCCGGAGTGATCGCGCGGCCACCGCCGGCCGTCGATACGCCAAGCAGCGAACATCCGAATCAGGCGCGCGGCGTACGCCAGCGCCAGGGCGAGAAGTGGACTGCTGCAGGGTTAGTGGCGAAGTGCATGTCGTGGATTATTGCGGGTAGCGTCATTGGCGACAAGGATGGGGGCCCCCCCTCATGCGCCCCTGGTCACGAACCGGCGCCTTGCTTTCCTATCTCGTTCCCGGTGCGAACATCGCCTGAAGCGTCTGCAGTGTCGCCGTCAACGTGGCAGCTCGCAGGGCGCCCATTCGCTTGACGAGCCGGATACGGTCGAGGGTACGAATCTGATCGAGAACGATCAGGCCCTGCTTGCCCTGGAAGGTCACCGGGATGCGGAACCGCGCGGGGTGCGATCCGGTGGTCATCGGCGCGACGATGACCGTGCGCAGGTGATCGTTCATCTCGTTCGGCGAGATGACCACGCACGGGCGCGTCTTCTGGATCTCGCTTCCGACGGTGGGGTCCAGAGCGGCCAGCCAGATCTCGCCGGCCTTCACCAGACGAGATCTCCGTCGGCCTCATTGCCGAACTCCGGCCAGACGAGGGCTTCGTCACCCGATGCCGCCACGCGCCTCGCGCCTTCTGCCCAGCCTTCGCGCGGATCGCGGTGCAGGGGGCGGATCTCGATGACGCCGTCGCGGACCTGCAGATCGGCTTTCCCCTCGAGACCCACCTGCGCCAGGATCGGCTTCGGAATGAGAACACCCTGTGAATTGCCCATCTTGCGGATGGAGACCTCCATGGCTGTCACCTTGACATCTCGTTGAAGTAAGCACAATGGTAGCACTGCAGGTCGGGCGATTGCATGCTCCTGTGCCGGGACCGAGTCACCGAAACCGACGTCACCCGCCACCAGTTCAACGCCGCTGGCCGGCTCGCCCGCGCAGCGAGGCCCACGGTCCCGACCACGCCACTGCAGTCCAGGCGGGCGCCTCGCGCGCCGTTTGGCCCACATCGATCTGAACATGGTGCGTGCGGTGGATGGTCGCATCCGGATCAGCGGACACATCGCGGGTATGCGGAGATCCAGACGCCGCCCGCGTGCCACGACATCATCGATATCGATGCGGTTTGCGATCCTTTTGGGGTTCGGCGGCCGCGGCGAGCTTCAGGCGGCAGAGCGTGATGGGTAGACGAGTCGCTGTGATCGGAACGTCGCGCGCAGATGCGCGAACGGGCCGCCGCCATCGCCGTCTGCTCCACAGAGTTTGTAGAAAAAGTGAAGGCTGACCTCGCCATCGGGATATCGGCGTCTCAGGAACCACGCGGTGTTCTGCGTGAGCCCGAAGCCGCTAACAGCCACGAAATGACCACTGGAAAAAGGCGTTCAAGCGATGAAAGCGCGCATTTCTGGGATGAAGCGCGATGGAGATCAGGGGGTTGCGTAGGTCCGACCCGCAGAGGACCCCTCGCAACCGGGCAGCCATTGGGTTGGCCCCGGGCAGGTGCCGTTCGGGACCCCAGGAAGGACGGGCTACGATAGCGCGCGCCGGGGTCCGAGAGGCAACGACCCCTAGCGCGCCGACCGCTGGAAACGCAACTCAGCGCGCCCTCCTCACATCGTGCCGACTAGACCTGCGCCATGGACCGGACGCGCCATCGGCAGTAGCTCGAGATGCCGACCAGACCTGCCACCATCAATGCCCAGGTACCTGGCTCCGGGATCACTTCGACAGTAACCGGTGTCATCGTCCCGGAGAACGTGCCGTCCGCCACGAAGGTGAGGGTGGTGACGAAGGCCAGTGGATCGTCCGGACTCAACCCGGCACTCGCTTCGATGCCCCGGACCGAGAAAGCCGACACCCCTCCCGCGAAGACGTGCTCGACGCCGCCGGCGATCGTGAGCGACTGGTCCAAGTAGGAAAGCTCGTAGAGGCCGTCACCGATGCCCTGCGGCAGCACGACGCTCGCGAACAGCGGATCGCCCTGTCCGATGGCGTAGTCGTAGCCTTCCACAACGATCGGGTCAATGAGGATGGGCACGCCGGCAGTCACGGGAATCGGCTGGAAGACGAAAGTTGGCTCGCCACCCGGGCCCGTGCCGATGGTCGGCAAGAATACGCCCAGCGGGTCCAGGGCCCCCTGGAAGGGCACGAAAGTTACCGCCGTGAGCGAGCGTTGCGAGAACGTGGTGTCGAACACATTGACCGCCAGCCGGTAGGTTTGACCGGCTTCCATGACGCCCTCGGGAATCTGAAACGACGTTGCCGAAGGGCCGAGTGGGACGTAGATCAGCACGTCTGTCGGTTCGGTAGTCAGCGGGTCGATAGTCAGGATGGAGAAGTCGACGCTACTGATATCCCTGCCGGTAGGCAATTGCCAAGTCATCAGGGGCGCCAAGCCATTGCCGCTCACCACGATTGCATTGACGAAAGGCATCGGCACCGAAGACCAGAGCGGCGGTGTAGACACCGTGCGCGTGTGGGCGCCATTGGTCAGCTCGAGCGTCCATGCGCCGGTCGTGGCCGGGTCGAAAAGCGAGAAACCCTCGAGTTGCTGTGGGCAGCAGGTGAGCGGATACAGGGATCCGAAAACGCCGCCCTGCGAGAAAGTTCCGCTCGTGCCGCTGCTGGGCGACAGGTTCAACCCGCCAACTCCGAAGACATGGCCATCGCGGATCTGGTCGACCAGCCCGATCTGACGATCACGGAAGTGGTAGGTGAAGTCGTAGGTGATCTCGGCTTGCGCGGAGGCAGTGCCGACCAATAACGCCGAGATCAGAGTGTTTCGAAGCACGCGCATGCTGGTCTCCTTAGTTGAGTGCCGAGGCGTCGCTACGCTCGACGTAAATTCTTCTATGGGCGCTTACTTGGCTTGACGAACCGCAAGGGAAGCATGACCGAAAGCTGGCATGTCATCCTTCGCGGCCGATACGTTCAATCCTGACGAAACCGAACGAACCTGCTAAAAGGATCGACATTGGGATGCTTGTTGTCAAGATAGATAGAGAGAGCCGTTTCACCGCTGTCAGCGAGTCTCGGGGTCGGACCCATACCAGCTAGGGATCTTCCCAAGGAAACCGTCTCCGGCGCCCTCGCTTGGTGGAACAGAACCGCACAAAGCATGGTGTCAGGTCCTGCACTCGAGCCTCTCTCCCCTTGGCGTCCGTCACCACCGCCTACACCTACGACGCCGCCGACCGCCCGACCCTGATCACCGACTCGGTGGGCGGCGCCATCGTCGCCCCGGGGTCGGACCTACGCAACAACATGATTCCTTGGAAGAGCGCTGTCTAAAGGCCTCGCTTTCTCCGCTTAAAGCACTGTTTTTGGTGCCCGAATGCGCCCTCGAGCACGGCGGCGCCACCGCCGCCTACACCTGCGATGCCGGTGACCGCCCGACCCGGATCACCGACTCGGTGGGCGGCACGATCACGCGCACCGGCGACGGCCACGGATGGATTCAGCTCGCGAACGCGCCGAGCACGAACGCAATCACCACCCCGAAGACGTCCACCACTTCCGGATCAGGACAGTTCGATGACCGGGCATTCCTAGTCTGCCGATTCGAGAAGCCCCAGCCCGAGTTCCCGGTGAACCTCGATCGCCGCGCCGATCACAGCCTGAGTCAGGGAATCCCTCGGTGTCTCTGTGGTTCATGCGCTTGTCCCGGCAAACCGATCGAGTCACGCATGTCGTCCACCGAACAACCCGGCCTGCGCCATCTCGGCCGCACGAAGGATCGCGCGCGCCTTGTTCTGCGTTTCAGTCCATTCGCTCGCCGGGACGGAGTCGGCGACGATGCCTGCACCGGCCTGCACGAACAGGCGACCGTCCTTGATGACGGCGGTGCGGATGGCGATCGCGAGGTCCATGTCGCCGTTGAAACCGAGGTAGCCGACGGCGCCGGCATAGATGCCGCGCTTCGACGGCTCCAGCTCGTCGATGATCTCCATCGCCCGCACCTTCGGCGCACCACTTACCGTACCAGCCGGGAAGGTCGCGCGGAGGACGGCGATGGCATCCAGCCCCGGTTTCAGCGTCCCCTCGACGTTCGAGACGATGTGCATCACGTGGGAGTACCGCTCGACGTTCATGTTCTCCGTGACGCGCACGGTGCCGGTCTTGGCGACGCGACCGAGGTCGTTGCGGCCGAGGTCCATGAGCATCACGTGCTCGGCGCGCTCCTTCGGATCGGCGAGCAGCTCCTGCTCCAGCGCGAGGTCCTGCTCCCGCGTGGCGCCGCGCGCCCGCGTGCCGGCGATCGGCCGCACGGTGACTGCCGTGCCTTCGAGCCGCACCAGGATCTCGGGACTCGCGCCCACGACGTGGAAGCCGCCCATGTCGTAATAGAACATGTACGGCGACGGGTTCAGCGCCCGCAGAGCGCGATACAGCGACAGCGGCGAGGCAGGATACGGATGCGACAGACGCTGCGAGAGCACGACCTGCATGATGTCGCCGTCGAAGACGTACTGCTTGGCGCGCTCGACCGCCTCGATGAACGCATCCTCGCTGAACTCCGACTGCGGCACGGCCGGCGGCGCAGGGACCTCGGCCGGCATGGCGACGGGCTGGCGCAGCGCCTGCAGCAGGACGTTAAGCTGCATGCGCGCTTCGGCGTAGGCGCCATCCACCCGCGGATCGGCGTACACCACGAGATAGAGACGGCCGGAGAGGTTGTCGACCACCGCCAGACGATCCGAGAGCAGCAGCAGGATGTCGGGGCAACCCAGGACGTCCGGCTTGTCGGCCTGCGACACGCGCTTCTCGATGTAGCGCACGGTGTCGTAGCCGAAGTAGCCGACGAGCCCGCCCGCGAACCGCGGCAGATCGGGAATCGCGGGCGCCTTGAACCGCGCGTGCGATTGGCGGACCCATTCGAGCGGATCCTCCTGCTCGGTCTGCGACAGCAGCGTGTTGCCGCGGTACTCGCTGCACACGCGGCCACGCACTTCGAAGCGCAGCTCGGCGGGGAGCCCGATGAACGAGTAGCGGCCGAAGCGCTCGCCGCCCTGCACGGATTCCAGCAGGTACGAGTACGGGCGGTTGCCGAGCTTGAGATAGACGGAGAGCGGGGTGTCGAGATCCGCGAGGGTCTCGAGGACCACGGGGACGCGGTTATAGCCTTCGGCGGCGTACTGCTTGAAATCCTGTTCGGTCATGACAGCTCCGGGAGGGCATCCGGTGGAAGGGCATGGTGTGCGGGCGCGGTGTCGTCGCGCGCGACGGGCATCGGTCTAGGGTCGCCAGGGACGCCAGCGATGATCGATGCGGTCCAAGCCTTTGCGGGAATCCTGCGGCGGGAGCTTCATGCCGGGAGCTTCATTCGAATGATCGGTACGTGCCGTCGGGATGCGACCGCGGCGCTCGCTTCCCCGGACCTGCTCATTCCGGATGCAGTCCGAGCGCCACGCTCAGGATGTCGGGGACTATAGCATCCGCCCCCAGCGATCGCACATCGAGCCCGCCGGTGTAGCCATAGGGCACGCAGACGACGGGGCAGCCCGCCGCAAGACCCGCCGCGACGTCGTTCGCGGAGTCGCCGACCACCAGCAGGCCCGAGGGGACGATGCCGAAACGTTCGCAGCAATGGAGGATCGGCAGGGGGTCGGGCTTCTTCTTCGCGAGCGAATCGCCCCCGAGCACGAGATCGAACGCGCCGGCGCCGAAGTGCGCATCGAGCAGCGGGCGGGCGAAGCGCTCGGCCTTGTTGGTCACGACCGCGAGCTTGAACCCGGCGCGACGCAGGCGGCCGATGCCGTCCACCGCGCCAGGGTATGGGCGGGTCCGCACGTCGAGCCGTTCGAAATAGCGCGCCTGGAAGATGCGATCGGCGCCCTCGAACAAGTGCGCCTCGGGCTCGGCTTCCCGCGTACCCGTCAGCAACCGCTTCACCAGTTTCGGGATGCCGTCACCGATGTATGAACGCACGACGGCCTCGTCGACGACGGGCCGGCCGAGCTCGGAGAGCATCGCGTTGCCGGCGTCGGCGATGTCGGGAAGCGTGTCGAGCAGCGTGCCGTCGAGGTCGAACGCGACGCCGCGGATGCAGCCTGAAGCGGCGAGCTGCCGAAGATAGTCGCTCAAGACTTCGTGCCCCCGACCGGGACGCCGGCCAGTTCCGCCCGCATCCTCGCGATCGTCGCGACGTAGTCCGGCGTGCCGAAGATGGCGGAACCGGCGACGAACGTGTCGGCGCCCGCCTTCGCGACGGCGGCGATGTTGTCGACCTTCACGCCACCGTCGACCTCCAGCCAGATGTCGCGCCCGCTCGCCGCGATGCGTTCGCGCACGAGGCGCACCTTGTCGAGCGCGGACGCAATGAACGACTGCCCGCCGAAGCCCGGGTTCACCGACATGATCAGGATGAGGTCCAGGCGGTCCATCACGTGATCGAGATGGTGCAGCGGCGTGGCAGGGTTGAAGACGAGACCGGCCTTGCAGCCGCAGTCGCGGATGAGCGAGAGGGTGCGGTCCACGTGCTCGGACGCTTCGGGATGGAACGAGATGATGCTCGCGCCGGCCTTCGCGAAATCCGGGACGATGCGGTCGACGGGTTTCACCATCAGGTGGACGTCGATGGGCGCTGTCGTGACCCGCCGCACGGCCTCGCACACCATCGGACCGATGGTGAGGTTGGGTACGTAGTGGTTGTCCATCACGTCGAAGTGGACGACGTCGGCACCGGCGGCCAGGACGTTCGTGACCTCCTCGCCAAGCCGCGCGAAATCGGCCGACAGGATGCTGGGAGCGATGCGGTACATGGGGCCGTCTCGAAGGGAAACGCGCGGATTCTAAACGGCGCGGTTGAGCGCGCCTGCGCTTTCGGGTGGAATACGCGCATGGACTCCCAGAAAAACTACGAGATCACCGTGACCGCGGTCGCGCAGTACGTGGCCGACCAGTCCGACGAAGTCGAAGGCCGCTACGTCTTCGCGTACACGATCAACATCCGCAACACCGGCACCGTGGCCGCCAAGCTGCTGTCCCGCCACTGGGTCATCACCGACGCGACCAACAAGACCCAGGAGGTGCGCGGCGAGGGTGTGGTGGGCGAGCAGCCCTTCCTGCGCCCCGGCGAATCGTTCGAGTACACGAGCGGCGCCGCGATCCTCACGCCGGTCGGGACGATGCGGGGCAGCTATCAGATGCAGGCGGAGGATGGCACCGCCTTCGAGGCGCCGATCGCGGAGTTCATCCTGTCGATGCCCCGCGTGCTGCATTGAACCCTCACGGGTCGTCGCGGCGATCCCCCGGCGGATCCTGACGCTTCTTGGGCCAGGTCCACCAGACGATGAACAGGCCGATGGCAAGCGCCACACCGGCCTCCAGAAGAATCCATCCCATGCCGTCCTCTCTACAGGGCATCGATGGCGCCCTGACACGCCACGGTAGCGGACGTTCCCGCATCCGTCACGCCGTCGCGGCGACGGTGGTGCTCGCCGCGATGGCGATCAGCGGCTGCGCCCAGCCTCACCGGCGGCCGGACGCACCGGGCAAGGCGGCGCCCGAGGCGCCGGTCGTCGTCGAGAAGTCCGCACCGTGCATCTGCCCGCCCGCCCCCCAACCCGCCCCGGTCGACACCGCTCCGGCGAAGGCGCGGCTCGAGCCCGCCAGTTTCGAGGCTCTGCCCGGGTGGGCGGACGATGACATCGGCGCCGCGTTCGGCGCCTTCGTGGAAGGCTGCACCGCGCTGCGGACGCAGCCTCGCTGGAGCGACATCTGCAATCGGGCGACCGGCCTGGCGGCCGCGGATGCCGACGCCATCCGCGCCTTCTTCGAGACGGGCTTCGTCCCGCACCGCGTGGTGGGCCCCGATCCCGAGGCGCCTGGTCTCCTCACCGGATACTACGAGCCCCTCCTGCAAGGCAGCCGCACGCCCGACGCGCGGTTCCGGCATCCGATCTTCGCCGCGCCGGACGACCTCATCACGGTGGACTTGTCCGGCGTGGCGCCGGATACCCGGAACATCCGTCTGCGGGGCCGACTGCAGGGACGCAAGCTCGTGCCCTACTGGTCCCGCGCCGAGATCGAGGAGGGCAAAGCGCGGCTCTCGGGCCGCGAGTTGGTCTGGGTCGAGGACGCCGTCGAACTCTTCTTCCTGCAGGTGCAGGGGTCCGGTCGCGTGCGCCTGCCGGACGGCGGCACCGTCAGGGTCGGGTACGCCGACCAGAACGGGCACCCGTACCGATCCATCGGACGCGTCCTCGTCGACCGTGGCGAGCTGCCGCTCGAGAAGGCCTCCATGCAGGGGATCAAGGCGTGGGGTCAGGCGAACCCATCGCGCCTCGCCGCACTGCTCGCCGAGAACCCGTCGTACGTCTTCTTCCGCGAACTGCCTGCCGGTGACGGCGGACCGATCGGAGCGCTCGGAATCCCGCTGACGCCCGGACGCAGCATCGCGGTGGATCCCAACGTCGTGCCGCTCGGGGCACCGGTGTTCGTTTCGACGACCTGGCCGAACAGCCCGCGCCCGCTCGACCGACTGGTCATGGCGCAGGACACCGGCGGGGCGATCCGCGGCGCCGTGCGGGCAGACTTCTTCTGGGGGTTCGGCGCCGACGCGGGCGAACTGGCCGGCCGCATGCGCCAGCCGCTGAAGATGTGGGTGCTGCTGCCGCGCGAGCCCTGACGTAGCTCGTGCGCCCGTCAGGGCTTCATCGATCCGACCTTCGCGTCGAAGTTGACCTCCACGGGAAGCCGGCTCTTCACCGCGCGACCATGCCGTATCGCCGGCGAGAACATCACGCCGCGGAAACTCTCCAGCGCTGCATCCTCGAACACGCCCGGCGGATCCGCAGAAATCACATCGGCCTCGACGACCATGCCCAGCTCGTCGATGAGGATGAGCAGCACGACGCGCCCGCTGAGATCCTGATCCGCGGCATGCTCGGGATAGCGGAGCGCGACCTCGTCCAGCGGGCGCGGAAGGACATCGAGCTGGCGGGCCGGATAGAACTCCGGATCCTCGATCAGAGGCAGCTCGAGCGCCGGACCGAACGTGCTCGGTTCCGGTGCGGCCGCGGGAATGTCGATCGGCTCGGGCGGCGCGGCAATGCGTTCCGGGGCAGGTGGTGGCGGGACGGCGGACGGCACCATCGACGGCGACGGTGTCGGCTTCGGCACCGTCGGCCCATCGGCGCTGGCGGTTGGAGCCGACGATGCCGTCACTCGCACCTCTGCCGGGGCCGGCGGTCCATCCGCGACCGCAGCCTTGGCGGTCACCGGGGCGAGCGTTGCGCGGATCGCGCCGGGCTCCGCGGCAAGGCGTGGAGCAACCACCCGGACACCCCAGACGAACCAGGCATGCAGCGCGAGCGAGACGGCCAAGGCGATCCCGAGGCGCCCCAGGGACCGGGCGCCCGAGAGATCAGGTGTCGTGGCCGCGCCGCTCACGCTCCCGGGACATCGCGGAAGGTCACTTGCCGGCGATGGTCGCGAACTGTGCCTCGATCTGGGCGGCCGTCAGCGCCCCGGGGATACGCGTGCCGTCGGAGAAGACGAGCGTCGGTGTCCCGTTGATGCCTTTGGATTTGCCGAGGTTGACGATGTCGGCCACCGGATTGGTGCAATCCCCCTTGGCGGTCGGCGCGGTGCCGCGGAGCATGTAGTCCTCCCACGCCTTCAGCCGGTTCGGCGAGCACCAGATCGCACGCGAGCGTTCCGGCGCCTTCGCATGCAGTTGTTCGATGGGATACAGGAGCACGTAGACGGTGATGTCGGTCATCTTCTCGAACTCCTGCTCGATGCGCTTGCAGAAGGGGCAGTCGGGGTCGGAGAAGACGACGATCTTGCGGGAACCGTTGCCCTTCACCTTCTTGATGGCTCGATCCAGCGGGAGGGCGTTGAAATCGAGGGCCGTGAGTTCCTTCACGGTGTCGTCGTTGATGTCGCGCATGCTCTTCGTATCGACGACGCTGCCTTGAATCATGAAACGGAAGTTCTCGTCCGTGTAGATGATGATGGGGTCTTCGCCGCGCGCGACGACGATCTGGTACAGATCGAGTTCGGGGAGCTTCTTGATGCGCTCGACGTTGGCCTTTGGGAACTTGGCCTGGAACGCCGCCTTGACCGACGCCTCGTCGGCACACGCTCCGGTGGCCGCGAACAGCACGGCGGCCAGCGCGTGCGCAAGAAATCGCTTCGACATGAATCACTCCTGTGGGGGATGCCCCCGGTTGGACAAGTCAGGCGAGGGCGTGTTGCGCCAACCCCTGTCGGATCATCGGCAGCCCCGCAGTGAGTCTGAGACCCGCATTCCGCAACCATCCTGCGCCGGGGAGACGGCTCGAGAAGAGACGCTGCAGCCCGTCGGTCACGGCGATCATGGTGCGGACATCCTCCCGCCGGGCGCGTTCGTAGCGACGCAGGAGCGGGAGCACGCCGCAGTCCCGCTGACCGCCCCGGGCCTCGAGCACCGACGCGAATTCGCGCACGTCGCGGAAGCCCAGGTTGACACCCTGACCGGCGAGGGGATGCACATTGTGGGCGGCATCCCCCACCAGGGCAAGGCGGGGCATGACGAAGCGATCCGCCGCCATGGCCCGCAGCGGAAAGCTGCTGGCGGGCGTCACGGACGTGAGGGCGCCGAGGGCGCCCACGGCCGCCGCCGCGACGCGGATCGCGAGTTCCTCAGGAGGGAGGTCCATCAGATCTTCCGCCACCGCCGGCGTCGCCGACCACACCATCGAGACATGACCACCCGGAAGCGGCAGCAGGGCCAGGACCCCGTCGTCGCGGAACCACTGGCGGGCGATGCCGCCGTGCGGCAGTTCCGCGAGGAAGTTCGCCACGACAGCCGTCTGGGGATAAGAGCGGGTGCGGACATCGAAACCCGCCACCTGTCGCACCCACGACTGCGCACCGTCCGCACCGACGACGAGCCGCGCGACGACGGGCTCGTCAGCCTCGAGACGCAGCACCGCCTCGCGATCGGTGACCTGCAGCGCCACCGGGCGGGACGGCACTCGCACCTCGATGCGCTCGTGCGCGGCCACCCGCGCCGCGAGCGCCGCCGACAGGACACCGGACTCGACGATGTGCGCCAGCGCGGGCACACCGGATTCGAGCGCATCGAACTGCAGGGTGGCACCCGGGCGGTCACCGAACACCGCCATCCCGTGCACCGGCTGGACGCGGGCGGGCGGCAGCTGCCCCCAGGCGCCGAGGCGGTCGATCAGGGCGGCGCTGCCGGGGCTGATCGCGTAGATCCGGTTGTCCAACCGATCGGTGGGCGGCGGCGGCATGGCCGCTCCGAGCAGAACGACATCGAGCCCCGCCTCGGCGAAGGCGAGAGCGGCGGCGAGCCCCACGAGACCGGCCCCGACGACCGCAATGTCGCGGGTCGCGGGACCACCGTTCGGGTCGGTACTGATTTCCGTGGTTGACAAGGGGGGGTCCGAAAAGTAAATTTTGCGCCCCTGTCGAAGGGCAGTGGCGAATTAGCTCAGTGGTTAGAGCAGCGGAATCATAATCCGTTGGTCCGGGGTTCAAATCCCTGATTCGCCACCATCTCCCCCCGATTGCCGTTGTCTGGATCGCTGGGCCTGGGCTCGACCCGGCGGCAATCCTCTGCGGCACCTGCAGGATCCTGCCGAACGTAGGTCCCATTGAATACGTTGGTCACCGCGCTTCGATCTCTGCACGACCCGTCCCGCCGAACCCTGTTCCGCGCTGCGTTGGCAGCTGTCTGCGGCCCGATGGTTGCTGCTGCCCCGCGCTCCGCCATCGCGCAGGGCATTCGCGTGCTGCCAGGGAATGTCGTGGTCGGGGAGCTGCAGGGCGTCGAATATCCGCACGTGAAGATCAGCGACAAGGTGTATCGGCTCGCGCCCGGATCCCGGATCCGCGATCGCCACAACCGGATCGTCGTGCCGGTGTCCGCCCCCCAGTCGGGGCGCGTGGTCTTCAACTTCGATTCCCTCGGACAGGTGCTCGGTCTCTGGATCCTGACGGACATCGAGATCCCGTACTACCCGCTTCCCGAGAAGCCATAGCGAGCCCCCGCGCGATGACCGGCAAGGTGTTCATCCGTACCTTCGGCTGCCAGATGAACGAGTACGACTCGTCGAAGATGGCGGATGTCCTTCGTGCGGCCGAGGGGCTGGAACCCACCGACGACCCGGCCGAGGCCGACGTCATCCTGTTCAACACCTGCTCGGTCCGCGAGAAGGCCCAGGAGAAGGTGTTCAGCGACCTGGGCACGGTCCGCGAGTTGAAGCGCGACGGCGTGCTGATCGGCGTGGGCGGCTGCGTGGCGAGCCAGGAAGGCGACGCCATCGTGGCGCGGGCCCCCTACGTGGATCTTGTGTTCGGCCCCCAGACCCTCCACCGCCTGCCCCAGATGATCGAGGCGCGCCGACGGACCGGGAAGCCGCAGGTCGACATCAGCTTCCCCGAGATCGAGAAGTTCGACCACCTCCCGCCGCCGCGCGTCGACGGTTCGCAGGCGTTCGTCTCGATCATGGAGGGCTGCAGCAAGTACTGCAGCTTCTGCGTCGTCCCCTACACGCGCGGGGAGGAGATCTCCCGCCACTTCGAGGACGTCCTCACGGAGGTCGCCGACCTCGCCGACCAGGGCGTGCAGGAGATCACCCTCCTCGGCCAGAACGTGAATGCCTACCGCGGCGCGATGGCCGATGGCGGCATCGCCGATTTCGCGCTGCTTCTGGAATACGTCTCCGACATCCCCGGCGTCGAGCGCATCCGCTATACGACCTCGCACCCGAAGGAGTTCGGGCAACGGCTGATCGACGCCTACCGTCGACTGCCGAAGCTCGTCTCCCACGTGCACCTGCCGGTCCAATCCGGCAGCGATCGCGTACTGGCGGCGATGAAGCGCGGCTACACGGCCCTCGAGTACAAGTCGATCATCCGCCGGCTGCGCGAAGCGCGGCCCGACGTCGCGCTCTCTTCCGACTTCATCGTCGGCTTCCCCGGCGAGACCGAGGCGGAGTTCGAACAGACGCTGAAGCTCGTCGAGGACCTCCAGTTCGACGCGAGCTACGTGTTCGTCTACAGCTCGCGCCCAGGCACGCCGGCCGCCAACCTGCCCGATCCCGTGCCGCGGGAGACGAAGGTGGCCTGGCTGCAACGCCTCCAGGCGAAACTCGACGAGCAGGCCCTCGCGGTGAGCCGGAGCATGCTGGGCAGCCGGCAGCGCGTCATGGTGGAAGGGCCGTCGCGGAAGGATCCCGCCCAGCTTGCAGCGCGCACCGGTAACAATCGCGTGGTGAACTTCCCGGGCCCCGCGAGTCTCATCGGCAGGTTCGTCGACGTCGACATCACCGAGGCCAACCCCCATTCCCTGCGCGGGCGGCTCGCCCCTCCGGAATCCGCCCCGCGCACAACCCCGCACGTCACCGAGTGAGCCGCCCCTTGCCGTCACGCCCCCTGCAACCCCCGGTTTCCGCGTGAGCGAAGACACCCTCGGTCTCGCGCTGGAGCCGGTCGACAACCAGCGGCTCGCGAACCTGTGCGGCGTGCTGGACGAGAACATCCGCCAGATCGCCAATGCGCTCGACGTGAGCATCGCCCGCCGCGGCGCCGACTTCCGCATCGACGGGTCCCCGGCCCAGCGCAACCTCGCCGCCCACGCCCTCAACCAGTTCTACGCCCGCGCCACCGAAGCGCTCGGTGTCGAGGACATCCAGCTGGCCCTCATCGAATTGGGGCACGGCATGGAGAAGGCCCCCGAGGAGCCCACGCTGCACACGAAGCGGCGCGATCTCCGCGGCCGCACCCGGACCCAGAGCGAATACCTCCGCGCGGTGATGGATCACGACATCACCTTCGGCATCGGACCTGCGGGCACCGGGAAGACATATCTCGCCGTGGCCTGCGCGGTGGACGCCATCGAGCGCGACGCCGTGAAGCGCATCGTGCTCGTGCGCCCGGCGGTGGAGGCGGGCGAGCGACTCGGATTCCTGCCCGGCGATCTCACCCAGAAGGTCGACCCGTATCTCCGGCCGCTCTACGACGCGCTGTACGACCTGATGGGCGTCGAGAAGGTCGGCAAGCTCTTCGAACGCGGCGTCATCGAGATCGCGCCGCTCGCCTTCATGCGCGGGCGCACGCTGAACCATTCGTTCGTGATCCTCGACGAGGCGCAGAACACGACGCCCGAGCAGATGAAGATGTTCCTCACCCGGATCGGCTTCGGCGCCAAGGCGGTGCTGACCGGCGACGTCACGCAGGTGGACCTCGCGCGCGGCCAGAAGAGCGGCCTCGTCGAGGCGCAGGAGGTGCTGTCGGAGGTGCGCGGCATCGCCTTCGTGCACTTCGGCGCCGAGGACGTCGTGCGGCATCCGCTCGTGCAACGCATCGTGACGGCCTACGAGGCCTGGGGCCGTCGCAACGACACGCGTCACCCTTGAGCCCCCGGCCGGCCCTGTCGCTCACCGTCCAGTACGCCGTCGACCCGGGCGGCCTGCCGACCCGCGCACAGTTCCGCAGATGGGTACGCGCCGCGCTCTCGACGGACTGCACGGTGACGCTGCGCCTCGTCGACGAGGCGGAGGGGCGCGCGCTGAATGCCACGTACCGCGGCAAGGACTACGCGACGAACGTGCTCACCTTCCCGTACGAGGCAGGCCCGCCGCTGGAAGGTGACATCGCGCTCTGCGCCACCGTCGTGGCCGCCGAGGCGATGGTCCAGGGGAAGCCCGCAGAGGCCCACTGGGCGCACCTCGTCGTGCACGGCATGCTGCACCTGCAGGGTCACGACCACGAGGACGACGCCGAGGCCCGCCGGATGGAGGCCCTGGAAACACAAATTCTCGGGGATCTCGGGTATCCTGACCCGTATCTCCCAGCGGCCTGAGGGCCGCCGCGCCGACGCCTCGCGCATCGACGCACGCTCCATGGACAGTCCCCACCACGACAAACCGACATTCCTCGAACGGCTCGGCGCCATCCTCATGCGCGAGCCGGAAGACCGCGAGCAGCTGATCGAGCTGCTCCATTCCTCGTACGAGCGCCATCTTCTCGACGCCGACGCCCTGGCGATGATCGAGGGCGCGCTCCAGATGTCCGAACTGCAGGCCCGCGACGTGATGGTGCCGCGCGCCCAGATGGACGTCATCGACATCTCGGAATCCCCGGCCGACTTCGTCCCCACCGTCATCGAGACCGCACACTCGCGCTTCCCGGTGATCGACGGCACGAAGGACAAGGTGCTGGGGATCCTGCTCGCCAAGGACCTCCTCCGCTACTACGCCGGTGAGGAGTTCGACGTGCGCGAGATGCTGCGCCCGGCCGTGTTCATCCCGGAGTCGAAGCGGCTCAACGTCCTGCTGAAGGAATTCCGTCAGAACCGGAACCACATCGCGATCATCGTCGACGAGTACGGCGGCGTGTCCGGCCTGGTGACGATCGAGGACGTCCTGGAGCAGATCGTGGGCGACATCGAGGATGAATACGACTTCGACGAGACCGAGGACAACATTGTCTCGCAGCCCGATGGCCGCTTCCGCGTGAAGGCGCAGACCGAGATCGACGACTTCAACACGCACTTCGGCACGTCCTTCAGCGACGACGACGTCGACACCGTCGGCGGGCTCGTGATCGGCGCCTTCGAGCGGGTGCCCAAGCGCGGCGAGGAGATCGTGGAGGGCGGCATGCGCTTCCGCGTGCTGCGGGCGGACAGCCGCCGCATCCACCTGCTGCTCGTCGAGCCCGTCGCCACGGCCGAATGACGAACGGCCTCGCGGGCGCCGGCGGACGCGCCCGACCGAAGGCCGTCCCCTTGGCGCTCTTGGTCCTCGTCACGCTGATCGCCGGGGCGGTTTCCGTGCTCGGCTTCGCGCCCCTGTCGCTCTTCCCGCTCGCCGTCATCGGCATCGGCGTGCTCGCCTGGTACGTGACCCACGCGACCCGGCCGCGCGACGCAGCACTCGCCGGCTTCGCGTTCGGTCTCGGCCTCTTCACGTGCGGCATCGGCTGGATCTATGTCGCCCTGCACACCTTCGGCGCCATGCCGGCGTGGCTCGCCGCCCCGGTGACGCTCGTGTTCGCCGCCTATCTCGCGCTCTTCCCCGCCCTCGCCGCCGGGGTGGCCGCGCAGTTCCCCACGACCCTCCGCTGGCTCGCGTTTCCCGCCGCGTGGGCATTGTCGGAATGGCTGCGCGGATGGCTCTTCACCGGCTTCCCCTGGCTCTCGACCGGCTATTCGCAGGTGGCGGTCACCAGTCCGTTCGGCGGGTTCGCCCCCGTGCTCGGCGTGTTCGGCGTCTCGTTCGTGACGGCCCTCGCGGGCAGTGCACTCACGCTGCTGATCGAGCCTGCGCGTCGCATCCCGGCCCTCGCCGGCCTGGCGGTGCTGGTTGCCGTCGGATACGGACTCGGCGCGATCCCGTGGACCGCGCCCCGCGGCAAGCCGCTCGACGTGACGCTCGTCCAGGGCAACGTCGCCCAGGACATGAAGTTCCGCGAGGACACGCTCATCCGGACCCTGGTGTCCTACGAGGAGGCCGTGGCCAAGGCCACGACCCCGCTCGTGATCCTCCCCGAGACCGCGCTGCCGCTCTTCCTGCACGAACTGCCGGCCGAGTACCTGGAGCGCCTCCGGCAGCACGCCGTCCGGCGCGGCGGTGACGTCATCTTCGGCGTGTTCGAGAACGCGCCGCGCGGCAGCGATGGCGTGTTCAACGCGGTGACGTCGCTGGGGGTCTCGCCATCCCAGGGCTATCGCAAGCATCACCTCGTCCCGTTCGGCGAGTTCATTCCGCTGAAGGCGATGCTCGCGCCGGTCATCAACGAATGGCTGCATATCCCGCTCTCGGACCAGACCCGCGGCGAGGCTCGTCAGCCGCCGCTGGCCGTCGCCGGACAGAAGATCGCCATCAACATCTGCTACGAGGACGTCTTCGGCGAGGAGATCGTGCGACCGCTGCCGGAGGCCACGCTGCTCGCGAACGTCACGAACGACGCCTGGTACGGCGAGTCATGGGCCGCGGAACAGCACATGCAGATCTCGCAGATGCGGGCGCGGGAGAGCGGCCGCTGGATGCTGCGGGCCACGAACACCGGCAAGACCGCCGTCATCGACGAACGCGGGCAGGTGCGGGCGAGCCTGCCGCAGTTCCGCGAGGATGTGCTGATCGCGTCCGTGCAGGGCATGAGCGGCGCGACGCCGTACGCGATGGCGGGCAACGCACCAGTGATGCTGATCGCCGCGGCGGTGCTCGGCGCGCTTCGCTGGCGGATGCGGAGGCCCTGAGGCGACTTCGACCGATTCGCGCGGACGCAGCCGGTTGTCACCCCGCACCACGCCGCAGTATAAGAACCGTCGAACCCGCAGGAGGAAACCATCGTGCATCCCTTGATCCGTATCGCCGCCATCGGCGTGTTCACCATCGGCGCGCTCGTCGTCGACGCCGCGCACGCCGCGGATTCCAACCTCATCGTCGATACCGAAGGCACCGAAGCCGCGCTCGGGCGCGGCGCCATCGTTTGGGACGTCCGCGGTGAGGAGGACTACCGCAAGGGCCACGTCCCGGGCGCCGTGAACATGGACGACGTGCTGATGCAGCTGCGCGAGAACCGCAGCGAGGACTACCTGCCGGTGCCGCAACTCGCGAAAGTGCTGGGGGATGCCGGCATCGACCCCGCGCGGGAGATCGTGGTGTACGGCCCGAAGGCTGCCGTGTCGGCCTACTTCACGGCCATCACGCTGCAGTGGCTCGGAGGCGATCGCGTGCGCATCTTCCACGGCGGCATCGACGACTGGAAGGCGGCTGGCAAGACCGTCGCCACGGAGCCCACGAAGCTCGCGCCGGTCACCCTCACCCTGTCACCGCGACAGGAGATGCTCGTCGACACCCGCGAAGTGATGGCCCGGATCGGCAAGGCCGACGTGCAGATCGTCGATGCGCGCACCACCCGGGAATTCAGCGGTGACGACATCCGGGCGCTGCGCGGCGGTCACATCCCCGGCGCGGTCAACGTGCCCTACGAATCGAACTGGGTCGATCCGGACACGCCGCGGAAGCTCGCGCGGAAACAGGTCTCGAACAAGGACGGCATGAACCTCAAGGCGGTCGACGACCTGAAGGCGCTGTACGCCGGCCTCGACCCCGCGAAGGAGACGATCGTGTACTGCCAGAGCGGCGTGCGGGCCTCCAACACCGCGGCCGTGCTGCAGTCCCTCGGCTTCACGAACGTGAAGGTGTACGACTCGTCGTGGCTGGGCTACGGCAACCAGCTGGACGCGCCCGCCGAGAGCGTCTCGTACTTCAACGTGGGGCGCGTCAACAACCTGCTGAACCAGTTGCAGGGGCGCATCGACGATCTCGAGGCGCAGATCGCCGAGATGAAGGGCGCGAAGAAGTAGCGCCCGCCCCGGGGCAGGCACCCCTGCCCCGGGCGAACCCGATAGAATCGCGGGCTTCCATCGACCGCGCCCACCGCGGCCCCACGGACCCCCATGCTCAATTTCCAGGATCTCATTCTCACGCTCCAGACGTACTGGGGCCGCCAGGGCTGCGCGCTGCTGCAGCCCTACGACATGGAGGTCGGCGCCGGTACCTCGCACACCGCCACCTTCCTGCGGGCCCTCGGCCCGGAACCCTGGCGCGCCGCGTACGTCCAGCCGTCCCGTCGCCCGAAGGACGGCCGCTACGGCGAGAACCCGAACCGCCTCCAGCACTACTACCAGTACCAGGTGGTGCTGAAGCCCTCCCCGCCCGACATCCTCGACCTCTACCTCGGCTCGCTCCGCGCGATCGGCATCGACCCCGCTGAACACGACATCCGCTTCGTCGAGGACGACTGGGAGAACCCGACGCTCGGCGCCTGGGGGCTCGGCTGGGAGGTCTGGCTGAACGGCATGGAGGTGACGCAGTTCACCTATTTCCAGCAGGTGGGCGGCATCGACTGCAAGCCCATCACCGGCGAGATCACCTACGGGCTGGAGCGTCTCGCGATGTACCTGCAGGGCGTCGAGAACGTGTTCGACCTGCAGTGGACACCCGGACTCACCTACCGCGATGTCTACCACCAGAACGAGGTGGAGCAGTCCACCTACAACTTCGAGCACGCCGACGCGCCCATGCTCTTCGCGCACTTCGGCGACTACGAGACGCAGGCGAAGGCCCTGATGGCCGCGCAGCTCGCCCTCCCCGCCTACGAGATGGTCCTGAAGGCCGCCCACACCTTCAACATGCTCGACGCCCGCGGCGCGATCTCCGTGACGGAACGCGCCGCCTACATCGGTCGCATCCGCAACCTCGCGCGCGCCGTGGCACAGGCGTACTACGAATCGCGCGAGCGGCTCGGTTTCCCGATGGCGCAGCGCGCGAAGGCGGCGGCATGAACCGCCCGTTGCTCGTCGAACTCTTCACCGAGGAACTCCCGCCCAAGGCGCTCGAGAGGCTCGGCCGCGCGTTCGCGGACGGCATCCAGGCAGGGCTCGTCTCCCGCGGCCTCTCGGCAGCAGATGCTGTCGTCACCCCCTACGCCACGCCGCGCCGTCTGGCGGTCCGCATCGAGAGCGTCGCCGACCAGGCCGCCGACCGCACCGAGACGAAGAAGCTGATGCCCTCGAAGGTGGGCTTCGATGCGTCCGGCGCGCCGACGCCTGCCCTCGCGAAGCGGCTCGAGAAGGAAGGCGCCGCCGCGGGCGAGTGCGAACGCCGCATGGAAGGCGATGCCGAGTACGTGTTCCTCGAACGCCGCCTGCCCGGCGTCGGACTCGCGGAGGGCCTGCAGGCGTCGCTCCTGGACAGCATCGCCAAGCTGCCGATCCCGAAGGTCATGGGCTACCAGCTGGCCGATGGCGAGACCACCGTGCACTTCGTGCGTCCGGCCCACGGTCTGGTCGCCCTGCACGGCGCCGAAGTTGTTCCGGTGTCCGCACTCGGGCTCACCGCAGGTCGTGTCACGCAGGGTCATCGATTCCAGGGCGCACGCGACATCGCGATCGCCGACGTCGATGCCTACGTCCCGATGCTCGTCGAACGCGGGCAGGTCATCGCCTCGTTCACCGAGCGCCGCACCGCGATCGACACCGCCCTGCGCACCCAGGCCGCGGCGTTCGGAGCCTCCCTCGGTCCGGAGGCGGACTTCGCACCGCTGCTGGATGAAGTCACGGCGCTGGTGGAGTTCCCCACGGTCTACGCAGGCCAGTTCGAGGAAGCCTTCCTCGCCGTGCCGCAGGAATGCCTCATCCTGACGATGCGGCAGAACCAGAAGTACTTCCCGCTGTTCGACGCCGGCGGCCGCCTGACGCACCGGTTCCTGATCGTCTCGAACATGCGGCTCGCGAACCCCGTGAACGTCGTCACCGGGAACGAACGCGTGGTCCGACCCCGCCTCGCCGATGCCCGCTTCTTCTTCGAGACGGACAAGAAGACCCGCCTCGAATACCGCGTGCCCCAGCTCGCCGCGGTCGTGTATCACAACAAGCTCGGCACCCAGGGCGAACGATCCGAGCGGGTGGCAAAGCTCGCGACCGAGATCGCCCCGGTCCTCGGCGCCGATCCGGCCCAGGCCGAACGCGCGGCGCGGCTCGCCAAGGCAGACCTCGTGACGGGTATGGTGGGCGAGTTCCCGGAACTGCAGGGGATCATGGGCCGGTACTACGCACTCGCCGACGACGAGCCCCCCGCGGTGGCGGAGGCCATCGAGCAGCACTACCGTCCGCGATTCGCTGGCGACGCGCTGCCCTCCAGCCCGGTGTCGATGACGGTGGCGCTGGCCGACAAGCTGGAGACCCTCGCGGGCCTCTTCGGCATCGGGCAGCTTCCCACCGGCGACAAGGACCCGTTCGCGTTGCGGCGGCACGCGCTGGGCGTGATCCGCATGCTGATCGAGGCCGGGCTGCCGGCCGATCTCGACCAGCTCGTCGCCGCCGCCTTCGCGGCATTCCCGGCCGGCAAGGTGGCCGATGCGCACACCGATCTTGAGACGTTCATCTTCGAGCGCCTGCACGGCTACCTCTCGGATCAGGGCTACACCACCAACGAGATCGAAGCCGTGCTTTCGCTGCGTCCGGTGCGCCTCGCGCTGATCCCGAAGCAGCTCGCCGCCGTGCGCGCCTTCGCGGCACTGCCCGAGGCGAAGCCCCTCGCAGCGGCCAACAAGCGGATCGGCAATATCCTGCGCAAGACCGAAGGCGATTGGACGGGCGCCGACGCCGCCGTCCTGGTGGAACCCGCAGAGAAGGCACTGCTCGCCGCCTACGAGGTGGCCCGGCCGCGGTTCGAGGCGTTGTTCGATGCGCACGACTACGCCGGCGCCCTGCAGAGCCTCGCGCCGCTCAAGACGCCGGTGGATGCCTTCTTCGACGGCGTGATGGTGATGGCGGACGACGCGAAGCTGCGGGAGAATCGGCTGGCCTTGCTGTCGGATCTCCGACGCCTCATGAACCGCGTGGCCGACCTTTCGCGTCTCGCCACCTAGCCCACGGCGCCCAGCCAGTGAAACTCGCCATCCTCGACCGTGACGGAGTCATCAACCACGACAGCGACCAGTTCATCAAGTCGCCCGAGGAGTTCCGTCCGATCGCCGGCAGCGCCGACGCCGTCGCTAAGCTGAACCACGCCGGCTTTCACGTGGTGGTCGCGACGAACCAGTCGGGGGTCGGTCGCGGCCTCTTCGACATGGCGACGCTGAACGCGATCAACGAGAAGATGATGCGCATCGTCGCGCAGGCCGGCGGGCGGATCGATGCGGTCTTCTACTGCCCCTGCGCCGCCGATGCGAATTGCGAGTGCCGCAAGCCGCGGCCAGGCATGTTCCACGACATCGAGCAGCGCTTCGGGATGTCGCTCAGCGGGATGCCGAGCGTCGGCGATTCCCTTCGCGATCTCCAGGCCTCCACCGAAGTGGGCGCGCAGCCGATGCTCGTGCTGACCGGCAAGGGTCGCAAGACGCAGGCGACGGGTGGTCTTCCGCCCGGCACCCTCGTGTTCCCGGACCTCGCGGCGGCCGTGGATCGCATCGTCCTCGGATGAACGAAGCGCTCGTCTTCGCACGCTCGCTGCTGTTCGCCGTCATCCAGGCCGCCCTCACCATCGTCTTCGGTGTCCTGTCGCTCGGCACCGTCGTCCTGCCGCCGTTCGGCCGCTATCGCTTCATCGCCCTCTGGTCGCGCATCGTGCTGTGGTTCGCGCATCACCTCTGCGGCGTGCGCTACCGCGTGACCGGCACCGAACACCTGCCGACCGAACCGTGCATCGTGCTTTGCAAGCACCAGTCCGCCTGGGAGACACTCTCGCTGCAGCTGATCCTGCCGCCGCAGGTCTGGGTGCTGAAGCGGGAACTGTTGCGGGTGCCCTTCTTCGGCTGGGGACTCGCGATGCTGAGCCCCATCGCCATCGACAGAAGTGCCGGCCGGCAGGCTCTCAAGCAGATGGTCACCCAGGGCAGGCAGCGCCTCGGGATGGGCTTCTGGATCGTGATGTACCCGGAAGGCACGCGGGTGCCCCCGGGCCAGCGCGGTCAGTACCACATCGGCGGGGCCTGGCTCGCGACGCAGACGGGCGCGAAGGTGGTCCCCATCGCGCACAATGCGGGCACGGTCTGGCCCCGCAACGCGTTCCTTAAGCATCCGGGCACCATCACGGTGACGATCGGCCGCCCGATCGACCCGACAGGCATGAAGCCAGAGGCATTGCGGCTACAGGTGGAGGAATGGATCGAGACGGAAGTGGCGCGGCTCGGCTCGGCTCGGGCCTGACGGGAGATCTCTTCCCCGTGACCGTGGTCGACGAACCGCGGCGCACGCGGCTTGCCGGCCGCGAGATCCCCTACCGCCTGAAGCGCAGTCAGCGCCGCCGCCGCATCGCCTTCCTGGTGGACGAGAACGGCCTCACGGTCCACACGCCCTGGCGCGTGGCCGACGCCGCCATCGACCACGCGCTCGCCAGCGCTGCCGACTGGATCCTGCGCAAGCTCGACGAATGGTCCGCGCGCCCCCGGACGCCACGGCGGCAGTGGATCGACGGCGAACCCGTCGACTACCTCGGGCGTGTCCTGCAGCTGGAGCTCGTGCACGACCCGCTGGTGGCGCTCACCGAGATCGACGAACGCGTCCTGCGCGTGCGCACCCCGAAACCCGACGACGCGGAGGCGATCCGCGCCCTCGTCGTGAGGTGGTACCGCCGCCATGCCGAGCGCCACTTCCCCGAACGCATCGACCACTTCGTCGCGCGCCTGGGCGTCGAGCGGCCGCGCATCTTCCTCTCCGACGCGGTGGGCCGCTGGGGCAGCTGCAATTCCAAGCGCGAGGTGCGCCTCAACTGGCGCCTGATGCAGGCACCGACCCACGTCGTCGACTACGTGGTCGCCCACGAGCTCGCGCACCTGGTGCACCTGAACCACTCCGCGCGATTCTGGCGGACGGTGGAGCGGATCTTTCCCGACTACGAATCCGCCCGCGCGGAACTCGCGGGTTCGAGCCGGTACTTCATGTCGCTGTGAGCGGTCCGCGACATCGCCTGCGATACACTCGCCCCATGATCTCAAGAGCCCTCTGCATCGCCCTGCTCGTGGCACTCGCCGTTCCGGCCTGCGGCCTCAAGGGCCCGCTCTATCTCCCCGACCAGAAACCACCTCCAGCAGCGGGCGGCAAGGCCTCTGCCATCCAGAAGAAGTGACTCCTTTCCCCTCGCGCGACGGCGAGCTGTTCGCCGAAGACGTGCCGCTCGCCGCCATCGCTGCGGCCCACGGCACGCCCTGCTACGTCTATTCCCGCGCAGCGATCACGGCTGCGTGGCACGCCTTCGACGATGCCCTCGGAACCCGCCCCCACCTCCTGTGCTACGCGATGAAGGCGAACTCCAGTCTCGCGGTGCTCGACCTGCTGGCCCGCCTGGGCAGCGGATTCGACATCGTGTCGGGCGGCGAACTCGCACGCGTCATCGCGGCCGGGGGTGACCCGGGCAAGGTGGTGTTCTCCGGCGTCGGCAAGACCGAAGCGGAGATGCGGATGGCGCTGGAGCACGGCATCCGCTGCTTCAATGTCGAGTCCGTGCCCGAGCTGCGACGCCTCTCGGCTGTGGCCACGGCCGTCGGGCGCGAAGCGCGCGTCAGCCTGCGCGTGAACCCGGACGTCGATGCGGGCACCCACCCGTACATCTCCACCGGCCTCAAGGAGAACAAGTTCGGCGTCGCCTTCGAGGATGCTCCCGACGCCTACGCGGAAGCGGCATCGCTGCCGGGGCTGCGGGTGACGGGCGTCGACTGCCACATCGGATCGCAGATCACCGAGGTCGCGCCGTTCGTCGACGCCCTCGACAAGGTGCTCGACCTGGTGGACCGCCTCGCCGCGCGGGGCATCGTGATCGAGCATCTCGACGTGGGAGGCGGCCTCGGCATCCGCTACGACGACGAAGTGCCGCCGTCCGCCGGCGACTACATCGGCGCCCTGCTCGCGTGCCTCGGCGATCGTCCCCTCGAGATCCTGATGGAGCCGGGCCGTGCGCTGGTGGGCAACGCCGGCGTGCTGCTCACGCGCGTGGAGTACCTGAAGCCCGGCGCCGCGAAGAGCTTCGCGATCGTCGACGCCGCCATGAACGACCTGATGCGGCCCGCGCTGTACGAGGCGTATCACGGCATCGTGCCGGTCAGGCCGCGCGCGGGTGCCGGCGTGCGGTACGACGTGGTCGGCCCGGTGTGCGAGAGCGGCGACTTCCTGGGCCGCGATCGGGAACTTCGCGTCGAGCCCGGCGATCTGCTCGCGGTGATGTCCGCCGGTGCCTACGGAATGAGCATGGCTTCCAACTACAACACGCGTCCGCGCGCGGCCGAGGTGATGGTCGACGGCGACCGCGTGCACGTCATCCGAGAACGCGAGTCCGTGGCGGAGCTGTTCGCGCTGGAGCGGAGACTGCCGTGAGCCGGTCGGGCGCCGTGGCCGTCGCGGCGGCGCTCGCGTTCCTGCTGGGGGCGTGCTCGAAGGGCGATGATGCGGGCGTCGCGAAGAAGCCGGAGAAGGTCACGGCCCCTGTGCCCGTCACGGTGGCCACCGTGACCCGCAAGTCCGTACCGGTGCGCCTTGCCGCCGTCGGCACCGTCGAGGCGTCCGCCACGGTGGCCCTGAAGGCGCGCATCGACGGCGAGATCACCGCGGTGCGCTTCACGGACGGCGCAGCGGTCACCCGCGGCCAGATCCTCTTCGAACTCGACGACCGCGAACTGCGCTCCCGCGCCGACGAGCTGCGCGCGAACGTGCAACGCGATCGCGCGATGGTCGTCAACCAGCAGGCGCGCGAGCAGCGCTTCCGCGATCTGCGCGAGAAGGGCTTCGTGTCCGACGACGCGTGGCAGCAGGCGCGCACCGACCGCGATGCCGCGGTGGCGACGCTCGCGGCGAACGAGGCGGCACTCGCGGCGGCGCAGGTCGCGCTGTCGTACACGCGGATCACGGCGCCCGTGGCGGGCCGGATCGGCCGTGCCGTGCTGCAGACGGGCAATGCGGTGAAGGCGAACGACGTGACATCACTGGCGGTCATCAACGCAGTCTCGCCTGCGTACATCGGCTTCCCGGTACCCGAGCAACGGCTCGCCGACCTGCGTGCCCGTCTGGCGGCCGGCCCGCTTCCGGTCACTGCCACGCCGACGGGCGGAGCCGCCGGCATCGACGACGGCCGCCTGACGTTCGTCGATAACAGCGTCGACAGCGCGACGGGCACCGTCCGCCTGCGCGCCACGTTCCCCAACCGCGACGAGGCCCTCTGGCCCGGGCAGTTCGCGCGGGTCTCCGTCACGCTGCGAGAAGACCCGGACGCCATCGTCGCACCCGCCGAGTCCGTGCAGACGGGTCCGAAGGGCGCGTACGTCTACGTGCTGAAGGCCGACCAGACGGTGGAGCTGCGGCCGGTCGTGGTCGATCGTACCGAAGGACCCGACGCCGTCATCGCGAGTGGGGTCGCTCCGGGCGAGATCGTGGTGGTCTCCGGTCAGCTGCGCCTGACGCCGGGTGCCAGGGCATCGTCCGCACGCAACGGACCCGCAGCGAAGTCCCCGTGAACATCTCGGCGCCCTTCGTCCACCGGCCGGTGATGACGTGGCTCCTGATGCTGGCCATCGTCATCTTCGGCGTGTTCGCCTACCGGAAGCTGCCGGTCGCGCAGTTGCCGAACGTCGACTACCCGACCATCCAGGTGACGGCGCGACTGCCGGGAGCCAGCCCGGACACGATGGCCTCGGCGGTGGCCACTCCGCTCGAGAAGGAGTTCTCGGCCATCGCGGGCCTGGAACAGATGAGCTCGTCGAGTGCGAAGGGCACCGTCCAGATCACGCTGCAGTTCGCGCTCGATCGCGACATCGACGCCGCGTCGCAGGACGTGCAGACCGCGATCACGCTGGCGCGGCGCACCCTGCCGGACATGCCCGTGCCGCCCTCGGCGCGCAAGGTCAACCCCGCGGACCTCCCGGTGTTCTACCTCGCGCTCACCTCCGACACGCTCCCCATGTCCGCGGTGGACGAGTACGCGCAGACGCTGATCGCGCAGCGGATGTCGACGGTGAGCGGTGTCGCCCAGGTGCAGGTGTACGGCGCCCAGAAGTACGCGGTGCGCGTGCAGGTCGACCCGGACGCCCTCGCGGCGCGCGGCGTGGGCATCGACGAAGTCGCGCAGGCCATCGCCGCGCACAACCCGAACCTCCCGACGGGCACGCTGAGCGGTCCGAAGCGTGCCGTGTCGGTGGAATCCACGGGGCAGCTGCGCGACGCCGCGGCGTTCCGCGAAGTGGTGGTGGCGTGGCGCAACGGGGCGCCGCTTCGCCTCAAGGATGTCGGCCGCGTCATCGACAGCGTCGAGGACGACAAGCAGGCCGCCTGGTACAACGAGCGGCGCGGCATCATGCTCGCGGTGCTGCGGCAGCCCGGCACCAACACGGTCGAGGTGGTCGACGCGCTGCAGAAGCTGCTGCCGGGCTTCCGCGAACAGATCCCCGCGAGCGTCGGTCTCGACGTGGTCTACGACCGCTCCGTGTCGATCCGCGAATCGGTGCACGACGTCCAGTTCACGCTGGTGCTCGCGCTGGCCCTCGTGGTGATGGTGATCTTCCTGTTCCTCCGGAACCTGTCGGCGACGCTGATCCCGAACGTCGCGCTGCCGCTCTCGATCATCGGGACGTTCTCCGTGATGTATCTGCTGGGCTACAGCCTCGACAACCTGTCGCTGATGGCGCTCACGCTGTCGGTGGGCTTCGTCGTGGACGACGCCATCGTGATGCTCGAGAACATCGCGCGGCATCTCGAGATGGGCAAGTCGCGCATGCAGGCCACGCTGGAAGGCTCGAAGGAGATCGCCTTCACCATCGTCTCGATGACCGTCTCGCTCGCGGCGGTGTTCCTCCCGGTGCTCTTCATGGGCGGCGTGGTCGGGCGCCTGCTGCACGAGTTCGCGGTGACGATCATGGCGGCCATCCTGGTCTCGGGCTTCGTGTCGCTGACGCTCACGCCGCTCATGTGCAGCCGCATGCTGCGGCCCGAGCACGAAACGAAGCACGGCCGGATCTACATGGCGCTCGAACGCGGCTTCGACGCACTGCGGCGCGGCTACGAAGTCACGCTCCGCACCACACTCGCCTTCCCACGGACGGCGATGCTGGCGTTCCTCGGCATCACGCTCGCGACGGCCCAGCTCTTCTCCACCATCCCCAAGGGCTTCCTGCCGAGCGAGGACGTCGGCCAGCTCTTCGCCTTCACCGAGGCCGCGCAGGACATCTCCTTCGATGCGATGTACGAGCTGCAGCAGCAGGCCGCTGCCGCGATCCGTACCGATCCTGCCGTGGCGGGGACCATGGCCATGATGGGCGTGAGCGGCTCCAGTCAGTCGATCAGCCTGGGGCGCATCCTGGTGCGCCTGAAGCCCCGCAGCGAACGGCCGAGCGCCGACGAGGTGATGGCACGGCTGCGTCCGAAGGTGCAGTCGATTCCGGGCATCAAGGTGTACCTCCAGAACCTCCCCAGCATCCGCCTCGGCGGACGCATCACCAAGAGCCAGTACCAGTACACGCTGTACGGATCGGAAGCGGAGGATCTCTACCGGTGGGCGCCGGTCATCGAGGAGAAAGTGCGCGGACTGCCGGGCTTCCTCGATGTCACCAGCGACCTCCAGCTCAAGAACCGGCAGGTCGTGGTCAACATCGACCGCGATCGGGCGGCTGCGCTCGGCGTCACGGCGCAGCAGATCCAGGAGGCCCTCTACAGCGCCTATGGCTCCCGGCAGGTGTCGACCATCTTCACCCCGACGAATGAGTACCAGGTCGTGCTGGAGGCACTACCCGAGGCGCAGACCGAACCCGCAGCACTGGCGAAGCTCCACGTGCGCAGCGCGAGCGGGGCGCTCGTCCCGCTGGCGTCGGTGGCGACGCTCTCGCCGGGAATCGGGCCGCTCACCATCAGCCATCTCGGCCAACTCCCGGCGGTGACCATCTCCTTCAACCTGCAACCCGGTGTGGCGCTCGGCCAGGGAATCGCAGCGGTCGATCGACTCATGGCCGAACTCGACGTCCCCGCCACCGTGAACCGCAGCTTCCAGGGCTCGGCCCAGGCCTTCCAGGAGTCGTTCGCGGGGATGGGTCTGCTGCTCGTGCTCGCCGTGTTCGTGATCTACCTGATCCTCGGCATGCTCTACGAGAGCTTCCTGCACCCGGTCACGATCCTGTCGGGCCTGCCCACAGCGGGTCTGGGTGCGCTGCTCACGCTGATGGCCTTCGGGCAGGAGCTCGACATGTACGGCTTCGTGGGCCTCGTGATGCTGATCGGCATCGTGAAGAAGAACGCGATCATGATGGTCGACTTCGCCATCGCGTCGCGGCGCCAGGGTCAACTCGATCCGGCGACTGCCATCTTCGATGCCGCACTCACGCGCTTCCGTCCGATCATGATGACCACCATGGCAGCCCTCATGGGTACCCTGCCCATCGCATTGGGCTTCGGCGCGGGCGCGGAGGTGCGCCGGCCACTGGGCCTCGCGGTCGTCGGCGGCCTGGTGTTCTCGCAGATCCTCACGCTGTACATCACGCCGGTCGTCTACATCTATCTCGAGCGCTTCAGCGCGTGGACTGGGCAGCGCCGTGGCGGCGCACTCGCCCGGCACGGCGCCTGACGGTCGCATCCGACGCAGCGGCTGCATCAACGTCCGGGGAAGCCGGATTCGAGCAAGGTGGCGATCGGGGCGCTGCGGGCGCTATAGTGCCGACGGGCCGCGCGGCGCCGTGACGCCACGGCGCGTGAGTTCGGTCCGCACGAACCAGGGGAGACGGGGCATGAGTGACACCATCAAGTACACGCTCGACGAAGCGCGGATTCCGAAGGTCTGGTACAACCTGGTCGCCGACCTGCCGACACCGCCCCCGCCGGTGCTGCACCCCGGGACGATGCAGCCCGTCGGCCCGGAGGATCTCGCCCCCCTCTTCCCGATCTCGTTGATCATGCAGGAGGTCACGACCGACCGAGAGGTCGAGATCCCCGATCCGGTGCGCGACGTCTATCGTCAATGGCGCCCATCCCCGCTGTACCGGGCCCGCCGCCTGGAAAAGGCGCTGCAGACGCCGGCGCGCATCTACTACAAGTACGAAGGTGTGAGCCCCGCGGGCAGTCACAAACCCAACACGGCCGTGCCTCAGGCGTTCTTCAACCGCGAAGCCGGCGTGAAGAAGATCGCCACCGAGACCGGCGCCGGGCAGTGGGGCTCGTCCCTCGCCTTCGCAGGCGCCCTGTTCGGCATCGAGGTGCAGGTCTTCATGGTCCGCGTGTCCTACAACCAGAAGCCCTACCGCCGCGCCCTGATGGAGAGCTACGGCGCCCGCTGCATCGCCAGCCCCTCGATGGAAACGAATTTCGGCCGCGCGCTGCTCGCGAAATCGCCCGACAACAACGGCAGTCTCGGCATCGCCATCTCCGAGGCCGTCGAGATCGCGGCGACGCGGGACGACACGAAGTACGCGCTGGGGTCGGTGCTCAACCACGTGCTGCTGCACCAGACCATCGTGGGCCAGGAGGCCATCGAGCAACTCGCACTTGCCGACGACTACCCCGACGTGATCGTGGGCTGCACGGGTGGCGGCTCCAACTTCGCGGGCATCGCGTTCCCGTTCCTCGGCGTGCAGCTTCGCGGGGGCCGCAAGGTGCGTGTCGTCGCGGTGGAACCGGCGGCCTGCCCGTCGCTCACCCGCGGCCGCTACGCCTACGACTTCGGCGACACGGCGCACATGACGCCGCTCACGAAGATGCACACGCTGGGCTCGACCTTCATGCCGCCCGGCTTCCACGCGGGCGGCCTCCGGTACCACGGCATGGCTCCCCTGGTGTCGCACGTCAAGGAGCTGGGGCTCATCGAGGCGCGCGCCTACCACCAGACCCAATGCTTCGACGCGGGAGTCTTCTTCGCCCGCAACGAGGGCATCCTGCCCGCCCCCGAAGCGAATCACGCCGTGAAAGGTGCCATCGACGAAGCCCTGCGCTGCAAGGAAGAAGGGGTGTCGCGGGCGATTCTCTTCAACCTCTGCGGTCACGGCCATTTCGACATGCAGTCCTACATGGACTACTTCGCCGGCAAGCTCACCGACCAGAACTACGACGAGAACGAACTCGCCATGGCCTTGGCGGGTCTTCCTTCGGTCCCGGAGCCTGCCTGAGATGTTGATGAACCTGCTGGGATCGATCGACTATCTGGCGGTGGTGTTCGCCGCGGTCGCCGGCATGATGGTGGGAGCCATCTGGTACATGCCCGGGGTGTTCGGGGATGCCTGGCGCGCGGCACTCGGGCAGGAACGATGGCGGCACGCGGACCCGCGCGTCACGGTGCCTGTGAGGATGATCGCCACCGCCATCACGGCAATCAGCCTGGCTGTACTGCTGAGCGGTGCCGGCGTGACGACGCTGGCAGGGTCCCTGCGTCTGGGTCTGTTGGTGGGCACTGGAATCGTCGCACCGACGATCGTGGGCGATTTCCAGTACATGGGGCGCACGTGGAAGTTGATCTGGCTCACTGCCGGACATCGCCTTCTGCACATTACCTCCATAAGCGGCGTGCTCGGGGCGTTCAAACAATACGGGTGAAGCAGATGAAGTTGAGTACCGGTTCGTTCTTGAGGCTGACTATCATCGCGCTGATTGGTGTCGCATTCGGTGGGGTGAGCAGGTTCGCCACCGCCTACGATGACGATCCACAGGAATGCGGTCAGTTGGCAAACGCGTTTGGACCATTCGACTATCGGACGGTGGACACCAAGACCCTCAAGACGGTGGAAGATTTTCACTTCACGCCAACAGTCGAGCGTCTCGCCGGTGGCCACACCGGCACCATCGAAGGAGATCTTTCGTACACTCTGCGGGCTCTCCCGAACCATCACAGGGCGCTGTTCTCGTTTGCGAGATTGGCACTCAGGGAGAAGAAATCCAAGTTCGCTACGTCCGAGCACTCCATCGACTGCTGGTTCGAGCGCGCATCGCGCTTCGCACCAGACGACGGACAGGTTCTCGCCATCGAGGCCTATTACCTTAGTCGCAAGGGCGACCGGTCAGGCGCAGTTAGGAAGTACAAGGAGGCCATCGATCTCGGTGTGGATACCGCTGATACCTACTACAGCTACGGCCTGCTGCTCTTTGATCTCAAGCAGTACGACGCATCGCTCGAATTCGCCAAGAAGGCGTATGCCCAGAATTTTCCCCTCCCGGCGCTGCGCAAGAAGCTTCAGTCCGTTGGGAAGTGGGTGGAGTAGCGAGAGCAGTGAAGGGAGAATGCTTGCGTCTGCCCTGATGCCACGGTCCCGCGTGGTGAGATCTGGCGCCCCCTTCCACCTCGTCATCGCGAGTGACCCGCTCCTACCGCAGTTTTTCGCGTTTGGCGCAACTCGAGGAGCGACGACGATCCCCTGTTCGATCGCGGAGCCTGAATTTCCTTGATTCTTCCGTAGCGCTTCGCCCAATCAGCCCGTCAGGCGATGCCGACGAAACGCATCGCTCGCCGGTACGGCGTGTTCATCGGGTGCGAAAAACCACTTGAGCGCTCGTTTGGAGCAGCCAGGGGAAAAATCCGCCCAACCCTGGCGAAGTACTGTTACGCGCTTCAAGAACGGGACCTTGCATCCAAGGCACCCTGTACTTTCGGCTCGATGCCGATCGATCCCGGCCCCTTGTGCATGCTACGCCAACGCGGCCCGACCTATCGTTCCCTGGGGAAGGCGAGGTTCTGATGTATATGGGACCAGATCACGTCCATCCCCATGGATAACAGGTCGCTTCATTCAAACGCCAGAGCGGGGACCTCGCCAGCGCCGCACCAGCGCCAAGAGACCAAGTCCGGCAAGCATGAGTTCGATGACGAGGGGCTCCGGTATGGGAACAGGATTGGACCAGTTCTCCGGACGATAGACCCAGACATTGCCATGGTCCCCGTTCTCCAACGCCATGAACGCGTTGAGGTTGGGGACGTACTTCCATTTGCCCCACACACCGTTCTGAATCTCTGGGGGAGGCAATTGTGCCGCGCTCAGGAACGAACCTGTCGTCACGCGGCTGAGGGCCCAGATCCCGTCCACGGTCCCGGACTCCGGTGCCGCGAGAGACCAGACTTCACCTCCGCCACTCCAAAGCAAAAACGTTCCGGAATCCGGATGCCAATCGATGCCCCAGAGCTGCCCACCCGTGAAAGTCCCTTCTCCGACGATCGTTGGCGTGATCATCCGGTTGCGGTTGTCCGGCCCCGCCGAGTCGATGTCCCAGACGTTCAGTGTCCCGGGCTGCGCTCCGAGCGCGACGTACAGGCGCGAGGCAGGGTCATAGCCGGCAGCGCCGGTCGCGTCGGTGCCCCCCCAGAAGATGCCGACCCGCTCGAGCGTGTCCTTGGACGGATCATTCAGGTCCACGAGCGAATAACGGAAGAGATTCTTGTTCGTGCTGCCACCCGAACTCGCCGTGAAGTACACGACATCATGCCCATTCTCGACCGCCGTGGCGGACGTACCTGAAACGACCGACAGATCACCGAATCCAGACAGCTGACGGTTCTGCCACATCTGACCACCGATCACTGCCGGGTTCACGGCCGACCCCGTGGTGCCCCCTACTTGATTGGCGTTCGCCTTGGCGGGATCCCACAGATAGGGACCTGTACCGACATTGCCGCCGTTGCCGTCGGGAATACGGAAATTGGTGCTCGAATTGAACACGGCACCGCCCAGCAAGAGCATCCGGTCGGCCACGGGCAGATAGTTCGTGTTGTCGTACGTGTGTGCGGACAGAGGTGCGTTGAGGGCGCCATCCTTTGCCGTGTAGGTGCCCGAATCGAGAATGACATCGCTCGGTAGAGAACCGCGCTCCCACCGCTGGGTCACTGCAGACCACCGATAGACCTCGTTACCCGCATAGTTCGCGTGACCGCCCCCGAAGAGGAGCAGTTCTGCGCGATCGGAATCCCAGGCGAAACCACTCCACGCTGGGATGAGTGAGTTGGTGCTCCCGTAGAGGGAATTGCTGAAGGGTCTGTCTATGCGATCGGGCCAAGCTTCCGAGAAGCTGTTCAGGCTGATCTTCGCCCAGCCGCCGTCCTGCATCCCGTCAAGGATACCCAGGACGTTGGAAAGATCGGGGGCTGCAGAGGCAGTACCCTGAAGCATCAATGAAACGATACCAACCACCGCGCCACGACGCGCGGACGCTATCCCAGTCTTCGACATCGACCACCTCTTGGCAAAAAGCGCTGCGAGCGAAGAACGTTGGTCTATCCATTCGATTCGCCCGCGCAGATAACGGGCATGCACGGTCACCTGCGCAATCTTCGCACCAACCGCGAGCTCTCATAAAATCAGGGAGTTGGCATGAACAGCGCCAACGATTGTAAAGAAAGTCGACCCTGAAACATGCGCCCTGCCCTGCCGTCACGCGTGGGAGCGTGATTCGTAGAGGAGCTGGGCCGGTCTGCTCGCCAAGCCCCTGTCGGTGGGGGCCAGCGCACGGCGGAGTGCGACACGTTGCAGCCACCCGAGAACCGGAGCCCTGCCTTGTTGTGCCGAGCGCTCCAGCCACGTCCCGAGCAGGCCCTGCACATCCCGCGGCAGAGCGCCGATCGGCATGCAACTATCCGCATAAAAGTGGCGCACCGCTGCGTTCTCGAGCACTCCTTGTTGCTGGCGGAGCACACGCTTGAACTGGGCCCGGAGGGCACCCAAATCGACCAGCGACTTGGGATCCGTATCCCATGTGGCGTCCGGCTCGATATGGATGTATTTCTTCGGATTCCAGTCACGATTTCGAGGTTCGAGGCCGAATGCGATTGCAGCGCCCATCGTCGGATCTGTTCGGTAGATTCCGATCGGAAGCTTGAAATCGCGGAGCCTCAGACCTTCCATGGCGGCCTTGCTGACGCAGTAGAAGTTCCCGTGAATGCCGCTCTCGCGAAGCATCGCCTCGCGCAGGTGTTTGACCCTGCGTCCGGACGACGGCAGACCGGTGCCGACCAAGGCATCGGGATTGGCGCACATTCCGCGTTCCAGAAGCGCCACTGCATCGGTCCGAAGTCTGGCGTACCCGTCCACGAAGTACACGAAATCCTGGCCAGCCCAGGCCTCGGTGACGTACCAGTTCCAAGTGTGCGCTTTGTCGCCCAACGCAATGAACCAGACACGCAGCTCCACCGAGTCATGGCGGGACAGGGTCGGAACTCGCTCTGCCATGGCCTTCGCGAGCGCCTCGTTGCCATTGACGAGAATCTCGAGAACGGTGGAGCCCGTTGCGGGCACGGCATGCAGCGCCGCTTGGACGGTACGCGTCAACTCGTCTGCGCTTTCGCGGGCCGCAAAGATGGCAATGGATCGCATTGGCGAAGCGATCTTCAAGACGGTTTCCTCCCTCGGATCTCGAGCACTCTGCGGAGATACCTCGCTGGTCGAACGGCGCTGCTGTTCATCGGTCGCCCGGGAACATGCAGCGTTCCTGGACTCTGACGCGGTGGTGTTGCCGTCGCCTGTGCCCTCTGATCGAGACGACCTGCCAGTCGGATCCCCCACCGTTTACGCCGTGCGGTCGTAGACGACCTTCAACTCGTGGAAAACGAAGTACCGCCCGATCCACGCGAGATCCAGCGGGAAGTGGCTCATGCGGCTCACGGCGAAGCCCTCGCACGCGGTCAATCCGTGCGCACGCAGATAGTCGGCATCGACGTACGTCTTGTGCGTTGCATCTGATCGATAGCCCACCTCACACGGAAGAATCAGCACGAGGCGCCGGATACCGATGCGTGCACACCCTCTGAGCAGCCGCCTGACCACCTCGTGTGCATTCTCGAAGTGCTCCAGCACGTGAGACATGACGAGCGTCTCGTATTGACCGACAGGAATCGGCGTCAGGGCGAAATCGTCGAGGGCTGCGTTGTAATCAAGCACCGGAAGGCCTTCGGCCCTGAGTTGCTCGACCAGATGCGGATTTATCTCCACACCCAGGGAGCCGATCGGCAACCTTCTGAGAAGTTGCCCGGCACCGCAGCCAAGATCGATCGTTCGACCACGCACGTCCGCAAGCACGTTGGAGAGGTACAGGCTCTTGACCAACCTTCTCAGGGGATGCCGGCTCCGCGCAATCTGCGACGATGCGTAGGCGGCACCGAACTCCGTGGAATCGCTCATCGGCTGGCCTCTTGCAGAACGGAAGGTTCGAGGACGACCGGCGCGCGCGCGGAGGGCATGGCGGCGCTCGCTCGACAGGCTGCGAGGAACGGCCTCTTCCCTCGGATGACGTGCTCGAACCGATCGATGCCGATGCAACCGAGCAGATACGCCCCGAGAATCTGCGGCCTAATGAGGACCTCCGAAGGCAAAGTCGAGGACAGCGTCTCCCGCATGACCGCCAAGCGTCGAAATCGTAGAGCCGATCGCATCTGCCGGGAACTGAACCAGCCGCCCTCCCATTGCCGGCGCAGATTCCCCGGCACAGTCGCAGGCACAAGGCAAGGAACATGGTCAGCAAGACCGACTTGGTCGAGGAAGTGCGGCCACAATAGGACTCCTATCCGGTTGACGGGATTGGTCGTCGGAGCGAAATCGTCGACTGCGGCATCGTAGTCCATGCTCCCAAGCCTTGCCCTCGATAGCGCCTCACTGCGATAGTGATCGACCCCGATACCGGCGGACTCTGGAAGCAGCATCCGCCGAGGATGCGTCCCCAAGCAGTCGCGATCCAGAATCGGACTTTGGAGATCCTGCAGCACTTCGCGCAGACGGACGCCCCTCACTACCCGTCGCCGGGGGTGACAATCTCGCGGCGGTCCAGCGCTCCCATGGCTCAATCCGAACTCATTCGCTTTGCTCATCCCGCAACTCCAATGACCAAATCCAAGTAAACGCTGCAGTCGGTGTCCTTCGCGGGGTCTCTCAGCCTGCCGGCACGGCCGCCTGCGTCGGGCCTGCACCTCTGGTCGACGGCGCGAATAACCGCGACCGATCGAGACAGGGTCATCCAGCGCCAGCGACTCATGCGGAAGGCACCTCTTGACGCATACGTCCCGGTCTCAGGACTCCCCAGATCGAGACAATCGCAGCGCGATCGATTACCCGTACACATGCGGCGTAGACACCGGCGCCGACGGCGATCATCAGCCCGAGCCCCGCAGCCGTGTTGGCAGCTTCGTGAAGTGCCGCCGCGACCAGGCGAACTGTCAGAAACATTAGGGCACTGCACGCCGCCGGACGTGCGATCGCCTTCAGCGCATCGAGTATCGAAATGCCAAGCACGGACTGGGTGCGGTGAATGTTGATCCCCATCAGAACCGGGAGCCCCACCAGCCAGCCACAGGCGAGTCCGGTTGTTCCGAATGCGCCACCGACGAGGAAGCACGGCGGCAGAACTGCGACCCCAGTGAGCGCGTTCTTGAGATCGATGTCGGGTCGGCCGACGCCCTGCACGGCGGTGGAAGTGAGGGTCCCGATCAGACGCAGCGGCAGCACCGCGCAGACGATCTGCAGCGGCAGTGCGGCGTTGCTCCAGTGAGGCCCCAAGGCGACGTTCACGAACCACGGCGCGATCCCGGCGATACCCCAGAGTGCGGGAATGACGACATAGGCAGTAAGCCGCAGCCCGTCCAACAGTTCCGGCCGGATGTCTCGCTTGCTCCGATGCAATTGCGAAATGGCGGGGAAGGCGACTTGCGTGATGATTCCCATCACCCTGGACAGGGGCAGCATCGCCAGATGCATGGCCACCGCGTACTCGCCGAGCGCGGTCTTGGAAAGGATACGCCCAGCGAGTAGCACGTCAGCCTGGCTAAACACGTAACTGGCTATCCTTGCGAGCGCGACGTTGCGCCCGAAGTTCACGAGGCTTCTCGCCTCGCCGATCCGGAAGCTGGGCCAAACGCGGTCCGGTACGATGGCATAGAGGAGGACGATCCGCAGTACGCTGCCACAGACAGAACCCAGAACGAGCGCCCAGACGCCGTAGCCGAAGCTCGCCATCAGAACAGTCGCGACTGTCGCCAAGACGCCGGCCGCGAGTTCCGCGAGCGACGAGCCTCTGAACTGCATCTCCCGCCGCAGCATCGCATCAGGCACTGTCGTCAGAGCATACAAAAGCAGATTGACCGATGCGACCTGGATGAGCAACTGCGCTTCTGGCGCCCTGAAGAACGCCGCAAGGAATGGCGCCAGCGCGGCGACGACACCCATCGACGCGAGCGCGAACAGGAGGGCTGCACCGAATACGCTCCGGATCTGGTCCCGTGTGAGGGTCCTGGACTGTACAAGCGCAGAGCCGAAGCCGAACTCGGCGATCATTGATACGATGGAAAGGACCGCAGAACTGATGGCAGCGAGACCGTAGTCGCTCGGGGCGAGGAGCCGCATGACAAACAACGTCCCGACCCACGAAATCAGTTGGGCCGCGAACTTCGCTGCTGCTGTCCATCGGAATGCAGACCCCACCCTGCTGCCAAGATTCATCGAAATCCCGAGAAGCGCATGCCGCGCCCGCATAGGCAGCGTTCGAGGGCGCTCGGCAGGACGAGGATTCCTTGGTTCGCAGTCAAGGTGGCTGCCGGGACGTGCCGAGGATCAGGATGTCTTAAGGTCATGTTGCGCCTCTCTTTCAATCGAACGGGAGGGTTCGGTATTCATCACGCCTTCGCTTTTGGCTTGTGCCAGCATCCAAGCCTTCGCCACAACCAACATCACCATAATGTTGTACGGAAGGTCAAAGTACGCCAAGCTCAGGAACGCTCCTCCGACGAAATAGCCGACCATGCTCACCTGACACATGGCACCGAGGTGAGCACACCACTGCGTACCGTCCTTGGACTTGCCCGATGATCGAAGCCAAGCTGCCGTTCGCCACGTGTACCACCAGATGGAGAGCCAGATGAGTAGGCCAATCCAGCCGTGCTCGCCCAGCACCTGGAAGTAGATCGAGTGTGCCGCGTGGATGTCCGTTGGATCGGGCGCGTACTTCGCGAATATCTCCGGAAGATAGATCTCGAAGCCGCCACCGAAGAGCTTGAGATCGTTGGCCAGGTTGAACGCCATCCACCATGCGTTGATCCGTCCCATGGCCGAGCCGTCCTTCTCGTAGTTCTCGATCGTCCCCATGCGGTCCGACCAGTTGCTCGGCATGAAGGCAATCAGAAGAACCGCCACCGCCGACATCAAGATGCCGGCCACAAGCTTCTTGTCGCTCCGCCACCACAGGAACACCGCCATGGCGGAAATGCCCAGCAGTGCGCCGCGTGAGTGGCTACCCAGTGCCGCAGCCGCCGTGAGAGCCATGGAGGCGAGCAAGCCGCGTCGCAGCCACTTCCTCTCCCTCGGAGCCACGAGGAAGATGTAGTACATGAGGGGGATCGCAACGATGAATGCGAGCGCCACCTCGTTGTTGCCACCGATGAACCCACCGGGTCCCCAGACCCGATCGCCGCCGCCGGTCTTGAGGGTGAAGATTCCTCCCTTCACACCGTAGTACCCGATCGAGAAGACGTTGATCCATACGAAGTACTGGATCTGCTGCTTCGTCAGCAGAAGCATGATCGAAACAATGATCATCAGATCGATCTTCAGCACCTTGGACAGCATCTCCTTGCTGCCCGCCGGATCATGCGATAACGGCCAGCCGATGATCACCCAGACCATGAACACGACCAACATGGTGACGGCGGGATCCAGGAACGGTTTCCGTCGATCCTTTGTCACCGCCAGCCCGATGAACGTGGCGACGGCGACCATCAGTGCCACGGGCATGCTGTTGGCGAAACCGTAGGTCTGCGTGTGCGGCGTCATGATGCTCACCCAGGTCCACAGAATCACACCGACCCAAGGACGGCGAAGCGTCATCAGGCACCCGCCGAGGATGATGACCGTGAGGGCGAGGTCACGCATCGGTGCGTGCCTCCGTTCGAGATCCCGCCACGCCCACATGACTCACGATGTACCGGTGCTTGCCGGACTTCTCCGGCGCGATGCTGTCCACCATCCGCACTTCGATCTCGACGCCCTCACCGAGCCGCGCCCTCAGGCCGTCCCGGATGACGACGCGCGACGCCGGATCGAACCCGGGCCCCTGGACCAGCAGGACTCGGGTCAGCGTCAATGACTCCTGGACCACCTTGAAGGCAGCGATGCCCGGCAGATCGCGAATCACGTAGATGAGCGCGAGTCCATGCATCACCGTGCCGTCCTGGGCGACCACGAAGTCGGTGGTGCGGCCCTCGACGCGGTCGAGCAGTGGAAGACCGCGGCCACAGATGCAGGGCTCTGCGCCGAGCACGCCCACGTCGCCCGTTCGATAGCGGACGAACGGGAAGTCGCGCGTCGCCAGGTGGGTCACGACGATCTCTCCGGAGACCCCCGGCGGCTGGATCCGCCCCTCGGGGTCAACGATCTCGAGGATGACGTCCTCGGCGGTGATGTGCATCCCGCCATCCGGGCATTCGTGCGCGAGGAATCCGGCATCGCGCCCGCCATAGCCATTCGCGACGCGACAACCGAACGTGGATGCGATCAGCGCACGCTGTTCGTCGTAGAGCCGCTCCGCTGTGACGAACGCCACCCGGATGCCGAGGTCGTCGAGACGGATGCCGCGGTCCACGGCGTGCCTGGCGATCATCGAGATGGATGAGGGGTAGCCGAAGAGCATGCGCGGTCGACGGGCACGAATGCGTGCGACGAAGTCGTCCAGCTTCGCAGCCGACATCTCGAACGCCGGCAGGAGTTCGGTACGGAAAACGGCGTCGCGCATCGCGCGGACGCGGTCCTGAGCATTCAGTTCGATGGGCGAGCCCCACACGACGATCTCGGGATCGCCGATGTCGACGTCCCACCACCGGGTCGCGCGCCACTTGGCGGCGACATCGTGGCTCACCCGCTCGTTGCCGATGAAGAACACGAGCGGCTCACCGGAGGATCCACCGGTGTTGAACCGTGCTAGCTTCGCGCCGCGATCCGACTTCAGCGCGTCGGTGTGCGCGCGTATGGTTGCTTTGTCGAGAAGCGGGAGGGCGTGCAGATCGGTGATCGCGCGTATCGCGGCGGGATCGAAACCAATCCGTGCAAAGAGATCCCGGTAGTAGGGAACGTGGATGCCGATATCGACGAGGAGCGCACGTAGTCGCTCGATCCGCAGCGCCTCCAGGCGGTCGGTGGACCACCACTGCGTCCGCTCCATCTCGCGGCGAATGGCGACCGTGCTGTGACCTTTGACACGCTCCTGCACCGGGAAGACGAGTCCCGAGACGAGGCGCGTGCGCAGAGCCAAGGCGCTCACAGGACACCCCCTGCACCACCTGCCGCGCTTCGCGACCGCGGTGCGACACATTCGGCATAGAGCGCCAGCCATTGATCCCGCACACGCGGCCACGCATAGCGCGACACCTCCTCGAGCCCTGCCGCTGCCAGCCTGCTGCGCAGGTCGATGTCCGTGCTCACGCGCTCTAGCGCCCGTGCCATCGCCTCGTCATCGCCCGCGGGCACGAGCAGGCCGGTCCGCTCGTGCTCCACGATGTAGGGCACCCCGCCCACATCGGTGGAGACGACCGGCAGACCGCTCGCCATCGCCTCGAGAACGGAGTTGGGCATGTTGTCGACGCGGGTGGGATTGAGCGCGATGTCGGAACGGCGATACAGCTCGGCGATCGCGTCCCGATCGAGTCGCCCGGTGAAGGTGATGGCGTCACCGACGCCCAGCTGACCCGACAGCGTTTCCAGTGCCTGACGCTCGGGACCGGAACCCGCAATGCTCATCGTCGCCGTCCGCACCGTCTCCCGCAGCCGGGCGAATGCGCGGATCGCGCAGGCGACGTCGTAGATCGGCTCCAGGTTACGCGTGATCACGATGTGCGGTCCGAACGCGCGCTGGTCCGCGACACCGGGTCGGAAACGCGCGAGGTCGACGATGTTGGCGATGACACGACTCGCCATCCCATGCCTGGCGAAAACGTTCTCGAGATATCCCGAGGGCACGACCAAGGCCTGGGTTCGGCGCAGCGTGGGCAGGACGCGGTGCGCTGCCCCTGCAAGAAAGGTCTCCGCCTCGCCGCCCCGGTAGTTGACGACCACTGACACGCCGAACAGTCGCCCGATCAGCACTGCCGGAGCAGCGAAGAGATGCCAGGACCAACCGGAGTTTGCCATCACATGCAAGATCTCCGCGCGACGCGCGGCGCACATCAGTCGCCAGAGATACGGGACCAGCCGGAACACCGCGCGCACGCCACGGACGCTGCCGATCCAGGCCGGTCTGTAGGGGCGGTTCACCTGCACGATCTCGACCGTGGCCCCCTCTGCAGCAAGCAACTCGGCCAGCTGTCGCGTCTGGTTGGCCATGCCACCCGCCGGCGGCGGCAGGGGCCCCACGAGCGCGATGCGTAGGTCGAGTTTCGTCACGCCGCCAACCTGTCGCCCAGGAGACGTCCGTACACGGACCGGTACCGGTCGACACTCACCCTCCAGTTGCGCTCCTCCTCGACGAAGCGACGCCCGTTCGCCCGCAGCAGCGGCCAGAGCGCGGGCTCCTGTGCGAGTTCGACGACGGCGTCGGCCAGCCCCGTCGGATGGCCGGCGGAGAACAGCATGCCGGTCTCCCGATGCTTGATCAGTTCGCGGTGCCCACCGACATCGGAGGCCACGAAGATGCGCCCCTGCGCCATGGCCTCGAGCGGCTTCAGGGGCGTGACGAGTTCGGTCAGTCGCATGGAGTGGCGCGGATACGCGAGGATGTCCACCAGGTCGTAGTAGCGTGCCACGTCGGCGTGCGGCACCCGCCCGGTGAATACCACCTTGTCGGCGATGCCGAGTCGCTCGGCCTGATCGCGCAGCGCCGCGTCCTGGGGGCCGCCACCCACCAGCAGCACGCGCGCGCCGGGCAGACGCCGGAGAATGCCCGGGTAGGCATCGAGCAGGAGATCCAGTCCCTCGTATGCATAGAACGAACCGATGAAGCCGATGACCAGGGCTCCCGACAGTCCGAGTTGCGCCTTCAGTGCTTCGTCCGCCACCCCGCCCGGAGGAAACGCGTCGATGTCCACAGCGTTCGGAATCACCGTCACGCGGTCGGCCGGCACGCCACGCGCACAGATGTCCGAGCGCAAGCCTTGGCAGATCGTGGTGACATGGTCCGCCCGCTTCAGCGCGTACGTCTCGAGTGCTCGGCTTATGCGATAGCGCAGGCCCCACTCGGCATGCGTGCCATGATCCACCGCCGCGTCTTCCCAGAACGCGCGGACCTCGTAGACCACTGGCAGTCCGAAACGCCGTCCCACCTTGAGCGCCGGGATGGCATTGAGCACCGGCGAGTGGGCGTGCAGCACATCGGGGCGCAGCCGCTGCACGAGTTCGGACAGGCGTCGGGTCGTTGCCTCGATGAGCCGGATCTCGCCCAGACCAGGCATGGCCGTCGCAGGAACAGGCCTGGGTGTGCGGTAGAAGTGCCAGCCATCCACGTCCTCCTCGTCCACGGTGCAGTTCTCCTGCTTGGGACTGGTGAGATGGAACGTCTCCCAGCCGAGGGCGCGTTGCGCCTTGAGAATCGCAACGGTTCGAAACGTGTAGCCGCTGTGCAGCGGCAGGGAATGATCGAGAACGTGGAGGATGCGCATCGTCGTTGCGGGAACGTTCACTCAGACACTGGGTTGGCCGGCACACCAGAGGTCGGCGGGATTCACCTGGTACACATGGGCAGGCTGTGGCTTCGCCAGACGTTCGAGGCGGGGCGTCAACGCACCCGCCACCGCACCAGGCGCCGCGTTCGCCATGCCGAGAAGGGCGTCGACCAGGAGGCCACCGACGCCGAAACCAGACGGCACGAGCGTATCGACCCGCTTCCAGCATGCGGGGACGCTCTCCAGTTCGAATCCGTCGCGCCCCCATGCGAGGGTCTCGCGGTCATGCACGACGAGAACCCCGGACCTGGCCCTGGCGAGTTTGGCGAGATCATCGGCGGCCGTGGCGGTGCCAGGTTTCGTCAGGTAGACGAATCGACCGCCAGTCTCGGCATCGTGTTCCATCATGGCGATGATGCGCACCATGTTGCCGTTGTTCGTGGACCCCAGCACGGTCGCATCCGGATGGCGCTTCATGTAGTCGGACAGCGCCACGCCGTTGGATACGAAAAGTCGGTAGGACTGCTGCTGGAGCGCGCCGAGGGTGATACCAAGGACCAGTGTGACAACAAGCGCGATCCTGGCCGGCCAGCGATCGTTCCGCGCGAGAAGCCACGCCGCCAGGACAGCCATGGGGGCCAGGAACAAAGTCAGGTAGTTCGACTGCTTGAAGATGATGCGAAAAGGGTTCAGGGATACCGGAAAGAGGGACAGCATCGCCAGCAGCCCGAGGAACCAGAAGACGGCCAAGGCGAAGCCCCGATCCCTCTCCAGCGGGCCGACCCGTGCCCGCAGTCCGACGACGAGCGCCGCCGTTGCGAGCAGCGCCACGAATCCCGTGTGCCGGATGTCGATGAACAGGTACTTCAAGTAGTACCACCACTGCGTCTCGCCATCGCTGCCATGAACGAAGTTGCGACTCACCTGGCCGGTCACGGTGCGGATCGCGTAGAAGGGGTCACCCGAGATTGCATGCATGAGGGCCAGATGCCCTGCGAGCATGACGAGTCCACCGGCCACGACCATGGACCAGCGCCACTCGATGCGCCTCGCGACGAAGGGATACGCGGCGAAAGTGAATAACGTGACTGCCGCCAGTTCCTTGGACCAGAACACGCCGCCCATCGATAGTCCGGCCAGGAAGTAGAGCAACCTGGAACGATCGCGCTCCGCGAGGAAGAACAGCACGAACGCACCCGTCAGGAAGCACGAGACCACCGGATCGGTATGAATGCGCGTCGCCACGGCGATATGCAACGAAGTCGTCGCGAGGATCAGCCCCGCGTAGACCGCCGTACGCAGGTTCCAGAAGCGCAGGCAGAACACGAACACGGCTGTGATTTCGAGCAGGGAGCAGGCGAGCGGCCAGAGATTGGCGGTGACAGGACCGACCCCGAAGAGCGCGAGCGCGACACCGGCGGGAATGTTGAATGCGTAGCGCAGCGATCCGTTGTAGGGCTCTGCCGTCCAGATGCCCTCGGAGATCTGCATCGCGCGGTTGAGGTACACGATGTCGTCGGAGCCGAACGCGCCGTTGAAGAAGACGAGTCGCAGACAGGCGGAGAACAGGAGGATCGCCGCAAGGCTGATCCATGCAAGGACGCCCGCGTCCGCCGTCAATGCGACCGGCGACCGCATCGCGAGGGCCGCCGCGGCGGCAACTGGCCGGCGGGTGGGGTCGGTCATACGGTCTTCTCGACGAAAAAGCGCGGACGACGCTTCGATTCGAGATAGATCTTCGCAACGTACTCGCCGAGGATCCCGATGCTGAGCAGTTGGACACCGCCAAGGAAGTAGATCGGCAAGACCGACGAGGCCCAGCCGGGAATCGTCCCGTTCTGCACGAGCTTGCCGTACAGAACGATACCCACCATGACCAGACTGAAAGCGCACACGAGGAAACCGAGGAGCGAAATGAATCTCAGCGGCGCGACGCTGAAGCTGGTCACCCCGTCGATCGCCAGCGCCAGCATCTTCCGGAGCGGGTACTTCGACTCTCCGGCGAAGCGCTCGCTCCGCGCATAGAACACGGTGGCCGTCCGGAATCCGAGCAGCGGAATGATGCCGCGGAGGAACATGTTCACCTCCGAGTACTCCTGCAGGCACTGGAGCGCACGGCGGCTCATGAGACGGTAGTCCGCGTGATTGAACACGAGATCGACCCCCATCAGCTTCAGCAGGCGATAGTAGCCCTCCGCCGTGCCGCGCTTGAACGCCGTGTCGGAGGTGCGGGATTCGCGGACGCCGTAGACGATCTCGGTTCCGCCGTTGAAATGATCGACCATCTGCGTGATGACCTCGATGTCGTCCTGGAGGTCGGCGTCGATGGTCACGACAGCGTCACCGTCCGCGCTGAACACGCCCGCGAGCAGCGCGTTCTGGTGGCCGCGATTGCGGGAGAGCTTGACGCCGCGGAAGCGCGGACTCGACACGGCGAGTTCCTCGATGAGCTGCCACGTCCGGTCGCGACTGCCGTCGTCGACGAAGCGGATGGTGCTCTCGCCGCTCACCTTGCCGGCGCGGACCATGCGGTCCATCAGATCACCCAGGCGGCGCGCCGTCTCGGGCAGCACCTCCTCCTCGTTGTAACACGGCACAACGATCGCGAGCACGGGGGGCTTCGCGACTGGCGTCACTTCCATCGATGGATCTCCACAAAGGTGCCGGCCGGATGCCTGGCATGGCGATCGGGCAGATCGACACGGGTGAATGGCGTGCGCACTTTCACTCCGAGCCCTTGCGGCCGAACACGACGCGCTTCTGCATGAAGTAGGAAAGCACCGAGGTGAACGGCAGCGCCACGGCACCGGCCACATACGCATTCAGACCCGCACGCAGAAGGAAACCGATCAACCCGATGTTGAAAACGTAGATGACGCCCCAGGCGGCCGCGAAACGCCAGATCAGTGAACCGTCGCGATTCCCGAACACCAGCGCACCCTGCGTGCGGAAGCTGAAGAGGATCCCGAGCAGCAGGGCGGACAGATTCGCGAGGGCGTAGGGGAGTCCCGCGTACAGTGCGATGACGTAGACCGCATAGCTGAAGGCCGTGTTGACGCCTCCGACCAGAAGGAACCGCACTGGACGGAAGCCGGCAAGGCGCTTCACCATTGCGGACAAGCCGGGAGCCGCCGCCGTCGCCTGCGGCTTGCCGCTCACTGCCAACACTCCGAGACCGTGTGCAGGACTCGCTGTTTCGCATGCGTCATCGTCGCCCTATCAGTGCTCGGTACACCATTAGCCTGAGCACGTTGTTGACCCCGGCCATCGTCTTCCCGACCAGTACATCGATGGCACCGAGCCCGTATTGCGGCAGGCAGCGATACTTCTCGAGGAATCTTCGGAAGTCATCGTACTGACGCGCGCCGATCGCCACGCTCCACGAACCCGAAGAGACGCGGAACGCTGCGAGTCGCTCGGGCAGGTAGTACGCATCGCCGTGCTGGAGCAGTCGATACCAGTAGTCGAGGTCCACGACGTAGGCACAACTGGCGTCGAACGGACCGACGCGCCGTGCCAGGGAAAGACGAAAAAGCACAGCTCCGGGCTCACCCAGGAGATTGGTCCCACGACGGGCGCTTTGGCGGGTGACAGCCTGGCCGGAGATGCGGCCACCCCGGGATCCCGGATAGCCTCTCGCGACGACCTCACGGTCTTGGGCATCGATCACGCGGCGCGCGCAGAACACCAGCGCCAGCTGCTCGTCCGGATCGTCCTCCAGCACCGCCACCTGCTTGGCGAGGCATTCCGGATCGAGGACGTCATCCTGCGGCAGGAGCTTGAAGTAACGACCACGGGCTTCAGTGAGGCAGCGGGACCAGTTGCCCTCCGGTCCCAGATTCGACGCATTGCGCAGCAGGCGCACACGCGGGTCTCGGAAAGACTCGACGACGCGGACCGTGTCGTCGGGGGAATTGTCGTCGATGATGATCAGTTCGAAATCACTCAGCGTCTGCCAGAGAACCGACTCGATGGTGCGTCCCAGGACCGCCCCCCCGCGATAGGCTGGAATACACACGGACACCAGGGGACATGGCGAAGGCGCGATGGCGGTCAGCGACTCGCGCACGGGATCGAGGCCCGGATCGGTCACGGGGAGCTCCACGGCATCACGCGACCGGCATCGGGGCACGCCGAACGGAATGTGCCGCCTCGAGCCCGCCCATCTGCTGCCGCAGGAACCCCTCGAACATCATCAGGGTCCACAGTGGCGCGCTGTAGTCACGCGTGCCGGCGACATGGTCCCGCACAAGCTCGCGCAGGTAAGTCATGTCGAAGAACCCGGTGTCGGCAAGCGCACCTCCCAGCACGCTGGCGCTCATGCGTTCGCGAAGCGGTCCACGGAACCAACGCGCAAGCGGCACCGCGAATCCCATCTTCTTGCGATAGAGGATGTCCTGCGAGAGGTGCGGCTCCATCGCTTTCTTGAAGAGCCACTTGCCTTCACCATCGCGCACCTTGAGATCGGACGGCAGGCTCGCCAGCCACTCCACGAGCGGGTGATCCATGAGGGGCTCACGCACCTCGAGGGAGTGCGCCATGCTTGCGCGGTCGACCTTCGTGTTGATGTCGCCGACGAGATAGGTCTTCAGGTCGAGGTACTGCACGAGAGCGAGCGGGTCGTCGGTATTCGCCGTGGCGGCGTGTTGACGGAAGACCTCGACAGCGTTGTAGCCCCCGAGACGCGCCTTGAACGCGCTGCTGAAAAGCCGCTGGCGCATGCCATCGCGCAGGATCGACACACCGTGGAAGTAGGCCTGTACCGAGTCGCGGGCGAGAGCCTCGAACGTGCTCTTCGCACGGAGGGGCCGCGGGGCCCAGTCGGCCTTGGGATAGAGCGTCCCGAGCAGACCGAAGAGCGGACGTCGCAGGCCGAGCGGCAGGTGGTTGCGCAGATACTCCTCGTTCATGTGCAGGCGATAACGGCGGTAGCCGCCAAAGTTCTCGTCACCACCGTCGCCGGAGAGCGCGACGGTCACGTGCTTCCGCGCAAGCTCGCAGACGCGGTACGTGGGCAGTGCGGAGCTGTCGGCATACGGTTCGTCGTAGAGCCCGACCAGTTGATCGACGAGCGCGAAGTCGTCGGCATCGACCTGCTCGACGAAGTGGTTCGTGTGATATCGCTCGGCCACCTCGCGGGCGTACGCGGATTCATCGAAGGCCGGATCGCTGAACGCGATCGAACAGGTCTTCACCGGCGAATCCGAGAGGCCGGCCATGGCCGCGACCACCGCGCTGGAATCAACGCCGCCGGAAAGGAATGCCCCGAGCGGCACTTCCGAGATCATGCGCAGCTGCACGGATTCGCGCAGGCGGCGGACGAGTTCCTCCTTGGCCTCCTCCTCGCCGATGCGACGATCCAGCGTGAACGCGACATCCCAGTAGCTGACAGGCGCCGGCAGCGGCTTGCCGCGCTGGATGGTCAAGGTCGCGGCCGGTGGCAGCTTGTGCGCACCGAGGAAGATGGTCCGCGGCTCGGGCACATAGCCGAGGGCGAAGTACTCCTCCACCGCGTAGGGGTCGATCTCGCGCTGAAGTCCGCCGTGGGCAAGCAGTGACTTCAGCTCGGATCCGAACAGCAGGTGACCGTCGGGCAGGAGCGCGTAGTACATGGGCTTCACACCCAGACGATCGCGCGCGAGAAACAGCGTCTGGCGGTTCCGATCCCAGAGGCCGAAGGCGAACATGCCGCGGAAGCGCTTCACGCAGGCTTCGCCCCAGGCCTCCCACGCATGCACGATGACCTCGGTGTCGCTGCGCGTCCGGAACGTGTGCCCCAGCGCCGTCAGCTCCGGGATCAGCTCCTGGTAGTTGTAGATCTCGCCGTTGAACACGACGACGACGCTGCCGTCCTCGTTGTAGAGCGGCTGCTGACCCGCGGCCACGTCGATGATGGCGAGCCGGCGATGGCCGAGCCCGACGCCAGGCTCGTCGTGGATGCCGCCACCGTCCGGCCCACGGTGATGCTGGCTCTCGTTCATCCGCTCCAGGACCGCCGGCACGATGGCCCGCTTACCGATGCAATCGAAAATGCCGACGATGCCGCACATGGGGTGATCTCTGATGAACAGAACTAGGGGACCGCGGGCGCAGAAGCATCGATCATGCCGCGCGGCCCGGGCAGGGAATCCGAGAGCCTCGGAGGGACGTCAGAGATCGGCGGAAATGTCCGCGGCCGGTGTACCGGGCATGTCGTAGCCCCGTGCGCGCAGCAGATCGTGGTAGATGCGCGCGTAGCGCGACACCATCACCGGCAGACCGAACTGCGCCTGGATGACCTGCAATGCGCGACGTCCGTGGGCCTTGCGGACCGCAGGTTGGCGCACATAGTCGAGAAGCGCACATGCCATGGCAGCGGAGTCCGCCCGCGGGACAAGGGCCCCGGTCTCGCCCTCGGCGACAAGTTCCGGATTGCCGCCCACGGCCGTCGCCACCACGGGAATGCCGCACGCCATCGCCTCGAGGATCGTGTTGGAGATCCCCTCGGACAACGACGGCAGCACGAAGACGTCGAGCGCGCGCAGGAGTGTCGGTACATCGTCGCGGGCACCGGGCAACCACGCCTGTCCGGAGAGTCCATGGCGCGCGAGGCAGGCCTCGACCGCCGGTCGCTCGGCGCCATCCCCCACCATGATGAGCCGCAGTCGAGAACGCGCCTCCGGAATCATCTGCGCGAGGCGACCGAACGCGTCCGCGAGATTCACCGGGTCCTTCACCGCATCCATGCGACCGACGGTGCCGATCAGGATGCTGTCGTCGGAGACGAAGCCCTCGGGCGCGCCCGGCAGTTCCCGGACGCTGCCGGCAGGACGGAAGCGCGTGGTGTCGACGCCGTTGTAGATCTGCGACAGGCGGGCTTCGGACACGCCGATGCGATCGCGCAGATAGTTCTCGAGATCTTTCGAGAGTGCGATGTAGTGATGCACGAACGGACGGATGGCTCGACGTACGGTGAGGTATTTCCAGTTGGTGCCATCGACGTCGTCGGCGTCGCGACCATGCTCGCTGTGGATACGCACCGGCACACCCGCGAGTGCAGCCACCGCCTGGCATTCGAGCGCCGCCAGATTGCGCGAGTGGACGATCGAGGGCCGTAACTCGCGCAGCAGGCGATACATGCGAACGTGCGTGGCGAGACTGTGACCCGGGGGCTTGTGCAGCGCATGCACGGTGACATCCGGCCGGACGATCCGGCTGCGGAATTCCGTGTAGTCCACGAGGCAGATGATCGTGTGACGGAAATCCCCGTACGGAAGATTGTTGAGAAGGTTGACGACGCCGTTCTCGAGGCCGCCGTAGTCGAGGCGGTAGAGCACGTGGGCGATGAGCGGGAGTCCGCCGACCGGGGACGTCGAAGGAGGCATGCCGATCGTGCTCACTGCGTGGATCCACCATTGTTGGTCGTGGTCGCGGGGGCGCCGCCGAGACTCTCGACGAACCGCGCGAGGGCTTCGCGGGCCGTTGCGACATCGGTGTCGTAGGTCGCGTGAATCGTGCGCCGGGCAACGACCGGCGCCTGTCCCCGGAGGCGGCTCAACGCCTGCTCGACCTTGGCACGACCGACGCTTTCCGTCACGAAACCGTCCACCTCGAACCATTCCCACGACAGCAGCGACCTCCCCTCGAAGCGCATCTGACGCTCGATCACGTGGACGTCATTGCCCAGGGCCGGAACGCGCACCCGAGCGCGCGACAGGGTACGTGCCTCCGCAATGCCGTAGTCGACGAGAGATGTCCCGGCGAACGTCAGAAGCTTCTCGCCGTCGCCGCCCTCACGCGAAAGCGCCACGGAAAGGGAGACCCGCCGGTCACCCGTCACATAGTCGGCGACCGCGAAGGCCGCGGTGGCCGGATGACCCGGAACCCAGGCCCGCGTCAGCCTGGCAGCGGGCTGCCATTCGCCTTGCGCATCGGGCAGGGTCACGACGAGAGGGACGGCATCCGATGGCTGCCTGTCCAAGGTGCGCAGCCACATCGGCGCCGAACCGACGACGACGACGACGGCGATGGCGGTCACCCAGGTCCGGGACGCAGCCACGGCTCGCAGCCCACCGGTCATCGGCTGACCGGCGGCGTCGCGATCGGCCATCCGACCGCCGACGTAGAAGACCCCGAGCATCACCAGCCCGAAGAACACCCAGCCGTAGATGACGTGATCGACGCCGGCGGCGAGCCGGTTGTCACTGACGTGGCCGAGCAGCACGATGAGATAGGCGCGCAACCAGTTCGCGACGATCGGCACGAGTACGGAAAGACCGAAGAAGGCCCAGCGCCGCCGCACGGACCGCATGTAGAGGTGCCCGAAGACGGAGCCCGCCGACGCCGACGCCATCAGGTAGCGGATCCCGCTGCACTCCTCGACCACCGACCATTGGCCCGAGGGGATGACGAAACTGTTGCCTTCGCGGAACACCGGGACGCCGGTCAATCGCAGCGCCCACACCGTGAAGTCGGCGGTCAGATCGATGAAGGTCGGGATCAGCAGTTCGCCGAACGGCCAGGCGAACAACACGAAGGTGAGCGGAAACACCATCGCGCGACCGAAGTCGCGGCCCAGCAGGGTGACGACGACGATGGGGAACGTGGCGACCACGGCGACATCGCGGAGGCTGTTCACGGCCGCGGCGCGGCCGAGCAGCCAGATCCCGCCGAGGACAGCGAGGACGGCAAGCCCCGGCAGCCAGGGCTGCAGCAGGACGCCCGCGAGCCGCGCCCGATCGCGCCACATCAGCCAAGCCGCCACCGGCAGCACCAGGAAGCAGTGGTTGTAGCTGACGGATCGATACCAGACGCTGACCAGTTCCCCCAGCGATGCGGCGTGCAGGATCGCCACTGCCACGAGCGCGGCGAGCAACGCCAGCCATGGCCCCGCGCCCGCAGCGGACAGGCTGCTCGGTGCCCGTGAGGCCATGTCGCCAAGCGGAATGCCTTCGGGCTTCAAGACGACGCCCCGTCGATGGAAGTCAGGGCGGCGTTCGGCGCCCGGTCGGGCCCGGCGGATCCGATGTCGCGCATCAGGACCTTCGCCACCGGATCGAGATTCGCGTCCCAGCCGTATCGAGCCACGACGCGCTCGCGCGCAGCTCGCCCGATGCGGCCATCGTCGGAGTCGAGCAGGCCGACGACGGTCGCGGCAAAGCCTGGCCCGTCCTCCGGCGCCAGGACGAGATCACGACCGGGCTGAGCATCGATCCCCTCCAGCGCCTGGGGCGTCACCACGGTGGGTCGCCCCATCGCCATGGCTTCGAGCACCTTGTTCTGGACACCACGCGCGATACGCAGCGGGGCGACGACCGCGCCGGCAAAGGCCAGATAGGGCCGCACGTCGGGTACGGTTCCGGTGACGCGCACACCGTCGATCGCCGCGAGCGCCTGTACGGCCGGCGCAGGCCGCGATCCGACGACATAGAAGTTCGCTTTCGGACGGTGTCGGCGAATCGCTGGCAGCGCCTCCTGGGCGAACCACGTGACGGCGTCTACGTTGGGCCAGTAGTCCATCGCGCCGGTGAACACGATCGCCTCTTCGCCTTCCGCAAAGGGGTCGGGATGCGCCACCTCCGGCGAGAAGTACAGGGTGTCCACGCCGTTCCCGAAATGCGAGACGCGATCCAGCGACTCGGGCGCCAGGCGGTGGAAGAGCGTAGCCTCGGCAGGAGAGACGAAATAGGAAGCATCGAAGGTGCCCGCCACGTGCCGTTCGTACGCGAGAAGCCGACGCCCTTCACGCGCATAGATCCAGCGTGCAGGCCAGCGCGCCTTGGCGGCGTACTGCGTCCACTTGTCGGAGTCCACATCGACGATGTCGGCGACACGAAGGATGTCGTGGCGCTCGAGGTACTGCGCCATCGGCGACGAGAAAACCACCCCGCGCCGGACCGGCCGCCGCGCGAGGAGATCGTCTACCCACCGGCGCAATGCGGCATCGCGATAGTACGGAAGGGAAAGCGCCTCGCCGGTCACCAGGCCGATGAGGCTGCGCGCCGTGGCGGGCCGCTTCCGCAGCGGGCACACGAGCACCTCGCCGCCGTTGCACTGGGCCTTCAGGGCGTCCACGTACTGCCAGTCGTCCTCGTCGTCGACGAACGTGCCGACGTGCACGACGAAGCTTCGCGCGAGACGCCGCAGCAGATGGAACGACCGGATCTTGTCGCCCTTGTTGGGCGGATACGGGATGCGGTGCGAAAGGAACAGCAGTTCCTGCATGAGGACCTACCCGAGATTGCGGACGAGGTAGGGTCCGATGAAGTTCACGATCTGCCGGGGCGTCTTGCGCCATGCGCGGATGAAGAGCTGGTACTTCGGATTGAGCGGGTTGTTCTCCGGGATCGTGTCGGTGCGCAGCAGCCGGTACTCGTAATGCAGCGGCTCGGGTTCGAAGCCCCAGTTCTTCTTGAAGTCGAAGGATCCCGTGCCGCGCTTGCTGCGGCCGTAGTCGAACACCTTGCACCCGCGTTCGCACGCGCGCCGCATCAGCTCCCAGTACTTGAAGTCATTGGCCGCGAGATCCCGCGCCGTGGTGTAGTCGCCCGCGTAGTAGGGCAGCACCTCGTCCCGGAAATAGAACGAGAGCACTCCGGAGACGGGCTTGCCGTCGGCGTCCACGACGATCATCGCCTCGCAGGCGTCCCCGAAGACGCGCTTCAGTTCGGCGAAGTAGGCCTTCGGAAACGGCGGGGTGCCGTGCCGATGAACGTTGTCGGCGTAAAGGTCGAAGAACCGGTCGATGGTCGCATCGATCTCGGAGGCGAGCCCGAACTTGATCCCCTTGCGGACCATCGCGCGCTGCTTGCGCGGGATGGCATTCATGTTCGCCTCGAGGTCCGGCTGGATCTCCTTCCGGAACGTCACGTACAGCTCCTGGCGAGGCCAACCGGGCTCGCGCGGAATCCGGTTGCGCATCTCGAGGTGCGACGCCCCGGCGATGGTCGCGTAGTCGACAGCCGCCGCGTGCAGTGGGGCGATGGCTTCGGGGTCATCGACAGCACACCCGCCGTACACACCGAAGGGAAGCGACGTGATGGCATGACCGAACAACCGGCTCTTCACCTGGGCGATCGGAAGGACACCCACGATCCGATCGCCGCGTTCGGCGAGCAGGTACCGCGTGCGATGGCGGAAGATGCGCTCGATGATTCCCTTCCAACCGGACAGGTGGAAGAAGGTGGCCTCCGGACAGGCATGGACGAAAGCATCCCAGCGCTGGGCATCGGAGTCGCGGTACTCGCGTACGGTCAATGGCGCAAGCGCGGCCGCCGCGCCGCCGGTTTCTGCGTGGAGATGCATCATGGACGCGTCGGAAAGACCCGGTCCACACGATCCCAGCGGAAGTCGGTCAGCAATCGACGCAGGCGCGGGACGGTGCGGTGAAGATTCACGTAATGGCGGAAGCGCGCTTTCGCATTCGCGCCGGATACGCGGGGCTGCTCGGGATCCACTTCCCAGGGGTGGAAGTAGAACATCGCGGGGCGCCGGTCGATGCGGTTCACGCGGGCGATCAGCCACCTCGACGCCGCATACGGGAGAAACCGGAAGTAGCCCCCGCCGCCAGCCGGCAGGTTGTTGCCGAACATGCGCGACGTCGTGACCGGAATCTCCATGAGACCGGGACGCGACTCGTATGGAAAACGCGGCGCGTCGGGCATCCCGTAGTGATCGTGCTTCACCGGATAGATGCTGGAGCTGTACTGGTAGCCCGCCCGCAGGATCACGTCGAGAGCCCACGGGTTGCCGTGGCCGATGGAGAAGCTCGGCGCACGGTAACCACGCACGGCCACACCGCCGATGTCCTCAAGCAGCGCTTTCGCGCGGGAGATGTCGTCGAGGAAGGCGTCGGGTGTCTGCTCGCTCGCGCGGAGATGGCCATAGCCGTGACTGGCGAGCTCATGGCCTTCGGCCACGATGCGGTGCACGATGGCCGGGTACCGCTCGGCGATCCAGCCCAGCGTGAAGAAGGTCGCTCGCGACCCCGTCTGGCCCAGCAGCGAAAGGATCACGTCCACGTTCCGCTCGACCCGGCACGGACGGGAGTCCCATTCGTGCCGCGGGATGTAAGGCGCCAGCGCCGACACCTGGAAGTAGTCCTCGACGTCGATCGTCAACGCATTGACGATCACCCCGGCGGCGTTCGCGGCAGCACCGCCGCCAGCCATCGCGGACGACACCCGACCCGCGTCGAATTCACCCGCGCGCATGCTTGTCCTGCCTGGTCACGGGCTCGATCACCCTCACCAATTTCTTCAGCATCTGAAGCACCACGTGGAGCGTGTTCTCGAGGCGGGCAACGCGTTCTTCGAGCGTCGCGTCGCCGGGCATCTCGTTGATCGGGGCGCCGTCATGCGTGAGTCCGCCCGTGGCGCCGTCGTCCTCCATGGACCGCAGGGAGGGATCGTCGAGCGCCTGCGCGGACACCGTGCCCAGTTCTTCCTTCAGCTCCTGGGCCACCACCTCGACATCCTGGGCCGAGAGCGTATGGGCATCGCGGAGGAAGCCGGACAGCATGAGCCGGTTGCAGACGAGGTTGATGCGGCGAGGGATGCCGGACGTGAAGGCAAAGACGGCGTCGAACGCCTCCACCTCCACCTTCGGGTCGCCGTTCCAGCCCACGTGCTTCAGGCGGTGCTCGATGTACCGCTGAGTCTCGTCGCGATCGAGCGGGCCGAGGTGATAGGAAGCGATCACGCGCTGCCGGAGCTGCTGCATGCTCTGGTGCTGCATGATGCGTCGCAGTTCCGGCTGCCCCACGAGGAAGCTCTGCAGGAGCGCCCGCTCGCCCACCTGGAAGTTGGAGAGCATGCGCAGTTCCTCGATCGCCCGGGCAGTCAGGTTCTGCGCCTCGTCGACGATCAGGAGAGCACGCTTGCCCTTCAGGGCGACGCTCTTCAGGAACACCTCCAGCTCGGCCAGCAGCGATCCCTTGTCCGTTCCCTTGGTGGCGAGACCGAACGCGGCGCACACCGACCGCACCAGATCGTCGGCGTCGAGCATCGTGCTCACCAGATGCGCTGCGACCACCTTGCTCTGATCGAGATGGGCGAGCAGGTTGCGCACGATGGTGGTCTTGCCCGCCCCCACCTCGCCGGTGATGACGATGAACCCCTCGCCCTGGTAGAGCCCGTACTCCAGGTATGCGTACGCGCGCTTGTGGACACGACTCTCGTAATAGAAGTCGGGATCGGGACTGAGCTGGAACGGCTTGCCTGAAAGGCGGTAGAAGGACTCGTACATGGGGCCCCCTAGCGGAAGGTGTGATTGAGCGTGAAGATCATGGCTCGCTCCCGGGAACCGGGCGCCGCGTTGGAACTGAACGTCAGCGTCCGCAGCGTGGCCGACGCGGTGGTCTGCGGCGAGATGGTCCGTGTCAGCGTGGCGCGGTAGCTCTGCTGGCCGAAATCGGGGGCGGCGATCGTGGGATCGACGGCACTCTGCAAGCCTTGGGACTTGATCACGTCGACATTCAATGTACCTACCGTGGCATCGGAGAGTCGGCGGGTGACCGTGACGCTCATCCCGCGCTGACGGATGCTGGCCAGGTTCAGGAACGGATCCGGTTGCGCCGCAGAGAGCGAGGCGGTGATCGGTGTGGTCTCCCGGATGAACACGGAGAGCAGCAAGCTGTTGCGGAGGCCGTTGAAACTGAGTGCCGGCTCGATGCCGGTGACGCGATTCACGCGTGCCGAGATGAACGGTCGAAGCACGCTCACGGAGTCCGGGAGTCCGCCCGCCTGAATCTGTCGGTTCACCTCCTGGGCACGCTCGTCCGGATTGGGAAATCGCCCGGTGAGCGCGCTGTCCAGGAGCTCCCTGGTGCTGAGCGAGTCGAGACCGAAACCGCGATCCTGGAACTCCTGCTCGGATCGATAGGTACGGAACCGGAAACTCGTATTCGACATCCGGTGCGTGGCATCGAGGTTGAACGAAGTACCGAAGTAACGACGATCGATGTTGAATCTGGCTTCGGTCCGTGGTGAAGGTCTCCATTCGAAACCGGTGCCGTACACGGCCCCCGAGAAGTTGCGCGATCCGAAGTTGTTCGACTCGAAACCGGCGTTCACCGAAACCGAGAAGTCGGGCTCGAGATTGAAAAGAGCGCGAACCCGCGCGAGCTGGGACGACGTGACTCCGAAGCCGCCAAGATCCGTGTTCCGGTACAGGAAGTCAGCGCTCCTCACCACGAACGACCCCGGAGCGTCGTTCACATTCGCGGTGAACCGGCTGGTCTCGATGGCAGGCAGGCCGCCAGAACCGAACGTCGTCCTGGACAGGTCCTCGCGCAATTGATAGTTGCCGCCACCGGGGAGACGGCCCGTGATGTAGGGCGCGATGCCGAGGGTCCGACTTTCGACGCGGTTGACGGTGCTGTTCGCGAGGTCCGCCGGCTGCGGCCCGAGCGGCGAGATGAAGGTCTGCGCGATCAGCGCACGCCCCTCGATGAACAGGAAGTTCTCCACGGCCTCGACCGTTCCGGTGGTGTTCAGCGAGTTGAACAGTGTGTCGGACACCGTGCTGTTGACGTATCCGAGCACCACGGGAGTGTAGACACCGCGGAACCGGAGTCGCCCGCCCTCCCGGTTCAAACCGATCGAGGGCGTGGTCCTGAGGACGAGATCCCCGCGCGCCGAAGCGGCTGGCTGGAGAAACACGTTGTCGGAGAAGGTTGCTCCGAGTCCCAGGGAAGCCGTGGACTGCCACTCGCCCGGGAACGCGGGTCCGGCCATCGACGCCAGCCCTGCCGTGCAGACGCACAACAGCGCACGGCCCGGTCGGACCGTCGCGCCACCTTTTCGAGGTGTGCCGCGGCCACCACCCGCCGTTCGCCGCTCGGACATGCGTCGGTCACTCCGGCTGGGCGTAGTAGTACGAGTAGTAGTAGCCATCTTCGCGGTACGACGACTTGTTCAGTACCGCCATCACGACCGGGCAGGATTCGATGGTGGAGAGCGCCTCCTGTACGGTGCTCTGCGACGTCTGGTCGGCCTCTACCACGTAGACGATCTGACCCATGTGCTGTGCAAGCACGCGCGGCTCCGGCGCAGCCAGCAGGGGGGGGGAATCGAAGATGAGGATTCGATCGGGATACCGTTCGTACAGCTGCTCCACGAGATGCTCCATGACCGTGCTTGCCAGGAGTTCGGTCGCATGCTCGTTCCGGGTCCCTGCGGGAATGAACGACAGGCGACCGAGGTTGGTCCGGATCAGCACGTCGGAGACATCCAGCTTCGGGTCGGCCAGCAGATCCATCAGCCCTCGCGCCGGGGGAATTCCGAGCATCTCCGCGAGGGCTGGCCGGGTGGGATCACCTTCCAGCAGCAGCACGGTGCTGTCCCGTTCCATGGCGATCGACAGGGCGAGATTGAGCGAGATGAAACTCTTGCCCTCGCCCGGCAGCGCACTGGTGACCATGATCCGCCGCGCATTCTTGACCGGGGTCGCCCCCTTGCCGAGACAGTTGTTGATCAGGGGGCGCTTGATCACGCGAAGTTCGTTGGCGAGGCGGGACTGGGCACTGTTGGGCGTGAGGAGTCCGCGTTCGAGGATCCGATTGAAGTCGATCTCCACCTCGCGCGACCGCTGGCGACCTTGCGGCCGAACAACGGTCCCATCGGAACGGTCGGTACGAGGTTCGGGGCTGCGCTCGGGCGGAGTCGGGGGAGAGGAGACTGGTCCGATCTCGGATGTCGGAGAAGCAGGCTGGGCCGTGCCGACGGCCGCTGCCACCTCGGCTTCGACCGCGGACCGCACCGACAATCGCCGGGCCTCGTCGGTCGGCGGCACATGCACTCGCGGCGCAACCGCCGGGTCCGAATGCAGCGTGCGCAGCTTCTGGGCTGCACGCTCGATGATGCTGTCTTCCTCCTCGGGCCGTCGGGTTGCCGCCTCGGCCTCGGGGAAGGCAAGATCTCCGGACAGCTGGCTTCCGGCCTCCCGTAGCTGCTCGAGTCTACGGGCAGCCTGTTCGATCAAGCTCATTCATGCACCTTTCACGCGACGCGTGCGACGAACAGCAGGAAAACCAGGGCGGAGCCGAAGGCCGCCAGCAAAGTGGCAAGTCCACTAAAGAACACAACGTTGACCAGGCGGCGACTGCGTTTCGACTTTCCGCTGTCCTGCAGCGAGACGGCACCCAGGACCGGGCGGGACAGGGTCTTGCGGAGGCTCTTCATCGAGTGGAACACCGGGAACAGCTGGCTGTACGCCAGGGCTGCGAACAAGCCCGCACCGAACGAGACCGCCACGATGAAGCCGAGCAGCAGAAGGCGATTGGGCGCCACCGGCTTGTTCGAGACCCTGGGCGGATCGATGATGCGGAAGTCCGCCACGGAGGAGGACTGCTCCAGCTGACTCGTCATCATCGCGGCTTCGCGGCGCGCCACAAGGCTGTCGTAATTCCCTTTCTGCGCCTGATAGTCACGATTGAGCTGGACGAACTCCTCCTCCACCTCGGGCCTCGCGCGGGCCATCGTCTTCAGCTGGGCAAGCTTGGATTCGAGTTCCTCCGCCTTGCCTCGTAGGGCCGCCACGTTAGCCTCGCCGTCGGCGAGCGCCAGCTTGAGCTGCTGGTACACCGGATTGCGGTCGATGTTCGATGCGCGCGCGCGCCCCGACTTGCTGGACAGTTGCTTGCGACGTTTCTCGATGATGTCGCGGCGCTGCTGCTCGAGATCGGCCAGCACCCGCTTAGATCCGGCCACGTCCGGGTGCTCATCGGTGTACTGCCGGAGCAGTTCATCGAGTTGCTTTTGCAGGGAGTCGATGCGAGCGTCGAGTTCCGGAACGGAATCGCTCCCGGACCGGCTGGTGCTGTCACCCTCCTCGGGGATGAACACCGGCTCCTCTCCGGCGAGTTCACGCTTGAGGGAGTCGCGCGACTGACTCGCAGCGCGCAGTTCGATGCGGACTGCACCCAGGGCCTGTTCGACGGTCCCGATGGACTGCAGCACGCTGTCGCCTCCCACGGTGCCGAGATTGCGAAGCTTGAAGTCCTTCAGCCGCCGCTCGGATTCCTGCAGCCGCCGCTCGTAGTCCTGGATCTGCTGGTCGATGAACTGCTGGGCCTTCTGGGTATCGCGCCGATTTCCGCCCAGTCCGGATTCCACGAAGATCGTGAGCAGGGAATCCACGACCCGCTTTGCCCGGCCGGTGTTCTGATCCCGATAGCTGATCGTGTAGAGGTTGTCTCCCGGGGAACCCCCTACGGAGATGTTCTTTCCCAGGCGATCCACGAGGGCCTCGCGCTGTTCGGGCGTCTTCGTGTCGAGATCCAGATCGGCCATTCGGATCAGCTTGTCGATGTTGGGCCGGGACAGCAGCGTCCGGCTCAACATCCCCACCTGCTGCTCGACGTTCGGTTGCACCGCCAGACCACTCATCAGCGGCTTCAGCACGGATTGCGTGTCCACGAACACTCTCGCGGATGCCTCGTACTTGTCTGGCGCCATCGCGAGCGCCACGAGTCCGGCGATCGCCACCAACCAGGCCGCCGCGAGACCAATCAGGCGTCTGCGCCACATGCCCCGAACGTACTCGAGCAGTTCAACGAAAACGACGTTCACGGCCGGAATCTCTCCATGGGAACAATGAGGACTGGCGACTCCAACGTCAGAACCAGCTCTGCGGAATGACGAGCACGTCGCCGGGCTTCACGTCGACGTTGGCGCCGATGTCGCCACGCAACAGGAGATCCTTCAGCCTTACGCTGTAGAGCTTGCCGCCCTCCGCGGCCCGCACAAGCGTGGCACCGTTGCCGTCCGCGAAATCGGTGATGCCCCCGACCGCGATCATCACGTCCAGCATCGTCATGTCCTGTCTGTAGGGCAATGCCTGGGGTCGGGTCGCCTCACCGACCACCCGGATCTGCTCGCTGAACGGGCCGACGAAGCCCGTGACGATGACCGTGACGACCGGATCCCGAATGTATTTTCCGAGCGCCTTCTCCATGTCGCGTGCGAGGGCGTACGGAGTCTTGCCGTTCGCGATCAGATCCTCCACGAGGGGCACGGTGATCTTGCCGTCGGGGCGCACCGGCACGCTGATGGAGAGATCGGGATTGCGCCAGACGATCACGTTCACGGCGTCGCCCGGTCCGATGATGTACTGGTAGTCGGAGGTCGCAGCCGCACGGGGGGCCGCCGGATGAGTGGGCCGCCCCGAGCAGCCCGCCACCATCGCCAGAGCCGCGATCAGCAGAATCGACCGCCCGAACCGCCCGAGAAAACCGTGCCTTCCGGCAAATGGAACCATCGTCAGCCTCCACGACATGCTGTCGCCACGCGTCAGGATCGGCCCGAACGGGTTGTGCGGCAGGCCTCGACCCCCCGTCCACGCGTCATCGAACCGAAAAGGAAACAACGTTCTCCCTGGGGCCTGAGCCTTGGACGGCCCGATCGCCGGTGACGAGACCGAGGGGCCGACGGGAGTGAACAGAAGCCACAAAAGCAACGCATATGCCACTGCGGAAATCGGGCGATTCTCGGGAGAGGCGCGTTTCGATCCACCTTTCCCAGCGGACTCAGTCTGCTGCAGACCCCACCGAAGCCTGCCTTTGCGGCGGCACCGAGCGGTGCGGGAGCAGCCGGGAGGCGAGGAGCATTCCGATCACGACTGCGAAGATCAGGGGCTCCGTGACATCCTTCTTCACGAGCCACCAGAAATGTACGACCCCGAGCACGCCGATCCCGTAGACGAGGCGGTGAAGCTGCTGCCACCGCCGCGCGCCGAGGCGTCGGACCATGGCATTGGTCGATGTGACGGCAAGCGGCACCAGGAGCACGAAAGCGGCGAAACCGACGGTCACGAACGGGCGCTTGGCAATGTCTGCGAGCACCCCCGGCCAGTCGAAGAACTGGTCCAGCCAGATATAGGTCGTGAAGTGCTGACACGCGTGGAAGAAGGCAAAGAGGCCGAGCATGCGCCGCAGCCGCAGCAGCCAGGGCATCGCGAGCCAGCGACGTGCGGGCGTGACCGCCAGCGTGATCGCGAGGAACGCGAGCGTCCACCAGCCGGTCGCGCGGGTGATGTACTCGATAGGATTCGCGCCGAGACCGTCCGTCGCGAAGCGCCAGACGAGCCGTGCCGTCGGCAGAAGACAGGCCGCAAACACCGCGACCTTGATGAAGTCCACCTGGCGCGGTGTTGGACGAAACCCCACGGCGTGCTTCGCGGCCGACTCGCCGCTCAGAAGAACTTCCGGAGATCCATGCCGGTGTAGAGCCCGGCCACCTGCTCCCCATAGCCGTTGAAAGGCAGGGTCGCGCGCTTGCCGAACTCGCCGATCCGCCGTTCGCGTGCCTGACTCCAGCGGGGATGGTCGACCGCCGGGTTCACGTTCGAGTAAAAGCCGTACTCCCGCGGGATGGCCTTGTTCCAGGCGGTTCGCGGTTCCTGCTCGGTGAAGCGGATGCGGACGATCGACTTGGCGCTCTTGAACCCGTACTTCCACGGCACCACGACGCGCACTGGCGCGCCGTTCTGATTCGGCAGGAGATCGCCGTAGAGCCCCAGCGTGAGCAGGGTCAGGGGATGCATGGCCTCATCGATCCGCAGTCCCTCGACGTAGGGCCAGTCGAGCACGGCCGTCCGGATCCCAGGCATCTGCGCGGGATCCGCGAGCGTCGTGAACTCCACGTACTTCGCCCGGGCGTTGGGCTCTGCGCGCTTCAGCAGCTCGGCCAGGGGATAGCCGTTCCAGGGAATCACCATGGACCATCCCTCCACGCAGCGCATGCGGTAGATCCGCTCCTCCACCGCGGCGAGCTTCAGCAGCTCGTCGAGATCCCAGCGCTTCGGCTTCGCGCATTCACCCTCGACGGAGAGCGTCCACGGCCGGGGCTTCAGCGTGTGCGCGCGTTCGGCGGGATCGTCCTTCCCGGTGCCGAACTCGTAGAAGTTGTTGTAAGTGGTGACGTCCTTGAAGGGCGTGGCGGGCTCGTTGACGCTGAAGGGGCTCTTGCGTGCGCCTTCGAACGCCTTCGCGTGGGCATCTCCCGGGCGCAACGCAGCACCGCCGACACCAGCCAGGGCCAGTGCGAACCCGGCATCGCGCAGGAAGGCCCTGCGTCCCTCGAACATGGACCGCGGCGTGATCTCGGACGAAAGCACGATGGGACTGTGGTGGCTGGACATGGTGAACTCCGTGGTTGCATCGGCTGCGCACTTCGACCGGCACGGCGTGCGATCGATCGTGCCGTCGATTCTACGAGGCGACGTCGCCCGCGGATGCGGTCACGCGGTGGACGAAAGCCTCCACCGCCGGCAGAACGGGGACCGCATCGCGGAACGGTCGGGACAGCGCGAGCAGCGGCTTCACGTGACCCACGCCGCGATACGCCTCGGTCGTGACATCGTTGCCTGCATCGCGCAGCCGGGCAGCGAGGCGCTCCGAGTTCCTCGGAAGAACCGTCGAATCGTCGTCGCCCCAGAGCAGCAGCGACGGGGGCGCCCCGGCACTGGCGTGCGTGACCGGCTGCGTGTCGGGCCAACCTGCGGGCGGCCCGAAGATGTCGCGAAGAACGGCACTGCGCGGCGGCAGGAAGTCGTACGGGCCACACAGGCCGACCCAGCCGCGCACGGCGGCGCGATCGCCCCCGGCCGCGGTCAGCCATCGGGGGTCGAGGGCCAGCATCGCCGCGTTGTAGGCACCTGCCGAGTGGCCGGCGAGCACCATCCGATCCGCGTCGATACCGAGCGCGTCGGCGTTCCGCTGGAGCCAGGCGACCGCGGCAGCGCAATCCTCGAGAAAGCCCGGATAGCGCACCGCGGGGTGTACGCGATAGTCCGGGATCGCCACCGCGCAGCCGACCCCGGCCAGCGCTTCCCCGACGAATCGATAGCTCGCGCGATCGCCGCCCGTCCAGGAACCCCCGTAGAAGAACACGACGAGCGGTGCCCGGCGGATGCCATCGACGGGCGCGTAGAGGTCGAGCTGGTGGCGCGGCGCAGCGCCGTACGCCACATCCACCCGCCGGCGGGCGTGGTCCCCAGCGGCCCAGTTGAGCGGCGCCAGAGGCGAGCACCCCGCAGCAGCGACCGCTGCCGCGAGACTCAGCAGACTTCGACGGGCTGGCACCACGCAGGCGTTCCGTTCATGGGTTGGGCATTCAGATGAGGAACAGCGTCGCCAGACCGAGGAAGATGAAGAATCCGCCACTGTCCGTGAGCGCCGTGATGAGGACCGACGATCCGACGGCGGGATCCCGCCCCATACGATGCAGCAGGATGGGGATGAAGACCCCGAACAACGCCGCCACCATGAGGTTAAGCGTCATCGCCGCCATCATCACGATGCCCAGCGGCAGGCTGTGATACAGCAGGGTCGCGAAGAATCCGAAGATCGTCCCCCAGACGACACCGTTCAGCAGACTGATCGCGAGCTCCTTCGCAAGCAGCTTCCGCGCGTTCGCGCTGTGGATCTGGCCCAGCGCCATGGCGCGCACCAGCATCGTGATCGTCTGGTTGCCCGAGTTGCCGCCGATGCCGGCGACGATCGGCATGAGTGCTGCCAGGGCGACCAGCTTCTCGATGCTGCCCTCGAAGATGCCGATCACGCGCGACGCGATGAATGCGGTCACGAGATTGACGGCGAGCCAGGTCCAGCGGTTCTTGGCCGAGATCCAGACGGAGGAGAAGATATCCTCGCCCTCACGCAGACCGGCAAGGGCCAGCATGTCGCTGTCGCTCTCCTCGCGGATGTAGTCCATCACCGCCGCCACCGTGACGCGACCGACGAGCTCACCGCGATCGTCGACGACCGGGGCCGACACCAGCTCATAGCGCTCGAAGGCCTGCGCGGCCTCGTCGGCCATCTGCCCCGGCCGGAAACGCACGGTGTCGGGCAGCATGACCTCGGCCACGAGCTTGTCGGGGTCGTTGACGAGGACGCGGCCCACCGGCAGCACGCCCTTCAGGAAGTCGCCTCGATCCACCACGAACAGCTGGTCGGTGTGGTCGGGCAGTTCGTCGAGGCGGCGCAGGTACCGCAGGACCACCTCGAGCGTGACGTCCTCGCGGATGGTGACCATCTCGAAGTCCATCAGCGCCCCGACGGATTCCTCGGGGTACGACATCGCAGCACGCAGTTGCTCGCGCTCCTCCATCGAGAGCGACTGGAAGACGTCCTCGATGACCTCCTCGGGGAGGTCGGGCGCGAGGTCGGCGATCTCGTCGGTGTCGAGCTGCTCGGTGGCGGCGACCAGCTCCTCGGGCTCCATGTCCGCGATGAGGGTCGCGCGGACGGCGTCCGAGACCTCGAGCAGGATCTCGCCGTCGCGATCGGCCTTGACGAGGTGCCATACCGCCAACCGGTCTCCGAGGGGCAGCGCCTCGAGGATGAACGCCACGTCCGCCGGGTGCAGCGCCTCGAGCTTCCTCTGCAGCTCGGTGACGTTCTGCTTGTGCACGAGGGATTCGACCAGCTCGTGCCGCCGCATCGCCTGGTGGTGGACGAGATGCTCCACCACGCGGTGCTTGGCGAGCAGCGCGATCACCTGCTGCAGGCTCTCCTGCACGCTCTCGTGCTGCTTGACCTCGTCGATCTCGGACATGGCCGGCGATGGACTCCGGTGACACCCGTTGATGGAAGGTGCCGCAACGTCATGCAGCACCGCGAAAGCGAAACGGCGAGGGCAAACGCCCCCGCCGTTCCGGAAGTGCGTGTGGCGATGTCCGCGTCAGGGCTTGGGCGGGATGCGCGTGGCCTCCCATGCGACCATCTGCCAACCTTCCGGGTTCTTCACCCATACGTTCGTGAAGCGCAACTGGACGTCGACGTCCTTCCCCTCGATGCTGACGCCGAAATCACCCCGACCGGTGACCACAGCCGTGCAACCGTAGGGCGAGACGCGCAGATCGCTGCGCCGGGTCTGCTTGTACACCACCTTGCCCGAACGGAGCGAGTCGATGTACGTCGACTTCGAATCCACGAGCGCCGACGAGTGCGTGTAGATGAGGTCGTCACCCAGGTATCTCGCGAGGGTCGGGATGTCGCCTGCCTCCATGGCCCGATAGCGCGCGGCATCCGCCGCCGTCACGTCGGCCACGACCTGATCGGGCTCGCAGGCGCCCGACAGACCCGGGAGCATCGCTGCAGATAGCAGTACCGCTCCGCAACCCGCCTTCCAGACTCGGCGCACCATCTTCATCTTCCTCTCCCGCGGGTTGTACTGCATGGTCTGGGTGCCGCTGCGTGGCTCAGGTGCGATCCGCACCCGGGGCCCCCGGCACCAGCACGGCAAAGGGCTCCTTCGCGCAGCGCAGGCCCGCCTTGGCGTCGCCGGTCACCTCGAAGAGGTGGAGGCGGCCGCCCTTCCAGTCGAACCCCACGCGCTTCCTCGGGGCCGACTCCGTGTCGGCGACGCTTTCGATCAGCTCACACTGACCCGCGACGGGCGCGAGTGCGATCTCGTAGGCGAAGCTGCCGTCCGGCATCGTCGCCTCGCCTTTCGGCGTGAACGCGTAGGACTGTCCCTTGGCGTCGACATAGGTGCCCGCGATGGCGATCCCGTTCACGAAATGGCCGAGACCTTCGTCGAGACGCACGAGGTTGCGCCAGCGCTTCTTCGAGAAACTCGGATCCGCGAAATCCAGCGAATCGAAGCGACCTTCGCTGCCCTTCCCGCGGGCCGGCAGATACGTGACGTCGGCCGAATTGACCGGGCCGCTCGCGTCGGGCGCTGCGACGAGGCGGAACTCGCCGGTCTTGGCGCCGGGCTCGATGTCGACGATGTCGAGGAGGATCGCTCGGCCGAAGTCGGTACGGAGCACGGTGAACTTGTTGCGGTCCTTGCGGATGTTGACCGCGAGGGGCTTCGCCTTGCGGGCCGCCGCCAGGGGCGACCTGACCGCCCGCAGGGCCTCGACGTAGTCACGGGCGATCCAGATGCCTTCGAGATCCTTCACGAACACGCGGTCCTTGCGGACCGGTTTGGGAGCGGGCTTGGGTCCCTTGGACCCGTCGGCGGAGGGCGCGGCGGGCGCGTCATCGGCATGGGCAGGGACGAGCCCCGCCGAGAGGGCGAGGCAGGCAACGACGGAGACGAAACGGGAGATGAGGGCGCTGCTTGGCATGGTGGCTCGGGGGAACGACGGGTCTTGGGGAACGCGGCGGTGCGAGTCGCCGACGACATCGGAATCGTCCGGGGCATCGCTGCGCTTCGGGCGCCGCAATGATACCCGCGATCCCCCGGCGTCCGACACGTCCGGCGGGTGGATCGCGTGGGCGTGGAACAGGTGGCAGGGGATCAGCCGGCCGTCAACGGTGGCCGCTTCCCGGTGAAGCCTGTGGCCTGCTCGAACGCATGGCCCAACTGCAGGACGGCGAAGTCGTCGAGATAGGGGCCGACGATCTGCAGCCCCACCGGCAGACCGTCGGGCGTGAACCCGGCAGGTACTGAGAGCGCAGGCAGCGAGGTGGCCGAGATGCGCGAGCACGAACGCATCCACTCGAGGTACGACCCCATCGCGTGCCCGTCGACTTCCATGGGGTACTCCTTGTCCACGTCGAAGGGCTGGACCTGGACGACGGGGCAGACCAGGAAATCGAACCGCGTGAAGAACTCGCGCAAGCGATGGAACAGCTCGGTCCGCAGCCGCTCCGCCCGCCCGACATCGGCGCCGGTGAGCTTCGCCCCGGCCTCCACGTTCCAGATGACCGTCTGCTTCACCTGATCCCGCTTGCTGCGCACGAGTTCGCCATGGGCCATCTCGAAATGCCAGGCGCGCAGCACTTCGAAGATCTCGTCGACCGCGGCGAGATCAGGCGTTGCCTCCTCCACGACGCAGCCGATGTCCGCGAGCGCCGGCAACGCCTGCGCGAGCACGTCGCGGACCGGGCGCTCCACGGGCAGGCCGCCGAGATCGGGACTCCACGCGACGCGCGCGCCCCGGAAGTCGCGGCCGAGCGGTGCGGCGAACATCGCCCCCGGCTGGTGCACCGAGATCGGCGAACGCGGATCCGGACCCGCCATCGCGGAGAGCATGAGCGCCGCATCCTCCACGGTGCGCGCCATCGGGCCGGCGATCCCCAGCGGAAACCACGCGTTCAGCGATGGCCACATCGGGACGCGGCCGGGAGTGCTGCGGAATCCGACCACGTTGCAGAAGCTCGCGGGGTTCCGAAGCGAACCACCGAGGTCGGTGCCGTCGGCGATGGGCACCATGCCGCAGGCCAGCGCCGCTGCGGCACCGCCGCTGGAGCCGCCGGTCGTGCGGGTCGGATCCCACGGATTGCGCGTCGCACCGAAGACCGGGTTGAAGGTCTGCGAGCCGGCACCGAACTCCGGCGTGTTGGTCTTCCCGACGGTGACTGCGCCCGCGGCCTTCAGTCGCTCGACGATGAGGGCGTCCCGGTCGGGCACGAAGTCCTTGAAGATCGGCGAACCGAAGGTCGTCCGGACGCCCTTGGTGATCGTGAGGTCCTTGTGCGCCACGGGCAGGCCGGCGAGCGGACCGGGATCCTCCCCTCGGGCGAGTTGCGCATCGACGCGCTGCGCATCCGCCTGGGCGGCCTCGAACGTGGTCGTGACGATCGCGTTGATCTGCGTATTGGTGCGCTCGATCTGCTCGACGTGGGCACGGAGGACGTCGATCGCAGAGACGTCGCGCCGGCGGATGCGGCGCGCGAGTTCGGTTGCCGTGAGGAAGCAGAGTTGGGTCATGTCAGGTCCGGAAGATGAAGTACACGGCGCCCATGATGCAGAGCGCAGCCCATAGATAATCCCATTTCAGCGGTTCGTGCATGTAGATCAGCGCGAACGGCACGAACACGGACAGCGAGATCACCTCCTGGATGATCTTCAGCTGCGCCAGCGAGAGGGTCTGGTACCCGGCACGGTTCGCAGGGACCTGCAGAAGGTACTCGAAGAGGGCGATGCCCCAGGAGAACAGCGCCGCGATGATCCAGGGCTTGTGCGCGAGGTCCTTGAGATGGGCGTACCAGGCGAAGGTCATGAAGACATTCGAGGCACACAACAGCAGCACGGCCTGGAGCGCCGGCGGGATGGCGGTGAGCGTCATGGTCGTATCGCGGAAGGCTGCGCGCCCCGGGCGAGCCAGGCCGCCAGCAGCGGCACGATCGCGAACAGGGCGAGTTCGACGAGGATCACGCGGCGCGTCCGACGGATGTCGCGCGTGGTGAGAATTCGCTCCTGCCCCTTCGCGATCGCCCGGTTCCATCGCTGGAACTGCAGGGACGGATACACCGCGACAGCGCCGAGCGCGACGAAGATGCCGAACTTGGTCCAGAAGACGGGCTGCGTGAGCATGGCCCATACATGCCGTTCGTAGCCAAGGAGCAGCAGCAGGCCGCTCGACAGCACCAGCACGGCGGCCGCGATGTACGCCGCGTCGATCCTGGCGAGCAGCCGCACGTGGCCGGGCTGCAGATGCTCGTTGCAGAGTGCGCACTCGGCGGCGAGCAGGCCGGCGAACGCCAGGATCGAGATGAAATGCAGGTAGGCGGCGAAGATTTCCACGCCGCGATGATACCGGCGCGGTACCGACTACCTCATGCGAACGTCGCCTGCCTCAGGAACCGGCGCCGAGCAGCGCCCGCGGCGTGCGGTACGGCCCAGGCGCCATGATGGCGTCCCGAGCCCGCGCGAGCGGGGCATCGTTGCGAAACGCGACCTTGCCGCCCAGCCCCTCGAGGCCGAGACGCCCGTAGAGGCTGGTCAGGTCGGGGAAACCCGGCGTGTCGATCTGCGCATCGAGGATGGGCACGAACACGGGCATCCCGGCGATCGCATCGAAGCGCTGGAAGATCTCGCGGGCCGTCCATTCGCGGTCGGGGTCGAGGCAGCAGCGGCCGAATGCGTCGAGGACGGTGTCGAGGGACTGTCGACCGTCGGTCAGGGCACGCAGCTCGACGTCCCCCGCGAGGACGATGGCCGCGCCCTGCCAGTAGACGCGCATGTAGGCGTTGTCGCGATACATCCGCTGCGTGGCCTGGGCCAGCGTCAGCCCCTTGGTATCCAGCTTGCGGCCGCGACGGAACCCGGCATGGATGTTCTGCCACGCCTCCTCGGCAGTGAGCACGCCGCTTCGGGCCCGGGTGACGTTCTGGTAGTAGGACGCGATTCCTTCGGACAGCCACGCGTCGTTCGGATCGGTCGGCGGCAGGAGCAGATGCGACAACTCGTGCGGCGCCGTCCAGTCCTCGACGTACTCGCGCAAGGGGCGCCGTTGGTTCACCGAGAAATGCGCGGACCCCTGTCCGCCACGGAGTACGTAGGCCCATGGCGTCGGTTCCGGGGCGGGCGCGCCGGGAAGCACCAGCACCTGCGGCTCGGGCACGGGAAAGCGGCCGTAGATCGCCGCGACGGATCTGGCCGCGTCCTCGATCCAGCGACGCATGGCCTCGACGTCGGGGGCTGGCTTCCCGTTCAGGACAGCGAGCCGCAACCGAGCCCCGGGCACGTCGATCGGAATCTCCCGGAAGCGTCCGAAAGCCGCGTCGGAAGTCCGGTTGTAGGCCCCGCGCCCCACCCGGTACGTCGGGACGGCGGCGTCGGCGAGGGGATGCCATGGCACCGACACGGCGAACCCCTCGGGCAGGCGGAAGCTCACTTCGATGTCCTCGTCCGCGGTGAGCGTCGGTGGCCGCCAGAACCAGAGCCCCACCTCGGTAACGAGATCACGACCGGTCCACCGGTTCGCATAGCCGGAATGGTCGCGGGTCTTGCGGGCGTGGAGGAGGCTCACCGAGTAGGCGATGCAGCCGTTCTCGGGCACCCCCCGAAGCGACATCTCCATGCCGTTCGGGGCCAGTGCCCGCGGTTGGGGAGACACCGTCTTGCCTTCGACGAACGCCGACGTCGCCTCCTGGGACTCGACCGCGAGCATCGTCGGCGCCCGGCCCGAGAAGCACGCGTCGACGCGGAGGGTCGCCAGATCGGCGTCGACATCGACCGTGTAGCGATGCACCCGCTCGGCCGCGGCGAAGCCCGGCAGGAACGCGCTCCCTGCGAGAAGAACAACGGCGATTCTGCTCACGATTCCACTCCAGGCGGGGACGGCATGCGCCCCGTGGCGACACCACCCGTCCCGCTCATCGGCGGAGTAGATACCGGGCATCGTCGAAGGTTCCGACCCAGGCCGGCCGGTACACGACCAGCAGCGTGACGATCATGCCGGTGAGCGTGGCCTCGGCGAATCCGAGGAGCAGGCAATACGGCAGGAACTCCTCGGCCATCATCGCCTCGCCCGGCGTGCCGAAGATCGCATGCAGCCCGACCGTCGCGCCGCCGCTGCCGACCATGGCAAGGCCGGCACCGAAGAACGCGGCCACGAAGAGGTAGACGAACAGGTTCGGTGGCAGCAATCGCTGGGACAGCCGCAGGGTTGCGTGACTCAGTGTCACGGGCAGCACGGCGAGCAGGAGGACATCCATGGAAAGCGCCGCGGGCTCGATCTGCCCCATGAGGAGCCGCCCGACCAGCACGAGCGAGAGACATCCGATGGCGAGGCCGGGGCCGAACATCAGTGTGACCGCAGTGGCGCCGAGGAAGTGGAAATCGAGGCCACCGATCATCGGGGACCGAATGCTCCACAGTACGAGCAGGGATACGCACGTGCCCAGCCAGAGGTGGCTGAAGGCACTGTCGCCGAGCCTGCGCCAGGGCGCCCGAAGAACGAAGGCGAGGGCCATCGCGGTCAGGACGCCGTGGGCGAGCAGATACCAGACCGGCGGCAGCAGGGCGGCAGGGATGTTCACGGAACGGGCAGACCTCCTCCGGATCGAGTGTCCTCCGGCCGGGGGCCACCCGCAAGCTTGCCGCCCGGTCGGAGGTCAGGCCGGGTCGTACGCCAGCACCGGCGCCAGCCACCGCTCGACATCGCGCAGGTCCATGCCCTTGCGCCGGGCGTAGTCGGCCACCTGATCGCGATCGATGCGGCCGGTTGCGAAGTAGTGCGCCTCGGGATGCGAGAAGTAGAAGCCGCTCACCGCCGCCGTGGGGAGCATCGCGAAGCTCTCCGTGAGGGTGATGCCGGCATTGCCGGGCGCATCGAGCAACTCGAACAGCGGCCCCTTCTCCGTGTGATCCGGACAGGCAGGATAGCCGGGCGCCGGGCGGATACCGCGATACTTCTCGTCGATGAGCGCCTCGACGTCCAAGGTCTCGTCGGCCGCGTAGCCCCAGAACTCGCGGCGCGCGCGGCGGTGCATGAGCTCCGCGAACGCCTCCGCCAGCCGGTCGGCGAGGGCCTTCAGGAGGATGGCGTTGTAGTCGTCGTTCCTCGCCTCGTACTCGGCGACGCGCGCATCGATGCCGATGCCGGCCGTCACCGCGAACGCCCCGATGTAGTCGCGCACGCCCGTCTCCTTCGGTGCGACGAGGTCGGCGAGACACTGGTTCGCGCGATCGTCGGGCTTCACCATCTGCTGGCGCAGGCAGTGGAAGGTCATGGCGACGCGATCGCGCGATTCGTCGGCGTAGATCTCGACGTCGTCACCTTCGACGCGCGCGGCGGGGAACAACCCCACGACCGCGTTGGCGCCGAGCCACTTCTCGTCGATGATCCGCGCGAGCATCGCCTTCGCATCGGCGAACAGGTTGCGCGCCGCCTCGCCGACCACTTCGTCGTCGAGGATGCGCGGATACCGGCCGGCGAGTTCCCAGGTCTGGAAGAACGGCGTCCAGTCGATCAGCTCGGCGATCTCGGCGAGCGGATAGTCGCGGAACACCTGCACGCCGAGGCGCTTCGGCACGGGCGGAACGTAGGTGGCCCAGTCGGTCTTCAGCCCGTGTTCGCGCGCCTTGACGATCGAGTGGTGCGGTCCCTGGCCCTTCTTGCCCTTGTGCTGCTCGCGCGTCTTCTCGGCCTCGGCCTTCACCTTCGCGACGAAGCCATCGCGCATGTCGTCGGACAGCAGGCTCGTGCACACACCGACGCTGCGGGAGGCATCCGGCACCCAGACCGTGGGTCCGCGATAGTTCGGTTCGATCTTGACGGCAGTGTGCACGCGGGAGGTCGTAGCACCCCCGATCAGCAGCGGGATGGTGAAGCCCTGGCGCTCCATCTCGCGCGCCACGTTCGCCATCTCCTCGAGCGACGGGGTGATGAGTCCCGAGAGACCGATGATGTCGGCGTTCTCTTCCCGCGCCGTGCGCAGGATCTTCTCGGCGGGAACCATCACGCCGAGGTTCACGACGTCGAAGTTGTTGCACTGGAGCACGACGGTCACGATGTTCTTGCCGATGTCGTGCACGTCGCCCTTCACGGTGGCGATGACGATCTTGCCCTTGGCCTTCGCGACCTCGCCGGTGCGGAGCTTCTCGGCCTCGATGAACGGCACGAGGTGGCCGACGGCCTCCTTCATCACGCGGGCGGACTTCACCACCTGCGGGAGGAACATCTTGCCGGCGCCGAAGAGGTCGCCCACGACGTTCATGCCGTCCATCAGCGGCCCTTCGATCACCTGGATCGGGCGCTCGAACTGCAGGCGCGCTTCCTCGGTGTCTTCCACCACGTACTTGTCGATGCCCTTCACGAGCGCATGGCGCAGCCGCTCCGCGACGGGTGCATCACGCCAGGAGAGATCCTCGACGTTCACCTTGCCTTCCGCCTTGTAACTCTCGGCGAAGGTGACGAGCCGCTCGGTGGCATCCGGGCGACGATTGAAGAGGACGTCCTCCACGAGCACGAGGAGGTCCTTCGGGATCTCCTCGTAGACGCCCAACTGCCCGGCGTTGACGATCCCCATGGTCATGCCGGCCTTCACGGCGTGATAGAGGAACGCCGTGTGGATGGCTTCGCGGATGGGATCGTTGCCGCGGAACGAGAACGAGATGTTCGAGACGCCGCCGCTCACCTTCGCGTACGGCAGTTCCGAGCGGATCCGGCGCGTGGCTTCGATGAAGTCGATGCCGTAGTTGGAGTGCTCCTCGATGCCCGTCGCGATCGCGAAGATGTTCGGGTCGAAGATGATGTCCTCGGGCGGGAATCCGACCTCCTGCGTGAGAAGCCGGTAGGCGCGCGTGCAGATCTCCACGCGCCGCGCGAGCGTATCCGCCTGCCCCTGCTCGTCGAAAGCCATCACGATGGCCGCGGCGCCGTAGCGGCGCACGAGGCGCGCCTGCCGGAGGAACTCGGCCTCGCCTTCCTTCATGCTGATCGAGTTGACGATCGCCTTGCCTTGCACGCACTTCAGACCGGCCTCGATGACCTCCCACTTGGAGGAATCGATCATCAGCGGCACGCGCGAGATGTCGGGCTCGGAGGCCACGAGATCGAGGAACGTGGTCATGGCGGCCTTCGAGTCCAGCATGGCCTCGTCCATGTTCACGTCGATGACCTGGGCACCGTTGTCCACCTGCTGGCGCGCCACGACGAGCGCATCGGAATAGCGGCCGTCGAGGATCATCCGCGCGAAGGCGCGCGAACCCGTCACATTGGTGCGCTCCCCGACGTTCACGAATAGCGAATCGTCACCGACGACGAGCGGCTCCAGACCGGAAAGGCGCAGCTTCGGCTCGATCACCGGCAGCGCGCGTGGGGGGAAATCCTTGACCGCCTTCGCGATCGCGCGGATATGCCCGGGCGTCGTCCCGCAGCAGCCGCCCGCGATGTTCAGGAAGCCCGCTTCGGCGAATTCGCGGAGGATGCCGGCGGTGTACTCGGGGCTCTCGTCGTACTCCCCGAACGCGTTCGGCAGGCCTGCGTTCGGATGGATGCTGACGTGCACATCCGCCATGCGCGACAGCTCGGCGATGTAGGCCCGGAGATCCTTGGCTCCGAGCGCGCAGTTGAGGCCGACGGCCGTGAGATTGCCGTGGCGGATCGAGTGCCAGAAGGCCTCGGTGGTCTGGCCGGAGAGCGTGCGTCCGGAGAGATCGGTGATGGTGCCGGAGACCCATACGGGCAGGCGCCCGCCGCGCTCGGCGAAGTAGGCATCGACCGCGAAGAGGGCAGCCTTGCAGTTCAACGTGTCGAAGACCGTCTCGATCAGGAGGATGTCGGCACCACCGGCCACGAGACCGTCGACCGCTTCGGTGTACGCAACGACCAGTTCGTCGAATCGGACATTGCGCGCCCCCGGATCGGCCACGTCGGGCGAGATCGACGCGGTGCGATTCGTGGGCCCGAGCACGCCGGCGACGAAGCGGGGACGGTCGGGCGTGCGATCGGACCACTCGTCGGCGAGGTTGCGCGCCAGCCTGGCTGCGGTCTCGTTCAGCTCCCGGACATGCGACTCCATCCCGTAGTCGGCCATCGCGATCCGGGTGGAGTTGAAAGTGTTGGTCTCGATGATGTCGGCACCGGCATCGAGATACTGCGCATGGATGCCGGCGATCACGCCCGGCTGCGTGAGCGTGAGCAGGTCGTTGTTGCCGGACTGTTCGCAGTGGTGATCCTCGAATCGCTCACCGTGGTAGTGATGCTTCTCGAGACTGTGGCCCTGGATCATGGTGCCCATGGCACCGTCGAGTACCAGGATGCGCCTGGCGAGCTGGTCTCGCAGGAGGCGGGATCGGTCGGACGACAAGAGAAGTAGGCCCCTGAAAAAAGAAAAACCCGACCGCCAAGGGGCGACCGGGTTTCCGAGTCGCGCTTTAGCGGTATTTGTAATGCGCCCGCAAGCTGCAACTCAAATCGGCGCGAAGGGCTTCAACTTAAATGCTGGGGCGTCGGCCTGTCAACCCGGCGCGCGTCGCCATGAGAGCGTCATCGTCGCTGCTATCGGACTTCCGATCGCCTGTATCGCAGCGCCTCTGCCACGTGTGCGCCGGTGACGCCGTGGTCCCCGGCGAGGTCGGCGATCGTCCGGGCAACCTTGCGGATCCGGTGAAATCCGCGCGCGGACAGGCCGAGCCGCGTCACTGCCTGGCGAAGCATCGCGTCGCCCCGCTCGTCAGGGGTGCAGTGATCTTCCACGCCGCGGGCGTCGAGCCTCGCATTGGGACATCCCTGGCGGGCCAGCTGGGCCTCGCGGGCGGTCGTGACACGGCTGCGGATCGCGGCGCTGCTCTCGCCGTCCGACCGGGCCGCCAGCTCGTCCTCGGTCAGGGCGCCCACCTCGAACTGCAGGTCGATGCGATCGAGCAGCGGACCCGAGATGCGGCCCCGGTATCGCGCCACCTGATCCGGCGTACAGTGACATCGCCCGCTGGCATGGCCAAGATAGCCGCACGGACACGGATTCATCGCTGCCACGAGCTGGAACACAGCGGGGAATTCGGCCTGCCTCGCAGCCCGCGAAACACTGACCTTGCCGGACTCGAGGGGCTCGCGCAGCACCTCCAGGACATGTCGGTCGAACTCGGGAAGTTCGTCGAGGAACAGCACGCCGTGCATTGCCATCGAGATCTCGCCGGGGCGCGGCTGGCTTCCGCCGCCCACGAGTGCGACGGCCGACGCCGTGTGATGCGGCGCCCGGTAGGGACGCCGGGCCCACTGCCGGACGTCGAAGCCCGATGAGCCCAGGGACTGCACCGCGGCGGATGCCAGGGCCTCGTCGTCGGTCATCGGCGGCAGAATCCCCGGAAACCGCTCCGCCAGCATGCTCTTGCCCGTTCCGGGCGGGCCCGTCATCAGGGCGCTGTGGCCTCCCGCGGCGGCCACCTCCAGCGCCCGCCGGGCAGCCATCTGCCCCTTCACATCCGCCATGTCCGGATAGGTCATCTTCTCTGTGACCGGCGCCTGCTGCCAGCGCTCCAGCGGCGCCAGACCCCGCAGGTGCGCGCACACCTCGAGGAGATTGCGCGCGCCGTAGACGATGGCCGCCCCGACCAATGCCGCCTCCTGGGCACTCTGGGAGGGCAGCAGAAAAGCCCGGCCCGCCGCATGCGCGCGGTAGGTCATGGCCAGGGCACCGCGTACCGGGCGAAGCTCTCCAGTAAGTGCCAGCTCACCGGCAAACTCATACTGGTCAGGCGCTGGGATCTTCAGCTGGTGTGCCGCGATGAGTATTCCCAGCGCGATGGGGAGGTCGAATCGACCACTTTCCTTGGGGAGATCGGCTGGCGCGAGGTTGACGGTCACGCGGCGCTGCGGGAACTCGAAACCACAGTTCTGGATGGCACTGCGCACGCGATCCCGGGCTTCCTTCACCTCGGCCTCGGGAAGCCCGACGATCTGGAAGGACGGCAGCCCGTTGGCGAGATGGACCTCGACGATCACCTCGGGTGCATCCACGCCGGCGAGAGCCCGGCTGCGCAGGACCGCAAGACTCACGATCGCGGGTCCGTCGCCAAGGCGCGGTGGGCTGCGGCCGGGGCTCAGTCGGACCCGCGAGCGGCGGCCTCCAGGGCCGCGACGCGATGCTCCAGCGCTGTCAGCGCTTCGCGGGTGCGCGCAAGCACCGCGGTCTGGGCATCGAATTCCTCGCGCGGGACCAGATCCATCCGGGCAAGGGCGTGGGAAAGCAGCGCCTTCGAGTTGCGCTCGATGTCACCGAGCGGTGTCGAGGCCGCCAGTTGCTCGATGCGTCGTGCGAAGTCCTGGAAAGACGATCGCGCCGTCATGGGTTGGCTCCTGGCTGCGTGGGACTTGGAGTGTAACAAGGCACCCGCGCGACGAGCATCCGGACCGCACACATCACCGCCGGCACCGCTGCAGTGCGGCTTCGCACACGGTTCGCACCATATCCGAGCGCGAAAATGGTGCGACGCGAAATAAAACGCCGCAAGATGTTGTTTATTAGCGCTTTTAACCGTGGCATGTCAATTGCGCCAAGGGGTTTGCTCAGCGGCATGCAACAAGTGCGCGCTGTGGCAACACAACGACTCTCGAGGAACGCCAACATGCTGAATTACACAGCTGCCTTCACCCTCGCTTGCGCCACAGCATTTCTCACCTCCGCGGTAAGCGCCGAAGAAGCGCCCGCAGGCGAGGCATCACCCCACTCCACCTCCGGCAACATGACGTTTGTGACCAACTACGTGGTCCGGGGACTTTCTCAAACCAACTTCACGCCCGCCCTGCAAGGGACCTTGGAATACGGGCACGCGAGCGGGTTCTACCTCGGTTTCTTCGGATCGAACGTTTCCTGGCTTGCCGACGCGTGGGAACCTGCGGCGCCCGGCGTCGACAGCAGTGTCTTCGGCGGCGTGACTGCCGACGTGATCAGCAAGAGCCTCGAAATCGATCTGTATGGCGGCTACCGCAACAAGTTCCTGGACGAAATCGGTTACGACGTCGGCATCATCGGCTACTACTATCCGGGCAAGTACACGCTGGACACCGTCACGTATCCCGGGCTGAGCAAGCCAACCACCTACGAGGCCTACGCCGGCCTCAGTTGGAAATGGATCACGGCGAAGCTCTGGTACACGATCAGCGACGCAGCCTTCATGGTTGGCGACGCCCGCGGCACGTACTACGGCAACGTCGCGGCCAACGTGCCTGTGGGTGACACCGGCTTCAACCTCTACGGGCACGTTGGTGTCTGGAATTGGAAGGGCGACGTCGGCTTCCTGAGGCCCTACGGACTGACGAACGACATCTACGACCTCACCGACTGGAAGGTCGGCGTCACCAAGGACCTCGTCGGCTTCAACCTCGGCGCGTTCTACACGGGGAGTTCGGCCGACAAGACCGTCACCACCAACACCGGAGGGCAGCTCGCCGCCTGGGGCAACCGCTTCGGCGACAACATCGGCGACGACAGCTTCTGGCTCCAGGTCAGTAAGGCTTTCTGACCGATCACTCACCCGCGGGCGGAGGCATTGGCCGATGCCCGCTTCTCGTGTCTCATAGGACTTCACTCACATGAAACTAGTCACCGCCATCATCAAGCCGTTCAAGCTTGACGAGGTCCGCGAGGCGCTGTCCGCCATCGGCGTGCAGGGCATCACCGTGACCGAGGTCAAGGGTTTCGGCCGGCAGAAAGGCCACACGGAGCTGTATCGTGGGGCGGAGTACGTCGTCGACTTCCTGCCCAAGGTGAAGATCGAGGCCGCCATACGGACGGAGCTTCTGGATCAGGTCATCGAGGCCATCGAGAAGTCCGCCAACACCGGCAAGATCGGTGACGGAAAGATTTTCGTATTCGACCTCGAACAGGTCGTGCGCATCCGTACCGGCGAGACCGGCAGCGACGCACTTTGACCGCCTTGCACGATCCATGGGGGATACACGAATGAACAGGTTCCTTAGCACCCTCGCGGCGGCTGCGCTGCTCGCGTTTGCGAGTGGAAGCTTCGCCGACGACAAACCCGCGGATGGCGCAGTGCCCGCGGTGACCGCGCCGGCCGAGAAGCCCGCCGAAGCCGCGGCTGCCGCCGAGGCGCCAACTTCGGCCGACGCCGAGCCGGCAGACGCCGCGTCCGCCGCAGCGCCGGTCCCGAACAAGGGTGACATCGCCTTCATGTACACGGCGACCGCCCTCGTCATCCTGATGACGATCCCCGGGCTCGCGCTCTTCTACGGTGGCCTCGTCCGCACGAAGAACATGCTGTCGATCCTGATGCAGGTGTTCGTCGTGTTTTCCCTGCTCGCGATCCTCTGGGCCATCTACGGCTACAGCGTCGCCTTCACGGGCGGAAACCCGTTCTTCGGTGGTCTCTCCAAGGCGTTCCTCTCCGGAGTGACTCCCGACAGCCTCGGCGCCACGTTCTCGAAGGGGGTGGTCATTCCCGAGATGACGTTCATCGCCTTCCAGATGACCTTCGCCGCGATCACCCCGTGCCTGATCATCGGATCGTTCGCCGAGCGGATGAAATTCAGCGCGATCCTGCTCTTCATGATCATCTGGTTCACGTTCTCTTACCTGCCGCTGGCGCACATGGTGTGGTACTGGGACGGCCCCGACGCGATCACGGACAGCGCCACGCTCGCGACGGTGGAGGCCAATGCCGGATACCTCTGGGCCAAGGGTGCGCTGGACTTCGCAGGCGGCACGGTGGTGCACATCAACGCGGGCGTCGCCGGGCTGGTGGGTGCCTACCTCGTGGGCAAGCGCATCGGCTACGGCAAGGAAGCCCTCACCCCGCACAGCCTGACGATGACGATGATCGGCGCCTCGCTGCTTTGGGTAGGCTGGTTCGGCTTCAACGTCGGCTCCAATCTGGAAGCCAGCGGCGTCGCGGCCCTTGCCTTCCTGAACACGTTCGTCGCCGCGGCTGCCGCCACGCTGGCCTGGGTCTTCCTGGAGTGGGCGATCAAGGGGCGACCCTCGATGCTCGGTGGCGCGTCGGGAGCCGTTGCAGGTCTCGTTGCGATCACGCCGGCCTGCGGGTTCGTCGGTCCGATGGGGGCGATCGTCCTGGGCGCTGTGGCCGGGGCAGTGTGCCTCTGGGGTGTCACCGGTCTGAAGCGCCTGCTCGGCGCGGACGACGCACTGGACGTGTTCGGTGTACACGGCCTCGGCGGGATCATCGGCGCGCTGGGCACGGGGATCTTCGCCGCGCCGAGCCTCGGCGGCACAGGTGTCTGGGACTACGTGGCGAACGCTGCCAGCGCCGACTACTCCATCAGCGGTCACTTCATGGTCCAGCTGACCGGCGTCGCGCTGACCGTCGTCTGGTCCGGCGTGGTCTCGTTCATCGCCTACAAGATCGTGGACATGCTGGTCGGACTGCGGGTCTCGGAGGAGCGGGAACGCGAAGGCCTCGACGTCACCGAGCACGGCGAGAGCGCCTACCACTACTGATGTTCCTCGCGGGAATCCCGCAACCCTTCAACCTCTCCTCCTCCGGCAGATACCCAACTCGGTCGGATTCGACGGGCGCCTCGGGCGCCCGTTCTTTTTCGTGCACGCGCGGGACGGAACGACGGCAGGAAACGCGAGTCCACTTCGCATCTCGTCACGCGCCTGCTCCCGGGCGAACCACGATGCTCCGTATCCACGCCCCACGAAGGCGGCTCCTCGCGCTCGTCGCGCATGCCGCCCTGGCAGCCCCATTGCTGCGCCCGCTGAACGCCCGGTCGGCATCACGCAGCGCCCATCAGTTCGTGGAGATCGCAGCGCCCGCGGCGGAAGTATGGAATCGCCTCGGTACGTTCGACGACTTCCAGCGCTGGAACCCCTCGGTGCGCGCCATGCGGATCCTGCGAGGACAAGGCAATGAGGTCGGGAGCATCCGGCAACTGCAGTTCCGCAACGGCATGCGGATACAGCACGAGCTGACCCGACTGGATCCGGATCTGATGCGGAAGGAATGGCGCCTGGCCGGATGGAGCGAGATTCCGCTCGAGGAGTACCGCGCCTCGATATCGGTGATCGAGATGGAGCCGCGGCTCTCGATGGTGGTCTGGCAGTC
>JALHMS010000021.1 GCA_022843925.1 Burkholderiales bacterium
TGCGGGCCCTGGTAGAGATGGTCGATCCGGTCGGTGTTGAACAGCGACGTGCGCCGCTTGATGCCGTGGACCTCGTAGCCCTTCTTCAGAAGGAACTCGGCGAGGTACGCGCCGTCCTGACCGGTGATGCCGGTGATGAGTGCTCGTCTGTTTGCCATACAAGTCCTGTAGCGAATTTGAACGGCGCTGCCTCAGCAGCACCCCTTGCATCCGGAAACTCAGTGGGGCCTCGACGATGATCGCGCCAGGCTCACCGAAATGTCGCATTTCATTTGTATGCTCTCTCGATACCGTCGCCAGAAGGAAACACTCGGCAAAACGACTCGGAAGAACCAAGCGAGTGACGTATCGAGTCCAGCACCGCCGCGATTTCGAGATGGATGACGCAGAACCCGGTGTCACTTCGAAATCGGTAGCCGCCCGAGAGCCGCGTGCAGCCTCGGATTCCGTCCACCTGGCTCCCAAAGCCTCTCAATTTGGAACAATTGATGCATACCATGGGTGGGCCAGCGCGCGGGTGCAGAACCCTACGTCTCTCTCTGGCATTTCGTGAAGCACGACCCGCACCGCCCTGAAGGGAATTTGAAACAACGATGGTTGAGGGCATGAGGATCCTTGCGTCTCGCGATCAGCCTACCGATTCGTTGAGTTTTTCCACATTCGACCAGTTCCGAAGCCACCCTCCGCGAATCGTGTCGCCCCAGTACCCAGCCCAGGCCGCAACCCTCCAGGTAAACCGCCCGGATCGACATCCGGCGGTCCGGCCCGGCCTCGGACACGTTCACCGCAACGTAGCGGGGGCACGCGGTCCGGCTTCGACGATCCCGCTCACGCCTTGCGATGTTCCTTTGCGAACGCAGCCAGGCTGCTCCCTACGACATCCACCAGGAACTCCTCCCGTGCTGCCACTTGGAATTCACAAGACCATCCTCGCTGCGCTCGTGCTTGTCGGAGCCACGATCGCGACATCCGGCAGGGCCGCCAACTACTACGTCGATGCCGAGTTCGGGAAAGACAGTTGGTCCGGATTGCAGCCCGCGCCCACAGGCACCGCAACGCCGGACGGCCCGTGGCAAAGCCTGACCAAGGTGTCCAATACGACACTCGCCCCTGGCGATGTGATCCATCTTCGGTGTGACCGGCGGTGGGCGGAGCCCCTGCGCATTTGGCAATCCGGCACAGCCGCCCAGCCAATCACCATCCGGCCCTACGGTGCTTCCTGCTCGGCCCCGCCAACCGTGGACGGTGCAACCCGCATCCCCGCAGAAAACTGGACCGTCGAACAAGGCAACATTTATCGAGCTACCCTGCCGATCAACCTCGTCACCAATGGCCGCTTGGAATGGTCAATCATGGGTTGGAGAACGTGGTCGACAAACCGCGATGCGACCATCGGCCTGCTCACGGCGTGCCCGGCGAACGTGAACGGCTGCCTTCAGATGGTAAGCGGTGCGAGCGGCCAGAGTGTCGCGCACAGCAGCCTCTTTCCCGTGGTCGGAAATGTCGAGTACACCGCACGTTTCTATGTGAACGTCCCCGCCGGAATACCGGCAATCGTGGCAGTCCGTCGTTCAGGTCCCACCACCTACGAGCCGGTCGGGCTCGAGTACCGGTTCACCGGGACGGGCTCATGGCAGCGTTTCGCGATCCCGTTCACCTCCACGGCCTCCCTCAACACAGCTCGTTTCGACCTGAGTGTCTTCGGAAGTCGCGTTCGGTCGTATTTGCGGGACGTCCGGGTCGAGCAGACTGTCCTGCCACCCCACACCGTCATGCTCCAGGACCGTATGCTGCAGCCGGCTCACCATCCCAACGCCGGGCACGACGCCTTGCTGCCGACATCGCAGTACGCGCGGATCGCAGCCGACTCCGACGTCATTCCCACCACGTGGGGGCGCGGCAGCACCTATCTCACCGTCGGACCCGATCTCGCGCTGCCCGCCGGTGCGACGATCACGCCGGGATTGACCCTGCACATCCGGTCCGAAAACTGGCAGCTCGACAAAAGAACCGTCACCGCCGTGACGGGGAATCGGCTCACTCTGAATCAGCCGAGTCACTACCGTCTCTTCACCGGATGGGGATATCTGCTGATGGGCGCCAGGTGGATGCTCGACAGCCCCGACGAATGGCACTTTGATCCCGCGACCTCGAGGCTCACCGCGTGGCTGCCGGATGGCTCGGCTCCCGCAAACAGGATCTCGATCGCCGGCCTTCCGATAGGCATAGATGTAACGAACAGGCAGCACATCACGATCGATGGCATCGCCATCAACGGTGCCATGACCGGCGTGTCCATCGCCGGTGCAAGCAACGTCACGCTCTCGAACCTGCGAATCGACAACACCGGCGGAGCAGGTGTCGATGCTAAGGGCTCCATCGGGTGCCGGATACAGACGAACACGATCACGCGGACGACGCTCGACGCCATTTCCGGCACCGGTACGGGTGCCACGAGCGCCCGAGGCCTCGTCGTCAATGGCAACAAAATCACCGACAGCGGCGTGCAGCGGGTCAACGGTGTCGCCACGAGCGTCCCGAGTCTATCGCGTGCGGCCATCGATGCGGGCGATACCGCGACCGTTTCGGGAAACGAGATTCGAGGCGCCGGCTACATCGGCGTCCGCGTGTACGGCGTAGGGCTGATCAGCCGCAACTACATCGGCGATACCTGCATGATTCTCGATGACTGCGGTGGCGTGTATGTGGACTGGAGCAGCAGCGGAACGCACGTGACTGACAACCTGATCGAACGGGTACATGGCAACTTTACGGGCACGCTCTACGACGCGACCCGCGCCGTGGGGATCTACATCGACGAGCGCTCCACGGGCAGTCTTGCGCTGCGAAACACGGTTCGTGATGCCGACTACGGAATCCAGATCCACAACGCATTCAACAATCGCGTCGAAAGCAACACTCTGTTCGCGAGTCGCCGCCAGTCGCTCTGGCTTCAGGAACAGACGACGAGATCCCGCGCTGACGGGGACATTTACGGAAACCTCATCAAGGGAAACATTTTCTACCCGACCAACACATTCCCTGCGATCCGCGCGCAGACCCCCCTCGAAAGCACCTGGGACTTTGCCACCTACGAAGGGAACACCTACTTTGCGCTGCTGAACCCTCGGGTCGTGACCGAGAACTGGGCCACGCACTTCACGGTCCCGTACACCTTCGCGGAATGGCAGGCGGCGACCGTCAACGGCACGCCGCGCAACAATGACGCGACCGGGCGCGCGATCCTGACATCCCCGGGCTATGCGGCCATGCGTGTCATAGGCTCCAACCTCATTCGCGCGATCGAGGGGACCGAATCGACAACCCGGTGGTCCACCTGGAATCAAACAGCACCGCTGGCCGAAATCGTCGAGGAAACATCTCCAGTCGGACCTGCTCGGCGCATCGTTGCGGGCGCCTCCGAATCCCTGCTCGCGAGCCCGAACTTCTCGGTGGTGAAGAACCAGTGGTATCGGGTGAGCTACGACGTCAAGGGCGGCGTGGCTGGCCAGCGGTTCACTGCTCATGTCCTCCGCGGTGGCGGCGGACTCAACGGGTACGAATCGCTCATGGGCCCGACCCTCTGGATGACGGCGACGACTGGATGGACCCGGCAATCGTTCATGTTCAAGGCCAACGCGACCATCAACTGGAACGACCCGGTCACCCTCGACTTCGGCGCCAGACTGGACTTCGAGAAGATTCAGCCCGGACAGACACTCTCGGTCGCGAATGTTGAAGTCGTCCCGATCGAGACCGTCGAGAAGCTGGCCTTCAAGTCCGAGTTGCTTGTCAACACGAGCGCCACGGTTCAAGCCGACATCGCCTGCCCCGACGCGTCGACTGACCCTGCCCTCTGCAATAAATACGTGAAGTTCGCTGACGACTTGCCTGTCACCTGGCCACACCGGCTGCTGCCGCTCGCGAGCGCGATCATCTTCACCCGAGACCAGGGCATGCTCGACAGCGATGCAGACGGGATCCCGGATGCGCAGGACAGGTGCCCGCTCACAGGCGCAGGGCTCGGGGTGCTCTCCAATGGATGTGCCATCGGGCAGACCGCAAGGTAGCGCGCCGGCAACGGCTCCGCGCCAAGACGCCCCCCCCGATCGCCAGCAGTGGCCATGGATCCGGCTCCGGACCATCCGAGATTCGGACAGACATGGCCACGCGATGGGGACAGCGCGTCACGAAGAGATCGAGGTGCTGTCCGAAGGACAGATCATCGACCCTGCGCACGGCCGTCGCTTCCCCGACAGTCTCGAGGCTAAACGACTCGACCGTGATGCCCTCGATGTTCAATCCCGCCTGATAAAAAGGTCCGATCCCGAGGCTGCTTTACAGGTAACCAGGCTGCCACAGGCGGCCTACTTCTCGGCGACGAGAAAGTACCCGAAGGGAAACTTGTCCGCGGTCCCGGACGAAATCCGCTTGCCCCATCGCGACCGCACCATCCTCAGTGTCATCCACTGAATCAGTGCAGCCGCGGGGACACCGACTGTGGGGAGCCTTGCGATGTTCTTGGCCAGCACGTCAGCGACAACTTCCGGCGCGCCGCCGAGCGAATAGAGCGACAGAAGCTTGAGGTTCGTCAGCTCCATGAACCTCCGAAGGGCAAACTCGGTGAAACGATAGTAGTCGTGAGGCGCTTCGTGGATCTGGTAGTAGAAGGGCACGTTCAGAAGCAGTTTTCCACCCGGCACCAGCACGCGTCCTATCTCGGCAAGAAGCTGCTGCGGCACCGGAATGTGTTCCAGGACATCGGAAAGGATGACGGTCTCGAATGCGCCGTCTTCGAAGGGCAAGGGCCCCGAAAGATCAACTTCCTGGTCCAGATACGGATTCTTGTGGAGCGTGTTCGCCCAGTCGACGCACACGATGTCATCGACCAACGGACGGTAGGCGCGGTAAAGCGGGACTTTCCCGCACCCCAGGTCGAGCAATCTCCCTCGCGCGTTTCCCGGCAGGTGCGTCTGATAAGCACCCGCGATCAGGTCCGTGATGAGCCTGGAGCCGACGTTCACTTCGCTCCGCAGACGTGACGCCATCAGGCGGCCGCCTTCGAGCACGTATTTGGTTTCCACCCACTCACGTTCGTTCCTCATGGCAAAGCCTCGGTCGATACTGGCTCGCTTGACGACGACATCTCGAACATGTCGCCACCCGAAACACGTTCGCCTCTTCCGCGGCCTAGCCGCCTCTCAGATACTCGACGCCCGCCGATCAACGGAAAAGAATCTGGAGTGCAGCTCGGACTATGAAGAGACTGTTGGTCACAAAGTAGCGCCTCGCTAGCCGCCTCGGCTCGGTGAACAGGCGGTGCAGCCATTCGAGACCGTTGCGCTGCATCCACTGCGGGGCACGCGCAATGGCTCCCGCGTGATAGTCGAATGCTGCCCCGACTCCGATCATTACGGCATGGATGCGGCCGCGGTGGGCTGCCATCCATTTCTCCTGCTTTGGGCACCCGAGACCAACCCAAACCGTCCCGGCACCGGAGGCGTTGATCTCAGCAACGATCTTGGCGTCTTCCTCCTCTGTGAGCGGCCGGAATGGCGGGGAGATCATGCCCGCCACTAGCAACCCCGGAAAGCGCTCCTCCAGCTTCCTCTTCAGGGTACCGAGCACTTGAGGCGTGGACCCGAAGAGGAAGATCGACTCGCCTCGTACCGCCGCGGCGGCGCAGTACCGCAGCATAAGGTCGGGACCGTTGATCCGTTGCTGGTCAAGATAACCGAGGCGCCGAAGCATCCACGCCACCGGTGCGCCATCCGGCGTCGCCATATCGGCCTCTCGGACAACAACCCCAAAGGCTTCATCGTCGCCCGCAGTGACGCACGAGTGGGCATTGCAAATACAGATGTACCGGGACTCCCGAGCCCTCGACCAGCCCTCGATCGTGCTGAGTGCTTCCTGCCACTGAACCACGTTGATCTGCGCACCGATTACCGATGCCTTCCGAAGCGTCGGACCGGAAACGACTGGGAGAGAGCTCACGCGGTCGCCTTTTCAGAGCACACGGATCTGAGCGTCCTCAGTACACCCGATGCGCAAGCAAGCCAGCTATATCCAGCCACGCAGGATGCGATAGCGTCCCGATCCGGATCTCCGGCGGCCAGGACCGCACGGAGCGCGGTCGCCACTTCTGTCGGGTCATCCGCGGAAACATATGTGGCTGCGCCCCGGGTGACCTCGCGGTGTACCGCGATATCGCTGCACACCACGGGCGTGCCATGTCGCATCGCCTCGACCGGCGGAAAACCGAAACCTTCGATGAGCGAAAGGAACAGAAAGACAGACGCGGTTGCATAGCACGCGTGCAACTCTGCGTCAGTAACCCCCGTGACCGAATGAACCCCAGGAGCATCACCCGCATCGTAGCCGCAGACAACCAACGGAAGCGGCTCCTCCGAAACCTCTCGATAGCACGCATAGGCATCAAGGACACCTCGCGCATTCTTGTGCGGAAATTGGGACGTCACCGCAAAAATGAAAGGCGCCGGAATGGGCGGAATCCCGGGCTCGCACTCAGGAACACCGTTGTGCACAACGTCGACGCCGTCGGTCCGTCCGATTCGAACCTTGATGTCTGACGCGGTGGCGTTAGAGATGGCGATGATTCGATCCGCTTCCCTCGCACTCCGCACCAGCGTCGTGTTCACCACGAACTCCTCCAGGCGACCAAAGTGACCCGGAAAGTGCTCGTGATACCAGAGCGGAATCAGGTCGTGAATCACCACGACGGATCGGGTCCTCGGCGAGATCAGGCCCAGCCCACCAGGAAGGAAGCCTTTGGGCGAAAAGTAGATATCTGCATGCGCGCGCCTTGCCTCGATCGCGGCACGAAGCCTCAACCAGATCTGACGAGAGATCCTGCCGGGAATACCGTCGTGCAGGACGCGAACCTCGACCCGACCGGCCTTCGCGCCTGCACCCTGAAAATCCGCCGCGCACGCCGCATTGCAGGCCACCACCCATTCGATCTCTGGGTCGTCGGCTGCAACGAGGGCATGAAACAGGTTCTTCGCATAGTTGTAGATCCCCATGCTCTTCCCAGCACCGGGACTCAATTCAAACGCGTCGAACATCACCCTCATCGCGCGTATTCGCCGCTGGTCATCTAGCGATTCTCCCGCAGGAACACGGGCTCCTGACTCACCTGAACCGAATCGCCTGGACGAACCTGATGCTTTCCAGACAAGGTCCCGTCGGGGCCGATCGTTAGCACGTCCCCCGCGAAGGCCGCCGATACCGACGCCGATTCCGTGTCCGACCAGTACGCCGCCAGCCGCTCACCTGATGCGAGTTTCAGATCGCAGGTCCAGGCACCCCGGGTGGCCAGGCAACCGTCGAGCGTCGCACCCACGACGAGCTGCCTGAACTCGCTGTACAGACGCGCGGGACGAGTCCAGCCGACACCCCTGCCGATACTGAACCCCATCGAGGGGTGATCCCACGAATACCAATAGAACCGGGATACCCCAGCCTGCCGGGCCAGAAGCAGCGCACGCGGAATGTAGGCAGTCGCTTCGTCAGGCGTCAGCACTTTGACGTCGCGCTTGAAGCCGGAAGCCTCCACATCGATGTCCGGCGAAATACCGATCACCCAACCGGACTCCGTGTTCCAGAGCGGCTTGTCGCGGACGCCGGCATCGCCCATCGCCTTTCTGACCGCCGCTATCGTCGGCAACATCACCTCCGGCGGCTGATGCCGCGTGTAGAAGTGATAACCGATCACGTCGCAGTGGCCGCCCGTTCCGCCGGCGAGATACCGTCTCAGCCACGGAATGCCATAGTCTCCCGTGATGCTCGCGCAGACGAGCGTCGCTGCGGGATCGATGCGGCGGATGACCTCCGACGCCTGGCGGGTCAGCTCCGCCATCCTCTCCGGGGTGCCCGTATAGAACTTCTTCAGGTTGGGCTCATTCCAGATCTCGTATCCATCGATGACGCCCTTGTACCGTGTGACCACCGCAGCGACGTAGTTGGTCCAGTCCTCCGTACGTGCCGGCGCGGTGTTGGCGCCCGGCCCGTACGCACCCGGGGATGCAGGCTCCGATGCGGCCCACGTCGGAGGCGCCTGGAGTGGCAGGAGGATCTGCACCCCGGCTTTCCGCGCGTTGTCGACGATCCGGTCGAGACGCTCCCATTTCCACGCACCCTTCTGCGGTTCGAGTTCGGACCAGGTCACGTTCGCGTCGTGAAGGCGGATTGCACCGAACCCCACCTGCTTCCAGAGCTTGTTCGGAACGCTTCGATGGACGTGCGCGCCAAAATAGGCCGGGTCCATCTGATCTGCGGAGCGGGCTGTCGCGGCACCGAGGCATCCTGTCAGGACAACCGCGACAACTATCGCGCCGCTTGCGACATTGCGTGTCGGCATCGCCTCAGCGCCCCATGATTCGAAGAGATCCCAGCTTCGCCGAGAAGTAGAGGTACTTCACGCCGTAATACGCCTTCCACAAACGGCCAGCCAGGGAGTCGGCAAACGTACCGAACGTCTCCTTGCGGCCGCCGAGAACCCGGTCCGCGTACGCCATGTACATGCCGTTCTCCTGGAAATACTTGCGTGACGGCGTGTCGGATTCCTGCCTGTAGAAGAGAAGAGGTTCGGGCAATGCCGCAAATCGAACGCCGCGGCGACTCAAACGCGAAAAGAACTCGTAGTCCTGGGCTCGCCGAAGCTCGACGTTATAGGCCCCGTGCTCGCGGAATAAACTCGCACGAATCATTGCCGTCGCATTGTGAAACCGCATCTTCCCGCGGGCGAATGCATCACGCAGTTCATCCGGCTCCGTCGGGAACCTGCGGACCGGCGAGGCATGCGTGGGCGATTCCGTGGAGAACGGGACCCACCACGCGGCCACGGCGCCGATGTCCGGATGCGACTCGAGATATGTGACCTGCTTCTCGAATCGATCGGGGAACGAGATGTCATCGCTGTCGCAAACCGCGACGTACTTGCCTGTCATCCGCTCTACGCACGCGTTGCGCGCGCGGCCGCGCCCACCGTGAGCCATCGCGTGCACCCGGATGCGCCGGTCGTCTGCGGCAAGCGCCTGGATCAACTGGAGCGTGTTGTCGTCGCTCCCGTCGTCCACGAACATCAACTCCCAGTTCACATACGTCTGCGCCTGCACACTGCGAACGGTGGCCTCGAGGTACCGGGCGGCGTTCTTGGCCGGCATCATCACCGAGACGAGAGGCGTGTCGGAGGAATCCGCCGTTACGTTGCTCATGACATGGCCTCCACGTAGATGTCTTCGAGCTTCGCCGTCTGCGTGCTCAGATCGAACGATTCGAGAATGCGGTCCCTGCCTGCCTGTCCCATCCGCGCCCGGAGTGCGTCATCACGCAGAAGGGTCAGCAATGCATCCGCGAGCGCGTCCACATTTCCCTCTTCCACGATCACGCCGGAACGACCTTCATCGACTGTCTCCGGCAGGCCACCATGCCGGGAGACGATCACCGGCAGTCCGGCTGCGGATGCCTCTATCGACGCCAGTCCGAATGCTTCCTGCCACCCGTTGGCACCCACCTGGCTGACCAGCGCACTGACCGCGGATCGGCGCACCACGGCCGCCACATCGGCATGCGACATCGTTCCTTCGAAGGCAACGCGATCGGCTAGTCCCAGCTCAGAGACCAGCGCCTCGAAGGATGGGCGATCCGGGCCTTCGCCGATCAGACGCAACCGCGAGTCCGGAAGCTTGCTTGCCACTTTGCCGAACGCACGGATGAGGACGCTTATTCCCTTGGCCTCCACCAGCCGCGCCACGCAAACGACGTCAAGCGTCCGTTCTGACAGTGGTGCCGGCGAGAATCGCATCGGGTCCACACCGATATAGTGCTGACGGACACGGCTTTCAGGAAATCCCATCGCGAGCAGACGGCTCGCAATGAAACGCGACACCGCGATGAACCGTTTGCCTTGCCGCCTGAGTCTGGGCAGCCCCATGAGGTAACGGATGCCGAAGACGCCACCGTTCCTCAACAGTTCGGAAGGCGTGACGGTCGCGTCGAAACCGTGGAAGGTGGTGACCAATGGAATCTTCAGGCTCGCGGCGAGCGGCAGCGCGTACACGCCGTTGGGGCCGAAGTGCGCGTGGATGAGATCGAGTCCCCTCAGGCGGTCGATACCACCCCAAGCCCACACCCCGGGTAACGCCGCGAACGCAAGTCGCTTCCAGCGCCCCTGACCCTCGGCTTCGATGGCGAGACAAGGAAACTCATGGACGGGGCGAGACCTACGTCGCACCAGAAGCGTCGGAGAAAACCGGCGGAGCGATCGGGCCTGCTCACCCACAAATGCCTCGGAGGGCACCGGGAAGACATTGACGTGAACCCCTACGCGCCCCGTCTGGTTCACGCTTTCGCCATCCGCGCTGCGGCCGCCGCCATGCCCATGAAGAAGAAGCACTGAAGCGCATGGCCAGAAGCCTCGGCCGCCGGCTCAAAGAAGTACTGGCCTGCCACAGCCAGCTGAACTGCGAGACAGATCCGTGCGACCTGCCGCATCTGGTCATCCTCGGCAGCCGAGAAGGCCTGCTGCGCGCGGCGGACGGCCCAGACGAAGGCACCCATGTAGAGCGCTGCGGCAGGGATCCCGAAATAGACCACCTGGTTCAAGAAAACGTTGTGCGCGTTCGCGTACTGAAGATCCGACAGCTTGGCCGATGCTGACCACACATCAAATTGCGCACTTCCAAACAAAGCCGAGAAACCACTGTTTTGGATGGCATACCACGTCGACTCCCAGAGTCTGATACGGGTCGCCATCGTTTTCGTGGTGCTTACGAACTGGAGACTGATCGTAGTCACGACAGCGATGCCCAAGACCAACGTTCCAACATGCAGAACCCAAGCCCTGCGGAACCTAAGCAGGATCGACGGCGCGAACAAGATTGAAAGCCCCACTACTCCCCACACCCATGCGCCCTTTGCTCTAGTCAAAAAAAGCAGCGTCGCTGCGCCAATCGTCACCACAGCAGCAAAAGTGCGAATCGGCCACGAACGCGTTCCCCGAAGGAACGCGAGTCCAGTGGCCGTGAGGAAGACCGGCAGGAGTAGGATCGAAAGACCGTTGGGGTGGTTGAAGAGGCCAGAAACCGCCGCTGTTACGAAGCTTCCATCAACGTCCATCTTGACTGCGGAGGCCGCATTAAGCTTTATCGGAAATGGGCCGTGAAAAACATACTGCGACGCTCCCAGACCGATGTTGGGTAGAGAAGCCACCAAGAAAACAATGAGCAGAAATCGCATATCGCGTACTTGGCGCTGCGAGAAGCTCATGAAGAAAAAGAACATGAACGCTGGGAACAAGTTTCTCAAAACGAAGAACGACAGCCCCAGCTTCGTGAGGCCGATCACTCCGGCTACCGCCGCCCAAATGGCGTAGCCAACTAGAAAGGGATTGCTGCTCCACCCGGCGCGAAGAATCTCAAACGGCTGGCGCTGGTACAAAACGGTGTCTGCGAGCAGCAAAGCCAAACCCGCAAAAACCAGAACCTCGAGTGGATTGGAAGCCGGCCCTCCAATACCGAGGTCACTGGTCCGAACATCCACGCCGGCCGCCAGCACGAACAAAGCCACAAGCCAGATTCTTGGAACGCCGTACTCCGGCCAAGCAAACGTTGGTTTGCTCAAAGAAGCGCTAGCAAGCATGATCGTGCTCGAAATTCGGCATCATCCACCACCATCGCTGCAACCTGTTCATCATGCCCTCTCGATCAAGATCTTCACTTCGCGGCGCAACAGAAACGCGAACAGCAACACAACGACGAACAGCAATGCGATCTGCAGCGGCAAACGGTAGGAACACATCCAAAGCCCCGCCAAAAGGGCACTCCCACATATTCCGGTGATGAGGAGGTTTTGCGAATACAGTGCAATCGGTTGAACTCTTTGCGAAAGCATGTAGTTGGCGACCAAGTTCACCAGTTGAGCAATCAGGGTGGCTGATGCAGCGCCGCGGTAACCGTAGGTTGGTATGAGGAGAACCGCCGAGCACAGTCCAGCCAACGCAGACAGCGCCACCGCTACGATAGTCCAGTGAGTCTGCCCCGGGGCAAGCGTTCCTATGCTGAGCGGTGCGCTCATTCCTAGGGCCACACCGCCCACCAGAAGAATGAGCAGCGCATTGGGATCGAAGCCTGCCACGCCCGGCGCATACCGGCCCACAAGAAGTCCGCATGCGACCCAAAGCGCTCCGGCAGCCACAATGTAGTAGGCGAACAGAACAGGCGTGACAGCCCGAAAGAATACGTGACCGCCATCTTTGTCCGCAGAGTGGCGATGCCTTGCCACTGGCCACCAAAGGTTGATTGGAGCACTCGCGAAACTTAAGGCGCCACCTAGCTTGGCCATTACGACGTAGGCAGGGAGTTCATCTCGCGACATCATACCGTCGACCACATATCTGTCTCCGGTGGCCACAATGGCGGAGAGTACAGATGCAAGCACTAGCGGCATTCCATACGCTATGTGCCGCGTCGTCGCACCGTGAGATTTCTCTCTCTCGGAAAACGCTGCCTTTATCTGTGCTCGCCTACCAACTGAAACGAAAAGCAGCGCAGCAGCACTTACAAATAAAGCAACTAGAACATAGCTCTGAAGGGATAGTGCCAATCCAAGGCGCTTGGCAGCTAGAAGAGTCGCCAAGATCAGGCCTGATCGGATCCAAATCGTTGCTGCGTAAGTTACTGCCTGCGAAAGGGCACGAGCCTGAAACTGCATCAGCAGAATCATGGCCTCTTGAAGAAAGAGGGCAGCAAGCGCTAGAGCTTCCCAGCTGATGGGTTCAAATCCGAGCAGAGTCGCCGCCGCTGCGCCGACTCCCGCGCTCACCATCACCGCGGGGACAGCGCCCCTTCGAAAGAATAGAGAGTAGCTTTGAACTACGGACATTCTGCCGCCGACGATGGCGTGCAGGTGCCCATGATGCGCGCCAAGCAGGGCGATAGCTGCAGCGATAGCGATGATCGGTTCAAGCAATGACCAGCTAGCAAATCCTCTTTGTCCCAGAACGGCTATTAGCAGGGGGACGGAAAGGAGCCCAGTGGCGCCCTGTACGAGCGATGCAGTTCCATACCCCGCCAAAATCTTACCGAGCTTCACGGCAATTCAGTCCTATAGGGGGTCCGCTCGGATTGGGCGCGAAACAGAGAAACGTTACGAATCACCTAGCTCAGGCTCGTCCGCGATTCGTCGAACTACCGAAATAGCGGTCACGAAACCCAGCATCAAACACTTGATACAGGTCCTTGATGAATCGGTCCTGAACAGCAAACCCCTCCTCGGGGGTCATGCCGACCGTGGAGACCCTGAAAAGCAGGCCATCGGGGATCTTGCCCTGCAGTCCATACCGCAACTGCTCCAGCTTCCGGGCGATGCCGGGCAACGTGGCCTCGTCGTTGATGGTGATCCAGTACGTGATCGGTTCGGCGCGAGGCCCCTGGTTTGCCATGAGACGTTGCACAGGCAGCTCGTATCCGTCGAGGGCGATCACGCCCTTGTCTAGGGTCTTCACGCGGAAGCCCTGGGCGCTGTAGCAGAATTCGGGGCGATGCACCGAAGTGGCTTCGGAGCTCTGGTCACTCCCGTAGGCGATCGAGAGCATCACCCTCTGCCCCTGTTCATTCCGGTACGTACGGGCGAGTGTCGCGGAATAGAGCCGATTCAAGGTTGCCTGTACATCGGGGCTCGGCGCGATCGGGATCATCGCTTTGTCCGTCGTCCATCCGGCAAAGGTGGCCGGGACCTGCTCTTCCAGCATGATCTTCGGCTTTAGATCGGCAACACGCTCGGTAGGCTTAAGACGCTCTGCCGCCACGGACATGGCCGTCATCGCCGCACACACCACAATGGCTCCAACGCTTATCTTCACGCCCTCACCTCTCTATTGTCGGGAACTTGCGCGACCCCGATGCGCAGGATCGAATCGACACCGAGCATCAGCAGCAGGGCCACGATGAACAACACCATCCCGGCAAATCCGTGCACGAACCCTTGACCGGCCTCGTCACCAAAGTAGTACGTCACCAAGGACAGCACGATCACCCGGACGACGTTGGCCGACAACGAAATGGGAATTATGAGAATCGCAAGCAGGAGGTTCCGGAACCACGACTTGTGCCGCACCAGATTCATATAGAGCAGACCCAGCGCTTCTAGGGAGAAGAGCGAATGCAATCCTGCGCAGGCGTCAGCCACGAGAAGCTGATATTGCCCGATCACCAGGATGACGCCGGACCGCGCGATCGGGTATCCGAACCAGTGCAGGATGTTCTCGGCAGCGTACGAGACGCCGGTCTTCAAGGGGACCGTGATCGCCTGTACGAACACGCCCGGCAGCGGCACCATGAAGACTAGGAAGAAGAATGGGAACCAGAGTTTTCGGAGTGTTGGCCAGCCGAGGAACATCAGGACAAGCCCCACCATAACTGGAATGATCGAAGCAACCTCGATGGTGTCGATCGTCTGCGAGCGGCCGATAAAGTAAAGAGCAAACCCAATAAGGAGGACCAGCCATCCCGCGACGGGTGCCGGCGCTATCCGAATCGTGCCGGCCACCTCCCGCCAATTCGACCAAAGTAGCCACGCGGAAACAGCAAGGATCAGCGAACCATGGCCATTGTCGTCGGAGCTCCAGGCACCATTGAACAGGTCGATGAAACTCGGGACGTACATGATCGCGAAGCCGATAAGCGCAAGCGCCATCGACCAGACGTCAATGCGGCGCGAACTATCGGAGGGCGTCGAGGTGGGAAGGGCAAATGACATTGGAGTCGATGAACATCAAACTAGTCGTGGCGTTCGATCAGCGTGTCCGCGCGGCAGGCCAATGACTGGCATTGGGCCGACGCAGCAGCGAAACTTTCAAGGGATGCATCGCTTCCCCAGCGAGTACGACGCGTTCGACGCAGGCGACGGCCAGCGGGTTGAGATCGCAGCTCACTGCTCGTTCAGCACACCACCGACCACGTTCGCACCTGCTGCCCGACATTCCTCAGCCACCTCAGTGCAATCCTCCATGGTCGTACGGTTCTGCCGCGCCACCATGACGACGCCCTTCGCTTTCTGGGCTACCAACTGGTAGTCGCTGCCGAAACTGGCGGCGGGAGTATCGATGATCACCACATCGTATTCCGTCGAGAGCTGCTGCATGAGGTCGCCAAACGCGGGGCGGCCGAGAAGCTCTAGGGGATTGGGCGGTGTCGGGCCGGCAGGAAGTACGGACAGGTCGACGAAGCCGGCAATGCGCTGGATCGCTTCCGAGCCTGTTCGCTCAGCCAGGACTGTCGAGAGACCAGACGCGTTCTTGAGGCCGAAAAGCTCGTGCTGTCTCGGATGGCGGAGATCGGCATCCACGAGAAGCGTCCTCTCACCCATCTGTGAGAAAACGACTGCCAGATTTGCAGCCAGATGCGTCCGCCCGTCACCACTCGCCGGGCTGACGATCGCCAGGATCTTCTGCTGAGGGTCGCCAGTGAACCAGCGCAGCAGCAACTGACTCCGCAACGCGCGCAGGGACTCTACGCGGTCGCTGAAGGGCGTCCAGGCGGCGATGACTTCGTCCGAGACATTGCTTTGCCCCGGCGTGAGATACGGGTAGTCGAACTGGCGTGCAAGGGCCAGTTGGATGTCGCTCTCCGTGGCAAGCTTCATGGCGACAGCCGCGTCACCGAAACGCAGCGATTGCTCTTTCGCGAAGCGAATGATGCGCTCGGCGTCCTCGGGGGTGATCCTGCCGGAGTCGATGAGCATTGCACCGATCGACGTGCTACCGAGCAGTGGTTGACCGCCCATCGCAGGGATGACGTTCACGATCTGGGACTGTGTAGGTTTCACGGGTTCACCTCGCGGCAACGGCGGCGGCAGGGGGACGGGCAGGCATCGGCTTGCGAGCCTTGCGCAGGCGTGCTGCCGCGCGCTTGCTCAAGCGACCGCCTCGCAGGTTTCCAAGAATGGGCGCACCCAATGCCTCTGAAAAGTCATGCGGCGAGCGTATTCGCCTATTGAACATCTCGACCAGCAGAGCCGCCGCAATGCCAAACATGATCCCCAGGAAGATCGAGACGATGACGTTCAGGAAGGGCTTCGGGAAGGATGGCTCCGTCGGCGGGAACGCCTTCGTCAGGATGGAGACGTTTGTCTGGCTAGCCTGGCTTTCGAGGTTCGTCTGCTGCGAGCGCTGCGATGCGGTCTCGTACGCACGTTGGGCAGACTCGACTTCCTTCATAAGAATCTGCATCTGATCCCGGCCTTGGTTCAGTCGCAGAAACTTGGCTTTCTGGTCAGCAAGCGCTGCGCGTAGCTCAGCCTCGCGCTTCTGTGCAATCTTGGCGGAGTTTCCTAGGCTGCTTGCGGCCGCGCTGATCTCGGACTTTAGCTTTGCACGTTGGCCCGCGACATCCGCTTCAAGTCGCTTGACCTCTGGGTGGTTGGCGCCAAGTTGCGACTGGATCTGCTGTAGACGACCTTCGGTGAGCGACAGCGTCGACTTCAAACTCTGAACGAGCGGGTTGGCGAGCACATCAGGAATCAGTTCACCGCTTCCCCCGCGACTCAGATATTCGTTCAACTGCCGCTGTCGGGAGCTCGCATCGGCGGCTTGCGCTTGCGCCGCGGTGTACTGCGCGGACAACTCATTAAGCCGGCTAGTCTCTACGTCAAGGCGTTCGTCCATCGCCGTGAAACCCTTCTCGCGCTGGTACTCTGCCAGCTTTACCTGCGCCTCTTCGAGCTTGGCACGAAGTTGCGCAAGCCGTTCTTCGAACCATGCGGAGGATTGCCGCGCCGGTTCCACGCGCAGTTCGAGATTGGTCATCTGGTAAGCCTGCGCAAAGGCATTAGCGATGGCCGCTGCGAAATTGGGATCGGCACTCTTGAAGTTAATCTCTACCACGCTGCTTTCGCGTGAGGGCTTTACGTCGAGCTTCTTGAGCAGCAGATCGGCAAACCAGTCGTCAATCGACCCCTTGCCGCTCGTTTCGTCTTGCCATTGCTGCCGGGCCACGGGGTTCTGAGACAGTCGCAAACCCTTCACGACTTCGACGGCGACCTTGTGGCTCTGGATGATGTCGACCTGAGTTGCGAGATACCCCGGCATAAGTTGGGCTGGAAACATCACGCCGAGTACCGGATCCATGCCCTTGCCATCGACGACTAGCGTGGTCGTTGCGGTGTACTGCGCCGGAATAACCACCGATAGAAGCACTGCAAGTCCGATCGTCCCTGCGAGGGTTCCGAGGAATACCCAGATTCGAGCACGGAGGATGCTGAGAAACTGTCCGAATGTCATCGCTGCACCCCCAAGTTAGAACAGGCTTTCGCGAACGTAGATGACGTCGTCGGCCTGGAGTTTGTCCTGCAAGCCAGCGTTGAGAGTCTCGATCTTCCCGCCCACGTCTCGACGCCTTACCGTCACACCCTTTTCTGTCCCGCGGAGCGTGATGCCGCCACCCACTGCGAGCCCTTGCATCAGGGTCATGTTTCGCTCGAGGCGGAACTGGCCAGGCCGATTCACCTGCCCGTAGATGTAGATGAACTGCTGCTTCGGCACGTAGACCGTGTCGTTCGGGAAGATCTCGAAGTTCTTGTCGAGGTCGTTGTGGGCGATCGATGCCTCGAGGTCGACGGTGATGCGCTCTTCCTTGCCGTTGACCGTGCGGACCACGTAGAGGTGGTCGGCCGCTGCCAGACTGGTCCCACCAGCCAAGGCGAGCACGTCGGCGAGCCGCAGCACCTGGTCTTCCATGGGATACCGCCCGGGGCGGTTCACGAAGCCCAGCACCGACATCTGACGGGTGCGGAACTGCTGCACGACGACGTTCACCTGGGGCTTCAGCACGAAGCCGCCGGCCTTCAGGGCTGCGGCGATCTTCTGCTCCGCCTGGGCCGTGGTGCCCCCCCCGACCGAGACGTTACCCACGAGCGGGAAGGTGATCTGACCCTGGTCGCTCACTCGCGTGTCGGTGAGCATGTCCGGGTTCTGGAACACGGTGATGCGGACGACGTCGCCGGGGCCCAGCAGGTAGGCGCGCGGTTGCTGCGCGTGGGCGGCGCCGATGGCGAGCCAGGCGAGAACGAGCAGGTTCAGGAGTTGGATCAGAGGTGTGCGCACGGTAGATCGGATCCTCGAGGGTGGTTGGTGACTGTCGAGTACGGTGAAGGGGATGGGGGGTCAGTACGCGTTCTTGTCGCGGAACAGGACGAGGAAGGTCTTGACGATGATCCAGAGGTCGAGAGACAGGGTCCAGTTGCGCAGGTAGTAGAGGTCGTGCTCGACGCGGGCGCGCATCTTCTCGATGGTCTCGGTCTCGCCGCGGTAACCGTTGACCTGCGCCCAACCGGTGATGCCCGGCTGCACCTTGTGGCGGAGCATGTAGCCCGAGATGAGGCCGCGGAACTGCTCGTTGTGGGCCACGGCGTGGGGGCGCGGACCCACCAGGCTCATCGAGCCGGCCAGTACGTTGAAGAGCTGCGGCAGCTCGTCGATGGAACTCTTGCGGAGGAACGCCCCCAGCGGCGTGATCCGGCTGTCGTTTCGGGTGGCCTGCTTCACGACCGCTCCGTCTTCCGTCACGCGCATCGACCGGAACTTCCACACCGTGATCTCACGCCCGTCCAGCCCGTACCGGCGCTGCTTGAAGATGACGGGGCCGGGGGAGGTCACCTTGACGGCGATCGCGGTCGCAAGCAGCAGCGGCCAGATGACTGCCAGACCACACAACGTGACGACGATGTCGAACCAGCGCTTCAATAGCGCGTTCACGCCCGAATACGGCGTCTCGCAGACGGCGACGACGGGCATGCCGTCGATCTCGTCGAAGCGGGCCTGGATCAGGTCGAAGGCGAAGACGTCGGGCACGAAGTAGATCGAAGCGGTGGTGTCGCGCAGTTCGTTCAACAGATTGATGACCCGGGGCTGCGCCACCATCGGCAGCGAGACGAAGACGAGGTTGATGTTGTTGTCGCGGACGAACTGCGCGGCGTCGTCGATCGTGCCGTTCACGCGGTACTTCCCGAGGTTCGGCAGGCGGCGCGGATGGCGGTCGTCGAAGAAACCGCGGATGTGCACGCCGAGCAGCGGGTCGGACGAGATGGTTTCCGCGAGCCGCAGAGAGAGTTCGCTGGCGCCGATCATCACGACGCGCCGGTGATGCGCGGGGGATCGCGCCCACACCCGCAACACGCCGTGGGCCAGCAGGTGCGCGAGCACGAGCGGGATGGGCGTGATGACGAACCAGGTGACGATCGCGGGGGCGTCGAAGATGCGGTCGTAGTGGGTGGCCCAGATGAGGAAGGCGATGATGCCCACGGTGAGCGGCCAAGCGAACAGGATGTCGCGCATCGCACGGACGATCAGCTGTTGCGGGCGGAGCTGGAAGAGATCGATCCGCTCGAACAGCTGCGACGAGACGAAGAAGGTGAGGACGGCGAGCATGAGGTAGTGCCCGTCGACCTTGACGCGATAGATGGCGAGGCAAGCGGCGAGCGTCGCGAGGATGACCGTGGGGTTCAGCAGGCTGCGCAGAAAGGCCACGTGCGGCAGGTCGCCGCTGAACATGCTGCGGTCCCCCAGGCTGCGGGAGAACGGCGCCTTGTTCATGCCCTGCCTTCCCCGATCGTCAGACGTGCGCATCCCGCCCGCAGCGGGGTGCAGCGCATCGGCTTTCTGCATCGGGGCAACCATGTCGGTTCGGCTTCTCGTCTTTCGGCTTCGTGCATTCAAGTGCCCAGGCCCGGTGAAGGTTCCGGGGTGTTTCCCGTCTGCGAAGCGCCCATCGTGGGGCACCTCTTTGTGGGTGAAGCGAAGGGGCCGCTGACAGCGCGGCCCCTTTTGGCGTACCGATTACTTGCTCAGGCCCTGCAACCCCTTTTCGAGGGAATCCTGCTCGCCCGCGGCGCCACCGGCAGCGGGGGCTGCGGGCATTTCGCCTGCGGCCGGCGCCAGGGAATCGGAAGCGGGCGCGGGGTCCTTCGCGAAATCGCCGACGTATTCGATCTTGGCGCTGCCGCGCAGGCCCTTCAGTTCGGTACGGGCCAGTTCCATCCGCGCCTTGTTCTGGAGGAACTGCTCGATGAACGGCGTGCCCTGCTGCTCGTTCAGCGGCTGGCTCTGCGAGACCACGATCTGTACGACCGCGAGACCGCCGGGGCCGGGCACGGCGATGATCTCGCCGTCCTTCAGCTTCGAGATCCGCGCGGCGAACTCCATCGGAAGCTGCTCGGCGGCACGCACGGAGCTGTTGGCCGAAGCGCGGATGTTCTTTTCCTTCGCGTAGGCCACCACGTCCTGCAGCGTCTTCATGGGGGGCAGCGCCTGCTTCAGGGCCTCGAGCTCGGGGCCGGTCGCCTGCAGGGCCACTTCCTGGAGGCGGTAGACGCGGCGTTCGGAGAAGAGCTCGGGGTGCGCGTCGTAGAACTTCTTCACTTCGGTGGGATCGGGCTTCGCGGCGTTGCCCATCACGCGTTCGACGTAGGCGCGGGAGAGGATCTCGCGGCGGGAGTTCTCGATCGCCGTCATCACCTGCGGGTCACGATCGAGCTTGGCCTCCATCGCCTTCTGGATGAAGAGCTGCTGGTCGATGAGGCGCTCCAGCACCTGCTTCGTCGCCGCCTTCACCTGTGCTTCGGTCGGGTTGTTCATCTTGGGAAGCGCACCGTTGATCTGGTGGACTGTCACTTCATCGCTGTTGACCTTGGCAGCCACCTGCGTGGCTTTCTTCTCCTCGCCACCGTCGCTGCCGCCGCCGCAGGCAGCGAGAGTGAGCATGGCGGCAGTGACGAGCGCAGAAGTCAGAAGGGAAATGCGGGGCATGGGATCCTCGGATGGAGACGATTTGTCTTGTGGGAAATGCGTACTACGTTACCTGTCTCGGATTACGTCCCGGTGTCACGAACGCGACTTCTTCTGTTCGATACGGGTTCATCACACCCGCTGACCCGGACTTCTACCGCCTGCGCTTCACCAACTCGGAATGGACCGAACGGGCTATCAGCAGGAGGCCGAGCGCAAGCAAGAACCATGTTCGTGGTTCCGGCACGGTGGGTTGGGTGCCGGTCTGGCCCGCCTGGGGGGCCATGATGCTGCGGAGCCAGTGGCCGTTCTCGTCGGAGAGCAGCACCCCGCCCCCGACCGATCCGTACATCCCGATCGGCCCCTTCTCGCTGACGCGCCCGGAAAACGTATTGACGCCAGCGAGTTGCCACTGCCCATGGACGTTCACAAATGCCGGACTCCCGGAATCCCCCCCGGCAAGGGCCGCCTCGTTCGCGAGGCCGTTGTTGGGCTTGCCCGGCGTGGCGGGGCCGTCGAAATCGTAGAAATAGAGCGCCCTGGGGCCGACTCCCATGAGCGGCGGCAGGTTGCAGCTCTCGAAGCCGGGGGTGTGGGCGAAGCAATCGGCGACGTTGGCGCCCACCCGCTTGACCGCGGGGTGCGGATGCTCGGTCGGACCGGTGAGCCCGGTGCCGCCGCCGCCATAGCCCACGAAGGTCAGGATGGATCCCTGGGGGAGCAGCCCCTCAAAGATGCTGTAGATCGGCACGCCGGCAGGGGCCGGTTCGGACAGACGGATGAGGGCGAGGTCCCGATTGCCGCTGCCCTGAAGCCCCGCACCGCCGGTGTAGCCCGGCTGCACGAAGACGGCCTCGGCAACGATCCGGTGGGTGAGGTCGCCCCCGAAATTGAGGTTGAAGGTGATGTCCTGCGGCGGATGGTTACCGACCACGTGCGCGGCGGTGAGCACGTAGTTCGGCGCGATGAGCGTGCCGGAGTAGGTGCCCGTCCCGATGGTGATGCTGCCGACCCCGGCCCAGGAAGACTGGACGGTGTTGGCGTCGACGGCCCCATCGATGATGGCGTGCGCCCCCCCGGACCCGAGAAGGGCCACGAAGAGAAGTGGCGCGAGCGCGCGTCGCAGGTGGGTATTGAGCATGCCTCGTAGGATCATGATTTCGGGCGAAGGTCAGTTTGACGCATTGCGTCAAGCGAGGATAGTGCCGATGGGCGTCGGCGGGGTGTGAACAATTCCCTTGCGCGGACACAGCATGGGCATGGGCGACGAACAAGAAGACGCGGGCGGTAGCGGGTGTATTCCCGGGTGGAGGCGACGGCGGTTGTCGGGGTGGACCCGCTGTATATCTTGCTCTGGCGCGCCACCGGCCGCGAAATGGGTACTGGTTCTGTAGGAGCGGGCCATGCCCGCCTTTCGGGCCTGACGGCCCACGGCGGCTTGGCCGCAGGGCGGGGAAATGGTCACAGGTTTTGTAGGAGCGGCCCATGGCCGCGAAAGCGACGGTTCCGGTCGATGCGCTTCCTTGCATCCACCGCTCTCGGGGGCATGGCCCCCTCCTACAAAGGCGGTGGACGCACCACCAGCCTTGGCAATGGGTACTGGTTCTGTAGGAGCGGGCCATGCCCGCGAAAGCGTTCGTTCCGGTTGAAGCGTTTCCTTGCATCCACCGCTTTCGGGGCCATGGGCCCCTCCTACAAAGGCGGTGGACGCACCACCAGTCTTGGCAATGGGTACTGGTTCTGTAGGAGCGGGCCATGCCCGCGAAAGCGATGGTTCCGGTCGATGCGCTTCCTTGCATTCACCGCTTTCGGGGCCATGGGCCCCTCCTACAAAGGCGGTGGACGCACCACCAGCCTTGGCAATGGGTACTGGTTCTGTAGGAGCGGGCCATGCCCGCGAAAGCGAGGGTTCCGGTCGATGCGCTTCCTTGCATCCACCGCTCTCGGGGGCATGGCCCCCTCCTACAAAGGCGGTGGACGCACCACCAGTCTTGGCAATGGGTACTGGTTCTGTAGGAGCGGGCCATGCCCGCGAAAGCGAGGGTTCCGGTCGATGCGCTTCCTTACATTCACCGCTTTCGGGGGCATGGCCCCCTCCTACAAAGGTGGTGGACGCACCACCAGACCGGGAATGGTCACAGTTTCTTGTAGGAGCGGGCCATGCCCGCGAAAGCGATGGTTCCGGTCGATGCGCTTCCTTACATTCACCGCTTTCGGGGGCATGGCCCCCTCCTACAAGGACATCGCCCCCTCCTACAAGGGTATCGCCCCCTCCTACATTGGTCGTCGACGAGCCGCTACCGGAACTCCCCCGCCAACATCTCCACGATCCGCACCGCGGCTTCCGCCACGCCGGTCGGCGCTGGCGCCTCGGGGGCCGGTGACGCGCACAGATGCTCCAGCACCGGGACGAACCCGCCTCCCAGAAGATCCGCCTCCGCCACCGGCGCGCACCGGCCGTGGCTCGCGAGCCATCCGGCGAGGTGGGGCTCCTCCGGCCAGCCGGCCCGGGGGACGTACAGCACGGGACGGCCATTGACGCCCGCCTCTGCCACCGTTCCGTAGCCCAGCTTCGCCACTACGGCGTCGACCGACGCGAAGACGTCGATGTAGGGAAGCCCCAGGCGCTCGATCGGCACCACCCCGGGGTGATGACCCGCGACCGGCATTCCGCTCACCACGACCCACTCCCCGAGATCCGGCCAGCCCGACACGTCGAGGGGGAACGGCACGCCGCCCAGCGACAGCAACGCGAGCCGGGTCGTCGCGGGTCGCCCGAGGCCCTCGAGGAGGGTCGACCGATGAGACACCCCGACCCGGCCCACGGGGCCGATGTCGACGAGGTTGGCGAGACCCGGCATCGGGATGCCAGGCGCTGGCCGCAGAAATACGCGGGCACTCGCGTAGGCCGCGCGCATCTCCGCCTCGATACCGCCTGCCGCGGACGTGTCGCCGCAGTAGTGCCGGAAGATCTCCCCCCAGTGGAGGCAGCAGAACGCGACGGCGGGAATGCCCGCGTGAGCCGCCGCAGCGATCGACAGATAGGGAATGTTTCCCAGAAGGACGGTGGGTCGCAGGGCAGCCAGCGCCTCGGCGGCTGCTGCGACGCGCGCGGGCCAATCGCCGTGGAGCGTCGTGTAGTGCGCGAGAGAGGCGGGGACGTCGATGTGCAACGCGTCGCGCATGGCCATCCCGATATCGAACGCCTGGGGGATGTGTTCGAACGGCACCCGGACCATCTCGCGCAGCTTCGCCTCGGGAATCGCACAGCGGATGGTGAGCTTCAAGCCAGGCACCCGATGCGCGACGGCCTCGACCACGGGGGCCGTCATGGCCAGATGCCCGAAGCCGTGGGCGGAGATGTCGGCGACGAGATGGGGAGGCACGGCAGGGAATCAGTAGGAGGGGGCCATGCCCCCGAAAGCGGTCGATGCTACGGGAACGCCTCAACCGGAACCATCGCTTTCGCGGCCAGGGGCCGCTCCTACGACGGCGTCACTGGTGGTGCCTTTGTAGGAGGGGGCCATGCCCCCGAAAGCGGTTGATGCTGCGCGAACGCCTCAACCGGAACCATCGCTTTCGCGGCCATGGGCCGCTCCTACAACGGCGTCACTGTTGGTGAATTTGTAGTAGGGGGCCATGCCCCCGAAAGCGGTTGATGCAAGGAAACGCCTCAACCGGAACCATCGCTTTCGCGGGCATGGCCCGCTCCTACAAAAGCGTGGCCCGCCCCACTTACACCACGTCGTCGCCCGACGACAGATCCTGCTGCGCGGCCACGGCGTCGAACAGGTGATCGTCCGCCGTTGCCAGTGCGAGATCGGCTGGGAGGTTGTACTCGGCCCACTCGTGGGTGGACGGCTCGCGGACGATGGTGACGGGGGCGGATGAGCGGCTGAAGAACTTCATGATCACGACCGTACGCTAGAGGTGGGTGGGCTGGCTGATGTGTCCACTATCGGTGCCCACCATGAAAACTGTATGAACGCCAGACCCGCCTGCGCGAGATTTTTTGTGTGTCGTTTCGGGGGCCTGCGGAACCGGTCCTGCGCGGGGGTATGCTCGGCCCATTCCGACGCCATGCCCGGGAGAATCCGCGTCTCTCCCATCACGTTCCCTGTCCTCCGGGACAGCCCTCCGGAACGCTGAAGAGCAGCGCGCGTCACCACACCGCTGGAGACCTCCGCATGACCACACGCGACACCACTCGCCAGGCACCTTCCATCGACACGCTCGCCCCGCAGGAGATCTCGGGAGAGGTCCTGCTCGAGAAGTACGCCAAGGGCCACGAAGCCACGCAGTCCGATGTGCGCCGCCGCGTCGCGCGCGCGCTGGCGATGAACGAAGCCGACGACACCCGCGCGAAGTGGGAAGGCCGCTTCCTCGAAGCGCAGGAGCACGGATTCATCCCCGCCGGCCGGATCAGCTCCGCCGCAGGCACCGCGCTCTCCGCCACGCTCATCAACTGTTTCGTGCAGCCCGTCGGCGACTCCGTCACCGAGACCGTCGATGGCCGGCCCGGCATCTACACCGCGCTGGCGCAGGCGGCCGAAACGATGCGTCGCGGCGGCGGCGTGGGCTACGACTTCTCGTCGATCCGACCGCAGGGCGCGCTGGTGCGGGGCACGATGTCGCGGGCGAGTGGCCCCGTCTCGTACATGCGCGTGTTCGACCGCTCGTGCGAGACCGTGGAGTCCGCGGGCTCGCGGCGCGGTGCACAGATGGGCGTGCTCCGCTGCGACCACCCCGACATCGAAGTCTTCATCCACGCGAAGGACCGCGGCGACCTCACCAACTTCAACGTGTCGGTGGGCGTGACCGACGAGTTCATGCGCGCGGTCGAGACCAACGGCGACGCGATGCTCGTGCACAAGTCCGAGCCCGCCCCAGACGTGAAGGCCGCGGGCGCGTATCGCCGCGAGGACGGCATGTGGGTGTACCGCAAGCTGCCTGCGCGCGAACTGTGGGACCAGATCATGCGGTCCACCTACGACCACGCGGAGCCGGGCGTGCTGTTCCTCGACCGGATGAACCGCGACAACAATCTCTACTACTGCGAGACGATCGAGAGCACGAACCCGTGCGTGACGGGCGACACGCGCATCGCGACGCAGTACGGCCTCGTACCGATCGCCGAACTCGAGGCCACGCGCGCGCCGCTGGAAGTCACCGTCGACAAGCGTTGCCTGGGCGCTGCTGGCACCGGGCGCGGATCGCAGCGTCGCGACGATCGCGGCACCACCGTACGTCCGGCGGTCCCGGCATTCATGACCGCGGCCAGCGCAGACGTGTTCCGCGTCACGAGCGATGACGGCTTCGAGATCGAGGCCACCGCATGGCACGAGTTCTACACACCGCGCGGCAAGCTGAAGCTGTCCGACCTCGCGGTGGGTGATGAACTCTGGGTGCAGAGCGGCAAGGGGCAGTTCGGCCGGGCGGGCGATGAATCCCTCGGCGCCTTGATCGGCCTCATCACCGGCGACGGTCACTTCACCAACCGCGGCAAGGGGCAGCAGGCGGCGGTGGTGAACCTCTGGAACGGCGACCGGGTCATCGCGGACGTCGTCGCGGCCCACATCAACACCCTCATCGCGGGTCAGTCGGCAGGGCCTCGCGATTATCAGGTGGGCGTCATGGCGATCCCCCAACGCAATCTCGTGATGCTGCGGTCGGTGCTGCTGGCACGCGCGCTCGAGAAACTCGGGTTCAATGCGGAATCCAAGCTGCGCGTGCCCGAAGTGATCTGGCGCGGCACGGAAGCCTGCGTGCGCGGCTATCTCCGCGCCCTCTTCCAGACCGACGGCACGGTGAACGTGTCCGACAGCAGCCAGTCGTGCTCGGTCCGGCTGACCTCCGTCGAGCGTCCGCTGCTGCGCGATGTGCAGATCCTGCTCGCGAACTTCGGTGTGCTGAGCCGCATCCACCTGCCCCGCCGCGCCGGCACGCGGATGATGCCCGACGGGCACGGTGGCCACGCGCAGTACGACTGCCGCGATCTGCACGAACTCATCATCGATGGCGAATCGCGCGAAGTCTTCATGCGCGAGATCGGGTTCCTGCTCGACGACAAGAACGCGAAGTACGCCGCCTGGGCCGCCGACAAGGTGCTCCGCAAGTCGCAGCGGTTCACGACCCGGATCGCGTCGATCGAACCGTCCGGCCGCAAGCCGGTCTTCGACACCACCCAGCCCGACGGCAACGCCGTCATCTTCAACGGTCTGGCGACAGGGCAATGCGCCGAGCAGCCGCTTCCGCCCTACGGCTGCTGCGACCTCGGATCCATCAACCTCACGCGCATGGTGCGCGACCCGTTCACCGATCACGCGCAGTTCGATTTCGACGCATTCGGCCGCGTCGTGGAAGTGTCGGTGCGCATGCTCGACAACGTGCTTGATGTCACGTGCTGGCCGCTGCCGGAGCAGCAGGCTGAAGCGATGGCGAAGCGCCGCGTCGGGCTCGGCTTCACGGGGCTCGGCGACGCGCTGATCATGCTGAAGCTCCGCTACGACACACCCGAGGCGCGGGCCATGGCGACGCGCATATCCGAAACCATGCGCGACCGCGCGTACCTCGCCAGCGTGGGCCTCGCGAAGGAGCGCGGCGCGTTCCCGCTCTTCAATGCCGACATGTATCTGTCGGGTGGCAACTTCGCTTCGCGCCTGCCGGCGGAGATCAAGCAGCAGATCCGCACGCACGGCATCCGCAACTCGCACCTGCTGTCGATCGCGCCCACGGGCACCATCAGCCTCGCGTTCGCGGACAACGCGTCGAACGGCATCGAACCGCCCTTCTCGTGGACGTACACGCGCCGCAAGCGCATGGCCGACGGCACGTGGAAGGAATACGCGGTGGAGGACTACGCGTGGCGCCTCTTCCGCCATCTGGGCGGCGACACCAAGCGGCTGCCCGAGTACTTCACGACCGCACTCGCCATCTCGGCGCAGGCCCATGAAGAGATGGTCGCCGCCGTCGCGCCGTTCGTCGACACCAGCATCTCGAAGACGGTGAACGTGCCGGAGGACTACCCGTACGCCGAGTTCGAAGATCTTTATCTGAAGGCGTGGCGCTCGGGCCTGAAGGGGCTCGCCACCTACCGCCCGAACAGCGTGCTGGGTTCGGTGCTGTCGGTCGATTCCCCGGAGGCGAAGGCCGACGAGGAGAAGAAGGCGCCGCAGGACGTCCATCTCGACGAAGCCAACCGCCGGCTGTCGATCCAGTCGCTGCCGATGCCGGTGCTGTCGTCGCTCGTGTGGCCGGGCCGGCCGGAGTTGCCGGGCGGGAATCCGTCGTGGACCTTCATGATCCGGCACCCGGCCGGCGAGTTCGGTCTGTTCGTAGGTCACGTGGAAGAGGAAGGCCGCGCCTTCCCGTTCGAGGTGTGGGTCAACGGCGCGGAACAGCCGCGCGGCCTCGGCGCCGTCGCCAAGACGCTCTCGATGGACATGCGCGCGCGCGATCGCGCCTGGCTCAAGCTGAAGCTTGACGTGCTGTCGCGCACGCCCGGCGACCAGTCGTTCGAGATGCCCTTCCCGCCCCGCGGCGAACGACGCCTCGTGCCCAGCGTGGTGGCCGGCCTCGGCCAGGTGATCCGCTGGCGCTGCGAAACCCTCGGCGCGCTCGACGAGAAGGCACCCGACCTGCTGTCCCCCGACGGCCGCCCGCACCCGGTGCTGGATGCCATGTTCGCCGTGGAGGAACCCCGCACCGGCACCGACGGCACGCTCGCATGGACCGTCGACATCCAGAACCCGGCGTCGGGCGAGGATTTCGTGCTCGGCCTGAAGGAGATCACCCTCCCCGACGGCGTGACGCGCCCCTATGCGATGTACCTCGCAGGCTACTACCCGCGCGCCCTGGACGGCCTCGCGCGGCTGCTGTCGCTCGACATGCGCGTGATCGATCCGGCGTGGATCGGCATGAAGCTGCGCAAGCTGGTGAACTGGTCCGACCCGCTGGGCGACTTCCTGGCCTTCGTACCGGGCGAGCGCCGGCAGCGCAACTACCCGTCGACCGTGGCGTACCTGGCGCAGCTGATCCTGCACCGGTACGCGATGCTGGGCGTGCTCGACGCGCAGGGCTATCCGCGGCGCGAGATGGGCATCCTCGAAACCCCGCGCGAGAGCGGCGGACAGCGCGTGCAGTCGGGCTCGCTGTGCCACGAGTGCGGCAACATGACGGTGATCCGCAAGGACGGCTGCGATTTCTGCACCGCGTGCGGCGCAGTGGGGACGTGCGGATAGCGACAGGCGGCCCGTCGCCGGCGTCGGTAGGCGGGGGTGGCCCATTTAGGAGGGGCCCATGGCCTTGTAGGAGGGGGCCATGCCCCCGAAAGCGGTCAATGCAAGGAGACGCCTCAACCGGATCCATCGCTTTCGCGGGCATGGCCCGCTCCTACAGAAAGCGTGACCATTTCTTCGGTCGGTGGCGCGTCACGCCCCCTGTAGGAGGGGCCCATGGCCTTGTAGGAGGGGGCCATGCCCCCGAAAGCGGTCAATGCTGTGAAGCGTTCAACCGGAACCACCGCTGTCGCGGGCATGGCCCGCTCCTACGGAAGGTGTGACCGTTGCCGCGGTCGGTGGTGCACCCAGCGGGCTCCGCCGTCGGCGCACAATCAAGCCCCTAAGGTTTTGACTTGGGCTGGCCGATATCAGTACCCTGAACGCATATCCTTTCCGCATGCAGCCGCAACGCTCGCCAGCGCCCGCTCACAGACGGAGCCATTCCATGCCCAATCTGCACTTCCTCGCCCGCACCGGTCTCGTGGCCGTGCCCCTTGCCTTGACCCTCATTGCGCCGCAGACGGCACGCGCGCAAGCCGGCTTCAAGCTTCCCGAGGCGGCCAACCCGGTCACGGGGCTGTATGTGATCGGCACGCTCGGACCTTCCCAGGGCAACGACGAGACGGCATCGCTGGCGCGGGCCACGGCAGCGGTGGGTGTGCCGAACAGCACCATCGTCGAATCCAAGCGCTTCACCGGCAGCGTCGGCGTGGGTTACCGCTTCAACCAGTACTGGGGTATCGAAGGCGGCTTCGTCGACATCGGTCGGCTCGAGTTGAATGCCTCCGGCACCGGCGAATTCTTCGGCCGATCCAAGATGCGCGGCGGCCAGTTCGCCTTGGTGGGCTACCTTCCTGCGACGGACACCCTGTCGTTCTTCGTCAAGTTCGGCGGCGTCTGGGCCCGCACCAACTACGAAGACAATTTCGGCGGCTCCGACTCTTCGAACAGCCTGCGTTCCTATTGGGGCCTGGGACTGCAGTCGCACTTCAACCGCAACCTGTTCGGGCGCCTGGAGTTCCTGCGCTACGGCAACATCGGGTCGACGGCCAGCGGCCAGACGAGCTTCAACCATTACATGATGGGCGTGGGCTACCTGATCGATTGAGCAACGCGCCGAGCGCACGAGACAAGGGCGACCTGCGGGTCGCCCTTGTTGCTTTGCGGCGGGGCATGGTGGGCCGGACCCCGAAAGCGGTCGATGCATGGAAGCGTCTCACCTGGGACCATCACTATCGCGGCCATGGGCCGCTCCTAAAAAAGTTTGGTCCATTCCGGCGTCAGGTGACGTATCCACCATCCCTGTAGGAGGGGGCCATGCCCCCGAAAGCGGTCGATGCCATGGAACCGCTTCGACCGGAACCAGCGAACAGCTCGCCCATCGCCACCGCTCGCGGCGTATCCACCGGGGGATATACAAGGGGCCCTCGCCTTGTTCGTACGACCTGCGGCCAAGCTGCCGCGGGCCGACAGCTCAGGAATGCGTGGCCTGCACCAGCCATGCGAAGGAGAGCGGGACCGCCGAGAGGCTCGTGCTTCGAAGGAGTTCACTCGACCGCGCGCGCGAATCGGTCGAAGACGAGGTGCCCCGCCCCTGCCGCGATGCCGGTGACCATGCTGCCCCAGGTCACGTCCACCATGGCAATCAAGGCCGGCCAGTGCTTCAGTGTCGCGAGATTCGTGAGGTCGTACGTGGCATAGGCAAAGAATCCGAACAGTGTTCCGGAGACGAGGGTTTCGCGCAGACCCGCGGCCGGTCCAGGGGGTGTCACCGCAAACACGGTGATCCCGAGCGGGTAGATGACATAGAAGAGCGCGACGACAGGAAGGTTCGGCCGCTCGGCCATCAGATGACCAATACCATTCACGTACATGGACCGTGCGATCACTCCGAGCCAGAGGAAGTCGAGGACGACCATCACCACGGCGACAGCAGCGTAGGCGGCAAGGTAACGGCGCATCGATCGGCGGACTCGGTTGGGGGGTGGAGAAGAGGTTACGCCATGCCGCTGTGTCGTCCTACGAAATCACAGCGCTTCGTCCTCGCCGCGAGTCGCCCGATATGCATCCCAGCTCTGACATCACGGGTGGCGATCGCAGGGAGCGACGGGTAGGTAGGCGCAATCCTCGCCGCCACCTCTGCCCCATCATGCAGGTCTCAGACCTCCACGCGGGAAACCATGGACGACAAACCAAAGCCCGCCCCTGCCGACGATCCATCGGTGCTCGACGCCAACGCCGTCGCTGCCGCGCTCGGCACCGATCGCCAGGCGGGGCTGACCGCCGCAGAGGCAGCCCGCCGACTGGCGGACGCCGGGCCCAATACGCTGCGTTCCGCGCCGCCGATCCCGGCGTGGCGGCGCATGGCGGCGCAGTTCCGCGATCCGCTCATCCACCTGCTGCTGGTCGCGATCGCGATTGCCGCTGCCGCCTGGGCGATCGAGGGCTTCGAGGGCTGGCCCGTGGACGCGATCGCCGTGGCGGCGATCGTCCTGCTGAACGGCGTGCTCGGCTACGTGCAGGAGGCGCGGGCGGCCGACGCGGTGGCCGCACTCGCACGCATGACCGCGGTGACCTCGGCCGTGATCCGCGACGGCGTGCTGCTGCGCGTGCCCTGCACCGGGCTGGTCCGCGGCGACCTGCTCGTCCTCGGCGAAGGCGATGCCGTGGGCGCCGATGCGCGTCTGCTGGAAGTGGCCGCGCTCCGCGTGCAGGAGGCTTCGCTCACCGGCGAGAGCGAAGCGGTGCTGAAGGACGCCGCGACGCTGCCCGCGACGGCGGCGCTCGGCGATCGCCTGTGCATGGTCTTCAAGGGCACGGCCGTCGTGCAGGGCACGGGCCGTGCGGTGGTCACCGCCACCGGCATGGACACAGAGATGGGCGCGATCGCGACGATGCTGGAGGCTGCGGTCGAAGCGCCGACGCCGCTGCAGAATGAGGTCGCGCGGATCGGCCGCACCCTCGGCATCGCAGTCGTCGTCATCGCGGTGGTGGTGGTCGGGACGATCCTCGCCATCTCGGAGATCCGCGGCCTCGACGACGTGATCGACGTGCTGCTGCTCGGCGTGTCGCTCGCCGTGGCGGCCGTCCCCGAGGGGCTCCCTGCGATCCTGTCGGTCGTGCTCGCCCTGGGCGTGCAGCGCATGGCGAAGCACAAGGCCATCGTGAAGAAGCTCTCCTCCGTGGAGACGCTGGGCTCGGCCTCGGTCATCGCCTCCGACAAGACCGGCACGCTGACCCGCGCGGAGATGACGATCCAGCGGGTCATGACGGCCTCGGGCAGCACGCATGTCGCGGGGGTCGGCTACGCGCCGGAGGGCGAGGTCCGGCACGAGGGCGACGACGCGGTGCGCGGGGAATCCATCGTGGTGCTGAGCGGCGGCAGCCTGGCCGGCGATGCGGTGCTGCGCCAGGTGCCCGACGGCGCGTGGGAGATCCAGGGGGATCCCACCGAGGCCGCGTTTCTCGTGGCCGAGGGCAAGCTGGGCGTGACGGGCGAACGCGAGGCGCGATTCGACCGCGTGAGCGAGATCCCCTTCACGTCCGAACGCAAGATGATGTCGACGATCGTGCGCGATCACGCGCACGGCGATCATCTCGTGCTCATCTCGAAGGGCGCGCCGGGCGTCCTGCTCGGGCGGTGCACGCGGGTGCGGGTGGGGGCGGACGTCGTACCGCTCGATGCGGCAATGCGCGCGCGGATCGTGGCGGACGTCGACGCACTGTCGGACGCCGCGCTGCGGACACTCGCCGTGGCGTACCGCGAACTGGATACCGACGAGGACCCGCAGGCGACCGACACGATCGAGCGCGATCTCGTCTTCGCGGGCACGGTGGGGATGATCGATCCGCCGCGGAAGGAGGCGGCCACCGCCATCCGCGAAGCCCACCGCGCCGGCATCCGCGTGATGATGATCACGGGCGACCACCCGCGCACGGCGGTGCGGATCGCCGCCGATCTCGGCATCGTCGGCAAGGATGCGACGGCCCTGACGGGACAGCAGATCGACGCCATGGACGACGCCGCGTTCGCGGCGGCGGTGCGCAAGACGTCCGTCTACGCGCGGGTGGCACCGGAACACAAGATGCGCATCGTGGCGGCGCTGCAGGCCGACGGCAGCGTTGTCGCGATGACCGGCGACGGCGTCAACGACGCCCCAGCACTGAAGGCCGCCGACATCGGCATCGCGATGGGCGGCATCGGCACCGAGGTCACCAAGGAGGCCGCGCGCATGATCCTCGCGGACGACAACTTCGCGACGATCGTGCGCGCGGTGCGCGAAGGGCGCGCCATCTTCGACAACATCCGCAAGTGCCTGCGCTACCTGCTCTCGTCGAACCTGGGCGAGGTGCTGACGGTGTTCCTGGGCGTGGTGGGCGCCGGCGCGTTGGGCCTCGCGGTGCCCGGCGGCGGCGTGGTGCTGCCGCTGCTCGCGACGCAGATCCTGTGGATCAACCTGCTCACCGACTCATGGCCCGCGATGGCGCTGGGCGTCGACCCGGAGACCGACGACGTGATGGCGCGCCGGCCGCGTGCGCCGGACGAGCGCGTGATCGATGGGCGCATGTGGGCCGGCGTGCTGCAGGTAGGCATCGTGATGGCGATCGCGACGCTGCTCACGATGGACATGCATCTGCCCGGCGGCCTCATCGAAGGCACGCACGACATGACGCACGCGCGCACGGCGGGCTTCACCGTTCTCGTGCTGGCGCAGCTATACAACTGCCTCAACGCCCGCTCGGAAACGACGAGCGCGTTCTTGCACCTCTTCGTCAACCCATGGCTGTGGGGCGCCATCGCGGCATCTCTCATGCTGCAAGTGGCGGTGGTGAACGTCGGGTTCCTCAACCAGGCCTTCGGCACGGTGCCGCTCTCGCTAGCGGAGTGGGGCGTGTGCGCCGCCATCGCGAGCGTGGTGCTGTGGGTGGACGAGGTGAGGAAGCTCATCTGGCGGGTGTGGCGGAAGCAGCCGGTGAAGGCGATGGGGGCGTCCGCGTAGGGCGGAGCGTCGTGGGTCGGGCTCCGCCCGACGCGTGCGCGCCTGGATTCATCGCTGTGCCCAAGCCAGCGCAGCGTCGAGCGATGCTCGACCCACGAAGGACTCTCGCCCCTGGATGCCTCGGTACTCAAAACAACCCCCGTGGGTCGGGCTCCGCCCGACGCCCGCGCGCCTGGATTCATCGCTGTACCCAAGCCTGCGCAGCGTCGAGCGATGCTCGACCCACGGGGGACTCTCGCCCCTGGATGCCTCGGTACTGAAAACGACCCCCGTGGGTCGGGCTCCGCCCGACGCCCGCGCGCCTGGATTCATCGCTGTGCCCAAGCCAGCGCAGCGTCGAGCGATGCTCGACCCACGAAGGGAAGTCGCCCCTGGATGCCTCAACGCCGAAAACAACCCCCGTGGGTCGGGCTCCGCCCGACGCCCGCGCGCCTGGATTCATCGCTGTACCCAAGCCAGCGCAGCGTCGAGCGATGCTCGACCCACGAAGGGAAGTCGCCCCTGGATGCCTCAACGCCGAAAGCAACCCCCGTGGGTCGGGCTCCGCCCGACGCCCGCGCGCCTGGATTCATCGCTGTGCCCAAGCCAGCGCAGCGTCGAGCGATGCTCGACCCACGAAGGACTCTCGCCCCTGGATGCCTCAACGCCGAAAACAACCCCCGTGGGTCGGGCTCCGCCCGACGCCCGCGCGCCTGGATTCATCGCTGTGCCCAAGCCTGCGCAGCGTCGAGCGATGCTCGACCCACGAAGGGACCTTCGTTCCTGGATGCCTCGGTACTGAAAACAACCCCCGTGGGTCGGGCTCCGCCCGACGCCCGCGCGCCTGGATTCATCGCTGTGCCCAAGCCAGCGCAGCGTCGAGCAGTGCTCGACCCACGAAGGACTCTCGCCCCTGGATGCCTCAACGCCGAAAACAATCCCCGTGGGTCGGGCTCCGCCCGACGCCCGCGCGCCTGGATTCATCGCTGTGCCCAAGCCAGCGCAGCGTCGAGCAGTGCTTGACCCACGAAGGTAAGTCGCCACTGGATTCCCCAGCGCCGAAAACAACCCCCGTCGATTCAGCGGGCGCACACGCGATCACAGTTCCCTGTTGAACGTCATCGCGGATCCGCTGCCTGAGCAGCCGCAACGCTTCCCAAGGAGCCTCCGATGTCTCGTCTGCTGTTCGTCCTCGCCCTGTTGATGGTCTCGCTGCCCGGGATGGCCGTGGAGGAACCCGCCTTCACCGTCGAGCGGAGCCTCGCCGAGAACATCGAGATCCGTCGGTACGCACCCTATGTGGTGGCCGAGGTCGTGGTGCCGGGTCCGGCCGAGAAAGCGGGCGGTCAGGCGTTCCCCATCCTGTCGGGCTACATCTTCGGAAAGAATCAGGGCGCCCGGAAACTCGAGATGACGGCTCCCGTCACGCAGGCGGCCGCGCCGGTGAAGATGGAGATGACGGCACCGGTGGCGCAGGCGGCGACGCAGGACGGCTTCGTCGTGCAGTTCGTTCTGCCGAAGACGGTGACGCTCGACACGGCGCCGGTGCCGAACGACGCGCGCGTGCGCCTTCGCGAGGTGCCGGCATCGAGAGTCGCCGTGATCCGCTATTCGGGCTTCTGGTCCGACGCCAACTACGAACGCCATCGGGCGAAGCTGGAGGCGGCGCTCGCATCGGCGTCGCTGACGGCGTCGGGTCCGCCCGTGTACTCGCGCTACAACCCGCCCTTCACGCCGTGGTTCCTCCGGCGGAACGAGATCTGGATGCCGCTGCCGGCGGAGTGAGGTCCGCGCGTTGCCGTTCGGGATCGGCGATTCGCATGCCGCTGCCATGGCACCCGGACCTGTCGGGCACCTGCGACAGGAGCGTAGGCGGCGACCTCGACCACGGCATGCGGAACGGCGTCGCCGCGGTGCATCGCGGGCGCAGTCCCGACCTCGCTTCCGGGAGTGGAAACGCCAATGGAATAAGCGGCCGCGTGCGCCGTGCGGCGAACGGTCGCGGCAGGCGGCGCGGATCGTGGCGCCGATCTTGCGATCGCGGATGGACGTTGCAACGACCCGCGATGGATCGGAGGGCTCCCGCATGACGGCACCTGCGGGCAGTGAACCTCCGGACGCGCGATCCCCGGGGCTGCCCCGTCCACGCACAGCGCCGAGTCCAGACCATGAACAGACCTGTCTTTCCCCGCATTCCCGAGGCTCGCCGTCGCGCGCAGGAGCGCGCCTCCGCACGCGCACGCGTCCCCGTCGAGAACCCGGTGGTGCCGGCCACCACGGGAATCATCCCCTCTCGCGATCCAGCCCATCCGGCGCAGCGCGGGGACGGCATCGCGCTCGCGCCGCTCGAACCAGGCGCGTCGGACAGTGGTGGGGCGCCGTGACGGGACGGGACGACCTCAGGTACGATGCCCGGGGCGACGCCCTGCGGCGCTGGCGGGTGGTGCCGGCAGCGGCACACACTGCGTCGGCGCGCTGGGGGCTGCCGCGCGGACCGTCGGCGAACGGCGTCGGTCCGGATCGCGCGACGCCGGGCGCCACGCACGGCGTCACCCACCCGGTGCGCGATGTTGCCACCGTGCCCACCCCCACGTTCCCCGGCGCTGCGCCCGGTCGACCCGACACGGACTGGATCCAGTGGCTCGATGTCTGGAAGGCGAGACTTCTCCACACGGCAGGGCGTCCCCCGTTGCCTGCGATCCCTCATCAGGACCTGCGCAGGACGCGGATCGACCAGATACGGGCCGATGCCGTCGAGTTCGTGGCGGCGCTCGACCAGGGACACGCTGCGCTCGTACGCGAGCTGCAGCGGACGCGTCGTCTCGAGGCGGAAGTGGTGGCGGCGCGCGCCGCGCTCGCCGAAGCGCTGGTCGACCTGGCAGGCACGCGAGCCGGCGAGCGGCACGCACGGCATCTCGCGCTTCACGACGGGCTCACGGCGTTGCCGAATCGCCGCTACTTCCGGGAGCAGCTCACCAGCGCCCTGGAGCAGCGCGGGCAGGACGGCGGTCCGGTCGCCGTGCTGTATCTCGATCTCGACGGTTTCAAACCGATCAACGACGCCCATGGCCACGATATCGGGGACAAGCTGCTGCAGATAGTGGCGGCGCGCCTGTCGCGCGCCGTGCGCGCGGGCGACATGGTCAGCCGCCTCGGTGGCGACGAGTTCGCCTGCCTGATCGAGGGCATCGCGGACCGCGGGCAGCTCGTCCACCTGGCGGACAAGCTGTTCGATGCGGTGTCGGCGCCCCTCGGGATCGGGGCGCTGGAGCTCGTCGTGCGCCCGAGCATCGGCATCGCCGTGAGCCCGTCGGACGGCGTAACGGCCGAGCGCCTGATCGAGAGCGCGGACACCGCGATGTATTGCGCGAAGCGCGCCGGGGCCGGGTACGCGTTCGCGGTGGACGGCGCCGGGGACTGACCGGGCGCCGGGAGGCCGGGGAATCGCGCGCTCAAGGATCTGCGGGGCATTGTCGATATGGGCCTGTCCCGCAGACCCGGACTGGCCTCCATGCCGCCGTTCCCGCCCTCATCGCTGCCCAACACCCGCAGCGCACGCATCGCAAGGCGAAGTCTCGCCCCATGGATCGCGTGCGTGGTGTGCTTTGCGGCGTTGGCGTGGTGGTGGAACGCATCCGGGCGCGCCCACGATGCCGATGTGCAGGCCCGACTCGATAGGAATGCCGACGAATTCACCTCGCGGCTGTCGGACCGCCTGCGGGCCTACGAGGACTTCCTGACGGGCCTGGCCGGGTTCTTCGAAATCGCCGCCCCGGTCCGGAACGCGGAGTGGAGCGGCTACATGAGCCGCATGGATCCGCTGAGGCGGTATCCGGGCACGGAGGTCGTAGGGTTCATCTCCCACGTCCCCGCAGATCGCATCGCCGCCCACGAGGCCGCGATGCGCGCCGACGGCGTGACCGGCTACACCGTGCTGTACCGGGGCGCCACCCGCACCGCTCGTGGCCCTGTCTCGCTGGCCCTGTCGCGACACCCGTCCACGCGTCGGATGCTGGGGACCGATGTCCTGGAACTCGTGTCCCGACGCGAAGCGCTGGAGCGTGCCCGCGACACGGGGGAGATCGCCGTGACGGTGCCGGTGGAACTGCTCACCGACCGCGGCGCCAACCCGGGCATCGGCCAGGTCGCCTACATCCCGGTCTACGCAGCCGGGGCGGACACCTCGAACCCGGCGGGACGCACCGCGGGCCTGGCGGGCTGGGCCTTCGTGGCGTATCACCTCGACAAGCTTCTGGGAGCCACCTGGGGAGCACCGGTGAAGGGACTGGAGGCGAACATCTGGGATCGGGCCGCATCGGGCGACAAGCCCATCCACCGGTTGAAGGGGAGCGAGCAGCATCGGGGGCAGGTGATCGCGAAGACGGTGCGCCAGGTCGCCTTCGCAGGGCGTTCCATCGAGATCGAGTTCACGGCAGGGCCGGCCTTCCTGCCGGCGGCCGACGGCATGGGGCGACAGCTGACGCTGGCACTCGGCATTCTCGCCACGCTGGGCCTCGTGGCGTTCCTCGCCGGGACCGCCCGGCGCCGGGACTGGGCCGTCGCCGCCGCGGCCCGGATGACGCAGGAACTGAGCACCCGCAACAGCGAACTTGAAGCCATCCACGACCATTCCCCCATGGGGATCTTCCGGGTCGACGCCACCGGCACGCAGGTCCGGTTCAACGCCCGCTGCCTCGAGGTTCTCGGCTTGACCGAGAGCGAGATGCCGCTGGCGGCGTGGATCGCGCGGACGGCCGCAGAGGACGCAGCGCGCGTATCCGCCGCCTGGGAGGACACGATCCGCACCCAGGCGGATCTCTCCATCGAGTTCAGGTGGAACCGCGACGACGGCTCGCAATCGTGGGTGAGCTTGCAGGCCACGGCGATCCCGTCCATGGAAGGGGTGACGGGCTTCGTCGGGACGCTGGAGGACTGCACCGCGCGGAAGGAGGATGCCCTTTCCCTCGAACGCAGCCGCGAGTTCGTGCGCGAGGTGCTGGCATCGATCCCTCAGCCCATGTTCGTGAAGGACGCCGCCCATCGCTGGCTGATGGTGAACAACGCCTTCGCGAAGCTCCTTGGACGCAGGGAGGACGAATTGGTGGGCCGCACCGATGCGGACGTCCTCCCACCGGATTGGGCGGAGCGTTCGTATCGGCAGGACGATGAAGCCCTCGCGACGGACCGTCCCCTGCGGTGGGAAGACCCCCTCGTCAGACTCGACGGCAGCGAGCGGTGGATGCTCCGCACCAAGCGCGGGGTCCGCCTCTCGGACGGTTCGACCTACGTGATCGGCATCGTCACCGACACGACGGCGATGAAGACGGCGGCGCTCGAGGCAGACCGCAGCCGCGCCTTCGTGGATGCCGTGGTGAACTCCCTGCCCAACCCGATCTTCGTGAAGGACGAGCAGGGGCGGTTCGTCCTGCTGAACCAGGCGGCCCGGCGGAACTTCAGCGACACCGCCGGCGAGATCATCGGTCGCACGGGCAACGAGATTCTCGGGAGCGAGGCGTCCGCCGAGTACGACGACGAGGATCGCCGGGTGTTCGCCGGAGAGGGCCCGCTGGTGGTGGACGAAGTGCGCCCGGGCGCGGACGGACAGCCGGTGTGGTGGTACAAGTCCAAGCGCGTCGTCGATCTGGCAGACGGCTCCCGGTACCTCGTCGGCACCATGACGGATGTCACGCGTCTCCAGGAGATCAGCACGACGCTGAAACGCAACGAGAGCCGGCTCTCGACCCTGAACGCGATCGCGGGGGCGATGGCGCGCAGCCTGCCGCTGGACGAGGTCCTGCGCGTTGCGGTCAACAGTCTGAGCCTTGCCACCGACGGCGTACAGGCGCGGTTCCTTCGTCTGTATCACGGCCACATGCTCGGGACGGTGCACGCGTCGGCCAACGGCCTCGCGAGCGAGCTGGACAACGAGGTCGCCGACCTGCGCTTCTGTCCGGAGTACCTGGAAGCGATCCGGACCGAGGAGATCCTGGTGATCGACGATGCGACCCGGGATGCCCGCTACTCGAGCATGTGCGTGTGGCCGCTGGCGGCGTTGCCCGGTGCGGTGATCGATGTGCCGATCCGCTGCAGGGACACCCTGACCGGAGTGCTGCGGATCGAGACCGAGCAACCGCGCCCCTGGTCGGATCACGAGAAGCAGATCGTCGCCGAGGCGGCGGAGTACATCGAGGTGGCGTGGCTGCAGAGCCAGGCCGCGAAGGAGCGGCGCACCGCGGAGCAGGCGCTGAAGGAAAGCGAGACCCGGCTGCGTCTGGTGAACCTGGTGTCGAAGCGGGTCACCGAAGGCGACCACGTGTACAACGTGCTGGAGCGCGCGGTCGACGAGCTGCAGGGCGGGTTCCCGAAGGCACGCGTCACGTACTGGAGCAGCGACGAGGCGCACACGCTGACGTCGATCTGCTGCAGCGCGCCCCCCGGTAGCGACAACCTCGTCGGCGAGCGCATCGATCCGCGGCTGGACACCACGTGGGCGGAGAGCCTGCGACAGAACCGCCCCGTCGCGTTCGCGGACTTGAACGCCCAGATGAAGTCGGACAGCACGAGCGAACGCACCCTGGCGTCGGGCGCGAAGAGTCTGCTCGTGGTGCCGCTCATCCGCTCGGGCCAGTTGCTCGGGGCCATCAGCCTGTCGGAGCCGGAGCCGCGCGTCTGGCTCGACAACGAAGTGGCGATGATGGGCGAGATCAGCGATGCCCTCGCGGTGGCCGTGCTGAGCGCGAACGTGGAGCAGGAACGCCGGACCGCGGAGACCGCGCTGCGCGAGAGCGAGGCCCGCTTCCGGGGACTCACCGAGCTGTCGTCGGACTGGTTCTGGGAGCAGGACGCATCGTTCCGCTTCACGCTCGTCTCGAAGGGGGCGGAGGGCCACGAGGCCGCGGCGCCCGACGAGATGATCGGCAGGACGCGCTGGGAAGCCGGCAACCCGATCCCGCCGGACGACGATCCCGACTGGTCCGGGCACCGGGCACTCCTCGAAGCCCACGCACCCTTCCGGGATCTCGTCTTCCGCGTCGAACGACCCGACGGCGACGTGCGTGTGCTGTGCATCAGCGGGCAGCCGCTCTTCGATGCATTGGAGGAGTTCGGCGGCTACCGCGGGGTGGGCCGCGACATCACGGAGGACGTGCGGGTGCAGGAGGAGCTGCGCGCGCACCGCGACAACCTGCAGCAGCTGGTGGAGGAACGGACGCACGAGCTGATCCAGGCGAAGGAGGTGGCCGAGGCCGCGAACCACGCCAAGTCGGAGTTCCTCGCGAACATGTCCCACGAACTGCGCACCCCGATGCACGCCATCCTGTCCTTCTCGAAGCTGGGGATCTCGAAGATCGCCGCCGGCGGCGCGACGGTCGAGAAGCTGGACAGCTACCTCGGCCGCATCGACCAGAGCGGCCGCCGCCTGCTCGGCCTGCTGAACGACCTGCTGGACCTCGCGAAGCTCGAGTCCGGGAAGATGCGCTACGACTTCGCGATGAACGATCTGTCGACCATCGTGGCAGGCGCCATCGCGGAACTGGAGGAGATGATCGACCGGGGTGGCCTGCAGGTCGTGTGCGACTACCGCGTCCGCGACCTCACGGTGTGGTGCGACCCGCTCCGCGTGGGCCAGGTGATGCGCAACCTGCTGTCCAATGCGGTCAAGTTCACGCCGTCGGGCAGGACGATCACAGTGCGCGTGACGGATGCGATACTGGTCGGCGGACGACGTCAGGACGACGGCTATGCGGCCGCGGCGGAGATCCAGGTGATCGACCAGGGCATCGGCATCCCCGAGGCCGAACTCGACGACATCTTCGACAAGTTCGTCCAGAGCAGCAAGACGAAGAGCGGTGCCGGCGGCACGGGCCTCGGTCTCGCGATCACACGGGAAATCGTCGAGCAGCACGGCGGGACGATCCGGGCATCGAACAGCGCCGACGGCGGTGCCGTGTTCTCTGTGTGCCTGCGTCGCGAGCCGCTGTCCGGCGCCGCGGAAGGGCCCGATGCGGGATCCGTGGCGGTCGAACCCATGCGGACGCCCCACCTCTTGATGTAAGTCGGGCTCCGCGCGACGCCCGCGTTCCTGGATTCACCCCGGTGCCAAAGCCATCGCCGCGTCGAGCGGAGCTCGACCCACGATCGGGCGTTCGACATTGGACTCGCCGGCGCTGGAACACTCCCCGTGGGTCGGGCTCCGCCCGACGCCTGCGCCCCTGGATTCGCCGCTACGCCCAAGCCATCGCCGCGTCGAGCGGAGCTCGACCCACGATCGGGCCTTCGACGCTGGATTCGTCGGCGCTGGAAACACCCCCCGTGGGTCGGGCTCCGCCCGACGCCCGCGCCCCTGGATTCGCCGCTGCGCCCAAGCCATCGCCACGTCGAGCGGAGCTCGACCCACGATCGGGCCTTCGACACTGGATTCGTCGGCGGTGGAAACACCCCCCGTGGGTGGGGCTCCGCCCGACGCCCGCGTTCCTGGATTCGCCGCTGCGCCCAAGCCATCGCCACGTCGAGCGGAGCTCGACCCACGATCGGGCCTTCGACGCTGGATTCGTCGGCGCTGGAAACACCCCCCGTGGGTCGGGCTCCGCCCGACGCCCGCGTTCCTGGATTCACCCCAGTGCCCAAGCCATCGCTGCGTCGAGCGTAGCTCGACCCACGATCGGGCCTTCGACATTGGACTCGTCGGCGCTGGAAACACCCCCCGTGGGTCGGGCTCCGCCCGACGCCTGCGTTCCTGGATTCACCCCAGTGCCCAAGCCATCGCCGCGTCGAGCGGAGCTCGACCCACGATCGGGCCTTCGACATTGGATTCGTCGGCGCTGGAAACACCCCCCGTGGGTCGGGCTCCGCCCGACGCCTGCGTTCCTGGATTCACCCCAGCGCCCAAGCCATCGCCGCGTCGAGCGTAGCTCGACCCACGATCGGGCCTTCGACATTGGACTCGTCGGCGCTGGAACACCCCCCGTGGGTCGGGCGCCGCCCGACGCCTGCGCCCCTGGATTCACCCCAGTGCCCAAGCCATCGCTGCGTCGAGCGTAGCTCGACCCACGATCGGGCCTTCGACACTGGATTCGTCGGCGCTGGAAACACCCCCCGTGGGTCGGGCTCCGCCCGACGCTTGGGTTCCTGGATTCACCCCCGTCCCCAAGCCATCGCCGCGTCGAGCGTAGCTCGACCCACGATCGGGCCTTCGACGCTGGATTCGTCGGCGCTGGAAACACCCCCCGTGGGTCGGGCGCCGCCCGACGCCTGCGCCCCTGGATTCACCCCAGTGCCCAAGCCATCGCTGTGTAGAGCGTAGCTCGACCCACGATCGGCCACCCCAAAACCCTCCGGGTGCTTGCCCCGACCTGACGCGACGCCGAGCAACCGGCTTGCGAACGCCATCGCATACCGCCCATCGCCCTGCACGGGTGCAATCGACCGCGCCCGCTGCGCCATCGATGTGCACGCACTCGGACACCTGAGGTGCAAGTGCATGAATCTTAAGGAGTTATCAGGATGCTGCGCCCGCCCTGCGCGCGGGCATGTGCGTTGCGCTATGGTTCGGGCTCGACAACGCACCGCAACATCGCGATCCTCCGCGCTGCCGATGCGGTTGCGCCGGAACCCCGCCGGGGGTCCCGTGTCGGTGTCACTCGATCCAAACACGACAGGACATGAGAACACTCCTCGCCGACAGACTGGCGATCCTGGCCTTGTGCTTCATCGCCACGATCGTCGCCGGTGCCGCTGGCGCCCATTGGTTCGCACCGTTTCCGCCGGAGGAGACCTTCTTCGATGGGCTGACGCTCGAGGGCGCGCCGCTGCCCCCGGGTGAGAAATACTGGTTCGGTACCGACCTCCTGGGCCGGGATCTATTCTCCCGCGTCCTGTTCGGTGCCCAGACTTCGCTGGTCATCGGCCTCGTCGCGAACGGAGTCTCCCTGCTGATCGGGACTCTGGTCGGGATCGTCGCCGGCTACGTGAGGGGTTGGGTCGGTACGGTCCTCATGCGCTTCACGGATCTGATGATGGCCTTCCCGGCGCTGCTGCTCGCGATCGCGCTGGCCGCACTCTTCACGCCCAGCCTGTGGATCGTGGCCATGGTGATCGCGATGGTGAACTGGGTGCAGGTGGCGCGCGTCGTCTACTCGCTCACCGTGACGCTGTCGGAGCGGGAGTTCGTCGAGGCGGTGCGCAGCCTGGGCGCCACGCGAACCCGAATCCTGTTCCGCCACGTGCTGCCGCATCTGCTCCCGGCCATCATCGTGTACGGCACCCTGGGCATCGCGACGACGGTGCTGCTCGAGGCGACCCTCTCGTTCCTCGGCATCGGGGTGCAGCCGCCGACGCCCTCGTGGGGGAACATCATCTTCGAGAACCAGAGCTACTTCTCGACGGCGCCATGGCTGGTGTTCATTCCCGGGGCGGCGATCGTGCTGCTCGCGGTGTCGTTCAACATCCTCGGCGACACGATGCGCGTCGCGCTCGACCCGACCCTGCGAGGACGCACATCGTGATCCGCCATCTCGCCGGACGCCTTGGGCAGGCTGCCCTGCTCCTGGTGGGCGTGAGCTTCATCACGTTCATCCTGCTCTACATCCTTCCCGCCGACCCTGCGCGCCAGCTCGCCGGCCGGAGCGCGACCCCCGAGACGGTCGAGACGATCCGTCAGCAGCTCGGGCTGGACCGGCCCTTCCACGAACAGTACCTGCGCTACCTCGGCAATCTCGTGCAGGGCGACCTCGGGCGGTCGTACACGCAGAAGACGGAGGTCGCAGAGGTCGTGGCTGCTCGCCTGCCACCGACGCTCCTGCTCATGGCGGCCGCCATCGTCGTGGAGTTGATGATCGGCCTCACGATCGGCGTGCTAGCCGCACTTCGGCCAGGGTCGCGATTCGACCAGGGCGCGATGATCGTTTCGTTCATCGGCGTGTCGACCCCGCAGTTCGTGGGCGGCATCCTGATGCTCTACGTGTTCTCGGTGCAGCTCGACTGGTTTCCGGTGGGCGGCTACGGCACCTTCAGACATCTGGTGCTGCCGGCGGTGACCCTCGGCGTGCTCGGCGCGGGCTGGTACTCTCGGATGATGCGTTCGTCGATGCTCGATGTGCTGGCCCGCGATTTCATCCGCACCGCACGCGCCAAGGGGATTCCCGAGGCGCGCGTCGTGGTGGTCCATGCCCTGCGGAATGCCGTGCTCCCGGTCATCGCGATGATCGGGATAGACGTGGGCCTCTTCATGAGCGGCGCGGTGATCGTGGAGTCGGTCTTCGGCTGGCCCGGGATCGGGCAGCTGGCCTGGCAGGCCATCCAGCAGGTGGATATCCCGATCATCATGGGTGTCACGCTGGTCGCCGCCGTGGCGATCGTCCTCGGCAACCTCATTGCGGATCTCGCTGCACCGTTCGTCGATCCGCGCATCCGCCTGCGGTGAGCGAATCACCGAACAGTCCATCAACCCAAACCTGAACCCGTCCCGAGGAGAACCCCGATGAAGCGACGTCTGTTGATTCCCGTGCTGTCCGCCCTGGCGCTCGCCATGGCCACTCCGGCCATGGCCCAGAGCCCGAAGCAGGGAGGCGCCATTGTCGTGACGTACAAGGACGACATCGTCACCCTGGACCCCGCCATCGGCTACGACTGGGTGAACTGGTCGATGATCAAGAGCCTCTTCTCGCGGCTCATGGACTACAAGCCCGGCACCGCCGAACTCACGCCGAGCCTGGCCGAGAGCTACGACATCTCGAAGGACGGCCTGACCTACACGTTCAAGCTCCGCAAGGGCGTGAAGTTCCACAACGGCCGCGAGGTCGTGGCCCAGGACGTGAAGTACTCGATCGAACGCGCGCTCGATCCGAAGACGGAGAGCCCGGGCGCCGGGTTCTTCGATTCGATCGCCGGGGTGGACCCCTTCAAGAAGGGCAAGGCGAAGGACGTGAAGGGCATCGCGGTCCCGGATCCGTCCACCGTGAAGTTCACGCTCTCGCGGCCCGATGCCACGTTCCTGCACGTGATGGCGCTCAACTTCGCGTCGGTGGTCCCCAAGGAAGCCGTGCAGGCGGCCGGCAAGGATTTCGGCAAGAAGCCGGTGGGCTCGGGCGCCTTCATGCTCTCCGAGTGGAAGCTCGGCCAGCAGCTCGTCTTCAAGCGCAACCCCGACTACTTCCAAAGCGGCGTGCCGCTTCTCGACCAGATCACGTTCCAGGTGGGCCTCGAACCCATGACCGCGATCCTGAAGCTCGAGAAGGGCGAGGCGGACTTCGCGGGTGACGGCATCCCGCCCGCCAAGTTCCTGCAGATCCGCAACGACCCGAAGTTCAAGGACTCGATCGTCGAAGGCGGACAGTTGCAGACCGGCTACGTGACGATGAACGTGCAGATGAAGCCGTTCGACAAGCTCGAAGTGCGGCAGGCCGTGAACATGGCCATCGACAAGCAGCGCATCGTGAAGATCATCAACAACCGCGCGGTGCCGGCCAACCAGCCGCTCCCGCCGTCGATGCCCGGATACGACAAGACGGTCGAGGGCTATCCGTACGACCCCGAGAAGGCCAGGGAACTGCTGAAGCAGGCCGGGCTCGAGAAGGGGTTCAAGACCGTGCTGTACGTCTACAACGTCGACCCGAACCCCCGCATCGCGCAGGCCATCCAGGAAGACTTGAAGAAGATCGGCATCCAGGTGCAGATCAAGTCGCTCGCGCAGGCCAACGTGATCGCGGCCGGCGGCAAGGCCAAGACGGCCCCGATGATCTGGTCGGGCGGCATGGCGTGGCTGACTTCCCGGACCCCTCCAACTTCTACGGCCCGATCCTCGGCTGCGCGGGTGCGGTGCCCGGTGGCTGGAACTGGTCGTGGTACTGCAACAAGGAACTGGACGCGCGCGCCGAGAAGGCCGACGCGATGTCGGATCCGTCGAAGGCGGCCGAACGCGTGGAGGCCTGGCGCGGCATCTTCACGGACATCATGAAGGATGCGCCGTGGGTCCCGATCTTCAACGAGCAGCGGTTCACGATGCGCTCGAAGCGTGTGGGCGGTCCCGATTCCCTGTACGTCGATCCGGTCCGCATCCCCATCAACTACGACTACATCCATCTCTCCGGCAACTGAGCCTGGAGACAGCCCGGTCGCAGTTGTTTCCCTTGCGCTGTACCTTCCGGAACGCCGCCCCTGCAGAACCACGCAGGGGCGGTGCCTTTCATGAACTCTGAACTCCCGATCTTCCGGGTCGACGACCTCGCCATCAGCTTCGGCAGCGGAGCGCAGCGCACCCGCGTGGTCGACGGCGTGTCGTTCCATGTCGGACGCGGCGAGACGCTCGGCATCGTGGGCGAATCCGGCTGCGGCAAGTCCGTGACCGTGATGTCCTCGGTCGGCCTGCAACCGTCGCCACCGAGCCACGTGGACGGCGGCTCGGCACGGCTCGGCGACGTCGATCTCCTTGCATTGCGGCCCAAGGCGCTCCGGCGACTCTGGGGCAGCCGCATCGGCGTCGTGTTCCAGGATCCGATGACCAGCCTGAACCCGGTCTTCACGATCGGCATGCAGTTGCGCGAGGCACTGGCCGCCCACACGAATCTGACGGATGCGGAACGCGAGACCCGCATCATGGCGATGCTCGCGCGCGTCGGCATCAACGCGCCGGAGCGCCGACTCCGGCAGTACCCGCACGAACTGTCGGGCGGCCTGCGGCAGCGGGTGCTCATCGCAATGGCGCTGATCTGCGGCCCGGAGCTGCTGATCGCCGACGAACCCACCACCGCCCTCGACGTCACGCTGCAGGCGCAGATCCTCGCGCTGCTTCGCGATCTGCGCGACGAGATGGGCATGGGCATCCTCTTCGTGACCCACGATCTCGGCGTGGTGGCGCAGTTCTGCGACCGCGTGGCGGTGATGTACGCCGGGCGCGTCGTGGAGTCGGCCCGGGTCGACGCGCTCTTCCGCGCCCCGCGTCACCCGTACACGCACGCGCTGCTCGCCTCGACGCCGCGACTCGATTCCGATCGCAGGGTGCCTCTGCCCACCATCGAAGGGATGGTGCCGCCCCCCGGCGCCCGCGGCACGGGGTGCAGCTTCGCAGCCCGCTGCCCGCGCGCCCAGCCGATCTGCCTCGGGACGGCGCCATCGCTCGTTGCCGGGCAGGACGGCGCCTTCGCCTGCCATCATCCGGTACCGGTCCCATGAGCGACGCGCTGCCACTCCTGGAAGTGGATTCCCTGGTGAAGACGTTTCCGAACCGGAACGGCCGCGGGGGCATCCACGCTCTGAACCGCGTGAGTTTCACGCAGCGCCGGGGCGAGACCATCGGCATCGTGGGTGAGTCGGGCTGCGGCAAGTCGACGCTGGGTCGCACGATCCTGCAGCTGATCCGCCCGACGTCGGGCGACGTCCGATTCCTCGGCAAGCAGCTCACGTTGCTTCCCGACGAGGCGCTCAGGCAGATGCGCCGCCACATGCAGATGATCTTCCAGGATCCGTTCGCCTCGCTCGATCCGCGGATGAACGTCGCGTCGCTGATCGCGGAGCCGCTGGTCATCCACCGTCTCGGCACCGCGGCGGAGCAGGCCACGGAGGTGGCGCGCCTGCTCGAGACCGTGGGCCTTCCCGCCGAGGCTGCCAAGCGCTATCCGCACGAGTTCTCCGGCGGTCAACGGCAGCGCATCTGCATCGCGCGGGCGCTCGCCCTGCATCCCGAACTGATCGTCGCCGACGAGCCGGTGTCGGCACTCGACGTGTCGATCCAGTCGCAGATCCTCAACCTGCTGAACGTGCTGAAACGCGAGCGCGGCCTGACCTACCTCTTCATCTCGCACAACCTCGCCGTGGTGAAGTACGTCGCCGACACCGTGGCGGTGATGTACCTCGGACGCATCGTCGAGATGGGGCCGGCCGAGCAGATCTACGAGGATCCGAAGCATCCGTACACGCAGTCGCTCATCGCCGCGATCCCGGCGCTGCAGCCGGGCAGCGGGCCATCCGCGCCACCGCTGCAGGGCGAGACGCCGGATCCGGAACACCCGCCGACGGGCTGCGCCTTCCATCCGCGATGTCCGCACGCGATGGCGCGCTGCGCGACCGAGGCGCCGAAGGCCGTGGACATCGCGCCGGGATCGGGTCGGCACGCGGTGGCCTGCCACCTGCACGATTAGGCGCACGGCTGCCGCCAGGCCGGTGGCGACCTACGCGGTGCCCGACTTCCGGCGCGGGGGCGAGCCCAGTTCGCGGATCTTCGGAATCCGCTGCGACAAAAGGCGCACCAGCTCGGTCACCTTGGCGGGCTGCCTTACGCCGGGCGCGTGCAGCGCGTAGATCTCGAGGGGCGCCGGGACGAACGACCGCAGGATGGGCCTGACCCGGCCATGGGCGAGATCGTCGTAGTAGAGCCAAACCGCGCCGACCGCGATGCCCTGGCCGGCCAGGACGGCAGTCCGGATGGTCTCGATGTTGTTGGTGCGGAAGGTGCCGCGCACGGGGACGTTGATCGCGCCGTCGGCGCCGGCAAAGGTCCAGGCCTCCTCGGGCGTCACGAACACGTTCACGAGACAGAGATGCTGAGCGAGCGCCGCCGGGTGCTTCGGTTCACCGTGCGCGGCCAGGTAGGACGGTGCGGCCACGCACACCTGGACGCTCGTTCCGAGGCGCCGCGCCACGAGCCTGGCGTCTGGCAGCGGTCCGATGCGCACGGCGACGTCGATACCCTCCTCCACCACGTCGAACCACCGGTCGTTCAGCACCAGCTCCACCTGGAGGTCGGGATGCTCGTGGACGAGATCGAGCAGGAGCGGCGCGAGGAAGCGATGGCCGAACGACGTCGGGCACGAGACGCGCAGCCGGCCGGCGGGCCGGTCGGGACTGCGACCGATGGTCGAGCGCAGGGCGGCGATCTCCTCGATGAGATCCCGCGCCCGCTGGTAGAAGCGATCTCCGGCCTCGGTGAGCCGCAGACCGGCTGTCGTGCGGAGGAAGAGCGGGGTGCCGAGTTCGTGCTCCAGCGCGGCGACCTGCTTGCTGACCGTCGGCTGCGTGATGCCGAACTCGCGCGCCGCGGCGGAGAAGCTCCGCGTCTCGGCGGCGCGCTGGAAGAGGCGGGTGCGCTGGAGGAAGTCCATTCCTCGAGGCTAACATGGTCTGTTCAGTCTTATGGGTTTCTTGGAATACCCCTCATGCGCTTTGCGCGCGTTCCGGACCCGGGTCGGAAAGCCTATCTTCTAAGCCGTGATCCGGTTGCCGACTCGGCAAGACTGGGACAAGCGCCGCAGGTCGCTTGAAGGTCACTCCGGCCGTCGCTTCGCTTTCCAGGAGAAATCCATGTCCTATCCGACGATTCCGCCGTATGTCGATTTCGAGACCTCCGGCGCCGATGAATCCCCCGCCGACGCCGCCTTGAGCAGCGCGTTCCTGCGCACGCTGACCGCCGCCATTCTGGTGGGCGTGATCGCGCGGATGGTCACCACCGTCGCCGGGATCAGCATCCTGGCCTGACCGGCTTCCCCCGGTTCCGCCGCATCGACCGCTGTCGATGCGACCGGTGCACCGCGCCCTCCGCCCCTCCACGGAGAGCCGACTCGCGCACCGGTTGCGGAGCCCCGCGCACGGCCCGTACCTCCTCCCGCGGCCGTGCGCGACCTTTTCCCCAAGATCTGCCGCCGTCCTGCCGGGCGCCACGACCCACGGCGGCTGCCGCCCTCCCGTCGGCGGGGTGCGACCGCAGCCGGATTGCGGTGCGTGGCGCGCTCCGATCGGCCGGTGAAGCGCCCCGTGACTCGTGCGGTCCGGCCGTGTTCGTTCATCCCCTGAGAAGCAACTGGAGGGCGACCGGCGGGTTGTGGCCGCACCGCACACCTTCCGTGCTTCGGTTGACCCGATCACTGGGCAGGTTTTGTCATGAAACTGTCACTGTTCGTGAGCAAAATGGCGCAGCTCGTTCGAGCACCCGACAAAACAACAACCAGTGTTCCACCGCCTTCGCCAACGACCATGACATCCCCCCTGAATCCGGCACCGATCCTCACCCGGGCCAAGCCCGTGTCGTCCAGCCTCCATCGCTGGATGCTGGGAATTGCGACACTCTGCACTCTCGTGTCAGCGCCAGCCCTCGCAGAGGAGGACGACGCGGAGCCGGAACTCGAGCTGTACGTGGATCGCGAGACCAAGCAGGTCTTCACCGAACCCGGCCCGAACCGGCGGCGCCTCGGATCGTTCCGGCGCACGGAAGACCCCAAGCGTGCGCCGCAGGCCCCGTCGGTGGAGGCGGTCCCGGCAGCCGTGGTGGCCGTGCCGGTCGTCCCGGCCGATCCGGGATCAGCTCCGGGCGGCGGTGAGGCATCCACCCCTGCACCCCTTCCTGCCGCCCCCCGGCAGGAGGCGACCGGCGATGCGAAACCGGATGTCCCGACGCCTGCGGAGGCGGCGCAGCGACTGGAGGCCCGCCAGCGGAAGCTGGAAGAGCGCATCGACAAGCTCGCAACGGCTGCGCCCCCGCCCGCTGCGCTCACCCCGAAGAAGTGGTACGACGGCCTCAGCTTGCGGGGCTATCTGCAAGTGCGCGCCGCCAGTGTGCTCGGCGGCGATGAGGACATCCGTGCGTGGAACGACGGCTCGGTGGGCGATAACCGAAGCCTGCTGATCCGCCGGGCCCGTCTGATCGTGTCCGGCGATGTCAGCGACCGGCTGTTCGTCTATCTGCAGCCGGATTTCGCGACCACCGCCGGCGACACCGGCAATGTGGCCCAGCTGCGCGACTTCTACGGCGACATCAGCTTCGACAAGGACAAGGAGTACCGGCTGCGGGTGGGCCAGTCGAAGATCCCGTACAGCTTCGAGGACCTCCAGTCGAGTCAGAACCGCCTGGCACTGGACCGGAACGATGCCCTCAACAGCTCGACGCTCGCGGAGCGGGACCTCGGCATGTTCTTCTACTACGCGCCGGCAAAGACGCGTGCGCTGTTCCGGGACCTCGTGCGCAATGGTCTGAAGGGCAGCGGCGACTACGGCATGTTCGCCTTCGGCTTCTACAACGGACAAGGCTCGAACCGACCCGAACTGAACGACAACATGCATGTGGTGAGCCGCTTCAGCTACCCGTTCAAGACGGAGAGCGGGCAGATCTTCGAGGCGGGCATCGCGGCCTACTCCGGGCGCGTCACGCCGACGACGGATGGCCGGATCGCGGGGCTGCCGGCCAACATCTACCGGGACGGTGGCGGATTCCGCGATCGCCGCGTGGCGTTTCACGCCGTGATGTACCCGCAACCGTTCGGATTGCAGGCGGAGTGGAACTGGGGCGAGGGCCCGGCGCTGAACGACGCCCGCACGGCGATCGAGAACCAGTCGCTGCACGGCGGCTACGTGCAGGCGATGTACCGGATCGATCGGTCTTCCGGTACGGGGATCTGGATCCCGTTCGTGAAGTGGCAGTACTTCGACGGGGCCATCAAGTACCAGGCGAATGCCCCGCAGACGAACGTCAACGACTGGGAGTTCGGCTTGGAGTGGCAGCCCGACCCTTCGGTGGAACTGGCTGTGGTCTACCACAAGTACAACCGCAACGACGTGACGCGCACACCCTACGCGGCGTTCCGCAGCGACGTCCTGCGGATGCAGTTGCAGATCAATTTCTGAGGTTGATTTCCGCGGTGCGGAGCTTGGCCCCGTCGGCGGCGGGCGTCCCGGCGCTTGCGACCGCGCCCCTGCCCGCGCACGTCAGGGCTTCACTGCGTCCATCAGCTTCCAGCGCGCACGCGCGTCCAGTTCCGATTCGAGTGTCTCCTTCGCAGAGTTGTCCTGGGCACCGATGTAGAGGAGCTTCCGGGCGAACTGTCCATACGTGATCGCGCCCTCATGCAGGTCGCCCAGCAGGGCACCGACGGCCTCGTTGCTCCACGCGCGATAGCGCGGCACGGGGCCCGAACGCGCCTCGGTCAGGGCACGGCATGCCTCGTGGGCATCCCATAGCGCCTTGATCGCCGAACGTTCGGCATCCGTGGGACGGTCGCGATTGGAGAGCAAGGCAACGTCCTGGCTCGCGCCCAGGACAATCGGGACAGCGATCTTGGCCCTCACGGGATCGATCCGCGGATCCGCCATCAGCGGTCTGCATGGATCGTCCGGGGCCACTGCGGACTCCGGACGCCCGGGCCCGGTCGAGCAGCCAGCCACGAGCATGGCCGACGAAAGTGCAGCCGAGACGACCTTCCAGGGAGGAGCAGTGAGTGCCATCACTCAGTCCACCGAGGCCGTATCACGGGCGCGCTGCGCCTCGTCGAGCAGATCGCGGGCGTGCTTGTCGCGGGCACCCACGTGCAGGAACTTGCGGGCGAATTGACCGTAGGTGATGACGCCTTCGCGGAGGTCGCCGAGCAGATCGACCAGCGCTTCCTCGCTCTCGGCGCGGTAGTTGGGCATGGGTCCGAGCTTCTCCTCGCCATAGCGCCGGCAGGCCGATCGCGCCTCCCAGAGCACCTGCACGGCGGCACTCTCGGCTGCAGTGGGATAGGTCCGATCGGACAATCGATCGACCGGTTGCGGCGCATCGAACGACAGCGGGAGCTGGATCTTGTCCCGCACCGGGTCGATGCGCGGGTCCGCCATCAACGCGTCGCATCGGGCGGCCACGTCGCGCGCCGCGGCGACTGCGGGATCATTGCTCCCACCGGGAGTGGATGCGCACCCGGCAAGCAGGCCGAGCACCGCCGAGAGCACAGCTGGTACGACACATCTCATGCGAAACCCCTCCAGTATTCGAAACAGCCACGACAGGATTGGCACAAGCACATCACAGCGCCACACCCTATGGGCTGCTCAGCGGCGGTGCCGTTCATGCCGGGTGCGAGACCTGGGCAACGCAAGGGGTCGCTCGGGTGCACAGGACACCAGCCCGCGGCCGACTGAACACGTCGCCGAGAGACGCATTCTGCCTCGCTTGCCGCAATTCAGAAATTACAGATTACAGAAAGATGACAGTTTTTCGCGGGTCGCACCTGCGGACGTCAGCGTGGCCCCGTCGCGAACAGGGAAGCCGTGCACGCCGCAGTCTCGACGCGGAAGCTCGCGACGATCGATGGCAATCCCGGCATCGGAGCGCGGAGACCATCGGACTCTTCGCGACCACTTCGCCATGCCTGCGCCCGAACGCGCTTGAAGCCACGAAAGAACCACCGAAACAGGCCCTGCAAGCCACGAAAACAGGCGTTTCCGGAAAGAAACGTGAGCGCGATCATTGTGTTGCGTAGGTCCGACCCGGAAAAGCTGCGGAAAAGCTGAAAAGTCGGAAAAGCAGGTCCGAAAAGGCGGCGACCCGGACTGGAAGCACCGGCGATCCCGAAATGCTGGCCCACCCGTTCGCACGCGGCGACTGAACGGCGAACGCGACGACAGGCGAACGCGGGGCCTCCCGTCGCAAACCTCACCACCGCCTTAGATATCGCATAAGGATTCGTGCAGCGGCGTCGCTGCCTCCCTCCGCGCAGGTAGCATCGGTGCCGATGGCCATCGTCGGGGTCGATCGGCTTGGTTGCCAGCGTTCGTTGTTCCCGGCGCGGGAGCACGACTGCCGTGGGAGGTTCGAAGTGCCGAAGAAGCACGCAGCGATCGCCAAGATCAGCGCACCGAGACTGCACGGTGTCGTTCCGCGGGGACGACTCTTCGAGAGCCTCGACCGCGGCGTCCATGGCAAAGCCGTCTGGATCGCCGGCCCGCCCGGCGCCGGGAAGACCGCGCTCGTCGCGAGCTATGCCGAGGAGAGACACCGCGACGTCGTCTGGTACCAGGTGGATGCCGGCGACGCCGATCCATCGTCGTTCTTCTATTTTCTGAGCCTCACCGTCCCTGGTAGGAAGGCGAGGCTGCCCTTGCTGCAGCCGGAGTACCTTGCCGATCTCGACGGATTCTCCGACCGGTTCTTTCGCGCGTACTTCGCCGGGCTCCCGACCGGGGCCCTGCTGGTGCTCGACAACGTGCAGGAGTTTCCGGCCGACTCCCCCCTATACGGGGTGCTGACCCGGGCGCTCGCGCAACTCCCTCCCGGAATGGCCGTCATCGCCATCAGCCGACAGGACGCGCCGCCCGAACTGGCCCGGCTCCGCGCCAACGGCGACCTTCACGTGCTCGTCTGGCCGGAACTGCGGCTCACCCTCGACGAGACCCAGCGCATCTGCCAGGCGCGAAGTCTCCGGGATCCGACCCTGATCGAGAGTCTGCACGGCCGCAGCGGGGGCTGGGTCGCAGGCCTCACGCTGATGCTCGAACGGGTACGACGAGGCGGCCAGACCGCCCTCGACATCGAGACCGACACGCAGGACGCCATCTTCGACTACTTCGCCGGACAGATCTTCCGGGCAGCCCCCGAGCAGGACCGGCAGAAACTGCTTCGCGCAGCGTTCGCCCCCCGACTCACGGCGGCATTGCTCTGCGCACTCACCGACGATCCGGAGGCCGGCCAGCTGCTCGATGCACTGTACCGCCGCCACCTGTTCACCGACCGCCGACGCCTCGCCGTCAGCCCATCGACGGCCGATCCGACCACGCAGCATCCGTATGCCTACCAGTTCCACGCACTCTTCCGCGCGTTCCTGCGCGGCGAGGCGGAACGTGTCTTCACACCGGCGGAGATGCGTTCTCTCATGGAGCGTACTGCCGCGCTTCTCGAGCGCGAAGGGATGGTCGCGGACGCCGTCGACCTGTATGCGGAAGCACAGGAATGGAAGGGAGTGGAAGCGCTGGTGCTTCGCGACGCGCCCGCGTTGCTGCAGCAGGGCCGGTGGAGAACGATCGTCGAGTGGACCGATCGGCTGCCCAATGCCGTGCTGAACGCCAACCCGTGGCTGCTCACCTGGACCGGCAAGGCGTTGGTCCCCATCGATCAGAAAGCGGCCCGCGATCATCTCGAACGGGCCTGGGAGCACTTCGTAGCCGCCGGAGATCGCGCCGGCCAGCTCGTCACCATCGCCGGCATTGTATGGACACACTACTTCGAGGCCTTCGCCACGGAGAGCATGGACCGGTGGATCGAACCGCTCGAAGCACTGCTCGGCGAGGGCGGCGCCTTTCCATCGCCCTCGATCGAACTGGCCGCGTACTCCGCATTCCAGCTCGTCACCATGTTCGTGAAGCCGTCCCACCCGATGCTGCATCCCTGCGCGCTTCGGCTCATCGACCTGATGGACACCGATGTCGACGTGAACGAACGCGTGTCGGCCGCGGCGTTCCTCGTCCAGTATCTCGACCTGGTCGCCCAGTTCGACCTGGCCGCCCGCGTCATCGAGAAGGTGGACCGGCTGACACGCACGCCGGAGCTGTCGCCGGTCGGCCTGGTCGCCTGGTACACCAATCGCGGCTACCACTTCTACATCACGGCCCGTCACGCGGAGGCCATGGACACGCTCGATCGCGCCGTGGCGATCGCCCAGGCCAACGGATTGCCGCAGGGCGAGTTCTCGGCGCACGTCTTCCGCGCGTTCGCGGCCGCGATCGAGAACGACATTCCCACCGGACTCGGCGCGGTCCGGTCGCAGGAGAAGCTGCTCCTGCCGATGTGGCGCGTGAGCGTGGCCCAGTACCACCTGTCGATGTCGTTGCTGGAGCAGCAGCGCGGTCACGCGGAGCAGGCGGCCGATCACGCCCGACGCCACCTCGCGGCCGCGCGCACGACTGCAGCCCCGTTCTTCATCATCGTCTGGGGAAGCTGTGGCGCGGGGGCGTTGGCCGAAGCGGGGCACTTCCAGGAGGCGCGCGACTTGATCGACGAGGTCCGCACGGCGCGCGAAGGCACGTGCTACACGTGCTACGACGGCGTACTGCTGCTCGACGAGAGCTACGTCGACCTGCTCGAGCACGGTGAGGCTCGCGCGCTGCCCCGCCTCCGGGAGGGCCTCGCCTGGGCGCGCAGGCACAACACGCCGCATTTCTTCCGTTGGCTCGTCAGAGGGATCGCACCGCTGCTCGCGTGCGCGCTGAAGCACGACATCGAGACCGACTATGTACGCAGTCTCATCGCCGCCTGGCGGGTCAAGCCGACGACGCGGGACGCGACCGGCTGGCCCTGGTCGCTGCGCATCGTGACGCTCGGCAACTTCCGCGTGCTGCAGCACGACCAACCGCTCAGGATCGGGAGGAAGGCACCGGCCCGGCTGCTCGACATGCTGAAGGTGCTCGTCGCCCTCGGTGGCGAAGGCATCGATGTGCGCCGGTTGTCGGCGATCGTCTGGCCCGATGCCGAAGGCGATGCGGCGCAGGCGTCCTTCACCAATGCGCTGCATCGCCTGCGCAGACTTCTCGGTGACGACTCGCTGCTCGATCTCCGGGAAGGGCGGCTGTCGCTGGACCTGGATCGCTGCTGGGTCGATGTGCTGGCCTTCGAGGCATGGTGCCGGCGCCTGGATGCCGTCACGTGGTACCCGCCGGCCGGCAGTCCTGGAGACGACCCGCGCGCCGCGGCCGATCGCCTGCTCGATATCTACCGTGGCCAGTTCCTCCCGCAGGAGGCCGATTCGCCGTGGGTGATCCCCGTTCGCGAGCGCCTGCGCAGCCAGTTCGAGCGGCAGATCGGCCGGCTGGGCGACCAGCTCGAATCCACCGGCGAGACCGCATCGGCCACCGCGCTGTACCAACGAGCCATCGAGATCGAATCGCTCACCGAGAACTTCTACCAGCGGCTGATGCATGTACAGGCCACTTCGGGAGCGCGGGCCGAAGCCCTGCAAACCTATCGACGCTGCCGCGACCTGCTCTCCATCGTGCTCGGCGTTCAACCCTCGGCGGCGACCCAGGCACTGTTCGAACGGATACGGGACGCGCAGCGATAGCGGGGCGCTGCAGGGCAGCCAGGATGGACCCCTCCTACCGGCGGCGGCTTGGCCGCAGGGCGTACCAACAAGGGGAGGGCCCCTTGCATGTCCCCCGTCGATGCGCCACCCGCCTCGGGATCGACCCACGCTTTCCGTAGGAGCGGCCCATGGCCGCGAAAGCGTTGGTTCCTGTCGACGCGCTTCCAGGGCATCCGCCGCTTTCGGGGCCATGGGCCCCTCCTACAAATGCATCCCTGGCGTCGCCACACTCTTGACCAACCGCGCCTGTCGTGCATCGACTCAAGACTGATGACACCATCCGTCCCTGGTACAACCACCAGAACATGCAGCGGAACACGTGGCCACCCTGGCCGGCATGTGATGAGCGAAGCCTTCTCGAATGGTGCAGGGCGTGATCGGCGCGAACGATCTACGCACGTTCGCGCCTGCGAACCCATCCACGGGACCCGCCCCCATCCAAGCTGGATGATGGTCTCGACGTCCAGAAAGACACACCGACCATGCGCGGCGCGAAGCGATCAACGCGAGGGTGCGACCGCCGGCCTGTCAGGGTTCGCGCGTGTCCGTTCCCCGGAACGCGATCGACGAGTCAGTTATCACCGCGCCCATCGAGTCATCGACTAAACCGCATGCGCCATCGACCTGGCACCTCGTCTTTCCCTGACCCCAAAAGCCAGCACTGCCAGGCCGAGGCCGATCATGGCCCAGGTGCCAGGTTCCGGCACCGGGATGGGAACTGCGGTGAACTCGGCGACGTCGCCATTGCGAAAGGCGAGCTTGACGGGAAACGCGGTGAGGTCCTCCGAATCGAAGGTGGGAACGATGTCGGTGACCGCCACCTCTCGGGAGTCCGCGGCGCAGAACGCCACATGAGCGCCGCCCTGGAAGCTGCCGAGCGTTCCGCAGGCGTCCGTCGAGACCGTCATGTTGCCGAACCCCGTGGGCAACGTGATGCCGTCGAAAGTCACCGCATCCGACAGCATGGTGTAGCGGTAGCCGTTGGCGGTGGGTGGATCGACCCAGACACCCGACGAGGCGACGATGCGGAAGCCGCCGCCATCGAGGCGCTGTTCGTCATTGGGCAGGATCGGGTTCTCCTGGCTTGCGCCAGGCGGCGCGGAACTCTCGGTCACGGGAAGACTGTAGTAGCCATTGATGAACGTCGATCGGGACGTCCCGGCGGTACCCTCGAAATTGGAGTAGGTGATGATCGAGGCATAGGGGACATGGCCACCCATGCCGGCGAGAGACCCGGTACCACCGATCGGCGTGACGAAGCCCTTTTCCGTCCAGGTACCGTCGCCGTTGGCGAAGAAATCGGTGACGGTGACCGTCGCGTCGAAGGAATCGCCGGAGGGGACGTTCCTGGTGAAGCCATTGCTCACGATGTTGCCGGGATACGCCCCGAGGCTGGTGTCGTAGACCATGGTCAGCAATCCCGGGCCGGGAACATGCGTGAGATGCGCCGGCAACGTCCCTTCGCTGATCACCGTGAAGTAGTTCTCGACCTGGAACCGGGTCGGGCCGATTGCCACCGTGCTGAAAACGTTGTTCGTGATCACACGATCCACCGGATAGCGAATGTCCGGGGTCGCCGTCGCCACGCCCGCCGACAGCATCGTCGCAGCGACTGCGACAATGGTGCATTGCAAGGACTTCATCAACGACTTCATGCAGGGTCTCCTCCGGGTTTCAGGACTGCCTTGGGGTTGAAAGAACCGGATGCCTCGGCGCACTTCGTCCGAGGCGCCGGGAAGCCTGTTCGGCCGGCGCGGCGCACGACCCGACGCTGCGAGAGCGCCACTTCGAGCGCCGCGGAAGCGCCCGCCGGCGCTGCGGAATCACCGCAACGAAGCGGGTGCCCAGTGTACGGGCCAGACTTCCATCCCGGCAATCGTGCGCACCTTGCGCTATTTGAATGCCATGGACAGCAGTTCGGAGGATGTCTTTTCGCCGAAGCTGTTGCGATAGACGGTCTTGACGACGAACGGCTTCCCCGAAGCCGTGACCGCGAACCAGTCCGTCCCTTCCTCCTTTCCCGAAAATGCGGCGCCCTTGGCATCCTTGCCCTTGATGCGCCCGGTGAACGCGATCCTGTAGGCATCGAACTCGCCCCCCGGGACCTTGATCCGTTCCATCTTCTCGACAACGCGATCCTGGGTGACGTCGGCCGAGAATGTCTCTCCGGTCACGGTGAAGGACGTGGACCACTTCCGCCCCTTGGTGAGCGGCAGGGAGAGGGCGTTCAAGGGCGGCGAGAACGTGCACTGCTGTCCGTTGGCGAGGCACACACTGGCCGAGAGGGCAAAGCTCGCCCGGTCCACCGTGGTCTCGTAGGCCCGCTCCGGCGTCCTGCTGGAGATCCGCACCTCCTGGTCCGTCACCTCCACAGCCTCTTCGTCGACACGCAGCACCTTCGATCCAAGCGTCCACTGGAACGACTTCTTGTCACCCACCTCCCAGGGTTGGATGGAATCCACCTTCTGCGCCAAGGCTCCAAAGGTCGTGAAAACGGTGGCGGAGAGAACGAATGCCGCTGCGGCGGTGCCTTGCTTCATGAACGATCTCCTCTGGTCCGAGTGGGGGAGTACCCAGCATAGAGAGTCGCCCCTTACAAATCGGTTACCAATTCGAGACAGCAACCCCCATAGGTTGACCGCAGACTCTCGCCCGCCTCCCCGCTCATGCCGAGGAAGGGCACAAGGGGTGTAGGGGCCAGGCCGCCGCTTTCACGGAAGCGTCCTCGCGACTCGGAAACCCAGGTTGCTGTCACGAACGGCCGGCGTGTACCTGTAGCGGTAGGCCGAGCGCACGCTCTCGGCCCCGTTGTACCAGGAGCCGCCGCGCACCACGCGATGCTTACACCCTGAGCCAGTGGACGCACTGCCATCCGTCGGCGCTCCTGCGTAGCTTGCCTCGTAGCAGTCCTGCGTCCATTCCCACACGTTCCCGGTCATGTCGTGCAGGCCATAGCCATTGCTCGGCTTCGTGCCGACTCGATGTGTCGTGCCTCCGCCGTTCTTGTTGTACCAAGCCACGGTTTCCGCATGGCTCCCGCCACAGTACTCTTCCGGCGGCGCACCCCCACGACATCCGTACTCCCACTCCGATTCACTCGGAGGCCGGTAGGGGCCTCCCGCACCACCTCCGACCTTCTCGTTCAGCTTCGTCACATACGCCTGGACGTCCTCCCAGCTGACTTTCTCCACTGGGCAGTCATCGCCGCATCCCTTGAAGCGGCTCGGGTTGCTTCCCATCACCGCACGCCACTGACCTTGCGTCACTTCGTACTTCCCCAGAGCAAAGCGACCAACGGTCACCCGGTGCTGAGGGCGCTCGTTGTCATCACCCTTCCCCGCAGGACTCCCCATCAGAAAGCTGCCGCTGGGTATCACCACCATCTCCGGACAGTCAGCGCACTCCCGGAACGTCTGCCCGTCCTGATACTTGCCCGAGGCCTGCGACGACGGCACCACTGTGACGGCAGACTGCGCCGTTGGCGGCACCGCCACCGGTGCTGGAGAAACCGCCACGCCCGCTCTCGGGGTCTCCAGACTCTTCTTTCTTGCACGCGCTATCGACGCAAATCGCCCCGCCCCGCATTCCGACAGATACGCGTCGTAACCCTCCACCGTGTTCATCAGCTTCGCCTCCTGCCACAACGCCTCGTCGGCTGCGCAAGGCGCCGCAGGTTTCGGATCCGGGTCGGGGCCCGACCCTCGGCGGAAGTAGAACGTCCCCACCGACTGGTCGTAGATGGCGGGCATCTGCTCATGCCCCACGCTCTCGGCAAGTCGCGTCACCTCGTCCTTCACAAGCCGCACCACTTCGTGCACGGGCTGGCCGCCCTTTTCGATCTCCCGCACGAACACGCGGGTGAACACGCCGTAGGGAGACGGATCGTCGGCACGCAAACGGTCGAGCGCGCGCTGCCCGGCCCCCGCCGAGTAGATGATCATCTGCCCCTTCACCGCAGCAGCCGCCGGCACGAGGCCCCGAGTTGCGACGTTCCGGGTTCTGCCCTCGAACGGGTTGTCCCGACAGGCGTCGATGATCACCAGCGAGAACCGCGGCTTCTGTTGTGCGAGACCGCTCAGCACGCGCTGCAGCGGCAGGGCATCGTTGGCGATGCGCTCGTCGTTGTCGTCGCGAATGTCGATGGGCAGCAGATAGTTCACGCCGTCGAGTTCCACGGCATGCCCCGCATACGAGAACACCGCCTCGTCGCCACCGACGATACCCGCGCGAAATCTACGCAGGGCCTCGTTCATGGCCTCCCGGTCTGCATCCAGTACAAGCGTCACCCGGAACCCGGAGTCCTCGAGCGCCTTGGCCATCGCTTTGGCGTCCGCCCGCGCGTTCTTGAGTCGGGCGACGTTGGCGTACGTGTCATTGCCGATCACGAGTGCCACGCGCGCCGCATGCGCCGAGGTGGCAAACACGCTGATGAGGATGACAATCAGTGCAAGAGAGTGAAAATGAAGGCGCATGGTCTCGACAGGATCGCGTGGTGGGGGCGGCGCAAGGCAAGGGCCGTTCGGTTCAGCGTGGCTTCGTGGTGTACGACAGCGTCGCCTCGACCACCGAGGAATTCTTCTGGTCGCGCTTCTTCACGACCAGCGCCCGGGTGTGCGCCACAGCCTGCGTGACGTTGCCTTCACTGCCTTCGACGTCGTAGTAGCCGGAGTTTCGGTGGTACCGCACTCGAGGCAACTGCGCAGCATCGAACCTTTGCGTGCTCGCGAAGACCTGGAGGTGTTCGATGCCGAACGGCTGTTGCACCTCGAACTCACCGATCACCTCGTGGTGGTTCCCGGAAGTGGGCGGCAGGTATCTCACGAAGCGATCGGCCTGCCCGGCCCAACCCTCGGGTGCGGGGTCATCGGCCGGGTTGCCGATCAGCGGGAGCAGGTACGCGAACTGCCCATCGGGCAGCACCACGTTGCCTACGATGTAGTAGTACACCGGTTCGTTCGAACGCACGAGTAGCCGCACTGTCTCGCCCGCACGTAACAGCAACTCGCGTCCGCCGCGGTCGGTGGCGAGTTCCACCTTGAACTCGTTGGAGGTCACCATGCCCGCGCGCAGGATGTTCTCGAGGCTGGGTGCGCGAGGCTTCACCTCGAGCCCGGCGAACGCTTGCGGGTGCAGGCGCACCGTGCGCACGGCGGCGATGCCGCCCTCGGAACGTCGGCGCAGTTCCAGGACGACCTCGATCTGCCCACCCTCCACCAAGCGGTAGTCCCCCTTTGCCGTGAGCGCAGCGCCTGCACGACGGCCGCCTTCCGCGAGAAGCGCCTGCGAGAATGCCGCCGAAAAATCCGTCACCTCGTGGCTGCCGCCTGAGAGCACGGGCTGGAAGCTGGCGAGCGTCCCGTCGACATCCTCCAGCAGCAGGTGCGCGGCGAGCCCCATCGAATCGACGCTCTGCTCCAGGCGGGCGCGCTGCGCGAGCAGTGCCGCCTCGCTCCCGGGGGCTTCCACCACAGTGTCGCCCAGCGCCGCCGCCACGAGGCCGTGATCGAGGATCTCGCGCCGCGTCGCCAGTGGCCGCCCGATCAGTTCGTAGAGCTGGCGCCCTTCCTTCGCTGATTCGAGCACTGTGGATGCCGCTGTGAACTCGGCGTTCAGTTCGTTCAGCTTGCGCCGGTACAGCGGCAGCGCGACGGGGCCCTCCAGCATGGCCCGAGCACCATGGCGTTCGGTGCCGCCGGGCGGTTGAGGATAGCGCAGACCGAGCAACGGAAGGTCTGCAGCGGTACGACGCATCACGCGCGATCCGCAGTCCTCCGCCTGCCGACCGGACACGCGGGTGCACGCCTCGACCACCGACTGCACGCGCACCTGGATCTGCGTCACCAGTTCGGCTGCGGCGCGATGGCGGGCTTCGGCGAGTGTGGCGCTGCAGCCGTCGGCGTCGAGGGCTGAGGCGGTTCCGGCCATCAGCCAAAGTAGGGCGAAGACGATGAGCTTCGCGACGGAACGCGCACTTCCTGTGCTCGGCTGCACACCCTTCATGGTCGCTTCCCGAAAGATTGCGATAGCTCGCGTTGCCGCACAGTCGGGCACTGGCGGCAGGGAGTCAAGGGCCGAGCCGTCAATTCCACCGGTCGGGGTCCCGGTGGCCGGGGGCCGCGGGGATCCAGAGTCGTACCCACGCAACCCGCTGATCTCCAGCCAACACGTACTTCAGAAGTCATCGTTTCTCGCCTTAGGGCCCCGTTCTCGATGCCCCAATGGGCTGTCGAGCATGGATGGTCGACAGGATGCCTCGAGCGAACCGATACCACCTGTCATGGCTGGCACCTGACCCATCGCTCCCGCCCACGGGACTTCCTTCTGGAGCTCGCCCGTGATCGGATTCGCCATCGCTATGGGTTGCTCCAGGCGACGAGGCGCTTCGGCCTGTGCGCTCTCGGTTTCGTCATCACGAGTAATCTTGTGCACCTGATCGTGAGAGAAACGCCACGGCAGTGGAGCGAGACGGGCACTTTGCGCGGTGCACGGCCTACATCGATCGGAACCTGGTGCCGGCGGGTGTTCTGCACATCCCGATCAGTGGATCCATGGCGGCTACGCGGAGATCCAGACGCCGCCCGGCCGCTGCGGCGTCATCGATATCGGTGCGCTGTGCGATCTGTTCGGACTCGGCGGTCTCGGAGAGCGCCAGGCCGCACAGCGCGGTTGGGTCGACGAGTCACTGCGATCCCGAAGGTCGCGCGCAGATGCCTGAATGGGCCGCTGCGATCGCCGTCGGTCCGACGGAGTCTGTCGGGAACGTGAATGCTGACCTCGGTATCTGCGCTCGCCATCCGGCTATCGACATCCCGGTAACCCCCGGTGCCCGGCGTGAGCCGGAAGCCGCCTACAACGACGAAATGACCACCGAAATGGGGCGTCTATGCGATGAAAGCAGGCGATTCCGGGATGACACGTGAGGAAACTCAGGGCGTTGCGTAAGTCCGGCCCGAGCACCCGAGAAGACCGAGAAGCGCCGCTGGTGCAAGAGCGGGCCATGGTCGCTGCAGGAGGGCCCATGGTCGCGGTCGTATTCGAGTCGCCAGCGCGCCAGCATCCTATACCTTGAAGATTAGAAGTCCGGCTTCTAAGATGCAAGGATGATTCCTCGCGTCATGACCTCCAGGCTTCGCGACCTCCTCGCCCGATTCCCGGTCGTGCTCCTGCTCGGTCCGCGGCAGTGCGGGAAGACGACGCTGGCGCGATCCATCGGTCCGGGCCGCTATCTCGACATGGAACTGCCGTCCGATCGACAGCTTCTCTCGGGAGACATGGAGTACACACTGCGGACGCTTTCTGCGCCGGTCGTGATCGATGAAGCTCAAACGGTGCCGGAGTTGTTTCCGGTTCTGCGCGCGCTGGTGGATCAGGCAAGAGGTCAGAAAGGGCGCTTCCTCCTCCTGGGGTCCGTCAGCCCTGCGCTGATAGAAGCCATTGCCGAGAGCCTCGCGGGTCGCATCGGCATCCTGGAACTGACGCCGTTCCTCTTCGCCGAAGCCCTGGGTGCGGGCGTCTCGCTCCGGGATCATTGGCTGCGCGGCGGCTTTCCCGAGCCTGGGATCGAGGCCGACCAGACATCACGCCACGACTGGTTCGAAGGTTACGTGCGCACCTTCGTGGAACGCGACGTCCGGATCGCCGCACCGCGTCTGATGCCCGCACAACTCAGGCGATTCGCGACGATGCTCGCGCACTATCAGGGCTCGATGCTCAACGCGTCGGAACTGGGCCGCTCCCTCGGCGTGTCGTACCAGACCGTCAACGCCCATCTCGATCTCCTGGAAGGCTTCTTCCTCGCCCGGCGGCTGCCACCCTTCCACGCCAATCTGGGCAAGCGGCTCGTGAAGGCGCCCCGGGTCTACCTGCGGGACTCGGGTCTGCTTCACCACCTGCTCGGCATCGGCGACGCTGATCGGTTATCGGTGGCACCCGGCCGCGGTGCGAGTTGGGAAGGCTATGTCATCGAGCAGATCCTCGCCCGCGAGGCCATCGATTCGCCAGCGACACAGCCCCACTTCTTCCGAACCCAAGCCGGCGCCGAGATAGACCTGATCCTCGACCGTGGTCACGAACGGATAGGGTTCGAGATCAAGGCCGCTGCCTCGGTCGGTGCCGCCGACTGGCGCCACCTGCAGGCCGGCGTGCAGAACGGGCTGATTCAGCGGGGATTCGTCGTTCATCTCGGCGACGTCAGTTTTCCTGCCCGCGAGAACATCGACGTGCTCTCTGCCGGGGAGCTCCTGTCGCAAGGACTTGCCCCCCGGCAGTGATCCCCCGGGCAGTCGGGCCTTCGGACCCGGACAATCGCCTTCCCGGGTCAGCCCTTGTGATACGACGGCTGAAGTCCGTACACCGGCGTCGGGACACCCTCCATCCGAGCCTTCAACTGTTGCGCGAGATAGATCGAGTAGTGCCGCGACTGGTGCAGATTGCCGCCGTGAAACCAGAGTCCGGGCTGCTGCGTGGGCTTCCACATGTTGCGAAGCTCACCCTCCCACGGACCGGGGTCCTTGGTCGTGCCTGAACCCATGCCCCAGCACTTGCCGACCTTGTCGGCGACCTCCTGGCTGATCAGTTGGGCGGCCCATCCGTTCATGGACCCATAACCCGTCGCGAGCACGATCACGTCGGCCGGCAGCACCGTTCCATCGGCCATGACGACACCGTTCTCCGCGATGCGCTCGGTCTTCCCGGTCTTCAGCTTGATCTTGCCGTCGGCGATCAGTTCCGATGCACCGACATCGATGTAGTAGCCGGACCCGCGCCGGAGATACTTGCAGAAGAGCCCGCTGCCGTCCTCGCCGAAATCGAGCATGAAGCCCGCCTTTTCCAGACGGTCGTAGAACTCCTTGTCCCGTTCCTTCATCTGCTGATAGACAGGCACCTGGACGGCGGGCAGGACACGGTACGGGATCGAGGCGAAGATCAGATCGGCTTTGTGCGTCGTGACCCCGCTCGCCACCGCCTGTTCCGAATAGAGCCCGCCGAGCGCCAGCTCCATGAGCGTCTCGGAGCGCGCGATGTGGGTGGAGGATCGCTGGACCATCGTCACGTCGACGTCGTGCTCCTGGAAGTCGGCGCAGATGTCGTGGGCGGAGTTGTTCGAGCCGATCACGACGGCCTTCTTCCCGACATAGCGTTCCGCGCCCGGATGGCGCGACGAGTGGTGGATGTCGCCCTTGAACGTGTCGATGCCCGGAATGTCGGGCATGTTGGGAACGGCAGACATTCCGGTCGCCAGCACGAGCTGCTTCGGCCTGAGCACGACCTCCTTGCCTTCCCGCTCGACCACGACGGTCCACTCGCCCCTGGCTTCGTCGTACTGGGCGCGTTTGCATACGGTGCTGGTCCAGTAGTTGAGCTCCATCACCTTCGTGTACATCTCCAGCCAGTCGCCGATCTTGTCCTTGGGCGAGAACACCGGCCAGTGCTCGGGGAAGGGCAGGTAGGGCATGTGGTCGTACCAGACCGGGTCGTGCAAGCAGAGCGACTTGTAGCGATTGCGCCAGCTGTCACCCGCTCGCGGGTTCTTTTCCACGATGATCGTGGGCACCCCCAGGCGCTTCAGCCTCGCGCCCAGACCGATGCCGCCCTGACCGCCGCCGATGATGACGACGTACGGCTGCTGGGTGTATCCCAGCGCGGCCTCTTCCGCCTGCTTCCGCTCCAACCAGTTCCGGCGATGCTTCTGCGCACCATGTTCGACGCCCTTCTCGCGCGTCGACCCCGCGCGCTCCTCGTGCCCCTTGAGTTCGTGCTGCGTGGTGAGAAGCGTCCAGGCCTGGTCCTCGGCATTGAGGCGCAGATGTCCTTCCCCTCGCCCGACGGCCGTCTCGAAACGGATCCACCCTTCCGTGATCCCGCCGGCTTCGGTCGCCTCGCCCTCCAGAGACCAGCCCGACGGGCGGGCGCCGGGCAGCGTCGCCGTGAGCATGTCCGCGATGGCCTGTCGCCCCTCCATGGTCTTGAGATTCCATGTGAACGAAACAAAGTCGCGCCAGTAACTGTCCTCCGCGAAAAGGCTTGCAGCCTCCTGGACGGCATTGGCTTTCAGGGCGGCGTCGAACCTGGCAAGCCAGGCGTTCACACGCTGGGTGGGCGAAGCGGTCGTCATGCTTTTCTCCTCCTTTCGTTTTGGCGTGCTTCGGGCTGCCGCCGATCGCGTCAGCGTATCGGCCCGCAGCTGCGAACCGCTTGGATCGTACTCCCCCATAGTTCCCGTCAACTGCCCGGCATCCGTTATTTCGTCATCAGTCCCTGCAATGGTTGCGGGTCTGGTCTTGCACGAGAATTTGCACCTGCGTCGAGTCCCGCCGCGAATCATCGGGGCTTTCGCTTAGTGAATCTTCTGTTCTCATCGAGTGCGCTCGCGCGGCGCCCGGCGTCCTCGGCAGTCGTCTGCAAGACGATGCAGGGGCGAATGCCAAGAGAGATGGGTGTCTACTGAAACGACCTGACCCCATCACTGTCTTGCTCTGCATGGGGGCCGGTCCAGCGTGAGGCCGTCGGTGCAGCCATCGGCAACCAGCGACCCAGCGCATCGTTCGCAGCCAGTACCGAGCGAACGGAAGACGCCGATGTCGCGCGCGACCTGCGGCAACAAGCGGTGGGGACAGGGACCGAAGCGTTGACGCCACCGACGCCCGGCATTGCCACTGTGCCCGAGGGTTCGTACGCTTCGACACGATCAAGACCGTGATCTTCCGGATCGCCGGAAGACTCGACTTCCATGCGATCAACCCTCATGCCCTTTAAGCCTCATGCCCTTCAACCCACTTGAAATCGAATGGAGCCCGGAAGAAGTACTGCGTCAAGAGTATTCGGGGCAACCCGCGCATCCGCGCCTTGGAGCTCAGCCAGCGGGTCGGATGTCGAAAGTCGCCTACCACCCTGGTCAGTCCTCTGGGGCTGCGGACCTTCGGCAGAGCGGGAACGAGAACGCTTTGGTCTCGGGGCCAAGCTACCAGCTTGGCGGCTCCGCCCCCTCCAAGGCGTCGTCCTCTCGACGCACTTAGCGACGCGACCCTTCGCCCCTTATCTCCTTAGCCCCTTCTCTCCTTAGCCCCTCGGCTTCGCGAACGCCTGCGCGACCTCGGCCATCGAATGTCGCACTCGCTCAACGATCGGAGATCGCCCGTGTGCGGACAGGACGAGCTGGTGTGTGGCCCGGGTCATGCCGATGTACAACAGCCGGGCCGCTTCATCGATGTTCTCATCGCGCATCGGCATCGCCTGCAATCCCGCGACGAACACCAGCGGGAACTCCAGGCCCTTCGCGCTGTGCAGGGTGAGAAGTTTGACGCTCGGCTTCGACCAATCGAACCGGCGAAACGCGTTCGCCTGCATGGACTGCACCGGAATGCGCCGAGTCCGGAGGGCGCGCTCGATTGGCCCCATGAGGTACTTGGCACGGCACAGGACTGCGATGTCGGCGAGGGACATTCCTCCCGAATGGGCCTCCCGCACGCGGTCGGCAATCAGGTCGGCTTCCTCGTTGGCGTCGCGTGCCGCCAATAGCGCCGGAACAGCGCCGCGGCGGCCTGCCGTTCTGGGCAGAACAACCGGGATCTCATCTTCACCACGCGCCTCGCCGGCGCCGTCCAGAAGGCTGCGAGCGCACTGCACCGCGAGCCCCAGTACCTCGGCGGTGTTGCGGTAGTTCAGCCGGAGAACGCTGGTTCGGCCGCGTGCATCGATGCCGACGCTGGCGAAATTGAACTTGCGCCGCTTCTGCTGATAGATCGATTGGGCATCGTCGTAGAGAACGAGCAGACTTCGTGTATTCGGATCGACCAGGCGCGTTGCCATTCGCAACCACGCGTCCTCGAAGTCATGCGCCTCGTCGATGAGGAGGGCCATGTACTGCCCGCCCGGGACGAAGCCTGTTGCCAGCGCACGCTCGACAGTACGGGCGAGCTCCACGTACCACTCCTGCGCGCTTCCAGTCTGGGGCACGTCCAATTGATAGCTGTCGACCACGTCCTTGCACCAGCTATGAAACGTGCGCACCTGAACGCGCTCGTCCACACCACGCGCCCGCAGCTGGACTGCGATGCAGTCGGCCAGCGTGCGGTTGAAGCACAGCACCAACACCGGCTGCTCAGGACGGGCGGCGGCTGCGAGATGCTGCGCCCGGTAGATCAGGATCATCGTCTTGCCCGACCCCGCCGCCCCGTGAATGATGCGGTGACCCTCTCCCAGAGCCCGTGCGATCTGCTCCTGCTGCAGGTCCATCACCTGGAGCAGATCGGGGACCGCCGCAGAATCGTCCGGTGCTCCGAAGTCGAGGTTGGTCTGGGGCTGAATGCGCAACTCGGGGAAGAGGTGCCACCGCACACGGTCGCGCTGTGGAAGCGTCAGCGTGTGGGGGTACTGAACGGTGAAGAGATTCCGCAGGCGCTCCTGGAAGGCGCCCGGGTCGATCGCCTCGTCGAGATCATCGCTCATCACTACGCGCTCCGCGGGAAAGACGCTTGCGAAATCCGAGCCGTCGACATCCGCACGGCGTAGACGGGAGAACACCACGCCCCACCCAAAGGGGAAAAGTAGCTTTCCCTTGAAGGTACCCGCGCCATGGACCAAGGCGGGGTCCGCCTTCATCAGATCCACCAATTCAAGCGTGTAGTCGCGTGCCTGGCGCAGCGGGTTCGCCTGCGTCACCCTGCCGTGGTCAGTTGCCAACTCGACGGCGTCGCGCGTCGCCCCGACGAGGGTTCCGCGCCGCCAGTCCTTCACCTCGAGCAGCAGGATGCCCAGACGGGGGCCCAGGACCACGAAATCCGGTTGACGCGCCCGCGGGCCGATCGGGACGTCGTGCCAGATCCAGCAGTCGTCATCCAGGCAGCGCCTGAGCTGATGCAGGACTCGCCGTTCGCCCGCATTGCAGCGGCGGTCCACATTGGTCATGCCCTGGGGAAAGATGGCCATTGGCGTGATAGCAGCAGCGGGACGCTGCACCGGTTTGGCAACGACATGCGGGGCGGATCGTTGGGTAGATGGGTAAGCAACGGACCAGCACAACCCCGCGACACTCGTTCTTAGACCAAATCGTTCAACCCGGCAACACTGTTGTATCAGCCTCCGCGCACCCGATGCGCCGCCGGCAGACATACCGTCGCAGTCCGATCATGCAGGCCACTTCGTCAGGGAAAAACACGACAGCCCGACCGATGCGGGCCATGGGAATCACGACGTAGACCTTGCGGCCGCCGTCCAGGTGGGATGCTGGTCGTGTGCCGATCGTGGACGACGAGAATCAGTGAGTTCTTGTTTTTTCTAGTTTCATGGATCTCCGTGGACATCCCGGGAAATCCTGAAAATGGCCCGCTGCCCCTGAATACATCGCTGGGAGCCGCATTCAGCCTCGTTAGCCGCGTTTCAGAAAACTGCGGTTACTGGAAAAGTTACTGTTTGTCTCGGGCCATGCCTGCCGACCCGTCGCGACTCGGCTACCGCGTTGTTCTGCAGACGTCCTGCATGCTGCCATCGGGGGCCAGCAAACGGGCGCACCGTTCCCTGCGTGTTCCGAGCGAATGGAAGACGCCGAGCCCGAGCGTTGACGCCATCAACACCCGGTATTACCGTTCCATCTTTCGTAATGCTTGGAGCCTTGTCATGGCAGACGCCACCACGATGACGACCAAGGGCCAGGTCACGGTTCCGCGGGAGATCCGCGACCGCCTGGGCCTCAAGTCCGGCGACAAGATGGCCTTCACGATGCTCAGTGACGGGACCGTGGTGATGCGACCGAAGACCCGGCGCCTGGCCGACCTCGCCGGCTCGTTGACCCGCCCAGGGCAGCCCACAGTCGCTGTCGAGGACATGAACCCGTTCAAGGCAACGCCCGCGAAAGCGTCGAAGAAGCAACCTTCGCGATGAGCTGCCGCGCGGTCACGCCCTCGGTGCATAACGGGGGCGCAGTGCGGTGAGCGTCGCCATCGACACCAACGTTCTCGTCCGCCTGCTCGTCCGCGACGACGAAGCACAGTACGCAGCAGCGCGACGATTGGTGGACGAGGCTGCGGCTGCCGAAGAACCGGTGCTGATCGTGCTCGGCGCCGTGCTCGAAACCGAATGGGTGCTGCGCAGCCGCTACAAGCTCGACAAGGCCAGCATCGCGGGGGCCTTCACCGCGCTTCTGGAAAGTGCCGACGTGGCGTTCGAACACCCGCCCACTGTGGAAGAGGCGCTCTACGTCTGGGCGCAGCACCCGGAAGCCGACTTTGCCGACTGCCTGCTCACCGCGCGAGCCGCCCACCTCGGCCGCAGCCGCTTCCTGACGTTCGACGCTGGTGCGGCCCGACTACCCGGCGTGGAGTTGCTTGCATGAGTGACACCCCGCGCAGAGTGCCGCCGACCGCAGTGACGGTTGAGGTTCTCCAGCCACCGTCTTGAGAATCGGCACGTGGACGATTTCGCAGACACTGTCTGCAAAATTTTGGGCCGCACCACGAGAGGTCGAATGGGCTGACTGCGAGCGAGGTTCCATCCCGGTCAGCGGATCGAAACGAACAGGTCACGCGTCCCCCGAAAAGCAGAAGGGCCCCCGGGAAGTCCCAGGAGCCCAGCGCCGGTCGGGTAGTCCCCACCCATTTACAAGCGACGGTACCGAACTCGGTAGGCATTCGTCCAGAGCGGGGCACTCTGCACCGGCGCCCATTCCCCCCTCCGCGTCTCGTACCACTCACGCGCGACGGCTTCGAAGCTGTTCACCGGAGGAATGCCGGGGTCCTTGCGACGCTCGGCCTCACGCTGATCCGTGTGCTTCGCCTTGTCGGCCTTCCGGATGTCGCTGGGATCGGTGTCAGCCTCCACCAGCTTGCGAGCCTCGTCCGCCTTCCGGCGTGCGAGCTGAAGGCCGGTGTCGGGGTAGGTGCCGAGGGAGAGCGTCTTGCGTCGGCCGTGGAGGGAATAGTCGAAGCGCCAGCATCAGCCACCCTTCGGCCCGCCTTCCGATAAGAACTTATTTAGTGCTTGTTTTTGTTATTTCATGGATCTCCGTGGACATCCCGGGAAATCCTGAAAATGGGCCCGCTGGGACTCGAACCCAGGACCAAAGGATTATGAGGCAGGAAAAATCGGCCTCCGGGGAATTCCCGCAAAGTCCAGAAAGGAATTTTTAGCGTTGTAAAAGCAGTAAGTTGAATTTATCCTTTGGCCGACAACGTCCGAGGAAAACCGAGGCGAGCCAATTTCATATCGGGACCTATATCGGGACCAGATCGAAAAGTGCCCCGGGACCAGATATCGGGACCACGTCAGGACCAGAGGAGGAGGCGATGGACAAACCCGCGGTCACACACAGCGTATCGTCACCTCTGACCGAGCGGGCAATCCTCGCCCTGCGCCCAGGCCAGAAGAAGACCGATGGCGCCAGCAAGCCCAAGGCGGGGCGACTGATCGTGCGTGCGAAGGAACGACGCAACGGCGGGAAGCCGATCACCATCCGCGAGTTCTTCTATCGCTATTGGGACGCCGACGGTGCGGAGCGATCGATGCTGATCGGGACGCACGGGAAAACCAGCCTGGAGGAGGCGCGGCAGGAAGCCCGCCGACTCCGCGACCTTGTTGTCCGTGGGATTGATCCCCGGTTCGATCGGGACCAGCAGGCCGTTGCCCAACAAGCCGCCGAGCAGCGGGCACGCCATGAAGCAGTGCGCGAGTCCCTCAAAGGTACGCTGGCGGACCTGCTGGACGCATACGCCGATCATCTGACGGCACATGGCAAGGCAAGCGCCGCAGACGTACGCGCGGCACTCAAGCGGCATGTGACAGGCGCCTTCCCTGCCCTTGCAGCGCGCAAGGCCCGAGATATCACGGCGGACGATGTGTCCGACATCTTGGCGATGATGATCTCCAAGGGCATCGAGCGCCGGACCAACATCGTGCGCTCGCTGCTGCGCGCCGCGTTCGCCTTCGGCGCCAGGCAGGACAACGATCCGGAACGCAAGGCCGAAGCCCTGAGAAGCGGAGCGAAGGTGGCGAAGCGGTTCGGCATCGCAGGGAACCCCGTCGCTGACGTACCGCGGATTGGCCGGTTCGACCGTGCGGGGGATCGAGTTCTCAGCGACGACGAGCTGCGCGCGTACTGGATCGCCCTTGCGCCGCTCAATGCCGACGTCAGCGACTCACTCCGCGTCGCCCTGCTGCTCGGCGGACAGAGAATGTCGCAATTGCTACGCACCACATGGGCGGACTACGACGAGCAGGACCGCACGCTGCACCTTGTGGACACGAAAGGCCGCGGAGGCTCCCGAGAGCACGTGCTGCCGATCTCCGATCAGGTGGCGGCGATCCTGAACGCCCGCGCGAGGCCCGCGCAGGAAGAGGCAGAGACATTGCCGGGCGGGGGCTTCATCTTTTCCACGACGGGCGGCAGGCGACCCGTAGACGTTTCGACGCTGTCGAACGCCGTCTCCATCATCGGCAAGGCGGCGTTCCCGAAGAAGCCGGAGGCAGGCTATTCGGCGGCGGACCTGCGCCGCACGGTCGAGACGCGCCTGGCGGCCCTCGGTGTATCAAAGGAACATCGAGCCGAGGTCCTGTCGCACGGTCGCACGGCGGATGTGCAGTCCCGTCACTACGAAAGGCACGACGACCTCCCGGCGAAGGCTGCGACACTGGCCTGCTGGGAGGAGCACCTGAATGCTGTCACCAACGGCAAGCAGACCGGGCGCATCGTTCGCGGCCGGTTCCGGGCAGTGACTCCGGCAAGCGCGTAGAACGAAGTCACCGCGCCACTCGCGACGGAAGGCAGTCTGGTGGATCCGGACCAGCCACTTCACGGCGTATCCGCAACGTTGGCCGCATCGAGGCTCGGTACGTGGGCAAATCGCGGCGCATTCATGGGTGCAATCGATGGGGGCCGCACGCGACGCGGTGGCATCGAGGCAGCCCAGGTCGAGGAACGCTGGCGCGCTCGGAGATACGATCATCTCCGCGCTCTCGCGCTCCTGGATCCGCTCTCGCCAGCGGTGGAAGCTCGCGGTGCTCACGGCCTCGCGTTCGCAGAAGGCCGCCACGGTGAGCCCGCTCCCGGAGAACCGCGAAAGCAGCGCGTGCCACTGCGATTCATCGCGTCGAATCCACTTCCGCCCTCGCCGTCCTGCCATGGCCGTCACCTCCCGCGTTGGTTGATCTCGGGAGAGATTCTGGGTGGTGGCTATGCGCGGAGGAAGGACGCCGCGGGGTTACCGGTTACGCAAGGCGGTTGGGGATGCCGGTTCTGGGGGACGACTGAATCTGTTTCGCAGAATCGCCCTGCGGGTTTATAAAGAGCGATATTTAATCATCCAAGATGACGAATTGTTCTCATTTTGCAAACTTGCAGTGAGTTTACGTACGTAGCAATATGGTCACCATGAGCGATGTTCATGGAAGCAAGCTGAACCGACTGCAGCGGGAAGTCCCCGAAGGATTCCTGGTGGACGCCGCCTGGCTGGAGCGGAACGGTTACGCGAGCAACCTCCGGCACCGCTATGTGAGCAGCGGTTGGCTCGAATCCCTGGCCCACGGCATCTACCGCCGTCCGCCGCCGCGCCTGCGCGCCACCACACCGCAGGAGATTCCATGGGCCGTTGCACTGGTGTCGCTGCAGACCTTGATGGCATGGCCCGGCGTTGTGGGCGGCCGCACCGCGCTGACCGCGCAGGGTTTCGGCCACTACCTCCACCCCCATGGTGCTGACGAGGTCCACCTGTACGGCAATCAGCCCCCGCCGGGATGGCTGCGCAAACTCCCCACCGGCACCCAATACATCTTTCATCGCGCGGGCCGTCTCTTCGATCCCAATCTGATCGCGGAGGAGCCCCACGCGGTACGAGTGGATGTCGCCAGCGGCGTGACCACCCCGCTCCCCAGGGGATTGCGTTCCCACTCGCCTGACGTTGCCTGGTCGGCGACCGGTTGGCCGATCATCTGCTCGGCACCGGAACGCGCCATTCTCGAACTGCTCGATGAACTTCCCGAGCGCGAGACGTTTCAGCAAGTGGACGTGATATTCCAGTCGCTCGTGAATCTGCATCCCCGACAATGCCAACGTCTCCTGGAGGCCTGCCACAACGTCAAGGTGAAGCGGCTCTTCCTCTGGTTCGTGCAGCGCCACCACTCGCGTTTGCTGTCGCAGCTCGACCGCGCGCGCATCGACCTGGGCAAGGGCAAGCGCCTCATCGCCAGGAACGGGCGTTGGAACCGCGAGTTCCAGATCACCGTCCCCGGAGATCTCGATGGCACTGGATGAGCGATACAGGCGTCAGGTCGATCTGCTGCTGCGGCTCATTCCTGGTGTTGCAGCCGAGCCCTGTTTCGCGCTCAAAGGCGGCACCGCGATCAACCTCTTCGTGCGCAACGCGCCGCGATTATCGGTGGACATCGATCTCGCCTACCTGCCGGTGGCCGACCGTGCCACCTCGCTCCGCGGGATCGAGGACGCGCTGGAGCGCATCGCCGTGCGCATCGCGCGGTCGGTTGTCGATGCCAACATCCAGCGCAGCCATACCCGGGAGGCACCGCGCCGCACCGTACGACTGACGGTGGGCAGCCGCGGCGTGCAGGTCAAGATCGAGGTCACCCCGGTGCTGCGCGGGTGTGTGTTCCCGCCGCGCATGTTGACGGTCACGGATGTGGTGGCGGAGCAGTTTGGTTTTGCGGAAATGCAGGTGGTGTCATTCGCCGATCTGTACGCTGGGAAGATCGTGGCAGCACTGGACCGACAGCACCCGCGGGATCTCTTCGATGTGCGTGATCTCCTCGCGGCGGAGGGGATCACGGACGAGCTGCGGCGCGCCTTCGTGGTCTATCTGATCAGTCACGATGGCCGAACGGCCGAGGTTCTCGCGCCGCGACTGAAAGATATCCGACAGGAGTACGACCGTGGCTTCCTGGGCATGACCATGGTCCCGGTCAGCCTGGAGGAATTGGATGCGGCCCGGCAGGCATTGGTCTCGGCGATCACGGGCGACATGCCACTCGCGCATCGCCGCTTCCTGCTGGACATCGAGGCTACGGGCGATGCGGACTGGGCCGGGCTGGGACTGGTGGAGGCCCAATCCCTGCCGGCGGTGAGATGGCGTCTGCAGAATCTCGCAGCCCTCGCGCCCGCGGCGCGCGCGGATCTCGCGGCGCAACTGGCGGAGGTGCTCGGCATCGACCTCGGGCAAGGTCGCTGACTTCGGGAACAACCAGGATCGTGGAGGGAGGTGCGCAAGTACGGGGGCGGCCGCGGGGTTTCCCCGTCTGCCCCGTGAGCTTCCCGTGGACCTGGCCTCACAGAGCGCCACGAGAGGCGCTCGCGACAGGTTTCCACTTCGTCAGGTACGGCCACGCCGGATCGAGATCACATTCTCCGGCAGCGGCTTCCTGTCGCTCACGATGACGCGGAGCCGGTCTTCCCAAGCCGACAACGCCGCAGCCTTCTCCTTGGTGTAGCTGTGCCGGTCGTAGTGCTTCGCCTGTACGCCTCCGAGACCGTGGCTCTGCACCTGCGCGCGCACGTCCGACGAAACGCCGAGAGCCGCAAGCATCGTCTCGCAGGTTCGGCGGATATCGCGCATCTGGAACGGCGCCACCGCGGATCCATTGTTGATCATGCCGGTCGCGATTCCATGGACTGCGTTCGACAGTGTCTCCAGAACTGCGGGACGGGTTCCGTGGGTGGAGAACAGGAATGTGCTCTGCAATTGTTCGGCCCGGGCAACGAGGGCCGAGGTGATGGCGTGGGCATCCGGCAGTAGTGGAAGCACGTGGATTCGCGGCTGCTTGCGTGCCCCCTTGCCGTCGCGAAGAGTGATGGTCTTCGCTGCGAGATCCACGTCGGGCAGCGTCACGCGAAGCAGTTGCGACGGCCGCTGTCCGCCGAGCAGGAGCGCCAGCTTGAGCGCACTTGCAAGGACTTCCGGCACGCCGACCAGGGCCTTCCAGTACACCTCCAGTTCCGCTTCCGACAGGGTTCTATCGCCCGCCTTGTTGTACCGCGCCAGTGTCCCGGTCGGTGCTACTGGGTTCGCGGTCAGGTCGAATCGGACAAGGTCAGCGGGCGCGTCTGGGTCCAGTTCGGCACGGAGCGTGAGCGCGTACGCTGCGTGGAGGTAGCTCCGTAGCTTCGCGGCTGCGCGCCCTTTTCCGGACTCCGTGAGTTTGCGCAGCATCGCGACGACGTCCTTCGCGGTGATCGACGACGCCGGTTTCGCGGCCAAGTCCGGAAAGGCGGCGAACACGTTTCGCTGGAAGATGCCGGCGGCGTCGTTCGCCGACATCTTGCCGCCGGTTCGAATGTGGTTGATGTAGGCTGTTCGTGAGCCTTCGCCCGATGGCCCTGATCTGTTGACCATGCGCGCCGCGGCTGCTTGCCCGGCAGGGAGTTGCTCGAGTGGTTCGGGCCCGGGCACTCAAGGGTCGCCGACGGAGGACTGATCGTCGTTGCTCACATCAACGCCCACTCGATAGCCCATCGCGCGATAGCCGCGCTGGCGTTTCGCCCACATCCGCAGCAGGGCTGGGTGGCCAGTGTCGACGAAGTCGATGATCCGCACATCTGCCTTGCTCGCGTGTTCCCGGTGCAGGCGACCCGCGTACTGCTGCAAGGTGCCCTTCCAGGAAACCGGCATGGCCAGCACCAAGGTGTCCAGCGGCGGGTGGTCGAATCCTTCGCCGACCAGTTTTCCCGTGGCCAGCAGGATGCGCGGCGCCTCGTGTGGCAGCGCGTCCAACTCGTTGATGAGATCTCCCCGCTGCTTCTTCGACATTCGCCCGTGCAACACGAAGTAAGGCGTTGCCCGTACGGTCAGCGCCTGTTGGATGGCGTCGAGGTGTTCGGTGCGCTCGGTCAGCACCAGCACTTTTCGGCCGTGCTCGAATGCTGCTATCGCTTCCGCGGCGATGGCTTGGCTCCGGGCCAGATCTTTGGCGAGGTGCCGGAACACGTCTTGAATGCCCGCCGTCGTCGGCAGATCGATGCGGGCTAATCGTGATCGTGGCACGACCTCCAGGTCGTGCGGTGCACCGGCCGGCCTGGCTGCGGTGTGCCGGATCGGTCCGCACTGCATGAAGATGATGGGCTGCTGCCCGTCGCGGCGGATCGGCGTGGCGGTCAAGCCGATGACGAACTTGGCCCTGGACCGCTTGAGGATGGCGTCGAAAGATGCCGCACCCACATGGTGGCATTCATCCACGACGATCTGCCCGTAGTTCTCGACCATCGCGTTGACTTCGCCCTGCCGCGACAGCGACTGCATCACGGCGATGTCGATCTTGCCGGTCGGTTTGGCCTTGCCGCCGCCGATGGTGCCGACCACGCCCTTGCCAACGACGAGGAAGGCCTGCAGGCGTTCCTGCCATTGCTTCGACAGTTCAGTGCGGTGGACCAGCACCAGGGTGTTCACGCCGCGCCGAGCGATGATCGCCGCCGCCGTCACAGTCTTGCCGAAAGCGGTTGGCGCACACAGCACACCGGTATCGTGTTTCAGCATGGCCGCCGCGGCCTGTTCCTGGTCAGGCCGCAGGTCGCCGACGAAGTCGGCTTGGATAGGCTCGCCGGCGACCCTCTCGTCCTGCAAGTCGCATTGGATGCCATTGTCTTTGAGCAGAGCGAGTGCCGCGTCCAGGCAACCGCGTGGCAAAGCGATGTGCTGCGGGTAGTTCTCGGCGTTGCCGATGACGCGGGGTTTGTCCCACACCGACATGCGCATGGCCTGGGCCTTGTAGAACTCGGGGTTCTGAAAGGCCGCCAGGCGGATCAGCCGATTGGCCAGCGCCTGGGGCAGCGCGCTCTTCTCGAAGTAGATCAGGTTGGCGAGCGTCACGGTCAAGGTCTGGGGCATGGTGCCGGCCAGCCTGGTGGACGCGCTGGCCTGGCGCTTCCAAGGCGTGGCCAGATCCTCGTCGTCGATGAACGTCACGTCCAGCGGGTGAACGCCGCCGGTGGCACGAAGGATGGTCGGCTCGATGTCGTGCGGCGCCATGGACTGCACCGAGGCGAGATACGCCCACTGGTCGGCGTGCGGCCGAAGCGCGGCGTCCACGAACACGCTGTACCCGAACTCGCGCGGGTGCTTCTGCAGGGGCAGCGCGATCAGATTGCCGAAGCCGCCTTTGGGCATCGTATCCTGGTTGGGAAACAGGCGGTCGTAGGACGCCAGCCTGAGCTGCCGGGTGCGCGCGCAGGTGTGGCTGATGATGGCGGTGCCCAGGCGTCGAGCATCGCGCGCCGACACACGCCCGGCGAAGAACACCCAGGCATGCGCGCCCTGGCCCGAGCGCGAAATCTCCAGCGCGGCCGGGACACCAAGCTCGCTGCAGGACTGCGTGAACGCCTGTGCGTCTTGTTGCCAATCTGCCTCGTCGAAGTCAACCGCCAGGAAGTGGCAGGTGTCGTCCTCCAGCAGCGGATATACGCCGACCGTTTGCTTGCCGGCCAGGTGGTCGTAGATCACCGAATCGGACAGCGGAACCAGCAGCCGATGCCCGCAGTCGCTGCACTTGATGCGCGGCTTCTCGCAGACGCCGGCCCGCCACTCGTTCGCGCAAGCCGGCGCGTAGCCCGACTTGCCCGAGGTCTTGCCCTCCCAACGAACCGGGTAGACATCGGTGCGGCCCCGGAACAGGGTTCGAAACAGTGCCACCTTCTCGGCCGTCGACAGGCTGGGGCGCGGGAGCTCTGACGCTGGCTCCTGAACGGGCGCAGTCAGCGCGGGTTGCGACGCCACGGCCGTGGGTGCGCGCCACGCGATTCCGTGCGACTCCAGCAGCGCGACCAGCCGCGCGTTCTCGGCTTGCAGCGCTTTGAGGTCCTCGTGCTCAGTCATCTCCACCGTGCTCGGCGAGCAACACATCCATGGCCTTCAGCAATTGCGTGCGCTGGTAGATCGCTCGGAGTTCAAGCTGCTTGGCCCTCGAGGGCAACAGCGGCAGCGCGATCTGTTGATCAAAGAACCGATCCCCCTTGATGCGCACTGAGTCGGTAGTGCCTCGCCAGCAGCCTTGCATCCATCTTGGACCGGATCAGTTGATTGCCGGGAACCACGAGTCGGACGGACACCACGTCACTGCCGCGAGGCTTGCCGCGGCTGACGATGCCCTCGTCCCAAAGCTTGATCGAGACCACGTAGTACTCGCTTGCGGTATCGATGACCGCGGGCCCTTCTGAGGGTCGGAGCAAGTCACCCAGTGCGACCTTAGGCCATGCCTTCATGCCCCATCCTCCACTCCACTCCGGCCGATACGCCGCGCCTCCAACTCCCGCCGAGTCTTGTCGATTTCCGCTTCCAGCAGCTTCGCGTCCGGCAACACAGTCTGGTACTCGGCCGCCATCACCTTGTTGGGCAGGCCTTCCAACGCATAGTGCGCCTCGTTGCGGCCCTTGCTGGTGCACAGCACCAGGCCCACCGGCGGGTTTTCGCCGGGCTTCATCCAGTGCTCGCGGGCGTAGTTCAGGTACATGTGCATCTGACCGGCGTCGGCATGACTGAATTTGCCGATCTTCAGATCGATGACCAGCAGACATTTGAGGCCGCGGTGGAAGAACAGCAGATCGACGCGAAACCAGTTGTCGTCCACCCGCAGTCGCCGCTGCCGGCCCACGAAGGCGAAGTCGTCGCCCAGCTCCAGCAGGAAGTCGGACAGGTGCTGGATCAGCGCCTCTTCCAGGTCCGATTCGGAGTACTCGTCCTTGAGGTTGAGGAACTCCAGGACGAAGGGATCCATCAGCGCCTGTTCTGGCGTGACGGCGTCTCCTGGTTCGGCCGCCTCGGCCTTTTGCAGCATGGCCGCCTTGTTGCGCGACAGAGCGATGCGTTCATAGAACTGGCTGTCGACCTGGCGGTCGAGCTGGCGCACGCTCCAGCCGCAGCGCAGCGCTTCGGTTTCGTAGAAGGCACGCGCCGATTCGGACTTGACGGACAACAGGCGCACGTAGGCTGACCATGGCAGGGGGAAGGCTTGGGCCAGAGCCGGGAGGCCAGGGAAATCTACAGATAGTGTCTGGCGTATCTGCAGGGCCGGAGATTTTGCAGACAGCGTCTGCAAAATCCGCTCGGCGGGCCACGCCAGGTAGAAGCTGCGCATCTGTGCAAGGTTGCGCCAGCCGAATCCGCGCCCGAACTGCCGGCTTAGATCCACTCCGAGGCGCTTGATCAAGTCTTCCCCGTAGCCGGCTCGATCTCGCCCACCCTGGTCAAACTCGACAATGCGCCGGCCGATCTCCCAGTAGGTGGTGGTCATCACTGCATTGACGCTGCGGGCAGCGGCATGGCGGGCGCCTTCCAGCAAGGCGACGATGTCGCCGTGGATACCGCCGTAGTCCGGCCCAGCATCGATGCTGCCGCTGCCGGGGACGAGTTCGCTCCTGGGGTGCCCCTCCGTGCCGCGCACCGCGGGATGAACGCTTCGCAGCGGCCGAGCGCGTTCATTGAAGTACCGTCGGCCTGCGACCACCAGTGTCCGCACTTGGGACGGCCCGGCACGATCACGACTGCACCTCGATGGCTTCGTTCAGCGCCAGCTTCCAAGTCGCGTCACGACGCGAAGCCTCTGCCAATGCGGGGACCAGCGGCTTGACGGCGGGATCAAGGGCGGCGAAGTGCCTCGCGCTTTCAGCGTATGCGCGCAATGCCAGCGCCTGCCTCGTGTGGCCCGCCTGTTCGATGAGGTAGCCCAGGCGGCGCACCACAGCGCCTTCGTAGTGCGCTGCCGCCCTTGCCAGCCGGCGCGGATCGGCGCATGCGCCAAGATCCTTGGCGATCTGTGCCACGCTGCCAAGGCCGCCTGCCCGATGCATGTAGCGAGCGCAGTCGAGCAGCGTCAGCTCGACGCCGGCAACGACGGCGAAGCCGGCTGGCGTCTTGATCGCCTCGACGAACGAGGCGTCGTTGCACGCGGCAAAGGTCTCGGGCTCTTGGTAGATGAACTTCAAGCGATGTGCGCCGAGTGTCAGGTCGCGCAATTGGCGAGGTGCCACCACCTGGAAGACCATGGCCGCCTGATGCGACGAGCCGTGGTGGGCCGCCGCGGTCAGTAGCGACACCCGGTAGCCCAGGCCCTGATGCTTCAGCAGCGGGTCGATCCACTCGGCTGGGTCCGCGGCCCCTGCTGCTCTGTGTTCTGGCCTCACGATGAGGTAAAACCCGTGTCTTGGACTGACCAGCTTGCCCTTGGCAACCGCACGCGTGAGGGCCGGCGACAACGCGCTGACGGCGATGCCGGAGGCGACCGCCTCGTCGCGACTGAACCAGCCCCGCCCCGCGGCGAGACGGTCGTCGATGAAGGTGTGCAGGGCGCCCATGCCAAAGCATATGCGAATTCAAGCGAAATGCGATCGCCCTTGCATACGTGAGTGTGGTCCTGGGCCTCCCCGGTTTCTAAGATGGCGGACGATTCCAGCATCGCTCAGGCAAGCTGCTGCGCGCACATCGCATCGGGGATATGCGCAGCCGGCGATCGCCTCTGTTCAGACGAGAACGCCCCCCGGGCCAGTCTGCGCATAACAACTTACCGACCTACGTAAATCGCCGTCACCTGCTCCCTCTCATGCCCAAGCTCCCGGCTGATGACGATGCGCGCTTCCCGATCGAGCTCCTTCTGGTTCGGCGTCAGTTCCCTTGACCTCGGCCCTCCGGCCGCCGGTGCCTGCCATCCCGTGAGTTCCCGGTAACGCTGCTGGGCGTACTGATGTCGATGACCGTGAACGCGGTGAATACCCGCCCGCGCGCAGTGATGCTCGAGGCGGCGCAGTTGTGCCACGTAGGTGAGGTCCGCCGGAATCAGACTGCCCTGCCCGACCAGCCTCTTCGCTTCTGCGAGCACGGCGCGCTGTTCGTCTGACCGGATTGGGATCTCCCGCGCCCGCCCACCCTTGGTCCATGAAGGCTGCAGCGCCAGCACCTCGCCTCGGTCAGCCACGGCGGGACGGATCTTCAGAGACTCTTCGCGCCGCAGACCGAAGGCCGCCTGGAATCGCAACGATAGGCACAGATGCGGATCAGCGATCTTCGCCAGGTCGCCCGTGCTCAGCACGCGTGCCTTGCTCTCGTTGGTGACGTACCGACGCTCGGGGATGCCGTAGTGGTCGTTCGCGCGGGCGACGACGTTCTGCTTGGCGATCTTCTCGGCCCACCAGCGGAGCACCGCCATCCGGTTCTTGATGGTGCCGGCGCTCAAACCCTCGGTGGTCCAGCGCTGGACGAGGGCGTCCACGTGCTTCGGCTTCAGGCCCTGCACGGCGAGATGATGGAAGCCGAGTGCGTGGAGCTGTTTGGCAACGAGGGCAAGGATCCGCTCCCGCGCGGTGCGGGTGGCGTAGCTGCCCTTGAGGTTCCGCTGGCACATCTGCTTGAGCTGGAAGTTCAGATCTCGCATGCGGGTCGGTGCTCCGTGAAGATCGCGAAAGGGTTTGGTGTGTGACGACGCTCTGTTGAGTGTTTCTGTCCGGCACGACCGCCTGGGCGGTTCGTACGCTGCAAGGGACACGAGGACACCACTCCTGTTGTGTGCAGGGCTGGGACTGCTTGCCGCGGCTGCACCCGCTCTTGGCGACGATCCGGATTCCCTGGCGGGAAGTCCGTGACCGCATCGAGCCATGACACCCGGCTCGGGGCTGCGCCTTGGGGGCGCGAGGGATGTCGTCGGAGGGACGACGAGGGAGATCGCTGGGTGCGATCGAGGGGGGAACGGAGAGCGATTGAGCTCGTCACTCGCGTGCATCACTTCCGGATGCCTGGGGCAAAGGATTGATGCGGCGGGAAAACTGGGCGTCGTCACTACCGGCTTGCGCCGGGGTAGTGACGACGCTGGTCGTGCGCACGATCGGTCAGAACTGACCGTTGTTTGAAGTTGCCGCGGATGACCGACGACAGAGTTGACTGTCTCTCCAGGCCTTGCGGCCTCCCGGTATCGAAGGAGAGACACCGGCTTGCTTGCGGTCTGTGACCATCGCTGCGGCAGCGGGTTTCCCACCGCGCCGCTCGCCCCCGGCCTGAGAGGGGCCGGCGGCGGCACCGTGGAAAACCCGGGACGTTCGTTGACGTCCGGAAACGTTCGGATGGGTCAGCGCTAATCAACCGACGACCGATAACGATCCGCCTGCTCACTGTGTTTCGTGGGCGAGCCCGCCAAGGTCGACGATTCTCGGATATCGGTCATCGACGTCGTGGTCGGTGCCGAACCATTGGCGCGGATACGTCCCGGGGCAGCGGGGGGCGATTTCGGAGGACTTGCCGGCCTTGCCGTCGGCCGAGGCGTTGCACTGTTGAGGTGTTGCACGTGGGGATGGTGCCCCCCATCCCCCCAAGGCAGTGCGCAGTTCCTGCGTGTGCATCAACGCTGAACTTGTCGGCAGCGCCGTGCGCTTCCTCGCCCTTCACCGTCGCTCGACACCGATCCATCGGATGAACGAGATCAGGTCATCTCGTTCCTCACGGCTGATCGCCGGCAGACTCCCAGCCACGTTTCTGCGGTAGTAGAGCTCCAGATCCACGGCCTCTTCGAGGGTGGTCACACCACCGTCGTGGAAGTACGGTGCGGTCGCAGCGGCATGCCTGAGGGAGGGTGTGCGGAACTTGCCGATGTCCTGCGGGTTGCCCGTCGCGTTGAATCGGCCGAGTGCGGCCAGATTCCTGTCCCCCAGGATGGCGTCACCGGCGCCCCGTCCGCGGTGATGCTGGTGGCGGTGAAGCACCGCATCCAATGGTTCGTCCATCGAGGCGAGTTCGAGCCCCAGTGCGTGATACTCGTCGTCCGTCGTCGGAGTCCCGGTTTCGTCGATGCGGTGGCAGGTCGCGCAGCCCGCCGGCCCCACGAACAATGCACGGCCCCGCGCCACCTCCACCGGAAGCACCTGTGTCGATGACGCAGCAGCATCCTCCCTTGCCGCTCGCTTGCCAGATAGCGAGCGCACGAATGCCACGAGCCCTCGCGCGATCATGGATTCCGAGATCCGGGCGCCGAAATGCTCGCCGCCGAACGCATCATCGATCAGCGGTCCATAGGCGGGATTCTCGGATACGCGGTCCAGAAGCTCATCGAGATCGGACAGGCCATGCTCGACGGTCGTGGTGTACGGGGCGAGGACCTGTTCTTCCAGCGTCGCCGTGCGACCGTCCCAGTTGAAGACACCGTGGTCCTCGAGATCCAGCAGTGTCGGAACATTTCGAGTTCCCTTCCGACCCCAGACCCCTTGCCCAACGTTTCGGCCGTCGGCGTAGCCGAGTTCCGGGCGATGACAGGAGGCGCAACTCACCTTGCCATCCGCACTCAGGGAAGCATCGAAGAACAGTGCGCGACCGAATGCCACCAGTGGTGGACTGTCCGGGAATCTGCTCCCATCCGAAGGGATCGAGGCGCCGAGGAGTCCCCACGACGCAGACACAATGCATGCAGTTCGAAGAATTATGGATTGCATCGTCATAAGCCGTTAAGGCTATCTTCGATCCTTTTTCTCATTCCGATTTCATGATGTACGCACTTTCTCTGGTGCATTCCAGAAACGTCCATCATGATCCGTGCAGCCGCACCATGTTCCAGAAGCACTTTACCTACTTCTGCCATAAGGTTGCCCGACATGACCTCCTCCGCTCGCGATGCGAATCACAGGTCCCCGACCGTGACCCGACGTGGCTTGTTTCCCGTGTCGATGGGGCGGTTGATGGCGAGCGTCTGGTTCATTCTCGCAGCCTTGATGCTTCATGCGGCGGCGCATGCGCAGACTATCCGCTACACCTATGACGAAGTCGGGCGGCTGAAGAGTGTCACGAATTCCGCGAACGAAACTGCCGAGTACGTATACGACGCCGCGGGGAACCTGACCCAGGTCCGGCGCACAGCGGCAAACGTTCCGGCAGTGACGGAGTTCACACCGGACCGCGGGCCGGTCGGTACCGTGGTGACCGTCGTCGGCGCCAACTTCGGGGCCACCCCGGGTGCCAACACGGTGAGGTTCAACGGCACGCTGGCGACAGTGAGCAGCGCCTCCGCGACACAGCTCGTCGCGACAGTGCCCGCGGGTGCCACGACGGGCGCGATTTCCGTGCAGACCACTGCCGGAACGGGGACCAGCGCGCAGAGCTTCACGGTCACGGGAAGTGCGACGGGACTTCCGCCACCCACTGTCTCGGGAATCTCTCCCGCCTCCGGCATCGTCGGCGCCTCGATCACGATTTCAGGCACAAACTTCAACACGACGCCGGGCATGACCAAGGTCTACCTGAACCAGACCTTGGCGGTCATCCAGTCGATCTCTGCAACGTCGATCACCATCACCGTCCCGCAGCAAACGGGCAGTGGCCGTATCCGTGTGGTCACGCTGTCGGGGACGGCATCGAGTGCCAGTGATTTCGTGGTCATCCCGCAGAACGGTCAATGGCAGCAGGCAGACTTCTCCGGGACGACGCTGCGGGTCGCACTTGGCGGCAGTGTCTCGGGCAACCTGGCCGCCACGACCACCCAGACGCGCTGGCTGGTGATTCTGTTCGAAGGTGGCAGCGATGTCCCGATGACGATCGACTTCCCCACCTATTCCGCGACAGCGCCGTCACCGCCCGGCAGCCCAGGGGCGGAATGGGAGGTTCGCGGTCTTCGCAATGAGGTGCTGACGAGTTCGGGTTTCGAGTCAGCAAATGCCACGATACCAACGCGGCTCTCGTTCCGAAAGCGGTCCATCCACATTCCGCCCACCCCGATTGCCGGGACCTACGCGCTGTTGGTAAGGATTGTTGGATCCGGTACGGCATCCATGGGCCTGACTGCCAACTTGCGCTCGGATCTGGAGCTTGTTCCCGACGGGGCCCAGCGTGTCTTCGCGACGACTTTCCAAGGTCAGGCAGTGCGGTACTACTTCACGGGCGTGGCAGGGCAGAACTTGGGCCTCGCGCTACACGGGCACACCCAGACAGGCGGTTCGGAAGCCACCGGGATTGACATACGGCGTCCCGATTGGTCCCACCTTCTGGACGGGGCAGCCTCCAGCTTTTCATGCGGCGGGCCGTTCAATTCTGTGAACTGCGCCACGAATCTCAATCGGATTCCTCTCACGGCGATCTACAGCGTGATCGTCAAGGCCCCCGTCTCCAGTTCCTCGATTACGAGCGTGGGAGGCACGCTGTGGCTGTCGAACGACCTGGTCGTCGGGACGATGGCGCTCGACACCGACGTGAACATCCCGCCATTGCGGGTCGGTCAGAACGCGAGGCTGCTGTTCAGCGGGACGGGAGGTCAGCGGTATGGGCTGTCTATTTCGAACGTCAACTTGACGCCGGTCGAGCCACAGGGCCCCGCACCGACCAGCATCTGGAGCTCGGCCGGCGTCATGGTGACGGTACCCAACGGTCAGGGGCTGTCCGGAGCGACGGAAGCCAACAACGTGCGCTCGTATGAGTGGCCTCCGATGCCCGCCACCGATCTGTACACCGTCATCGTCGACCCCAAGAACGGGTCGTCTGGGACAGCACAGATGCGCCTTTGGCAGGCGCTGAGCGGTGTCATATCGGTGGATGGGCCATCCGTACCACTGACCCTCATCAAGGGGCAGGTTGCGCGCTACTCGTTCGTTGTCGCAAGCGCTGGCCAGAACCGTGGGATCGGTATCAGCAACGTCGCCGTCACACCGGCTGGGGCGACTCCCGCAACCATTTCGTTACTCCGCTCGAACGGTACGTCTGTGACCGGGGTTGGTCCCAACATAGGGTTGTTGGGTACCTCCTACATGCTGAACGGATCGAATCTCCCGGCGGACACCTACACGCTGGAGGTGGTGCCGCAGAACAACAGTACGTCTTCGAGCCTGAGTCTGACCGTGTCGACCGATGTGGTCGGCGAGTTGGTGCTAAACACGGCGTATCCACTTTCGGTGGACCGGCGTGGACGGGATGCGCGGCTCTCCTTCAGCGGGACGGCCGGACAGAATCGGCGCTTGACGGTCAGCGGGCTCACCACGGGGCCGTCACCGACCAATGCCTCTATCGAGGTGAAGGTGCTCCACCCCAACGGGACGACACAGTCGTATTCCGGCTCGGTCAACCCCAGCAGCGGAATCGTGAACTTCGCGAACTTACCCGCCACCGGCACCTACACGATCTGGTTCGATCAGCCGAACGGCCTGACCTTCAACCTCTCCGCCACCCTGACCCAGTACTGAGCGAGATGCCGACCATGCGCACCCAAGACTCTTGCGTCTTCGACGTCTCGTCCCGATTCCCGCGGTTCGTGGCGAGTGTTTTCCGTGGCGCCTGCGCGCTGCTCTGCATGTTGCTGTTGGGCTCGATCGCGCCCACTGGGCTCGCCGACGCGTACGGGGCGCAGGACGCGCCGTCGGTGCTTGCCCCGGTGACGGGTCAGACGCAGACGCTGCTTCCCGACGGCCGGGTGCTTCTGCTGGGCGGTGAGAAGGCGACCGCCACTGCCAGGATCTACAACCCGGTGACGCAAAAGGCGACGCCGATCCCCACGCCATTGAGCGCTGCGCGGCGCCTGCATACAGCGACGCTGTTGCCCGATGGCACTGTACTGATTCTCGGAGGCGTCGATGGCAACGGTGTCGTGGTGCCACGCGCCGAGCGCTTCGATCCAACCACGCTCCAGTTCGAGGTTCTTCCCGACCCCGGGCTGTTGCACCGTTCCAACCACGCGGTGCAACTGATCTCGGATGGCCGGCTGCTCATCGTCGGCGGACGAGGTGCCAAAGGCGAGGCACTGACGAGCGCCGAACTCTTCGATCCGCGGGTGTCGCGTGTGGAAGAGGTTGCGCGCGACGCGGGGCTGGACCGCTCCGGATTCGACGCGCAGTTGTTGGTCGACGGCCGTGTACTGGTCCGGGGCGGCCGGAGCGCGGCAGGTGTACCGCAGGCCGAGGCATTGGTCTTCGACGCCAAGCTGCAGCGGTTCACTTCGCTGCCGGCCAAGGATGCCGAGCTGCTCGTGCCGCAATGGTCGGCCGGATCGCCCTTGAACCTCGCGGGGTCCGTACCCCTTGGCGACGATCAGCAAGTGGACCCGAACAAGATCCTCTCGATTCGTCTCACGGTGCCGGTGGAACTCGCGAGCGTTCGTGCCGGGAACGTCTCCTTGATCGGGCCCACCGGTGCCGTGCCGGCCGTCATCTCGCCATCGCAGGATGGCCTGCTCGCCTTCGTCTCGCCGAACATTCCCCTGCAACCCGGCACCCGGTTCACGCTGGTCGTGCGGAACCTGAAATCTGTTGCCGGTACCGAGCTGCCCTTCACGACGATCTCGTTCCGCACCCAGGACGTGGGTGGGTTCACCGCGAGCAGCGTACGCAGCGGCGGTGTCGTGGGCGGTGGGCAGATCGGCGCAGGCGGGGCGGGTTCCATCGTGACGGGAGGCACCGCGCCGGGCGAGGAGACCCCTGTCGTCGTGGAGGTCCCGGCACAGGCCCTGGGCGACAACGAGATCTTCGTGCCCACCATCGACAACTACGGCGGCCGGTGGCGCACCAGCCGCCCGTTGCCGCCCGAGCACGAGAAGCGCATCAACGACGTCATCAGCCTGAAGGGAAGCCTCTCCTACGAGAATCAGTACCGCGGCTTCCGATCCGCGCTGCGACAGCGGGAGCGCTTCGGGAAGGCTGGGCCTGTTGCCGCAGGTAGTGCGACGGCCCCCACAACGGGCGCTGGCCTCGCCGGCGTCTCTGGGCAGGTGCTGCGTCTCAGCGACCAGCCGCTTCCCAACGCGGTGGTCACCATGGACGGGCGCCGCACCCGCACGGACGCCGCCGGGCGGTTCGAGTTCGCTGGCGTGGCACCTGGGCATCACGAGATCTTCGTGGATGGCTCGTCGGGCGAGGCCGGCGGCAAGCGCTACGGCAAGTTCGTGGTGGGTGTCGAGGTCGAAGCCGGCGAGTTCACCGAAGTGGCGCCTGTCCACGTCCCGCGCATTCGTGACGAGGACTGGATCGACATCCCGAACCCGGTCCGACGCGACCTGGTGGTGACCCATCCGAACGTCCCCGGCATGGAAATCCGCATTCCGAAGGGGGCGGTCCTACGCGAGCGTGACGGCAAGCTCGTCACGAAGCTTGCGCTGATCCCGATGCCACTCGATCGCGCGCCCATGCCGTTCCCGGACAACGCGCCCGTCTTTGTGAGCGTCCAGCCAGGTGGCCTGACAGTGCAGGGTCTTGACCCCGCCAGGAGCCGCGGCGTTCAGGTGGTGTATCCGAACCTCACGAACGAGCCGCCCGGCACGAGAGCGTCGTTCTGGAAGTACGACCCGGCGGGCAAGGGTTGGTACATCTACGGCCCGGGTCACGTCTCGGCAGACGCGCGGCAGGTTGTGCCCGACCCTGGCGTGGAACTCTACGACGCAATCGGTTTCATGGCGGTTCTGAACGGAAACGGCAGTCCGCCGCCCACTGACGCACCCAAGGATGGGAATGGCTGCTCTGGCGGTGGCGCCCCACCCGACAAGCCCTGCCCGCCACCATCTGAGTCCAAGAGCGGTGGATCCGGCAACGCGTCGAAGAGTCCTGCAGGACCGTGCCCGGCGGCGTCCGACCCTGTCGATTGCGCCACGGGACTGTTCCTGCTGTCCCGCACCGATCTCTCCGTCGCCGATGTGTACCCGATTCACATCACACGAACCTATCGTCCGAACGATTCGGTCGTTCGGTCGTTCGGTTTCGGCGCCAATCATCCGTTCGGGAGCTATCTGAATTTCGAGCGGAACAGCTATAGCGCGGGCTCCGACCTGTGGGTCAAGGTTGTGATGGCTGATGGATCGGTCAAGCAGTTCGATCGGATCCCAGGTCCCGGATCCGCGCGCTTCCGCTACACCGGCCCGGACCCCGACATGCACCAAGCGGTGATCAGCTTTACAGGTGGTACGGCTGAAGCCTCCCCTGTTCCGACCATATTTACCGGCAACGCGGTCTGGACCCTTCGCCGACGCGACGGCTCTATCCTCGAGTACTCCGCGCAGATCGCCACCTATCCGCTGCTCGGCATGGTTGACAAGAGCGGCAACCGGGTCCAACTGGTCTACAACGCCGGGCGCCTCGCCCGCATCATCAGCGCCACGGGGCGGTACATCGATCTGACCTACGACACCTCGGGCCGCATCCTTACCGCTCAGGACCACACAGGGCGGACTGTCACCTACAACTACACAACGGCCTGCACCGCGAACAGTTCCCCGCAGGGCTACCTTTGCCGCGTGACCGACCCCGATGGCCGCACAGAGAACTACGTCTACGACACTCTCGGGCGCATGACGAGCATCGTCGACAAGCGTGGCAACACGGTGGTCACGAATCAGTACAACACCCTGGGTCGTGTCACCAACCAGACCTTCCCCGACGGCGGCTTCGTGCAGTTCAACTACACGCCCGCCAGTTCGAGCCCCATCACCCAGACCGACTACACCGACGCCCGCGGCTTCGTCACCCGCCACCAGTTCAACGCCGCTGGCCTGCTCACCTCCCGCACCGAGGCCCACGGCACCGCCAGGGCCCGCACCACCACCTTCGAGTACCAGAGCGGCACGAACCTGCTCACCGCCACCGTGGATCCGCTATCGCGGCGCACGGAGATGGTCTACGACGCCATGGGCAACGTGACCACGCTGCGCACGCTGGCCGGCACGCCCAGCCAGATGACGCAGACCTTCACTTACACGTCCGACTGGAACCTGCTCTCCACCGCCACCGACGCCCTGGGCAAGATCACCCGGTACTTCTACGACGCCAAGGGGCGCCTCATCGAGGTGAAGGACGCCCTGAACAATTCCACCCTCTTCGAGTACAACAACCGGGGTCTGGTCAGCCGCGTCATCGACCCGCGCAACCAGGCGACCCAGTTCGCCTACGACCTGACCGACCTCGTGAGCGTCACCGATCCGCTCTCGCGCACGGTGCGCTTCTTCACCGACCCGCTGGGCCGGGTGCTGCAGGTGACGGATCCGCTGGGCAACCGGTCCACCCGCACCTGGGACAAGCTCCACCGGGTGCTCACCACCACCGATGCGCAGGGCAACAGCACGGCCTTCGCCTACGACTTCAACGGCAACCTGACGAGCTTCACCGACGCCCGCGGCGGGGTAACCGGCTGGACCTACGACGCGAAGAACCGGGTGAGCGTGCGCACCGACCCGCTCACGCGCACCGAGAGCTTCACCTACGACGGCGAAGACAACGTCCTCACCAGCACCGACCGCAAGAGCCAGAT
>JALHMS010000022.1 GCA_022843925.1 Burkholderiales bacterium
GCCCATCCCGGCACGACCACAATCGCTGCCTCGAGCGCTCTGGCGGCGAACGCTTCCTGTGCCACCTCCGTCGATCTGTGCCGGCGCGCATCACGCGACCAACACGGGAGAGCCGATTCCCGCTGTAGCCGGTAACGCCGCGGCGTCCTTCCTCCTCGCATAGCCACCGCCCAGAATCTCCCCCGTGATCAACCAACGAGGGAGGTGACGGCCATGGCAGGACGGCGAGGACGGAAGTGGATTCGACGTGACGAGTCGCAGTGGCGCGCGCTGCTGTCGCGGTTCTCCGAGAGCGGGCTCACCGTGGCGGCCTTCTGCGAACGCGAGTCCGTGAGCACCGCCAGCTTCCGCCGCTGGCGAGAGCGGATCCAGGAGCACGAGGGTGGGGAGATGATCGTGGCCCCGGGCGCGCCAGCGTTCCTCGACCTGGGCTGCCTCGAGACGAGCGCCTCGCGTGCGGCCCCCATCGATCTGCGCCTCGATCTGGGCGGTGGCTTGACCTTGCACCTGGTGCGCCGCTGATGTTCTTCCCCGAAGGCCAGGTGCGCGTGCATCTCTACGGGCGCCCAGTGGACATGCGCCGGTCCTTCGATGGCCTGAGTGCGTTGACCTGCCAGGCGCTGGGACAGGACCCGATGAGCGGGGCGCTGTTCGTGTTCATCAATCGGCGCGCCACGCAGATGAAGGTGCTGTACTGGGATCGCACCGGATACTGCGTCTGGGCCAAGCGCCTCGAGCGCGGGCGCTTCGTGTCCGACTGGGCACGCGTGGCGAGCTGCGAGATGGACTGGACGGGACTGAAGCTGCTGCTCGAAGGCATCGAACCCCGGGTGGTGAGAAAGCGCTATCGGCAGCCCACAACGCAGCCCGCAACTCAGATGCAAACGGTATCATCGTTCCCATGAGTTCGCCCTCCACCGCACGCGTGCTGAGCCTCGAAGAAGCGGCCTCGTTCGCGCCCGAACAAGTGGTCGATCTGAGCCGCGATCTGGCCGCCGCGCGGCAGCAGATCGACTGGTTCAAGCGCCAGCTCTTCGGCCAGAAGAGCGAGCGCCGCCCCCAGCCCGTGGCGAGCGGACAGATGTCCCTTGGCGAACTCATCGCACCGGGCGACAGTGCACAACACGCCTCCACCGGCGCGCGCGACATCGCCGCCCACCGCCGTAGCACACCGGCGAAGCGGCCCGACGCAGAGGAGGACGCGGTCTCCTTCTTCGACGAGACGCGCGTGCCCGTGGAAGTGATCGAGGTGCCGGCCCCGGAGGCCGCGGGCCTGGCGGCTGGCGACTACGAGATCGTCAGTCACAAGGACAGCTACCGCCTGGCGCAGCGCCCGGGCAGCTACGTGGTGCTGAAGTACCGTCGTACCGTGATCCGGCTGCGCAAGACGGGCGCCATCGCCTGCGCGCTGGCGCCCGTGAGCGTGATCGAAGGCAGCCGTGCCGAGGTGAGCTTCGTGGCCGGACTGCTGATCGACAAGTTGGCCTACCACCTGCCGTTGTACCGCCAGCACCAGCGCCTCACCGACGCGGGCCTCACGGTGAGTCGGCCGTGGCTCACGCAGCTCGTGCACCAGGGGGCGAGGCTGCTGGCACCCATCTACGAGGCGCAGTTCGCCTCCATCCGCCACAGCCGGATCAAGGCCATGGACGAGACCCCGATCAAGGCCAGGCGCGGTGAGCCTGGCAAGATGAAGGCCGCCTACTTCTGGCCCGTGTACGGCGAACACGACGAAGTGTGCTTCCCGTTCTTCGAGAGCCGGCGAGCACAGCATGTGCAGGACGCCCTCGGCCTCAGTCCAGCAGAGGGTGCGGTGCTGCTCTCCGATGGCTACAGCGCCTACGCCCACTACGCCAAGAAGACCGGCATCACGCACGCGCAGTGCTGGGCGCACACGCGGCGGTTGTTCTTCGAGGCGAAGGCGGCGGAACCGAAGGCCAGTGCCGAGGCCTTGGACATGATCGGCGCGCTCTACCAGGTGGATGCTGACATCCGGGCGCAACAGACGAAGGCCGCGCGCAAGCTCGATCACCGGTTGATCCATGCCAAGCCGATCGTGGAGCGCTTCTTTGCGTGGGTGAACCGACAGTTCGAGGCGCAGGGGCTGCTGCCGAGCAGTCCGTTGACCAAGGCGCTGGCCTACGCGCGGGAGCGGCGTTGCGGGCTGGAGGTGTATCTGCACGACGCCGATGTGCCCATCGACACGAACCATCTGGAACGGGCGCTGCGCGCCGTGCCGATGGGCCGCAAGAACTGGCTCTTCCACTGGACCGAGGTGGGTGCGAAGTACGCGGGCATCGTGCACAGCCTGATCGTGACCTGCAGGCTGCACGAGATCGATCCGTACGACTACTTGGTCGACGTGCTCCAGCGGGTCCGCCAGCATCCGGCGTCCAAGGTGGACGAACTCACGCCGCGGCTGTGGAAGCAGCACTTCGCCGCGAACCCGCTGCGATCGGCGTTGCACAGGTAGGCGGTCGCGTATACGACGCCGGTGGGTTACCGGTTACTAGCGACCGACCAGAATCTCTCCCGAGATTAACCAACGCGGGAGGTGACGGCCATGGCAGGACGGCGAGGACGGAAGTGGATTCGGCGTGACGAAGCGCAGTGGCGAGCACTGCTTTCGCGGTTCTCCGGGAGCGGACTCACCGTGGCGACCTTCTGCGAACGCGAGTCCGTGAGCACCGCAAGCTTCCACCGCTGGCGAGAGCGGATCCACGGTGGGATCCGGGACTAAGATGGCGAAGTGATCGTATCCCCGAGCGCACCGGCGTTCCTCGACCGGGGCTGCCTCGAGGCGAGCGCGTCGCGCGCGGTCCCGATCCAGCTGCGCCTCGATCTGGGCAGTGGGTTGCGCCTGCACCTGGCGCGCCGCTGATGTTCTTCCTTGAAGGGCAGTACCCCGCCAGCGGCCGTCACGAACAGGTGCAACCCACCGCCGTCGGCGAGCTTGTTCCCTGGTTTTGCCTTTGAGATGAAGGCCTTAACAGTCAGGTCGGAGAGCTTCAATCTGATACCCCCAGAGATCGTTTCGGATCCTGTTCGATTTTCCCGGATACCCCCTTTGATACCCCCGGTGGCCATGGCAGTTGCTGGACCTTCCGGGTCACTGCGGGAATGTATGTTACTGGAAAACCAAAGAAAAACGCCGTCACTTGGACGGCGTTGGAACCTACTGGAGGTCATATTGGTGGAGGCGGCGGGAATTGAACCCGCGTCCGCAAGCCCTACACAGCCAGCCCTACATGCTTAGCCTGATCATTTGATTTAACCGCACATACGCCGATCGGCACGCTTATGTGCAGCGAGTCACCTTGGATTTAGCAGCGTCTCAAGTGACCCGAGACACCACGAGGCCTAGTGAATGACTCTGCTCTAGCTTTCGCTAGCCGGCCCTAGGCCGAACCGGTGCAGAGTCCCGCGGGGGTTAAGCCGCGAGAGAGTAACGGTCGTCGTTGGCGACTGTCGATTTCCAGATGGATTTACGAGGTGACTGGTCCTCGGCATGCACTGAACTGCTTCGCAACCCACGTCGAAACCGGTGCGCCCCCTAAGCTTTTGTACGAATTTGGCCTTTTCGGGATTGTTGCCGCTTGTTGATTCGCGCTGTAGACCCCGCTACACAGCAGAGTATCACACCGAAAATGGTGCGCTAGCCAGGAGTTTCAAGAGATCGAGAGGGGCCGCAAGAACATGATCAGCGCGCCATTGGGAGGGAGGTCGTGAATCGCCAAGGTAGCCGTACGCTGCCGCAACCGAGCGCATTCCGGCCGCTCGTGCGGCGGTGATGTCCCGTTCATCATCGCCGACGTAGACACAGTGTTCTGCGGTGACTGACAAGCGTCTGGCTGCCTCGAGCAGGGGTTCTGGATGGGGTTTGGTGAATGGCGTCGAGTCGCCGCAAACGATGCATGCCGCTCGACTCGTCAACGCGAAGGCATCCAGGAGCGGCATTGCCAGACTCGTAGCCTTGTTCGTGACGATTCCCCAGGTTCGGCCGCTCCGCTCAATGGCGGCGAGCATGTTGTCGACGTCCGGAAACGGCTGGGTACGCAAAAGGAGTTCACGCGCGTAGATCTCAAGAAACTCATCGCGAAGTTCCTGGTACGCCAGGTCGTTCGCTTCCACTGAGAACCCGGCCTTGATCATGCCGCGCGCTCCGCTTGATGCATGGAGTCTGAGCAAGTGGTATGGCAAGGGAGGTTTTCGGCGCCTTCGTCGTTGTTCGTTCAGCGCAGCCGCGAGGTCGGGAGCAGAATCGATAAGCGTTCCATCGAGATCGAAGAGGATGGTCGATATCATCGCGGCTTGCGAGCGCTCAGGGTGTAATTGACCGACGCATCATTGCCAAGGGAGTAGCGCTTGGTGAATGGGTTGTAAGTCATCCCGATGAGGATGTCCGGTTCCAAGCCAGCATCGCGGCAATAACGCATCAGCTCGGAAGGGCGAATGAACTTTGCGTAGTCGTGCGTTCCCTTCGGTAGGAGCTTGAGGATGTACTCCGCGCCGATCACGGCGAAGAGATAGGACTTCGGGTTCCGATTCAAGGTGGAAAAGAATGCATGGCCGCCTGGTCGCAGCGCCTCAGCACAGGCGCGCACCGTTGCGGATGGATCAGGCACGTGCTCCAGCATTTCCATGCAAGTCACGACATCGAACTCTCCGGGCTCGCCTGCTGCGACCGCCTCGACGGATTCGTGCCGATAGCTGATTCGAAATCCCGATTCCATCAGGTGCAGCTTGGCAACGACAAGCGCCTTGTCGACGAGGTCGATTCCCGTCACGTCAGCTCCCCGGGAGGCCATGGCTTCCGCGAGGATGCCACCGCCACATCCTACGTCCAGGACGCGCTTCCCGCCGAGGGAAACAAGGCTGTCGATATGGTCCACTCGAAGCGGGTTGATGTCGTGCAGCGGCTTGAACTCACTCTTGGGATCCCACCAGCGACTTGCCAGTGCCGCGAACTTCTCGAGTTCCGCCGGATCCGCGTTTATCTTCTGCATCGCTTGATTACCGTTTAGCTATCTGATTGGCCGAATGAGCGTTGCCCATCGATGGGCAGTCGCTCGCAGAGACTGGGTACTTCCTCGAGTCAGGACGCCGTCCACCAGGACCGCTTCACCGTCGATCCAGACGTGGGTCACGTCGTGACGGCCCGCGGAATAGACGAGGTTCGATACGGGCTCATAGCAAGGTGACAGAGCGATCGTGCTGAGGTTCACAGCGGTGAGATCAGCAGACTTTCCAACCTCGATCGAGCCGATCTGGCGGTCCAGTGCGAGCGCCTTCGCGCCTGCGTAGGTGGCCAGCTCCAGCGCTCGGTGCGCGGGAACAACGTCTGCCCGGTAGGCGTCAGCCTTTGCCAACAGCGCCGCCAGACGCATCTCCTCGAACATGTCCAGGCGGTTGTTACTTGCGGCTCCATCGGTTCCCAATGCGACGTTGACTCCCGCGTCCAGCAATTCGGCGACTGGCGCAATCCCGCTTGCAAGCTTCAAATTGGAGGAAGGGCAGTGCGACACGTGGCAAGCATGCTTTGCAAGCATCGAGATCTCGGCGGGATCCAGGTGGACTGCATGCACTCCGATCAGGCGAGGACTCAGCAGCCCGAGGCTGGCGAGACGAGTCAGTGGGCGGCTACCCGTTTCGGTGGCTGCACTGTTCACTTCTTCGCGGGTTTCGTGAACGTGCAGATGGATGGGTACATCCAGCTTCTCCGCCAAGACTCCGATGCGTTCGAAAGTGGTGTCCGACACCGTGTACGGTGCATGAGGCGCAAGGCAGAAGGACAGGTTCCGCTGACCCTTCCATTCGTCGCGCATCGCCAGACCCTTCGCCAGATAGTCTTGAGCGTCCGACGCGTAATTTGTTGGGAACTCCAGGGCGATCATCCCGATCGAGGCTCTCATCCCTGCCTCCACAGCGGCCGCAGCTGCAGCTTCCGGGAAGAAGTACATATCGTTGAAGCAAGTGATTCCACCCCTGATCATTTCTGCAATGGCGAGACGCGTCCCGTCGAGTACGAACTCGTGGGAGACATGTCGAGCCTCTGCCGGCCAGATGTGTTCATGTAGCCATCGCATGAGAGGCAGATCGTCGGCGAGTCCACGCATGAGACTCATGGCCGCATGGGTGTGAGTGTTGACAAGCCCGGGAATCAGCACGTGATCCGGCAACTCGACTATGTCGGTGTCTGGCGCCAGTGCGCTGATCTCGCCTGCCGTACAGATCTGTGCGATTCGCCCGTCTCGCACGACGAGCACGTGGTCGGTCAGTGTCACACCTTGGGGGACGACAGGAATGATCCAACGAGGTTTGATGACAAGATCAGTTCGCATGGTCAGTTCGTATTGGTCCGCCCCAAGAAAAAAGCCCTGCCGTGGGGGCAGGGCTCTTGCTCCAAAATGCCGGGCTCGTTCAGTTCGCGGGCTTGCGAACCGTCGCAGAAATCACGACGCGACGATCAGGCGCATAGCAGGCTATCAGCGCCTTTTTCCGCTTGCCCTTGCAATCCGCGATCGCCGTGACCGGCGAGCTCTCTCCCAGACCCGACACGGAAATCAGTGCGGGATCGATTCCCTTCCGGGCGACGAGATAGTTCTTGGCGGCTGCGGCACGACGCTCGGAGAGGCGTTGGTTGTACTTTGAGGACCCGATCCGGTCCGTGTGCCCCGTGATCAAGATCGCATCGCACTTCGCCGTCTTCAAGAGATCTGCGATTGAGTCCAGCTTCGAGATCACCTCGGGACGAAGGTTGAAGCGATCGAAAGCGAAACGACCCTCTTCCATCTGGATGGTGGTGGGCGGACATTCCGCGTTGACAACCGGTGCAGCAGTAGGCTCGGTGGCCGAAGGCTCCGGCTGCGCGATCGTCGGTTCATCCACCTCGTAGCGGGTCACCGGGAATTCCGCCGGCTTTTCCTCGGCTGGCCTGGCGACCGGAGCAGGCGCTGCGGAAGGAGCGGTGGTCTCAGCTGCCACGATCACGGGAGCCGGCTCAATCAAGGCGGGCTCATCGGCAAAGACCGCTGGGGCGTCGTCGTCCCCCTCGTCGTCCGTCGCGAAAACCGCATCGTCCTCGTCACCGTCAGCGACCATTGCAACGACCGGCGCGTCATCGGAGTTCGTCGCATCACCGTCGCCGAGGAAAGCCGTTTCGCTGTCGTCCGCCGGAAAAATCGCATCGACGCCGTCGTCGTCCGGCTCGTCATCGTCGTCAGCAACCATCGCGACCATGTCGGCATCGTTCGATTCCGACAGATCACCGTCGCCGAGATAAGCCGTTTCGGTGTCGTCCTCCCCGTCGTCGGCCGCGACGCTGTCGTCCTCATCGTCGTCATCGTCGTCAGCAACCATCGCGACCATGTCGGCATCGCTTGCTTCCGAGACGTCGCCGTCGCCGAGGTAAGCCGTATCAGTGTCGTCCTCCAGATCATCCGCTGCGACGGTGTCGTCTTCCTCATCACCGTCTTCGTCGATGGCCGCAGCCATCAACGCTGTCGCGGGGAGATCATCGTCATCGAGGAGTGCGTCGTCTTCACCGAGTTCCTCGTCGTCTGCAAGGGCCAGGACGGCATCGTCCTCATCCCGCATGTCTCCGGCCAGGAATGGCGTCGTGTCGTCTTCCTCCTCTTCCGGATCATCGGGTAGCGCGTCATCGTCCTCATCTTCGTCGACGGCAGCGATTACATCGGAGTCCGCAGATCCATCGTCGTCGGTCTCTGCGGCGAATGCAGCCGGGACGTCTTCGTCGTCGGCGGTGACGTCCTCCGATTCCGCGATGACTTCGTCGTCCTCGTCGCCATCGTCGGCTTCGGCCGCGGCCGCCATCGCAGCGATGGTCGGGAGCGCTGCGGCATCCGCGCCATCGTCGTCGATGGAGTAGGTAGTGACCGGAAAGACTGCGGGAGCTGCATCCGCCACTGAAACCGGAGGGGCGCTGGCCGGAGACACGCCTTCGTCAGCCACGGGCTCGGGGGCAGCGCTGGTTTCCACGGCCCGCTGCACTTCGGGCGGGGGCATCTCGATACGCTTCAACAGCTCCGGTTCCGGCGGGGCGGACTTTGCTGCCCATTGGTTGTACAGGTCGGGGTGGCATTCCTCCGTTGCGAAGGCGGGGTGCCAGAGGCCGTCCTTGACACAGCTTCGACCGTAGCCATCGCGCAAGTTGGAGCCCGCAGGGCGATACACGTAAGCGCCTTTCTGTCCGTCGGCGAGCGCCGCTCCAGGAACCATCGGCAAGGCGGTTGCAGCAGCGGCAGCCGCAGCCTTGGCAGCGCGTGCTTCCTTTTCGGCAGCGCTCCGCGCAGTGATTATGGAATCCACTGCCCGGGAACTCTGGGGTGTCGGATCGGCGCAGTTTCCAGTGGTTGCAGAAACGATGGAGCCGTTCTTCACGCAGTCCCGGCCAAAACCATCGAGCAGCTTGATTCCGTCGCTCCGGCGAACTCGGAAGTCCTTCTGCCCACCTGGCACGAACTCCTTCGCTTCTGCCGCCGCCGCGGCCTTCCGCGCTGCCGCTGCCTCTTTCGCGGCCTTCCGCGCTTTCGCGGTTGCCTCGGCGGCTGCCTTCGCCTCGGAGGCAGCGTCGTTGCAGGATGGAGCCTCGAACGCGTGGGTATCCCCACCGCTGCCCACGCACGTCGAACCCTTGCCGTCCCGCGTGGATCTGGAGAACCCGTCGAAGATCCAACGGCCTGGCGTCACGTCGGCGTGGCTCGCCATCGGGACCAGAAGAGATAGCGCGGCAATGCCGACGAGTGTTCTCTTGACTCTGAAACGAAAAACGTTACCGATCATGGCGTCACCGATGGGCTCTTGGATGTTTTGTGGGGCTCTTGCGGGGTTGCCGGGAGGTCTCTCTCCAAGCCCTGTCCGTTGGGCTTCGCGGGATTCTCTTTTTCGGGCTCTTCCTCATGCCCTTCAGGCCTCTCCGTCGTTCGATTTCAGAATATCACAGTCTTGTTTGGATTGGCCTTTTCGTGCGCCGCAGCATGCCTGGGTCCGCGGGTGCCGACCGTGCGTCGGTGGATGCCCGCGTGTTAGCATCCACGTTTTTTCCGGGTGGCTTCGTCGGGGTTCATCCCGTCCCCGAAATGGCCTCGGCCAAGCGCCGCGCCACACCCGCGTCCCTAGAAAGAGCCCATGGAGCAATTCGCGAAGGAAACCCTGCCGATCTCGCTCGAGGAGGAGATGCGGCGCTCATACCTCGACTACGCGATGAGCGTGATTGTCGGGCGAGCCCTCCCGGATGTGCGGGACGGACTGAAGCCGGTGCACCGCCGCATCCTGTTCGCGATGCACGAGGCGAACATCCAGTGGAACCGGCCGTACGTCAAGTGCGCGCGGGTCGTCGGCGATGTGATGGGTAAGTTCCATCCGCATGGCGACAATGCGATCTACGACACGCTGGTCCGGATGGCGCAGGACTTCAGCCTGCGCTACACGCTGATCGACGGGCAGGGCAACTTCGGATCGGTGGACGGCGACAACGCGGCGGCGATGCGTTACACCGAGTGCCGCCTCGAACGCATCACCACCGAACTGCTGGCCGACATCGACAAGGAAACCGTCGACTTCGGTCCGAACTACGACGGCAAGGAGCTCGAACCGCTCGTCCTTCCGTCCCGTCTCCCGAACCTCCTGATCAACGGGTCCGCCGGCATCGCTGTCGGCATGGCCACGAACATACCGCCGCACAACGTCTCGGACGTCCTGGATGCCTGCCTCAAGCTCCTCCACGAGCCCGAGACGACGTTGGACGAGATCATCGAGATCATCAAGGCGCCGGATTTCCCGACCGCCGGCATCATCCATGGCACCTCCGGCGTGATCGAGGGATACCGCACCGGCCGTGGGCGAGTGGTCATTCGGGCTCGCGCGCATTTCGAGGACATGGAGAAGGGCGTGCGGCAGGCCATCATCGTGGACGAACTGCCGTACCAGGTGAACAAGGCGCAGCTGCTCATCCGGATCGGCGAGCTCGTCCGCGAGAAGCGCCTGGAGGGCATCTCCGATCTGCGGGACGAATCCGACAAGTCGGGCATGCGGGTCGTCATCGAACTGAAGCGCGGCGAGATGCCGGAAGTGGTCCTGAACAATCTGTACAAAGAAACGCAGATGCAGGACACCTTCGGGATGAACATGGTGGCACTGGTCGACGGCCAGCCACGCCTGCTCAACCTCAAGGCATTCATCGAAGCTTTCCTGCGCCATCGGCGCGAGGTCATCACCCGACGCACCGTCTACGATCTGCGCAAGGCCCGCGAACGGGGGCATGTGCTGGAGGGCCTCGCCGTAGCGCTTTCGAACGTCGACGAGATCATCGAGATCATCAAGGCCGCGCCGGCGCCGGCGGAAGCCAAGGTCCGGCTCATGGGACGCACATGGCGTTCCGCTCTGGTCGAGCAGATGCTCGAGCGGGCGGGCGCCGCCGCGTTCCGTCCCGAGGGGCTCGCGCCGGAGTTCGGCATGGGGCCGGAGGGTTACCGCCTCTCGGAAGTCCAGGCGCAGCGGATTCTCGAGATGCAGCTCCAGCGCCTGACCGGCCTCGAGCAGGACAAGATCACCGGCGAGTATCGCGACGTGATGGACGTCATTTCCGACCTCCTGGACATCCTCGACAAGCCGGAGCGCATCACCTCGATCATCGCCGATGAACTGGGCGCCCTGAAGTCGCAGTACGGCGATGCCCGGCGCAGCGAGATCAACGTCCACGTGTCAGACATCGGGATCGAGGATCTCATCACCCCCGAAGATCTCGTCGTGACGCTCTCGCATACCGGCTACATCAAGTCCCAGCCCCTGGCGGACTACCGGGCGCAACGACGCGGCGGACGGGGCAAACTGGCGACGGCGACTAAGGAAGACGATTTCATCGACAACCTGTTCATCGCCCACACGCACGACTACATCCTCTGCTTCTCGAACCGGGGAAGGGTGTACTGGATCAAGGTCTACGAGGTCCCGCAGGGTGGACGGCACAGCCGGGGCAAGCCCGTCGTCAATCTCTTCCCGCTGCAGGAAGGCGAGAAGATCAACGTCGCTCTACCGGTCCGCGAGTTCGATGATCGCCACTTCATCTTCATGGCGACCAGCAACGGCACCGTGAAGAAGACACCGCTCACCGAGTTCTCGCGCCCCCGGCCCAGCGGCATCATCGCCGTCGATCTCGACGAGGGCGACTTCCTCATTGGTGCAGCCATCACCGACGGCAGCCAGGATGTGCTGATGTTCTCGGACGGCGGCAAGGCGGTCCGATTCGCCGAGCAGGACGTCCGCCCCATGGGCCGGACGGCGCGCGGGGTCCGCGGCATGCGTTTGTTGAGGCAACAGCGAGTCATCTCTCTCGTGGTGGCATCCGACCCCTCGCAGACGGTGCTGACCGCCACCGAGAACGGCTATGGCAAGCGGACACCGATCGCCGACTACACCCGGCATGGCCGTGGCACGCAGGGAACGATATCCATACAGACCAGTGCCCGGAACGGTAGCGTGGTCGCGGCACGGCTCGTCAGCGAGGACGACGAGATCATGCTCATCACGACCGGCGGTGTGCTCATCCGCACACGGGTGTCGGAAGTTCGCGAGATGGGACGTGTCACGCAGGGCGTCACGCTCATCGACCTCGATGCCGGTGAAAAGCTCGCCGGGCTCGAGCGGGTCGTCGAGAAGGACGTCGAGGGCGCGGTCGGTGACGTCGACGCAGGCGATGAAGAACTCGACGCAGAAGATGTCGAGGCATCTGCAGGCGACGAGCGAGCGCAACGCACCGACCAGGACGGGCAGGACTGATGGCGCGCGTATTCAATTTCAGCGCCGGGCCGGCAGTGCTGCCGGAACCTGTGCTTGCGCAAGCGCGGGACGAGATGCTCGATTGGCACGGCTCGGGCATGTCGGTGATGGAGATGAGTCACCGGGGCAAGGAGTTCGAGTCGATCATCGCCCAGGCCGAAGCAGATCTGCGCGAGTTGATGGGCATACCGGCGAACTACAAGGTCCTGTTCCTTCAAGGCGGTGCCACTCTGCAGTTCTCGATGGTGCCGGCCAACCTGATGGGCGTCTCCGGGCGCGCCGACTACGTGCACACGGGCGAATGGGCGAAGAAGGCGATCGCCGAGGCCAAGAAGTACGGGGCGGTGCAGATCGCGGCCTCTGCAGAGGATCGCAACTTCAGCTACGCGCCGCCCCAGGCTGCCATGGTCCTGGACCCCAAGGCCGCCTATGTCCACGTGACCACCAACGAAACCATCGGTGGTGTCGAGTACCACTGGGTACCCGAGACCGGCGCCGTGCCGCTCGTGGCCGACATGTCCTCGCACATCCTCTCGCGGCCCATCGACGTCTCCCGCTATGGCGTCATCTACGCGGGTGCGCAGAAGAACATCGGCCCGGCGGGACTCACCATCGTGATCGTCCGGGACGATCTCCTCGGCCATGCCGTGAAGGGCACGCCGACGATGCTCGACTACAAGGCCATGGCAGACAACCAGTCCATGCTCAACACGCCGCCCACGTATGCCGTGTATATCGCCGGCCTCGTCTTCCAGTGGCTGAAGGGCGTCGGCGGACTCGCCCGGATGGAAGCTATGAACCGCGAGAAGGCCGGTCTGCTGTACGACGCCATCGACCGGGGCGGCTTCTACTCCAGCCCGGTGCAGAAGTCGGATCGCTCCCTCATGAACGTGCCGTTCCGCCTGAGGGACGAATCGCTCGACGACGCCTTCCTGAAGGAGGCGAAGGCAGCAGGCATGATCCAACTCAAGGGCCATCGCTCCGTCGGCGGCATGCGTGCCTCCATCTACAACGCCATGCCTCTCGAGGGTGTGCGCGCACTGGTGGCATTCATGGCCGATTTCGAAAGTCGCCATGGCTAGGTTCAGTGTGCTCACGCTGAACAGCATCTCTGCCAGGGGCTTGTCCCGTCTGCCCGCCGAGATGTTCGCGCACAGTGCCCACGAGACGGCGCCGGACGCGATCCTGCTGCGCTCGCACGACATGCACGCAATGGACGTCCCGGCGTCGGTTCTGGCCGTCGGACGCGCCGGTGCAGGCACGAACAACATCCCGGTGCCGGCGCTCAGTGCCCGGGGCATCCCCGTCTTCAATGCGCCCGGCGCCAATGCCAACGCCGTGAAGGAACTAGTTCTCACCGGGCTGCTGATGGCTGTCCGGAACGTCGGCCCCGCGATGCGATTCGTCGAGGGGCTGACGGCCGAGGGTCCGGTACTCGACAAGCAGGTCGAGGATGGCAAGAAGCACTTCGCCGGCATCGAACTTCCCGATCACACGCTGGGTGTCGTGGGGCTGGGGCGCATCGGCAGTCTCGTGGCGGACGCCGCGATCAAGCTCGGCATGCACGTCGTGGGTTACGACCCCGAGATCACCGTCGATGCCGCCTGGAGTCTGCCGTCGCAGGTGCGCAAGGCGCATTCGGTCGAGGAGCTGTTGCGCACCTCCGACTTCGTGTCGCTGCACGTGCCGCAGGTCGCCGCCACGAAGCATCTGATCAACGGCGATCGCATCGCGCTGATGCGGCACGGCGCGGTACTTCTCAATTTCTCGCGCGAGGGCATCGTCGACGTGGACGCAGTGCTGTCCGGTCTCCAGACGAAAAAGCTTCGCGCCTACGTCTGCGATTTCCCCGATGCGCGTCTGCGGGGGCATCCGGACGCCATCGCCCTTCCGCATCTGGGTGCCTCCACGCGCGAAGCCGAAGACAACTGCGCGGTGATGGTGGTCGATCAACTGCGCGACTACCTCGAGCACGGGAACGTGCGCAATGCTGTGAACTTCCCGGAAGCCGTGATGCCTCGGGAGTCTCCCTTCCGCGTCGGCATCGCGAATGCGAACGTCCCCAACATGCTCGGGCAGATCTCGACCGCCATGGCGCAGGCCGGGCTCAACATCCACAACATGCTGAACAAGTCCCGCGGCGACATGGCCTACACGCTGGTCGACGTGGACAGCCCCGTGAAGGAGGGTGTGGTTCGGGCGCTCGGGGAGATTGCCGGAGTGCTGTCTGTGCGGTATCTGCCTGCGGGAAGCTGAGGTCCATGGACGACGACATCGGACGTCTGCGCGATCGTATCGACGAGATCGATGCGAAGGTGCTCGAACTGGTGAGCGAGCGCGCGAGGTGCGCGCATCGGATCGGCGAGTTGAAGGGGGGCGCGGCGGTGTATCGTCCCGAGCGGGAGGCGCAAGTTCTTCGTAGGCTGCGCGATCTCAACCGGGGCCCGCTGCCCGGAGAATCGGTCGAGCGCCTCTTCAAGGAGATCATCTCGGCGTGCCGGGCACTCGAGCGCACGATGCGCGTCGCCTATCTGGGTCCGCGCGGCACGTACAGCGAGGAAGCGGTCCGCAAGCAGTTCGGCAGCCACGCCGAGGGCGAGCCCTGCGCCTCCATCGTCGAAGTGTTCCAGCGCGTGGAGTCCGGGGGGGCCGGCTACGGCGTCGTGCCCATCGAGAACTCCACCGAGGGCGGCGTCGGTCTCACGCTCGACCGCCTCGTATCGAGCGGGCTGCGCATCTGCGGCGAAGTGCTGCTGCCGATCCATCACTGCCTGCTCTCCAGGGCCGCCGCAATCGCGGATGTCGCGCGCGTCTACGCTCACGCGCAGTCCCTCGCCCAGTGCAACGGCTGGCTTGCGAGGCATCTTCCTGCCGCGGACCGGATTCCCTGTTCGTCGAATGCCGAGGCGGCGCGTCGCGCTGCGCAGGAAGGCGGCGCGGCCGCCATCGCATCGCGCGCGGCCGCCGAGTTGTACGAGATGGCCGTGCTCGCCGCCAATATCGAGGACCAGGCCAACAACACGACGCGATTCGTGGTGATCGGCGACCAGGATGTCGCGCCTTCCGGTCGCGACCGCACCTCCGTCGCCATGGCGGCGCCGAACCGGCCCGGCGCCCTGCATGAACTGCTCGGGCCCCTCGCCGAGCACAACGTGAGCATGTCGCGCTTCGAGTCCAGGCCCTCCGGGACCGGGCTCTGGGAGTACGTGTTCTTCTTCGACGTCGAAGGCCATCAGCAGGACACCGCCGTGGCGGCGGCCCTTGCCGAGGTGCGTGCCCGCGCCGCCTTCGTCAAGATCCTCGGGTCCTACCCAGTGGCTGCCTCCTGAACATGATCGACGCCTGCGAAAACTCACCCTCCTGGATCCGCGCCATCGCGGCCTACGTGCCCGGCAAGCCCGCCCAGGAGCTTGCCCGCGAGATGGGCCTCGACGAGAGGAACATCGTGAAGCTCGCCTCCAACGAGAATCCGCTAGGTCCGGGGCCCGCCGCCCTGGCGGCGATGCAGTCGGCGATCGTGGACATCGCCCGCTACCCGGATGGCAACGGCTTCGAGTTGAAGGCTGCCATCTGCCGGCATCACGGTGTCGACGCCGCGCGCATCGTCCTGGGTAACGGCTCCAACGATGTGCTCGAACTCGTGGGGCGGACTTTCCTCACGGCGGGCACCAGCGCCGTCTACTCGCAGCACGCATTCGCGGTCTATCCCTTGACCGTGCAGGCGCAGGGCGCGACGCACATCCAGGTACCGGCGAAGGATCACGGGCACGATCTCGACGCCATGGCCGCCGCCGTGCGCGACGACACGCGCATCGTCTTCGTCGCGAACCCGAACAATCCGACCGGCACGTTCGTGCCCGGCGAGGCGCTCCTCCGGTTTCTGAAGCGCGTACCCGCCCGCGTGATCGTCGTGCTGGACGAGGCCTACACCGAGTTCCTGCCCGACGCCGATCGCTACGACAGCCTGCAATGGCTCGCATCGTTCCCGAACCTCGTCGTGTCGCGCACGTTCTCCAAGGCGTACGGGCTCGCCGGCCTGCGGGTGGGGTTTGCACTGGCGCACCCCGATGTGGCCGACCTCATGAACCGCGTACGCCAGCCCTTCAACGTCAACAGCGTGGCGCAGGCGGGTGCGGTGGCGGCGCTGGGGGATCTCGACTACCTCGCCCGCAGCCGTACCCTCAACACGGAAGGCATGCAGCAGATCGTCACGGGGACCGGGCGCCTGGGTCTGGCGCACCTGCCGTCGCGCGGAAACTTCGTGTGCGTCCACGTCGGTGCGGCCGGTGAGATCTACGGTCAGTTGCTGAAGCGCGGCGTCATCGTCCGCCCTGTGGCCGGCTACGGGATGCCCGAGTGGCTCCGCGTGAGCATCGGACTGCCGGCGGAGAACGAGCGTTTCCTGGTCGCCCTCGGCGAGATCGTCCAGCCCTCGGCGCACCGGTAGGGTCAGGTCGATGCAGCCTGTCCGGCGACTTGCCGTCATCGGCGTTGGGCTCATCGGCGGGTCATGCGCACTGGCTCTGAAGCGCGCGGGCATGGTCGAGCGCGTGGTCGGCATCGGGCGCGGCTCGGTGAACCTCCAGCGGGCGATGGCGCTGGGCGTGGTCGATGAGGTGTCCACGGATGTGGCGCGCGGCGTGGACGGCGCCGATGTCGTACTGGTGACTACCCCGGTCGGCCAGATGGGCTCCATCTTCGATGCGCTCCGCGGCGCGGTCGCACCGGACGCCGTGATCACCGACGGTGGCAGCACGAAGCGCGACGTCGTCGCCGCCGCCCGTGAGCGATTGGTGGAACGCCTGCCGCGCTTCGTGCCGGCGCACCCCATCGCCGGCGCCGAGCGTTCCGGGGCCGATGCGGCGCGACCCGATCTCTTCGTTCAGCGCCACGTCGTGCTGACCCCGCTTCCCGATACGGCCCCGGATGCGGAAGCGCGCGTGCGCGCGCTGTGGACGGCCTGCGGTGCGAAGGTCTCCTCGCTGACCCCGGAGCAGCACGACGGTGTCTTCGCTGCGGTGAGCCACCTGCCGCACGCGCTGGCCTACGCCCTCGTGCAGATGGTGGCCGAACGCCCGGACGCCGGGATGCTCTTCAGCTTCGCCGCCGGCGGATTCCGCGACTTCACCCGGATCGCCTCCAGTTCACCGGAGATGTGGCGGGACATCTGCCTCGCCAACCGCGATGCGCTCCTCGCCGACCTCGATGCCTACGACGCCATGCTGGCGCGTCTCCGTATGCTGCTCGACCGCGCCGATGGCGAGGGTCTGGAGCGCCTCTTCACCAGTGCGCGCGATGCCCGCGATGCCTGGCTCCGATCGATGGAGACACCGCAGTGATCGGCCGTACCTTTCCCGCATTTCTCGACCTGCCGCCGCTTGCATCTGCTGTCGGCACCGTCCGACTGCCCGGTTCCAAGAGCATCTCGAACCGGACGCTGCTGCTCGCGGCACTCGGATGCGGCACGACCCGGGTCTGCGATGTCCTGGATTCCGACGACACCCGGCGGATGCTGGAGGCGCTCGTCGCCCTGGGGGTGAACGTATCCGGCGACGCTGCCAACGGCGAGGTGATCGTCGAGGGTTGCGCCGGCCGGTTCCCGGTTGCATCGGCCGCCTTGTTTCTCGGCAATGCGGGCACTGCGTTCCGACCCCTGACTGCGGCGCTCGCGATGACCGGCGGAACCTACGAACTCTCCGGCGTGCCGCGCATGCACGAGCGCCCGATCGGCGATCTCGTCGATGCGCTTCGCGGGCTGGGCGTGCAGGTGGACTATCTGGGCAACGATGGCTTTCCCCCGCTGCGTGTCCGCGGTGGCGACATCGATCTCTCGCGGCCGGTGCGGGTGCGCGGCGACGTGTCGAGCCAGTTCCTCACGGCACTGCTGATGGCGCTGCCGGTGACCGGCCGCGCGGCAGTGATCGAGGTCGACGGGGAACTGATCTCCCGGCCCTACGTGGAGATCACGCTCGCGCTGATGGCGCGTTTCGGCGTGACGGTCGGGCGCGAGGGCTGGTCATGCTTCCGCATCCCCGCCGATGCCGCGTACCGGAACCCGGAATCGGTGCATGTGGAAGGGGACGCCTCGGGAGCCTCGTACTTCCTGGCGGCCGGTGCCATCGGGGGCGGGCCGGTCCGGGTGGAGGGCGTGGGCCGGGACAGCATCCAGGGGGATGTGCGTTTCGCGGATGCTCTCGAGACTCTGGGTGCCCGCATCACCTGGGGCAGCCATTGGATCGAGGCGAGAGCCCCGGAATCCGGTCGTCTGAAGGCGTTCGATCTCGATCTGAATCACATTCCGGATGCCGCAATGACGCTGGCCGCCGCCGCGCTCTTCGCCGACGGGCCTTGCGTCCTGAGGAACGTGGCCAGTTGGCGCGTCAAGGAGACCGACCGCCTCGCCGCGATGGCCACCGAGCTTCGCAAGGTCGGTGCAGAGGTCGAGGAGGGGACCGATCACCTCAGGGTCACGCCGCCTCCGACCCTGCGCAGTGCAGTGATTCACACCTACGACGATCACCGCATGGCAATGTGCCTGGCACTTGCCACGCTGGGCGGGATCCCGCTGCGCATCGATGATCCGGGTTGCGTTGCCAAGACCTTCCCCGAGTTCTTCGAGGCGTTCGCCGCCGTGACGGTGCCGCGATCGGTGCCCGTGATCGCCATCGACGGCCCCGCGGCATCCGGCAAGGGGACTGTGGCCGAGATGGTCGCGGCGGTGCTCGGATTCCGCTACCTCGACAGCGGCGCCATGTACCGTCTGGCGGCCTATGCCGCCCTCCGTGCGGGTGTCGCCCTCGACGACGAGGCCGGGGTGGCGGCCGTGGCGCGCCGGATGAACATCGATTTTTCCGATCGCCGGGTGCATCTGGACGGGGAGGATGTGACCGACTGGATCCGCACGCCGAACATCTCGGCCGCATCGTCCCGCATCGCCGCGCTGCCGGCGGTCCGCGCGGCGCTTCTCTGGGCGCAGCAGTCGTTTCGCGCCGCTCCGGGTCTGGTGGCGGAGGGGCGTGACATGGCATCCGTCGTGTTCACCGATGCCGATCTGAAAGTCTTCCTCACGGCGAGCGTCGAGGCGAGGGCTCTGCGCAGGCATAAACAGTTGATGGACAAAGGAATGCATGCTAGCGTTACGGCCCTTTCGCAGGAGATCGCAGAGCGGGATGCGCGTGACAGCCAGCGGGCGGTCGCCCCGATGTCCCGATCCGATGATTCCCTGCTCCTGGACACCACCGACATCGGTCCGCAGGAGGCCTGCGATCGTGTGCTCGGGTGGTATCGGCAGAGAGCAGGACGGTAGAGCCCGTAATGCGCGCTCTGGCCGTCTCGGCAGGTACGTAGCAGTTGCACCTGTTCCATCAGCACCATCAGCACCATCAGCACTGCCAGCACCACCAGTACCCAGTCGCCCCGGCTGATGGCGCGTCGATTCTGGATCGCGCGCGCAGTCTGAGGCGAATTTTTCAACCCTACCAGCCCGGGCACACCAGCGTCCGGCCGCAGGAAACCAACCAACCCATGACTACCGCCACCCAATCCCCCGTATCCACCATGGAAGACTTCGCCTCCCTCTTCGAGGAGAGCCTGACGCATCAGGAAATGCGCGCCGGTGAAGTGATCACTGCCGAAGTCGTCCGAATCGACCAGAACCACGTGGTGGTGAACGCGGGCTTGAAGTCCGAGAGCTTCATCCCGGTCGAGGAATTCCGCGGTGACCGCGGCGAACTGGAGGTGAAGGTCGGCGACTTCGTGTCGGTGGCGATCGAAGCTCTCGAAGACGGTTATGGCGAGACCCGCCTCTCGCGCGACAAGGCGAAGCGCCTCGCCGCCTGGACCGCTCTCGAACAGGCGCTCGACGACGGCGTCCTGGTGCAGGGCCTGATCACCGGCAAGGTGAAGGGCGGCCTCACCGTGATGATCAACGGCATCCGCGCCTTCCTCCCGGGGTCCCTCGTGGACACACGCCCGGTCAAGGACACCTCCCCCTACGAAGGCAAACAGCTCGAGTTCAAGGTCATCAAGCTCGACCGCAAGCGCAACAACGTGGTCGTCTCCCGTCGCGCCGTCGTGGAAGCGACCCAGGGCGAAGAGCGCCAGAAGCTCCTCGAGACGCTGCAGGAAGGCGCGGTCGTCAAGGGCATCGTCAAGAACATCACCGACTACGGCGCGTTCGTGGACCTGGGCGGCATCGATGGCCTCCTCCACATCACCGATCTGGCCTGGCGTCGCGTGAAGCACCCGTCCGAAGTGCTGGCCGTGGGTGACGAAGTCGAGGCCAAGGTCCTCAAGTTCGACCAGGAGAAGAACCGCGTCTCCCTGGGCCTCAAGCAGCTCGGCGAAGATCCGTGGGTGGGCCTCGGTCGCCGCTACCCCACCGGAACCCGCCTGTTCGGCAAGGTCACGAACCTCACCGACTACGGCGCGTTCGTCGAGATCGAGTCCGGCATCGAAGGTCTGGTGCACGTCTCCGAGATGGACTGGACCAACAAGAACGTCCATCCGTCCAAGGTCGTCCAGCATGGCGACGAAGTCGAGGTGATGATCCTCGAGATCGACGAGGACCGCCGCCGCATCTCGCTGGGCATGAAGCAGTGCATGTCCAACCCGTGGGAGGAGTTCGCCGCCAATTCCAAGAAGGGCGACAAGGTCCGCGGTCAGATCAAGTCCATCACCGACTTCGGTGTCTTCATCGGCCTGGCCGGTGGCATCGACGGTCTCGTCCACCTGTCCGATCTCTCCTGGAACGTCGCAGGAGAGGAGGCGGTGCGCAATTACAAGAAGGGAGAGGAGGTCGAGGCCGTGGTGCTCGGCATCGACGTCGAACGCGAGCGCATCTCGCTCGGCATCAAGCAGCTGGAAGGCGACCCGTTCAACAACTACATCGCCTCCCACGACAAGAACACCATCGTCGAAGGCACGGTGAAGACGATCGATCCGAAGGGCGCGGTGATCTCGCTGGAAGGCGAGGTGGAAGGTTATCTGCGCGCCTCGGAAGTCTCCCGCGATCGCGTCGAGGACATCCGTACGCATCTCAAGGAAGGCGACCGCCTCACGGCGATGGTCATCAACATCGATCGCAAGAACCGAACGATCAACCTGTCCATCAAGGCCAAGGACATGGCGGACGAATCGGAAGCGATGCAGAAGGTGGCTTCCGAAAGCCCGACCAATGCCGGTACGACGAATCTCGGTGCGCTTCTGAAGGCGAAGCTCGACAACAAGAACGCCAACCCGTAAGACCCGAAGGTTGTCATGACCAAGTCCGAGCTGATTGCGAAGCTGGCGGCGCATTTCCCTCAGTTGGGAGCCGCCGATGCCGAGCTGGCCGTGAAGATGATCCTCGATGCGATGGCGAAGAGTCTGTCGCACGGGGAGCGCATCGAGATCCGAGGATTTGGCAGCTTCGGACTGAACTATCGACCGCCGCGGGTCGGCAGGAATCCGAAGTCTGGAGAGAAGGTGCAGGTGCCGGCCAAGTACGTGCCGCATTTCAAGGCCGGCAAGGAACTGCGGGAGAGGGTGGACCTCAAGCACGCGGAGGAGCAGGACACCCGGCAGTCCCAGCAGGGCGTCGTGGCATCGGCAGCGCCGTCGGCGTTGCCGGCCTCCACGACTTCGGCTTCCTGAAGCAACGCCGGGCTCCGGCGCCGTTCGGGTCCAACCCAGTGCGGAACACCGACACCGGATGCGTCCTTTTCCCCGGCTCCTGAAGGCGATCCTCTACGGCATCCTGTTTCTGGTGCTGCTCGGGTTCGCCGCGAAGAACACCGTTCCCGTCGTCGTGCGCTACTACCTCGGTGCCGAATGGCAGGCGCCGCTGGTGGTGGTGCTCCTCGTGACCTTCACGTTGGGCGCGGTGTCGGGCATCCTCGCGAGTCTCGGCTATCTCATGCGCATGCGTCGCGAACTGCTCAGGCTGCGCCGACGGATCGACGCGCCGGCTCCCACCACCGAAAGCGGAACCCCCTAGACCGGATGGAATTCGAAACCTGGTGGCTGCTCGCGCTGCCGCTGTTCTTCGGCCTGGGATGGGTCGCGGCGCGCATCGACATCAAGCAGCTCGTCAGCGAATCCCGCCGGTTGCCCAGTTCCTATTTTCGCGGGCTCAATTTCCTTCTGAACGAACAGCCCGACAAGGCCATCGAGGCCTTCATCGAGGTCGTGAAGGTCGAGAAGGAGACCGTCGAACTCCACTTCGCGCTCGGCAGCCTGTTCCGCCGGCGCGGTGAACTGGAACGCGCGATCCGCATGCATCAGAACATCCTCGATCGCGAGGACATCGCACCCGAACAGCGCCTCATGGCCGTCTTCGAGCTTGGCCAGGACTATCTGAAGGCCGGCCTGCTCGACCGCGCGGAGGAACTCTTCGCGAAGCTCGGCGGCACGAGCTACGAGCAGCGCGGTCTGAAGTACCTGCTCGAGATCTACGAGCAGGAGAAGGACTGGGAGAAGGCCATCCGCACCTCGCGGATGATGGACGCCATCACCGGCGAATCAAGCGCCAAGGACATCGCGCACTTCTATTGCGAACTGGCCACCGGGGAGCTCACCCACCAGCGCTACGACGCCGCGCTGGCGTACGTGGAGGACGCGCTTGCCATGAATCGCAAGTGCACCCGGGCGAACATGATCCTCGGCGATCTCCACGTCGCCCGAGGCGACAGCGACGCCGCCATCGAGGCGTGGAAGCGGATCGAATCGCAGAATCCTGCGTACCTCTCGCTCCTGGCGGACCGACTGCTTGCCGCGCATCGCAAGGTCGGCCGGGAATCGCAGGGAATCGCGCTGCTGCGTGGCTACCTCGAGCAGTATCCTTCGCTCGATCTGCTGAACGTCGTCTTCCAGGCCGTCCTGGAAACGGCAGGCACCGGGGACGCCCAGGCACTCCTGCGCGACGAACTTCGCCGCAATCCGACTCTCATCGGATTGTCGCGGCTCATCGAGGTCCAGCTGGCCGAGGCGCCGGTCGAACGCCGGCATGATCTCGAGCTCACCCGGAATCTGATTCAGCAGCACTCCCGAGGTCTGTCGCTCTACAAGTGCGACACGTGCGGTTTCCGCGCCCGACAGTTCTACTGGCATTGTCCGGCCTGTCACGGGTGGGAGACCTATCCGCCGCGCCGCGCCGAAGAGCGCGATCTCGCGGCCTGACGCACTTTCCCTGTCGCAGCCAAGACGGAACCATGAACGATCCCAAGATCATCGTCGCGATGGACGTGGCTTCCGCCGACGACGCGCTTGCGTTGGCGGGCCGGCTTTCCCCTCTGGCCTGTCGCCTGAAGGTGGGGAAGGAACTCTTCGTGTCGGCAGGGCCCGGGCTCGTGTCGGCACTGCACGACCGCGGCTTCGGGGTCTTCCTGGACCTCAAGTTCCATGACATTCCCAACACCGTCGCGCAGGCCTGCGCCGCGGCGGCACGCCTCGGCGTGTGGATGGTGAACGTGCACGCGCTCGGCGGGCGACGGATGCTCGAGGCGGCGAGGGATGCCGTCGAACGCGTTCCGAATCCGCCGCGCCTCATCGCCGTCACGATCCTGACCAGCCTCGGCACCGAAGACCTCGTCGACATCGGCCTCGTCGATGCCGGTCCTGCCCAGGCGGCCCTGCGACTCGCGGCGCTGACGCAGTCGGCAGGCCTCGACGGCGTCGTCTGCTCGGCGCAGGAGGCCGCGGCACTTCGTGCACAGTGTGGCCCGGCATTCGATCTGGTGACGCCGGGCATCCGGCCGGCCGACAGCAGCGCGGACGACCAGAGCCGCATCATGACGCCGCGTGCGGCGATGAACGCGGGGGCCTCCTACCTCGTCATCGGCCGCCCGATCACCAGGGCGGCGGATCCGGTGGCGGCCCTCGAACGGATCAACGTGGAGATTCGCCCATGACCTCGACGACGGGAGCCCCGATGACCGTTCGGAGCGCGCTCGACAGCCTCCGCGCCGCGCGCGTGCTGGTGGTGGGAGACGTCATGCTCGATCGATACTGGTTCGGCGAAGTGGAGCGGATCTCCCCCGAGGCGCCGGTACCCGTGGTGAAAGTGGCGCGGACCGAGGAGCGCCTCGGCGGCGCGGCCAACGTCGCCCGGAACGCTGCCGCGCTCGGTGCGCAAGTGGCGCTGCTCTCCGTCGTCGGCGACGACGAGGCGGCGCGCAGCATGGAGCGCCTGCTGGCCGAGGAGGGGATCGATGCCTCCATGCAACGCGACCCGGCCGTGACCACCACGGTGAAGCTGCGCGTCATCGGTCGGCAGCAGCAACTGCTGCGCATCGACTTCGAGACGCCGCCGGGGCGCGAGGCGCTCGAGTCCAAGCTGGCGGAGTTCGAGCGTCGGCTGCCGCAATGCGATGTCGTGATCCTGTCCGACTACGGCAAGGGCGGCCTCACGCACATCGCCCGGATGATCGACCTCGCGCGGGCGGCAGGCCGCATCGTCCTCGTCGATCCGAAGGGGGACGACTACGATCGCTATCGCGGTGCGACCTGCCTCACGCCCAACCGCTCCGAGTTTCGCCAGGTGGCCGGACGCTGGAGCAGCGAGGCGGAACTCGAGGCGAAGGCGCAGGCGCTGCGTGAGCGGCTGTCCCTCGATGCGCTGCTGGTCACCCGGAGCGAGGAAGGCATGTCGCTCTATCGACAGGGCAGCGCGCTGCACGCACCGACCGTCGCGCAGGAAGTGTTCGACGTGAGCGGTGCCGGCGACACCGTGATCTCGACGCTCGGCGTGATGCTCGCGGCGGGGCATGATTTCGGCGCGGCGATGCACTGGGCGAACGTCGCCGCAGGTATCGTCGTCGGCAAGCTCGGCACCGCGGTCGCGAGCCCCGCGGAACTTCTCGCCGCACTCGGTGGCTGACGCCACCGCCATCGGAGAACACGACACATGATCATCGTCACCGGCGCTGCTGGGTTCGTGGGCGCCAATCTCGTGAAAGGACTCAACGAGCGGGGTGTGACCGACATCCTTGCCGTGGACAACCTGACCCGCGCCGACAAGTTCCGGAATCTCGCCGACTGCGACATCGCGGACTACCAGGACAAGGAGGACTTCCTGGAAGCGCTCGTGGGCGGCGACTACGACGGCGAGGTCGAGATGGTGTTCCACAACGGCGCCTGCTCCGACACCATGGGCGGGGACGGCCGCTACATGATGGACAACAACTATCGCTATTCGCTGACCTTGCTCGATTGGTGCCAGGCCGAGGGCGTCCGCCTCGTGTACGCATCGTCAGCCGCGGTCTACGGTGCCGGCCCCGGGTTCCGCGAGGACCGCGCCTGCGAGGCGCCGCTCAACGTGTACGGCTACTCGAAGTTCCTCATGGATCAGGTGGTGCGCCGCCGCTGGTCCGACCTGCGCGGTCAGGTGGTGGGTCTGAGGTATTTCAATGTGTACGGCCCGCGCGAAGCCCACAAGGGCCGGATGGCGTCGGTCGCGTTCCACTGCTTCAACCAGTTCCGGGCCGAGGGCCGCGTGAAGCTGTTCGAAGGCAGCGGCAGCTACGGTCCCGGTGAGCAGATGCGCGATTTCGTTTCGGTGGAGGACGTCGTCCGCGTGAATCTCTGGTTGATGGACCACCCCGACGTCTCGGGCATCTTCAACCTCGGCACCGGGCGGGCCCAGCCCTTCAACGACGTCGCCTGCGCCACCGTGAATGCCCTGCGGGCGGCCTCCGGCGAGCCGGCGTTGTCGCTCACAGATCTCCGTGGGCACGGTCTGCTCGAATACATCCCGTTCCACGATGGGCTGAAAGGCAAGTATCAGAGCTACACGCAGGCCGACCTCGGCCGGCTCCGCGCCGCTGGCTACGGCGCCCCTTTCCTCACCGTCGAGGAAGGTGTCGCGCGCTACGTCAACTGGCTGCTTGCCCACTCCGCCTGAGGCTTACACCGTGATCAACTATCCCGTTCTCGACGACTTCGTCGGCAACACGCCGCTCGTCCGCTTCAAGCGCATGACCGGCCACGCGAGCAACGTCGTCCTCGGCAAGCTCGAAGGCAACAACCCGGCCGGGTCGGTAAAGGACAGGCCGGCACTCTCGATGATCCTCGGCGCCGAGGCGCGTGGCGAGATCAAGCCCGGCGACACGCTCATCGAGCCCACCAGCGGCAACACCGGGATCGCCCTGGCGATGGTCGCTGCGATGCGTGGCTATCGCATGGTGCTGGTGATGCCGGAAGACCTGTCGGTGGAACGTCGCCAGACCATGGCCGCGTACGGCGCGTCGTTCGTGCTGACGCCCAAGGCCGGCGGCATGGAGTCCGCCCGTGACATCGCGCTCGAGATGCAGGCGCGCGGCGAAGGGCGGATCCTCGATCAGTTCGCCAACCCGGACAATCCCCTCGCCCACTATCGCGGCACGGCACCGGAGATCTGGCGCGACACCCACGGAACGATCACCCACTTCGTCAGCAGCATGGGCACCACCGGCACCATCATGGGCTGCTCGCGCTTCTTCAAGCAGGTGAACCCTGCCATCCAGGTGATCGGATGCCAGCCCACCGACGGCTCCCGGATCCCCGGGATCCGCAAGTGGCCGGAAGCCTATCTGCCATCGATCTACGAGCGCGCACGCGTCGACGAGGTGATGGAAGTGAGTCAGCAGGACGCCGAGGAGACCGCGCGCCGCATGGCCCGCGAGGAGGGCATCTTCTGCGGCATCTCGGCCGGCGGCGCGGCGTGGGTGGCGCTGGAACTCGCGAAGCGCCTGGAGAACGCCGTGATCGTCACGATCGTGTGCGATCGCGGCGATCGGTATCTGTCGACGGGCGTCTTCGGGGGGTAGGTAGACGCGTCGCATCGGAGGCCATCGTCGCCTGGCCTCCGATGTGCGATGCCGATCAGCCGGCCGGCAGTGACCACTGCTCCGGGGAGCGCCACAAGGCCGCCAGCAGCAGTTCCCGGCGCAGTACGAACTCCTTGGGCAGCCGATCGTAGAGCTTGATGAACAACTCCTCGTGCAGCAGGAGTTCGCGCACCCAGTCCTCGCGATCCAGGCGCATCGCCTGACGGAAGCTGTTCCGCACCGACTGGTCGAGCCCGCCCCATTCGATCTGGCCTTCCGTGGGCATCCACCCCAGCGGACTCTCCACGGCGCCCGTGGTGCCTTCGCAGCGTTCGATGATCCACTGCAGGACGCGCATGTTGTCGCCGTAGCCGGGCCACAGGAACTTCCCGTTTTCGTCCTTACGGAACCAGTTCACGCAGAAGATGCGCGGCGGGCCGGGGAGGCGCAGACCCGTCTCCAGCCAATGGTCGAAGTAGTCGCCGATGTGGTAGCCACAGAAGGGCAGCATCGCGAAAGGATCCCGGCGGACCTCCCCAACCTTGTGCGCCGCGGCGGCCGTGGTTTCCGAGCCCATCGTGGCAGCGAGGTACACGCCGTCGGTCCAGTTGAAGCTCTCCACGACGAGCGGCATCGTCGTCGTGCGGCGACCGCCGAAGATGAACGCCGAGATCGGCACGCCCTGCGTGTTCTCCCATTCGGGATCGAGCGACGGGCACTGCGACGCAGGAGCGGTGAAGCGGGCGTTCGGATGGGCCGCCTTCCGACCGCAGTCGGGCGTCCATTCCTGCCCCTGCCAGTCGGTGAGCTTCGCCGGCGGGGTATCGGTCATTCCTTCCCACCAGACATCGCCTTCGGGGGTGAGCGCCACGTTGGTGAAGATGGAGTTGGCCTTCATCGTGGCCATCGCGTTCGGATTCGACTGATCGCTCGTGCCGGGCGCGACGCCGAAGAAACCGTACTCCGGGTTGATCGCGTAGAGGCGTCCGTCCGCGCCCGGTTTGATCCAGGCGATGTCGTCGCCGACCGTCGTCACCTTCCAGCCGGCGAAGACCGGGGGCGGAATCAGCATCGCGAAGTTGGTCTTGCCGCAGGCGCTGGGGAAGGCGGCCGCGACGTAGTGCTTCCTGCCGCCGGGAGACTGCACGCCGAGGATCAGCATGTGTTCTGCGAGCCAGCCCTGCTCGCGCCCCATGGTCGAGGCGATGCGCAGAGCGAAGCATTTCTTCCCGAGCAGCGCATTGCCGCCGTAGCCGCTGCCGAAGGACCAGATCGCGTTCTCTTCGGGGAAGTGGACGATGTACTTGTCGTCCTTGTTGCACGGCCAGGGCACGTCCGCCTGACCCGGCGCCAGCGGCATCCCCACCGAATGCAGGCACGGGACGAAGTTGCCGTCCTCGCCGAGCGCCTCGACCGCGGCGCGCCCCATGCGGGTCATGATCTTCATGCTCACGGCGACGTAGGCGGAGTCCGTCAGTTCCACACCGATGTGCGATAGGGGCGAGCCCACCGGCCCCATGCTGAAGGGCACGACGTAAAGCGTTCGGCCGCGCATGCAACCGTCGAACAGCTTGCCGAGCTTCACCTTCATCTCGGCGGGCGCCATCCAGTTGTTGGTCGGTCCGGCGTCGTGTCGGTGGACTGAACAGATGAACGTGCGGTCCTCGACGCGCGCGACGTCCGACGGGTCCGAGAGCGCGAGGAAGCTGTTGGGCCGGAGCGTCGGGTTCAGGGGGCGGAAAGTGCCCGCCGAGACGAGTTCCTGGCAGAGGCGGTCGTACTCGGCGGTGCTGCCGTCGCACCAGACGATGCGTTCCGGACGGGTGAGGGCGGCGACCTGGGTCACCCACTGTTTCAACGCCGTGTGGCGGACCCACTCCGGCGCGTTGAGGGCCGTACTGGGTCCGGCGACGTTCTCGATCTTCAATTTCTGCGACCTCCATGGTCATGCGGAGCCGTCAGGTGCCCCGGGGAGTCTCGGGATGCTACACCCCTGACGCCAGAATGGGCAGACGCGGCACGCGTTGTTGCGCCGCGTCTGCCTATAGCGGACGCAGCGGAGTCCCGCGCAACGCAAGGCATGTGCCCAAGCCGCCGCCAGGACGGGTCGGAGCGCTAGAATCGCGGGCTTCGCCGGGACCTCGCATCGCCGGCCAGACCCGTTGTCAGCACAGCCGTCGCCCGACACACCCATCGGTGACCACAAGGATGACCACCAGGATGACCATGATCCCCGTTCTCGTCTTCGACATCGAAACCATTCCCGACGTGAACGGATTGCGCCGGCTCCACGGCCTCGGTCCCGACGTGCCCGACGCCGACGTGGCCGAACGTGCGTTTGCCGCACGGCGGGAGGCGACCGGATCCGATTTCCTGCAGCACCACCTGCATCGCGTGGTGACGATCTCGTGCTCGCTGCGCGATCGGGACAGCTTCCGCGTCTGGTCGCTGTCCGAGCCCGAGGAGACCGAGGGGACCCTCATCCAGCGATTCTTCGACGGCCTGGAGCGCTACACGCCGCAACTGGTGTCGTGGAACGGCGGCGGTTTCGATCTCCCGGTGCTCCACTATCGCGGCCTGGTGAATGGCGTGACCGCCCGACGCTACTGGGACATGGGCGAGGACGACCGCGACTTCAAGTGGAACAACTACATCAGTCGCTACCACACCCGTCACCTCGACATGATGGATCTCCTGGCGATGTACCAGCCGCGCGCATCTGCGCCGCTGGACGCCATGGCGCAGCTGCTCGGCTATCCGGGCAAGCTCGGCATGGACGGGAGCAAGGTGTGGGAGGCCTATCAGGCGGGCCGGATCGGCGACATCCGCGACTACTGCGAGACCGATGTCGTCAACACGTACCTCGTCTACCTGCGCTTCCAGTTGCTGCGGGGCATGCTGGACCGCGATGCGCACGATCGCGAGGTGGCGCTGGTGCGCGACGCTCTCGGCAAGCTGCCGGGAAAACACTGGGTCGAGTTTCTCGCGGCCTGGGGTGCGCCATGACCGCCGACGGTCGGCCGCGACGGCCGCTGAAGGTCGAATCCCTCGATCACGAGGGGAAGGGCGTCGCCCACGAGGACGGCAAGGTGGTCTTCATCGAAGGTGCCCTGCCGGGCGAGACTGCGCACATCCGCGTGACACGTTCGCGCACCGCCTTCGATGTGGCGGTGGCGGACCGCATCGAGCATCCGAGCAGCCAGCGCGTCACCCCGCAGTGTCCGCACTTCGGCGTGTGCGGCGGTTGCAGCCTGCAGCATCTGGATGCCCGCGCGCAGGTGGCCGCGAAGCAACGGGTGCTGGAGGACAACCTTGCGCGCATCGGCGCCGTGCGGCCCGAGATCATGCTCGCCGCCATCCACGGACCGACCTGGGGCTATCGCTATCGCGCCCGGCTCTCGGTGCGCGACGTACACAAGAAGGGCGGCGTGCTCGTCGGATTCCACGAGCGCAAGAGCAGCTACGTCGCCGACATGAGCGAGTGCCACGTCCTCCCGCGGCGCTGGTCCGATCGACTCCTCCCGCTACGTCGACTCGTCGAGGGACTGTCGATCCGCGACCGGATGCCGCAGATCGAGATCGCGTGCGGGGAGTCCGTCGACGTGATGGTGCTGCGCATCCTCGCGCCGCTGACGAAGGGCGACGAGACCCTGCTGCGTGCCTTTGCGGACCGCTGGCATGTGTGCATCTATCTCCAGTCGAAGGGGCCGGAGACCATCTGCCGTTTCCACCCGATGGACGCCCCGGAGCTCGACTACATCCTCCCGGAGTTCGACCTGCGATTCCCCTTCGGGCCCTCCGAGTTCACGCAGGTGAACCACGCCGTCAACCGCGTGCTGGTGAGTCGTGCGATCCGCCTGCTCGATCCTCAGCCGGGCGAGCGCGTGGCCGACATGTTCTGCGGCCTCGGCAACTTCTCGTTGCCGATCGCGCGTCGTGGGGCGAGGGTCGTCGGCTACGAGGGGAGCGAAGGCCTGGTGCGGCGCGCCCGCGAGACCTCGGCGCTGAACGGGCTGTCGGATTCGACGACCTTCGAAGCACGGGATCTCTTCACGATCACGCCGGAGCAGTTCGCGGCGCTCGGTCAGTTCGACAAGATGCTGATCGACCCGCCGCGCGATGGCGCCATCGAACTCGTGAAGTCGGTGGGGGCGGCACCGCCGAACCGGATCGTCTACGTCTCGTGCGCGCCGGGCACGCTGGCGCGCGACGCGGGTGTGCTCGTGAACGTGCACGGCTACCGGCTGCGCGCGGCCGGGGTGGTGAACATGTTCCCGCACACCGCCCACGTGGAGTCGATCGCCGTCTTCGATCGCTGAAAACGAAACGGGCGATCCCGAAGGATCGCCCGTGGCGACATCGACCACCCGCGTCGGCGGGTCAGGGTGGTCAGTCTCGCTCGCCGCCGAAGGCCATCAGCAGGTGGAGCAGGTTCGCGAAGATGTTGTAGAGGCTCATGTAAACACCCGTCGCGGCCATGATGTAGTTCGTCTCGCCGCCATTCACGATCCGGCTGACATCGTGCAGCAGGAACATCGAGAACACTCCGATGGCGAGCGCCGAGATCGTCAGCGACAGCGCGGGCAGTTGGAAGAACATGTTCGCAAGGCTCGCGACCAGCAGCACCACCATGCCGACCACCAGGAACTTGCCCATGAAGCTGAAGTCGCGCTTCGACGTCGTCGCGATCGCGCTCATGGCGAGCATGATGCCGCCAGTACCTGCCGCCGCGAGACCCACCAGCTGAGGGCCATTCCTGAGAGCCAGCGCGTAGTTGAGCATCGGGCCGAGCCACCAGCCCAGGATGAAAGTCATGCCCAACAGAAGCACGACGCCCAGGGCGCTATCGCGATTCGCGGCGATCGCGAACTGGATGCCGACCACGCCTGCGAGCATCACCAGACTCGCGACGATCGGGTGCTCGAGCACGATCCCGCTGGTCTGCATCCCCACAAGGGCGCCGACCACCGTGGGGATCATCGTGAGCGCGATCAGCAGATAGGTATTCCGGAGTACCTTGTGCTGCGCGGCGCCCAGAGCGCGGGAGCCGCGCAGGACTTGAATCTCTGGTTGCATCTGTATGTCCCTCCTAGGGATGAAACTACCGCGCTAAGACTACGAGAAGCCCGGTTCGGTTTCAATCGCAACGCGCGGATTTTCCAGAGCCTCCGGTATCATTCGGCCCGGTCCGGCAAGCGAGGTGCCGGGCTGTTTGCGGTAGCCCCAGCACCCCACCTCGCGCGTCGCCTCAGGTGCTGCCCAGTTCGAATCAGGAAGTGTGGCCGAGTGGTTTAAGGCACTGGTCTTGAAAACCAGCGACAGGGCAACCTGTCCGTGGGTTCGAATCCCACCGCTTCCGCCAAACAGCAAGCATTGGCGCGGGTTTCTGAGCGCTAGATCAAGAAACCCACCGTCTTGCCCACCCAAATGGCATCCCGCTCTGATGTTGGGAGTTCGTTGAGTGAGTGCTAGCGGTTTCGCCGAATCTCCGGAGCGTGAACCGGCCCCCCACGGACCGGCGACAGTCTTGCCTAGCCCCTTCCCGAATACTGTGCTCGCTGACCGGAGTCCGGCGTCAATCCTTGACTGGCGACGGCCGGCTACTTCCGCCAATGACAATAGCCAGCGCAAGTGCCTTGATGAACAACTCCATCGCTTTCGCGAGCCGATCGCGCTCGGCCTCGGTCACCAGGGCAAGCGATTTCGCCCGCATCTCCTCCGGCATCGGACCATATCGCTCCATGTGGTAAGCCACCTGGACCGCGAGTAGCCTGCCAGCGTCCGCCAGCTGCTCCCGCGTTGACTGTTCGCCGATGATCTCGCTCGTGCGGTAGTACGCTGAGTATTCTTGCAAGTCCCCCGATGGAAAGTCCGCGATTGGTGCTCTGGCCGGACGAACCATTCCCGGGCAGTGGTTGAGATGGCGCAGGCGCACACCACCAGCGGCAAGGTAGAGGCGGCGTATCGCCGCGGAGACCTCTTCGGCAAGCGGCGACAGTTGATCGATGACCGCGCGGCGTTCTGCGCCGTCGCGAGTTCGACCGAATGCACAGAGTCCGGAAGCATTGAAGCCAAGCGGTGCGGTGTGACCAACGGAAGGACTGGCGGGTCCTCGGCCCTCGATAGGGCAGCCGGCATTCCACACTCGACGGCGGAATGCTTTCGGTTGGTTTGTCGGGTACACCTGTGAATTGGATCGAAGTAGTAGCGATGCCCCAAACGGCGCCACGACCTCAAGAGGCCACCACATGCCGACACGCCCGCGAACCCTAAACGTTGCCCCGGTGAATTGGGAGCTCTGGACGCAGGTCGACCGCGTGGAAGCGTGGAAGGCCTGCGCCCTTTCGGTCGGCGTCGAACCATCTTCCCTCGAGTTCGAGCTGGACGAGGGAGTAGACGTGCTGTTGTCCTGGACCATGGCGGATGATCTGCAAGCGGAGTTCTCCCTCCGCTGCGACATTGTGACAACCTATGTCGGGTCCCCGGTACTCGCATGCTTCCACAAGTATGGTGGCAGGCTTGGAGAGGGCAATCAGCTGAATAGCCTTGTGTCTATTCATGAGTTCGTAAGCTGGGCGCGCTCTCGCTCGTGGTCCCTTCCCCCCAACATGACCGCAATGATCCCAGAGCCGCCAGAGCCAGAAGTCGACTCCGAGGAAGAGCGATTCCGCTCCGCTGAGACCGCGATGGGCTTTCGAAATCACCTTAGGTTGAGAGACATGGGGGATGCCAAGCCAACTTCTCCGACAGAGATCGAAACAAAGGCCGCAGTTGTCTCGAAGCTGCGCAGAAAGCAAAGCCGGCCCCGGGCGCCGAGACCCGAGTGGGATACATGGCGTGAGCTGCCTACGGCGATGCTCTGGGAGGCAGTCGCGCTATCCCTAGACGCCGCGCCGGATCCCGAGATCCAGGATGACCCCGAATCATATCGACCAAAGGACTACGAGAAGCGTCTCCTCACGGCGCATTCCCATGCTCGCGCTGAAGAGAGCTTTCTGATGGCTCCTCGCCCAGCAGTGGTTTCGCATGATGCGGTGGTGGATCTGCGGAGGTTCGGGTCCTGGGCTAGATCTCTGGGGTGGACATTGCCCGCCGAGTTTCCCTTAGAGCCCGGCACTGGCAGTCTGGTGAACACGGATGCCCAGTCCCGACGCAACCCAAATGCTGAGCGCGATGCCTGGATCGTGAAGCGGCTCGTCGAACTGAAGAAAGAAGGCAAAAGAAAATGGACAGAAACGGTGTCAAGGGAGACGGGCCTGTCCCCGCAATGGATTCGTGAAATCTGGGCAAAAGCCCGGTCTGAAGCCGACAGGGTCGAAGAGTCGAAGGACAACGAATCGTTGCAGGAGAAAGAGCGAGCGAACACCTCAAAAGACGCCTCGAATCCGTTGAAAAAAACTCGCAACTAGTTCATGGGGCGGCCGAGCGCCAAGTGATTTCAATACGCTAACCGCAACGCCTACTCGCGGTTGACCGCAGCCATGGTTGCGGGTTGTTTAAATTCAATTAGTTAAATCACAACCCCGACTTGCGGTTGACCGCAATCGTGGTTGCGGCCTCATTGTTCATACCGTCTCATGTTCTCCAACGGGCGGTCATGAAAGAGCGTTCTACCGCGGCGCCGAGTGTCGCGACGCTTGGCGACAGTGAAGCCGAGCCGCAGTCCAAGCATTCGATCGACGGCGCCCTTGCCTCGTCGCAATCTTGGCCAACCGACGGTTTCGTCCGGCAGAAGCAACTTATCCCCCACTTCATTCCGATCAGCCCCGCGACGCTCTGGCGGTGGGTGAAGGCGAATCGATTTCCAAGGCCAGTGAAACTTTCCGAGGGCGTGACCGCTTGGAAAGTGCGTGACGTAATCCTCTGGCGAGAGGGTCACGACTGGGGTGGGCACTCGGCTCAAGGGCTACGCATTCCTAGGTCGACCGCGCCCGAGCATGCGGATCTGGACGAGGAGGCGCCGCAATGACGATGCGAGCAACGATTGAGCGGTGCGAACTCGTCTGGCGCGGCGAGGGAGGATCGCGGCTTGCGAAATGTCTCGTCGGATTGGTCGCGGATACGACCGCCAACCAGCGGCACAACCTCCAGTTCTCGCGGATCCGCCTGGACGGCAACGAAGCCGCGGGCGAGTCTGCTCTTGGGCTGGTTCTCGTGGTCAAGCACGGGGGAATTCAGTGATGCGGTATGAACCAAAGAAAGAGCTCAGTGGACTCCGCCACCGGTGTGAAGCGTGTGCAGTCCTCTTCTTCCCTAATCAGGGTGATGTCCGCTACTGCATTGACTGCCGGCTCACCCACCACTTGATCGTCTTTACTGGAATCGCTGCCGCGCGGCACGCCGAGGAGCAGCGGCGCAAGGGGCGTTCGTGATGGCGAACAGACTCATCCGCGACGGCATTCTGGACTCCGAGCGCTACTGGTCCGTCACGATCGAAGCGAAGCTTCTTTTCTTCCACCTGATGCTCGTGGCCGACGACATCGGCTGCCTGAGCTTGGCGCCGATCTTCGTTCGGCGTCACTGTTTCGACGACAGACCGAGCGACGAGAAGGTTGCCAAGCTGCTGCAGGAATTGGCGGATGCCGACTTGGTGCGGATCTACATGCACGACGGCGCACGCTACGGCTTCATTCCGCGATTTCGCCAGCGCCTCCAACGATGCACGTTAAAGTACCCAGAACCTCCCGCCGAACTGCTTAAGGGGGATGACGACGCGCAGAAAAAGCTGATAAAAATCAAACATAATCCACCAAATCCAACCGTTGGCCAACGGTTGTCCACGGTTGGCCAACGGTGTGAAATGGAAGTAGAAGTAGAAGAGAAAAAGCAACTGCATGGGGTGATCGGCGACGCCAATCACCCGCGGCCCAGCCCGCCGAGTTGCCCGCACGAACGCATCGTGGCGCTGTACCACGAATCTCTCCCCTCCCTGCCTCAAGTTCGCCATTGGACGAAGACCCGTCAGGTCTATCTCGCAAACCGTTGGCGCGAACAGGTGGCCGCCGGCGAGTACGCGACTGTCGAGGAGGGACTGACGTGGTGGGCGAAACTCTTCGCCTACGTGGGCCGTTCCAAGTTCCTGACCGGCCGGGTGGAGGCACGCGATGGTCGGCGCCCGTTCCTTGCGGACCTTGAGTGGCTCGTGAAGCCATCGAACTTCGTGAAGGTCATCGAAGGCAAGTACGACGACGCGGAGGCCCACCTTGCTGCGTGAACCACCTCACAACCTCGATGCAGAGCAATCCGTGCTCGGTGGTTGCCTGCTCGACGGCACCGCCGTGGATCGTGTGCCGGAGCTTCGACCGGCGTGCTTCTACCGGTCGACACACCGCGACATCTTCCAGGCGATCCTGGATGCCGCGGAGTCTGGGGATCCGATCGACCCGCTGACGATCGCCGAACGATTGGAAGGTCAGGGGCTGCTGGAATCGGTCGGCGGGTTCGCTTACCTCGTGGAACTCCAGCAGAACACGCCCAGTGCTGCCAACGTCGGCGCCTATGCGCGGATCGTGGCGGACAAGTCCCGAGAGCGGGAACTGCTCGCGGCAGTCGTAGAGGTCGGCGAACGCGCGCATGGCGGAGGCACGGCTGCAGAGAAGATCGATTTCGCTCAGGCGCGCGTCATGGCGCTCACGAAACTGGATCGCACGGCATCGAGGCGCGTTGCGGATCTCCGTGACGAGTTCCTCGCGACGATGGAGCAACGCGCGGCGGGGGAGGCTGTGGGCACCCCGACCATGTTCCAGGACCTCGACCGCATGCTGGGCGGCATGCGCCCCGGGAGTCTCTTGATCATCGCCGCGCGCCCCTCCACAGGGAAATCCTCGCTCGCGTTGCAGATCGCTCATCGCAACGCGCGCAATGGGCGCCCGGTACTGTGCTTTTCCATGGAGATGTCGGCCCTCGAGGTGCATGACCGTCTCGTGGCCTGGGAAGCCGGGATACCCCTCGAAGGAGTGACGAGTGGCAATCCACCGACGCCGGGGCACATCCAAGCCGCGCTCGACCACATGCGCAACTGGCCCATGGAGATCGACGATTCCGCCGGCCTGAACATTCGCGAGCTTCGCGCCCGCTGCCGCGCGATGGCGAGGCGGAACAAGCCGGCGGCGGTGATTGTCGACTACCTGCAACTGATGCACGGCGATGGCGACACTCGGAATGCGCAGCTTGAAGGCATCACCCGCGGTATGAAGGCTCTCGCGAAGGAACTCGAAACGCCCGTCATTGCGCTCTCGCAGCTTTCCCGAAAATGTGAGGACCGCACTGACCGTCGGCCCATCCTCAGCGATCTGCGCGAGTCAGGTGCCATCGAGCAAGACGCCGATGTCGTCATGATGATCCATCGCGAAGAGATGAACCTGCGTGAGAAGGGTGCATGGGAGGGAAAGGCGGAATTGCTCATCCGAAAGAATCGACAAGGTCCGACGGGTGACGTGCGTCTGGCTTGGCGTGGGTCGCATGCGGCGTTCGAAACCTTCGTAGGGGATTGGCCGGACGACATTGGGAATGCCCGGCCAGTTCGTCGAAACGTCGGATTCCAGGCATGAGATTCCATCCGATCTACGCTCTGCCTCACCAGCCGCGGGCGACGACGGAGACCAGACCCGTTGTTTCGGAGTCGCGCCCATGACCGCCAGGCACCACCGCATCACCCTGTTCGTCGAGGCCTACCTCGAGACGCACAACTCGGCCAAGGCAGCCATTGCCGCCGGCTACAGCCGCCGATCGGCCAAGCGGATTGGCTACAACCTCCTCCGGCATCCTGCGGTCACCTCCGCCCTGCGGGGCCGGCAGGTCGAGGTTGCCCATGCGGCTCGCCTCCGCGCCGAAGACGTCCTCACGCAACTGGCAGCGATCGTCCATGCCGACATCCGGCGTGTCTTCCATCGGGACGGGCGCGTGAAGATGCCGCACGAACTGGACGCCCAGACGGCCGCAGCGATCTCACTGTTCCATTTCGATATCGTTGACGGCGTTGTCGTGGGGGCTCGGATCCACTTCTGGAACAAGGTGACCGCCATCGAGAAGGCGATGAAGCACCTTGGTCTGTTCGATCGCGATCACGCGCAGGGGCGCGACGTTGCCGCCGAACTGCTCGCCCATGTCGCGCAGCACAACCAGGCGCTGGCGATCCGCGCGTAGGTATGCCAGAAACGGGGAACGGAGGCTGGACGGTTCCGACGTGGTCGAGCGCAAGGTCGATGTAGACCCTTGTGGACTTTCCGTCGGCGCGTGCAGGTCTGCCCACGGGGCCCGGCGGCGCGATAGCCGCGTTCACCAGAACCGAAGGCCCTCGCGCGCCCGAAAAAGCTGAGGCGGCCGCTTGCCATGCGTTGGTCGACAAAGATGGCGTGGCGAGGCATCAAGTCCGGATGCGCTGGCGGGACCGAGATGCCCGAGCCTCCCGCCAACTGGCGATCTAGCGGTAGTGCGATCGCGATGCGTTGTCCAACACCGAGGTGTCGGGGGCCGCTATGGTCGAGTATCCGGATGACCGGCGGACCTTCTTCGGGCACTACTGGATGAAAGGGACGCCGTCGCCGATGTCACCGTCGGCAGTGTGCGTCGACTACAGCGATGGTCTTGGAGGACCTCTTGTGGCGTATCGCCTGACGGAGGAGGGGAAGTCGGCATCCGCGTAGGATTTCGTCAGGGTGGAGTAGCGCCGGTGCCTGGGGAGAGTCTGATTGCAGCATGGTGAGTAGCGTGGGGAACTGAATCGCTGCTTGATTGGGGGGGCGAAGAATCCCTGTGACGCTCTGTGGTCCCCGTCACGTTGCCTTCGAAAGCCAGATGGGTTAGAAAGGCTTCGACCTTGTGCACTCCAGCCATCTCCAGATGGTGGAGGCCGTGGAAGTGCACAGAGCGCCGCACCCAGTCGACGTAGGCCTTCTCGGTGTTGATACTGGAATGCTTCATACGAACCTTATGAAGTACCCGGTCGAGCAAGCGTGGTTGCGGCGTGGCAATGTCGTCGGGTGGGGAAGCGTGCGGAACGAGAGGCGAAAAGAGCGGTACGGCAATGCAATCACCTGCCGCGTCCTATCTGTCATTTGACGTGTTCAATCACGTCATCAGGAATGCGTATGCGTAAGTCACGAAGGGAGTCCCGCATATTTGACCTTAACTAACCTTCTACTCATTGTGGAAAAAGACTCGTGAAATGAGCGGACTATCTTCCCTAGATTTGCTGTTCTCGTTTGTAGTCACATGGACAGTTGTACTCGCTCCGCCAGCGACGATTAGAGCAATTCTTCGAAAGCCTCTAGCAGAATGGTCTGCCGTCACCTTGTCAGCTGCTCTCTACTTCGCAAACGTCTTCCTATTCACCGCGATGGGGAGCCAAAGCAAATCACACATGGCTTTTCTCATCGGAGCAGTGTTTTGCTACTACGTACTTCGATGGCGAAAGAATTCAAGTGCGGCCGGCCCTATTTCAAAACAATAGAAAGCAATCGGATGCGATGACAGTTTTGGCATTTTTTTGCGAGAACACACAACATCATGAATACCGTACTTCTCGCAGTCGTCTGCTTCTTCTTCTCTACTGGTCTGTATGCACAAACGTTCAAGGCAGAAGATTTGGAGAAACTCTGCACAGCAAGCGAGGATTCAGATGCGTATGCGTCATGCGTTCTAATTGTAAAGGTCTACATGGATGGGTTTATCGAAGGTGTTGGAAAGGGGGCAATTGATACGTACAAATATGACGCACAAGTATTGGCCCAGGTGAGAGATGTCAAGATGAAAGACATGGCACCTCGAGTAAACAAGGTCGTAGAACAAGCCACCTGCATACAGCGTGTATCGGTCGCCCAGATGGTCAATGCGTATGTCGCATTCGTGCGAAAGAACTCATCAATAAGGCCGAAGAACTATCGTGAGGCAATGACGCGTGCAATCGTGGCAACGTACTGTCAGAGGTAACGATGCCGAAGTGGAATCGCCCAACTTTGCCATCAACTCGGAAGTGCAGAGGGGCAGCGTCGCTTAGCTTCTGCACGCCAGTTATGGCGAACGTTGAGGCTGAAGAAAAAACGCCTCCCGCCCCTTGTCGCCGGGCATAGCGCTGGGCAGCATCTCTGCAATCTCGTTGCTTCACGGGTGGTCGAGATAGCGCGGTGTCGGGACGTCGACATGCTGAACGATTCCACAAATGCGGCCGCTACAATCGACAGCTTCATGGGCTTCGTCGCACAGGACGCATGGAACGTCATTCCAATCCCCACATGCAGCGCGCTCACCGGGTGCTTGCGATGGTGCACGAGCTCCATAAGCTCGGTTACCAGCGGCTTCGAATCGCGCCTGGAGAGTCGCCATCGGGGGCGCACTGGCGGTGCTCCGTCACTCATGTGGGGAACATCCAACGGTCGCACGGCGCCCTGATGTGCGACTTCCAACGAGATGCGGCCCACTACACGACGGGGCAGGGCAACAATTGCTTTGGGTGGGACGACGCGCAGCGCGACACGGGCCGGCAGCTCGCCTCCAAGTTCGTGGAGCGCTTCCCCGATATCGCTCGGTTGGGTAGCGGAGCTGACTGGCCATACGCAGGATGGTATGTACAGATGTTGGGGTTGGCTGAGCGGGGGGAGTTCCCCATTGCGTATGCCGACTGGTTTTCCAAGCCGCCCGCGGGCTGGCTACCGACAACTGCAGGCTTTGTCAGCGGCCTCCCCATGCCGCCTGCCGGTGAGGGCAGTCCCAGTGCCGCACCAGACGCGGCGGAGAATGGCGGGGATTGATGTGGTTCCAGGATCCGTAGCTTTCCGGCGCGCCGCCTCGGAACTCAGTCATTGCCGGGAGTGTGAAACATGGCAGGTGAAATCCATCTCATAGAGAAGATGGGGCACGTGAAATGCGTTGATAAGGCTGCAGCTGTTTGGGAGAGCGGCTGGTGGGCCGTATCGTCAGACACCGCGGCTAGGCTGATCGGAGGCCGCATCTTTCTCCACAAGACTCAGCAAGAGCCCTCCTTCTTCGGCGGACGCATCATGGACTTCCGCATCGAAACGAGCGGAATCTGGACGGGGCGCATCATCTTTTCGTTCACGCCCTTGCCTGAGTGTAAGGACGCTACGACTGGCAGCGATGGGTGGAGCATGGAGAAGAAAATTGTCTACGATTCAGGACGAGAGTAAGCCTAGGGTACCGACTGACATTGGTGCTGGTGGGTTTCCCCAACGGGGCGCGCTACGGTTGTCACCCATGAACAATGTACCGCGTAGGCAGACCTGACGAGGCACCAGTGGCTGGGGCACTACTGCTTGTTGACTTCGAGAATGTGCAACAGGTGGATCTCTCGCGTTTGCAAGATGACACGGACGCCATCGTCTTCGTTGGAGCAAGTCCAGTCAGAAGGCGGTGCCAATCGAGCTTGTGGCCTCTGCACAGACGCGGGGCGCGCGCCTGGAATGGCACCGTGTAGACGGCAACGGCGGCAACGCGCTAGATTTTCATGTCGCTTGCCATCTCGGCCGTGTGTTTGAGAGGGCCTCGCGCCTGTGTTGGATGGTGCTGTCGAAAAACAAAGGCCTCGATCCGCTCGTGCGCCAGTTGTATACGTTCGGCCTCGCGTGCCGTCGCATGGAAAGCCTATCTGAACTCGACCTGTTGGTCAGAAACTGATCGGCGCGAACAGACCCTTCTGGACTTTTCGTGAACGCGTGCAAACTTGCCGACGGGGCCCAGCTTCGCGATAGCCGCCGTCATCAGAACCGAAAGCCGGCCAGTGCCGGGAATAGTGGTGTCGGCTGACAGGTCTCTACCGCGCCCGCTCCGGAATCACCCCCGGACGAGTTGAATGGCCGCGAAGTCGATCGTATGGTGAAAGTACGTGCCGATGGGCGACGACCTCCGGCTGTGACGACCTGCAAGGGGACAACAGGTGCCCTACGTGCCGCCCAGGTGGGTCACGCTCGCCGACGGTGTGACCTACGCGTTCGCTCCGCTGCGCGCATTCGAACGCCAGCGGCGATTGTCCCTTCGCCTTTCCAGACATCCGAAACCCCTCGACTACGCGCCGCTGTTCGACGTCCTGCGGTTCGATCAGGCAGTCGAGGAGTTCCGGTTCATCGGCGAAACATTCGATCAGTTCATGCGGCGGTGGCGGCGCGAGCATCCCGAGGACATGGATCGCCTCGCGGATCACTACCGAGAACTGCCTCAGCGGTTCCCTGCGCTTTTGCGATACCTGCCACGGGTGCCGGAGAACCGGTTCGCCCTTGCCGTCGCGAGGGCGCCGTTCATCTCCACCCTGCGAGCCCGGATCGAGTCCTCGGGCACGCGCGCGGCGCCCGCCGGCCAGTGGCTGGCGACCATCGACGGACTCCGGCAGAAGGGGATCCGAGACGAGATCGGCCAGTCAGGCGTTCGGGAGCGGCTTCGGGCCGTGGGGGCCGGCGACAAGGTCTCGAACCGGGATCTCGCGCGGCAGGTCGACCTCGCGCATGTGGTGCCGGTGCTCATGGTGGAGTTGGCCCGGGCCTTCGACGCGCGGGCCGGGTTTCGCGATTGCTGCGAACGCATCGACCTCCGGTTCCTGAAGCGCCACGGGCACATGGGCAGAATCCAGGGCGCCAGGCACGTCATCCGGTACCGCCATCGCACCTTCGGCTACGCCATCGTGATGTCCCGATTCCCGGGCGATCTCGTGTCCCTGGGCGGCGTCTGGTGGACCGTGCTCGACGAGCGGAAGCGCTTCCTCGTTCAGCCGCCCGAGGGCTTCGAGAGCGCGGATGCCGCCATGGCCTTCGCCGAAGGCCACATCCGGGAACGCTGCGCCGCCAGCGTCGGGAACACCCGTGCCCTCGAGCGCTGGCGGCACGAGGCTCTTCCCGGCGGTGACGACTACGGGGAGATCCTCGTCACGCTCCCCAACGTCACTGACTCGTACTGGGGAGGACACTTCAGGACGCGCAACGTCCTGGCGCACGTCCGCTGCAGCCTGCGAGTGGACCAAGACGGACGGCGGGTCCTCTTCCTCGACGAAGTCCAGAGCGACTGGGTCGCCGCGACCACCCCAGCGGCCGACCCCCACCACAAGGTGCCGACGCCGCCATTCCGCTCGGAGTGGGTACTGCTGTGTCTCAAGCTCATGCTCTGGTGGTCGCACGCGCGCGGCATCGATGGTCTCGCCTGGAGCCCCGCGGACCTGCAGGCGCAGCGCTGGGCCGGGTACGAGCCGCCCATTGCGCTCTACGACAAGATCCTCCCGGACGAAGCCGCCCGACTGGCACGCACCCTGGGCCTGTCGGTCCAGTCGATGACGCTGACTGTCCGTGCCGGTCAACGCACCGTCGAGGGTTACGACGATCGGTGGCGGGTCCTCGACGGCGACGGGAAACAGGTCACTCGCGAGTTCAGACGACAGGCCCAGGCGGAGGTGTTCGCGGACCTGACCGACGCTCGGACCGAGTGGGTCGTCCCCGTCATGTGGTTCGACGTGCTTCCGCCGATTCGAGCCGTACCGCTGTTCGGAACGGGGTGCGCACTCGATTGGTACGCACCGCAGAAAACTCTGCAGGAAGACGTCGGCGATCAACGCCGCGAAGCCAGGCAGTCAACGTGATCAGTGGATCTGCATCCACAACGGCGGCAGCGGCGGAAGCAGCAGCGGCGCGGGTAGCGGCGGAGTCTGGCGGCGAGCGTTGCCTCGGCGGCAGCTGATTGCTGCCTGCGTTGATCGATCGGCGGCGGTACGCGTACGCACTTGGTGCGCGCCCCAGGAGAGGGTGCGCACCGTACCCTCGGCCCAGTGTGAACGACGAAGACGGGAACGAATGTGATGACGAGGGAAGAGCTCTACGAGTTGGTTTGGTCGATGCCCATGACCAAGGTCGCCGAGAAGTTCGAGGTGTCGGGCAGCTACCTCGCCCGGGTGTGTGCCGCGCTGCGGGTGCCCCGTCCGGAGCGCGGCTACTGGGCCAAGCTGGCGGTGGGCAAGGCGTCGCAACGGCCGGCGCTTCCGGAACCGCTGCCGGGTGATCCCGCCGTGTGGTCCCGGACCGACGCCGAGCTTCCGGCTCCTGCCGTGCCGAAACCCCGCCCAACACGAAGCCCCCGCGCTCCAAGACTTGCCCGCCCCGTGACCGGGACCCACGACCTGATCCGCGGCGCGAAGGAGTACTTCCTGGCGAGCCGCAAGGTCGACGAAGCCGAACACTTGAAGCCATACAAGAAGTTGCTGGTCGACGTCACCGTCTCCCGCTCCGGGCTCGACAAGGCGCTTGGCTTCGCGAACGACCTGTTCAATGCCTTGGAGTCTGCCGGGCACCGAGTGGTCATCGCTCCTCCTGATGCCCAGTTTCTGCTGGAGCGTGTCCAGGAGAAGGAAGATCCGCCGAAGAAGGCCCCCCGGCAAGATCCCTACGGATACGACCGCCGCTGGTCGCCATACCGGCCAACAGTTGCCTACGTCGACTCGCTTGCATTCGGATTGGCCATTGTCGAGATGACCGAATCGGTTGCGATGCGGTACGTGAAGGGCAAGTACATCCGGGAGTCTGACTACGTGTCGCCCAAAGCATCCAGCCGCCATGTCGATCACACCTGGACGACGAGCCGAGATCTGCCCTCCGGTCGCTTGAGGCTGCTCGTCTACTCACCGTACAGCGGCGTCTCGTGGTCGACGTCGTTTCAGGAGTCCAAGGCGCGAAGCCTGACCTCGGATATCCCGCAGATCGTGAAAGCAGTCGAGAACGCCACTGCGACCGTGGCCGAGCAGCTGCGGGAGGCTGAACGACAGGCCGAGCTCTGGCGGCAGGAGCGACTCGCAGAAGAGGAACGGCGCCGGCAGGAGGAAGACCGACGGCGCGCAGCTCAGTCCATCAAGGACAGTCGCGACCAGCTCGAACAGGTCATTCAATCCTGGGCGAAGGTTGTCAGCCTGGAGCAGTTCTTCCAGGGCGTCGAGGATCGGGCGCTGAGCCTTCCCGAAGCGGAACGTCAGGGGGTGCGCGAACGACTCCGGCTCGCCCGGGAGTTCGTCGGCATGCAGGACCCTCTGGATTTTTTCCGGGGGTGGAAGACGCCGCTCGAAAGGTACGTGCCGCTGTCGCTGCGTGCCCCGCGCTCGCCAGCCGTCGACGACGCGGAAGGCGATCAAGAAGACGACGAAGACGCCGGGGAGCGGTGAGAGCTCTGCGGGGTCAGCGGTCCAACGCCGCCGCCACAGTACGCTGCTGCCCCCATTCGGTCGGCAGCGAATTCTTCTGGAACCATAGTTGGCTCATGCAGCGGGGCTGCTCGCCGGCCAGGATCGCTTGGATGACGTGGATTGCGCGACAGTGGAATGGGTCGACTGGTTCACCCACCGACGTCTCGTGGAACCGATCGGCGACATCCCACCGGCCGAACTGAAGCAGTCGTACTATCGGCAGCAACAGGAGTCGGCCAAGGCGGCCTGACTCAAACCCGGAGGTCTCAGGGAAACCCGGGGCGATTCAGTTCCGTGTTCTTCTGATGCCACGAGGTGCCTTCATCTTTGAGTTCCACGACTGCACCAGCGAGGCCCCTCAATGCTTAGGACCGAGCGTATAGCCGATCGATGATCTCGAGCATGTCGGCCGGCAACTTCCCCCTCGCCGTCTCGGCGATTTCCGCAGGTACACCGAACCTCGCTTCCGCTACCGCACCCGCGATGGCCGCCACGGTGTCGCTGTCACCACCGATCGAGATCGACAGTCTGATGGCGTGCTCGAAGTTCCGCCCCTCGAGCGCACAGATCAGCGCCTCCGGCACCGTCTCCTGGCAAGTCTCGTTGAAGTGGTAGATCGGGCGGATCTGGTCGGTCGTGCGATCCATGTCGTACCCGTGAGTCCGAGCGACGTGATCCCGGATCCTCTCGGCCGACTCGCCCTGCCGCGCGAGGAAGATCGCCTCGGCCGTAGCGACGGCGCCCTTGATGCCCTCCGGGTGGTTGTGGGTCACGACGGTCACGCGCCGCGCCAGATCCGCCACCTCGGCCACCGATCGGGCGAGCAGGCCGGCGGGCCCTACCCGCATCGCCGACCCGTTGCCGAAGCTGTCGTACGGCTGAAGGCTGCGCCTGCTGATCCACTGCGCGAACCGGCCACCGTACCCGCGATGGGGATAGCGCTCGCACCAGTCGAGCAGCACCGGTGCCGGGTCGACATCATCGAGCAGCGCCTGCGCCACGGCGATCGTGCAGACGGTGTCGTCCGTGAAGTCGCTCCGCGGATGGAAGAAGGGTTCGAAGTCGGTTCGACGCAGGTTGTCGAACTCGTACACCGATCCGACGATGTCTCCGATGATGGCGCCGATCATTCCGTCTTCCCTCCTGCGATTCGAATACGGTCGTGCCGCGCCCACTCGCGCACAAATTGCCTCTGCTCCGGCGTCTGCGGTGATTCCGGATGCCACGCGCGCTTCTTCTCGCTCACCGTCGCCCAGTGCTCCGCGAGTGTCTGCAGCGCCGACTGTCCTGTCTGACCATGTCGCACGAGCCAGCACCCCACGATCGTGCCGGTACGCCCCACGCCACCCCAGCAATGGACGTAGGGCGCGACACCGGCCGCGAGAAGTGCATCGATGCGATCGAGAATCCGGTTTGCGTAGGTCGCCGTCTCGGGAATGTCCATATCGCAGATCGGCCACCGCTCGTGGGACATCGACTGTTGAAGCCCCGCCGAGGCGGTGGTCAGCAACGGAGCGTAGGGACGAAGCTCGTGCGGCTGGGTGAGATCGATGAAATGCCGTACGCCGAATTCCCCGATCCGCGCGAGCCGCGGCAGCGCAACACTGTCGCGCTCGGCCCCGGGGTACTCCCCGGCCATGAACTGGTCAGGTAGCACCCAGTAGCAGTTGTCGTGAGGGCGAATTGGCATCGGGCGTAAGGTCTCTGGTGAGGCTTCAGTTTATCGAAACTGTTGACGCATCCCGCCTTCCGCGCGAGACTTCAACTGCGCCGATTTGATTTTTCCAGCTTGCGGGCGCCCTACAAATGCCGCTAAAGCGAGACTCCCGCGAAACCTCCGCAGAGCCCGCTTTGGTGTGTCCCCCAAGCGGGCTTTTGCATTTCCGGGCGACGCGCAGGCCACGGCCCCCGCCGAGTTGATCGACATCTTGCAGGGCGGGTAACAAGTGCTGCTAAAGCGTCGCCGCTCCGCCCGCCCCGGGAGCTGCGCCGATCCCCCCGGGGCAGTGGGAGCACGCCATGCAACACCTCTTCGACAAGCGCTCGACGGCGACCCTTCGCCGCTTCTGCGACACCCCCTCCAGTCCGACCGCCACACCCGCAGCACCCCTGATGCGCCTCCGCATCCAGGAGAACACCCATGCCCGCTAGCACCGACATGCCGCGCCTCGGCGCCCGGTTCACCGACGCCTTCGCACTCGCGCACGAACTGCATAGCGCCCAGGTCCGGAAAGGTACCGACATTCCCTACGTGAGCCATCTGATGGCCGTCGCCGCGATCGTCATCGAACACGGTGGCGACGAGGACGAAGCCATCGCGGCGCTCCTGCACGATGCCGTGGAGGACTGCGGTGGCTTATCGGTGGCGGAGCGGATCCGCGCTGCCTTCGGTGACCGGGTCGCCAACCTCGTCCTCGAACTGTCGGACTCCTTGGCCGACACGCGCGACGACACCACCGACAAGGCCGACTGGCAGACGCGGAAGCGCACCTACCTCGCGCACCTGGCCACCGCCTCACCCGCCGCCCTGCGTATCTCCGCCGCGGACAAACTCCACAACCTGCGCAGCATCGTCGCGGACCTCCGTCGTGAGGGCGACGCGCTCTGGGTCCGATTCAACGCCGGCCGGGACGATCAGCGCTGGTACTACCACGAGCTGCTGAAAGTGCTGACTGGTCGCGCCCCTGCGGCGCTCGTGGAAGCACTCGCCGAGAGCCTGCAGGATCTCGAAGCCGCCATCGCCCCCGGCGACCTCGCGAAGGCCATCGCCATCGCGGCCTGCGTCCACATCACCCAGCGCGACAAGGGCGGCGGTGCGTACATCCTCCACCCGCTGCGGGTGATGAACGCCCAGACCACCGAGCCCGCCCGCATCGCCGGCGTGCTGCACGACGTCGTGGAAGACGGCATCGGCTGGACGGCGGACCGCCTCGCGCGCGAAGGCTTCTCCAGCGAAGTCATCGAGGCCGTGCAGCACCTCACCAAGGTGGAGGGCGAGGACTACGACGCCTTCGTCGATCGCGCCGCCAGCAACCCCATCGCGCGGGCCGTGAAGCGCGCCGACCTCGAGGACAACATGGACCTCCGCCGTCTGGGCACCGTCCGCGAGAAGGACCTCGAGCGCCTCGAGAAGTACCACCGCAACTGGCGGAAGCTCGCCGCGTTCTCCGAAGGAGGAATCTGATGCTCATCCGTGACGGCCTCTTCTCGTCCGAGTCGGTCTCCGAAGGCCACCCGGACAAGCTCGCCGACCGCGTGTCGGACGCCATCCTCGACGCCTTCCTCGCTGTCGAGCCCGACGCCCGCGTCGCCTGCGAGACCCTGCTGGCCGACGGCCTCGTCGTCATCGCCGGCGAGTTCAAGACCCGCGACCGCGCGCTCTTCGATCACATCCGCGGCACCGCGCCCGAGATCGCGGCGCGCGTGCTGCGTGCCTCCGGCTACGGCCCCGCCTGGATGGGCGTGGACTTCGACCGGCTCGACTTCGTGGTGCGCTTCAATCACCAGTCGCCCCACATCGCCATGGGCGTGGACCGCGCCGACGGCGTGCTCGGTGCCGGCGACCAGGGCCTCATGTTCGGCTACGCGTGCGACGACACCCCGGAGCGCATGCCCCTGCCCATCCACCTCGCGCATCGACTCGTGAAGCGCCAGGCAGAACTGAGGGCGCATGGCGATCTGCCATGGCTGGGCCCCGATGCGAAGTCCCAGGTGAGCGTGCGGTACCGCGACGGCGAGCCCCATCACGTGGAGGCCGTCGTGCTCTCCACCCAGCACCACGAGAGCGTCGACATCGACACCGTGCGAGACATCGTTCGCGCACGAATCATCGAACCGGTCATCCCACCGGAACGTCGCGCCCCCGACATGAAGGTGCTCGTGAACCCCACGGGCCGCTTCACCGTCGGCGGCCCCCACGGCGACACCGGCCTCACCGGCCGCAAGATCATCGTCGACACCTACGGCGGCGCGGCACCCCACGGCGGGGGCGCGTTCTCGGGGAAGGACCCGTCGAAGGTGGACCGCTCCGCCGCCTACATGGCGCGCTTCCTCGCCAAGCAGGTGGTGTCCCGTGGATGGGCCAGGAAGTGCCTCGTGCAGCTCGCCTACGCCATCGGCGTGGCCGAGCCGGTGAGCTTCGTCGTGGAGACGTTCGGCACCGGGAAGAGATCGTCCGAGGACATCACCGCGGCGCTCTCGGCCGAGTTCGATCTCACACCGGCGGGAATCATCCGGCGGCTGGATCTGAAGCGACCGATCTACGAGCTCACCACGAACTACGGGCACTTCGGGCGGGAGCTGCCGGAGTTCACGTGGGAGCAGGTGGTGCCCGTGGGCTAACCGCAGGGGAAGTGTCGTCGACGTATCCGGAGGCTCACGTGGTGCGCCTCTGGATCCGGATACTCGACCCACTCACTTGCAGGAGATCACCCGCATGAGCATCCCCGATCTGTCGGACCACATCGCTCGAGCCGCCGCCCTGATCGCGGAGGCCGACGCCATCCTCGTCACGGCCGGCGCCGGCATCGGCATCGACTCCGGCCTCCCCGACTTCCGCGGTCCAGGCGGGTTCTGGAGGGCCTATCCGGCGCTCGGCCGACGCAGCCTGGAATTCACCGACATCGCATCCCCTGCCGCCTTCGACGCGCTGCCCCGCGTCGCCTGGGGCTTCTACGGCCATCGCCTTGCGCTCTACCGCGCCACGGTGCCCCACGAGGGCTTCCATATCCTGCAGGCCTTCGGACAGCGCACGCGGCGCGGGCTGCGCGTCTTCACCTCGAACGTCGACGGGCAGTTCCAGAAGTCCGGCATTCCGGAGGAACACGTCGCCGAATGCCACGGGTCGATCCACCACCTGCAGTGCCTGGAGAACTGCGGTCGCGCACCATGGACCGCGACCGACCTGACGCCCGACATCGACGAAGCCGCCTGCGAGTGGCGCGGCGACCTGCCCACCTGCCCGGACTGCGGTGGCCTGGCGCGACCGAACATCCTGATGTTCAGCGACTACGGCTGGACGGGGCGGCGCTACGAAGCAGCGGAGCTGCGACTGGTGGACTGGGAGGTGAACTCACGGAAGCTCGTCGTGATCGAGATCGGTGCCGGCACGGCGATCCCGTCGGCGCGACGGTTCGGTGAGTCGACCGGGCAACCGCTGATTCGGATCAACCCGAGAGAGGGCGCCGTGACTCGGCCGCGAGATGTGCCGTTGCGGCTGGGAGCGCTGGAGGCGTTGCAGCAGATCGCGGCTGTACTTGATGAGACGAAAGCAGGGAAGACAACATGACCACGACCACCGACGAGATGCCCATCCGGATTCCCGCCGCACTGCTCACTGCCTACGCAGCCACCCTCTACGAAATCGACGCGCCCGACGGAACGGCATTGATCCGCATCGGGCAACCCGTTCCGGAGGTGCTGCACGCGTTGACATTCCACTGGGACAGGGTCGCCGTCGTCACGGCGTTCAATCCATTCAGCGTGAAGCTCTCGGAGGCGAAGAACCTTCGGCGCCACGAAGTCCTCCGTGGAGCAGTCGCTGCCGCTGGACACCGGCTGCTCGGCGGTGCCGGGCGCGGCGCCTCAGGGGAGTGGCCGTCAGAGACCAGCCTGGCGATCTTCGACGCAACAGACGACGAGCTCGACGACTGGATGCTCACCTTCGGCCAGAACGCGATCGTCGTGGCAACGCGCGACGGGAACGCGGCACTGCGGTTGCATCCGCACGAGGTGTCGAGGGTGGCAGGGGACCCCCATGCCGCGCAACGCAGCGCTGCAAGACTGTGGACCCATGCAGCGGCATCCAAAAACATCACGCTACTGGCGATGGCCCTGCATCCCGACGTCGAATACCTCGGACCTGACGCCGACGACGGCGCGGTCGGGCGAACGGCGGTGGTCGATCGGCTGAACCTCGATGTCTTGGCCTCTACCGAGGCGACGCCAGCGATGCTGGCGTCCTTCCGCATGCGCGAAGGGCAGATCCGCCGGATCGATGGGCGAGAACACGCGCGGCACGGGCCGCACTCCGAGGAGACTCCAGCATGAGCGACACCGATCGTTTCTATGTCGACCACGTGCAACTCCGCGCCCGTGGCTGGACCCGCACGATGGTCGAGCGGTTCCTCGTGCGGCCAGACCGCTGGGAGACCGTGAACTACTGGGCGAACTTCAAGGGCAAGGCCACCTACTTCGTCGAGCGTGTGCTGCTGGCCGAGCACAGCCCCGCGTTCAAGCGCGCCTTCGAAGCATCCGCCCGGCGGCGGCGACTTGCGGTGCAGGCGCTGACCGAGATCGCCACCACCCGGGCGCTCGTGGACGACGACTACCGCGCGTGGCTGAAGACGGTGACACCCGAGGATGTTCAGCTGATGGTGGCACTCACGGAGGCGGCGCGAGCCTTCGAAGAGGTGCGGGCGCGGGGGTACAGGACGCCGCACAAGTAGCAGAGTCTGCTAACGCAAGCGTTCCTCGGTATCGCTGAAGCTGCTGTTCGAGATCCTTGCATTTTGGGAGATTGCCGCGGCTTCCACGCCACCGTGAGCCTTGTTGCTCAGCGGAAGCGGCGAGTCGGCCGGCGCCGTCGTGACGATTTCTTCACGTTGACGCTCTCGCCCCCTGCACATTCTCGGCACCGTCGCGCAGAATCGGGGGGACACTGCAGCACCCCGCAATCGACAACGAGCCCGGATGGTTGATGCCACGCAGCGCCCTCGCCGACAGCCAGTGCACTCTTTCCGGCGCCGGGTTCTTGCAACTGGAACGCGCAGGCTTGCAGGAATGGCCCGATCCCCAATCGCTTGGCTGATCGGTGGACAGCAGGAGGTTGACCAGCCATACGCGGCTGGAAGTCGAAGGGCGCTCACGAGAAGAACGCGTTGGAGATCTCTGGTTCGCACGCCTCCGAGACCCGCTTCCATCCCGCGCTCGATGCCCGCATCGAGAGTCGGGACCCGACAGGGTCCTCTGTGCACGGAATCGATCATCGGCGAACGCGGACCACCGCGTGCGGTGTCCGGCTATCCGAAGTCGCAAGGGTGTGGCAAATACGTTCCTGCCCGCGTCGCAGCCCGGTCTACGCAGCTCGGTTTGTCCAGCGACGCTGTGGCAGGTGCAGTTTCCAATGCGAACGCGGTGGCGGTGCACGAATGGCGACTGCGACCGCGGAGAGCATGAAAGAATGGCGCTCGGAAAAGCAGGCCGAGTGGATTTCGGATGGCGTGTTTGCAGGTTTTGACGAACCCTTTCTCCGGAGATGCATCGACGTTGATGAACGCTTTCTGTCTCGACAAACAGCGTCGGTTGGTGACTCACGAATCCCCTGGCCGTGGCCGGCCGATCGCGGCTCATGGCGGTAGTTGGTCCGTACCGAGCGAGCAGAATTGATCGAAAGCCGAGCCAGTTCCGGTTCCATGGTGTTCCCGACCGCATCGCCTGCACTGGAGTCGTTCGGGATCAAGTTCTCCACCGGGGGGGCGCATGTCAGCCGGACGATGATGCTGACCGAGCTCGAGGCGTTGCTTGCCGCGGTACCCGCGGGCTCGATCCCGGAGGACTATCGCGCCGCCGTGCTGGGGCGCAATGTGCTGGGCAAGACCACCGTCAGCACCCGGCACAAGACCCTTCGTCACATGCGTGAGTTGTACTCGCTCGACGAATCTGTCCCGATCTTCGGGCTGCTGCGCACACTCGAGGCTGTCGACAATGGAGCTAGCCTGCCCTTGCTGGCCATCCAGGTCGCGTGGTCGCGCGACCCGCTTCTCCGGGCCACGACCGAGCCTGTGCTCGACGCCACTGTGGGCGCGATGGTGGAGCAGGCAAGCCTCGCGCATGGCTTCGAAGCCGCCTTTCCGGATCAGTACTCAGACGCCACGCTTCGAAGGACCATCCGGAACGCGGCCTCCTCGTGGACCCAGGCAGGGCACCTCATCGGGCGTGTGAAGAAGATCCGCCAGCAGATCAAGCCCACACCGGTGGCAGTCACCATGGCGCTTTTCCTCGGGCGGCTTGCGGGGAATCACGGCACGGACGTCTTCTCCAGCCCGTGGGTCCGTCTGCTCGATCTCGGCGCCGACCGAGCGAGGGGTATGGCGCAGGAGGCGCACCGAGCGGGCCTGCTCGATATGCGCGCCGTGGGCGAGGTCGTCGATCTGAGCTTTCCGCGGCTCGACAGGTTCGAGAGACCATCTTCATGAGCGCCGTCGAACGCCTGCTTGCCAATTACACACGCCAGGTCCGCCTGCCGTGGTCGGCCAACATGTCCGGCAAGCAGCGGGTGTGGTTCGCTGTCTATCCGCCGGCCGAAGAGCGCCGGATTCGGGCGAAGCAACCGCAGTTCGAGGCCACTACCCTGGAAGCCCAGCATGGGTGGCTGAACGTCGACCTCACAAACTTGCTTCCTCAGTGGATTGCGGCGCACGAGTACCGCGAGAGCATCTTCGCGGAGCCCGAGCACTTCAGCGTAAGCGGCGAACTCGAGCACCTGGCGGTGGAGCGGGTACGTCAGGCCTGCATCAGCGAAGACGCGAACGCCGGCACCGTCGTCGCCATCACCGGCCTGGCCACCCTGTTCGACTTCATGCGCGTGTCCAGCCTCGTCGAGCGCGTGGAAGACAGCGTCCGGGGGCGGCTCCTGGTGTTCTTTCCTGGCGAGTACACCGGCAACGTGTACCGTTTCATGGACGCGCGCGACGGCTTCAACTACATGGCAGTGCCCATCACCGCAATCGAGAGCTTCGTCCAGCCATGATCAATCGCAGCCTCTACTTCCGTGACCCGGCCACGCAGGAGTTGCTCAACAACGGCGTCTCGAAGGTGTCCGAGATCGGCCGCGACGCCAGCCAGATCAAGACGCTCCGCTTCGAGCTGCAGAACTTCGTCTGCGACGGCGAATACGCGCGCGGGATGGAACGCATCCTCGGCGCCTATCTCGGTGGACTCGGAAAGGCCGAACAGAACGCCGTCTGGGTGAGCGGCTTCTTCGGCAGCGGGAAGTCGCACCTGGTCAAGGTGCTGCGCTACCTGTGGGAGGACTACCGCTTCGACGACGGCGCCACCGCGCGGTCGCTCGTCACCTTGCCCGACGAGATCAGCGCCTTGCTGACGGAACTGAGCAACCGGTCCAGGCCGCTGGGCGGTTTGCGCGCCGCTGCCGGCACTCTGGGCGCCGGGTCGATGGACAACGTGCGCCTCGCCTTCATCCAGCTGGTGCTGCGCGCCGCCGGCCTGCCCGAAAACCTCGCCCAAGCCAGGTTCATGCTGTGGCTGCGCGCGTCCGGCCTGGAGGCCAAGGTGCAGGAGGCGCTGAAGCAGCAGAAACGTGATCTGGCCAAGGAAGTGCTCAGCTTGAAGCTGTCCACGCCGCTGGCCGAGGCGCTGGTCGCCGCTGACCCACGGTACGGCACGACCACCAATGCGCAGGCCAGCATCCGCGACGAGTTCAAGGAGAGCGGTTCGCCGACGGTGGACGACGCATTGAAGATCGTCCACGAGATCTTCGCCGATGGCGGGCAACTGCCCTGCACGCTGCTCGTCGTGGACGAGATCCAGCAGTTCATCAGTGACAAGGTCCAGCGCGCACACGACGTGCAGGAAATCGCCGAGCACGTCTGCACCGATCTCAACAGCCGGCTCCTGCTGGTCGGCACCGGGCAGTCGGCGCTGCATGGCGCCACACCCGCGCTCCAGCGGCTGCAGGCCCGCTTCGCCGTCAAGGTGCAGTTGTCCGATACCGACGTCGAGAGCGTGATCCGCAAGACCGTGCTGCGGAAGAAGCCCGAGCACGAGACGACGCTGTCTCGATGCATGGCGGGCAACCAGGGCGAGTTGGCGCGCCACCTGCAAGGAACGCGGCTCGCCGCCACGCACGAGGACGATGCCTTCTTCGTGGCCGACTACCCGCTTCTGCCCACGCGGCGGCGATTCTGGGAACGGGTGCTGCGCAACACCGACCACTCCGGTACGAAGGCGCAGTTGCGTTCGCAGTTGCAGATCGTCTTCGAAGCCACCCGCCAGACGGCGGAGGCGGCCGTGGGATCGGTGGTGCCGGCCGACTTCATCTACGACCAGATCTCGACCGACCTCCTCAACTCCGGCGAGCTGGAGCGCGAGTACGACGAGATCATCCGCAAGCAGCGCGACGGCACGCCCGAGGGCGAGCTGCGATCGAGCCTGTGTGCCCTGGTGTTCCTGATCGGCAAGCTGCCGCGCACGCCCGGCGCCGACGACGGGGTGCGGGCCAACGTGGAGACACTGGTGGACTTGCTGGTGGCCGACCTGTTGGCAGACCGCCCTAGGCTCGAGCAGCAGGTGCCGAAGCTCCTCGCGCACCTGGTCGCGCATGGACAGCTGATGGCGGTGGAGACGGAGTACCGGCTGCAGACGCGTGAAGGCGCAGTCTGGACCCACGAGTTCAACCGCCGCCGCACCACCGCGCTCAACGACGACCAGCGCATCAGCACCAGGCGGGCCGAGTTGCTGCGCGATCGTGCGAAGCAGGCGCTCAAGCCGGTGTCGCTCCAGCAGGGCAATTCGGGCACGGCACGCAAGCTGGTGTTCGATCTGTCGTCGGCACGGCCCGCTGGCGGCAGCGATGACGTGACCTTGTGGTTGCGCGACGGCTGGAGCGACGACGAGAAATCGGTGCTGAACGACGCCCGTGCCGCCGGCGTCGACAGCCCCATGCTCTTTGGCTATCTCCCGCGCGTGCACCATGAAGAACTGAAGCAGGCCATCGCCTCGCAGATCGCCGCCCAGGAAACGCTGGACGCCCATGGCATGGCGGGCGGCCCGGAAACCATCGAACCCCGCAAGGCCGTCGAGACCCACCTGGCCGTCGCCCAGCATCGCATCCACGATCTTCTCGGCCAGGTGATCGACGGCGCCAAGGTGTTTCTCGGCGGCGGGCAGGAAGGCAACGGCATCGAACTGGCCGACAAGGTGCAGGACTCGGCCGACAGCGCCCTGGTGCGCCTGTTCCCGCAGTTCTCCGAGGCCGACCACGCCAACTGGGGACAGGTGGTCTCGCAAGCGCGCGCCGGCAACGTGGCCGCCCTGGCGCAGGTGGGGTTCCAGGGCAACCCCACGCAGCACGCGGTGTGCCGCAAGGTGCTGGAGTACGTCGGTGCCGGCAAGAAGGGCAAGGACCTCCGCGACAACTTCAAGGGCGCCCCCTACGGCTGGCCGCAGGACGCCATCGACGGCGCGCTTTATGTGATGCTGGTGGCGGGCAACCTGCGCGCCACCGTCAATGGCCAGCCGGTGAACGCGTCGCTGCCGCAGAACCAGCTTGGCACCGCCAGCTTCTATGTGGACGTCCCGCCGCTGGACGTGCAGCAGCGCCTGAACCTGAAAGCCCTGTTCCAGAAGGCCGGCATCACCACCCAGAACGGCAAGGAGTCCGAGGCCGCGGCCCAGGCGCTGGCGAGGCTGCTGGCCCTGGCGGCCAGTGCCGGTGGACCCGCGCCGCGCCCCGAGCCGCCCGACACCCTGGCGGTGACGGCGCTGCAGATGCTCAGCGGCAATGCCCAGTTGCTGCAGATCCACGAGCAGAAGGACGACCTGGCCTCCAGGCTGGCCGCGTGGAAGAAGAGCGCCGACGCCATCGGCAAGCGCTGGCCCGCCTGGGAGCGGCTGCAGGACTTCCAGCGCTTTGCCGCCGGCCTGCCCGAGGCCGACGCCACTGCCGTCTCCATCGCGGCGATCACCGAGGGCCGCAGCCTGCTGGCCGAGCCCGACCCGGTGCCCGAACTGATCAAGCAGCTGGCCACTGCGTTGCGCCTCGCGCTCGGGAAGCTGCAGGACGACCTCGCGGACGCCTTCAAGGCGGGCGAAGCCTTACTGGCGGCATCGCCTGTGTGGGCCGGTCGCACCGACGAGCAGCGCAGCGCCATCGCGACGGCCTGCCAGCTGGCGCCACCGCCCAAGGCCGCCGTCGGCACCGATGACGAGATCCTGGCCGCGCTGACGGCGCGCAGCCTGACCGACCGCCGCAACCTGCTGGACGCCGTGCCGCAGCGCTTCGCCCGCGCGCTGGAAGAGGCCGGCAAGCTGGCCACGCCCGACGCCGTGCGCGTGCCACTGCCGGCCGCCGTCATCAAGACCACCGACGAGCTGGACCACTGGCTGGCCGGCGTGCGCCAGCAGGTGCTGAGCAGGCTCGAGAAAGGTCCGGTGATCCTGTGAGCGCCGCCCGACCGTTCCGAGGCGCCCGCTCCCGCTTCGCGGGACCAGCCGCAGGTCGTCGGGGGCACCCATGAGCAGCCTGCCCACCCCGCTGCGCCGGCAGCTCGAAGGCGCCGTGCGCCAGGCCCGCAAGATCGCCGAGGCGGGCGCCCGCCACGCGCTCGAAGCGCTGGCCGTGCACGAGCCGGACCCCTACCGCCACATGGACGAGGCCGCGCGCGCGCTGCGCCGCCAGCTGCGCGCCCAGGCCAAGCAGCTGGGCGACGGCGAAAGCCGGCACAAGCCCGGCGCCTACGAGATCAAGCATCTGGCCGAGAAGCTGGCCTACGACCAGTGGCACCGGCTGCTGTTCGCCCGCTATCTGCTGGAGAACGACCTGCTGATCTCGCCCGAGCATGGCGTGGCGGTGTCGCTGGACGACTGCGAGGAACTGGCGCCCTCGGTCGGATGCAAGGACGCCTGGGCCGTGGCGGCCCGTTTCGCCGCCAGAGAACTGCCCGAGATCTTCCGCGCCGACGACCCCGCCGGTGCCGTCGAGCTGGCCGTCAACGACCGCCAGCCGCTGATCGCCCTGGTCACCGGCCTGCCCGTGGAAGTCTTCACCGCCAGCGACAGCCTGGGCTGGTGTTACCAGTTCTGGCAAGCCGAGAAGAAGGACGAGGTCAACGCCGCCGGCAACAAGATCGGCGCCGACGAACTGCCCGCCGTCACGCAGTTGTTCACCGAGGACTACATGGTGGACTTCCTGCTCGACAACACGCTGGGGGCCTGGCATGCGGGCAAGGTGCTGGCGGCCAGGCCGGAACTGGGCCGGACGGCGGAGAGCGAATCCGAACTGCGGGAGGCGGTGGCCTTGCCGGGTTGCCCTTGGACGTATCTTCGCTTCATCCAGGCTGACGACGGCGTCTGGGTGCCTGCGGCGGGCACGTTCGACGGCTGGCCCCGGTCCGCCATGGAGTTGAAGTGCCTGGACCCCTGCATGGGCAGCGGGCACTTCGTGGTGGCCATGTTCGAGCGCGTGGTGGCGCTGCGCGTCGCGGAAGAAGGTCTGGACGAGGCAGAGGCGGTGGCTGCCGTGGTCGGCGACAACCTGTTCGGGTTGGAACTGGACCCGCGGTGTACGCAGATCGGCGCGTTCAATCTGGCGCTGGCGGCGTGGCGGCGGGTGGGACACTGCGTGTTGCCGGCTATGAACATCGCCTGCTCGGGACTGGCGCCGAATGCGAAGCAAGCGGATTGGTTGAAGCTGGCGGGCGGCGATGACCGTCTTGAGCGCGGTATGGCACGGCTCTATGCGTCGTTCGCTGACGCGCCAGTCCTTGGCAGTCTCATCAACCCACGCAACGAAGCGGGCGATCTGTTAGTGGCGGCGTTCCATGAACTTCAGCCGCTACTGGAAAGAGCGCTTGCGCAAGAAGCCACCGACGACTTGGCGCACGAGATGGCTGTGACCGCGCGCGGACTGGCCAAAGCAGCCGAGATCCTCGCGGGGCAGTTCACACTCGTGGTTACCAACGTGCCCTACCTGGGGCGCGGAAAACAACACACCGTCCTTCAGGACTACTGCGCCCAGTTCCATAGCGAAGGGAAATCGGATCTGGCGACCTGTTTTCTTGAGCGATGCATCGACTTCTGCGGCCGCTCTGGGCATGCTGCATTGGTTACACCCCAGAACTGGTGGTTCAGTTCGACATACAAGGGTTTAAGGCAGCAAGTAATTACCGAATGCAGCCTGCACTTTGCTGTGACTCTTGGCGAAGAAGCCTGGCAAGCATTCGGCAATCGCGGACCATTCGCCGGACTTATTTGTCTGGGTGCTACTGGCGCAAAGTCCGATCAACGCTTTGCAGGCATCGATGCACTTCAAAAGGCGACCATTCCGGAGAAAGTTAGGGAACTTGAGAATGGGGCCGTGCTGATGCTGCTACAGGCGGACTCTCGCCTCAACTCTGACTGCCGCATTGCAGTCGCACTGCCTAACCGTGGCGCGATCCTCGAGTCTTTTGCCAAGAGTTATCAGGGAATAAAAACCGGAGATGATGAGCGATTCGGCCGATACTTTGTCGAGCTATGCAAAATCTCAAGATATTGGAAGTTTTATCAAGGTGGCGTATCAAATATCTGCTTGACCGGAGGTATGGAGCAAGTGCTGTTCTGGGCTGCCGACGGGAGTGGTTTGGCCCGAAAGCAGGGTATCAGTGCCTGGGGTAAGTCAGGTGTGCTGGTATGCCTGATGCGCGACCTCCCGGCGACACGGTACTTTGGAGACGTGTTTTCGAGCAGCGTGTCGCCGCTGGTCATCGAGAATAGCGAACATCTCCTGCCAATTTGGTCATTCTGTAGCTCGGATGATTTCCGCGCGGAAGTGAGAAAGATCGATAGGAGAGTTTGCGTTACAAATGCAAATCTGCTGAAGGTGCCTTTCGATCTGGAGTATTGGCAAGAGGTTGCAGCTCAGAAGTACCCGCAAGGCCTACCGAAGCCGTTCTCGAGCGACCCAACTCAGTGGTTGTTCAATGGTCACCCAAAGGACGCCGATCAGCCATTGCAGGTGGCCGTGGCGCGCCTGCTCGGCTACCACTGGCCCCGCCAGACCGGCTCCAGCTTTCCCGATTGCCCGGCCCTCGGCCCCGACGGCCTCGAAGCATTCGCAGACACCGACGGTATCGTGCCCCTCAGCCCCACCAAAGGCGAAGCCGCCGCCGCCGAGCGCTTGCGCGACCTGCTCGCCCGGGCCTACGGCGCGGAATGGAGCGCATCCCTGCAGCAGGAGTTATTGGCCCAGGTCGACGGCGCGGGAACCTCGCTGGAGGACTGGCTGCGCAACGCCTTCTTTGAGCAGCACTGCAAGCTGTTCCAGAACCGCCCCTTCATCTGGCACCTCTGGGATGGCCACAAAAGTGGCTTCAGCGCGCTGGTGAACTATCACAAGCTAACCCACGCCAACCTGGAGAAGCTGACCTACGCCTACCTGGGTGACTGGATCCGCCGGCAGCAGGCCGCGGTGGACGCGGGGGAGTCAGGCAGCGATGCGCGCCTGCAGGCGGCGAAGAACCTGCAGGCCACACTCGCGCTGATCCTCGAAGGCGAGCCGCCGTTCGACCTCTTCGTGCGCTGGAAGCCGCTGTCGCAGCAGGCCATCGGCTGGCAGCCGGACCTGAACGACGGCGTGCGGATGAACATCCGCCCGTTCATGGCGCGCGACATTCCCGGCGGCAAGAAGGGCGCGGGCGTGCTGCGCACCAAGCCCAACATCAAATGGGACAAGGACCGCGGCAAGGAGCCCACGCGCTCCAAGGCGGAGTACCCGTGGTTCTGGGGCTGGGACGGGAAGACCGAGGACTTTGCTGGCGTCGGCAAGGAGCCTGACGGCAACCGCTGGAACGATTGCCACTACGGCAATGCATTCAAGCGCGGCAAGCGCCAAAGCTGAGGCCTCGGGAAGATGATCCGACGCAACCATCCGCCGGTGGCGGCGGCGAGCAGGCATCCTGGGGAGTGACCATGGACGAGATCGACGCATCCGCTGAATTGCTCGATGCCACAGGGCGCTGGCGCGCCCGCGACGTCGCCTACTGGGCCGGTCGTTGGGATCGCCTGGCCCGACTGGTGCCGACGTTCACGATCGAGCCGTTTCGGGCAGGCCCGGACTCGCCCGCCAACCCGCACATCCGGGCCGTCGTCCGTCAGCCGTTGACCGTTACCGAGCGGCCCATTCCCGTGGGCACGGTCTCCAATGCCTATCAGCTTGCCCAGCATCACGAAGTCGTTACACGCTGCTTCGAGGGACTGCGACGGGTCGGTGTCGACCCCGCGCCGTTGCGATGTGAAGTCGGACTGACGCCGTTGGGGGAGTGGATGAACTTTCGGGCCTACTTTCCGGAGTCTCACCACTACACGCCGAGAGATGGCAAGCCATTGGGGCTGCGTCTGGAATGCTTCAACTCCGTGGACGGGTCCAGCCGCCTCGTCATTCTCCTGGGGTGGTTGCGGTTCGTTTGTGCAAACGGGCTGGTGATCGGCGAAACCAAGGCCGAACTGAGAGACGTACACGACGAGCACTTGAGTCTGGATGCCATCCCGGAGCTTGTGGTCTCGGGCATGACTGCGGTGACCGCTGACCTGCAGCGCCTGAAGGGCTGGGAGGCTGCCGAAGTCTCCTCCGTGCAGTTGGAGAAATGGGTCAACGGCAAGGTGTCCTCGACGTGGGGCAAGAAGGCCGCCTGCCGCGTGTTCCACATCTGCAGGAGCGGACGCGACGTTGAAATCGTGGACCCCTTCGCGAAAGGGGAAGCGACCGAGAAGCCGGTCAAGGCGATGGGGGATGTGCCGGGTACAGCCCGTCCGGCCAGGACCCTCTACGACGTCAGCCAGGCACTGTCGTGGATCGCCACCCAGCGCAGTAACACCGAAGAGCGGGTGGAGTGGCAGGGCGCCATTCCCGAGCTGATCGGCTCGTTGCGTGCGGGCGCTGCAATCCGCAGCACCACCTGACCGTGCCCTCGATGGCTACGAAGAAGTCCGCCGTCGGTACCAGCGAGCCCAAGGCTCGCAAGCCCGCGCTCGTGGCGGCGAAGCGCAAGGTGAGCGCTGCCACCCCCAGCCCGGCCGGGCTGCTGGCCGAGATTCGAACGCTGATCCTGCAAGCGCGCCAGACGGTGGCACAGGGCGTCAATTCGGCCCTGGTGCTGCTGTACTGGCAGATCGGCCACCGCATCCGCACCGATGTTCTGAAGGCGAAGCGGGCGGACTACGGTCAGCAGATCGTCCACGCGCTGAGTGGAAAATTGACGGCCGAGTTCGGGCGCGGCTTCACCATGAGCAACCTGTTCAACATGGTTCGCTGCGCAGAGGCCTTTCCCGATGCGAAGATCTTGCACGCACTGAGTGCAAATTTGAGCTGGACGCATCTGCGCCGGATCATCTATCTGGACGACCCGCTCCAGCGCGATTTCTATGCGGAGATGTGCCGTCTGGAACGCTGGAGCACGCGCACGCTGCACGAGAGGATCCAGAGCATGCTGTACGAACGCACGGCGCTGTCGAAGAAACCCGACAAGCTGATCGCGGCCGAGCTGAAGAAGCTGCGCGACGACGGCAGGCTGTCGCCGGACCTCGTGTTTCGCGACCCCTACCTGCTGGACTTCCTGGGCCTGAAGGACACCTATTCCGAGCAGGACCTCGAGGCAGCGATCCTGCGTGAGATCGAGGCCTTCATGCTGGAGATCGGCGCGGGCTTCTGCTTCGTCGCCCGACAGAAGCGCATGCAGATCGATGGCCGCGACTACTACCTCGACCTGCTCTTCTATCACCGCAAGCTGCGTCGGCTGGTGGCTGTCGAACTGAAGGTGGGCGACTTCGAAGCGGCGGACAAGGGCCAGATGGAGCTGTACCTGTCCTGGCTCGCGCGACACGAGTGCGAGCCCGGCGAAGCCGAGCCGCTGGGCATGATCCTGTGCGCAGGCAAGAGCGACGAGCATGTCGAACTGATGGACCTGCAGAAGAGCGGCATCCACCTGGCCAGCTACCTGACGCGACTGCTGCCCAGGAGGCAACTGGTGAAGAAGCTGCACGAGGCCGTGCGTCTGGCGAGGCAGCGGCTGCGCGCCGGACAGAATGGCAGCATCGAGGGATCGGCATGAGCGAGACCATCGGACAGCAGCTTGTCGCAGCCCTCAGGACCGTTGCCCGAGCCTATGCCCCGGGTGACCAGGTGGCCCCCTGCGCGGTGTTGTGGGCAGACCCCGAGCGCCTGTGGGCTGGCGTGGTGCCCGCGTTGCTGCCGCTGCTCCCCGAGTTGTATCAGCTGGGCACCTACGATCCGCCAACCCGCAGCGGCCCCGCGCTGTGGCTGCGCTGCATCGAGGCTCGCCTGGTGGATGGTGCGACTCCGACAGGGACCACGCCCATCCTGTATCTGCCCGGCGTGAGCCGCGAGCAACTGCGCGCAGCGGAGGACTGCACTTCCGAGCTGGCCCCGCTGGTGGAACTGCAGTTCCGCGGGGGGCTGTGGCTGCACGTGAACGGCAAGGAATGGACGCCTTACGCATTCCTGGTGTCCAGGCACGGCGGGCTCGACCTGGATGTGGCCCGCGACCAGGCCACCCTGGAGGCACTGGCGGGCGCCCTCCCGACGCTGCTGGCCGAACCCCTCGCACAGCTGAGGGGCCGGCGGCTCGACGCCGAGTTCTTCAACTCGATGCTGGCGCCGGATGCCACCGGGCTGCTCCTGCGCTGGTTGAGCGACCCCGACGGGTTCAGGCAGAGCCGATCCGACGCCGAGTGGAAGGCCTTCTGCCAGCAATGCAGGACGGAGGCGGGCTTCGACCCGGTCAAGGAAGGTCCGCTGAAGGCCGCAGGTCTGCTGGCGGCGCGGTCCAACCACTGGGGCCATGTGTGGCGGCGGTTCGCCGAATCGCCGGCCAACTACCCCGGCATCGTCGAGTGGCTCACCCGCGCCGCACCGAAGAGCCCGGGGATGTTCGACTCGGCCGAGACGTGGCCGAGCATCAACGAGAAGGAAGAGCAGGCCCTGAAGGAGGCCCTGGAGGCACTTGCCGATAGACCTCAGGGCGACGTGATCCGACAGCTGGCCGAGCTGGAACGCCGCCACGCCGAACGCCGGCGTCATCCGTGGCAGAAGCTGGGACTCAGTCCGCTCGCCACGGCGCTCGCCCCACTGGCACAACTCGCCGGGCTGTGTGCTGCGCCGCCCGGGGCGCCGGCGCCCGAGGCCTTCGCCGCCGCGTATGCCGGCGGTGGCTGGCGTGTGGACGCAGCCGCACTGGCTGCCATGGCGGCCAGCAGCGCACCGGAGGTACAGGAGGCAGTGCTGGGCACGCTCCGGGCGGTCTACCTGCCCTGGCTGGAAAGCACGTCTCGCCATCTGCAGCAGTTGATTCATGCCCAGGGGCAATCGGTGTCGCGACGCCATGCGCCGATCGACGCGATGCCCGGGCGGCTGGTGTTGTTCGCGGACGGCCTGCGGATGGACGTGGCACAGCAGCTGGCCGACGCCCTGGCTGCCGATGGCATTACGTCGTCGCAAGACTGGGAGTGGTCGGCGATTCCTTCGGTGACGGCCACGGCGAAGCCCGCTGCATCGCCGGTCGCAGACGCCTTTCACGGTGGAGCTCCGGAGGACGAGTTCGGCGCGCGACTGACGGCCACCGGTCAGTTGCTGACACAGAGCCGCTTCCTCGACACGCTTACGTCGCGCGGCTGGCAGTGCCTGGCCGCCGGCGAGATCGGCAACCCGGTCGGGTCCGCCTGGACCGAGGCGGGCTCGCTGGACAAGCGGGGGCATACCGAGGGATGGAAGCTCGCCCGCAGCGTGGCGTCCGAGGTCCAGGACCTGGCGAGCCGAATCCGCACGCTGCTGCACGCGGGATGGACCGAGGTGGTGGTGGTCACCGACCACGGCTGGCTGCTGATGCCCGGTGGCTTGCCCAAGGTCGAATTGAAGGCCTTCCTGACCGAGACCCGCTGGACCCGATGTGCTGCGCTGAAGGCCGAAGCACAGACCGATGCCCAGGCCTTCAAGTGGTATTGGAACCCCGCGGTGATGATGGCCAGCCCCCCTGGCGCGGGCAGCTACCGCGCCAACATCGAGTACTCGCATGGCGGCGTGTCGCTGCAGGAACTCGTGACGCCGGTGTTGCGCATCTCGGCAGTCCCGGCTGCGGGCGCCGCTGCCCGCCTGCTCGAGGCCAGGTGGACAGGCGCCAAGTGCCGCGTATCGGTGGGCGGCGAGGGTACCGGCATGAGGGTGGACATTCGCGCCAGCCAGACCGACCCGAACACCTCGCTGCTGACCGACAAGCAGGCACGCGAGATCACAGCCGATGGCAAGGTCACTGTCTTCCTCGAGGACGACGCCGACATCGGCAAGCCGGCGGAAGTCGTACTGCTAGATGCGTCAGGACAGGTGATCCACGCACTGCCCACCACTTTGGGAAACTGAGTCCATGAGTCAACAACTCGACCCTATCGACACGATCGCCACCCGGGCCTTCGAAGGCTACGTGGTGAGGAAGGACCTGGTGCGCAGGTTCAAGGGCCAGTACCCCGTTCCAACCTACGTGGCGGAATTTCTTCTGGGGCGCTACTGCGCATCGGTGGACGAGGAAGAGATCGCCGAGGGGCTGAAGATCGTCGAGCGTCAGCTGGGCGAAAAGACCGTGCGCGCAGGCGAGCAGGAACTGTTCAAGGCCCGGGCGAAGGAGAAGGGCCACGTCAAGCTCATTGACATCATCACCGCCCGCTTGGATTCGGGAACCGATTCCTTCGTGGCCACGCTACCCAGCTTGCAGTTGAAGGACGTGCGCATCAGCGAGGCGATGGTGCACGCCAACGAGCGCATGCTGACCGGCGGCTTCTATGCCGAGGTGGAACTGTCCTACGACCCAACCATCGCCCAGGAGAGGAATGGCCGCCCGTTCGGCGTGGATTCGCTGCGCGAGATCCAGCTGTCCAAGCGTGACGTACTGCCAGCGCTGTACAAGGGGCGTGAAGCCTTCGCGACCGAGGAATGGAAGGACTTCCTGATCCGCAGCGTAGGCATGGAGCCCGAGCAGCTGACGCCGCGCGCACGCGACATGATGCTGCTGCGAATGGCGCCCTTCGTCGAGCGCAACTACAACATTGTTGAACTGGGGCCGCGAGGCACCGGCAAGAGCCACCTGTTTCAACAGGTCTCGCCCTACGCACACCTGATTTCTGGCGGCAAGGCGACGGTGGCGCGCATGTTCGTCAACAACCAGAACGGCCAGCGCGGCCTGGTGTGCCAGTACGACGTGGTCTGCTTCGACGAGATCTCGGGTGTGTCCTTCGACCAGAAGGACGGCGTCAACATCATGAAGGGCTACATGGAGTCCGGGGAGTTCAGCCGGGGCAAGGAGAGCATCCGCGCCGAGGGTGGTGTCGTGATGGTGGGCAACTTCGACGTGGACGTGCAGCACCAACAGCGCGTCGGCCATCTGTTCGGCCCGCTGCCACCCGAGATGCGCGACGACACCGCATTCATGGACCGGATCCACGCCTATCTTCCGGGATGGGACCTGCCCAAGGTGAATCGGGACCTGCTGACCAACCGCTTCGGACTGGTCAGCGACTTCCTTTCAGAATGCTGGAACCAGCTGCGCAAGCAGAGCAGGCAAGGTGTTCTACAAGGGCGCGTGCACCTGGGCGGCGCGCTGAGCGGTCGCGACACGACCGGTGTTCAGAAGACGGTCAGCGGGCTGATCAAACTGGTGTCGCCGAACCCCGAAGTGCCGGTTTCCGACGAGGTGCTGGAGTGGGCGTTGCGGTTGGCGCTGGAGTGCCGCCGGCGGGTGAAGGAGCAGCAGAAGCGAATCGGCTCTGCCGAGTTCCGCAACACGCAGTTCAGTTACTCGATGGGCGACGACGGCGTCGAAAAGTTCGTGGCAACGCCGGAGCTATACAGCGAGAGCAGCATCGGCAGTGACCCTCTGCCGCCTGGACAGGCCTGGATTGTCTCGGCTGGGGGCGGCGACGAAAACCCTGGGCTGTACCAGGTGGACGTCACCGGGGGGCCTGGCAGCGGCGTCAAGATCCTTAACCAGCCCGCCCCGCCTCCGTTCCGCGAAAGCGTTCGCTGCGCCGAGCAGAACCTCTACACCCGCGCGAAGGAACTGGTCGGGGATCGCGAGCCGCGACAACATGAGTTCTCGGTACAGCTACGTGCATTCGACAGCGCCAAGAGCGGTTCCGCCGTGGGCGTTGGTGTGCTGCTCGCCTTGTGCTCGTCGCTGCTCCAGAAGAGCATCAAAGGCGGCCTCGTCGTCACCGGCGGCTTGAACCTCGGCGGGTCATTGGAGCCGATCTTCAACCCCGTGTCGGTGGTCGAAGTCGCCGTCGAGAAGGGCGCCGGGAGCATCCTGATGCCGATCAGCAGTCGCCGGCAGTTGAACGACTTGCCGGACGACGTCGCAGCGAAAATCACGATCCTCTACTACCTGGATGCGCGCGACGCGCTGTTGAAGGCGCTGGTGGAGTGAGTTCAGCCTCGCTCAGCGGAGCCCTGAGAGACAGGGTGCGAGCGCAGGGCATGAACTGCATGGCAGCGATGCGTGTGTCTTCCTCCGACTTTGACTAGTGACGTCACTGCCTCATGGGTCAACCAGATCTCGGAGCGATTCCTGTCGGGGTATGCATGAAACGGCCGGGCGGGCTGTGACAAGACACTTGACCAAGGAGGGATGGAGGTCATGAAGTTTCTGTTCGACGAGGAGTTTCTTCGCTCCGTTAGCGATCTGTACAACAAAGGAGGGAAGTTCCAGAAGGCAGCCACTGCAGTACAGGCCGTAATGGGGCGAGCAAGCGGTGGCGGGTCGCTTCAAGACGTATTCAAGGGATTGGTGGTGACAAACCACGGTGAGAGCCGGATCGATCACTGCGTGAAGTACGACCTCACAGGATTTGCTCGGTTGGTCACGGTGAACCAAGAGCATGTCTGCGTTCTGTTGTTTGCCGGAGATCACGATGCAACAGATAGATGGTTAGAGCGTAACCGCGGCCGACGATTCGTCTTCCGGAAGGAAGGCGAAACCGCAGTGGTGGAAACAGTCAAGATCGCAGGCCCGCCTCAAGGGGATGCGGGCACCGTTACCGGTCGAATCGATTTTCGTACGGGCAGTCTTGTAAGCCATCTTCCGGAACGCTACTGGAGGCATCTCTCCGGGGCCCTTGAAGACGACACGCGGCGTGATGCGGAAGCACTCGTGTCAATTTCCACGGACAGTGATATTGAGGCGGTCTGCCTGCAAGTCAAAGACAGTTCGGTTCAGAATACGTTGATGGAGGTTCTTCTGGCGTTGCGAGCCGGTGACGTCGTCAATGCGAAGGTACATATCGACCTTCACACTACTGCCGCCAAGCCGCTGACAGCTATTTCGGATGCCGACGCTGACGCACTTGAGTCAGGAACCTCCGTAGTGGTTGCCAACGACGTGGATCCCGAGCTTTTCGATCACTTCGTCAAGACGGCATCCTTCGAGAAGTGGATGCTCTATCTTCATCCCAAGCAACGCGAACATGTTCAGCGGGATTTCAACGGCTCGGCGCGCCTGGCTGGCGTGAGTGGCTCCGGGAAAACCTGCGTGGTCGTTCACCGTGCACTACGACTCGCCAGAGTTCACTCAGATCAACGGGTGCTGCTGGTGACGCTTAGCGGCGCGCTCGCGGGCTTGCTTAATCGCCTTATTGATGCGCAGTGCGGAGAGTTGCGACCAAAGAATCTTCGGGTCGTGTCGATCTTCGACCTCTGCCAAGAGATGCTCTTCAAGTTCGACCCGTCTATAAAGAACCATCTTGTGAAGAAGACGGTCGTTCCCAATGCGTTTGCGCAATCAGAGCATGTCGATGAAGTCTGGAGGGAGTACTTCTACTGCGAGAACAACAACAATGACGCTGAAGTGCTCAGCGATCTCGTGAAGCATCTCAACGCGCGTGGGGTGTATGCAAATGACTACATCAGGCAGGAGTTCGACTACATCCGAAGCGCCTTTTCGCCGGATCGGCGGGAGGACTACCTCAAGGCGGATCGACACGGCAGGATTGTCCCACTACTAGCGCAGTCGCGGCAGCAAGCTCTCGCGGGCCTGCAAGGCTGGGAAGCAAAGATGGCGGCGGTGGGCGTAATCGATGATTTGGGGATCGTCGCAGCTCTGCACAAGCATCTTCACCAGATTGATCCTGAGTATCGTTGTGTCCTGGTCGATGAAGCACAGGACCTAGGAACGCTGGAACTCGCCATTCTTCGTAAACTGGTTCCGCCCGGAGAGAACGATCTCTTCCTGTGCGGCGATGCAGCGCAGACGATTCACACGAAACTGTCGGACCTCAAGGCTGCTGGCATCACGTTGGCCAGCACTACGGTGCGCCTTGATCAGAACTATCGAAACAGCAAAGAGATTCTCCAGGCCGCGCATACAGTGCTTCGGCAGTCGATCGGGAAGATGCCAAAGGATTTTCCGGATCTTGACGTCTTGGCCCCGGAGTTTGCGAGTTTCTCGTCGCCGAAACCGCTGATTCTAAAGGGCGCCTCCGTCGTCGATGAAGTAGCTCGAGGCATCAGCTTTCTGGTCGACTACGCCGAGGATCAGCCAGAAACGCACCGCTATTGCCTTGTGCTGTGCGGATTCGGCCAAAGAGCGATCGAGGTTCTCGGGGACACAATCTCGTGGCCCGTGCTCTCATCGCGTGTGGACGTTCGTAGTGCACGTATGTTCCTGTCGGACTTAGAGCAGACCAAGGGCTTTGAGTTTGATGCCGTAGTGATCGTTAACTGCAATTGGGGAACCATTCCCCATCCGAATCTTCCGGAAGAGGAGTCGTTCAGAGACCTTTGCAGGCTCTACGTTGCGATGACGCGTGCAAAGACGCAGCTAGCCATAACGTACAGTGGGCAGATGTCAACGTTCCTCGATGCAGCGCGGGCCTGCTTTACCGAGGCGAATCTAGACGACTATGCGGAACCCGCGTTCGAGGGTGCTATCTCCCTGCCGCCACCGGACCTTCCAGAGCTGCTCGATCAAGAGGCGTGGGGAAGGCATGGCAAAGGGTTCCTACGATCACGAGACGCGGTGGGATTGGACCTGGGATTGCAGGACGAGATACTCGACCACGTGACGGGACAAGAGACGCTCAGAGGGCCCAACAAGAAGCAGATTGCGTGGAAAACGTTCGGCGGATTTATCAATGCGATGGTGGCGCCAAAGAAGCGATTCCAGATTTTGAGCAGCGAGGCTTGGGAGCGGTTGGAGCATCATGTCGAACTTTTGAAGAGCGAGCGTTAGGGCGGCGGTTGGCGTAGATCGCACCCAGGCCCCTATGCCATGGCTCTGATCAGTACCTAGTTCCGAACTTCAGCCTCAGCCCGACCGCGACATCTATCACCCGCGAGTCACCAGTGGTGCTTTCCCTCCCAATCTCGCTGCAGTATTCCAACTTCGCGCGCGGACGCAGGTTCTGGGAGAGGTTGGTGACGGCGCACGCACCGTGCACCGTCACCCATCCAGTTTCTCGCGCAGGGCGTCTTCGCAGGCCCTTTCGCTGAGGACTTCGGACTCAGTAAGCCCGGCTCACTGCGCCGACGCCGCCTTGGAGGCCGCCCCCGGAGGGTTGGCTGCGTATTCCGGCGAACGTGACCGCCCAGCCGGGAAACGTGAACAAGGTGCGATGCAGCAATCACGCAGGATCGGCTTGCGGTGCTCCTGGGCACCTCCAGGTTTGCGAAAACATGAGGGCGGGTTTTCAGCGACGGCGTGGCCGTGAGGATCCCTGCGCCCGAGTGCGCTCCCGTATATGCACCCCCGGCCGTGCCCCCTCACCGCCCCGGCACCACATAAATCCTCTTCCCCGAATGCGGATTCCCCGCCCCATACGGGTTGTTGATGCTGTCGGGCGAGAAGAGGCTTCCATAGCGCCCATACGGGTTCGATGTGGAGTCCGGGTCGTAGGGGTTGGCGCTCAGCCGCCCGCGATAGTTGCCGTCCTGGTCGTACAGCCGCGGGGCGTCGGTCGCGTAGGGGTTGGTGTGCGATCGATTGCTGTAGGGGCTGCCGTACTCGCTGTACGGATTCATCAGCCCGTCCGCCTTGTAGGGGCTGCCGGCGCCGTAGGGGTTGTCGAGGCACGCCGGGTCGTACGGGCATACCGCACCAGCTTCCGCGCAGGCCAGTGCGACGATCAGTGCGGCGATCGATGTCTTCATGCGGGGTTCCTCCGTCGAGGGGATTCGTGTTGCCGGAACGCGCGCTCATCGCACCCGTTCCGGCGTTCCGTTGCGATCCTGCGTGACGCCAGGTGCCGACCTCAGAACCCCAACTCGAGGCCCACCCCGACGAGGATCACCCGCGAGTCACCCGTGGTGCTCTCCTTCCCGATCTTGTTGAAATACTCCAGCTCGGCACGCAGGCGCAGGTTCGGTGTGAGGTTCGTGATGACGCCCACGCCGAGCAGCGGGGTCCAGCCGGTGTCGGACGCGGAGACGGTCACCCCGAAGCCACTCCCCGTGGACTTGACGTCCCAAAAGGCTATGCCGCCTTTCGCCATCAGCGATGTATCCCCGGTGATGGGCAGGTAGCCGTTGGCGGTCAGGCCGAAGGCCTTCGCGTCGACCTCGGCGGTGATGCTGCCGGAGTTCGGCGCGAGCAGCGTGACGCGCGCTTCGTAGTTGCCGAGCGTGCCGTAGTGGGCCTCGATGCCGAAGTGCTTGTCGAAGCGATACCCGCCGTAGAGCCGGGCGGTTCCCGAGGTGACCTCGAGCGTCGTCAGGTTGGGCGCGCCGATGGAATTCGCGACCTCCTGGGCATCTCCTTCGACGCGCGCGACGCCGAGCCCGACACCAACGTAGGGGCCGATGTTGTCGGCGGCGATGCTCGCGGCGGGAACCGCCAGGGCTGCGAGGGTGAATGGGGTCAGGAATAGTCTGCGCATGGTGGGCTCCGGTCTCAGGTGTTGGACATGACGGTGCCGAGGCCTGCGGGCGGCGCGTTCCGGTGTGCGCCGAAGGGCGGCACGCGGCGACGTTGCGGGCATCTGCCTGACGGAGTATTCGACTGGAACTGCCTCACCAGATGAGGCAGTGGCAACGCGGTTGCGTAGACTCGGGAACATCGCATTCGATCACCCACTGCCTCATCTGGTGAGTCACTGGTTGTGGATGATCGGTCGTCTCTTCCACTCCTGACGGGGCCGCGGCGCGCGGGCTCGGAGCCGGACCATGGACCGCACCGAACGCTTCTACCGCATCCGCCGCCTGCTCGCGTCCCGCGCCGTCGTGCCGATCGACGCCTTCCTCGCGGATCTCGAGGTATCGCGTGCGACGTTCACCCGCGACGTCGAGTACCTGCGGGACCGCCTCAACGTGCCCATCGTGTGGGACCGCGCGGGGCGCGGTTACCGCCTGGCGCCCGGCGACGGCACCGAGCTGCCGGGTCTGTGGCTGGACCCGGACGAGATCCGGGCCCTGCTCGCGATGGCGGAGATGCTCGACTCCCTGCAGGCAGGCCTGCTCGCCGAGCACCTCGCGCCGCTGCGGTCACGCCTGTCGGCGTTCGCAACTTCCCACGGCCTCAGCGTCGAGGCAATTCAGCGGCGCGTCCGGCTCGTGGCGTCTCTGCCGCGTGCGACGGACATGCAGTCGATGCAGACGGTGCTGCATGCAGTGCTGGAGCGCCGGCGGCTGCGCGTGGACCACTTCCATCGGCTGCGCAACGCAGCCACGCGACGCGAGCTGTCGCCGCAGACACTGGTGTTCTACCGGAACGCCTGGTACCTGCAGGCGTGGTGCCATCTGCGGGAGGACGTCCGAGTCTTCTCGCTCGACGCGATGCGCGTGCTGGAGATCACCGACACCGCCGCCGTGGAGGTCGACCCGGAAACGCTGCGCACCCGTCTCGACGGTACCTACGGCATCTTCGACGGGCCCACCGTGCAATGGGCCCACATCCGCTTCTCCCCGCAGCAGGCCCGTTGGGTCGCCGCCGAACGTTGGCATCCACTCCAGCGGGGCACGCTACGCGAGGATGGCAGCTACGACCTCGAGATCCCGTACTCCGATGATCGTGAACTGCTGATGGACGTCATGCGCTTCGGTGCAGAGGCCGAGGTCGTGGGACCGCCATCGCTCAGAGTGAGGATTCGAGATCTGCACGCGGAGGCTGCCGAACGCTATGGAGGAAGCTGAGCAGCGAGGCAGCACGTGCTGCCCGACTTCCATCCTAATTCGACCCAAGGATTCCCGCGACTCCGATTCTCGAGACAGAGAGAAAGACCGGACCACGACAAACCATACGCGACCTTCGCCGGAAATGCTCGGATGGATCCTTCCCGACGCTCATCGCACTGCAGAGAATCCAAGGACTTCCTCCCCGATCGCGGAGGTGTTTCACCAACCAGTTAGGTCACTCCCTACGGAGGCTTGGGGTCGTTGATTGCTTGATGCTCGGCGCCACTCCGAGTTGACTCCATACGCTGATGGCACGATGTGATCGAGAACTGCCGAACAATGGCCTGCGGCCTAACTGCAGCGTCATGAATGTGCCTGCATGATGCAGGGGATTTCGATGCAGGCGACCATCGGTTGCCTTCACCACCAAGGTAACGACACGTGCCTTACGTTCCGCCCAAGTGGATCAAGCTCTCCGACGGCGAGACCTACGCCTTTGCGCCGCTACGCGCCCTCGAGCACCAGCGGCGCCTGTCGCTACGCCTGACCAAGGCGCCTAAGCCCCTCGACTACGCGCCGCTGTTCGACGTTCTTCTGTTCAACCCCTCGGTGGAAGAGTTCCACTTCATCGGGGAGACCTTCGATCGGTTCATGCGCCGTTGGCGCCGGAAGCACCCGGAGGACATGGACCGTCTGGCGGATTATTACCGCGAACTGCCTCCACGGTTCCACTTCTTCCTCAAGCACCTACCGCTGGTTCCACAGAATCGGTTTGCCCTGGCCGTGGCAAGGCCGCCGTTCATCTCCACCCTGGCGGCCCGGATCGAGCAGTCGGGCACGCGCGCGGCTCCTGCGAGCCAGTGGAAGGCCACCATCGACGGACTCCGGCAGAAGGGGATCAGGGAAGATGAGATCGTCCAGTCCGGAATCCGCGAACGGCTTGGCGCCCTCGGTGCCGGCACAAGGGTCACCAGCCGGGATCTCGCGCGGCAGGTCACTCTCGCGCACCTCACGCCGGTGCTCATGGTGGAGTCGGCTCGGGCGTTCGACGCTCGGGCCGGCTTTCGGGACTGCTGCGAACGCATCGAGCCCCGGTTCCTGAAATGGCATGGGCAGATGGGCAGAGTCCGGGGCGCCAGGCACGTCGTCCGCTACCGCCACCGCACCTTCGGCTACGTCATCCTCATGTCCCGATTCCCGAGCGATCTGGTGTCATTGGGCGGTGTGTGGTGGACCGTGCTCGACGAGAAGAAGCGCTTCCTCATCCAACCCGCGGAGGGCTTCGAGAATGCGGACGCCGCAATGGCGTTCGCGGAAGGCCATATCCGGGAGCGCTGCGCAGGCAGCGTCGGCAATACCCGAGCGCTGGAGCGCTGGCGGCATGCGGCCCTTCCTGGCGGCGATGACTATCGGGAGATCCTAGTCACGCTCCCCGACGTCACTGACTCTTACTGGGGTGCGCACTTCAGGACGCGCAACGTACTGGCGCACCTCCGCTGCAGTCTGCGAGTCGGCGAAGACGGACGGCGGGTTCTATTCCTCGATGAAGTGCAGAGCGACTGGGTCGCGGAAGCCGCGAGGCCGGCCGACCCCGCTCGCCCCGGCGACGTGCCAGCGCCACCCTTCCGCGGGGAATGGGTGCTGCTCTGCCTCAAGCTCATGCTGTGGTGGGCGCACGCCCGGGGCATCGATGGCTTGGCGTGGAGCCCCGCTGACTTGCAGGCGCAGCGCTGGGCCGGATACGGGCCACCGCTTGCACTCTACGAACGTCTCCTTCCGGACGAGGCCGCCAAGCTGGCACGTACCCTGGGACTGTCGATCCAATCGATGACGTTGACCGTGCGTGCCGGTCAACGCACGGTCGACGGCTATGACGATCGATGGTGGGTTATCAGCGGCGATGGGAAGCAGCTCACACGAGCATTCGGGCGGCAGACCCAGGCGGAGGTGTTCGCCGATCTAACCGACGCCCGGACCGAATTGGTCGTTCCGGTCATATGGTTCGAGGGCCTTCCGGAGATTCGAGCTGTGCCGATGTTCGGGTTGGGTCAGGCGCGGGACTGGTTCGCCGCAGAGAAGCCACCGAATGGGCACGCCGGCGATCAACGACGGCCCCCGCCGCAATCAACGTCATCAACAGCCCCTCCGACCAACAGTGAGTAGCGGGATTCGATCGCGACCATTGATCCAGCGGCTGCGGGTTGTTGACTGCCTAGATCGGTCAACGATCGTCGAGTGCGCACTTCGTACGCACCTCTGGAGAGCGGTGCGCACGGGGACTGCGCACAATTGATCGACGATTGGCTGCCCTCGTTGATCGGATTGGGAATGCCAGTCGTTGGATGACGCCGCTCCGCTCCCGAAGGGATCTGTGCCCATACGGTACACGATGACGCCGTTGGCATCGGTGAAGAACAGGCGGACGGTTTCGACGCGCGGGTCGCGGTACAGCTGCGCCAGCACGGCGAGCTCGCCCGGGCCTTCTACTCTTCGTCCGACGAGCGAGACGCGCTGGTTGGCAGCGAAATCACGCAACAGGGGCTGACCATGTATGGTGGCCGTGGCGTGTAGGTCATCAACGCCGGCAGCGGCCGCCCGTCGGGCAGCGTCAAGGGCCGGTCCCGCCTGGCTTGAATCAGCCGGGACTCCGGCAAACAGGTCGAGCTGGGCGTCGTTTCGCCGGGATCGTCGTTGCTCAACGCTCAGGCCTCCGGCGTAGGCGGCGCCGGGTTCTCGGACTCCGTAGGCCGGCGCATAATCTTCTCCTTCGCCCGCTTCTCGGCCAGGAGCTTGTCCGCCTTCCGGGACCGCTCCAGATCCTCGTTCTGCAGGTCGTGCATCTCCTGCGCGTCCATTAGCCTGTAGCTCATCGTCAACCTCCTTGATAACACCGTCGGTCTTGCCTCGCGAACTGCCGTTGTTACAGGTGAGCTTCGCCGGCATAGAGTCTGGCACCCCGTCGAGAATGCCATCTGCAGGTAGGGCCCGGCTCCGGGGCGATGTCGCCCCTGGGGGCGAGGTAGTGGGTGAGATCGATGACGTACATGTGCGAGAGCGTCTCGTGGAGCAAGTGAAGCCCGGGGCCGTTCGACCGACGCTGGCGCTCGGTCGGGCGGCCTATAAAGCGGTGGCCGCCACGAATCGCACCGGAATTCCTGCCTTTTCGGCTGCGCGGTTGGCTTCGTCGATATCGCAGTGAAGTTCCGCAGCGAAATAGGTGCTACCTGGATGTTCCCCTTCGACCACCCTCACACCCAGTGCTTGTCGTTGGTCGATATCCATCGACTGGAAGAATTCCATGGCGGCACCTTGCGCCGTACCGCTCTTCGGCAGGTAGTCATCTTCAAATGCCCAGTTGGGCGGAGACTCGAACCACTTCTCGATCTCCGGCGAGACCCACTCCTCGAACTCTCTGCTCGTCAGTGTGAGCAGCCAGGCCTCGACGCCGTCCTCAGGCTCTTCAGGCATCGCGCGCAGACGTGCTTGCAGCGCCGCGAGTCGCTTCTTGTGACTGGTTCCGGCCTTCTGTGCTTCATGCGCGTCCGATGCAAGCTCGTCGCGAAAGTCCGAGTAGATTGAGTGAACCGCCCAAGCGAGCGGTTGACAGTAGTCCATCGCGTCAGCCAGCGCCTGAGTCGAGCCCGACCAGTCTTCGGCGACCTCCTCGTAGAACTCGGCACGGGTCTCGGGCTCGTAGTGCCCCAACATGCTCAAGGCCCCGCCGGAATCGACCTCGAACTCGGTCATTTGCTCTGTAACCGAGGGCGGGGCATCTTGTTTCTTCGGCGTCCTGCTCATCAGCGGGCCCTTCCTCTCAGATGGTGCTCGACGCTATCCGGCAGCAGCGCCGAATCCGCTCGGCGGTTTCAGAAAACGCGGGTAGCGGTGTAGCGTCCCCTTCCTGAAGATACAACCGTCGGTTGACCTCAACCATAACGGCCTCGACGCGCCCGTCCTCGCGATACCGGCTGGCTGGAACCAATGCTCCCGGGAACGGGTCGTCCAGGCTGACACTCCAGCCCTCCAGCCGGAATGCGGACACGAACGCCGCTGCCAATGCCTCGCTTGTGTGAAAGTCATCGGTACCGATGCAGATGTCGGGCCGAGGCTTCGATGGATCAGCCATCTCGTAAGGCAGCGCCACACTCGGGAAGCTGTGGCAGTCGATTACCAGGCATCGCCCGTATCGATCGACTGCCATGGTGACCGCTTCCTCCAGTCGCGCGTGATGGGGGTGGTAGTAGTCCTGCATCAGCCACTCACGCTCGTCCTTCAGCAGACGTCGCCGCAGCGGCGTCAGGTGCGATGTCGCCGTGTAGATCGCGCCCATGCCGCGGGCGGCCATCGGTTCATCGATGTCATTCGGGAATCGCTCGACGTCCACCACGAGGCGGCTTACAGTCGAGCTGACGACCACGGTTTCCGATGACGGATCCGAGAAGATCGCCAGGGTCAGGTGGTCCGTCATGCGGTCCAGTTCGCGCCCGAGTTCGGCATCGTCGAGCAGGAACTGCGAGCGTACGTCCGCTGGCACTGTCGTTGAATCGTGCGGCACGTGAAGGACGATCCAAGGCGGGTAGACATCGCTCGTCATGGGTTGGGCAGTCCACGGTGCGATACGGCTAGCTGCCGATGCAACTCGTACGCGCGTTCGGCATCACCAGGATGATCACCCTCAAACTTTCGCGCGACCCTCTCGTGATCCGTCCACACGGTTGCCCAGCCGTTGATGGATGTGGCGCCCGTGCGGTAGATCGGTCCGCTGGTCCAGCCGCCGATGACCGTCTTCTCTCGAACTTGAACGACCGGATGATTCGCGGCAACAAGTGTGTCAATCAGCTTTCGCGGTGAAGACTCCGCAGGAATAGGCACGCCGCCGCGAGTCACGATTGCATAGACGATGCCGTCGTCCCACAGCAGGAGTGGCCCAGCAACGATTCGGGTAGGGTGCCTTCCAAGGATCGCGCATGCGATGGCTAGGCACGACTGGTCGATCGCGTGCGTGTCCCGGTCCAGAAGCTCCTTCGTCTTCAGATCCTTCTGCTGTGCCTCTGCCCGCAGCTCCTGAAGTGCCTCTTTGAGGCTCGTGGCTTCCTGCTGCATCTGGGGACGATCCGTGCCCGTGCGCTCCAGGAGCACGTCAAGGTCTCGAATGGCGCTCAGCTCGCGCATGACCGCCGCTCGCACGCCCACTTCCATCTGCTTCGACATCGATGCAATCAGGCTGCGAGTCCGGGACTTGGTCACCCGCAGGGTACCTGCGCGCAGCCAGCCCAGCCAGTACGAGCCGCTGATTATCTGCCCTTGCCACGGGCTGCTGTCCATATCGATGCCTATCGCCTCGCAGAACTCGATAAGTGTGGTGGGGGCGTGCCCGCCTTGTGGATCGGCAAGCCGTACGCCGTGCTCGTCGGCAAGGTTCGTGATCTACTCGAATCCCGAGACGAGGTCGGTGAGCCAGTCGGCCCACTCGGTCGGACTGTCATCGCCGTGGCACACCAGGGTGAAGCCGCCGCGGGATTGCCCAATGCTCGGAAAGTCATCCTCTCGAAGCGTCGGGGGAAACGTCTTCTTGCCCATGCAATCAACTCCTCACGCCCAAAGAAGCATGGCATTGGCCCACTGTGCACGATTCATCGCCCAGAAGGCGGTGTTGACGGCGATCAGGCGCCGAGTGCAGGGCGTTTGGAAGAAAGGTCACATAGGCCGGGCTGTTGTCGAGTTGTCTGGGGCACCATGCGCCGAAATGTGGCGGAAGGTCGTGAGGGGCCATCTCTATCTGCGCGAGGTCGTGCTCCGTCCAGCGGGAGGAGCCACCGCGCGGCTTCTCGTTCGCCATTGCCCGGCGAATGGTGCTGTTTTCCGACTCCCGCATGGCCGGCGGCGCGATCTCGACGCGTATCCCGTAGTGCTCATGCTGGGGGATCAGGGTGTCGCTCTTCAGGCTGTCCTTGATGGTCGTCGGCGCGATCCCTGCCATCAGGTTGCCAAGCGGGACTCCGAGCGGCGCGGGATTCGGCTTCTTGTTCCAGAACATGGTGGGTCTCCTCTCAGCCGGCCAGCGCCGTCTTGCGCACCTCGCGCACATGCTTGCACTCACCGCGATACTCGAAGCCTGGGCAGGTGCACTGCAGATGCCCGCCGCGACCGAAGGTCACGCGGTAGGACTTGTTCGGGCTGCTCGAGCTCGGGAACTCCCAGGTGCCGGTCTCCAGCAGGGGCGCGTCGGCCGGCAGCGCGGCCACCATCTCGCCGATGATGTCGAGCCGAGCGCCTTCCTGGCCGGTCGCGCGGGCGGCCTTCGCTTCCTGGAGCAGGGCGGGGCCCAGTCGGGTGAGTTCTTCCTGGAGATCGTTCAGGATCGAAGCGTCCGGCAGTTCGTCTGCTTCCACCGCCTGCACTAGCCGCAGCTTGGCTTCCAGCAGGCGAGCGATGTAGCCGTCCAGCGTGCCGCTGGCCTGCAGGTATTCCACGGTGACCTGCTTGTCCTGCCCGATGCGGTAGCAACGGTCCTCCGCCTGCAGGTGGTTGGCAGGCACCCAGTCAAGGTCCTGGAAGATCACGTGGGTGGCCGCAGTGAGGTTCAGGCCCACGCCGCCGGCGATCAGGTTGCACAGCATCACTGTCACGTTCGGATCCTTCTGGAAGGCGTCCATCGCAGCCATCCGCTGCTTCGCGGTATCAGCCCCCGTGATGCTTACGGCCTGGTCGCCCAGGGTCTTCTTGTGTCGGGTGATGCCGTCGGTGTACGACGTGAAGACGATGACCTTCTGCCCAGACGCCACGACGTCCTTGATGCGCTCCGCGCAGGCCGCGTGCTTCGCCCTGTGCAAGGCAAGTCGCAATTTGGTGATCCGCGCCAGGAACTCGGTGTCGTTGGGCCGGCTGGCATCGGAGCCGAGGAACCAGTTCAGGAAGCCCTCGTTCGCGTTCAATGCCGACTCGGTGTTGATCTGCACTGGCACCCAGGATCGGATCTTGGGCGGTAGGTCCAGTACGTCGTCCTTCTTTCGCCGGAGCATCACCTCCTTGAGCAGCAGATTCAGCTCAGCAAGGTTCGACGCACCATCGGTCACCCAGCCGTAGTTGTTGCGGTAGGCGCTGCAGTACTGGCGAGCGAAGGCGATGAAACTGCGCGCGGCCGGATGCCCCACCGCCCGCAGCAGGTTGAATAGATCGCGGGGGCGATTCGGCATCGGCGTGCCGGTGAGCAGGAACACCAGGCGCGGCTCGGACACGCGGGCGCGCTTGTCGTCCGACACGCCCAGGATCTTCAGCGCCTGCGATGAGCGCTGGCTGGCGTTCTTGATGAAGTGCGCTTCGTCCAGTGCCACTCCAGTCCAGGGTACGGCGCGCAGCCGCTCCCCGTGCCGGGCGAGCAGATCGTAGTTGACGATCACCCACTGAGGCTGCGGGTGCGCGTACCCGGCAACGCCGAGCACCTCGATCCGGGCGGACGGGTCGACCACGCTTATCTCGCGCGCCCAGTTGAGCTTGAGCGAGGCGGGGCAGATGACGAGGAAGACGCCCCCTGGGGCGGATTCCTTCATGGCGATGATGGCCTGGCGGGTCTTGCCCAGGCCCATGTCGTCGCCCAGGATTGCGCGGCCACGCTGGGCCAGGAACTCCACACCGGTGACCTGGTGCGGATAGAGCGCGTAACGCGCGAGGTTCATGCTGAACTCGTCTTTAGCAGTGGTTGAGCCGGTTGGCATGGGCCTGCAATTCGGATGAACTCGCCCCGGAAACGTGGTGTGACGGTGATAAGTTAGGGTGCCCCAGGCTCATCAGATGAGCCAGCCAGGCTCGATGCTTGGCAGTTTTCCCACGGAAGGTCGAGATCGTCCCGACCAAAGTGACCATAGGCTGCCGTCGGGTAGTAGATCGGTCGCTGTAAATCGAGGCACGGGTCAGTTCTGGGCGAACGTCAGCAGCCTGCTAGCTTGGATCAGCCGGGACTCCGGCAAACAGGTCGAGCTGGGCGTCGTTTCGCTGGGATCGTCGTTGCTCAATGCTCAGGCCTCCGGCGTAGGCGGCTCCAAGCTCTCTGACTCTGCAGGCCAATACTGAATCTTCTCCGGCAGCGCCATCTCGAACTCCGCCGGTATTGGATCCGGCGCCCTGTCCGGGTAGGCGAATCGCAGGTAGTTCTCCCGAGCAAGAGAAATATGCCGATTGGCGAGGTGCGCCTCGATCGCGTTGACTCCAGGCCGGGGCGGCGAGGCGATGAGCGAGTCTAAGGGTCCGCCCTCGGGCGTCGTCTTCGGCGATTTGTCCGTCACGATAGCTCCTCCAGAGGTCGTCCACGGCAATGCGGAGGCGCTCGTCGCGCTTCTGCTCCGGTTGGAAAAGGCCGCTCACTGCTGTCGATCTGATCGATTGCAACCCCTCGAAACGATGCCACGCGATGGCAGGCTTCGCTGCGCTTCCCTGGGGCGCTTGGCCGCTACGGGCAACCGCAACCGCCATCCCCTCGATCAAGCAAATCCCTCCCGTACTTCAGCAGGAACTGGTCCATTGGTTTCTGATGAGCCCGCTCTGGATCAAACGTCGCGCCCTTGCAGTTGTGTGCGCTTGCCGGCCCGAAAAGCATCTACGACGATCGGTGCTCCGACTTACGAAGGGACGCTATCCGATACGAATCGGTGTGGCGACCAACGTTTCAGGAAGTCGCCATCTTGCCGCGTTCGTTGATCTGGATAACCTCCCCGGCGGGCGCCGGCGCAGCGCAGAACCCAGCCCATTCCTCCATCAGCCGGCGCCGCTTCTCGAACAGATCGCCACGGCGATACGCGGCCTCGACCTTGTCGCCAATCGTGTGCGCCAACGACATTTCGGCGACCTCCCGAGGGAAGTTCGTCTGCTCGGCACACCAGTCCCGGAACGTCGATCGGAACCCGTGTGGCACAGCGTCCAGCCCCATGCGCCGCAGCACGCTCGTCAAGGTCATGTCGGACAGGCTACCGCTGCGAGGGGAGGGAAAGACGAGATCGACGCCGGCGAACTTGGGCAGAGCACGGAGCAGGGCAAGGGCGGCCCCGGACAGCGGCACGCGATGCTCCTTCCCCGCCTTCATGCGGTCCGCAGGGACCGTCCAGATACCCGCATCAAGGTCGATCTCTGCCCATGTCGCGCCGCGGACTTCGCCGGAGCGAGCGGCCGTCAGAATGACGAATTCGAGGGCTCGAGCGCCCATGCCGTCCGTCTTGCGAAGCCTTTCCATGAATGATCCAAGGTCGCGGACGGGAAGGGCGGTGAAGTGCTTCCGCTTGACCGCCTTTTCCTTCGACAGCAGTAGCTTGTCGAGGCCGCCGCGCCACCGGGCAGGATTGAGTCCCTCCGCACGGTACTCGGCCTGCATGGCGTAGCTGATGACAAGTTCAATCCGGCCGCGCAGCCGTGCTGCCGTCTCGTTCTTTTCCGTCCAGATAGGTTTCAGCACGTCCAGAATGTGCGCCTTCTCGACGTCCCCGATCAGCAGGTTGCCAATCTTGGGATAGGCGTAAGTCTCAAGCGTACTGCGCCACTGTTGCCCGTGCTTCGCGTTCTTCCATCCCGCCGCGTGGACCGACATGTACTCTTCCGCGCACTGCTTGAAGGTGCGGGCAGCAGTCGCGGCAGCGCGTAGAGCGCTCCTCGCCGCCTTCTTCTGATCCACTGGGTCGACGCCCTTCCGGATTAGGTCCCGCGCGTCGCGCGCCTTCTCTCTTGCGCTGGCGAGGCTGATCTCGGGGAATCCACCAAGCCCCATTTCCCGGCGCCGCCCTCCGACTGCGATCCGAAGAATCCAACTGCGAGCATCGGGGCTGGCCACCTGAAGCGCCAGTCCGGGAACTCCACCAACGAAGTGAAGACCGGGATCGGTCAGCCTGGACACTGCCAGGGCACTGAGTTCCGTCGCCTTTCGTGGCATTCACCCACCTCGCGAGTATGAATCCCGGGAACGCTTCCACATTCGCAGGGTTCCTATTTATCCCACCATCCTACCCACCTACGAGCTTGCGATTGGATGATACGAAGTGAATCGACGTTAGGCAATAAGGTGTTGGAAGATAATGGGATAACGGGCAAATGCGATGCTCGATGATAAGGCTTGAAGTTCTACGGAGGAGGACACCGCTTCCGCCAAGTTGTCCGGCGCTCTGGTCGAAGTCTCGAAAGAAGTCTCCGTTCAGGCGCTTCTGGAACTCCTTGGACGTCGGTCGGGTTCGAGGCGATGGCGGCAGAAAGGCCCCCTTGCTCTGGGCGGCGTCGTGCGTATGGGTCAGCGTACTGATGCCGGCGCCCCAGCGGTGCCGCATTCATGGCCGAGGTGTCGAATCAGTTGTGGTGGGCGCACGTGATCGTTCTGTCTGCCGCGTCGATGATCTGCGTCGGGCGGTCACGGGCGTCGAACGTGAAGCCCGTAGTCGCCCCGCCGTGCCAGGTGGTGAGGCGGCGACGGCCCAGTTCGTCGTTGGTGTGAGTGCTGATCTGGCAACACCAGCGGCCAGTATGGCGGCACTCCCAAACGACACCATCCACATCAAGCGCCAGGTTCCCCGAACTGGGCATCCACATCGCGCGCAGAGTGAAGCACCCGGACGACGTCGATGCCCCCATCGATGGGCTCGTAGAAGATCACATAGCGTCCAAATGGAAAGCTGCGCAGCCCGTGTAGCAACTCGTCGCGCGGACGACCCATCAGGGGCTGCGTCGCCAGCAGTCGAAACTGCTCGTCCAGTTGATCGACCCATCGGTCCGCGGAACGCAGGCTGTCGGCAGCGATGTGATCCCAGACCCCTGCGATGTCCTCCGCCGCCAGCGGCCGACGCTGGACGATCACGACCTATGCCTTGGTTCTGGCCGCAGCACGGCGAGCGCGGCCCTGTTGCTTGATCTCGTCGGCATCCCAGGGCGCGCTGGATCCGCTCTCCAGCCCCTTGTGCACCTCTTGGCGCAATTGATCCAATCGAACGGCGCGCATCTGGTCCTGCTCCTCCATCAGCCGCAGCGCCTCGCGCACGACCTCGCTGGCCGATGTGTACATGCCCGAAGCGACCTTGCGGCGCACGAGCGACTCCAACTCGGGCGTCAGATTGACATTCATACCCATGGAAGCTTCCTCATTGCAGCCGAATCTTGATGAGCCGAACTCTATCAGGATATGTCAAGGCCTGACATTCTTGGAGGGTCGTCCGTCCGATGGCCAAGAGTCGAGCTGGTCGAGCGAAGGGCGTCGTCGCAGCCCCAGGTGACCACGAACTGTCCGGTGACCGGCACGCACCGAAGGGTAGTCACCGCCGGTGCACAGTCCGCTTTCGATGTCGTCGTGCGCGGGTATCCAAGCGATGCGCGCTGAGGGCGAGAGATCCAGCGTCACCGGGTCGATTCCACCGACGGCGTCCGTGGGCGACGGCATATCGAGCAGCGCCGTGTTTCGCCCCGCGAGCGAAAGCGCGGCCAATGCCGAACAAGCCACAAGCGCAACCGGTGCCTGCGCGAAGGACTGCGCTTCGAGCACTGCACTTCGAGCACCGCATCGCGCAGCAAGGCGGGCCGGGCGTCCACAGGATTGGGTAACGGGGCTAGCGCTTCGCAGAGCGGTTCAGGGTCGGGCCAGTCGAGGATCGTAGGGCCTCGCGCGGGCTTGGGTTCCCACTCGGGCCTGCCCGGGCACTTCATCGGCGACGGTCACCTCTGCACTGTCCTGTGTCGGTGGCGCCGGCACTCTTGTTTACGCCGTAGACAAGCTGGCAGGCTGGTGCGCGTCTGCGACATCGCGCTCGTCTGCAGGTCGCTCGGATCCAAACGCCGGGATGGCCAGACACCCGCCGACCGCGCGAGCGGCCTGCCGAGCGTGCGTCACCCCTCGATTGCCCGGCGCCTCCGATCAAGCCGTCCGTTCTGCGGCCCAAGGCCAGGGAAGAGCTGCGTGCAGAAGTGCGCTACTACCGGCAAGAGGCCGGTGCTGCAGTGGCAAAGAAGCTCATCGAGGCCATGGCCCCGGCCCTGGAGGAGCTCACGCAATGCCTCTATCAGCTGTCCCAAAGAGCGATGCTCGAATGCAAGACCTGACACCGTGCTTCGCATGAGCCTGCACTTTCATACGTGTAGTCGATGGTCACGCCATTGGGCAGCGTGGCCTGCGTGCGACGGCTGGCGGCGTCGTAGGTGAAGCCGACCGCGTTCGTGCACTGGGTGATGCCGGTGATCCGGTGGGCGTCGTCGTAGCCGTAGGTGACTGCGGTCTGCCCGGTGACCTGCATCTGGGTGCGACGGCCGGCGGCGTCGTACGTGTAGGTCAGCGTACTGGTGCCAGCCCCCAGGGGCGCCACCTCCGTGGCCGGGGTGTCGAAGCGGTTGTAGCTGCGGCCCGCGACGCTTCACGTTCCTGCGGAACGTGAGCCTCCACTGAAACGGCGGGCGCCGTTTCGTAGGTGCGGGTGATGGTGCCGCCCACCGAGTCAGTGATTCGGGGCGGGCGGTCACCGGCGTCGTAGGTGGTGGCGGTGGTGGCCCCGCGGTGCGTCCGGCCCCCTGCTCTGGAGGTTACAGGCGAAACCTCAGGCCTGGAGTGGGCGGTGATATCGTTGATATCATCCATCCACTGGAATCGTTGGAGAACGTCGTGGCTGACCTGCTGGTACGTGGTGTCGATGAAGCGATCGTGAGGGCGCTGAAGGAGCGAGCGGGGGCGCACGGGCGAAGTGCCGAGGCAGAGCATCGGGACATTCTCGCTGCCGCGCTGGCACGGCCCCGCAGGCGGTGCCTCGCCGATGTACTGGCTTCAATGCCTGACGTCGGGCTGGACGCGGATTTCGAGAGAGTGAACCCGGCGTCAGGGGCACCGCGTGTATTTGATTGACACGAATGTCATCAGCGAGGCCCGAAAGGCGGCCAACGCCGACGCGGGCGTCGTCGCGTTCTTCAAGCAGGCATCGGAGCAGAACGAAGCGCTTTATCTCTCCGTCGTGACCATCGGCGAACTGCGACGCGGTGTCGAACTGATGCGACACCGGGGTGACACGCGGCAGTCGACGGTGCTCGAGGCCTGGCTTGCTGACCTTGTCGTCCGGTTTGCCGACAGTATCCTGGCGTTCGACATCGATGCCGCACAGGTGTGGGGGAGACTGCGCGTTCCACATCCGGAGCATGAGATCGACAAGCAGGTTGCCGCCATCGCGTTGGTCAATGATCTGACGGTAGTGACGCGCAATGTCGACGATTTCAAGGGCACTGGCGTCAGGGTGAAGAATCCTTTTTTGCCGATCTAAGTCCGACTGCGACGCGATCCGCACAAGCTATGCAGAGGTGTTCGCGCTCTCGCGCTCCCGGATCCGCTCTCGCCAGCGGTGCAATCGCGCGGTGCTCACGGACTCGCGCTCGCAAAAGGCCGCCACGGCAAGTCCCCTCCCGGAGAACCGCGAAAGCAGTGCGCGCCACTGCGATTCATCGCGTCGAATCCACTTCCTTCCTCGCCGTCCTGCCATGGCCGTCGCCTCCCGCGTTGGTTGATCACGGGAGAGATTTTGGGTGGTCGCTATGCGCGGAGGAAGGACGCCGCGGGGTTACCAATTACGTCGTAGCCGTTGGTGACCGCGGTCTGCCCGGTGACCTGCATCTGGGTGCGACGGCCGGCGGCGTCGTACATGGTCGTCAGCGTACTGGTGCCGGCGCCCACGGGTGCCACCTCCGTGGCGGCAGTGTCGAAGCGGTTGTAGATACGGCCCGCGACGCTTCACGTTCCTGCGGAACGTGAGCCTCCACTGAAACGGCGGGTGCCGTTTTCGTAGGTGCGCGTGATCGTGCCGCCCACCGAGTCGGTGATCTGGGTCGGGCGGTCAGCGGCGTCGTAGGTGGTGGCGGTGGTGGCGCCGCCGTGCCGTCTATGTCCCGTGGTCTCTCGCTCTCGACGGCCCATTCTGGCGTTGAAAACGGTGTACTAAGCTGAGAAAAAGACGCTTTCGGAGGACGTTGTTCCGGGATATCAGGTGGTTGCCTAGGTCCGACGCCGAAGGCCTGCTGCGCCGCCACGGGCCTGCAGCACACGCGCTGGGCACTCCGCAGCTTCGGCACTTCAGCGGCGGGCGGCCGACATGCCCGTGCCTATTGGCCGGCTCAGCGCCGACGGCGCCGCTGCAGCCCCACCAGCACGCCCAGCCCGGCCAGCATCATGGCCAGCGCTCCGGGCTCTGGAATGGGAGCCATGCTGTTCCTGTAGTCGGTGCCCGACTCCGAGCTCAGCACATAGCTGCTGACCTCGGCGCCGCCAACGCGCACGCTGGTGATGCCGCCCCAGTAGGCCGAGTTGCCCAGGTCGTAGGAAGCCCACCCGCTGCTCGACACACTGCCGGCCAAGGCCGCACCCTCCATCCGCATGGACACGCGGTAGCTGCTGCCGTTGCGCACGCGCACCGTGGCACTGTAGGTGCCGAAGGCGCTACCGCCATAGGCGGCGCCGTTCCCGTCATCCCTCAGCTCGCCGTACAGACTCACCTCCGGGGAGCCGAATCCGTAGTGCGCATCCAGCTTCCACTGCGCGTAAGAGCGCGTTCCCAAGGGGCCGATGTCCAAGTTGCCGGTCACCAGCACCTCAAAGCTTAGGTCCATCTCGCGCCCCACGCTCACGCCCGGCACCGTGACGGTCACCATGTCCGAGAACATCACGAACGAACCGACGGCGCCTCTGCCCTCCATGGCGCCGCTGGTCTTCAGCACGCCGTAGCGGGCCGACACCGAACCCGAGCCCTCCGAGCCGGTCAGGCCGCCAGCGACCCCGCTGAAGGCAATCGGGTCCGTTGACGACTCGGACCTCGAGAACGGGCCGAACTCGTTGGGCAAGCTCGGGTTGATGACCAGGCTCGCGTTGATAGCCGGGGCAGCATGAACGCTGGCGCAGAGCAGGGCAGCCAGCAGGGCGGCGGTCCAGCGAAAGGCTTGGGGTGAAGGCATGGTGTTCTCGCTCGTTTTGAATGGGCGGGGTTCACTGGCAATGGCTCAAGATTTGCGGCGCATGCGCAGCTCGGCCAGCAGGAGCAGCGCGCTGGCCGGCTCGGGCACCGGCGCCATGCTGCTGCGGTAGTCAGTGCCGGTGACCGAACGCAGCACATAGCTCACCACCTCTGCCCCGCCTGCCCGCACCCTGGTGATGCCGCCCCAGTATAGCGAATGGCCCAAGTCGAAGGTGGCCCAGGTTGGGGTCACACCCGACACCGTGTTGGGGCTTGGTTAGAGGACATGGACCACTCCGCTGGATGCACCACACATATCGCGCTGGGTTGCGTAGGTCCGACCCCGAAGGCGTGACGTTGCCCCTCGCGTCGTAGACCATCTCCGTGCGCCGCGATAGCGGATCCACGGTGGCGGTGATCAGGTTCGCGCCGCTCTGGTACTCGAAGGTGGTGGTGCGCGCCCTGGCGGTGCCCTGGGCCTCGGTGCGGGAGGTGAGGAGGCGGGCGGCGTTGCTCCGCGACCTTGTGGGACGCGGGGCTCTCCACCGCCCTGCGCCGGCACCCATGCGGAGCGAGCGAACTGGGTTGCCGTAAACTCCCACGTCCGGATGCACTGACCGAAGGGGTTCAAGATGACCGACCAGGTGACTGAGCTTGCCGAACGCGGCAAGTCCCTTTCCCCGGAAGACCGGACCAGGCTGGTGGACCTGCTCCTCGTCTCGCTTCAGGAGCCGGCCACGGCCGAGGCCGAGGCTGCGTGGGAGACGGAGATCGATCGCCGCCTCGATGAGTACGAGCGTGGCGAGGTCAAGTCGATTCCAGCAGAGGACGTCTTCGCGAAGGCCCGCCGAATCGCCTCGTGATCAGGCCGCGGTTCCTTCCGAGCGCCGAAGCCGAACTCCTCGCCGAAGTTGCCTTCTACTCAGATGCGAGAGAGGGCCTCGGAGTGCGGTTCCAGGTTGCGGTCGAAGCCACGTTGGCGAGGGCCCTCGAGCACCCCACCTCCGGGGTGGCCGGGCGAAGATCGACGCGACGGCTGGCCATCAAGGGCTTTCCATTCTTCTTGATCTATCGGCCTGCTGCCGATGAGCTTCTCGTCGTGGCCGTGGCCCATCAAGCACGCCGCCCGGACTAATGGTTGGACGAAGCCGCTACGCGGAGGAAACGGCGCCACTGATCTGATTTCACAATGCAGCCTCATCCCCTCGCCCGAGGGGCCGATGGATCGTCAATCGCGAGGTTACTGCAAGATGGA
>JALHMS010000023.1:0-74373 GCA_022843925.1 Burkholderiales bacterium
GCCGGTTGCCGGCGAAGTCGCATCCCCGAGCGGCCGCGTCGGGCGGAGCCCGACCCACGACCCGCCCCTCCCACGATCCCGCACCTACTCCCCTGCCCCGCCCCCCCGGACACCGAGGGCCCGTCTGCGCGCATCGGACTCCAGCTTCGTCAGGCGCTTCGCCTCCGCATAGAACTTCGGCAGGTCGCGTCCGACGCGATCGAGCAGCGCATCGAGCGCGGGCAGGGCATCCTCGTACGTGCCGATCGATGCGAGGTGGGCGTTGCCCAGCGCCTGGGCGAACCATCGGTCGTAGCCCGCGAATCCGTCCCACGACGCCTTGAGCGCCGCGTAGTCGCCACGCATCGCCTGGAACGCCTCGGCCTTGCGCAGGCGCATCTCGTCGGGCGGCAGGGGCGATGCATACAACGCGTCGAGCCGCGCGCGGGTCCGCTGGACGAGTGCCACGAAGTCGCGCTTGCGCCGGGTCATCGCATCGAACTCCGCCTGCTCGCTCGGCGTGCCGACGCGGGCCAGCCAGCGCCGGACGCCCTCCAGTTCGACGGCCGTCGCGAAGGCCTCGTTGAACGCACTGTCCCCGGGGGCGTAGGCGACCTGGTGGGCCAGTTCGTGGAAGACGAGGCGGGCGACCTCGGCCCGCGGATACCGCAGGAAGCTGGAGAGCAGCGGATCGTCGAACCAGCCGAGCGTCGAATAGGCCGGGACGCCGTGGACGAGCGTATCGAAGCCGTCCGCCCGCAGTTCCTCGGCGAGGCGCTCGGCATCGCGTTCGTCGTACCACCCCTTGTAGGTGACGCATCCGGCCACGGGGAAACACCACTCCCTGGGCCTCGTGGAGAACTCGGCGGCCGCCACGACGTTCCACACGGCGTACGGACGCCCCAGCTCGGCATACCCCCGATAGCTGCCATTGTCGGGGAGCCCCAGGTCGCGGACCGCGAAGTCGCGGATGTCGCGGGCAGCCTCGAGGCGGGTGCGCAGCGGGTCCGGGGTCTTCGGGTCGGCAAGCCAGGCATCGACCGGTCGGGCCGCATGCACGATCGTGAGATGGCCTCGCGCCGCCTGGTAGTAGTAGCCGATCGTAGAGCACCCGCCGACCGCCGAGAGCAGCACGAGGACCGACAGGACACCCAGCAGCAGCCGCTTCACGGGTCCTCGCCGCGATCGAATCGTCCATGTCGCAGGAAGGCGCCGGTCTGGCGCGCCACTTCGCGCGAGAAGAGCAATCCGGCGTGCGTCGCCGGCAGGGTCAGGTGATCCGCGAGGCCGGGAAGACGCGTTTCGGCGACGCGCACGACGCCATCGTGCGGACGGTCGAGCCGCGCCACCAGCTGCCCGAGGCCCCATGGCCGGTCGCCGGCAATGACGGCGACAGCGACGCCATCAGGCACCGCGGCCATCGGCGCGCGCCGCCATTGCGCGATACCGGCACCGAGGATGGCCCGGCCCGCCGCCCATCGGGAAAGGACGTCGACCACCCGGCTGTCCACGCACGGGGACCCGAGCAGCACGACGCGCCCCAGTCGGGCCGGCGCCGCCAGCGCGATCATGCGCAGCAGCACGAGCCCGCCGAGGCTGTGGCCGACGAAGTGGAGGCGATCCCCCGGCGCCCGGGCGGCGAACGCCGCCAGGGCGCGGGCGTTGTGGTCGAGATCGCGGCGCATGGTGGGGTAGCCGAACGCCACCGCATGGAACCCGGCGTCACCGAGGCGACGACACAGGGGCCGGACGATGGCGGCCTGGAACCAGAGGCCGTGCAGGACGATGACGGTTTCCAATCGGGGGCTGCGCAGAGAAAGGGAGGAGCGCGCGTGCCGCACGGCGCGAAGCGTTCGATTCTATGGACTGCAAGCCCGCCATGCACGCAGTGCCCGCCATCGACGAATCCGCACGACGGGATCCGTCCGGACCCGCTGCTACACTCGCATCGATGTCCTCCCGCCGTCGCTCCCCGGTCATCCCGTGCTGACACCTCCCGACCCGGTGGTCGCCGTCGCGGCCGTGGTCATCGTGCTGGCCGCCTACGCGCTCTTCGCGATCACAGGCTTCGGTTCGGCGCTCGTGTCGATTCCGCTCCTCGCGCACTTCCTGCCGCTCGAGACCGTCGTCCCGCTCATCCTCCTGCTCGACTTCTGGGCGGCACTCACCACCGGCTTTCGCGCACGGGCGGTGGTGGACCGGCGGGAAGTGAAGTCCGTCCTGCTCGGCGTCGCCGCGGGTGCGGTGGCGGGCGTGCTGCTGCTCGCGAACGTGCCGGGTGACGGCCTGCTCGTGGCGCTGGGCGCCTGCATCACGGCCTACGGAGCGTACAGCCTCGCGGGAGCGCGACCGATCCCCGCCGCACCGCTCGCCCTCGCGCTGCCGGTGGGCTTCGTCGGCGGGATGCTTGGCGCGCTCTTCGGCGTGGGCGGGCCGATCTACGTGGCGTACTTCGGCAGCCGGATGCGGGACCCGATCCGGCTTCGCGCGACGCTCTCCGTGGTCTTCGCCGCGAGCACCGGACTGCGGATCGTGCTATTCCTGCTCACGGGATTCCTGCTCGACCTGCACCTGTGGGGCGCCGCCGCACTGCTGTTCCCCGTGATGCTCGCCGGCACCGCGCTCGGGCGGCGCTTGGGCTCGCGCCTGTCGCGGCCACTGGTGCTGCGTTTCATGGCGTTGCTGCTCGTGGCGAGCGGCGCCTCGCTGCTTGCGCGGGGCCTGGCCGGATTCTGACCGGACGCCCGCGCGGTCGTCAGCGCGTGGCCGGACAGGTGCGGATGCCCAGGATCGAATACAGGGGGCAGAACCGCATCGCCGCCGTTGCGAGCGGGACGATACCGATGAGCCCCCAGAACTTCGACGGGCCCTCGACGAACACCAGCATGGACAGCAGGCCGATCCCCAGCACGATGCGCAGTCCGCGGTCGATTCCTCCGACATTGGCAACCATGGTCGTCTCCCTTCTCGTTGGCCCGAACCGCGGCGCGGCTCGCTGACGGAACGAAGCATGCGCCCGCGGGCAACCCACGTCGGTGACCTGGGTCACCCGGGCCGGGTGCGGCTACACTCCCACCTGGTTTTTCACCCCTGGAGGAAGACGCATGAAGCACATCAAGTGGGATGACATCCCCTACGAGAAATTGAACGACAAGTTCCTGCGCAAGCTCGCCTGGGACGGCAAGGTGATGATCGCGCTGACGGAGGTGGCGGAAGGTTACGTGGTCCCGCCCCATTCCCACGATAACGAGCAGGTCACCTTCGTGGTAAGCGGCAAGTGGCGCTTCCACCTCGAAGGCAAGACGGTGGACGTGGGCCCGGGCGAGATGATCTTCATCCCCGCGAACGTGGTGCACACCGTGGATGCGGTCGAAAGCCTGGTCGCCTACGACATCTTCACGCCGCCGCGCGAGGACTGGATCTCCGGTTCGGACGCCTACCTTCGCGCGAAGTGATTCGGGCTGCTGCCCGACGCGGCGTGTCCCGCACCGCGGACATGCTCGGCAATATCTTCGTCGTCCGGCACACCTGAGCCGGAGCAGCGATGCGGCGCAGGCGCTGAGCGTCGACGATCTCGACCTGCTCGCGCCCGAGTGACACCAGCCCCCGCTCGGCAAAGCGCTCGAGCAGGCGGCTCACGATCTCGCGGACACCACCCAGTGCATCCGCGAGTGCCTGGTGGGTCGCGTGGACCACGCGGCCCTTCCCCGGGATTCACGCCATCGGATGCGGATCGAGGCATCTGCCCATCGACCCGACGCTTTCATCGGGTCCCCGATACGCTCGACCGGGCACACCATGGAATGCAACGGATCCCTTCGCTGGCGGGCACCAGCGCGCTTCAGTTGAAGTCGGTCATCGGGCGCGAGCGGCGGCCCACTTCGATCCGTCCGTCCATACGAACGAGTTCAGCAGGCGTATCGCGTCCAAGGAACAGGATGGGGCTGGCCGTCAGCCCGTAGGCGCCAGACTTCAGGACACCGACGAGATCTCCGATCTCGGGAGCAGGCAGTTCGACGTCGATGCCGAGCAGATCGGTCGGATTGCAGGACGGACCCGCGATGTTGCAACGGGTCGGAGCCGCATCGGAGCGCGTGAGATTGCGCAGGATGAAATTGGTGCGCAGCGCAGCGCCGAAGGTCCCGGCCGCCGCGAGTTGATGGTGCAACCCGCCATCCGTCGCGAAGAACTGCTTTCCCCGGGAGGTCTTCGCACTGATCACGCGGGCCACGTAGATGCCGGCGTTGGCGACGAGATAGCGACCGAGTTCGAACACGAAACGCCGCCGCACGGATGACGTCGCAGCGAAGTCACGCAGCACCGGCGAGAGCAGCGTCGCGAGCGCACCGAGATCCATCTCCTTGGCTGCGTCCACGTGAGAGAGTCCGAAGCCACCGCCAAGGTTGATGGTCATGCAACGTAGCGGCGTCGTGGCCTCGACCTCCCGCACCACCTTCAGGGTGCTTTCGACACCTTCCACGACGCCGGCCGCATCGAAGCACTGGCTGCCCGCGTAGACGTGGACGCCACGGAAATCGAGGGCATCGAGGTGCGCGACGATGTGCTGCAGGACGCCCGATATCTCTTCCTCGTCGATGCCGAACTGCGTCGCGCGCCCTCCCATCTTCATGCCGAACGCCCGATTGAGAAGCTGCGGATTCACCCGCATCGTGATGCAGGCGCGCTTTCCGAGTCCGCGGGCCACCTGCACGCACTCGTCGATCTCGCGGACGGATTCGACACTGATGCAACCGACCCCGCTCACGATGGACGCGGTGAGTTCAGCGCGACTCTTGGCCGGCCCGGCAAAGCTGAGCGCTGCCGCGTCATAGCCGGCAAGGAGCGCCTGATCGAGCTCGCCCCCGGAGGAGATGTCGAGACCATCGACCGTCGTGCGCAGTGCGCGGAGCAGTCCGAGGTTCGGATTCGCCTTGACGGCGTAGTAGACCTGGACCTGACCGTCGAAGGCGTCGCGCACCGCCTGGATGCGGGCCCGTACGTCGTCAGCGTCGTACAGATAGAACGGTGTGCCGTGGCTTCGGGCGAGCGCCTCGAAGCGCTCTGCGGACAGCGATGACCAGGGGTCGGGAGTCAGTGATGCCATGGCGTTCTCGCGGTCGTGCCCGCCGGGCACGACGGAATCGTTCAGGGGGAGGCGTTACCGGACCATGTGATGCCGTCGATCCAGAGCTGGTATCCGCGATCGATCAGGATCGACGGCGACGGGTTGTCGCCGGTGCGGAACAGATCGAACACCCGCGCGGCCCCCGCCTCCGTCAGCGTCTGGGATGAACCTCCGGTCAGGATGATCTGGGCGATGCGGCCGAGATCGCCTGCGGGCAGTCCCGGGCCGCGCCCCTGTGCGAAGCGGTCCAGGGCAACGAAGAGGCAGCCGTACGACAACAGGGTCGGCGAGGCTTCGTAGGACCCCTCGCGCATCAGTCGATAGGGATCCTCGACGTCACCCTCGAGGACACTCCTCAGGAACTCGTACAGGCGCGCATGCGAGCGGAGCTGCAGCACCAGGCTGTCCCGCGATGCGACGATGCCCAGGTCGACGAAGACATACCTCGCGACGGAAAGCCCCGCAGCCGGCTTCGCCTCGCTCTCGTCGCGCACGATCTCGACGGTGTAGTGGAGGTCGGTCGTGGCGCCACCGATGTCGAGCACGACGCAGGCACCCGAGATGTCGATGCCGGAGGAGTTCGCGAGGGCGCGCTGAAAGCCCCGGCTGACGATCTCCGGGGTGGGACGGATGCCCCCGGAAAGGTTGCTGCGCAACTCGCTGACACCCTCCTTGTAGACGAGATCGTCGAGGTAGGCCCTGCGCACCGCCTCGAAGACGCTCAGGTTCCGGCTCGCCAGCGCGGCGGCGAGCGGATTGTCGATCACGATGGTCTCGGGGAAGCGGCGTACGAAATCCGCGGCGAGGAAACGATTGCCCGCGAAGGCGAGCGATCCGTAGCGATACCGGGTCGGATCGAAGCGGGCGAGACGGTCGGCGAGCGGGCCGGCATCCTCGCAGTCGATGCCCCCTCCCACCATCAGGATGTCGACGCGTTCGAGGCTGCCGGCGGCCTCGTCCATGTCGTGAACGAACGTGGGATTCGCCCCTGCGAGCAGCACCTGATTCCTGAGGGTCGCGCCGCTGAAATGCTTGGAAAGGCAAACGATGCCGACACGCAGGCCGCCGTTGGCCGACGAACAGACCAGCACATCGTCCGTATCGACCGTCGCCGTCAGGGGAGCGAGCAGCGATTCGACCTGCTTCGCAATGCCGGCCTCGAAATCGCGCCCATGCAGCATCTGCGAAAGCACGCGATCGTGCCCGTCGATCAGCGCCACCTTGACGACCGTCGACCCGATGTCGATGGCGACCCTCCTGGCCTCGGTGGCCTCGGTGGATTCGGTGGGGAGGGAACTCTTGCTCGCAGTCATCGAGGAATCACACCATCATCATGTTGATGTCGCCGAGCAGTTGTCGGTAGGTCTTGTCGTTCCGGTCACCCACGGAAGCCAGCAGTGCCCGCTCCTGCTCGGCGTCGGCGTCCGATATCGGCACGTGACCGCGATCGACGATGCGGATCGACTTGTTGGCATCGCGCATCGACACCAGCAGGTTCGCGTTATCGCTGTGAGGCGAGAACGGGATGTCGAGGTAGCCCATCTGGAAGGCGCGATAGACGCTTTCCCAGAACACGTCGCCGGACAGGTCGAAGATCGCACCGATGATGCTGCGCACCTCGGACTTGATCAGCGCCGCCTCCCGGTCGATCAGCGGCGAGGTGACCGGTGCGGCGCACGCGAAGATCCGAAGCATGTAGCGCACGCTGTCCACCGCTTCGGCATTCACTTCGGGCCGGGGCACCCCGAGGGCTTCGTCGACCGTCTTCACGACGACCTTGTCCGCGCCGACCATGCCCGAGATCATCGCGGAACCGGCGATCAGCGCCGCGGCCTTCTCGCGCTGCTGCGGGAACTGTCCCATCCACTGGTGGTAGACGAGGTAGGCGCGCGTCGTCTCGAAACCGAATTCGTCGAGATAGCTCCGGGTGAGGTGCTTCAGCACGCGGGCCGCGGCGACGTCCTGGATGAGCGAGCCGGTCTGTCCGAAGCTCACGGCGAAGGACACGACCCCCTGTTCTGCCGCAAGCAGCGCTTCGATGATCTGCACCGCGATCGCGATGGCCGGCGGCACGAGCGTCGCGGAAAGGGGCCCGAAGCTTTCGCGATGGATGGGCCTGTCTTCGGTCGAGTAGAGCGCGCAGATGCGGTCGACGTACTGCCAGTAGAGCAGGCAGCGGTCGAGGGGAAATCCTTCGGAGTACGGCAGGCAGTAGCAGATGCCGCCGCCCTCGATCTCGGCGATGCCGGAGGCCAGGGCGACCTCGGCCAGCAGACGTGCATCGGGCGTTCCGTGCCGGAGGCTGATCGGCTTGTCGATCCCGGTGTACAGCTCGCGCGACAGCTCGTGCCCGTGACTCACCAGCGGATACCCGTTGAGGTAGTCCTTGCCCTCCTCCTCGCTGCGGCGGAGAAGCTGCGTGGCCGTGTCGTACTGGTTGTGACGCGTGTAGCTGTCGATGGTGAGGGGAACGAAGTCCGCACCGGCCTCGCTCAGTCGACGTGTCAGGGCGTGCTGCGCCTCGAAGAGCGGCACACCGCCGCGCGGCTGGATGCAAGGCAGCGGGCCGCGCTCGTCGTAGGCCACGCGCGGGAACCGGCGCCGCGGCACCTTCGCGAGGTAATCCTGTACTTCCCGCGGCGTGATACCGCGGGCGAGCGGATGCGAGAGCACCTGATGCCGGGTGTGCTCGAGGGCCGTCCGCCTTGCGTCACGCCTGGGCCTTGCCACGTTTCAGATCCTCCAACAGGTCAGCAATCGCAACCCCGATATCGGGTTGCTGGTGATAGACGCGATCGAAACCGTATCCGGTGAACAGCGAGACCACATCGGCCATGGCGCGCTTGCCGACGACGACATTGCCGCCCACGTAGAGGAGGATCCCGCCGAGTCCGACGTCGGCGAACTGGCGGCGGAAATCCGCGCACCAGTACTCGCCTTCGCCGTTCAGCGACGATACGAACACCGCGTCCGCGTTGACCTCGAGAGCCGCCTGACAGAAGTGCTCCGGGCGGTTGCGGGTCCGGAGGTTGAAGACCTGGAAACCGGACTCCTCCAGCGCCAGCTGCATGATGCGGTTACCGACGACATGGATGTCGTCACCGATCACCCCGACCACCACCCGCCCTGCGCATACCTTTTCCATCGATGCCCTTCAGCCCTTCGGATGACCGGGATCGGTCACGAGAGGCGTCTTGCCCAGACGTTCGAAGGACGCCTGCTTGATCCACTTGCGGTCCAGCTTCCCGGCGTTGCCCGTGATCGGAAAGCTTTCGAAGTGCAGGAGGTAGGCGGGCACCATGTGCCGGGGCAGCTGCGCTTTCAGGTACTGCAGCAACGCGTGTTGGGGAAGCGGTTCTCCGCTCACTGTCGTGTAGGCGCAACCGACGTCCTCTCCGACTTCGATGTTCTGTACGGCGAAGGCCACGGCATCGACGACGTCCGGATGCCGCACGACCTCGGTTTCGACCTCCGTCGGGCTCACGCGGAAGCCCTGGGTCTTGATCATGTCGTCGGCGCGGGCGACGAAGTAGAGGTAACCCTCGTCGTCCTTGTAGGCGCGGTCGCCGCTGAACACGAGTGTCTCGCCGGGGAACCTGGGATGCGTGCGGAACACCTTGGCCGTGTTCTCGGGATCGCGCCAGTATCCCTTCGTGACCGTGGCGCCCCGGTGGACGAGTTCACCCACGACATTCGGCGCACACTCCTCACCGTGCTCGTCGAGCACCATCACCTGGCAGTCGGGGATGGCCTTGCCGACGGAGGTCGGGTGGGCGTCGAGCTTGTCCGGATCGAGATACGTGGAACGGAACGCCTCGGTCAGACCGAACATCGAGAAGATGCGCGCGCTCTTGAAGGTCGACCGGAGGTCCTTGATCATGTCCTCGGAGATGCGTCCCCCCGTCGTACACACATACCGCAGGGCGGAGAAGTCATGGTTGGCCGTCGCGAGCTTGAGTCGCTTGTCGAACATCTTCGTGATGATGACCGGCATCACGGGCAGAGCGGTGATCGACTCCTTCGCGAGCATAGAGAACAGGTCGTTGGGCAAGGCCAGTTCGTGCAGGTAAAGCGTCGCGCCCTTGCGGATCGTCTGCCAGATCTGATTGAGGCCGTAGTCGAAGTTGAACGACAGCACGCATCCGATCCGCTCGTCCTGATGGGTCCCGAGATACTCGGCGATGATGTCCGCGCCATCGGCCAGATTGCGCTGCGAGATCAGGATGCCCTTCGGCCGGCCGGTGGACCCTGACGAATAGATGATCGCTGCGTTGTCGTTGCCGATGCGATCGAAGAAGTCGCGCGGCTGAACGAATCGCCGCATGTAGGGCAGGTTCGGCCAGGTCTGATCGATCTCGCCGTGACCGGTGATGAGCTTGGTGATCCCGGCGAACTCGATCACTTCGTTCAGGCGCTCGGTATCGGTCACCATCGCGACCATGCCCGAGTTGTCGATGATGTGACGGATGTTCGGCCCCTTGAGACGCGGCAGGATCGGCACGAACACCGCGTTGGCGAACAGGGCTCCCAGAATCACCGACACCTGGTCGACGGTCTTCTCCATGCAGATGCCGATGCGATCGCCGGGCTGGATACCGAGGTCCCGAAGGCACGCCGCCGTTGCCAGCGCCTCGTTCAGCAGCTCGGAGAACGTCACCGAACGCTCGCGCCCAACGATCGCGGTCTTGTTCGGCAGGCGCTCTGCAGTTTCGAGCAGAAAGCGAGGGATCGACCTGAGCATTGCGTCCTCCAGTGAAGTGTGACGGATTTGGTGGCGCCGGCTCCCCGCGAGATGGGGGAGCCCGGCAGTTTTTCAGACCGGCGCCGGAAGCAAGTGGCTTGCCACTGAAAAGCCCCCGTGGGCCGCAGGATTCGGCAGCTAGGCGGCCTTCCGCTTGTCGATCAGCGCCACGATGCGCGCCAGGGATGCCAGGTTCTCGCGGGTGAGGTCCTCGGCTTCGAGTTCGACGCCGAACTCCTCCTGGATGAAAACGGCGAGCTGGACGATGCTGAAGGAGTCGAGGATCTTCGCCTCCAGCAGGTCTGCCTCGGCATCGACCTTTCCCTTGTAGCCCACCTCATCGCGGATGTACCCAGTCAGGACTTCCACTTCCGGTCGCATATCGCGAACTCCTCTCGGTCTCGACCACCCGACCCGGCGCGTCTGCAACGCACGAACGGCGTTGCGCGAGACTGGCGCGGGCACAGGGGACACATGGATGGAACGGATCGGGAACAATCCGAGTAGAGGCCGGTGGCAGGCACGAACCGTTCCCGAGGTTGGCGCGCGCGAGGGTGACCAGGCGCCGCAGGACGGCTCAGGCCATCGCGAGCGAAACCGTGTTCATCCGGGCCCGCTGGTGTGCGACACAGCGTCAGTCGCTGTCGCAGATTGTCCGCGGAGCAGAACGTCGGGCCGCAGATCGATGTGGACCTTGGACCGGCCGACCGTCAGGCAGACATACGGGAACACCGTGGCGAGCATCAGTTCCAGTCCCCACACCTGCAGGAAGAGCGCGCGCCCTGCCACCTTCCAGCCGAGGTGTTGATGTGAGCGCCGCGAGGCAAGGTTGAAGCGGGTCAGGCGGCTGAACGTGTACTTGATGCCTCGACGGGTCAGATACTCGTTCGCGCCGTTCCAGAGACCGACGAAGCCCAGGCCCATCCGGTGCTCGGGAAAGAGATAGAAGTCGAAATCGAAGACGGCCTGGTCCACGGGATGAAGCCGATACCGGCAGCGCACCTCGTCCTCGTCGTACGACTCGAAACAGAACCACATGTACCCGATGAACTGGTCGCGACGGAACGCGCCGAGACATACCGATCGCTGGACGAAACGCTGGGCCATGATCTCGGGCCGCACGGGCATCCTGGCGATCTCCGGATCCCCGGGCAGGATTTCGCGGATCTCCAGCTGCCGTCCGAGCGACCCGCGAAGCAGAGGCTTGTCGGAGATGGGCTGCACCATCAATTCGTACACCTGCAGGCGAAGGCGTGGCGAGATGGACGACAGCACGCGATCGGTCGCGTAGAGCAGTCCGGCGCCAAGACCGAACTCCCTGAACGGACCGAGGATCTTTTTCAGCATCTGACAGAACCCTCAGGAATGAACGGTCTTCCGCCTCGGGCGACTGGCACGCCGCGCGGACCTCCGGTTTGCCTGGACCTCAAGCAACACGCACGCCGGACGCCCTGGACCGCCATGGGGCTGCGCGCCGTCGGGGAGGCGACGTCCGATCAGCGGATCGGGCCTACCGCGCAGGCAGTGTCCAATGCCGTCGGGCGGGGTAGCTGCCAGCGGGAGGTCGCCACGGTTGCCGCGCACAGGCCGGCACTGCGGGCATGTCGACCCGGCCTCTCTAAGCCGGCGCGGCGATGCGGCGCAGGCGCTGGGCGTCGACGATCTCGACCTGCTCGCGCCCGAGAGACACCAGCCCCTGCTCGGCGAAGCTCTTGAGCAGGCGGCTCACGATCTCGCGAACACTACCCAGCTCGTCCGCGAGCGCCTGGTGGGTCGCGTGGACCACGCGACCCTTTCCCAGGAGCAAGGTCGCCAACCGCTGATCGAGGCGCTGGAAGGCCACGGCCTCCACCAGTTGCATGAGCTCTGCGATGCGCTCGGCGAAGAGCGCGAAGACGTAGTCACGAAATGGCGGGTGCTCCGCGAGCAGCCGCGAGAACACCGGCTGCGGCAAGGCCACCGCGAGCACCGCGGACTCCGCCACGCCGCGGGCGTTGTAGGCCACGCGCCCGAGCAGGCAGCTCGACGTGAGGATGCAGGCCTCGCCGGGCACCACGCGGTAGAGCTGCAGTTCCCGTCCGTTCGCACCCACCTTCGAGACCCGGATGGTCCCGTCGAGCAGAAGCGGGAAGGCCTGGCACGGACTCTCCTCGTCGAAAAGCACCGTGCCGGCGGGCACGGCCATGACGTGCGCGTCCTCGAGCAGTCGCGTGAGGGCGGCATCGGTCAACGATTCCAACGCGGGGTAGAGCGCGCGGATGCGGTTCGTGATCTCTTCGGATTTCATCCCGTGACCATAGGGTCGTCGTCGCGAACTGTAAAGCGCCGGAACACCGTCCGTCACCGCTCGCGCCGCGCCGTCTCCGAGGGACGTTCGCCGAACATCCTCCGATAGTCCGCGGAGAACTGGCTCGGATGCCAGAAGCCCCAGCGCGCAGCGACATCGGCGACCCGCTCGTCCGGGGTCGTCCGGCGGAGTTCGCGCCGCACGCCGTTCAGTCGTAGCGCCCGCAGGAACTGTACGGGGCTCACGCCCAGAATCTCCTGGAAGCTGTACTGCAACGTGCGACGGCTCACTCCCAATGCGGCACACAGCTCGGCGACGGTGACCGGCACTTCGCGCTGCGCATGCAGATGCTCCCGCGCGCGCTCCACGAGCCGGGTGCGGGATCGCAACGACAGCACCGGCTGACCGATCAGCCGGCTGCCGGCCTGGGCGCCCGGCTGGCGGGCAGATCGGGCAACCTCCTGACTGCCGCCGCCCGCGAACACCGCATCCACGCCGACCAGAAGGGACGACACCAGCGCCCGGCGGACCTCGGGACGGTCGAACACGGCGGTCGCGCCGCCCTCCACGGCGTCGAGGAATGCAAGCGCGAGGGTGCCCAGCCGGCGGAGTGCCGGGGAGTCCGACAGGACGGCAGGAAGGATCGCGGGCAGTGGGCCCTCCGCGCGATCGTCAGGGTCGTCGCGCAGGAGCGCCGCCGGCACGGCGATGCCGATCACGTCGAAATCGCGGGGGGCCCGCAGGCTGAAATCGCCCGGCGCGCCGAAGGCGAAGCCGGTGCCCGCCGGCAGGCTGTGGTCGTGGAACGCGGCATCGCCCCCCGAGGCGACGATGAGCCCGAGGATGCACGCCCCCGGCCAGGCGCGTCCGGACTGGAAGACCATCTGGTTCGTCCGTTCCCGGAACACCTGCACGTCGTCGACCCATGTCTCGGTGACGTGCCCGGCGAAGCGCCCGCGCGTCAGCTGCTCGTAGCGCTGGTCCCAGGCGGCGAGGGCCTCGGCATGCTCGTCGGCGTCGCGGAAGGCGAGCTGCGCGCACCGGAAGGATGCCGGCGCTGCGCGGGCGGCAGGCTCGGCGCACAGGGTGGGGGCGGGCAGCGGTGGGAAGATCGACGAGGTCATCCGTGGCAACGCGATGGTTGGAAATACGAAGCGGCGGCCAGCACTTTTCGGTCCCGTGCGGCCCGGGGGTAGTCTGAAGCCCGTTCGGCAGCCTTGCCGATTTTCGATACCGGTGCGTGGCGGGCGACAGTACGCTCCGTACCGTCGGGTGGGCAAGGCCGACCCTTGTTGGGACTTAGGAGCCTTTCGGACTTGGGATGATTCGGCTGCAACGGTGGGAGAGCGGTCCATGTTCCGCCGCTTTCCCCTCACGTATTCCCGATACGTTCGTCGACATCGTCAGAATCTGTCCTCGCTCGCCCCCCGTTTCGCTATCGACCACCCAAGCCCGACAGGCTCCTAGGGAGAACACATTGATGAAGGCCATTCTCGAAGCAGCACGACGGGGGCTTCCGATCCTCGCCCTGGCCGGTCTGATCCAGTCGTTGCCCGCGGCGGCGGATCTGCCCATCGAGACGCTTGGCAGCGAGCCGGTGGTGAAGGCGAAGACCCGGATCTACATCCCCGACATCGCCATCATGCACATCGCCGACGGCAAGCTGCACGTGGTCGACGGCGAGACCGGCGCCTACCAGGGGGTCATCGGCACGGGTTTCACCGGTCAGACCAAGGTCTCCCACGACGGCAAGCAGATCTTCATCGCGACGGGCTACTACTCGCGCGGCCAGCGCGGCGAGCGCACCGACATCGTCGAGGTCTGGAATGCGGACACCCTCCGCTTCGAGTACGAGATCCCCATCAGCGAGAAACGCGCGATGGCCCTCAACTACAAGTGGCTCCTCACGCAGTCGTCCGACAGCCGCTGGCTGATCGTGCAGAACGCCACGCCGGCCACCTCGGTGCAGGTGATCGACCTGCCCCAGAAGAGGACGGTCTCCGAGATCACTATGCCCGGGTGCTGGGCCATCTATCCCGTGCCGTCCCAGCCGAACCGCTTCGGCGCCCTGTGCGGCGACGGCACTATGCAGATGGTGACCCTGGCCGAGGATGGCAGCGCCGCGTCGCGCACGATCTCCGAACCGCTGTTCGACCCCGACGCCGACGCGCTTTTCATCCAGGGTGAACCCACCGGCGACATCTACCACTTCGTCAGCTTCACCGGCAACGTCGTCAGCATCGACCTGAGCGGCGAGACGGCCAAGGCCGCGGGCAAGTGGTCGCTCGTCTCGACTGCGGAACGCAAGAAGGGCTGGCGTCCGGGTGGCTACCAGCCGCTCGCGCTGCACGTGGACTCCGGCCGCATGTACGTCGCGATGCATCCGGGCGGCGCTGAGGGCAGCCACAAGAATCCCGCGAAGGAAGTCTGGGTGTACGACGTCGCGACGAAGAAGCGCGTCGCGAAGGTCCATGGCCACGGTGCGACGGCCATCGCCACCTCCACCGACGGCAAGCTGCTCTACGCGATCGATGCCGAGAAGGCCGCCCTCGTGATCACGCAACTGGGCAAGAAGCCGAAGGTGCGCGGCACGTTCCAGGTGGGCGAGTTCCCCAGCCAGCTCGAGGTGCGCTGAGATGGATCCGTCCGCGATCCTCTCGGATCCGGCCGCGGCAGGCATCGTCGTGGGTGCGCTCGCACTCATCCTCTTCGGTGCCGCGTGGCACAAGCTGTCGGAGCCGAACGCATTCCTGTCGTCGCTCGCCGCGTACCGCCTCGTGCCCGACGCCACGCTCGATATCGCGGCGCGCGCGGTGCCCGTCGTCGAGATCGCGCTGGGCATCGGCCTGCTGATCCCGGTGACGCGCGTGCCGGCGCTCGTCGGGACCGCGCTGCTGATGCTCGCGTACGCCACGGCGATCGGCGTCAATCTGTTGCGCGGTCGCAGCTACATCGACTGCGGCTGCGGCGGCGCCGCCCATCCGCTGTCGTGGGGTCTCGTCGTCCGCAACGGCGTGCTCGCGGCGGCGGCTCTCGCGGTGAGCGGCCCGACGGCGGACCGCGCGCTCGGCTGGCTCGATGCCTTCACCCTGATCGCGGGCGTGCTCGCGTTCTATGTCGCCTATCTCATGGCCGACGAACTGCTCCGCCAGGCGAGCCGCATGGCGCGGGCGGACCGGTCGAGCCACGAAGGGAGTCCCCTCTCATGACCAGCATCACCATCTCGAACGCCATCCTGTGGGTCCTCATGCTCGGCGTGATCGTCGCACTCTGGGCGCTCGCGCGTCAGGTGGGCATCCTCTACGAGCGCGTCGCCCCGATGGGTGCACTCATCACCGACGCGGGGCCCAAGCTCGGCGAGGCTTCGCCCAGCTTCGACCTCCCCTCGCTCGACGGCCGCACCATCGCCATCGCCGGCACGCGGCCCAAGAGCCAGCTCGTGTTCTTCCTCTCGCCCACGTGCCCGGTCTGCAAGAAGCTGCTGCCGATCCTGCGCTCCGCGTCGCAGGCCGAGAAGTCGTGGCTCGACGTCGTGCTCGCGAGCGACGGCGACTCCACGCAGCACCTCGCCTTCTACCGCGACCAGAACCTCGCGCAGTTCCCGTACGTGCTGTCGGCCGATCTGGGCATGACGTACCGCGTGAGCCGCCTCCCCTATGCCGTGCTGCTCGACGAGCGGGGCGTGATCCGCGCGAAGGGGCTCATCAACAATCGCGAACAGCTGGAGAGCCTGTTCAACGCCAAGGAGATCGGCGTCGCCTCCGTGCAGGACTACCTGCAGCGTGGCGCCGGCTCGCAGACCGGCGAGACCGCCTGAAACCCCGAAGGAGAATCGACATGCTCCAGATCATCGAAACGTGGATCGACAAGATGGCGGAACGCCGCGTCCGCAGCGCCGCGCAGAGTTCGTCCCGTCGCAGTGCCGTCGCGAAGATCGGCACGATGATGGTGGGCGGCGCCGTGCTGCCGATGCTGCCCTTCGACCGCTCGGGCGGCGAGGCCCACGCCGGCATGCCGGCGATCGACGACCCCATGAAGTGCGAGTACTGGCGCAACTGCGCGCTCGACGGATTCCTCTGCACCTGCTGCGGCGGTTCCGTGACGACGTGCCCGCCCGGGGCCGAGGCCTCGAAGGTCACCTGGGTCGGCACCTGCAAGAACCCGAAGGACGGCAAGGACTACCTCGTCAGCTACAACGACTGCTGCGGCAAGGTGGCGTGCGGCCGCTGCCTCTGCAACTTCAACGAGCGCGAACGGCCGGCCTACCGCATGGGCGTGCACAACGACATCAACTGGTGCATGGCGGACAAGCAGACGATGTATCACTGCACGGTGTCCGTCATCGTCGGCGTCGCCTGAGTGACTCGGCAGCCGGGGACGCGTGCAGGCGGCATCGGTGGAGAGCGCATCCATGAGGGCATCGATCAGCCTTCCGGGCTGCGTACGTCGCTTGTTGCGCTGCTGCGTGCTGATCTCGATCGGCACCGCGGCCGCGATGCAAGGCGCGATCGCGCGCGACACCGACACGCAGTACACCGACAAGCGTGCACGGATCGACTACACGCTGCACTGCTCGGGCTGTCACGGCATGGACGGCCTGGGCAAGCCCGCCGCGGGGATCCCGGTCTTCACCGATCAGGTGGGGCATTTTCTGCGGATGCCCGAGGGGCGTGCCTTCCTGATGCAGGTGCCCGGCCTGCTGGGCGCCCGGCTCCCCGATGACCGGGCCGCGGCGGTCACCACCTGGATGGTCCGGGCGTTCGCCGGACCTTCGCTCCCGCCGGACTTCGTGCCCTACACGGCCGAGGAGGCGAAGCGCTACCGGGAGAGCCGGCCCGCCGATGTGATCGGCAAACGCAATGCGTTGTATCGGCAGTTGCTGGAACACGGTTACGCGATTCAGTAGCCACCACGACAACCAGGCAGCACCACGGAGGACGATCCATGAGCGATGTATCGAAAGGCAGGCGCGGCATTCTGAAGGGCATGGCAGCAATCCCGGCGGCAGCCGCGCTCCCGGGGCTCCTGCATGCGCAGGGCAGGCCCATCGTCGTGGGCCTGCCGATCGCGCAGAGCGGGCCGGCCGGTGTCGCGGATCACGCGGACCACCTGAACGGCGCGAAGCTCGCAGTGGCGGAGATCAACGCGGCGGGCGGCGTGCTGGGGCGGCCCATCGAGCTGAAGGTCGTGGACATCGACATCCTCACGCCCGAGGGCACGCAGGCCGCGTTCCGCAAGCTCGCGGACTCCAAGGTGCAGGCCATCTCCTCGCCCTTCGTGCTGATCCCGCAGCCGGCCATCGACGCGCTCGGCAGCTACAAGGCACCGTACCTGCACGGCAACACGCAGATCGCGTCACTGGAACTGGTCCGCAAGAACGCCCAGAAGTACGGCCACATCTTCCAGTTGGACCCTGCGGAGGTCTACTACGGCCTGGGCTTCCCTCCCTTCCTCGAGCAGTTGCAGGCGAGCGGTGCGTGGAAGCCGATCAACAACAAGGTCCACATCATCCAGGAGCAGATCGCCTACACGCAGACGATCTCCAAGTCGACGCAGGAAGCCCTGAAGGGCAGCAAGTTCCAGCTCGCGAAGGTGACGGACATCCAGTTCCCGGTGCAGGACTGGGGCCCCGTGATGCAGGAGATCAAGCGCACCGGCGCCGGCGTCATCATGGTCGACCACTGGGTGGCCGCGGAGCTCGCGACGTTCTGCCAGCAGTTCTCGGCGAACCCGCTGAAGGGCGCGCTGGTGTATCTGCAGTACGGTCCGTCGCAGCCCGAGTTCCTGGAGCTCGCCGGCAAGGCCGCGGAAGGTTTCGTGTGGGGGACGGTGACCGGCGTGCTCGCCGACAAGAAGGGCACCGAGTTCCGCCAGAAGTACCGCAAGGCCAACCCCGGAATCATGGGCCTCGTCTACACGGGCATGGGCTACGACAGCATCTACATGCTCGCGGGTGCCTGGAAGGCCGTGGGCGACCCCGACAAGTTCAAGGAAGTGGCCGACCACATCCGCAAGACCCCCTTCCGCGGCGTGAACGGCTGGTCGTATCTCGACAACGAGTACCAGGCATCCATCCACTATCCGCTGCAGGCGAAGGACCCCGAGAAGGGCATGGCGCACCTCTTCTTCCAGGTGCAGGGCGGCGAGCACCGCATCATCTCGCCCGCCACGCAGAAGGAAGTGAACTTCAAGCCCGCTCCCTGGATGTGACGTGGTCACGGCACCGCACGCGGGCACCGCGGTGCCCGGCGGGACTCTTTTCGCCTGCGAGGGCGTGGGGATCACGCTGGGTGGCCGCGAGATCCTCTCCGACGTGGGCCTGCAGGTCCGCGCCGGCGAGGTGCTCGGCATCATCGGGCCGAACGGCGCCGGCAAGACGACGCTGCTGGAGGTGCTCTCCGGCCGTCTGACGCCACGCACCGGGCGGGTCCTGCTGGAAGGGGCGGACGTGACCGCCCAGCCGATGCACCAGCGCGCACGCCTGGGCATCGCCCGCACCTATCAGTCGCCCGTGGTGCCCGACGCGGTGCGCGTGCGCGACGTCTTCCAGGCCGCGCGCGAGGCCTGGAAGCCGTATCTCACCCGGCACCACGCGGAATGGGCCGCGGCGCTGGTGCGCTTCAAGGCCGACGAGATGATGCCTGCCGGCGCCCTGGAAACGCTCAACCGCCGCAAGCTTCTGCTCGCCTGCCTTCTCATGCGCAAGCCGCGCGTGATCCTCATGGACGAACCTGCGGCGGGGCTCATCAACGCCGAGGTGGACGAGATCGACGCCCTGGTCCGCGTGCTGGCGAAGGAACTCGGCATGGGCGTGGTCATCGTAGAGCACCGCCTCGAACTGCTGGACGCCATCGCCGATCGCGTGGTGGTGCTGGACCTCGGCCGCGTCATCGCGGAGGGCCCTCCGGAGCACGTCTTCGAGCAGCCCGAGGTGCGCGCCGCCTATTTCGAGAACGCCGAATGACGCCCGGTCGTCCGTCGTGACCACACCGGTCCTCGACATCCGCGGCCTCTCCGCCGGCTACGGCCCGTTGCGCGTCCTGCACGACCTCGACCTCACCGTGCATGCCGGCGAGCGCATCGGTCTCGTCGGGCTGAACGGTCATGGCAAGTCGACGCTGTTCCGCGCGGTGGCCGGCCTCACCGACTGGCAGAGCGGGTCCGTCCTCCTGAACGGCGTCGAAGTGGGCGGCACGCGCAGCCAGGGGCCGGGGCGCCACACCCACGAGATCGTCCGCCGCGGGCTCGCACTGATGCCGCAGGGCGACGCGATCTTCCCGGGCCTCACCGTGCGCCAGCATCTCGACGCCGGCGCCTACACGCGACGTGCGTGGCGCGAGCGCGACCGCCGCTGCCGCGACATCCTCGACATCTTCCCGCCGCTCGAGAAACTGCTCGACGTGGCGGTCGGCAAGCTCTCGGGCGGCGAGCGCCGGATGGTCTCGCTGGGCCGCGGCCTCATGGCCGACGCGACGGTGCTCCTCGTGGACGAGCCCTCGCTCGGCCTGGCACCGAAGATCGGCAAGACTGTGATGGACGCACTGATGCGGATCGATCTCGAGTCCGGCGCGATGATCATCGCCGAACAGAATCTCAGCCTCCTCGAGGGCCGCGTGACTCGGCTGCTCGGCATGCACGCCGGGCGCCTCAAGGGCGGCGGCATGACGGCGCTGCCCGGCCGCCACGTGACGGGGGTGGAACTGTGATCGCCGACCTGCCCTACGTCATCGTCTCGGCGCTCGCGCTCTGGGCCATCTACGGCCTGCTCGCCATCGGCATCTCGATCGTCTGGTCGAGCCTCGGGATGATCAACATGGCGCACGGCTTCACGTTCGCCGTCGCGGGCTACGGCGCATGGCTCGCGGCCCAGTACGTCTCCGACGCCGGCGTCGTGGTGCTCGGTGCCGGCATCCTCACCGGTGCGGTCAGCGGCGCGCTCATCTACGCGGTGGCCTTCCTGCCGCTGCACGACAAGCCCAACTTCATCGTGCGCAGCCTCATCGCCACCCTCGCCATCAGCCTGCTCGGCACGCAGGCGCTGCAGTGGCTGTTCGGCCCGCGCGTGAAGTCGCTGCCGCGCGTCTTCGGCAACACGCCGCTGGAACTGGGCGAGATCGTGATCACCGCGGACAAGCTCGGCGCCGTGCTGTCGTCCACGCTGCTGCTGGGCCTGGTGCTCCTCTGGATGACCCGCAGCCGCCGTGGCCTCGAGATCCGCGCGATGATGCAGAACCCGGAGGGCGCCGCGCTCGTGGGCATCGGCCTGCGCCGCACCGCGATGTCGGTGATGGCAGTCACGGGGGCGCTCGCGGGCCTGGCGTCGGTGCTGCTGTCGCAGACCTTCTTCGTGAGTCCCGGTGCCGGTCTCCAACCGCTCGTGAAGGGGCTGATCGTCGCCCTCTGCGGCGGCCTCGGCAGCATCCCCGGCGCGCTGCTCGCGGCGGGTCTCGTCGGGATCACCGAAGCGGCCACCGCCACCTGGCTCGGTGGCCAGTACGTGCTGATGACCCAGTTCGGGGTGATCATCGGCGTGCTCCTCATCCGGCCCCGCGGCATCGGCGGCCTCCTCGACGAGACGCGCGAATGAGCTGGCGCAATCCGCAACTGCGGCGCGATCCCGCGAAGGGACCGGTGCATCCGCACCTGCCGGTGGGCCGCCGACGCTGGTGGCCGCGACTGCGTGCCCACGGCGGGAACACCTGGCGCCGCATGCGGTATCCGCTCACCCGGCGGCACGTGCTCTGGACGCGCGGCGAGTACAACCCGCGCAACCTCGCCGCCGAGGTGCGCATCCTCGACAAGCGGCCGCTGTGGTGGATGGCGGGTCTCGCGTTCCTCGCCATCGCCCCGCTGCTCACCGACGACGGCACCATCCTCTCCGCAGCGTCGATCTTCGCGATCTACGCCGCGATCAATCTGGTGTGGATGCTCGTCATCGGCACCGCGGGCATCACTTCCCTGGCGACGCTCGCGATCGTCGGCGCGGGAGCCTACGGTGGCGCCTATCTCTCGATCACGTACGACTGGCCGTGGTGGAGCATGCTGCCCGTGGGCGGCGCCATCGGGCTCGTGTTCGGGGTGATCGTCGCGCTGCCGGCCATCCGCCTGGAAGGCTTCTACTACGCGCTGCTCACGCTCGGGCTCGCGGAACTCTGCCGCGTGTACGTCGTGCAGTCGCGCGTCTTCGGCTCGGCGACGGGTGGCATGTACGGCGCCGCCACGCACATCCCCGACGACCTCTCCGACACCGGCCAGTTGCGTTTCGCGTACTACGCGGCGTTCGCGCTGATGCTGTGCGCCCTCGCGCTCTACCGATGGGTGGACGGCCAGCGGCTCGGGCGACTGCTGCGGGCCGCGCCGGAGAAGAACGAAGCCTTCGCGGAGGCGGTGGGCATCGACTACCGCCGGGCGCGCATCCAGGTGTTCATCATCTCGTCGGTGGCGCTCGGGGTGATCGGCGGCTTCTACGCCTCGCACTTCAAGGGCGCCTCGCCCTCGCTGTTCTCCATGGACAGCCTGCTGCTCATGCTCGCGATGATCGTCATCGGCGGGATCGGCAAGGCCGAGGGCGCGGTGGTGGGCACGTTGATCGTCGTCGCCATCGACAAGGTGTTCATCGACCTGGGTGCGCTGCGGCTCATATTGATCGGTGCCGTGATGCTCGTCTCCGTGCTCACCACGCGCGCGGGGCTGTTCGGGATCCAGGCGCAGTTCCGCGCCTGGCGCGAGAAGAAGAAGAGCGAGCGGCGCGCCCGGCGCCAGGAGAAAGGAGGAGAGGTCGTGCCAGAGGAAGCCACCGAGATCGCCGACAAGCAGGCGATCTACCATCGTCGATTCGACAAGCAGATGCGCGACTTCCTGAAGACGCTCGTCACCGACGAGGTCGTCGAGGAGCACCGGCTGAAGCCGCTCGGCCAGCACAGCGAGGCGCTGTCGCGGCTGACCAACTACTTCCGCCGCGGCCCCATGGCCGACAAGTACGCCGTCTTCACCATCGTGCCCATGCGCGAGTACCGCGTGGTCGCGCTGTCGGGCCAGCGCGGCGTGCCGCCGCGGCTCGTGAACGACCGCACCTACCACTCGCTGGGTGACGCCTACCACGCGGTGTTCCTGCTGCGCATCAACGACCTGCTGGAGTCCTGACCCGTGGCGAAGATCAAGCTGTTCGGCTACTGCGATCGGATGTCGGTGAAGGCCGGCGACACCCTGCGGTTCATGCTCTCGGCGGACGGCACCGACACCGCGCAGTTCCAGCTCGTGCGATTGATCCACGGCGACCAGCATCCCGACGGGCCGGGCTTCATGGAAGTGGAGGTGGACGCGCCGCTGAACCGCCAGTGGCCGGTGCGCAAGCAGTACGCGCAGATCGGCTCGTACCTGGAAGTGCCGGATCCCGACGGCCGGCTCGCCCCCGAGGGCGACTTCACGGTGCACGCCTTCATCTGGCCGGCGACGCCGAAGTCCGGCCGGCAGGTGATCGCCGGTCGCTGGTCGGTGACGGACGTCGCCGGATGGGCGCTCGGCATCGACACGAACGGCTTCCTCGAATTCTGGATGGGCGACGGCACACGCGTGGACGCCGTGCGATCCGAGATGCCGCTGCTCGCGCAGTCGTGGTACTTCGTCGCCGCGAGCTTCCACGCCGCGAGCGGTCGGGTCACGCTGTACCAGGAGTCGGTGCTGAACCGCTACAACAGCCTGCTCTCGAAGATCGTCCCGCTCGAGTACCGCTCGCACGTCACCGAGTCCGTGCGCGTGCGCCCCGGGCGCCCCACGGCGCCCTTCCTGGTGGCGGGCGCCACGGAACACAACGCGCGGCGCGGGCGCTTCGTCTCGCAACTCTACAACGGCAAGGTGGACCGCTTCGGCGTGCAGGGCCGCTGCCTCTCGCGCGCGGAGTTGGACGCGATCCGCGACGGCGGCGAGCCACCCGCCGACGGCCTGATCGCGCGCTGGGACACCACCGCGGGCTACACCGACCGCGGCATCGGCAACACGGTCGTCGACACGGGTCCGCACGGCCTGCACGCGGAGGGCGTGAACCGCCCGGTGCGCGCGCAGACCGGCTGGAACTGGACCGGCCGCGAGGACTGCTTCCGGCTCGCGCCCGCCCAGTACGGCGGCGTCGAGTTCCACGACGACGCGATCGAGGACTGCTGCTGGGAGCCCGTGTGCGACTACACGATCCCCGACGCTCTGAAGAGCGGCTGCTACGCGGTGCGCATCCGCGCCGGAGAACCCGGCCGCGAGGCCGAGGACCACATCCCCTTCTTCGTCCGCGCCGCCCGCCCGTCGGCACCCATCGCGCTATTGATGCCCACCGCGAGCTATCTCGCCTACGCCAACGAGCACCTCGCGTTCGACGCACCCATCGCACAGGCCATCGTCTCGCACACACCGGTCCTGTCGGAGTCCGACGTGGAGATGTACCGCAACCGCGAGTTCGGACTCTCGACCTACGACCACCACGCCGATGGTGCGGGGGTCTGCTACACGTCGTACCGGCGGCCCATCGTGAACATGCGGCCCAAGTACCGCCTCGCCGCCATGGGCTTCCCGTGGCAGTTCCCTGCGGACCTCTCGATCGTCGCGTGGCTGGAGCACCTGGGCTACGACTACGAGATCCTCACCGACGAGGACCTCCACCGCGACGGCGTCGCCGCGCTCGCGCCGTACCGCATGGTCATCAACGGCACCCACGCCGAGTACTACTCGGAGCCGATGCTCGACGCCACCGAGGACTATCTCGCTCAGGGCGGACGCCTGCTGTACCTCTCGGGCAACGGCTACTACTGGGTGATCGGATTCCCGGAAGACAAGCCGTGGCTGATGGAGGTGCGCAAGCTCGACTCCGGTTCGCGCGCCTGGCAGGCCAGACCGGGCGAGCACTATCTGCAGACCACCGGCGAGAAGAGCGGCCTCTGGCGCCATCGCGGCCGCGCGCCGCAGAAGCTGGTCGGCACCGGCTTCGCGTCGGAAGGCATGGACGAATCCCAACCCTTCCGCCGCATGCCCGACAGCCATCACAAGGCCGTGTCGTGGATCTTCGAGGGCGTGGAGGGCGACATCATCGGCGACTTCGGCCTGGCGCTCGGAGGCGCTGCAGGCGTGGAGATCGACCGCTACGACCTGAGTCTCGGCACGCCACCCCACACGCGCATCCTGGCGTCGTCGGAGGGGCACTCCGACAACTATCCGAAGGTGTCGGAGGAGATCCTCTACAACTTCCCCGGCATGGGCGGGACGCAGGACTTCCAGATCCGCGCCGACATGACCTACTTCACCACGCAGTCGCACGGCGCCGTCTTCTCGGCCAGTTCGATCGCCTGGGCGAGCGCGCTCCCGTGCAAGGGCTTCGACAACAACGTGTCGCGGGTGATGAAGAACGTGGTGGACGCTTTCCTGAAGCCGGGTCCGCTGCCCGGTTCGGAGTTCATCGCGGAAGAGAAGCACTGGCGGTGAGCTGCGGGACGCGGGAGGGACGTGGAGCGTCGGTCGATCTACGGCTCGACGCGGCGCGTCCCCGGGCACAGAGACGAATCCTGGAACACGGGCGTCGGGCGGTGCCCGACCCACGGGGGTAAGTACCTCGCGCGATTCCAATGCGAAGGTTGTCGTGGGTCGAGCCATGGCTCGACGCGGCGGGTCCCCGGGCGCAGAGACGGTTCCTGGAACACGGGCGTCGGGCGGTGCCCAACCCACGGGGGCAAGTACCTCGCGCGATTCCAATGCGAAGGTTGTCGTGGGTCGAGCCATGGCTCGACGCGGCGGGTCCCCGGGCGCATGTGTTGTAGGAGCGGGCCATGCCCGCGAAAGCGAGGGTTCCGGTCGAAACGTTTCCTCGCATTCGCCGCTTTCGGGGCCATGGGCCCCTCCTACAGAAGCCACACCCATGGCGCCTGGCTGAATCACGGGGGGATATACAAGGGGTCCTCCCCTTGTTGGTACGCCCTGCGGCCAAGCCGCCGCGGGCCACCGGCCCGAGAGGCGGCCATGCCCGCGAAAGCGAGGGTTCCGGTCGAAACGTTTCCTCGCATTCGCCGCTTTCGGGGCCATGGGCCCCTCCTACAAGGCCATGGGCCCCTCCTACAGAAGCCACACCCATGGCGCCTGGCTGAATCACGGGGGGATATACAAGGGGTCCTCCTCTTGTTGGTACGCCCTGCGGCCAAGCCGCCGCGGGCCACCGGCCCGAGAGGCGGCCATGCCCGCGAAAGCGTCGGTTTCGGTTGAAGCGCTTCCTTGCATTCGCCGCTTTCGGGGCCATGGGCCCCTCCTACAAGGCCATGGGCTCCTCCCACAAGGCCATGGGCCCCTCCCACAAGGCCATGGGCCCCTCCCACAAGGCCACGGGCCCCTCCCACAAGGCCATGGGCTCCGCCTACGGCAACGGCGCCTCGATGAAGCTGTAGACCTTCCACATCTCGGACTCGGTCAGCTTGCCCTTCCACGCCGGCATCTGCGTGCCCTTGCGGCCCTGGATCACGATCTTCATGAACGCCTGGCCCTTCAGCTTCGACTTGCGCAGGTTGGGGCCGCGCGCCCCGGTGTCGCCGTGGCAGATGTAGCAGGTACTACGGTAGAGCCGCTGACCTTCCGCGATGGCCTCGGCGTCGCCGCTGTACGGGTTCTCGGTGTGTTCCCACACGTAGGTGTCCGCCTCGACCTTCGGGGGTTGATGGGCCTGGCCGGCGGCTTCGCCGAGGGCGCCTGCCAGCAGCGCCGCGCAGAGGATCCTGGCGGATGTCTTCACGATGGATTCGGGATGCGGGCGGCGCCATCGTCGGGAGGGCGCCGCTGGGTGGATCGGAGCACGTCAACGACGTGCGGGGCTCATTTCGGAACGGGTGTGAGCGCACCTTCGATGTCGGTCACGCCCCACTCGCCCGCACCGGCCTTGCCAGCGGGCATGTTGTCGAGGGCGAACACGACGAGGCTGTTCCCCTTGGGTGCGCTGAAGTAGAAGCCCGGGTCCCCGCCGAGGCCCGACAGGATCGCGACGTACTGCTTCCCGCCGATCTCGTACGTGACGGGCGAGGCGTTGATGCCCGAGCCGGTCTGGTACTTCCACAGCACCTTCCCCGTCTTCGCGTCGGCCGCGTAGAAGAAGCCCAGCTGGTCTCCGGTGAACACGAGGCCCGATTTCGTCGCGAGCACGCCCGCGAACACGGGCAACGGGCTCGGGATCTCCCACAGCCACTTCCGCTTCTCCACGTCGAACGCGCGCAGCCGGCCGATGGGGCCGCCCAGCGTGTGCATCTTGTAGTCCATGCCCATGTAGACCTTGCCGGGCTCGTACTTGATGTCCTCCGACTTGTAGCCCGTCAGGGACATCGCCCACGTGTTGGTCGGCACGAAGGCGATCTTCGTCTCGGGGTTGAACGCCATCGGGAACCAGTTGGTGCCGCCCTCGAGCCCGGGGATGATCGGCACGACCGGCTTGCCGTCCGCCAGCGGGCGCATCGCCTCGTTCACGGCCGGCCGGCCGGTGACCGGGTCGAGACCGGTCGTCCAGTTGATGCCTTCCACGGTGGGTGTGGCGTACAGGAACTTGCCGTTGGTCCGGTCGAGCACGTAGAAGAAGCCGTTGCGATTGGACTGGAGCGCGGCCTTCACGGGCTTCCCGTTCAGCGTGATGTCCGCGAGGATCGGCGTGTTGTTGCCGTCGTAGTCCCAGCCGTCGTTGGGGGTGTACTGGAACCCCCACTGGATGACGCCGGTGTCGGGGTTCATCGCGACGAGCGACGCGGTCCACTTGTTGTCGCCGGGACGCAGGTTGGATGTCCACGGGCCGGGGTTGCTGGTGCCCCAGTACAGCAGGTTCAGCGCAGGGTCGAACGCGCCCGACTGCCAGGTGGCGCCGCCACCCGTCTTCCACGTGTCGCCCGGCCAGGATTCGTTGCCGGGCTCACCGGGGCCGGGGATCGTGTAGGTGGTCCACGCGAGATCGCCGGTCTTCGCGTCGTAGGCGCGGATGTAGCCGCGCACGCCGTACTCGCCGCCGGCGATGCCGACGATGACCTTGCCCTTCACGACGAGCGGCGCGCCCGTGGCCGAGTAGCCGGCCTGCCAGTCGTCGATCACCTTCTCCCACGCCACCTTTCCCGTGGCCTTGTCGAGCGCCACGACGCGCGCATCGAGCGTCAGCACGTAGACGTGGTCACCGTGGATCGCGACCCCGCGGTTCACCGGTCCGCAGCAGAGCACGGTGCCCAGCCCTTCCGGCTCCTCGGGAGCCCACTGCCAGAGGCGTCGGCCATTGACGGCGTCGAAGGCGAACACGTGGGCGTGGGCACCGGTCACGTACATCACCCCGCCCTCCACCACCGGCGTGGCCTCGAGACCGTCCAGGGAATCGAGCGTCGCGGACCACACGGGCCGGAGGCCCTTCACGTTCGCCTGCTTCACCTGGGTGAGCGGGCTGAACCGCTGGTTGTCGTAGCTGCGCCCGTACATCAGCCATTCGGACTTGTTCTTCCCGGCGGCCACGAGGTCGGCGTCGGTCGGGCCCGCGACGGACGCGGCGGGAAGACCGACGATGGCGAAAGCGACCAACGAGGCGCACAACGAAGGGGCGGGCAGGAAGGAGGGTCGGGGCACGGGGAAATCTCCAGGGTCTCGGGCAGTTCGAAGGGGGCGTCGAGGACACGATGCGGCAGCGCACAAAGTAAGTTTCCTGGATCGGGGTGTCAACGAGTCCCACGGGCGGCCGGAAGCGTTCGTCGCCCGGGAGCGCACGGGCGGCAGTTCCCGTAGGTCATCGGTCAGAACCGGGCCGCCACCATGTTGCGGAGGCCACCTGCGGTCGCAGCCAGCCTCTTCCGACATCCGGCGTCAGAGGGCAATCCATGCACGACTTCCTGTCACCCACCGAGTTCTGCGACAGTGACCATCCGCGCATCCGCAGCGCGATCCGCAACATCCTCTTCGCGACGCCGCAGGAACACACCGCGATCGCGCGCCGATGCTTCCACTGGGTGCGCGATCACATCCAGTACACGCTCGGCCTGTACAACGTCCCGGCGAGCGAGACGCTGCTCGCCGGTCACGGCTCGTGCTCCAACAAGGCGAACCTGCTCTGCGCGCTGCTGCGTGCAGCCGGCGTCCCCGCGGGGTTCCAGCCGATGCAGGTACGGACCAAGGAGTACTTCGGTCCGGCGTCGATCCCGCGGCTCAACCGGTTCGTGTCGGAGAAGTCGCTGCACGTGCATGCCACGGTGCATCTCGATGGCCGCTGGCTGCGCGTGGATCCGACGGACGACGTGCGGATGAACCTCGGCTTCTTCCACATCTCGCCCACGTGCCGTCTCGTGGAGTTCGACGGCACCGGCGACGCCGTGCTCGCCCTCGATCCCGCGCACATCCTGGAGACTGCGGAGCAGCCCGTCGCGGACATCGACGACATCCTCCGAAAGAAGTCGCGCATTCCCCCGCAGCTGCTCGACGTGTTCAACGCGTACCTCGACTTCCTCCGCAGGTACGGCATCACGCTGGACTCCATCGCCGAAGGCGAGGTCGCCTTCTTCAACTGGTTCCGCGACACGAACCGCCACGCGTACGAGAAGTTTCTGCTGTTCGAGGAACTGTTCACGGCGCGGACCGCGCTCGCCACTCGCGACGCCGAAGCCGCGGACACGCGCGCTGCCGGCAGCACCGCCTAGGACACGGCGCATGGAGCCCTGGCACCCGCATCCGCCGCGCTCGACCGGCATCGGCGATCACGACGCTCCGCTGATCGGCCGCACGCTCGCCGGGAAGCGCATCGCCCTGTTGGTGACCGGCGGCATCGCAGCGTATCGCGCCCCCTCGGTGGCCCGTGCCCTGCGACGCCTCGGTGCGAGCGTGGTGCCCTTCGTGACCCCGGAGGGGCGACGCTACGTCGGCTTCGACGCCCTCGAATGGGCCTGCAACGCCACCGGAGTGACGGACCTCACCTTCCGCGCGGAACACCTGGGCGACGCCGCGCCGTTCGATGCCTACCTCGTGGCACCCGCCACCTACAACACGATCAACAGCCTCCGCGCCGGCATCGCGTCGAATCCGGTGCTCGCGGTGCTCGCGTCCGCGCTCGGTCGTCTGCGCCGCGGGGAGGCCGCCGTCCTGCTCGCCCCGACGATGCACGGGACGATGCACACCGACATCCTGCAGGAGAGCCTGACGCATCTTCGCGAATTGGGCGTGACGCTCGTCCCGCCCGTCGACCGCTACGGCAAGCACAATCTGCCGGCACCGGAAACGCTGGCCGCGTGGACAGCGGCGGCGTGTTCGCGATCTCCGCTGCGCGGCCGGCGCATCGTCGTCACGGCCGGGTCCATCCCCACCTGGATCGACGACGTGCGGGTGATGACGAACCTGTTCCGCGGTCGGCTCGGCATCCGCATCGCGGAGGAGTTGGCGCAGCGCGGCGCTCGCGTGCATTTGATCGTCGGGCCGACGGCGGAGGCGGTGCCCCCGTACGTGACGACGACGCGCGTGCGTTCGTTCGACGAGTACCGCGAGGCCGTCCTGCGCGAGGCGGCCGTGGACGGGACGGCGGTCCACATCCTCAGCGCTGCGGTGGCCGACTATCGCGTCCGGACGAAGCTCGACGGCAAGATCCCGTCGACCGGCCTCGATCAGCTGGATCTCACGCCCACCGCGAAGGTCGTGACGGAACTGATCGAACGGTTCCCCGCCACGCCCACCGTGTCGTTCAAGTTCCAGCTGGACATGGCGCACGAGACGCTCATGCGTATCGCGCGCGATCGCCTGCAGGAAGGCCACTTCGCGGTGATCGCCAATCGCGGAGAGGAGCGCGGGCCGGATGGCGAGCAGATTGCACACCTCGTGCATCGCATTGCGCCGCCGATGCGGATGGTGGGCAAGCCGGCGATCGCCGCTGCGATCGCAGACTTCCTCGAGGCGCACATCGCCCCGGTACCTCACTGACGTCGGCCTGCGCGCGCATCGCACAGGCCCGCTGAACCGTCCCTACCGCACGCGCCGCCACTCGCTCGGCACGACGCCGAAGCGCCCGCGGAACTGCGAGGTGAGGTGGCTCGGCGTCGAGAATCCGCACTCGAAGGCGATCTCGGTGACCGACCGCGATGTGCCGGAGATCAGCGAGGCGGCCCGCTCGAGCCGATGGGCCATGACGTACTCGTGCGGCGTGCGACCGGTGGTGTGCTTGAAGGCGCGCGCGAAGTGGTAGTTCGACATGCCCGCCGCCTCCGCGAGCACGCTGAGGTCGAGGGGCGCGTGGAGACCGTCCACGATGCGCTCGTGCACCTGGCGCAGCGCCATCACCGAGAGGCGTTCCACGCGGCGCCGGCGGCCCAGGGTGACGTTCGTCGTGCGGTCGAGCAGGTGCGCGACGAAGGCGTGGGCGAGGGTCTCGGCCAACAGGACGTCCTGGGCGGCTCCGGGCTGCGAAAGCCCCACGAGCTGGTCGACCGCGTGCATGAAGCCGGGCGGCTCCTTGCCGACCATCGCGGGCAGCATCACACTCCCCGACTTCGCGTACCCGAGGCCCCGCGCCACGTTGTCGATCAGCGCCTGCGACAGCAGCACCATCTGGACGGACCCCACGCGCGCATCCCAGGCGTAACGCCCGGACATTTCGCCCGGGTGCACCACGAAGCCGCTGGTGGACCCGCGAAGATCGAACCACCGCCCGTCCAGTTCGACCCCCGTGACGCCTGCCTGATTGCGGCGCACGGTCACCATCTGGTCGGAGGAATCGGCCCCGACGGGCAACTCACCATCGAGCAGCGGCTCGCTCCATCCCGCATCGCTGCCGCCGCCCATGTCGCTGGCCAGTTCGGCCGGCGTGAACGTGCATTCTGCGGGCTCCATCAGCGCCTTCTCCACCACGCGGAAGCCGCGCCATGGTCTGTGGGCACTGTCGCTGACCACTTCGATGGGATGCTCGCATTCGCTGTCGATGATCATGAAACGGACTCGCAATAGAACGCCGCAGCCGGGGTGAAGCACAAGGTTCCCGACGACGCTGCGGTTCGCGGAAACGAACGATCTCGAAGCCCCTCCGACACGCCCACCCGCCCCGCGTTCGCGGTGGCGATGGCCATCGGTATGGCGACAGTGGGAGATATACCCCGAACCCCCGCTGCCCACCATCACGAGATTGCGGCACTCGCGGGCGGAGGCCATCGCCACCGCCGGACGACCGCAGACACACGATTGCCATGTCACGCAATGGCCCCGCGGCGTGGCGGCCACTGCGGTGCCACTGCCGAAAGGATGGCGCCCCGATCCCTCGCGAGATCGGGGCGCCGGACCTGCCTACAGCATCAGTTGGTCTGCGAACCCTCCGTGCCGCCCTGACGCGTCGCGATCCGTGTGGCCTTCTGCGAGCGCGCCGCAAACTCCGGCCCCCCCTGACCGAAACCGAACTCGGACGGCGAGCGGACCACCTTGCTGAAGGTCACCTGCGAGGGCTGGATGTCGCCGTTCCGGAGATAGGCGGTCGGTGCGGCGATCTCGCGGGAGTGGACGACACGGGTGGCTTGCGACGGGGCCGCCACGGCATCGGCCTGACCGTACGGCGCCACGACGATGTCCCGCGAGCGGATGGTCTCCTCGGCGTGCGCTCCCTGGGAAAGCGGCAGGGCAAGGGCGGCGAATGCGAAGAGGTGTGCGATGCGAACGTTCATGAGGTGATTCCTTTTTCAATGCACGGGTGAGGGCTCTCGCGACGATCGCGACGATGCGGACCCGGGCGTCTCCCGCATCGCCGACCCGCGCCGATGGAATGGCGCGTTCGTGGATCCCACCGACTTGCATTCCGGCGAAGGATCGGTGGGGCGGCACCTCCCGCCATCTCCCCGATGCTCGATCGAAGCCCGTCAGTGAGTCGCGATGTGGTGCCATTACACCGGCGCAGGCGCCTTCGCACTGTCACGGCCTTGCGGCAACAGGCTGCCTCCTGGAGATTGCGAAGGAAGCGGGCGTGCACCCTCGCAGAGCGGCGAACACACGATCACCCTGCTGAATTCCGCCCATCCGGTGCCGTGCTTCGGACCAATCCCTCGCGCCGGGTGTCATCCCTCCTCCGCACCTCGGGTTGGCGTCGGCGACGCAACGGGTCTGAAACGCCGCACGCCATAATGTTTCCGTTGCTGGGCGCTTCCCCAGCAGACTCCCTCCGGAGGGTGATTCCATGCAGAGGAACGACCCGGCATCCGCCAAGTACTCGATGCCCCGCATCGTCGGAGACATCGCGCGGGCGCGCCTCTTCCGATGGTTGGATGGCGCCTTCCGCCAGGGCGTCGTCTGGATCGCCGGGCCGCCCGGCAGCGGCAAGACGCGTCTGATCGCGACGTATCTCGAGGACCGATCGCTCACCTCGCTCTGGTACCACGTCGACGGAAGCGACCGGGATCCCGCTGCGTTCTTCCAGGACCTCGGAGCGCTGGCGGGCGACGACTTGGCCAGGCGCATGCCGGTGCTCACGCCGGACCAATCGCTGGACCTGCCCACCTTCGCTCGCCGCTACTTCCGCCACTTCTTTGCACAGCTTCCGCGTCCGCGCGCTTTCGTGCTCGAGGACTGCCATGCCGCCGCATCGGCGACCATGGACACCCTCCTTGCGGCCGCATTCGACGAGACGCCGGGTGACATCACGCTGATCGTATTGAGCCGCATGGAGCCCGGATCCGCGCTCGCGCGGCACCGGATCAACGGTCGGGTCGCCACCCTTTCCCCTGGCGAGCTGGCCTTCACGCTCGACGAGGCGATGGCGCTGGCAGTGGCGCACGGCGTCACCGACACGACCGCGATGCCAGCCCTCCTGGCGCGCTGCGAGGGATGGAGCGCAGGCCTCGCGCTTCTGCTTCGCGCCGGCGACGCGGGCAGACTGGCCTCGGATCTGCCGCGCGAACTGCTGGGCTCGTACTTCACGGCGGAGGTGCTGGATGCGATGCCGACGGCTGCCCGGCAACTGCTGCTTGCGACGGCTGCGCTCCCATCGTTCACGGCCGAGATGGCCCGCGAGCTGACAGGCATGGAGAACGCGGGCGTCGTACTCGCCGAGCTGCACGCGCAAGGCGGCTTCGTCGCGCAGCATCCCGGCACGCCGCCCCGATACCGCTGCCAGCCGCTGTTCCGCGAGATCCTCCTGGAACGCGCCGGAATCGAAACGTCCCCCGCCGAACGTCGTGACCGATCGCGGCTTGCCTCACGGATGCTCGCCGCGGAGGGGGACCTCGCAACCGCCTTCTCGCTGAGCCGCGACGTCGGGGACGCTGCGGGGCTCGCCGATCTCGTCGGCCGGCATGCGCACGATCTACTCGGCGCCGGGCGCCACGACACGTTGCGGACATGGCTCTCGGCGCTCGGAGAGCAGGCCATCGCCGACGACCCGTGGCTCACGCTCTGGCAGGCGCGATGTGACACCTTCTCCAGGCCCCGAGAGGCCATGGCCAGGATCAGCGATGCGCATCGCGAGTTCGTCCGCAGGGGCGATACCTCCGGCGGCTTCCATGCTGCCGTGGCTGCGGTCGAGAGCGGCCTGGCACAGCTCCACGATCTGCACTCGCTGGACCCATGGATCGATGTACTGGCCGGCTCCCTGGACGCCGCGGGGAATGACGCGGATCGGCTCCGCGCCTGGTACGCCTTCCTGTACGCGGCACTGAGCCGGGCACCGGGGCATCCGCGCATTGCCGAGGGCATCCAGTGGGTCCGTCAGTACGCGCGAGAATGCGGACGGGCCGACGAGCGCACGGCGTGCGGCGTCATCCTGATCTTCTATGCATGCATCGCTTCCGAGACCGTGATCGGGCAGGAGATCATCGACACTGTCGAGCCGCGCCTCGGCGACGAAGCGACGCCGCCGATGGCCCGGTGGCTCTGGCACTACTGGCGCGGGCTGTATCACCTCTGGCGCATCGAGTATCCGATCGCCGAGATCGAATGGCAGACCTGCTTCGATCTCGGCCGGTCCCACGGGCTCGCTGCGCTCGATTTCCTCGTGCACGCGAACGTCGTGATGATCGACCTCGCAGAGGACCGCTTCGATGTCGCAGAAGCGCGGCTCGCCACGCTTCGGGATGCCTTCACCGGGACGGAACGCCTCGCTCGTGCGCTCTACTGGCTGGGCGAGATGTTCCTGTGCTTTCACCGCAACCAGCGCACGAGAACGCGCGAGGCCATGCACCACTTCATCGAGTCCAGCCGGCAGGCAGGCCTGGTCAACCTGCATACGCTCGCACTCACCGACGTCGCCGCGCTTCATCTGCTGAATGGGGACATCGATCACGCCGAGACCCTTCTCGATCAGGCGCGCGACCTCGTGCGAGGCACGGTCGTGCTGCATTGCGACGGCCAGATCGCCGGCATCGAGACGGCCATCGCGTTCGCACGCGGCGAATCGGAAGCGGCGAAGGCCTCCCTTCTGCGCACCCTGGCGCTCGTGGAGCAGAGCGGCATGTGCGGCTGCCTCATGTGGGTGAGGACAGGATTCAGCGCGCTGTTCTCCGAAGCGTGGCGCACCGGGGTGCGGCCGCAGGTGATCCGCGAACTCATCCGGCGCTTCGAGATTCCACCACCGACGCCATTCACCCAGCCGTGGCCCTGGCCGATCAGGATCCACGCCTTCGGCACACTCGACATCGAGATCGAAGACCGTCCGTGGCAACCGGACGGCAAGCCGCAGCACCGCGTGCTCGACCTGCTCCGCCTGCTCATCACCGAAGGTGGACGGGACGTGAGCGCGCAGCGGATTTCCGACCGGCTCTGGCCGGACACGGACGGCGACGCGGCGATGACCAACGTCCGGGGTACGGTGAAGCGCCTGCGCGACATGCTCGGCGACGCCGAGTGCATCCGCGTCTTCGACAGCAAGGTCTCCCTCAACCGGCGCATCGTCTGGATCGACACCTGGGCCCTCGGAGAACTGCTCGAGACTTTGGAAGGCAATGGCGCGATCACCTCCGACATCCAATCTCTCGAGGGCAGGCTGTTCGCGCTGTATCGCGCCCCGCTGCTCGCTGCGGAGGATCACGCGTGGCTCATCGACGGACGCCAGCGGCAGCGCGACCGCTTCGCCCGCGGCGTGCAGACGCTCGTGCGCCACGCGACCGATGCCGGAGACATCGAGCACGCGCTGATCCTCTGTGATCGCGCACTTGGCGTGGACCCGCAGCTGCCGACCGTCGAGCGGATGCGCCAGGCGCTCCTGCAGCGGATTGCGCCGATCGGAAACACAACGGAGAGCGCGCAAGGCCCGTCACGTCTCCACTGAGCGTGCTCCCGAGCTTGGAACCCCTCGTTCGATCCAACGGGTTTGGAACGGTCCTCTCCGCAGGATGATGACGTCGCGGAATCCTGCCGCGACGTCACCCATCAAGGAGGCACCCATGGATTCCACTCGAAGACAGCTCCTTCTTGCCGGCATGTCCGCCGGCGTGTCTGGCGCAGTCGTCGGCGCAGCACCTGCGCTTGCCGCACCGGCGATCCGGACGCTCGACATCGAGGCGAACGGCCTGCGCTTCCACGCGCTGGAGGCCGGCGAAGGACCGCTGGCGCTGTGCCTGCACGGCTTCCCCGATTCCGCGTGGACGTACCGGCATCTTCTGCCGGAACTGGCCCGCGCCGGCTATCGCGCCGTGGCGCCGTTCATGCGCGGCTACGCGCCGACGGCCATCCCGGCCGACGGCGACTTCTCGACGCGCGTACTGGCGGCGGACGCGAGCGGACTGCACGCAGCGCTCGGCGGTGACGAGCGGGCCGTGCTGATCGCTCATGACTGGGGCTCGGCCGCCGCGTACGGTTCACTCATCGACCAGCCGGGACGTTGGCGCCGGGCAGCCGTGATCAACGTTCCCCCATGGGGCGTGTTCGGACAGATCGCCTTCCGTTACGACCAGTTGAAACGGTCGTTCTACTTCTGGTTGTTCCAGATGGGTGTCGCAGAATCCATCGTCGGCGCAAACGACCTCGCGTTCATCGATGGTCTGTGGCGCGACTGGTCTCCCGGCTTCGACCCATCCGCCGAGTTGCCGCGCATCAAGCCGTGTCTGCGTGACCCGGCCCACCTGCGCGCGGCGCTCGGGTACTACCGCGACTTCTTTGCTCCCGATCGATTCGGCACGCCCGCATGGGCCGAGGCGCAGACCGCCGTGCTCGGCGGACCGGTGACCCGACCCACCCTGTACCTGCACGGTACCCAGGACGGCTGCATCGCGCTCGACGCCGCGGGTGCCGATGCCGTGCGGGCGGCACTGCCGGCCGGATCGGAAGTCGAGCGAATTCCAGGCGTCGGGCACTTCATGCTCGTGGAGGCGCCGCGGCAGGTGAACGGCCGCATCCTCCGTTTCCTCGGACCCGCCTGACGCGGTCCGACGGTCGAGGGATACCCGATGGATTGCATCCTTCGAACTCGAGCGCCTCCGAGCTCGGGGGGCCGGCGCCTGGCCCCCGATCTGGGAGAATGCGGGCCCGGCGCAGTGCCGGCATCGTTCGAAAGAGGAATCGCATGAGAAACATCGTCATCGCCGCGCTCGCCAGCGCGGTGGCAGTCTCCGGGTGCTCGTCGACGGGCAGCGCCGACGGCAAGCGTTCGATGAACAACACCGAGAAGGGCGCGATCATCGGCGCCGTGGGGGGTGCGGTGCTGGGCGCCGCGGTTGCCGACAAGAAGGGCAAGGGCGCGCTCATCGGCGCGGTGGGCGGCGGCCTGGCCGGCGCGGCTGTCGGCAACTACATGGACCGCCAGAAGCAGGATCTCGAAAAGAACCTCGCGGCCGAACGCAAGAGCGGCGCCGTCACGGTGGAGAAACAGGCCGGCGACGTGATGAAGATCACGATGACCAGCCAGACGGCGTTCGACACCGGATCCGCCGAGATCAAGCCCGGGTTCCGCAGCACCATGGACCGCCTCGCGGACGTCGTGGTCCGCTATCAGAAGACCGCCATCACCGTCGTCGGCCACACCGATGCGGAAGGCAGCGCAGAAAACAATCGCGAACTCTCCCAGCGCCGCGCGCAGGCGGTGGTCGACTATCTCGGATCGAAGAACGTCAACGCCGCGCGCCTCACCGCCGTCGGTCGGGGCGAGACGGAACCGGTCGCCGACAACAAGACCGAAGCTGGCCGCCGCGCGAACCGGCGTGTGGAACTGCTGGTGGCACCCGTCCGGGCGGACTGACAGCGACCGGCGACACCGGAACTCACGCGCCGCCCGGTGTCGCCCGGTTCATGAAGCGGCATCGCGCCGGACTGGCAACTCCATCAGTCCGGCACTACGGCGTACGCCTCGATCTCCACCAGCAGTTCGTCGAGCACGAGGCTCGTCACGCCCACCATCGTGCTGGCCGGTCGCGGCTCCTTCGCGAGGAACTCGGCACGCACCTTGGAGATGAGTTTCCATTTGTCGGCGTCGAGGTTCTTCACGAAGATCGTGTACTTGATCACGTCATCGAACGTGGCGCCGGCTGCGGCGAGCGCGCGCCGGACGTTCTCGTAGGTGAGGCGCGTCTGCGCCTCGAGGTCGCCCACGTGCTGCGGCTTGCCCGCGGCGTCCCACGCCACCTGCCCGCTGACGAACACGAGCCTGCCGCCCTTCGTCGTGCTCACCTGCGAGAAGCTGGGCACGTTCAGCAGCCCCTCGGGTCGCAGATGTTCGATCTTCGGGGCATCGGCGAAGGCGCTGAGAGGCGGCAGTGCCGCGAGCACGGCGAGATTCGATAGAAGCCTGGTCATGGTGGTCTCCCTGTCGTAGGTGCGTGTCGGGATCGGATCATGCGCACGGGTGGCCCGGCAAGTCGAGATCGAATCCGGCCCTTCACCCGCCGATCAGCGGCAGGAACACCTCGTCCGGCAGCAGCCCGCCGCCGGTCGTCCACAGCAGATGCGTCGCCGACGCCCGGTCGAACTCGCGGTTCGCCTCGCACCATGGGATCACCGCTGCCATTGCCGCCGCGGCCGACGGTTCGACCCGCAGGCCCGCATCCTCCCAGGTCCGCTTCACCCACTCGAGCGCCTGGGCATCCGAAACGGTCACGATGCCTTCTATCAGATGCCGGACCATGCCCGCCGCGAAGAGGGAGGCCGACGCCACCGCGAGGCCATCCTGGATCGTCCGGTTCGTGAGACCGACGTCGTACACCGACACCGCGCGCGACTCGCCCGACGACAGTTGCACCAGCATGCAGGGTGCGTCGACCGGTTCGACGAACACGCATCGCACGGCATCGCCGAACACGTGCTTCAGCCCGAAGGTGAGCCCTCCGGGCGCGCCTCCGACACCGCACGGCAGGTACACGATGAGCGGGTGCGCCGCATCCACCCGCAAGTGCGCAGCGTCGAGCTGTCGATGCAGATCGAGCGCGGCCGTCGCGTAGCCGAGGAAGAGATGCACCGAGCTTTCGTCGTCGACGAAGTGACAGCGGGGTCGCTGCTCCGCAGACGTCCGCGCGGACGCCACCGCGGCGGTGTAGTCGCCCGCGTGCTCCACGACCTCGACGCCGATCCGCCGCAGGCGATCCTTCTTCCACGCCTTGGCATCGCTGGACATGTGGACCTCGGCCGCGAAGCCCAGGGCGCGCGCCATCACGCCCACGCTGTAGCCGAGGTTGCCCGTGCTGCCGACGACCACCGTGTGCGTCGCGAAGAGATCGCGCCACGCCGGCCCCGCCAGCACGGCGTGGTCCTCCCGCAGCCCCGCCTGCCGGGCCACCTGCTCGGCGTACCACAACACCTCGTACACGCCACCGCGCGCCTTGATGCAGCCCGTGACCGGCAGATCGTGATCGGCCTTGATGCCGACCCGCCCCGGCCCGCCGAGCACCGCGTGCGCGAACTCGGCATCGGCCGGCAGCAGCGGCGAATCGATGTGCCCGCCGGTGGCGCGCAACTCGGGGAACAGGATGGCCAGCAGCGGTGCGAACCGGCGCCAGCGCGCGATCGCCTGCTCGACGTCGTCCCAGTGCAGCGGTGAGGCCGCGAGCACCTCCGGCGCGGGCCGGCGCACGGGGTTGCGCCAGACGGTCGGCTCGCCGTCGCGGACGGCTGCAGGGATCTCGATCATGGAATTGGGTCCGGTATGTGGCACGGGCTGGGAGCCTGTCGGGCTTGGGTGGTCGATAGCGAAGCGGTGGGAGAGCGAGGACAGATTTTGACGATTTCGACGAACGTATCGGGAATACGTGAGGAGAAAGCGGCGAGATATGGACCGCTCTCCCACCGTTGCAGCCGAATCATCCCAAGTCCGACAGGCTCCTAGAGCGGGAGCGCCGCGGCGCCGTTGAAGCGCGCCCACATCGCGCGATATTGCGGGTTCGACACCGCGAACGGCCGTTGTTCCAGACGCGTGAGCCAGCGCTCCGACGCTTCGGTGGCGAGGCGCCAGCACTCGTCGACGAAGGCCTTCTGTTCGCCGACGCCAGCGGTCATGACCTTCGCACCTTCGGCGAAGAAGCGATCCTCCAGCGCATCGAAATCCGCACGCAGATCGGGCTTCACCGCGTGGTAGTCGGCCATCACGCGCCGGTGCAGCCGCTCGTACCGCCACCAGTACGCACCGGGCGTGTCGCTCTCGCGCGGCATCGGTCCGAGATCGGGAAGTTCGACGCCGCAGAACACCGGCTTCATGATCGACACGTCGGGGCCGGAGGTCGCGGTGGCCCACCCCATCACCCGTCCGCCCTTCGAGACGCTGATCATCGATCCGGTCGCCTGCCACAGGCGGAAATCGTACGGTGCTGCATGCATGCAGATGCGCGTGGGCCGGTCGCCGTCCATGGGGTCGTAGTCGCCTTCGCCCGTGTAGCGAAGCAGGTCGGCCATGGTCCGCACGGTGATGCGGCCGCGCGCCCGCGACAGGAAGTCGAACGACGCCTTCTGGCGCTCGTCGGGCGCGGTGCACCGGCTCTTCGCCTCATCGGTGAAGCGCGTGCGGAAGTCCGTCCCCGCCTCGCACGAGGCGCGATACCAGTCGGTGCGGATGCTGTGGACGTTCGAGATGGTCGAGATGTCGTGCACGCGCTTCGCCGCCCACTGCTTTCCGGCCGTCTGCAGTTCGACCGCACCCGTGTGATCGGCGAGGAGGAAGCCGCCGTCGAAGTGGCTGTTGCCGCGCAGCTCGCAGTTGCCGCCCTGACCGTGCTCGGCGAGCAGATCGGCCAACACGTCGACCGCCTCATCGCACGTCGTCGCGCGTTCGAGCATGAGACGCAACAGGTCGATGATCATCACGCCGTCGCCCTCGGACGGCTGATTGGTGAACACCGCCTCGTTGCCGCAGGCGAGCCCGTGCTCGTTGAAACCGATCTCGGCCCCGTAGGTCCAGAACGACTTGTCGAGCACGACATCGTGCGTGACGCGTGGCTGCGGGATCACCTTGTGCGTCACGCGCACGGTCGCGCCCGGCGCCCACTCGCGGCGCGGGAAACGCACGAGGTGCTGCGCCTCGTTGATCTCGGTGTCGGCGTTCTTCGCGAGCAGCACCGAACCATCGGCGGTGCTGTTCGCGAGGGCCACTAAGGTGTCGCACATGGAACGATTCCTCGCGTTCACCCGCCCGCGAAATGACAGGCGGCGATGTGGGTGGGGGACAGTCGCACCTCGGCCGGCGCCTCGGCACGGCAGCGGTCGACCGCCTGCGGACAGCGCGGCGCGAAGGGGCATCCTCCGGCCGTCGCCTCGGTCATCTCGGTGGCGGGCTGCACGACGCGCGCGCGTTTGCGGGCCACCAGTTGCGGCACCGCGGTGAGCAGCATGCGCGTGTAGGGATGCGCGGGCGCGGTGAAGATCTCGTCGCGGGTGCCCTGCTCCACGAGCCGCCCGCGGTACATCACGGCGACCCGATCCGACACGTGGCGCACCACCGACAGATCGTGGGCGACGAACAGCATCGAGAGCCCGAGCGCCTCGCGGAGATCCGCGAGCAGGTTGAGGATCTGCGCCTGGATCGACACGTCGAGCGCAGCCACGGGTTCGTCGAGCACGAGCAGCGAAGGTCGCACGGCTAGCGCGCGGGCCAGCCCCACGCGCTGACGCTGGCCGCCGCTCATCGCCCGCGGGTATCGCGTCGCCATGGTCTGGGGCAGCCCCACCACGTCGAGGAGCCGCTTCACTTCGTCATCGACACCGTCCGTCGGCACGACCCGGTGGAATCGCAGGACCTCGGCGAGCGTCTGCGCGATGGTCATGCGCGGATTGAGCGACGAGTACGGATCCTGGAACACCATCTGCACTTCCCGGCGCAGGCGCTGCTGCCAGTCGGGCATGGGATCGCCCATCGCGCGGCCGCGATACAGGATGTCCCCCTCCGCGACGCGATGGATGCCGAGGATCGCGCGGCCGAGCGTCGTCTTGCCGCTGCCGCTCTCGCCCACGAGCCCCAGCGTCTCACCGGGCAGCAGGGCGAGGTTCGCCCCCTCGACGGCGCGCACGGCGGAAGCCGGACGCCGCAGCAGGAGATCGACGAGGCCGCGCGGCTTCGCGAAGCGCACGTGCACGTCGCGCACGGTGAGCAGCGGGGCAGCGGCGACGGTCATCAGACGACCGACTCCGGAAAGAGGCAGGCGGAGGCGTGCCCCGGCGCGACCTCGCGCAGCCGCACCGACTCGTGGCGACAGGCGTCGCGGGCGAAGGTGCAGCGCTCCACGAACGGACATCCCGGCGCCGGCCGCGCGAGGTCCGGCGGCTGGCCCGGGATCGGTTGCAGGCGCGTGGCGTGCTCGTCCATGCGCGGACTCGACCGCATGAGCCCCAGCGTGTACGGATGCCGCGGATTACCGAGCACCTCTGCCGCGGGCCCGGTCTCGACCAGCGTGCCGGCGTACATGACGGCGATGCGGTCGCAGGTCTCGGCCACGACGCCGATGTCGTGCGACACGAGCACCATGGCCATGCCGTTCTTCGCCTGGAGATCGGCGAGCAGCGCCAGGATCTGCTCCTGGATGGTGACGTCGAGCGCCGTCGTCGGTTCGTCGGCGAGCAGCAGGCGCGGACCGCACGCCATGGCCATCGCGATCACGGCCCGCTGCAGCATGCCGCCCGACCACTGCGAGGGATGATCGTCGTAGCGGCGCGCGGCGTCGGGGATGCCGATCGCGCGGAGCAGCTCGACACCGCGATCCCGCGCTGCCGATTTCGAGAGGCCGCGATGGATGCGCAGCCCCTCCGTCACCTGGTCGCCGATGGGCCACACGGGGCTCAGGCTCGTCATGGGGTTCTGGAACACCATGGCGATGTCAGTCCCGCGGATCTCCCGCATGCGCGCCTCGGGCAGCGCGAGCAGATCGACGCCGTCGAAGAGAACGCGTCCACCGCGGATCTGCGCGGGTGGCGACGGCAGCAGCCGCAGCAGCGCGCGGCACAGAACGCTCTTGCCGCTGCCCGATTCGCCGACGAGACCGAGCGTCTCGCCCTGCCGCACCTCGAACGACACACCCCGGGTCGCGAGCACGTCCCCGCCGCGCACCCGGAAGGCGATCTCCAGGGCCTCCACGCGCAGCAGCGCGCCCGCGTCAGCCGCCGGTGACATGGCGATCGCCCAGCCGGTGCGTGAGGCCGTCCCCGAGCAGCGCGAGCGCCACCCCCGTCACCACGATCATGAGACCCGGCAGCGTGCTGATCCACCACGCCTGCTGCATGAAGTCCTTGCCCTCGGCCACCATCGCGCCCCACTCCGGCGTGGGCGCCGGCACGCCGAGCCCGAGGAAGCTCAGGCCGGAGACGAGCAGGATGTTCAGCACGAAGTCGGACATCGAGAACACGATCGACGACCCGATGATGTTCGGCAGCGCATGCCGGAGCAGGATGCGCGAGGTGGGATACCCCAGCGTGCGGGCCGCGAGGATGTAGTCCTTCCCGCCCTCGACCAGCATCTCGGCGCGGGCGAGACGCGCGTACATCGTCCAGCCGACCAGGAACACCGCGATGTAGATGTTCTGCGTGCCGGGGCCGAGGATCGCGAGGATCACGATGATGAGCACGAGGAAGGGGAACGCGAGCGCGGTGTCGATCACGCGCATCAGCACCGTGTCGAACCAGCCGCGTACGAGGCCGGCGTAGGCGCCGAGCAGCACGCCCACGACCATCGGCACGTACGTCGTCCAGAAGCCGATGACGAGATCGGTGCGGATCGCGTAGAGCGACCGCGTGAAGATATCGCGCCCGAGCGAATCGGTCCCGAACCAATGCCCCGGCCCCGGCGGGCGGAGCGCGGCGCCGTAGTCCTGACGCAGCGGATCGTAGGGCGTGAGCCATGGCGCGAAGAGGCCGGCGAGCACGATCACGGCAAGGAGCCCGATACCGATCCAGAGCGAGGGAGACCACCGCCGCATCTCGGTACGCCACGTTCCCGCAGAGAGGGCTGCCGCGCTCACGCGTTGCGCGTCCGGCGGTCGATGAGCGCGCAGGCGACGTCGGCGAGCAGGTTCACACCGATGACCATCAGCGCGAACACGAGCGTGAGCCCCTGGATCACCGGGTAGTCGCGCGTCGACACCGCATGGACGAGCAGCATGCCGAGGCCGGCGACGGAGAACACCGCCTCGACGATCACGCTGCCGCTCACCATCCAGCCGATGTTCACCGCGAGGATCGTGACCACCGGGATCAGCGCGGCGCGCAGCACGTACTTGAAGAGGATGCGACGCTCGCCCAGCCCCTTCGCACGCGCCACTTCGACGTGCTCTGCCGTCATGGCGTCGAGCATCGCGGCGCGCAACGACTGGATGAGAAGCGGCGCGAGGAAGAGGGCGATGGTGAGCGCCGGCAGGAAGAGATGGCGCACGTGCCCCCAGAAGCCCTGCCCGAAGCCGGCGATGGGGAACCACTTCAGCGTGAGTCCGAAGCCCAGGATGAGGATGAGACCGATCCAGAACGAAGGCATCGCAAAGCTCACGGTGCCGGCGATCCGGATCACGTGGTCCGCGAAGCGATCCCGGCGGGCCGCCGCCCAGACCGCGAGCGGGACGGCGAGCAGCACGGACAGGAGCGTCGCGTAGGCGAGCAGGAAGCTCGACGGAATGAGGCGCTCCGTCACGATCTTCGAGACGGGCGCGCGCTGGATGATCGAAGTGCCGAGATCGCCGGTGACCGCGCGGCCGACGAAACGCCCGTACTGCACGAGGAGCGGCTGATCCAGTCCGAGCCGGGCGTTGATCTCGGCCACGGCGGCGTCGCTGGCCCGCCCCTGCAGCATGATGCGAACGGGGTCGCCGGGCACCAGATGTATGGCGAGGAACGCCACCAGCGTGATGCCGAGCAATACCGGAATCGCCTGCAGCAGGCGCAGGCCGACGAAGCGGAAGATCCACATGTGAGGGGTACCGGCAGGACGGTGAAGGCCGCCCTGCCGGCAGGGCGCCTTACTTGTTCCGGATGACGTCCTTCAGCCACCACCAGCCGTTGTTCGCCGTCTTCCAGCCCTCGACGTAGCTGTGGTACGCGTTCAACGCGGGGGAGAAGCTGAGCGGCACGCTGTAGCCATCGTGGTAGACGGTGTCCTGCACCTTCGCGTACATCTCGGCGCGCTTCGCGGGGTCGCCCTCCTTGCGCGCTTCGTCGAGCATCTTGCCGACCTCGTCGTTGCGGTAGTTCGAGAAGAACGACTTCGAGCTGCCGCGGCCGTCGGCCTGGAGGGTTGCCAGTTCGTCGGTGTCGTTGATGTCGCTCGTGATGTAGCTCACGTACGCCATGTAGTTGCCCTTGCTCGACATGTCGAACGCGGTGCCCACGTCGAACTCGACGATCTCGACCTTCATCCCCGCCTCGGTCCAGCCCTGCTGCAGGATGGTGGCGATCTGCTTGGACGGCGCGTTGCCGGTGTCGACCATCAGCTTGATCGTCTGGCCCTTGTAGCCCGACGCCTTCACGAGTTCCTTCGCCTTCTCGATGTCGTACGGGATCGACTCGACGGCGTCGGAGTGGAAGTTCACCTTCGGCATGTAGGAGTTCGGAATCTTCCCGTAGCCGAAGAAGACGACCTTGAGGATCGCCTCGCGGTCGGCTGCGTAGTTCATGGCAAGGCGCAGCTCCTTCTTGTCGAGCGGCTTTGCCTTGTGGTTCAGGTACACGTAGTCGAGGCGGAAGATCGGCGCCTCTTCGAGCTTCACCTCGGGCAGTTCCTTCAGCGACTCGGCCTGGTTGAACGGGACGATCGCGATGGCGTCGAGGTCGCCGTTCTTCAATCCGAGCACGCGGGCGTTGCTGTCCGCGATGTAGCGCATCTCGACCTTGTCGACATAGGGCAGCGACTGGCCGTCCTGGCCCTTCTCCCAGTAGTCGGGCGTCTTGGCGAGCACCACGCGCGTGCCGCGGCTGTACTCCTCGACGGTGAATGCGCCCACGCACACCGGCTTCTGACCGAAGGCTTCGGGACCCGCCTCGTACGCCTTCTTGGACACGATCGCCGCGCCGAAGGCCGACAGCGCCGAGAGCATGGGCGCATAGGGTTGCTTGAGCGTGATCTTGATCGTCGTCGGATCCGGGGCCTCGACGGACTTGACGGGTTCGAAAAGGAACCCGAGCGGCGCCGCTTCGGCGGAGGCCTTCTTCATCGAGAAGAGCACATCGTCGGTGGTGACCGGATCCCCGTTGCTGAACTTCGTGTCGCGCAGCTTGAAGGTGTAGACGAGCTTGTCGTCGGAGATCTCCCACGATTCCGCGAGGCCGGGCCGCAGGCCTTCGCCGGTCGCATCGGGCTCGACGAGGGAGTCGCACACCTGCTCGATCGCGTAGATCGAGCCGTTGTCGCTGGGAATGTACGGGTCGAACGTGGCGGGCTCCTCGGGGCGCGCGAAGATCAGCGTGCCTCCGCGCTTCGGCCCGGCGGGCACCTCGGCCTTGGCCGGCTCCGCACTGGTCTGGGGCGGCGCCGGCTCCTCCTTCGAGCATCCGGCGAGCGAAACCACGAATGTCGCGGCGAGCGCACTGGCGAGAGCGCGGCGCGCCCTGGTCGACATGTCGATGCCAACGTGATCATTCATGGACATATTTTCTCTCCCGGGTGATGTGATGGTGATCGGTCTCCGCCGGACGAGCCTCCCGGCGGAGACACGAGACGCGGCGGACCTGCATACAGTATCAAGTTGCAGGCCATCGGTAGAGCCCATCTTCATCCGGATATGCGGGGCGTGTCCATCGGACCACGCCCCGCAGGCCGCTCAAACCCCGCGAGTTCTGCGCTTCCCGGCCCAACCCACGACCGCGAGCCCGAGGGCCATCAGCGCGTAGGTCTCCGGCTCGGGGACAGGCGCCACTTCGAAGCTGATGCGGTAGATCTCGGTGTCGGCCGCGAGCTGGCTGTCGAACACGTTCCCGGCAGCCGTCGTCAACCCGTTGAACGCCGCGAACTCCGCGAAGTTGAAGGCCACCACCGAATTCTGGTCCGCACGCAGACCGTTGGTGCCGACGAACGCCGAAGCCAGGGGATCGAAGACCTCGGAACCCGCATCCCAGACGTCACGGCTGCGCTGCGTGATGCTCGAGATCTGCAGATTCCCGGCGGCGTCGAAGAGCTGGTACCGCTGCGCGCCATCGTTGCCGATGAAGAAGTCGTTGCTGGGTACGACCATCGACGCGAACGTGAAGTACTGGTTGGTCATGGTATCGACGGTGAACGTCATCGACCGTGACATGCCCGGCATCAGTGGCGCGCCGATGGTCCCGATCGTTGCCCCGGGATCCGCAGCGGCGAACGCCGGGAGCCAAGCGCTTCCGCTGCCGCCCTCGGCGACGGAGATGATCTCGGGTGTGGCGGCCTGACCGATGTCGAACGCGTCGAAGACGCCGCTGTGGAAGCCCAGATGCAGCGGCGCGAACACGACGCTGTTGGATGGGGCCAGATTGTCGATGGTGACCGTGACCTGCATCTGTGCCGCAGAGGCGGCACCGCTGGCGAACAGGGCGACGGCAAGGGCCGTCCGTGTGAAGCGGGTGATCGTCATGGCATGTCTCCTGGAGTTGGCGCTGGCGGGCACGGCGATCCGTGTCCGCACACACCCCATCCTCCGGAGCCGGGGTCACGCAGTCCTCACGCGAACTTCACGGCCCCGTGAGGACTTCGTGCGCCGCCTCGGTTCGCATGTGCATCCGGTCGCAGACGTCCGTCGTGGAAGGCATCGTGACTAGGCGCTCCCTCGGCCTCGCAGAAGCCGACGAGGCCATCGTCAAGAGGGTGACGCTGCACCTTCGCCCGGCCGGCTTCCAGGTCCGACGCGAGTGGGAAGCCGGCGACGCGGTACACGGCGGACCTGCAGGTGGTATCAAGTGGCAGGCCATAGGTAGATCCCGTCTTGATCCGGATGCGCAGGGCGTGTCGGTCGGGCCACGCCCTGCACGTCGCTCAGACCCCGCGGGACTTCCGCTTCCCGGCCCAACCCACGACCGCGAGCCCGAGGGCCATCAGCGCGTAGGTCTCCGGCTCGGGGACAGGCGCGACCTCGAAGCCGATCCGGTAGATCTCGATCCCGGCCGAGAGCTGGCTGTCGAACACGTATCCGGCTGCCGTCGTCAACCCGTTGAGCGCCGCCAGTTCGGCGAAGTTGAAGGCCACCACCGAGTTCTGGTCCGCCCGCAGACCGCCGGTGCCGACGAACGCCGAAGCCAGGGGATCGAAGATCTCGGAGCCGGCATCCCAGATGTCACGGCTGCGTTGCGTGATGCTCGTGATCTGCAGATTCCCCGCGGCGTCGAAGAGCTCGTAGCGCTGCGGGCCATCGTTCCCGATGAAGAAGTCGTTGCTCGGAATGACCATCGACGCGAAGGTGAAATAGCGGTTGGCCATGGGATCGACCGTGAAGGTCATCGAGCGCGTGTTGCCGGGCCGCAGTTGGCCGGCGATGGTGCCGATCGTCGCACCGGGGTCCGCGGCGGCGAACGCCGAAAGCCAGGACATCCCGTTACCACGCTCGGCAATGGAGATGATCCCGTCCGTCGCCACCTGACCGATGTCGAACGCGTCGAAGACGCCGCTGTGGAAACCCAGATGCGTCGCCGCGAAGGCGACGCCGTTGGCGTGCGCCAGGTTATCGATGGTGACAGTGACCTGAACCGGCGCGGCAAAGGCGGCACCGCCGGCGAGAAGAGCGGCGGCGAGGGCCGTCCGAGTGAAGCGGGTGATCGTCATGGGATGTCTCCTGGAGTCGGGGCTGGCGGGCAGGGCGATCCGTGTCCGCACGGGCGCCATCGTCCGGTTCCGGTATCACGCAGTCCTCACGCGAACTTCACGGCCCCGTGAAGACTTCGCGGGCCGCCCAGGAGCCTGTCGGACTTGGGTGGTCGATAGCGAAACGGCGGGAGAGCGAGGACAGATTTCGATGATTTCGACGAACGTATCGGGAATACGTGAGGAGAAAGCGGCGGAATATGGACCGCTCTCCCACCGTTGCAGCCGAATCATCCCAAGTACGACAGGCTCCTTGGTTTTCATGTGCATCCGCTCGCCCCGGTCCGCCGTAGAAAGCATCGTGAACACACGCTCCCTCCTCCTCGTGGAAGACGACGACGCCATCGCCGAGGTGGTGACGCTGCATCTGCACGAAGCCGGCTTCCAGGTCCGACGCGAGCGCGACGGCGGCATCGCGATGCGGGTGGTCACGACGGACCGCTTCGATCTCGTGCTGCTCGACCTCATGCTGCCGGGAGCGGACGGGCTCGATGTGTGCCGGCAGCTCCGCACGAGACCCGACCACGTGCCGCTCATCATCCTGAGCGCCCGCGCCACCGAGACGCACCGGGTGCTGGGTCTGGAACTGGGTGCCGACGACTACCTGCCCAAGCCCTTCTCGATGCTCGAACTGGTGGCGCGGGTGCGTGCGCTGCTGCGGCGTGCGGAGAAGCAGCGCGCCGCCACTGGCACTGCTCCAGCCCTCCGATTCGGTCCTTACGATCTCGACCCCGTGCGGCGCGAGCTGCGCCGGGCCGGCGAGACCATCCCGCTGACCTTGCGCGAGTTCGACCTGCTCCACTTCCTCGCTCGGCATCCCGGGGAGGTGTTCAGCCGCGGCGCACTGCTCGATCGTGTCTGGGGCGCGAGCTTCGAGGGCTACGAACATACGGTCAACTCGCACATCAATCGCCTCCGCACGAAGATCGAGGCGGACCCGCAGACGCCCCGCCTCATCGAGACCGTTTGGGGCGTCGGCTACCGCTTCGATGCGCGACCCGCCACCCAATGACCGGCTCGTTCTCGCGGCGCATCGTGCTCGCGTTCGCCTCTCTGCTCCTCGCGTTCGGGCTGCTCGTGGCCTTCCTCGGGCATCGAGTGACCATCCAGCACGAGCAGGAGACCCTGCAACGCCTGTCCCACGGACTCGCGCGGCACATCGTCGACCACTGGCCGCAGGTGACGCGGCCGGCGGACGGTGCCATCGATCGTGCGTCGCTCGACGACGTGCTTCACATGCTGATGGTGGTGAATCCGGCGATCGATCTCTACGTGCTCGACGCCGAGGCGATCGTACGCAACTATCTCGGGGATCCCGGCGCCGTGCGAGATCCCCGCGTCGACATGGGGGCCATGAACGCGTTTCTTTCGGGTGCACCGCTGCCCTTGCTCGGCTCGGACCCGAAGGCCCCGGGGGTGCCCAAGATCTTCAGCGCAGCCCCGTTTCCGCGCACGGCGGACGGCCGCACGCCCGGCTATCTCTATGTGGTGCTGAACGGGGAGGCCAGGACGCGCATCGCCGCGGGCATCGGCGCGAATCGGGTCTGGCAGACGACCCTCCTGATCGGCATCGCCGGGCTCCTGGTCACGCTGAGCATCGGCCTCATGACGTTCCACACCCTGACGCGTCCGCTGCGTCGCGTGGCCGAACGCATGCACACCTTCGGCCTGGACGACACCGGTACCACCCCGCCGACGCCGGTCGGCGCCGCCTCGCGCGACGAGGTCCGGGCCATCGAGGAGTCGTTCGAGGCCATGGCGGCGCGCATCAGCGCGCAGGCGCAGGCCCAAGCGGAGCAGCAGGGCGCGCATCGCGAGGTCATCGCCAACGTCGCCCACGACCTGCGCACGCCGCTCACCGCCCTGCACGGATATCTCGAGACGCTGAGCCGCCGCGACCTCGCGCTGCCGCCCGGCGAACGGCACCGCTACCTCGGCGCCGCACTCGCCCAGAGCGACAAGGTGCGGCGCCTGACGCAGCAGCTGTTCGAGCTGGCGCGCTTGCAGTCGACCAGCGAGGTGCTGCAGCGCGATCGCTTCCGCCTCGATGAACTGGTGCACGACACGGTGCAGAAGTTCGAGCTTTCCGCACACCCCGCCCCGGTCACGCTGACCGGGCCGCCGCCCGGGCCGGTCGAGATGGAGGGCGATCTGCAACTGATCGACCGCGCTCTCACCAACCTCATCGACAACGCCGTACGCCATGGCCCCGGGGCGCGGCCCGTACGCGTGAGCTTGCTGTCCCGAGGACGTGGTGCGACCGTCCTCGTGGAGGATTCCGGTCCGGGCCTGCCTGGCGAGATCGCCCGCCGACTCGACCACGGTCAGCCCGTGCGCGAGCCTCCTCCCGAACGGCCCGGCGGCGGATTCGGTGGCCTGGGGATCGCCATCGCCCAGCGCATCGCGTGGCTGCACGGCGGCAGTCTGCGCACGCTGCCGGCGCCCCGCGGCGGTACGCGGTTGTGCCTTGCGCTTCCGCTCATTGCGCGAAGGCAGGCTTCGTAGCCGGCCGGCACCGGCGGTGACGTCCAGAACGCAGGCGACGTCCGGGCGTACGGAAGAAATGGCTTCGGACGCGCGGCACCCGGCGCTGCACAAACAAAAAACCGACCCGCGAAGGGGTCGGTTCGTCGGCGGACGGACTCCGCCCGGAGGCGGATCGCTATCTCAGAGACCGGCCTGCGCGTAGCGGCGGACAAGCTTGCGCGTGGCCGCATCCTGCGAACACACGGAAGCCAGCGCAAGATGCTCTTCGGTGGACTTGGGCGACGCGAGCAGGGTGGGGCCGCTGTTGCGATCGGCCCAGACGATCTTGCCGTCACCGAGATTGCCGCTGTAGAGCTCCCACCCATCCATACCGACCTTCCGTGCCGCGCAGTCCACCGCGTAGCGCACTTTGGCGGAGCGGTGGGGGTAGAGGCTGCTGCCCGTCTGGGCATCGTCCCCCAGCGTGACCACCTCGTCGTAGCTGCGCATCACGGTGACTTCGGTCGTGCCCATGACTTCCACGAAGGAGGCACGATCGAGGTAGGCACGGCCATCACCTGCATTGGGAATCTGAACCCAATCGCTGCTGGCAACAGCGGTCGTGGACAGGAGGGCGAGAGCGAGAGCTGCGAACTTGTGCATGAGTGACTCCGGAAGGTTGGAAACAATGGGTTGTTTGTTGGCGCACAGCGACTTGGTATGGACGCAATGTACAGACGTATAAACATCATGTCAACACCGCCGTTCAAATATTTTCCGAAGCGCACAAATCATGTCTAGATTATGGAAGGCTTGTCCAGATCGATTCCCTCGAATGCCAGCAGACGCGCCAGGCTGTCCTCGATCATCGAGCGGGCCACGCCGGCCGTCTGCTGGAGGTCGCGGTGGATGTGGGCATCGGCGGGGCTGCGACTCTCGCACTCGCCGCTGTACCGCTCGAAGGCCGCGAGGCTACCGATGAGGTCCGCGAGATGGCGGGGACACTCGCACGCGATGACCGGCGCGCGGGCCACGATCCGGGCGAGTTGCTCCGGATCGAACCGCCTGGGCGGCGCCGGTGACGGGCGCCCGCCTCCGGGGCGCGTCACGGCGGTGGCCAGGGCATCCGCGCAGGCGCGGTCCACATCCACTGCACTGACGGGGCCCTTCAGACAGAGCGCGCCCGCCGCCTCCAGTGCATTGATGGCGCCCCGCGCCCCGAACTCGTACACCACCACCGCTGCCCGCGCACAGGCGCGCAGGAGCGCATCGGCCACCAGATCCAGGGTGTCATCGTGCACGGTCGGCAGGTCGATCACCAGCACGTCGGCGGCGTGCTCCGCGGCATCGATGTCCGCCACTGCGCCGACCACGAAGGCGCTTTCCAGGGTGGATGTCCATGCACCGCTCTCGACCAGACGACTGGCAAGGCCCCGCCCCACCAGGCCGATGCGGCTCGTGCGCCGCGTCACCGGCGGGGCGGTTTCGCGAGGCGCGACGTGACTCGCCTTGCGCAGCGCCTCGAGCTGGGCATCCCCCAGCGAGGCGACCGAACCGACCGGATGACCGGCGTCGACCAGCGCCTTCACCAACGTGATGCGCTTGATGTCGTCGGGGGAATAGAGTCGGTTGCGGCCACCGGCGCGGGCGGGCTTCACGAGGGCGTAACGGCGCTCCCAGGCGCGAAGCGTCTCGGGCGCGATGCCGGTCATCCGGCAGACGACTCCGATCGGGAAACCTGGTTGCGGTGGAAGAAAAACTTCTTGTGACATGGCATGCACTCGCTCTGATATGTACATGGAGTGTACATTCAAGAGCGCGCCCTGTCGCGAAAGAGTCGCAGCCTGCAACGACCCCGGGGCGAGGTTTCACCTCGATGCCCGCCATGCGCCGCAGAAGTCCGGCCGATCCCGCCGCCGGAACGCGCATCCCTCGGCGGCCGAGGCGGCCCACGCTTCCTTTCAGGGCTTCAGCTCGATCTCGACGAACACGTACTCGAAGTCGTTGGCGTTGATCACGTCATGGTCGACACCGGCCTTGCGCGTGTACGAGACCCCGGCCTTCAGTTGCACCTCGCGCGTCCCGGTGGGTTCCACCAGCCGCAATTTGCCGTCCATCATGGGGACCACGACGTAGTCCATCTCGTGACGATGTCGACCGGTCGCGGCGCCGGGTGCGAAGCGCCATTCGGTCACGCGCACGCGCTCGTTGTCGATCTGCAGGGTCGGGACGGCGGCTTCGGTCATGGCGGACTCCAGTGGGATGGGCCGAGTATAGGAGCGCTGCGCGCGCGTTGGTCGGGCAACCGTGGGCGTCGGGCTGCAGCCCGACCCACGGGAGTTGCTCCGAGCGTCGAGGCATCGCTTCGCTAAGTTGCTCGTGGGTCGAGCAATAGCTCGACGCGGCGAGGGCATCGATCACCCGTGAAGTCACACCAAGACATGGGTACGGCTGCGACGCGAATCGACGGCCCGATGAACCGGGTGAACTCCCCGGATGCCCGATGGCAACGAATGAGGGACTCGATCAAGATTGCTGCACGCTGTTGCCCGCCTGCCCCGAGAACACCATGACCGCATTCCGCCCTGCCCGCCTCGTCACCCCGTTGACGCTCGCGCTGTGCCTTCCCCTCGGCGCACTGGCAGAGGATCCTTCGTCCTCACTCTGGGGTACGACGCCCTATGTGGGTGGCTCGCTCGGGCGCATCACCTCCGGCTCCGACTACACGCTGCCGCCTGGCGCCACCGTGACCCGCGAGTCGACGAGCGCCACCGGAGGCAGCCTCTTCGCCGGCCTGAAGCTTGGCAAGTACGCGGGTGTGGAAATCGCCTATCTGAACCTCGGCAGCATCGGCGTCGATGCGACGGGCACGGGCGGCGCCGTGAACGGTATACGCAGCCTCGATTTCGCGAGCTTCAACGTGGTGGGCTTCCTGCCGCTGGGGCCCCGCTGGGAAGTGTCCGGCCGGCTGGGTCTCGCGCTGAATGCGAGCTACCGCACGGGCGAGACCTGCTTCGGCACCAACCGTACCGGCGCCGGCTACACCACCCGCGCCTACCCGTGCACGCGCACTTCGTGGATGGTGGGCCTGGGCGCCCGCTATGCCGTGACGGACCACTGGGGCGCGCGGCTGGACTGGCTGTACGTCGACTATCAGGACAGCCGCGAGGGCCTCAACTACAAGCCGCACTTCTTCGGGGTGGGCGTGGACTACCGGTTCTGAAGTCGGGAGTCGGCGAGGCTGACTCGGAGGTACCACGCCACTTCGCGATGCGCGCCGGCAATACCGACATGAGGGATCTCCCGGCAAGCGCTTCGACCGGAACAATCGCTCTCGCGGGCATGGCCCGCTCCTACAAGAGCGGGGCCCGTGCCAACAGCGGATGGCGCATCCACCGCCCCTGTAGGAGGGGCCCATGGCCCCGAAAGCATTCGATGCTGCGGAAGCGCATCACCCGAAAGGATCGCTTTCGCGGGCATGGCCCGCTCCTACAAAAGCGGGGCCCGTGCCAACAGCGGATGGCGCATCCACCGCCCCGTAGGAGGGGCCCATGGCCCCGAAAGCATTCGATGCTGCGGAAGCGCATCACCCGAAAGGATCGCTTTCGCGGGCATGGCCCGCTCCTACAAGAGCGGGACCCGTGCCAACAGCGGGTGGCGCATCCACCGCCCCTGTAGGAGGGGCCCATGGCCCCGAAAGCATTCGATGCTGCGGAAGCGCATCACCCGAAAGGATCGCTTTCGCGGGCATGGCCCGCTCCTACAAGAGCGGGGCCCGTGCCAACAGCGGATGGCGCATCCACCGCCCCTGTAGGAGGGGCCCATGGCCCCGAAAGCATTCGATGCTGCGGAAGCGCATCACCCGAAAGGATCGCTCTCGCGGGCATGGCCCGCTCCTACAAGAGCGGGACCCGTGCCAACAGCGGATGGCGCATCCACCGCCCCTGTAGGAGGGGCCCATGGCCCCGAAAGCGGTGAGCGCACGGACACGCCTCAACCGGAGCCATCGCTTTCGCGGGCATGGCCCGCTCCTACAAGAGCGGGGCCCGTGCCAACAGCGGGTGGCGCATCCACCGCCCCTGTAGGAGGGGCCCATGGCCCCGAAAGCGGTGAGCGCACGGACACGCCTCAACCGGAACCAACGCTTTCGGGGCCATGGGCCGGTCCTACAATGTCAACAGTCAGCGCGCGCACGAACCTTCACAACGTCACGCTGGCGACCCGTCCATCTTCGGATAGTCGATGTAGCCCTCGGGCCCCTTCGTGTAGAACGTCGCCCGGTTGTACAACGTCAGCGGCGTACCGGTACGCAGGCGCTCCGGCAGGTCCGGGTTGGCGATGAAGAGGCGACCGAAGGCGATCGCATCCGCATGCCCCTCGGCGAGCATCTCGTTCGCGGAGTCGCCGCGAAAATTGCCCGCGGCGATCAGTGCGCTGTGCCACATCGGGCGGAAGAGCTTCGCGGCGGACGGCACGTTCTGGTGGTCGACCTCCCGCTGGCCCGCGCCGCTCGCGCGCGGCTCGATGAGGTGCAGGTACGCGAGACCCAGCTTGTCGAGTTCACGGACCAGATAGGTGTAGAGCGGCATGGGGTCGGGCTCGCCAGTGTCGTTGGCGATGCCGTACGGTGAGAGCCGGATGCCGACGCGGTCCGCGCCCCAGACGCCGATCAATGCCTGAGCCACTTCCAGGATGAGACGGCTGCGGTTCTCGACCGAACCGCCGTACGCATCGGTACGCTGGTTCGTCCGCGACAGCAGGAACTGCTCGAGCAGGTAACCGTTGGCGGCATGGATCTCGACCCCGTCGAAGCCCGCCGCCATCGCATTGCGTCCCGCCTGCGCATAGCTCTCGATCAGCCCGGGAATCTCGCTCGTCTCGAGTGCGCGCGGCGTGAGGAAAGGCTCGCGCTTGTAGTCGGCCGTGAGGGCCTCACCCTGCGCCGCGATGGCAGAGGGCGCCACGGGCAACGCACCGTCCAGATACGACGGATGCGAGAGCCGGCCCATGTGCCAGAGTTGGAGAAACATCCTCCCACCCTTGGCGTGCACAGCATCGACGCAGAGCTTCCACCCTGCGATCTGTTCCGGCGTGTGGATGCCGGGTGTCGACGGAAAGCCGCGACCCTGTGCCGAGATCTGCGAAGCCTCGCCGATGATGAATCCACCCAGCGTGGCGCGCTGCCCGTAGTACTTCGCCATCATCTCGTTGGCGGCGTTGCCGTGATCGGCGCGCATGCGGGTAAGGGGCGGCATCACGACACGGTGGGACAGCGAGAGGCGGCCGAGGGTGAGCGGCGTGAAGAGGTTCGTGGCGGGCATCGGGGGTCTCGGTGAGAGGAACGAAAGGGGCTTGCGCCGGAGGGCCGCAAGCGTAGCGCATCGGTGATAGGCAATCGTCTGCGCGCGTGGCCAACGGCGATAGTTTGCCGTGGGTCGGACTTCAGTCCGACCCCGCGATGGACCAGGCCACCGAGGTGGTCACGCCAGGGGAAGCGTCGGGCTGCAGCCCGACCCACGGGGATTGTTCTCAGCGCTGGGGAATCCAGTCGCGACGGGTTTCGTGGGTCGAGCCATCGCTCGACGCGGCGACCGCTCGGGCGCAGCGACGACGCCGGAAACGCACGCGGCGCGCTGCAACCGGCCTCAGCTGTTCGGCCGCAACTGCACCTTGCCGCCGCGCGATTCGCGCTTCGCGTGGGCCATGGCCTCGGCCACTCGCTCGAGCGGGTAACTCGCTTCTACGGCCACATGAATGGTCCCGTCGACGAGTCGCGCCGCGAGCGCGCCGTACATCGACTGGATCTCGTCGAAGGTCATCGTCCGCATCAGCTTGGCCAGCCAGAAGCCGACCAGACGGATGTCGCGGAACACGAAGTGGAACGCATCGATCTGGATGGGCTCGCCGGACATCAGACCGTAGTTGATGACGGTGCCGCCCTCGGACACGCACTGCGCGAGTCGGCCCACCGCAGCGCCGGCCACGGCGTCGATGCCAAGCCCGATGGTCGCACCGCCGGTGGCCTCGGCGACGCGCTGCGCGAGATCGGGACCGTCGACGACCACGACATCGGCGCCGATCTGCTTCAGCTCGTCGATCAGCGCGGCTCTGCGCACGACATTGACGCTACGGACACCGCTCGCCCGCGCGAGGCGGATCAGATCCACCCCCACGCCGGAGTTCGCCGCGTTCTGGATCACCCAATCACCGCGCTTCAGGTCCACGTAGCGGGTCAGCATGAGATGCGCCGTGGCGACGTTCACCTTCAGCATCGCGGCCTGCGCGAGATCCACGTCCGCCGGGAGCCGCACGAACGCCTGCGCCTTGTCGCGGATGCGCTGGACCCAGTTGGTGCGCACCAGACTCATCACCTTGTCGCCGACCTTGAGTTGGGTGACGCCCTCCCCCACCGCCGCGACCGTACCTGCGCCCTCGATGCCCAGCGGACACGGCGGTGTCGGCTTCGTGGCGTACTGCCCTTCGATGGAGAGGATGTCCGCCGGATTGATGGAGCACGCGACGACATCGACCAGCACTTCGCCGGGCCCCGGCGCGCCGGGATCAGGCACGTCGACACACTGGACGGTCTTCTCGGCGGGGCCGATGGCGCTGAGCTGGGCTGCTTTCATTGGGGAGTTCCTGTTGGGTGGTGTTGCGGGCTGTCGTGAAGACGTGGTCGGGGCTTCGAATCGCCGCGTCCGGCTGCGCTCTGGCCTGCGGATTGTGAAGCGGATCGGGGCAGGCGGTCACGCCAGAGGCTTGCGTGGGTCGGGCTTCAGCCCGACGCGGCGCCTCCCGTGACCACCACACCTGCGACATCAGCGCCCGGCCGCCTCGAGCAACGCATGTCGAGCGAGCAGCCGCTGTGCATTGGTGTGGATCGGCACTTCCAGATGATTGCCATCCACCTGCGCACGCTCCCCGGCGGCGTGCGCGCGTTCGAACTCCGCGACGATGCGTCGAGCGCGGTCGACATCGGGAGCGCTCGGCGTGAGCAGGTCGTTGATGATCCCGGCGTGGGACACATCCACCGTCGACTTCGCGCCATAGCCCAGCCGGCGTGCGTGGCGCGTTTCGGCCTCCACACCCGCGGCGTCGCTGAACGTGTAAGGACAGTCGATCGCCACGACGCCTGCCGCACGACACTCCACGAGAAAGCGCCCGCGCGCGTACGCCAGTTCGACGCCGTCCCGGCCGCGCTCGGCACCGAGGCTGGTCGTCAGATCCTCGCTCGCGAGCAGGCACGCACTGACCCACGGATGCGCGGTGGCGATGTCGAGCGTACGCACGAGTCCCAGCGCCGTCTCGATATTGGGCACGATCTCGATGGGCTTCGACGCCCCCGCCTCGATGCGCGCTGCGAGCGTGCGCACCTGCTGCGCCGATTCCGTCTTCGGCAGCAGGATGGCCGTCGGCGCTGCAGGCAGCACGGCGCGCAGATCCTCCTCGCCATCGCCCTCCAGCGGGTTGATGCGCACGCACGGCACTTTGCCGGCGCGCCTCGTCCGCTCGACGAAATCGCGGATCCCTTCACGCGCCCTTGGTCGTAGATGCGGCGGCGTGCCGTCTTCCAGGCAGAGGATCAGCGCGTCGGCGGCGCAGTCGATCGGATGATCGGTGCCCGGCGCAGGCACGCCTGGATGGAACAACCAGGACCTTCTCAGCGCCGGCGGGCGGACGACGATCGACATGGCGGCAGGACTCCCTCGACGATTGATGGCGACGATCGACGAAGCGTATCGCAGGGTCAACGTCAGCGTGCGCGGATGCAGCACCGGGGTCTCGTGGGTCGGGCTTCAGCCCGACGCGGTGTCTGCCTCGGGCACGGCGTATCGAACGCTCCCGAATACATCGAACGCACGACCACTTCGACTCACCGAGCGATCGCCCGAAACCGGAAAGTGGCCTCGATGCGGTTGTCCTCCGCGACGAGATGCGAGACGTCGAGCTCTTCTACGTCCACGGTGAGCGGCACCTTGCCGGCCACGAGCATGTCCCGCACGGCCTTGCGAAGATCGATGTCCACCACCCGCCCCACGGCCACCTGGAGCATCGGCGTGAGCAGCGCCCGGTAGAACTCGTTCGACAACTGATCGATGCGCAGGTCGTCCAGCCCGATGCGGCCATCGCGATAGAACGCCCGGCCCGACGCAACGATGTCGATGGAGTCCCCGAGACCGCCGACGCACTGGTTGCCGGCGGGCACGCCCGCCCTTCCGGTCAGCCGCGCCGCCAGCGCCACGCGCCCCTTCGCGATGACGATGAGGGGTGACTCCAGATACGCGAACGCGCATGGCGTCGGGGGCACGAGGTCGAGGCGGCCCGTGCGGAAGGCCTGATCCTTCAGCACTGCCAGAAGCGCTGTGTGCGTGACGACCAGTTCGTTGGCATGCGCGAGGGTCGTGCCGGCGAGGAGAAGCGCGGCGATCAGGAGCCGGGGGATGCGGGCGGAACGGGATCGGATCGCATGACTGACGACGGATCGCGTCGCGTTCGGTTCGTTGCCTGCCATGGGCGGCTCCTTCGTCGGGACTGCGCCGTTCTAGCACAGTCCGACGAGCCGGCATGGATCGGCAGGCGGGAGGATGGGCGAGGGGCTCGTCCTCGAGGGTCAAGACACGTTCGCGGCAGAGGCGGCGCCGGGGTGCTTGGCGATCTTCGCGGCTCCCCCGCGCGGCCTCCCGAACCAGGTGCTTCAGTTCAGCCCGGAGCCACCGCCGACGCTGCGCCGTCTCCGAAGCCAGGGACCCAGCACGGACAGCCCGGCGAGCATCAGCACGAAGTCCGACGGTTCGGGAACGGCGGTCACGTCGCTGATGGCGAATCCTGTCGGCAGGAACTCGAAGCCGGCGGTGCCGCCCACGACCGACACTGCGCCCAGGAAGCTGCAATCGGCACCGGCGTCGGTGCAGGTCAGGAGATCCAGCGGGCCGGTCACCGTGCCCACGCTCGGGTCGAGGACGACGCGGATGAGGCTCCCCTCGGCGAAGTGCATGCCCTTCGCGCTGACCGTGTCGAACGACAGGTCGCCGAGGGCATCGCGGGTGATCTCCAGTTCGAGCACCGAACCCGCGCCAAGGGTCAGCACGCCGCCGACCGTCAGGGCACCCGGGCTGTTGCCGGGCGTGAAGCACGCCACGCCGGCCGGGGCGCTGCTGCACGGGCCGTCGAAGGCAGGGCCGGATCCCGACAGGAACAGGTCGGCATTGATGAAGCCGGCGCCGTCGAGGAGCCCCCCCGACATGGAGACCGATGTCAGGGCGGTCGGGGAGCTCAGGGGGTCCGGCCCGATGCGCCCCTGGACGGTGACGTGGCCGCCCGCGATCAGCAACTCGCTCGTCTCGATGGCGCCGCCGGCGGCGACGACCAGGCGACCCGTGGTCGTGAGGCTGCCGCCGGTCAGGCTCCCCGCGATACTCAGCAGGCCTTCGTTCTCGAGGCGTCCGGCGTCCAGACCACCGACGCTCTGCGTGAACCGGGAGCCCCCCGAGACATCGATGGAGCCACCCGCCCGGTTGAGCACGTAGTTGCCGTTGTCGAAAGCGGCCCGGTTCGAGAGGACGATGGCGCCACCGTTGAGGATCGCGCCATTCTCGCGGGTTCGCAGCACGCCACCGTCGACCTCCGTCGTGGCGCCCGCCTCCTGTTGGTACCGGCCGGAGATGAACGACCCGGGCGCGGTGCCCGAGCCCGAGGTCTCGAGCACACTCCCCTGCAGAACGCGCACCGTGGCGCCGGTGCGGTTCGCAAACTCTCCGGTGTTCACGAACGTGGTGCCCTCGCCGAGTACCACGACACCGGGACCCTCGTTGTCGAACCGCGCGTCCGACAGGACCCCCGTCGTTCCCAGCCGGACCGTCTGCGCGTAGGGAAGACTGGGATCGAGTTCCCGCAAGACCGGCGCATTGACGCTCTCGAACAGCCCGGTGTTGTGCACCCGGTTCACGATGTCGAGATTGCCATGATTCGTCCAGGTGCCGGTGTCAGTCCAACTCCCTCCTCCCGTGACCCCGGACACCGTGGTGAAGGTGAGGTTCTCCACCAGCCCCAACACCGTGAACCGGCCGAAGGATGGAGCGGCAAACGTCTCGGTGGCGTCCGTGTACGAGCCCGTGATGAGGCGGGCCCCCTCGTTGCGCAGCACGCCGATCACCTCCCCCTGCGCTGCCTGCAGGCGCGCCGGGCTGCCGAAGAAAGGCACGCGGTTGTAGACGAGGCCGCTGCTGCCGACCGAGAGTCCGCCGCTCTCGCTGCTGAACCCCACCCGGACGTCCGCATCGTTGATCAGGGTACCCAGCACCGCGACGGCCCGGACGGATCCGAACGTGCCGGTGTCGAGACTGCCCGGCGGAAACACCTGGAGAAAATCGTTGACGGGGACGGTCACGGAGGGGATCACCCGCTCCGTTCTGATCACCACGTAGTTCTGTGCGAGCACAGGCGAGGGATCGAGCAGTGCGGCGAATGCGGCCGCGAACGTGGCGGCAGCGCGGGCGATGGGATGGCGTCGGAACATCATGGGTCAGGTCTCCTTCGATGCCGGATGTTCGAGGCGCTCCGGACGAGGAGCGCCAGACAACTCTGGGCGCGCTGAAGTTTATTGACCCGACTCGATCGAATCTACCTTATTGTGAGCTTTGGTTTTCCTTTGGGGGTGCGGCGTCGTCCGTCGGAACGACGACGTGTCCGCCGCGGATCCTCGAAGCCGCGGCGTGCGGAACTGGTGGAGTCGCGGGGCTGGCGACGCACTCGAGGCACGAAGCGGACTGGGGTACGTCCTTCCTCGGGACCGACACGTCCGACGCCGCGCTACTCGACGCCCGCGAGCAGACTCTCGTAAGGAATCTTCAGTCCGTCGTGCAACCGCTTGACCATCCGAAGGCTCAGCGGCCGTTTGCGGTTCAGCACCTCCGACACGCGACCGCTCGGGCCGATGAAGGGTTCGAGATCGCGCGCCGTAAGCCCCTCCTGCTCCATGCGGAACTGGATCGCCTCCACCGGGTCGGCCGGCCCGAAGTCGTAGTGGCTGTTCTCGTATGCCTCGACGAGGGTGACCAGCACGTCGCGCTCGTCGGCCTGCGGCGTCCCTTCCTCGGCCTGGAAGATCTTCTCCAGCCGGCGAAAGACACGCTTCAGATCGTCGTCGTTGCGAATCGGCTTAATGGTCATTCACCGGTCTCCACATCGCTGCGGTCGTATTGCGCATGCGTCCCGAGGAACTTCACCCATACGATGCCTGGTCGGTACTGAACCTCAGCAGATCTGATGCTTGCGCGCGTCCGACCCTTGGCGGGTTCCGTACTCGACGGTGCATTCCGGCATCGAAACCGGGGCTTCAAGCGGAAAAATGGGGGCATTCGAAGAACATTCTTGCCGCTGATCAGCGGCTTGACTTGGTCCGACCCCAGAGAACCGCCGCCGTCGCGTCGTAACATCGGGCCTCTGCCCGTCGGACCCGTTACCGTGACGGATCAGCCGGCCTACGAGCGTCCGGCAAGGTGCCTGTCACCAACGAAACGTGAACAAGAAGAGCCTCTCCGAGAGCGACATCTGCGACAAGTTCATCCGACCTGCCATGGAGGCGGCCGGATGGGATGGCATGTTGCAGATCTACCGGGAGTACCCGTTGCGGGCGGGCCGTGTCGTCGTGCGTGGGCGGAAGGCCCGCCGGGATGCCTCGACCGTGCTGCGCGCCGACTACGCGCTCTTCCACAAGGCGAACATCCCGCTGGCGATCGTCGAGGCCAAGGACAACAGGCACGCCGTGGGTGCCGGCATGGGCCAGGCGATCCAGTACGCCAACCTGCTCGACGTACCGTTCTGTTTCTCCAGCAACGGCGACGGCTTCGTCTTCCGCGATGCGACCCTTGCCGACGGCGTGCTCGAACGCACCCTGGCGCTGGACGAGTTCCCGTCCCCGACGGAACTGTGGAACCGCCTGTGCCTGTGGAAAGGGTGGACACCCGAAGTCCAGCGGGTCGCCGAGGCCGACTACGCGCCCAGCAAGACACCGCGCTACTACCAGATCAACGCCATCAATCGCACGGTGGAGGCGATCGCCCGCGGTCAGGACCGCGTGCTGCTGGTCATGGCCACCGGAACGGGCAAGACGTACACCGCGTTCCAGATCATCTGGCGCCTGTGGAAGAGTGGTGCGCGGAAGCGGATCCTCTATCTGGCCGATCGCAACATCCTGATCGACCAGACGATGGTGAATGACTTCCGTCCGTTCAAGGGTGCGATGGCCAAGCTGAGCCCCCACGCCAAGGGCATCGAGGTGGTGGACGCGCAGGGCGGGACCACCATCGAAGCGATCGATCTCGCCATCCACCGGACCACGAAGCAGGTCAACAAGAGCTACGAGATCTACCTGTCGCTGTATCAGGCCGTGACCGGCACCGACGAAGGCGACGACATCTACCGCCAGTTCTCGCCGGACTTCTTCGATCTCGTGATCGTGGACGAATGCCATCGCGGCAGCGCGGCGGACGACTCGGCCTGGCGCGCCATCCTCACGTACTTCGGGCGTGCCACGCACATCGGGCTGACTGCCACGCCCAAGGAGACGGCCGACGTCTCCAACACCGACTACTTCGGCGAGCCCGTCTACACCTACACGCTGCGCCAGGGCATCGAGGACGGCTACCTGGCACCGTACAAGGTGATCCGCGTCGACCTCGACAAGGACACCTTCGGCTGGCGGCCCACCGACGGCATGACCGACAAGCTGGGCCAGGTGATCGAGGACCGCATCTACACCGGCCTCGACATGAACCGGTCGCTCGTGCTCGAAAAGCGCGACGAGGTCGTGGCGGCGCGCATCACCGAGTACCTCAAGGCCACGGACCGCTACGACAAGACGATCGTCTTCTGCGAGGACATCGATCACGCGGCCCGCATGCGGCAGGCGCTGTCCAACGCGAATGCCGACATCTGCCGGTCCCACCCCAACTACGTCGTGCAGATCACCGGCGACAACGTCGAGGGCAAGCGCGAACTCGACAACTTCATCGACCCCGAGAAGACGTATCCCGTGATCGCGACGACATCCCGGTTGATGAGCACCGGCGTAGATGCCCAGACCTGCAAGCTCATTGTGCTGGACCAGCACATCCGGTCGATGACGCTGTTCAAGCAGATCATCGGGCGCGGCACCCGTCTGCGGGAGGACCTCGGCAAGAGCTGGTTCACCATCCTCGACTTCAAGCGCGCCACCGAACTCTTCGCGGATTCGACCTTCGACGGTGATCCCGTGCAGATCTACGAGCCGCGGGGCGACGCCCCAGTCGCACCGCCCGAGCCGGTCGACGAACCGGACTTGGCTGGCATCGCGGGTCCCGACATGCGCGGCCTTGGGGCCGAAGCGGAAGGTGCAGGCGCCGTGCGCTACGTGGTGGGCGGCACGGTCAGCGTCGTGGTGGCGCGCGAGCGCGTCCAGTATCTCAACGCCGAAGGCAAGCTCGTCACCGAGAGCCTGCGCGACTACACCCGCATCCACCTCGGCAAGGCATACACATCGCTCGACCAGTTCCTGCAGGCGTGGAACGGAGCGGAGCGTAAGGCGGCGCTGATCGAGGAGCTGGAACGCCGCGGCGTCCTCCTCGACGCGTTGGCCGACGAAGTCGGCAAGGACCTCGACCCGTTCGACCTCCTGCTGCACGTGGCATACGACCAGCCCGCGCTCACGCGGCGCGAGCGCGCGCGGCAGGTACGCAAGCGCGACGTCTTCAGCCAGTACGGCCCCGTTGCCCGCAAGGTGCTCGAAGCCCTGCTCGACAAGTACGCCGACGAAGGCATCGCCACCATCGAGAGCGACGCCGTGCTGCGGGTCCAGCCCTTCCCGGAGCTGGGCCTGCCTGCGGAGCTGATACGCGCCTTCGGCGGCCGCACGCAGTACCTGCAGGCCCTCCGCCATCTGGAGCGGGAGATCTACGCCCCCGCCCGCCACTGAGTCCCCGAAGAAGACCGCATGTCCAACCTCACCCCCATCATCAAATCCCTCCAGGACGTCATGCGCCAGGACGCCGGTATCAACGGCGACGCGCAGCGCATCGAGCAGATGGTCTGGCTCCTGTTCCTGAAGGTGTTCGACGCCCAGGAAGAAGAGCTGGAACTCACGCGCGACGACTACCGGAGCCCCATCCCCGAGGACCTCCGCTGGCGGAACTGGGCAACGGACCCCGAAGGCATCACCGGCGATGCGCTGTTGGACTTCGTGAACAACCAGCTCTTCCCGAGGCTGAAGAACCTCGCCGCCGACCCGGTGCGCAATCCGCGCGGCTGGGTGGTGCGCGGCGTGTTCGAGGATGCCAACAACTTCATGAAGAGCGGCCAGCTGCTGCGGCAGGTGATCAACAAGCTGGGCGCCATCGATTTCAACCGCCAGGCCGAGCGCCACCAGTTCAACGACCTGTACGAGAAGATCCTCCGCGACCTGCAGAGCGCCGGCAACGCGGGCGAGTTCTACACGCCACGCGCCGTCACGCAGTTCATGGTCGACATGGTGAATCCGGCCCTGGGCGAGAGGGTGTTCGACCCCGCCACCGGCACCGGCGGCTTCCTCGTGTGCGCCATCGAGCATATGCGCAAGCAGGTGAACAACGCCGAACAGGAAGCCATGCTGCAACAGAGCATCGGCGGCGTGGAGAAGAAGCAGCTGCCCCATATGCTGTGCGTGACGAACCTGATGCTGCACGGCGTCGAGGTGCCGAGCCTCGTCGTGCACGACAACACGCTGCGCCGGCCGTTGCGCGACTACACACCCGGCGAGCGCGTGGACGTGGTCATGACCAACCCGCCCTTCGGCGGCATCGAGGAGCCGGGCATCGAGCAGGGCTTCCCGGCGGACGTGCGCACCAAGGAAACGGCCGACCTATTCCTCGTGCTGATCAAGCACATCCTCAAACCCGGAGGCCGTGCCGCGCTGGTACTGCCCGATGGCACACTGTTCGGCGAAGGCGTGAAGACGCGCATCAAGGAGCAACTGCTGGCCGAGTGCAACCTGCACACCATCGTGCGGCTGCCCAACGGCGTGTTCGCGCCCTACACCCCCATCAAGACCAACCTGCTGTTCTTCACGAAGGGGCAGCCCACCGAGGCCATCTGGTACTACGAGCACCCGTACCCGCCGGGGGTGAAGAGCTACAACAAGACGAAGCCGATTCGCATCGAGGAGTTCGACGCTGAGAAGGCGTGGTGGGGCGCCGAGGCGGATGGGTTTGCGGCGCGGGTGGAGAACGAGCGGGCGTGGAAGGTGGGCATCGAGGCGATCCAGGCGGCGGGCTTCAACCTGGATCAGAAGAATCCGCATGCGGCGGACGTGGTGAGTCATGACCCCGATGAGCTGCTGCGGGACTATGCGCGGCTGCAGGGCGAGGCGCAGGAGTTGCGGGATCAATTGAAGGCGGTTCTGGCGGAGTCGCTGGGGGCTCGGGCGTGAGCGCCGTGTTGGGCGTGCGCGAGCCAAATGTGCACTATCTGACCGTACCACTGCCAGCATTGGTGCGGACGTTCGATTCGCTGGTTGGCGCGCCAGGCTCCGTTGATCAGCTTCGAGAACTCGTCCTGACGTTGGCAGTCCAGGGAAGGCTAGTGCCCCAAGACCCAGCGGACGAGCAAGCAGCAGAACTGCTGGCGAGGTCGCGGAGTATTACTCGCGCCAAGATGAGCCGAGGTGAGGTCAAGAAGGAGAAGCCTGCGACGGACGTAGAGGCGTCCGAGAAGTCGGTTCCGACGCCTAGCGGTTGGGAGTGGTGCAGGCTGACTGACACCGGGGAATACATCAACGGCCTCGCCTTTAAGCCCTCGGACTGGTGCGCCGAAGGGCTTCCCATCATTCGAATTCAGAATCTGTCGGGGCGAAACCCGGAGTTCAACCGCACACTGGGTCAGTTCGACCGTTCAGTGATCGTCGATCCCGGAGACATCCTCGTGTCTTGGTCGGCAACCCTTGATGCGTATGTATGGCAAGGCGAGAGAGGAGTCTTGAATCAGCACATCTTCCGCGTGGAACCTTCTCCTTGCGTTGACAGAGCGTTTCTCTTTTGGCTCCTGAAGTGGGCGATTCGAGATCTCGCCAGAAGTGATCACGCTCACGGTCTTGTGATGTCACACATCAACCGTGGCCCTTTCCTGGCCAAGCCAGTTCTCCTGCCACCCTTGCCCGAGCAAGCCCGCATCGTCGCCCGCGTCGACGAACTGATGCGCCTGTGCGATTCCCTCGAAGCCAAGGGCCGGCTCGAAGCGGAGCAGCATGCCCGCCTGCTCGGCGCGCTGCTGGGCACGCTGACCGACGTCACCACGCCCGAGGAACTGGCGGCCAACTGGCAACGCGTGGCCGAACACTTCGATCTGCTGCTCGACCGGCCGGAGGCGGTGGATGCTCTGGAGCAGGCCATCCTGCAAATGGCTGTGCGCGGGCTGCTGGTGCGGCAGGACCCGACAGAGGAGCCCGCAAGCCGACTTCTTCAGGCAGTCCGGGCGGATCGACCTGGTCAGATCGGCAACGACGTTGCAAGGGTGGATAGGGTTTCGTCGCCCATCAATGAGGCCGAAACTCGGTTCGCACTGCCTGCAGGATGGACTTGGGCGAGACTCAGCGAGATCTCGAACGTCATCGTCGACTGCCCTCACTCCACTGCAAAGTTTGTGGATGCTGGCCTCTTCTTGTGTCTCGACACGAATAGCTTTAAGGATGGCAGGCTGCTGCCTCACAAGCTTCGCTTCGTGAGTCAAGAGACCTTCGAAGAGCGCATCGCACGCCTGCGACCTGAGCCCGGAGACTTGGTGTTCGCGCGGGAGGGCTCCGTGGGCGAGTCGCTCATCATTCCCCCCGGCACAGTCTGCTGCCTCGGCCAACGCGTGATGCTGTTTCGGCTGTCGACCCGAGTGTCAAACGAGTTCGTACGTCTGGCTATCACCACGAGAGACTTCCTTGATTCGCTTCTCAGTCTGCACAAAGGAATTGGGGCGAAGCATGTGAACGTGGGAGATATGCGGAACGCCGTTGTGCCGATTCCGCCGTTCCGTGAGCAGCAGCGCATTTTGGCCCGCGTCACTGAACTCCGCCGACTCTGCGACGCCCTTCGCCACAGCCTCACCTCCAGCCAGACGACACAGACCCAATTGGCCGAAGCCCTCGTCGCCGAGGTGGCCTGGGCAAGCCCGCAGCGATGAACGTCACCGACCTGCCCCCGCCCCTTGCCGACACGCTGTTGCGGCAGCTCGTGCCGCGCGGCGAAACCCGCCGGCTGGAGTTCAAGCGCGTCAGCGGCAAGATGGTGGGCAAGGCGCTGGAGACCGTCTGCGCCTTCGCCAACACGCAGGGCGGCACACTGGTGCTTGGTATGGCCGACCTGAAGGATTTCCAGGGGCCGGCGCGGCTCTTCGGCGTGGAAGAGAACCCCGAGGCCGTGGACGAGCTGAGGCGCAAGCTGCTGACCGAGTTCCAGCCCGCCATCGACGGCCTGCGCCTGCAGCGCATCGCCAGCCCGCCGCACAATGGCCCGGCCAAGGGTCAGGCGGGCAGCGTGCTGCTGCTGCAGGTGCCGCGCAGCCCGCGCGTGCACTCCATCGTCAACGGCGGCACCTACACCCGGCTGGACAAGGCCAACCGCATGCTGAGCGCTGGCGAGGTCACGGCGTTGTCGTACCAGCGGGGCGAGCGCAGTGCCAGCGGCGAGCCCGTGGCGGTACCGCTGGCCCGACTTCAGACCGGGGCGTGGCAGCGCTTTGCGGCCCAGCGCGGTCCCCTGACCGGCAGCTTCGCCGAGCAGTTGCTGCGCATCGGTCTGGCCGACGAGGTCGACGGGGCGGTGCTGCCGCGCCGCGCCGCCGTGCTGCTGTTCGCCGAGGAGCCCGGCAGCCTGCTGGCGGCTTTCGACAGCCGGGCGGACATCCGCGTCATGGTCTACGACGGTAAGCATGCGGTGGCCGGCGCCACGCCCAACCTGCGCAAGCCGGCCAAGACGGTGCGCGGGCCGCTGGTCGACCAAATCGACGCTGCGGTGCGCCTGGTGCTGGACGAGCTGGCGCAGGGCCTCACGCTCAGCAGCAGCGGCTTCCGCACCCTGCACGCCTACCCGGCGCGCGTGGTCAAGGAAGCCATCGTCAATGCCGTGATTCACCGCGACTACCGGCTGAACCGCGACATCTTCGTGCGCATCTTCGACGACCGCATCGAGGTGGAGAGCCCAGGCCTGCTGCCTGGCACCATCACACCGGCCACGATTGCCCGCGCGGGGTCGAAAGCGCGCAACCCGCTGGTCGCAGTGAACCTGCGCGAGTTTCCGAACCCGCCCAACATCGACGCCGGTGAAGGCGTGCCGATGATGTTTGCCGAGATGGCGCAGGCCGAACTCTACCCACCGCAGTACCGGCAGAATACGGACGCCGCCGTTGAGAGCGTGACCGTCACGCTGTTCAACCTGAAGCGCCCCAGCGCCTGGGACGAGGTGAGTGACTGGATTGACCGCGAGGGCTCGATCGCCAATGCCGACGTCGTCCGCATCGCCACGGTGGACACGCTCAAGGCATCGAAGATGCTGATCGGTTGGCGCGAACAGGGCCTGCTGGTGGCGCTGCCTGGGCGGGCCAAGCGCAACATGGCTTACACCAAGCCCAGCGCTGCCGACCAGCCCGTCTCGTTGTTATCTCCCCTGGAAGATAACAATGGAGAAGTCGACTAAAAATTGATTTAAATCATATATTTAATAAGCCCATTGTTTTCTCTGCAGCGAACAGCGCGGAGACTCGCAAGCCCGATCCACTGAAGGGCTCCACTGATCATTCCCATCCAGCACGCCCCATGGCCGGTCTGCGTCCAGCCGACGCTGCCTGTGCGGGGGCGTATCCACGCAGACTCCGGTGGCGGCAGAAGGGAGAATCGACGTGGCATCAGACCGCCAACGCATCCTCATCCTGTGCAAGACCTACCCCTCGCCCAGCGCTCGGTACGTCGAGACCTCCTGTGTCGCAGGCATGGACGAACGGGGGCGGTTGATCCGCCTGTTCCCGGTGCCTTTCCGGCTGGTCGAGGACACGCAGCAGTTCAAGAAGTGGCAATGGATCAGCGCACACGTCCGGCGGGCCCAGGACGATGCCAGGCCGGAAAGTCACCGCTTGTCGGTCGACACGATCGAAGTCCTCGGTGACCCGCTGCCCACTCGGGATCACTGGGCCGAGCGCCGGGCGGCCATCCGGGACGTTCCGGTTTTTGCGTCCCACGACGACCTGGAGTCGGCGCGGGTTCGGCAGGGGATCACGCTGGGCCTGGTCCGGCCGAGCAGGCTGCTGGGCATGGACATCTCGCCGGTCAGCAACCCGGACTGGACCGACGACGAGAAGGCCAAGCTCCTGAGGGAGCAGCAACAAGGCCACCTGTTCGATGCCCTCGAGGACCAGCGGACACTCAAGACGCTGAGGAAGCTGCCCTTCGACTTCCACTACCGCTACGAATGCGATTCACCCGACGGCGTCCGGACCTACAGGCACAAGCTAGTGGATTGGGAAGCCGGCGCGCTCTACTGGCACATCTGTCGAAGGCCGGACTGGCAAGCCGCCTTCCGACAGAAGTTCGTCGACGAATTCAGCCAGCGCGACCTGCTGTTCCTGATGGGCACCATCCACCGCTTTCCGGGGCAGTGGTTGATCGTCAGCGTGCTGTACCTGCCTAGGAGCGGACGCCGGGTCAGGTCTCGCATCTTGCGTCCTCAACGCGGCTCCAAGCGTCCACATCGGCGCATCTCAGCGACGCTCTCTTCCGCGAGCAGCGGCCTGCACGGGTTCGACCCTGGCGATCTCGCGATCTCCACGACCGCTTCGCGACGCCGCAAGAATGCCGCCCAGCACCGGCATCGCCTTCCGGATAGCTCGTGCATCGAATGCGGCAAAGCCCAGGACATAGCCCGGCTGCACGGCCCTACCTACGGCAAACATCGATAGCGGACTGAGTTCGATGCCAGCAGCCCGCGCGGACTGGATTACATGCTCGTGGTCCTCGTCCGCTGGCGCCGCGAGAATCGCACTCAAGCCGGAGCGGGGCCGCAACAGTCGGTGGGAAGGTGGGAGCCACTTCTGCCCCGCGACGTAGATCTCTTCGGCTCTCGCGGCGTACAGCTTGCGACAACGACGCACGTGGCGCGCAAACTCTCCGGTGTCGATGAAGTCCGCGAGCGAATACTGCTCGAGCGTGGCCGACTGCCACGAGGAGACGAACTTCATCGCGACGATCGGCTCGACCAGCGTGTGGGGCAGCACCAGATAGCCGATTCGAAGTCCGGGAAACATGGTCTTGCTGAACGTCCCCATGTAGATGACGCGGGCGGATCGGGACAACCCGAACAATGTCGGGAGCGGCCGCGTGTCGTATCGGTACTCCCCGTCGTAGTCATCCTCGAGAATCCACGAGGACGCCTCTTCGGCGAACGACACCAGCGCCTCCCGCCGCGCGTAAGCCAGAGGCACACCGAGGGGCATCTGACTCGACGGCGTGCAGTAGATCAGTCGAGGGGCTTTCCCGACCGATCGGCTCGGCAGTCGCAGGCCGTCCTCGTCCACCGGCATGGAACGAAGCCGCAATCCGGCGCATCGGAAACTGCCCGTCGCGCCGATGTAGCCGGGGTCCTCCATCCACACGAGATCGCCCGGGCTGGTGGTCACCCGGACGACGAGATCGATGGCCTGCTGGGAGCCCGCGGTGATCACCACCTGCTCCGGACCGCAGGAGATGCCGCGATGAGCGCCGAGGTACTCCGCCACCACTGCGCGAAGCTGGTGAAGACCGGCGGGATCCCCCGCTCCGTGTGCGCGCTGTGGAATGCGCCGCAGTGCACGCGACACGATTCGTCGCCACGCAACCCAGGGAAAGTCGGAAAGCTCTGGCACCGCGATGCGGAACGGCCTGGGATCGGAGTCGTACATGTGACGCAGGTTGTCCAGCGCAGCGCTCGCGTAGGCCAGGTTCGCGACGCGACGCGGAGCGATCGGCAGGTCCGCGCGACGGAGCGGTTCCGTTGGCGCCGTCGACCTGCGGGAACGGGTCGCCGCGACTGCGTCCGTCACGAACGTTCCCGATCCATGTCGCGCGACGAGGAAACCCTCCGCACACAAGCGCTGCACGGCGACGTTCACCGTGTTGCGCGAGATCCCGATCGTGTCGGCGAACACCCGCGAAGACGGGATGCGGCTGCCCTTCACGAGTCGCCCGCTCAATACGGCATCCCGCAGCTCGTCATAGAGTCGCTGATGGAGCGCCTTCCTCCGCTTCCCCTCGATCTCGACGGACAGCGCTTCGAAGAATCCTCCGAGATTGGATGCCAATCGAACCTCCGGCGACCATGAGAAAGTGGTACCTGCGAAATTTAACAAAGTGGATCTTTTTCACACCACCTTTCAAGGATACTCTCCGAGCGACTTCAAGCCAAAGGGAGCGAGACGCCATGAACATGGTGCGGAATCTGGTCGCCGTCACGGCGATCCTGGTGTCGGGCGCAAGCGGCGCGCACGACGCGGACAAATCATCGAGTCAAGCAGCCCCTTTCACGATCACGCCGGTGCTCCAGCAACCCATGAGCGATCCGGGACTGACGGGGTACCAGGTGCTTGCCGTCCGGCTCGACCTCGTCCCTGGCGGCACCGACCCCACACCACATCGCCACGACGCAGACCTTTTCGTCTACGTGCTGCAAGGCTCCATCGAGGTGGAACTGGCCGGCAAGAAATCCGTCTTCAGCGCCGGGCAGATGTTCCACGAGCCGCAGAATGTTGTTCACTCGTTGCTGAGAAACACGAGTTCGAAATCTCCTGCGGCAGCACTTGCCGTGTTCGTGCTGAAGGATGGTCGGCAGTACTTCGTACCGCTGTCAGCGAAATAGTGCGACGTGTTCCTGTTCGGGGTCGGACCAGCGCAAGCACCTGATCCGGCGGCCGCGTCATTTTGAAACGCGCCTTTTCCGTCGCATGGAGAACCACCGGACGCAGCCGAGTCCGCGGGGCTGGCGCGCTCGGGTCTCGCGCGTTTGACGGATGCCGGGATCGCGACGCTTGCCCTCGAAAGTTCGTGGGTCGAGCTGCAGCTCGGCGCGGCGTCGGCTTGGGTACAGCGACGAGTCCAGGCACGCGGGCGTCGGGCGAAGCCCGACCCACGGGGGGTGATGAGAGCAACACGCCTATGCGGGCGCAACGCTCCGTGGGTCGAGCAGAAGCTCGACGCGGCGATGCACGGGCACAGATGGGAATCCGGGAGTCCGGGTGATGGGCTGAAGCCCGACGGAAAGCACGAGAGGCATCGAACCTTGGGACCAGCGAACGGTTGGCGCGGCAGATTCTTCAGTGCAGGGCGCAGTCCGCAGTGGAGAAGGTCCGGCCGATGTTCAACCAGCCGCTTCTGCGCGTTGGCCGACGACAGACGGCGACCGAACTGTTGCGTGTTGCGAAGCAACGTACGACTGGTGCCGCGTGCCAGGAGGACACGCAATCCCCGGATGTCAGGACCAATGACGACGCATCGGTGGATGCATCAATGGCGACCCATCAAGCTTGCCCCACGGGTTTTCACTTCACGATCGTGACGGGCACAGCAGCTTGCTGCAGCACCGCCTGCGACACCGAGCCCAGCAGCAACCCGCGAATCGCCCCCATCCCGCGGGCGCCCATGAAGATGCCGGAGCATTCGTGTTGTCTGGCGAGATCGAGCAGCGTGGCCGCCGGCTCACCGGCCCCTATCTCCCGCTGATAGGGCACGCCGGCTGCCTCGAAGAGCGCTTCGGCGCCCGCCAGCGCTCGCGAACCGACGGTGCCGCTCAATCGTTCCAGCACTTCGGCATCGGGCACGAGCGTTTCGTACATGTAGGTCGGCTCCTGCACGGTCGCGAGTACGAAGGAAACGCGCAATCCGTCGCGAACGAACTCCAACGCGTGCTGCGCGGCGCACAGGGCCGATGGCGAACCGTCGATGGCGATGAGTATCTTCATTTCGAATTGCTCCCAGGGAGACGCCGAGCGCACCGACACCGTCAGCGCGGCCCGCTATGATCGATTCCTGGTCTGGAGCGCCGTGGCGTCCAAACGTGTTTGGCATCGGCCTTGGCAACCGGGCGTTCGAACGCACTCGACATCGTCACGGTACACGCCCGCTTGTGATTGTTGCGGCAGTTCGACCCCCACGTCGTCGGTGCGTTCGTCGGACTCGAGGCGAGGCAGCGGCGCAATAGCGTCGGGGTGCGTGGGTCGCGCTGCAGCTCGACGCGGCGTCGGCTTGGGCTCTGCGGCGAATCCAGGAACGCGGGCGTCGGGCGGAGCCCGACCCACGGGGTTATTTTCAGCGCCAATGGATCCAGTGGCGAGGGCCCTCCGTGGGTCGAGCAATAGCTCGACGCGGCGATGACTTGGGTGCAGTGGTGAATCCAGGAGCGCGGGCGTCGGGCAGTGCCCGACCCACGGGGAAAGTTTTCAGCGCCGAGGCATCCAGTCACGAGGCCCTTCGTGGGTCGAGCAATAGCTCGACGCGACGATGGCTTGGGTGCAGTGGTGAATCCAGGAGCGCGGGCGTCGGGCAGTGCCCGACCCACGGGGAAAGTTTTCAGCGCCGAGGCATCCAGTCACGAGGCCCTTCGTGGGTCGAGCAATAGCTCGACGCGACGATGGCTTGGGTGCAG
>JALHMS010000023.1:74383-83571 GCA_022843925.1 Burkholderiales bacterium
GGAGCGCGGGCGTCGGGCAGTGCCCGACCCACGGGGAAAGTTTTCAGCGCCGAGGCATCCAGTCACGAGGCCCTTCGTGGGTCGAGCAATAGCTCGACGCGACGATGGCTTGGGTGCAGCGGTGATTCCAGGAGCCCGGGCGTCGGGCAGTGCCCGACCCACGGGGGTTGGTGGTCGCCTCCGCGCGCGTCTATTCGACGGTCACGCTCTTCGCCAAGTTACGAGGCTTGTGCCTCCGGCCGCTTCGCTTAACTTCGGCTCGCTTCACGAGCCGAAGTTAGCCTGCGCCCCAAGCCGAGCGCGAACCCGGTCACTCCACCCTGACCGACTTCGCAAGATTGCGCGGCTTGTGGTCTCCACTCACGCGCCACGGGCGCATGAGTTCCGCCCCAAGCCGAGCATCCTCGCGCCTGACCGTCTACTCGACGGTCACGCTCTTCGCGAGGTTCCTCGGCTTGTCCACATCGGTGCCCCGGGCCACTGCCGTGTGATACGCCAGCAACTGCAGGGGTACCACGTGCAGGATGGGGGACAGTTCGCCGTAGTGCTCGGGCAGCCGCACCACGTGCACGCCTTCGCTCGCCTGGATGTGCGTGTCGGCATCCGCGAAGACGTACAGCTCGCCTCCGCGCGCGCGCACTTCCATCATGTTGCTCTTCAGCTTCTCGACCAGCGTGTCGTTCGGCGCGACGGTCACCACGGGCATGGCGTCGGTGACCAGCGCCAGCGGACCGTGCTTCAGTTCGCCGGCCGGGTACGCCTCGGCGTGGATGTAGCTGATCTCCTTCAGCTTGAGTGCACCTTCGAGGGCGATGGGGTAGTGCAGGCCGCGGCCGAGGAAGAGGGCGTTCTCGCGCTTCGCGAAGCTCTCGCTCCACGCGATGATCTGCGGCTCCAGCGCGAGCACGCTGCCCACGGCGGCGGGCAGGTGGCGGAGCGCCCGGATGGCGTCGTGTTCCTGATCGCTCGACAGCCGGCCCTTCGCCTTGGCGAGGGTCAGTGCGAGGAGGTACAAGCCCACGAGCTGGGTGGTGAAGGCCTTGGTCGAGGCGACGCCGATCTCGGCGCCGGCGCGGGTGAGGAACTGCATCGCGGTCTCGCGCACCATGGCGCTGGTGGCCACGTTGCACACGGCGAGCGTGTGCTGCATGCCGAGGGACTTCGCGTGCTTCAGCGCGGCCATGGTGTCGGCCGTCTCGCCGGACTGCGAGATGACGACCACGAGCGCCTTGGGGTTCGGCACCGACGTACGGTAGCGGTACTCGCTGGCGATCTCGACCGAGCACGGGATCTTGGCGATGGATTCCAGCCAGAACTTGGCGACGCAGCCGGCGTAGTAGCTGGTGCCGCAGGCGAGGATGAGCACGCCGTCGACGGCGGGGAAGGCGGTCTCGGCGGCGTCGCCGAAGAGCACGGGGTCGATGGCACCGACGGGTTCGAGTGTGTCGCTGATCGCGCGCGGCTGCTCGAAGATCTCCTTCTGCATGAAGTGGCGGTACGGGCCCAGTTCGATGGTGTCGGAGGTGCCCGCGACGATGCGCACTTCGCGCGTGGTCTTCGCACCGGTGCGGTCGTAGACGGTGATGCCTTCGCGGGTGACGTCGGCGACGTCGCCCTCTTCGAGGTACAGGATGCGGTCGGTGGTGCCGGCGAGCGCCATGGCGTCGGAGGCGAGGAAGTTCTCGCCGTCGCCGAGGCCTGCGACCAGCGGCGAGCCGAAGCGGGCGCCGATCACGCGGTGCGGTTCGGCCTTCGCGAAGACGGCGATGGCGTAGGCACCATGGAAGCGCGCGATGGCGGCCTGCACGGCTGCGAGCAGGTCGCCCTTGTAGAGCTGGTGGATGAGGTGGGCGATGACCTCGGTGTCGGTCTCGGAGTCGAACTGGTAGCCGGCCTTCTTCAGCTCGGCGCGCAGTTCCTCGTAGTTCTCGATGATGCCGTTGTGGACCACCGCGATCTCGGCGCGCGAGAAGTGCGGATGGGCGTTGGTGGTGACCGGCGCGCCGTGGGTGGCCCAGCGGGTGTGCGAGATGCCGGTCGTGCCCTCGAAGTGGTCGGTGTCGACCTGCGCCGCGAGGTCCGCCACGCGCGAGGTGCTGCGGGTTCGCTCCAGGCCGTGGCGGTGCACCGCCACGCCGCAGGAGTCATAGCCCCGGTACTCCAGCCTGCGCAGGCCTTCCACCAGGACGGGGACGATGTTGCGACTGGCGACTGCTCCGACGATTCCGCACATGGTTCTGTAGGCACTCGAGAGATCTGCGACGGGGCGCCGCGGGCGCCCGGACGATTCGTGACTTGCGACTGCTTCGGCGCCGCCCCACCCATCGGGACGAAGGCGCGCCAGGAACTGCTTACGACGTCTTCTTTGCCGCCTTGACGGGCCGTTTCCAGCCCGCGATCGTGACCTGCTTCGCGCGCGAGATGGTCAGCTCGCCGGGCGGGGCATCCTTGGTGAGCGTGGTGCCGGCGCCGAGCGTCGCGCCGCGCCCCACCCGCACCGGGGCCACGAGTTGCGTGTCGGAGCCGATGAAGGCGTCGTCCTCGATGACCGTGAGGTACTTGTTCGCGCCATCGTAGTTGCAGGTGATGGTGCCGGCGCCGACATTCACGTTGCGGCCGATCTCGGCGTCGCCGATATAGGCGAGGTGGTTGGCCTTCGAGCCGCGGCCCAGTGTGGCCTGCTTGATCTCGACGAAGTTGCCGACATGGACGTCCTCGGCGAGGTCCGCGCCCGGCCGCAGCCGCGCGTACGGGCCGATGCGTGCCGCGGGGCCGACCTTCGCCCCGGCGATGTGCGAGTACGCGGCGATCTTCACGCCGGCGCCGATCTCGGTGTCGCGGATCACGCAGTAGGGGCCGATCTCCGAGCCCGCGCCGATCGACACGAACCCTTCGAAGACGCAGCCCACATCGATGGTGACATCGGGCTCGCAGCGCAGCGCGCCGCGGACGTCGATGCGCGCGGGGTCGGCGAGCGTCACGCCGTCGCGCATGAGGATCTGGGCCGTGGCCATCTGATGGACGCGCTCCAGCTGCGCGAGCTGGTCGCGGCTGTTGATGCCCATCACTTCCCACTGGTTGTGCGGCTGCACGGTGCGGATGGGTTTCCCTTCGGCCGCGGCCATGCCGATGATGTCGGTCAGGTAGTACTCGCGCTGGGCGTTGTCGTTGCGAAGCTGCGACAGCCAGCCGCGAAGCCAAGCGGACGGCAGCGCGATGATTCCGGTGTTGATCTCCCGGATGAGCTTGATGCCCTCCGTGGCGTCCTTCTCCTCCACGATGGCCTTCACCTCGCCGGCACCGTCACGGACGATGCGGCCGTAACCCTTCGGATCGTCGAGGTCCACGGTGAGGACGCACAGTGCGCCGTCCGCGGCAGCGCAGACCTTCCGCAGCGTGTCGACGGCAATGAGCGGGACGTCGCCGTAGAGAATGAGGGTGATGCCATCCTCGGCCAGGGCCGGCAGCGCCTGCTGGACGGCGTGACCGGTGCCCAGCTGGGGCTCCTGCAGCACGAACGACACTCTCGATCCCGCGAACGCCGTCGGGACGGCTTCCCCGCCATGACCGTAGACCACCGCGATGCGCTCCGGCGCCAGGGCTTCGGCGGCATCGACGACATGGCCGAGAAGCGATTTCCCCGCGAGGCGGTGGAGGACCTTCGGTTGCGCGCTTTTCATGCGCGTGCCCTTGCCGGCGGCAAGGATGGCGACTTGGACTGCGGTCATCGGGCGGGAGTCGGCGGCTTGGACGGGACCTGCGGGTCAGCACGTCGCATGCCAGTGCAGCAACCGGCGTTGGACATGGTGAGCGCCCAGCGCACCAGGGCCTCCTGGGCCGCCGTCGCGCCGATGGCATTCGGGTGGTTCACCAGGCCCACCACGACGGAAGTCCGACCGCCGTCGCCGTGCACATAGCCCGCGATGCCGCGGACGCCTTCGATATAGCCCGTCTTCAGATGCGCCCTTCCGGCCACCGGCGAGCCCTGGAACCAGCGCTCGAGCGTCCCGTCGTTGCCGGCCAGCGGCAGGGAGGCGACGAACTCCGGAGCCACCGGACTCTCCTGCGCCACCCGCAGCAGCCGGGCGAGGCTGCCCGCCGAGACCCGCTCGGCGCGGGACAGGCCGGCGCCGTTCTCGAGGACCAGCTCCGGCGCCGCCAGTCCGCGCTCGTCGGCCCAGCGCATCACGGCCGCCCGGGCGGCATCCAGCGTGGCGGGTGTGCCGTTGGTCCGGCCGAGCGTCAGGAAGAGCTGCCGCGCCATGACGTTGTTGCTGTGCTTGTTGATGTCCTTGACGAGGTCCGCGAGCGGCCGCGACACGGCCACCGTCACGAGTCGCGCATCGGCCGGCACGGGGGCTTCGCGCACCTTGCCGGAGAAGCTGCCCCCCATTCCGCGCCAGACGTCGCCGAAGAGCGCCCCGGTGTACTCCAATGGCGAAAGGCTGAGGAAGTGCCGCACCTTCTCCCCACAGGCCAGCGGGTACGTGCCGCGGAACGTCAGCCTGCGCCCCGGCAGATCGGCATCCGGCTTCTGCGGCCAGCCGTTGCACGGGCCGGCGCCCAAGGTCAGCTCGTTGATGATCGTGACGTCGGGCAGCGCGGGTTCCGGCAGGATGCTGACGGTCTGCGCCGCGGCATCCGGCACGAACGTGAGCCGGATCGACCGATGGTTCAGCAGCAGGGCCTCGGGCGCCGCGTTGTACGGCCGCGTGGGCTCGCCGTCGAACCGGCCGGGGTCCTCGTCGGGCACGGCGAAGGCGGACCGGTCCACCACGAGGTCGCCGTCGATGGCCGCGATGCCGCGGGCGCGCACGTCGCGCAGCAGCATCCAGAACGCCTCCATCGTGAGGCCGGGATCCCCACCGCCCTTCAGGATCAGATCGCCTCGCAGGCGGCCGTTCTCGAGGGCACCCGTGGCGTACACGTCGGTGCGCCACACGTACGCGGGCCCCAGGCGGTCGAGACCCGCGAAGGTGGTCACCAGCTTCATGACCGAGGCGGGATTCATCGGCACATCGGCGTTGTGGGACAGCAGCGTGCGGCCGTTGGCGTCGAGCACCACCGCTGCGTAGGACGCGGCCGGGATCCCGGCGGCACGGAGGGCGTCGGCCACCTCCGCGGGCAACTTGCCAACCGGCGCGGCAAAGAGAGGTTCGGCGGCGAAGAGGAGAACGACGAGGAAGGTACGCAGGGGGTTTCGTGGGTCGGGCTGCAGCCCGACGCCGCGCGTGCAATCGGGGCATGTGTCCATCGACGAACCCGTCCGGCTGCAGCCCGAACCACGCATCCATCCCCACCACCCCCTACGCCGCATACGCGACCCCCGCCTCGGGCAACGTCACCCCGGGCCAATGCAGCCGCTCGGCCACCACCGTCGCGAAGATGTCGCGGATGCTGCGTTCGCCGTGCACGAGGAACGTCCGGCGCGGCGGCGCGCGGAAGCCACCCATCCAGTCGAGCAGCGCCGCCTGATCGCCGTGCGCGGAGAGCCCGCCGATCGTGTGCACGCTCGCCCGCACGGCGACGTCCTCGCCGAAGATCCGCACGCGCTTCGCACCGTCGACGAGGCGCCGGCCGAGTGATCCGCCCGCCTGGAATCCGACGATCACGATGCTCGACTCCTTGCGCGGAAGGTTGTGCAACAGGTGATGCTTGATACGACCCGCATCGCACATGCCGCTCGCCGAGATGATCACCGCACCGCCCTGCACGCGGTTCAGCGCCATCGACTCCTCGACCTCCTGCACGAAGCGGATGGCAGGCTTGCCGTGGTTGCCGCGCAGCCACGCGATGGCGTCGGAGGCTTCGGGTTCGAGCGACGACAGATGCTTCAGCGTGACCTCGGTCGCCGCGAGCGCCATGGGCGAATCGACGTAGATGTCCATCGCCGGCACGCGCCCCTCGCGATGAAGCTGCACGAGGAGATACACGATCTCCTGCGTGCGTCCGACGGCGAAGGCGGGGATGACGACGTTGCCGCCGCGCCGCTCGAAGGCCTCCGTCACCACGGCGGCGAGTTCGTCGAGCGTCGCATCGAGCGGGCGATGCAGACGATTGCCGTAGGTCGTCTCCATCACGAGCACGTCGGCGGATTCCGCGACGGCGGGGTCGCGCGTCAGCGGATGACCCGGCTGCCCGAGATCCCCGGAGAAGACGATGCGCTGCGTGCGACCGCCCTCGGCGACATCGACCTCGATGAACGACGATCCGAGGATGTGCCCGGCCTCGCGGAAACGGACGCGCACGTCGGCGTGCGGATCGCAGGGCGTGTCGTACACCACGCGCCGGATGCGCTTCAGCGAGGCGACCGCCTGCGCGACGGTGTAGAGCGGCGAGGCTTCGCGATTCGCGTTTCGCCCCTCGCGGCGGCGATGCCGGAATGCGCGCTCGGCCTCGAACTCCTGGATGTGTCCGCTATCGGGAAGCATCACGCCGAGCAGATCGGCGGTGGGCGGCGTGCAGTACACGGGCCCCTTGAAGCCGAGCAGCGCGAGTCGCGGGATCAGCCCCGAGTGATCGATGTGGGCGTGAGTGAGCAGGACGAAGTCGATGTCGCGGACATCGAAGGCGAGCGCCTCGCGATTCTTGCGCTCGGCGTCGCGCCCGCCCTGGAACATGCCGCAGTCCACGAGGAACCGGCACCCCGACGTGCGCACCAACGCGCAAGACCCGGTGACCTCACCTGCGGCACCGAGGAAGGTGATCTCCATGTGTTAGCACTCCACCCTGTTGGCTGCGACGAAATCTTCGCGCGGATCGCTTATCTTTTTCATGCATCGTGTCGATGAGACATGCAAGTCCGCCGCACCGTGATGATGCGCGCCGCGATGCTGGCTTGTCGATGCGAGCGCCTGTCCGGATGCGGGTTCCAGAGGGACAGTGCGTGGCGGATGCACAGCATGCGAATGCCGGCATCGTGCTTGCAAGGCAGTTGATCGGGCCGGTGCCCGCGCCGGTCGTGAACACGTTTCCTGGAGGTCTGCATGGAGTTCATGGAACGCATCGACGCGCAGGTGAAGGCCACACGCCTGCCCCTTTTCGCCATCACCATCGCCGCGGTCCCGTGCCCCGACACGCCGGTCATCCTGACCTTGCACTGGCACGGATTCATCCGCGAGAAGCTCATCGATTCCCCCGACGCCAACGCCGTCGCCTTCACCCCCGTCCCGAGTTCCGCGCTGCAGTTGAACGAGCGCTGGGACGGCGTCGAAGCGATCGACGCGGCAGCCCTCGAGGCCGCGTGGGAACTCGGCGCCTGGGACGTCGCCCGCGCCGAAGCGCCTTCGTGTCTGAGGCCCGGCGCCGAAACGCGCGAGGCGGTCGAATGCCTCAAGGCCTTCGGCCAGTTTCCGTGGGGCGTGAACGGACAGCAGGTGGTGGTGGCCGATGCCCCGGACGCCGACGACCTCCTGGCCGTCGCCTCGAAGCGCGGCTACCTGATGTGGATGTTCCGCCCGGTAGCCGTGGGGGTTTGGAAGGACGTCGCCGACGACGCGACGCTGCGCCCCGACGGGACGCGCGAGCCGCCCTGCCCCGTCGTCCCGGTGGAACACCGCCCCGGCAAGGTCCGCCGCACGGTGTACCGGTTCGGGAAGCCGCACGGGAGCGGGTTGGTGATGTGACGAGCGCGGGCCGGCCTTGCAGGAGCGGCCCATGGCCGCGAAACCGCTCGATGGCGTGGAAGCGCTTCAACCGGAACGATCGCTTTCGCGGCCATGGGCCGCTCCTACAAGTCGTGCATCCACCCGTCGTGATTTAAGGGGCGGGTTCTGTAGGAGGGGCCCGTGGCCCCGAAAGCGATCGATGGAAGGCAATGTGTCGACCGCAACCAACGCTCTCGCGGCCATGGGCCCCTCCTACAACAGCATGGTCTGATCGATCTCCCGCCTCACCGCGCTAGACTCCAGCCGTCTTCCATCCGCGGCGCCCCCATGCTCCCCGACCTCGTCTCCCTCGCTCTCTTCACCCGCGTGGCCGAGATGCGCAGCATCACTCGCGCGGCCGAGGCGAGTCACATGGCCCTCGCCGCCGCGAGCCGACGCATCAGCATGCTCGAGCACCAGTACGGCGTGCGGCTTCTGGAACGTACGGCGCGTGGCACCGAACTCACTTCCGCCGGCCGCGCCGCGCTGTATCACGCGCGGCAGGTGCTGAGCCAGGTCGACCGACTTCGCGACGAACTGCAGGAGTACGCCAAGGGCCGCAAGGGCCACATCCGTCTGCTGGCGAGCGCCTCGGCAACATCGCAGTTCCTGCCCGACGATCTCGCGAGCTTCTCGGCTGGCGCACCCGACGTGGCGATGACCTTCGAGGAGAAGTCGAGCGGCGAGATCGCGCAGGCGTTGCGCGAGGGCACCACCGACGTGGGCATCATCATCGAAGGCACGCCGATGGACGGCCTGCAGTGCCGCGAGTACCGCACCGACCGGCTCGTGGCCGTGGTGCCGAAGGGCCATCCGCTGAAGGGACGGAAGGTGTCGTTCTCGACGCTGCTCGACTACGACTTCGTGGGCCTCGACGACAGCACGGCGATCGTGCGGCTGCTGTCGGACCAGGCAGCCGTCGCCATGAAGCCGCTGCGACTGCGTGTGCAGGTGAAGGCGTTCGCGTCACAGTGCCGGATGATCGAATCCGGACTGGGGGTGGGCGTGCTACCCGAGGGCGCCGCGCGGCCATTCGTGGGCGCGCTCAAGCTGCGAATGCTCCAGCTCGCTGATCCGTGGGCGGTGCGAAAGATGTACGTGTGCGTGCGGGATTACGACCTGCTGCCGGCCATCGCGCGGCGGCTGGTGGATCACCTGTCCGGGACGTGACCCGGATCAGACGAGCCCTCGTAGGAGGGGCCCATGGCCCCGAAAGCGGTCGATGCGGCGGAAGCGCTTCGACCGGAACGATCGCTGTCGCGGCCATGGGCCGCTCCTACAAATTCGGAACCACTCGTCGCGTTCGGAGCGCCCTGTAGGAGGGGCCCATGGCCCCGAAAGCGGTCGATGCTGCGGAAGCGCTTCGACCGGAACGTGACCTTGCCCTTGAAAAACGTACTCCATAGTTGATGATTGAATCGTTGAACTTGGAGAACGCGAGATGAGTAAGCAAGAGAGCAAGGTCAGGCGTGCGAGGTACACGCTGGAGTTCAAGCTGGAGGCGGTGAGGTTGGTGAAAGGTGGTCAGGACGCGGCGGTGAC
>JALHMS010000024.1:0-7274 GCA_022843925.1 Burkholderiales bacterium
CGACCAGGGTCACCACGGTAATCAAGCGACCATCGGCGTCGGGCGAAGCCCGACCCACGCGGTCTACTTCACCGACACTGCCTCCAGCACGCTGGTCTTCGTGGGTCGAGCCATAGCTCGACGCGGCGGCGACCAGGGTCACCAAGGTAATCAAGCGACCATCGGCGTCGGGCGAAGCCCGACCCACGCGGTCTACTTCACCGACACTGCATCGCCCCGGGATTCGTGGGTCGAGCTATAGCTCGACGCGGCGGCGACCAGAGTCACCAAGGTGGTCGAGCGACCACGGGCGTCGGGCGGAGCCCGACCCACGCGGTCTATTTCACCGACACTGCATCGCCCCGGGATTCGTGGGTCGAGCCATAGCTCGACTCGACGTCGACCAGGGTCACCACGGTAATCAAGCGACCATCGGCGTCGGGCGGAGCCCGCCCCCATTGGTGGTTGTGTGCATCGCCATCGACGCCCCCTCACCTCGCCGGCAACACCGTGCCCCGCACTTCCCCGAACCCGATACGCACCGCGCCCGGCTTCTCGCACCACCCGCGCATCACGACGGCATCACCATCCTCGAGAAACGTCCGCGTCTCGCCATCGGGCAGCGTGATCGCCTGCTTGCCGCCACCGGTCAACTCGACGAGCGACCCCGCCTCCTCCGGCGTCGGCCCCGACTGCGTGCCCGTGCCGAGCAGATCACCTGGCTGGAGATTGCAACCGTTCACCGTGTGGTGCGCGATCATCTGCGCCGCCGTCCAGTAGGCATGCCGATAGCTCGACAGCGACAGCCGGGCCGGGGTCTCGTGGCGGGCGCGCATGGCGGCGGTCTCCAGCGCCACCTCGACGCGGATGTCGATGCCACCCTGCGCGCGATTCGCTGCCGACTCGAGATAGGGGACGGGCTGCGGTTCGTCCTGGGCGCGGGTCCATGCCGTGCGGAACGGCGCGAGCGCCGCCATCGTCACGATCCACGGCGAGATGGTCGTCGCGAAGTTCTTCGCGAGGAACGGACCGAGCGGCTGGTACTCCCAGCCCTGCAGATCGCGCGCCGACCAGTCGTTCAGCAGCACGATCCCAAAGGCGTGCGATTCGGCATCGTCGAGAGCGATCCGGTCGCCGGCCGCATTCCCCGGGCCGATGAAGACGCCCAGTTCCATTTCATAGTCGACGCGCCGGCTCGGCCCCACCACGGGTACGGTCGCGCCCGGCGGCATCGTCTGTCCGATCGGCCGTGCGAACGACTGCCCGGACACGCCGATGGACGACGCCCGGCCGTGATACCCGATCGGCACCCAGCGATAGTTGGGCAGCAGCGGATTGTCGGGGCGGAAGAGGCGTCCGATGGCCGTCGCGTGATGGATCGACGTGTAGAAATCGGTGTAGTCCCCGATGGTCGCCGGCAGCGCGTACTCGGCGTCCGACTGCGGGACGAGACATGCGCGCAGCGCCGTCTGCGCAGGCGGTGCTGCGCGAAGCGCGCGCGACAGCGCAAGCCGCAAGGCCGACCACGCCGCAGGCCCCAGCGCCATGAACGCGTTGAGCGTGGCGCCCGTGCAGGCCACCGCTGCGGTCATCGCCTCGCCGTCGAACACGCCCGCGCGCACTGCGGCGTCGAGGTCGACGATCGCGTCGCCGATCGCCACACCCCCCCGGAACGGACCGCCGCCACCCCGTCGACGGAACACGCCGAAGGGCAGATTCTGGATCGGGAAATCGGAATCCGCGGCATTCGCGGACTCGACCCAGCTGCGGAGCGCGGGATCGTGGGTTTCGTCGAGCATCGTCATCGGGAGGTTCCGGTCAGGGTCGCGTCGGGTCGAAGTGCTTCTTCAGACCCTGCCAGCACTCGTGATAGCGCGGCTGGAGCTGCGGGGATTCGAGGGCATGGGCCGTGGGACGGATCGCGCAGCGCGTCTCGAACATGAAGGCCATCGTGTCGCGGATGTAGTCGGGCTTCGAGACATCGGCCGCCGTGGCCTTCTCGAACGTGCCGGCGTCGGGACCGTGCCCGCTCATGCAGTTGTGGAGCGAGGCGCCCCCCGGCTGGAAGCCCTCGGCCTTCGCGTCGTACACCCCATGGATGAGACCCATGAACTCCGCCGCGATGTTGCGGTGGTACCAGGGCGGACGGAACGTGTGCTCCATCGCGAGGATGCGCGGCGGGAAGATCACGAAGTCGATCGTGTCGACGCCCGGCGTGTCCGACAGCGACTGGAGCACGAGGAAGATCGACGGGTCCGGATGATCGTGGCTGATGGAGCCGATCGTGTTGAAGCGCGCGAGGTCGTACTTGTACGGCGCGTGGTTGCCGTGCCACGCCACGACATCGAGCGGGGAGTGATCCATCTCCGCTGCCCACAGATGCCCCATGAACTTCGCCACCAGCTCGAACGCGCCGCCGCGATCCTCGTACCACGCGACCGGCGACAGGAAATCGCGCGGGTTCGCGAGACCGTTGGAACCGATGGGTCCGAGATCCGGCAACCGGAACGGCGCGCCGAAGTTCTCGCACACGTAGCCGCGGACCGGGCCGTCGGGCAGTTCCACCCGGAAGCGCACGCCGCGCGGAATCACGGCGATCTCGCGCGGCGCCACGAGAAGGACACCCAGTTCCGTCACGAGCCGCAGACGACCCTGCTGCGGGACGATCAGCAGTTCGCCGTCGGCGTCGTAGAACACGCGATCGGTCATCGACCGGTTCGCCGCATAGAGATGGATGCCGCACCCCGTCTGCGCGTGCGGATCGCCGTTGCCCGCATACGTCACGAGCCCCTCGACGAAGTCGGTCGCGCCGGCGGGCATCGGCAGCGGATCCCAGCGCAACTGGTTCGGAGTGGCCGGCACCTCGCTGAAGTCGCTCACGAGATGACCATCGTCGATGCGGCGGAACGGCCGGTGCATGGCAGCGGGCCGGATGCGGTACAGCCACGTGCGGCGGTTCGCGCCGCGGGGCGCCGTGAATGCCGTGCCGGAGAGCTGCTCCGCGTAGAGCCCGTAGGGACAGCGCTGCGGCGAGTTCTGACCGACGGGCAATGCGCCCGGGAGCGCCTCGGTCGCAAACTCGTTGCCGAAGCCGGACTGGTAGTGGAGGTTCGCGTCGTCGATCGTGGGCACGAGGGGCGATGTGGCCATCATGCGGGGCTCCTCGATGCGTCCGACGACGTGGGCACCAGGGCGCGCGCCCGCTGCATCGCCTCCCGCAGCACGGCCTCGTCGCCCACGTGGTTCGCGAGCAGCAGGATCAGGTGCGCGTTCGCCATGCGGCTCTGCTCCGCATCGAGATCGCGATGCATGTCGATCAGCGCCTCGTAGAAGTCGTCCGGCTGCGCGATGTTCGGTTCGATGTTGAGGATGGCCATGGGAGGACTCGCTCAGTCGTTGCAGGTGGCACGCGCCACGGCGGCGCGCACGCGGTCGGCGTCGAAGGTGCGCCAGCGTGCGCACACGTGCTGATCGGGGCGGAGGAGATAGCAGGTGCCCGGGCTCGCGTCGAGCCTGCGTGCGAGGACGGCATCGTCGTCTGCGAAACAGTCGATCCCGTCGGCTCCGGGCACCGCTGCGCCGGCCGGCGTCACGATCAGAACCTTCACCGGAATCCCATCAGTGCCGAGCGCACGGATCGCGGCAATCGTCGCTGCGTCGAACCCCCGATCGCCCGCGAACAGGATGGCGGTGAAGACGTCTCCCGTGCACGAGAGCAGCCATGCCGGGCGCCCGTGCATCGTTCCCGGCGCATCCGTCATCGGCGCGCCCGGGACCATGGCGCCGCCAAACGCATCCGCGTCCGGCGTGTTCAGTGCGGACCCGTGGAGAGTGGCGGGCGTCGACAGACGACCACTGTTCACGAGGCGACGCGCGAACGGGTGTTCCTTCGCGAGTCGCAGCACCGCGTCGCGGAACAAGCGGCTCTCTTCGCTCTTCGGGGTGATGAAGTCGGTGGCGCGCGTGGAGTTCAGGATGTTCTCGTCGGCGGCGTACTCGCGCTCGGTGCCGTACGTGTCGAGCAGCCGCTCAGGGGCCTTCCCCGCGAGGACGAGCGCAAGCTTCCACGCGAGGTTGTCGGCGTCCTGCACCCCCGAGTTCGCACCGCGCGCGCCGAAGGGCGAGACACCGTGGGCGGAATCGCCGGCGAAGATCACGCGGCCATGGCGGAAGCGCTCCATGCGCAGGCAGGCGAAGGTGTAGACGCTGATCCATTCGAACTCGAAATCGGCGTCCTCACCGAGGAGCGCACGGATGCGGGGCCGCACGCGCTCCGGCTGACGTTCGAGATCGGGGTCGGCATCCCAGCCCAGCTGGAAGTCGATGCGCCAGACGTTGTCGGGCTGCCGGTGCAGCAACACCGACTGGTTCGGATGGAACGGCGGATCGAACCAGAACCAGCGCTCGGCCGGAAAATCCGCCTTCATCCGCACGTCCGCGATGAGGAAGCGGTCGCGGAACACGCGCCCCTTGCTCTCCAGGCCCATCAGCGAGCGCACCGCCGACCGAGAACCGTCGCAGGCGATCACGTGGTCCGCGCGCAGCGAGTACGGGCCGTCGGGCGTGTCGATCTCGAGAGTCACGCCTTCGGCATCCGGGGTGACGCCGGTCACGCGATTGCGCCATCGCAGATCGACGGCCGGCAGCGCCGCCGTGCGCTCGTGGAGATAGCCCTCGCAGTAGTACTGCTGGAGATTGATGAACGCCGGCCGCCGATGCCCGCTGTCGGGAAGCAGGTCGAAGCTGTACACGCGTTCGTCCTGGAAGAAGACGCGGCCGACGTTCCACGACACGCCCTTCTCCACCATCGGGTCGCCGCAACCCAGGCGATCCCAGATCTCCAGCGTGCGCTTGGCGAAGCAGATCGCCCGCGAGCCGACCGACAGCTTGTGGTCGTCATCCAGCACGACCACCGGCACGCCGCGCCGCGCGAGATCGATCGCCGCGGTGAGGCCCACCGGTCCTGCACCCACCACGACCACCGGATGCCGCACCGCCACCCCGGCGTCCTGATCGGGCGAGCGCCCGTAGTCGAACGCCAGCCCCTGGTAATCCCGATCCACGTTTGCCACTTGCACTGCCTCCTGCAGCCGTCGGCGCGCCGCGCGTTGAAATCCCGGATCTCAGCGGTGACCGGTCTGACCTTCGAGGGTCTCCCACATCTCGCGGTCGCGCTCGGCCGTCCAGATGCGAGGGTCGGCGTGGCCCTTCGCGAGGTCGTAGGCGCGCGACACGTCGAAGGGCATGCAGTGGTCGAAGATCACCCAATGCCCGTACTTCTCCTTCAGCTGCGCGTACGTCTCGCGGTAGACGGCCCCCAGCTCGGCGCCCTTCGCCGCAGCCGCCTTCACGCTCGCGTACAACTCGGTGACGAAGGCCCGGGTGCCGGCAAGACCCGCGGCGACTTCGTCGGGCGTCTTGAGCGCCGCCCCCCGGCCGGGCACCAGCTTCTCGGGCTTCAGCGCGGCGAGCGCGTCGAGCGTGTGCGGCCAATCCTCGTAGTACGCGTCGCCGCAGTAGGGCGTCGCGTCGTACTCCACCAAGTCGCCCGAGAAGAGCACCTTCTGCTGCGGCAACCAGACCACCGTGTCGCCCTTCGTGTGACCGCGACCGAGCTGCATCAGCTTCACTTCCAGCTTACCGAGCCAGAGCGTCATCTCGCCCTTGAACGTCATCGTGGGCCACGTGAGGCCGGGCACGGACTCGACGGATCGGAAGAGGCGCGGGAACCGTTCGATCTCGCTCTTCATGTCCTGCGCGCCGCGCTCGACGATGAGGTCGTAGGTGTCCTGACTCGCGAGGATCTGCTGCGGCTGGTACGCCGTGGCGCCCAGCACGCGCACGGCGTGGTAGTGCGTCATCACGACGTAATTGATGGGCTTGTCCGTCACCTCGCGGATGCGGCGGATGACGTCCTGCGCCATCACGGGGGTGGCCTGCGTGTCGGCCACCAGCACCGCATCGTCGCCGATCACGATGCCCGTGTTCGGATCGCCCTCGGCCGTGTAGGCGTACGCGTTCTCGGACAACTGCTCGAACGTGACCTTCTTCTCCTCGAGGTCCGCCTGGGATGCGAATTTCTTGCTCATGGTGTTCTCCGTGATCATCGCGGACCGGCTGGCGTTCCGCGCGGGCGGCAGGACGCGGTCGCCCCTGGCCCCACAGTCTACCGACCAGATTCGCCATTGCGCAATCGCTTCGTCTACACTGAATTCCCTTGGAAAGTCCCCGACGACCCGCGCGATGAAGAAGCTTGTCCCGACACCTTCGCCCCTGCGACCGTCCGCCCCGCCCCCTGAGGCCGGTGACGCACGGGGCCGCCGTGGCATCCAGTCCATCGAGGTGGGGGGCCAGCTGCTGCGAGCCCTGGCTGCCCAGGGGAGCCCGATGATGCTGCGGGATCTGGCCCTCGCCGCCGGAATGCCTGCAGCCAAGGCCCATCCCTACCTCGTCAGCTTCGGGAAGCTGGGGCTCGTCGCGCAGGACACCGCGACCAACCGCTATCGCCTGGGCCCCCTGGCCCTTCAGATGGGCCTCGCGAGCCTCGCACAGCTCGACCCGGTCCGGGAGGCGCTCCCCGCGATCGCCGCCCTGGCCGGCGCGATCGATCAGACGGTTGCACTCGCGGTCTGGGGCAACCAGGGCCCGACCATCGTCCGCATCGAGCAGTCGGGGCATCCCCTCCACGTGAACATGCGCACGGGCACGGTGATGTCGCTGCTGCAGACGGCGACGGGACGCGTCTTCGCGGCGTTCCTGCCCTCCAAGGTGACGACGCCCATGATCGACGCCGAATGGCGCGCGCTCCCCGCAGTGGCGGGCAGGCGGATGGCGCGGCGAGAGGTGGAGGACGAGCTTGCGACCGTCCGGCAGCATCGGCTGGCCCAGGCTGTCGGCCAACCCATCCCCGGCATCAACGCCCTGTCGGCGCCGGTGTTCGATCACGGCGGCGGGCTGGAACTCGCCATCACCGCCATGGGCCCCGCCGGCACGTTCGACGCGCAGTTGGACGGCCCGATCGCCGCGGCGCTGGCGGCATGCACCCGGGCGTTGTCGGCGCGGCTTGGGTACGTCGAATCGTAGGGAACCGGGACGATCACGGTCAGCGGATGCGCCCCGAACCGTAGGCGCCCACGACCGCGAAAGCGATGGTTCCGGGTGAAACGTTTCCTTGCATCAACCGCCTTCGGGGGCATGGCCCCCTCCTACAACACCGCCGCCTCGATCACGGATAGTCGATGCCCCACGAACTGTAGGAGCGGCCCATGGGCGCGAAAGCGATGGTTCCGGGTGAA
>JALHMS010000024.1:7284-80682 GCA_022843925.1 Burkholderiales bacterium
TCAACCGCCTTCGGGGGCATGGCCCCCTCCTACAACACCGCCGCCTCGATCACGGATAGTCGATGCCCCACGAACTGTAGGAGCGGCCCATGGGCGCGAAAGCGATGGTTCCGGGTGAAACGTTTCCTTGCATCAACCGCCTTCGGGGGCATGGCCCCCTCCTACAACACCGCCGCCTCGATCACGGATAGTCGATGCCCCACGAACTGTAGGAGCGGCCCATGGGCGCGAAAGCGATGGTTCCGGGTGAAGCGTTTCCTCGCATCAACCGCTTTCGGGGGCATGGCCCCCTCCTACAACACCGCCGCCGGCCCCTACGGCATCCGCGAAGAATGGTGACTCACGATGATCCATCCCCCGTCCCGCTTCGCGAGCAAGAACGTGAATCGCAGCGGTGTGAGCACGTCGCCGCTCTCCTGCGGATCGACCGCCGTGTAGCGGCCCGAGACGCTCGCCGCGCCTCCCAGCATGCGGACGTGGCGCTCGCCCAGCTGCATGCGCAACCGGGGGCGTTTCGTGGTCGATTCAGTGAAGTAGGCGAGCACCTCCTCCGGCGACGTGCGCAGGGTCGTCGACACCGTCCCCCAGAACACCGCGTCGGGGGCGTACAGCGCAGCGATCCGCGCTGCGTCTCTCGCATCGAAGGCCGCGATCCAGGCATCGATCACGGACAGGACATCGCCCTCCCCGTCCGCCGCGCCAGCCGGCCCACCCGCGACGATGCCCAGCAGCCCAGCCCCCATGCCCATCAGCAGCGTTCTTCTCATCATGGGATCCTGTCGGGCTTGGGTGGTCGATAGCGAAACGGTGGAAGAGCGAGGACAGATTCTGACGAATTCGACGAACGTATCGGGAATACGTGAGGAGAAAGCGGCGGAATATGAACCGCTCTCCCGCCGTTGCAGCCGGATCATCCCAAGCCTGACAGGGTCCTGGGATCCTGTCGGGCTTGGGTGGTCGATAGCGAAACGGTGGAAGAGCGAGGACAGATTCTGACGAATTCGACGAACGTATCGGGAAGACGTGAGGAGAAAGCGGCGGAATATGAACCGCTCTCCCGCCGTTGCAGCCGGATCATCCCAAGCCTGACAGGGTCCTGGGATCCTGTCGGACTTGGGTGGTCGATAGCGAAACGGTGGAAGAGCGAGGACAGATTCTGACGAATTCGACGAACGTATCGGGAATACGTGAGGAGAAAGCGGCGGAATATGAACCGCTCTCCCGCCGTTGCAGCCGGATCATCCCAAGCCTGACAGGGTCCTGATCCCTTCGACATCGCGACGAGGCCGCGGATCGCGCGAGAATAGCGCCTGCCCCACCCCGCCCGGAACCCGATTTGTCCCGACTCGTCGCCCACCTCGACATGGACGCCTTCTACGCGTCCGTGGAACTGCTCCGCTATCCGGATCTCGTCGGGCAGCCGGTGGTGATCGGGGGCGGGCGGCGGCATCAGCCGGTCCCGGCGGACGATGGCACGCGAACCTACGCCACCCTCCGCGACTACGCCGGCCGCGGCGTCATCACCACGGCCACCTACGCCGCGCGCGCGTTCGGCGTGCATTCGGGGATGGGGCTGATGAAGGCAGCCGCCCTGTGTCCGCAGGCGGTGCTCCTGCCGGTGGATTTCGATCAGTACCGGCACTACTCGCGCCTCTTCAAGGCCGCCGTGGCGGAGATCTCCCCGGTCATCGAGGACCGCGGGATCGACGAGATCTACATCGACATGACCGACGTCCCCGGCATCGATGTCGACGGTGGCCGCGAGGTCGCCCGCCGCATCAAGGCGCGGGTGCGCGAAGTCACGGGACTTTCGTGCTCCATCGGCCTCGCACCGAACAAGCTGCTCGCGAAGATCTGCTCCGACCTCGACAAGCCCGACGGGATCACTGTCGTGACTGCCGGGGACATCCCCTCTCGGATCTGGCCGCTGCCGGCGAAACGCATCAACGGAATCGGTCCCAAGGCGAACGGAAAGCTCGAAGCCCTGGGCATCCGCACCATCGGCGACCTCGCCGCCGCGGACCCGGCGTTGTTGCTCGAGCGCTTCGGCAGCGCCTACGGCGCATGGATGCAAGAGGCCGCCCACGGGCGCGACGATCGTCCGGTGGTGACCTACCGGGAGCCGAAATCCTTCAGCCGCGAGACCACGTTCGAGCACGATCTGCACGCGAAGCACGACCGCGAGGCGCTCTCCGCGATCTTCACGCGACTGTGCGAACAGGTGGCGGCGGATCTCGCCCGGAAGGGGTTCGTGGGACGCACGATCGGGATCAAGCTCAGGTACGACAACTTCGAGACGGTGACCCGCGACCGCAGCATCGACCACTTCACGGCCGACGCCGCGGAGATCCGACGCACTGCGGGTGAATGCCTGAAGCGGGTGCCGCTGGAGCGGCGGTTGCGCCTGCTCGGAGTGCGTGTGGGGGCGGTGATGAAGGCCGACGAGGCCGCAGCACAAACTGGCCGCCATGCCGGTGAAGCGTCGGCGACGTACGCCGCGACGTTGCCGTTGTTCGAGACGTAGGCGAGACCCGCCCGAAGTGCATCGACCGGAAACATCGCTTTCGCGGGCATGGCCCGCTCCTACAAGGCCGTGACCATTCCCGCACCCTGAAGCGCATCCACCGCTGTTGTAGGAGGGGCCCATGGCCCCGAAAGCGATGCGTGCGAGGCAACGCCTCAACCGCAACCATCGCTTTCGCGGGCATGGCCCGCTCCTACAAGGCCGTGGCTCATCCCCGCACCGTGAGGCGCATCCACCGCCGTTGTAGGAGGGGCCCATGGCCCCGAAAGCGGTGGGTGCGAGGCAACGCCTCAACTGGAACGATCGCTTTCGCGGGCATGGCCCGCTCCTACAAGGCCGTGACCATTCCCGCACCGTGAAGCGGATCCACCGCCGTTGTAGGAGGGGCCCATGGCCCCGAAAGCGGTGGGTGCGAGGCAATGCCTCAACCGGAACCATCGCTTTCGCGGGCATGGCCCGCTCCTACACGGCCGTGGCTCATCCCCGCACCGTGAGGCGCATCCACCGCCGTTGTAGGAGGGGCCCATGGCCCCGAAAGCGGTGGGTGCGAGGCAACGCCTCAACCGGCACGATCGCTTTCGCGGGCATGGCCCGCTCCTACAACAGCGTGGCGCATCCACTCGTCCGCCCTACATCCGCTTCGCCACTTCCTCCAGCAACACCTCGGTCGCACCACCGCCGATGGCCTGCACCCGCGCGTCCCGGGACATCCGCTCGATGGCGCTCTCGCGCATGTAACCCATCCCGCCGTGGAACTGCACGCAGTCGTACATCACCTCGTTCACCAGCGTTCCCGCCAGCGCCTTGATCATCGAGACCTCCTTCACGACCTGCTGGCCCTGCGCGTCGCGCCAAGCGGTCTGGTGGATCAGCGCGCGCGCCGCCTCCACCTGAGACAGGCGCTGCGCGAGGCGCTGGCGGATGACCTGCTTGTCCCACAGCGCTGCGCCGAAGGCCTTGCGTTGCTTCACCCAGTCGATGGTGATCTCGATGGCCTTCGCGGCCTCGCCCATCGCCTGGGCGCCGAGCACGATGCGTTCGTTCTGCAGATTCTTCACGAGGGACCGGAAGCCGCCGTTCTCCTCACCCAACAGATTTTCGGCCGGCACCCGGCAGTCCTCGAAGACCAACTCCGCGGTGTCGCTCGAGAACCAGCCCTGCTTGTCGAGCGGCCTCGCCACGCGGAAACCCGGCGCGCCCTTCTCGACGATGAACATCGACATCTGGTGATTGCGCCCCGGCTCGCCGGTCTTGGCAGCGACGAAATACACGTCGGCGTACACGCCGTTCGTGATGAACATCTTCGTCCCGTTCAGCACCCAGTGGTCGCCGTCGCGCCGCGCCGTCGTGCGCATCGACGCGAGGTCCGAGCCGGCATCGGGTTCGGTCATCGCGACGGCCGCGATCTTCCGGCCGGCCACGAGGTCGGGCATGAGGCGCGCCTTCTGCTCGGCATTGCCCGCGTGTTGAAGGTGCGGCGTGGCCATGTCGGTATGGACCAGCACGGTGATCGCGAATCCGCCGTACGTGGACCGGCCCAGCTCCTCGGCGAGCACGACCGTGGCGAGCGTATCGAGGCCGCTGCCGCCGTGCTCCGGATCGAAGCGGATCCCGAAGAGGCCGAGCGCGCCCATCTCGCGGAGGACCTCGCGCGGGACGAAGCCCGCCGCCTCCCACGCGTCGGCATGCGGGATCACGCGCTCCGAGACGAATCGGCGGACGGTGTCGCGCAGCAGTTCGTGGTCGTGATCGAAGAAGGGATTGGCGGCGATTCCCGCCGGGGCCGTGGGTGCGTTCATGGGGATACTCGGGACCGGAGAATCCCGAAGATACCCCGGGTCGTCATCGATGGTCACGCCGGCGCGCACGGCAGCGTCGCCACGGTGACGGCACATCCGGACCAACGCCCGAGATCGCACCGACCTTCGGGACTGGCCGGGCATCCGCCCCGCACAGGATCCCGAGGAGCGCGCCTTCGGTGCCAGGAGATGGAACGCCGGCCCTTCGCCCTACTGATTCGATCCCGGCGGTACGCATCGGCGATCTGCCACGGAGACCCCCTACGCCTCCACCGCCCGCCACAGATACCACGCGGCCACGCTGCGGTACGGGGCCCACCGCTCCCCGTGCGCGCCCAGTTCGCGAGGCTTGATGTCGTCGCGCCCCCGCGCATGGCGCAGGAAGCCGGCCCGTACGCCGTAGTCGTCGATCGGCAGGACGTCGAGGCGGCCGAGGCCGAAGATCAGGAACATCTCGACCGTCCAGCGCCCGACCCCGCGGACTTCCGTGAAACGCCGGATGATCGCCTCGTCGTCGAGGCGGGCGATGCCCGATCGCGACACCGGCACGACACCCGACACTGCAGCCTCGGCGATGGCGCGCACGTAAGAGATCTTCTGCCGGGAGAGTCCCGCGCCGCGGAGCGCCTCGTCGGAAGTTCCAAGCACCTCGGCCGGCGCCGGGAAGCCACTGCCCGGATGCAACGCCACGAATCGCGCAAGGATCGCCGCCGCGGCGTTGCCGTGGAGCTGCTGATGCATCACGGCGCGCACGAGGGACTCGTACGGCCCGCGCCGCCAGTGGGGCTTCAAGGTGCAGGGCCCGTGGCGCGCGACCAGGCGGCGCATGAGCGGATCGGTGGAAGCGAGCGCGCGATCGGCGGCGGCGAGCGCGGCGAGATGGGTGGCGGGGGTCATGCGTCGAGCTTATCGCACACGGGCGCCGCGCCGAGATGCCGTGAAGGACGAGGGTTGGCCTCGGTCAGACCAGTCGGAACTCCACCACCGCCGAACCAGCGCCGTAGGTCGGCCCGTAGGCATGGACCTTCGCTCCGACGAGCCGGCCACCGGTCGCACCGAGAATCCACGCCAGGTGCTTCATCCCGAAGTCCGCGCGAGTCTCCTTGGCGAAGCGCGGTATCTCCGCCACGAGATCGTCGAAGCGCCCCTGCTCCATCAGACGCAGGATCTCCTGGTTCCAGGTGTCGTCGTTCTGGCTCGCGATGTGATCGGTTGCAGGATCGATCTCCTCACGGAACGTGGTGCCCGACAGTCCGCCCACGCCCACCACGGCCACGCGCTTGCCCTGCAGGATGGCCTGCTCCACCGCGAGTTCGCCGAGCCGGCGGGTGGCATCCCAGTCGTGGTAGATGTTGTTGGCCGCGATGAGGACCGGGATGTCCTTGTGAGGGTTGAGGAAGTGCATGGCGGTGATGGTCCCGCTGTCGATCGGGAAACCCTCGTAGTCCACCAGCTTCGAACGCACGCCACCCTCCCCGGCCGCGGCCACGCAGGCGCGGGCAAGATTGGTGTCGATGCGCAGGTCGTAGCGCATTGCCCCGTACTCGTGCCAGTTGTCATCCACGTGCTGCCCGGAGATTCGGGGGCGACCCTGCCAGAGTTCATCGAGAACCGCGAGCCACTGCGTCGAATACAGGACGATCACGTCGGGGCGCGATGCTGCAAGCGCAGCCCTGGCGGCCTGCCAGCCTTCGCTCATGGGCTTCCACGCCGGATTGTCACGGTCGAGGACTGGCAGTGGGGAGCCCGGCACGAGGAAGGCGGAAACGACGCCCGGTTGGGTGTCGAGGCCTCGCGAGACCGGTCGCCCCCCGACGCCGAGCAACACCTGCCATAGCTGCTGCCAGCGTTGCCGCGACCGTACGGCCTCTTCGGGTGTGAGATGGCGGAACCACTGCACGATGCCCATCACCCCCCGCGGCATCACGAACATGATGACGATGCTTGCCAGTCCCAGCACCAGGAGCCCCTTGCCTGCATAGCCGGCAAGCAGCCGGTCGATGGCGACGAAGACGACCGCGCCAACGATGGGGCCGGACAACGTTCCCATGCCACCGGCCACCACGACGAAGACGATGTACGCGGACCAGGAGATGCCGAAGGCCGAGGGTGGCGTGATGATCACGGCGTCCATGAAGTACAGCCCCGCCGCGAGGCTGGTGAATGTCCCGGAGATGAGGAACACCGCCGTCTTCATCCGGCGGATGTCCACGCCCACGGTGCGGGCTGCCTCCTCGTCGTCGCGCACCGCGGTCAGGGCAAGTCCGTAGCGGGACCGCAGCAACCGCCAGATGATGAGCGTGGCGACCGTCAGCAGCGCGAAGCTCGAGTAGTAGAGCTGACGCAGCGTCACGTCGGACTTGATCTGCATGCCTCCGCCCGCGCCCACGACCTGCCACTCGCTGAAGACGGTGGCCACCGACTCCGCGACGAGCCAGGTCGCGATGGCGAAGTACGCGCCCTGGAGCTTGAGCAGCGGCAGGGCCCCCAGGAAGATCAGCAGCAGGATCGACACTCGCCGCACATAGCTCGATCGGAACACATCCGCGCCCGGCACCTGCCGCACGAGTGCCTCGTAGAGGATCCACAGCACGAGTGCCACCACGATGGGCCGCCACACGTCGCGACCCGAGAAACGTTCACCGAGCGGAATGGCCAGCAGCCAGGCGAACAGGAAGCCCGCGAGCCCGGAAAATGGCAGTGCCGACCAGACGTTGAGCGGCGTGTAGTAGTGGACGATCGCCAGCGCGAAGCCACCGATGCCGACGAAGACCTGGTTGCCGAAGGAGAGCAGACCCGCGTAGCCGGCCAACAGATTCCAGGCGTGGCCGAACACCGCGAACAGGAAGACCGTGAACAGGAGATGCAGGACGTAGCTCCGTGCGTCCAGCATGGCCGGCAGCACCAGCAGGACCGCAACGAGCAGGATCAGCAGCGCCCCGCCCCGCAGGCCGGCCGTGGTGTCGCGGGCGCTCATCGCGAGAACAACCCCTGCGGCCGCACCGCCAGCACGAACAGAATCAGGATGTAGCCCGCGACGAGTTGCGCGGACGGTCCGAAATACGTACCGGCCAGGACCTGCACGATGCCGAGGATCAACCCGCCCACCAGGGCTCCCACCATGGACCCGAGGCCGCCCAGGATCACCACACCGAACGCGATCAGCAGGAAAGTCGGCCCGTCGAAGGGCTGGAAGGAGCGGGACATTCCGATCATCACGCCCGCCACGCCGGCAGTGGCCAGGGAGATGCCGCTCGCGACGGCGTAGACCTTGTTGGCGTTCATGCCCATCAGCGCGGCGATCTCGGGGTCGTCGGAGGCGGCGCGGATCGCCCGACCCATGTGGGTCCCGTGCAGGAAGAACTGCACGAGCGCGAGCATGAGGAGCGCGATGCCGAAGAAGATGAGGCGAAGGGTGGAAACCGTGAGGTCCTCACCGAGGCGGATCGCGTCGAACGACAGCTCGTTGCGGATCGCCATGGCGTTGGAATCGAACACCGCGAGCAGGCCCTGCCCGATCACGATGGACATGCCGAAGGTCACGAGCAGCGGCGACATGAGCCCGAAGCTGGCGCTCATGCCGCGCCGCTCGGCCGCCTGCACCGAGACGCGATTCAGCATCACTCTCTGGATCACGTAGCCGATGACGTACATCACAGGGACGACGAGAAGGAGCGTCCAGAACGGCGACACGTTCGCCATGGAGAGAAACGCCACGGCGAGGTAGGCCGCGAGGATCAGCCAGTCGCCGTGGGCAAGGTTCACCAACCGCATCACGCCGAAGTTCAGGGCGAGACCGATGGCGATCACCGCGTAGTAGCCCCCGAGCATGCTCCCGGAGAGCAGGCCGTTGGCGACGTCGATGAACATCCAGTAGAGATCTTCGTTCATCGCTCGGACCCGAAGTAGGCCGCGGTGATCGCATCCTCGGTGAGCTCCGCCGGTGCGCCCTCCAGCACGATGGCGCCCTCGAGCATCACGCACACGCGGTTCGCCACTGCGAGCGCGCGCCGCATGTCCTGTTCGATGATCACGCAGGTGACGCCCTTCGCGTGGATCTCGCGCACCTTGCGGTAGATGTCGTCCACCACGGCCGGCGCGAGTCCCAGCGAGAGTTCGTCGAAGAGGATGAGCGAGGGCGAGGACATGAGCGCCCGGCCGATGGCGACCATCTGCTGCTCGCCGCCGGACATCTCGGACACCACCTGCCGGCGGCGCTCACGCAGCTTCGGGAAGAGTCCGAAGATCTCGGCGAGACGCCGGTCAGCGGTGGGACGCAGCCGCGGCAGAAAGGCGCCGGCCCGGAGGTTGTCTTCGACCGTCATGCGCGGAAACAGGCGGCGTCCCTCGGGCACGAGAGTCACGCCCGCATCCACGATGGCCTCGGTCTCGAGCGTGTCGAGCCGCCGGCCGCGGAACTCCACGCGCCCGCGGATGTGGGCCGCCTCGCCTCGGTTCATGAGCCCGACGATCGACTTCAGGAGCGTGGACTTGCCCGCGCCATTCGCGCCGATGATCGCAAGGATGTCACCCTCGCGGATGTCGAGTGCAATGTCGTAGATGGCGCGCAACTCCCCGTAGTAGGCAGAGAGCCCGGCGATGCGCAGCAGTGGGACGGCGTCGGCCATGGGCGTCATGCGCCGAGATACACCCGACGCACATCCGGGTGGTTGAACACCTCCTGCGGCCTGCCCAGGGCGAGCACGCGGCCCGAGTGGAGGGCGAGCAACCGATCGGTGGCTGTGAGCATCGTCTTCATCACGTGTTCCACCCATATGACCGTGACACCACTCTTGCGGATGGCCTGCACCAGCGCGATGAACTGGTTCACCTCCTGGTCCGTGAGGCCCGCGGCCACCTCGTCCACCAACATCAGACGCGGCTTCATCGCGAGCGCTCGAGCGAGCTCGTGGCGCTTGCGCATGAGCAGTGGGAGCCGTCCGGCAAGCTGTTCCGACTGCCCCTGCATGCCGGTCATGGCGAGCACGCGCTCCACCCATGCATTGGCCTCGTCCTCGGCCAGGTTCCCGCCGAAGCGTGCGGCGACCTTGAGATTCTCGAACACGGTCATGTGGCCGAAAGGCCGCGGAACCTGGAAGGTTCGGGCCAGCCCGCGCCGGGCGCGCTCGTGGGCCGGGGCGGCGGTGATGTCCTCGCCGGCAAAGGCGACGGTGCCGGCGGACGGCGTGATGTTGCCGGCGAGCAGGCCGAAGAGCGTGGTCTTGCCGGCGCCGTTCGGACCGATGACGCCGAGGATCTCGCCCTGAAGGACATCGAACGAGACATCCTGCGTGACGTGCAGCGCGCCGAAGGACTTCGAGAGCCCACGGACCGCCAGCAACGTGGTCACGCCGATGTCCGCCCGGGGCGACGCACGGTGGCCGTCATCGGCTGCCAACGCCCATCAGGCGGAAGAGGCGCCGACAGAGTTCACTCCTCGGATCCTCGAAACCGTAGATCGCCGTGAAGTGGTTGGCGCCCGGCTGCGGCCAGATCTCGACGCGGTTGCCGGCGAGCGACCACGCCTGTGCGTACTCGGTGGACTGGCGCGCGAACTCGGCAGGCTCCTCGCCGCCCCAGGTGCAGAGCATCGGGGTCGCGTTGCGGCGCACGTGGCGGATGGGACTGTTGCGCGCCACCTCATCCCCGTTGAACTGGAGCAGCGGCTGCATCAGCGTGTAGCGGATCGGCTCGATGTCGAACAGGCCGCTCACGGGCATGGCGCCCTTGATGACATCCTCCGGCAGGCCGTACTCACCGGGCCAGTCGCTGTTGAGGCACATCGCCGTGAGATGGCCGCCAGCGGAATGACCGGTGACGTAGATGCGGTCGCGGTCTCCGCCGAAGCTCTCGGCGTTGCGATAGGTCCAGGCGACGGCGGCGCGGGCCTGACGGGTGATCTCGTCGATGCCCACCTTCGGGCACAACGAGTAGTTCACATTGACCAGCGCGACGCCCGCCGCCACCGGACCCAGGGCCACGCAACTGAACTCCTTGCTGGAGAGCATCCGCCAGTAGCCGCCGTGGATGAAGATCAGGACCGGCGCCTTGCGCTGCGCGGCCGGGAAGATGTCGACGTGCTCGTCGCGCGTCTGGCCGTAGGGCACGTCCAGCTGGCACTTCAGACGATGGCGCGCCAGACGGCTCTCGTCGATGTAGTGCCGGGCGTAGACCATGAAGTCGGGGACCGACTTCTCCACGTCGTACTGGGCGTCCAGTTCGGCCTGGGTCTGGAAATTCCTGTAGAGCGCGGGCATGGAGATTCCGTTGGAGTCCGAACCGCTGCCGCGGTCCGGACGGTCACCGCATCACTTCGCCTGATAGAGACGCATCTCGCCGGTCTTGCGCACTTCCGGGTAGACGGCGTTGTAGACGTTCTCCTTCACGAGCTTTCCACCCGCCTCGCGCCACTGGGCACCACCGAGAGGCGTGACGGAGAAATGCTGCTCGTTGAACTTGAGCGTGCCGACCACGGTTTCGAGGTTGGTCTTCGCGAGTGCCTCCAGCAACTTGGCACGGTCCGTCGTGCCGGCCCGCTGCAGGGCGTCGAACAGCACATCGTAGGAGGCATCCTCGTAGGCCAGAGGCGGCGAATACATCTTGCCCGGGTTCTGCTTCTCGTAGGCGTCCACCAGCCCCTGACCGGAGTAGCCGCCGTACTTGCTCTTGCCCGGATAGGCCGGCGACCAGAAGTTCACCGACAGGATGTCGATCCCGTTCTTGCCGATGGCCTTCATGGGCTCGGGATAGCCGGTACCCTTGTCGATGATGTACATCTTCGGCTTGTAGCCAGCCTGTGCGGCCTGCTGCAGGTAGTTCTGCAGATCGGGCGGCGCCAGCACGCCGGTCACCACCTCGACCTTGTTGCGCTTGAACTGGTTGATGATCGCGGAGAAGTCCGGCAACCCCTGCGCGAAGCGGCCGGGGTCCACGGGATTCCAGCCTTCCTTCTTGAACGTCGGATCGAAAAGCGACGCGAACACGGTCCCGTCCGGATCATTCGGGTAGAGGTATCCGATGTTGCCGTTGAAGCCGCCGGGCAGCGACTTGATCATGCCCACGTGGTTCTTCACGAGATCGGGCACCGAGAAGAAGAAGTGAAACGTGTACTTGTAGGTCTTCGGCTTGCCGTCCGGGCCGAACAGCCAGGCCTCGATGGGCGTGTCGGACGTGATACACGGGACCTGATAGCGCTCGCAGAGATCGGACGGCGCGTTCGTGGTGTCGGGCGTGCCCTGGGCCATCAATACGTCGACCTTGTCCTGCAGGATGGCGCGCGTTGCAGCCTCCCCCGAGCCCGCCATGGTGCCTTTCGAGTCGTAGATCTTGTACTCGATCCGGCACTTCCGGTTGCCCACCTGCAGACCACCGGCCGCATTGATGGGGTTCACCTTGTTGTCGTCGACCCAGGGCGTCTCGCGCCCCATGTCGAGCAGCGGCCCGGAGATCGGCACAACCCGCCCCACGGTGATCTTGCATTCGTCGGCCGAGGCCGGCAGGGCCGCGAACAGAGAGGACACCGCCACTGCACACGGCAACAGTTTCATGAATCGCGACATATCGACCTCCATCAGATGGTGAACTCCACGACGGCGGCGCCGCTCCCGTACACCGGCCCGTAGGCGTGGGTGCGGGCGCCGTAGAACTTCCCCTGCAAGGCTCCGAGGATCCAGTAGAAGTGCTTGAAACCCATGTCGGCCCGGGCTTCCTTGGCGAACTGCGGGAGCTCCGTGCGCAATGCGGCGACGTCGGCCCGCTCCACGAGATCGAGGATTCGACGGTTCCAGCGATCGTCCTCGTGGCTCGCGATGCGGTCCGACCGGATGTCGATCTCCTCGCGGAAGATGGAGCCGGAGAGTCCGCCCACGCCCACGATCGCCACCCGTCTCCCCTGCTCGTGCGCCACCTCGGCAGCCATGCGGCCCAGCCGTTCGGTGGTCTCGGCGCTGTGATAGAGGTTGTTGGCGGCCATCACCAGGGGCAGCGCGCCCTCCGGATTCAGGAAGTGGCTGGCGACGATGCTTCCCGAATCGAGCGGAAACCCGTCGTAGTTCACGCCGCGCGATGCAACGCCGATGCGCCGGGTGGCGGCCACGCAGGCGTGGGCCAGCTCCGTGTCGACCTTGATGTCGTACGGGAGGTCGCCGTACTCGTACCAGTTCTCGTCCACATGCACACCGGCCAGCCGAGGCCGCGTCTGCCAGAGTTCGTCCAGCACCGCGAACCACTGCGACGAATACATGAGAATCACGTCGGGGCGGGCCGCGGCAAGGGCCCGGCCGGCGCGCTGGCACCCGGCGGCGATGCGCCCCCAGGGAATGTTGTCCGGCTTCAGCCTCGGGAGTGGCGAGCCGGGCACGAGGAAAGCGGCGACGATGGTCATCGGAGGCGGAGATCGGGCGTCGGGGCGGCGGAGTTCCTGGGACGCTCAGCCGCGGGATGGGGCGGGGAACGCCGACTGGGACAGGGCGGCAGCCCCGAGGACCTGCTCTGCCTCCGCGAGGCCGGCCTTCACGAGATTCCATTCCATCACCGCGTTGCCGGTGCCGATGACGGTGCCGTAGCCGTGCAGTTCCCCCGGGATCTCCGGGTAGCCCATGGCGGAGAACATCCATGTGAACGCTCCGGACTTCACCTCCGCGAAAGCTTCGTCGATGAACTGCGGGAGCAGACGGAACACCTCGCGGGTCTGGCCGCGGCGCATCAGTTCGATCATGCGCATGTCCCACTTGTAGCCTTCGTAGTTCTGGGGATGCTCCTTCGACATGTCTTCCGGCACCGCGGGCTCCTCGTGGAAATGCCAGTGCGAGAGCGTGTTCGACGCGAGCAGGACAGCGCGCCGACCGGTCCGCTCGATGGCGCGTCGCGTCGCCTTGCCGAGCACGTCCATCTCATGGAGGCCTTCCTTCGTGTTCAGGTAGTACGGCGTGTTGTTCGCCGAGATGCCGACGATCGGAATGTCCCATTGCGGGCGGATCATGTGCAGCGTCACGATCGTGCCGTAGTCCACGCGGAAGTTCGGGTTGCGCATCATGCGCGTCACCAGCCCGGCCTCCCGCGCCTCGGCGCAGCAGGCCTCTGCAAGTTCCACGTCCACCGACAGCTCGAAGTTGTAGCGGAAGAGGTTCGGGAAGATCGGATCCACGGACTTGCCGCGCAGCGTGCGCACGCCGAGGAAATGGTGCCCGAGCTGGGTGATCCAGTGCGGCGAATGCACCAGCAGCACGTCGGGCTTCAACTCGTCGAGGCTCTTCCGTGCCCGCTCGTAGGCCCAGCGCAGCGGCTCCCATCCGCCCTCGGAACGCGCCTCGTTCTGCGGAGGATTCTCGCCGTAGACCAGATGGGGAGGATGAGGCGCGAGGAAACCGGCGAGGATCCGACCTTGGGCCATGGCAACGACTCCGTCAGGATTTCGGCAGGGGTTTGTACGCCACCGCGCGGATCTCTATCAGCAGGTGCGGGTGCGGCAACTGATGCACGGCGACCGTCGTGCGCGTCGGTCCATCATAGTCGAAGTATTCGCCGTAGATCTCGTTGTAGCCGCCGAAGTCATTCATGTTCACGAGATAGCTCGTGATCTCCACGATGTCGGCGAGGGCCGCGCCCTGGCTCGCCAGGATGTCCCGGATGTTCTCGATCACGGCGCGGGTCTGGGCCCGGACATCCAAGGTGAGGGTACCCATTTCGTCCGCCATGGCGCCGGCGATGGTGTTGTCCGATCGCCGCGCGCTGGTGCCGGACACGAACAGGAAATCCCCCGCGCGCTTCACGTGCGGAAACTTCCCGCGCGGCTTCGCCTTGTCTCCCAGCACCGTACCGCTCATGGTCGCGCTCCTTCGGAAGCAGCGGGCCGCGCATGGCGCCCGCCGGAATCACGACCGGATACCGCTCGGACCGTGATATGGGCTATACGTCTTTATTAGGGACAATACCCCCTAGTTCCTGGAGCGTCAACGCCATGCACCACTATGCGGCACCGCAGGATCCGCCCGGATTCAGATAGGGGGGAGCCGGCCTTTCCGTGCTAGCATCCGGTGGCCGTGAAGACTTCCCGCCCCGCCATGTCCAGAGCTCGCCGTGCCCCCGAGCCGCCCCCCGTTCGCGACACGACACCGCTCGACCGGTTCGTGCTCACCGACGTTGTGTCGCATCTGCTCAGGCGCGCGCACTTCCGCGCCGAGGACCTCTTCGCGGCGGAGTTCGGCAAGGACGGACTCACGCCGCGCCAGAAGGCCCTGCTCATCACCGTCTACCAGAATCCCGGGGCCAACCAGAACGAACTGGCCGAGCGCATCGCCCTCGACCGGAACACCTTTGCGGAGATGTTGAACCGCATGGTGGCAAGCGGACTCGTGGAGCGGCGCCGTGCGCGCGACGACGCGCGAGCCTACGAGATCAATATCACCTCCGAGGGCATCGACCTCCTGCTCGAGATCCTGCCGCGCGACGGCGACGTCGAGGCGAAGGTGCTGGAACCGCTGCCCGAGGAGTACCGGGCACTCTTCATCAAGTGCCTGCGGATCATGGCCGGGCTGGAGAAATGAACGGGGCCTCACGGCGTCGCCGCCGGGTCGGCTTGTGAGCCCGTCGCGAGGCGGATTATATTGAGCCGTATACCGCACTTCTGCCGGCGGTCGGTGCGCTGGCAACAGGGAGAACGACGATGTCAGCATCCGAAGCCGTGATCCGTGCAGCAGCCGAGCGACTCCGGCGCGCCGCGGAAACCGGCATCCCGACCGGCCCCGTGCGCGACGACCTCCCCCCGGGGGACATCGCCGCCGCGTATGCGATCCAGAAGGTGAACACCGACCATGCCCTGGCAGCGGGCCGGCGCCTCGTCGGCCGCAAGATCGGGCTCACGTCGAAGGTCGTCCAGAAACAGCTGGGCGTCGACTCGCCCGACTTCGGCATGCTGTTCGCCGACATGGCGATGGCCGATGGCGACGAGGTCCCGCCAGGCGGCGTCCTGCAGCCCAAGGTCGAGGCCGAGGTCGCGCTGGTGCTCGGGCACGATCTCCCGCATTCCGAGCCCACGCTGGCGGACGTCATCGCCGCGACTGCCTACGCTCTCCCCGCGATCGAGATCGTCGGCAGCCGCATCGAGAACTGGGACATCCGACTCGTCGACACCGTTGCCGACAATGCGTCGGCCGGGCTCTTCGTGCTGGGTACGACGCCGGTGAAGCTCGACGGCCTCGACCTGCGTCTCGCAGGCATGGTCATGGAACGCCGTGGCGACCAGATCTCCCTGGGCGCGGGCGCCGCCTGCCTCGGCAACCCGTTGAATGCGGCGCTATGGCTCGCGCGCACGATGGTTGCGGTGGGCGCCCCGCTGAAGGCGGGCGACATCGTGATGACGGGTGCGCTCGGCCCGATGGCGCCGGTGGCACCCGGCGACGTCGTCGACGTGCGCATTGCCGGTCTCGGCAGCGTCCGCGCCGCCTTCGCCTGAATCGAACGGAATCCCGCCCATGACCGACCTCCAGAAACTCGCCGGGATCGTCGATGCCGCCGCGCACGACGCCCGCGCCATCGCGCAGCTCTCCGCCACCGCCCCGTTCACGCTGGACGAGGCCTATGCCATCCAGCGTGTCAGCATCGATCGACGCATCGCCCGCGGCGAGCGGCGCGTCGGGGTCAAGATGGGATTCACGAGCCGCGCCAAGGCCGTCCAGATGGGCGTCCACGATGTGATCTGGGGTCGCCTGACGGACGGCATGCTCGTCGACGAAGGCGGCACCATCAACCTCGCGAACTACGTGCATCCGCGCGTCGAGCCGGAGATCGCCTTCCTGCTGAAGGCACCGCTGGAAGGACGCGTGACGGCGATGCAGGCGCTCGCGGCGGTCGAATCCGTGGCGTGCGCGCTGGAGATCATCGATTCCCGCTACGAGAACTTCCGCTTCTCCCTGGAAGATGTCGTCGCGGACAACGCGTCGTCGTCGGGTTTCGTCGTCGGCCCGTGGCGTCCGGCGGATACCGACCTCTCCAACCTCGGCATCGTGATGAGCTTCGACGGGCGGCCCGTGCAGATCGGATCGTCGGCGGCGCTGCTGGGGCATCCGCTGCGGTCGCTGGTGGCCGCCGCCCGCATGGCTGCCGCCGCTGGCGAGCGGCTGGAGGCCGGCAGCATCGTGATGGCCGGCGCCGCGACGGCCGCGGAACCCCTGCGCGCCGGCGTGTACGTGGAGGCCGAGGTGCAGCACCTGGGCCGCGTCGCGTTCAGCGTGCTGCCCTGATTGGTCCACCTCGTCCACCTCCTCCACCTCGTCCAACGCCCTCCGGAGACAGCAGCCCATGGAGCTCAACCTCGGCGTGGTGATCGCCACCCCCATCCTGATCGTCGTCGCGATCGCGATCCTCTGGTGGATTCTTTCCAAACTGTACGAGCGCTCGACCACCGAGCTGTCGTTCGTGCGCACCGGTTTTCTCGGGCAGAAGGTGGTGATCAGCGGCGGCGCTTTCGTCGTCCCCGTCCTGCACGAGGTCACGCGCATCAACATGAACACGGTCCGCGTCAGCGTGATGCACGAGAACGACCGCGCTCTCATCACCCAGGACCGCATGCGCGTGAACGTCGAGGCGAACTTTTACGTCCGCGTCGAACCCACGCGCGACGCCGTGGCGGCGGCGGCCCAGACCTTGGGCGCCAAGACGATGTCTCCGGAGGCGCTTACCGACCTTCTGGAGGGAAAGTTCACCGATGCGCTGCGAGCAGCCGCTGCAGAGCATTCGATGGAAGATCTCCATGTGGCGCGCCATGCCTTCGGCCGCCGGGTCCAGGCACTCGCATCGGAGGGGCTGTCGAAGAACGGCCTCGGAATCGAATCCGTGTCGATCTCCCGGCTCGATCAGGCAGGCCGGGAGTTCTTCAATCCCAACAACGCGTTCGACGCTGCCGGCCTCACCAAGCTCACTGCAGAGATCGAGGACCGTCGGCGCCGGCGCAACGAGATCGAGCGCGACGCGCAGGTGGCCATCACTCGGAAGAACCTCGAAGCCGAGCAGCAGCTCCTCGAACTGGGCAGGGAGGAGGAGTACGCGCGCCTCGCTCAGGAACGCGAGATCGCGGTGCGTCGTGCGCAGCAGAATGCGGAGATCGCCCGGGAGACCGCCGCACGCAGGCAGGAGGCCGAGGAGGCCGAGATCGTCGCGACCGAATCGGTGGACCGTGCGCGCATCGCGGCCGAGCTGACCGTGCGCGAAGAGCGCGTCCGCGTCGACCGACAGATCAAGGAGTTGGAGATCGCGCGGTCCCGCGCCGTCGAGATCGCCGAGGTGGAGCGCAGACAGGAAATCGAACTGGCCGAGCAGCAGCGGGAGATCGAGATCGCGAAGCAGTCGATGGCAAGGTCCCACGCCCTCGCGGAGGCAGAGGGTGCACGTGCCGAGGCGGTGAAGGCGGAGGAGTCCGTTATATCTGCCCGAGAGATAGAACGCGCGGAACGCGAAAAGGCTGTGCAACTCGTCGCAGCGAGCCGCGAATCCGAGGCCCGAGGCATTGCCGCCATGGGTACCGCGGTGACCGAAAAGAAAATGGCGTCGGAGCGGGCAGAGGCCATTCTCACGGTCGCCGACGCAGAGGCTGCAGCCGAGAAACTGCGGGCGGCTGCCGCAGCGGTGCGCTACGAGATCGACGCCGCCGGCCGCCGCGCCCTCAACGAGGCCGAGAACCTGCAATCCGACGAGTCGATGGCCCTCCGTGCGAAGCTCGCCATCATCGAGCGCCTGGAGGGCATCATCCGCGAGAGCGTGAAGCCCCTCGAGCACATCGACGGCATCAGGATCGTCCACCTGGACGGCGGCCTCGTCGGCGGGGCGGCGGCGGACGGCTCCGGATCGCCGAGCCTTTCCGACCAGGTGATGCACAGCGCGCTCAAGTACAAGATCCAGGCGCCGCTCGTCGAATCGCTCCTGAGCGACGTCGGCCTCTCCGGACTGGACGCCGACAGCGTTGCCCGTGCGCTGCGGGACAGCCGCTGACGCAGACTTCAGCGGACGGCGAGAACCGCCCCGCCCAGTGCCAGCAGCTGCGTGTCGTTTCCCGGCGCGCCGATCACGGACAGCCCCACCGGACACCCGTCGATCCGGCCCATCGGCAGCGTGATCTGCGGGCAGCCAGCCATCCCGGCGGCGGCCAGCAGAGCGATGCATTGGCCGCGGAAGGCATTCAGGGTGTCCTGAGGCAGGCCACGCATCGGCGCGATGCCTGGCGTCGTGGGCAACACGATGACCGCATCCCCGCCCAGCAAGGCATGGACATGCGCAGTTGATGTCATGCGATGCGCGCGCGCTATCGTCACGAGCGCCGGATCCAGGGTCGCGGCGTAGGCGAAGCGCTCTTTCACCCCGGGACCGAACTGCGGCTTCGCCCGCGTGACCCACTCCCCGTGCGCTTCCCAGGCTTCCGCGGACTGGAGCACGCGGAAGTCGTCGATCCATCCGGCGAGACCCTGCGGCGCCAGCGCGACACGCTCCGCGGCGCCGAACAACGATTCGACGCGCGCCACCGCTTCGGCCAGCGCGGCCGTGACGGCGTCCCCGGCCCAGGCAAACGCATCCTCGGCAAGCAGCACGCGCCCGACCGGCCGCGATGGCGAATCGTCCGCCAGCAGCACGCGACCCACACGTTCGAGAACATCCCCGTCACGCGCGAACCAACCGGCAGTGTCGAACGATGGCGCAAGCGCGCAGGCACCTGCGAGCGAGACACGGCCATGCGATGGCCGCATGCCGAGCACACCGCAGAAACTCGCGGGGAGGCGGACCGAGCCGCCGGTGTCCGAGCCGAGCGCAAAGTCGACGAGCCCGCCGGCGACGGCTGCTGCCGACCCGCTGGAGGACCCGCCGGGCACGCGCCCCTGGGCGTTCACGTTCACCGGTGTCCCGTAGTGGGCGTTCTCGCCGAGCAGGCTCCACGCCATCTCGTCGGTGTGCGTTCTGCCGACCATCTCCGCGCCGGCGTCGAGCATTCGCTGCACGGCCACCGCGGTGACGCCCGCCGGGCCATGCGATCCGAGCCAGTCGGGACTCCCGAAGCCGGTGCGTGCACCGGCGATGTCGTAGAGATCCTTCGCGCCGAACGTGAGCCCCGTCAACGACCCGGTGCCGCCCGGACGCAGCGCGGCGTGGGTGTGGCGCGTGAAGGCGCCCAAGGTGTCGCGGTCGAGGATGGTGGCCATGGCTTCAGGGGCTGCCCCGCCGGGGCGTCACGGGAGGCGCTGGCGACCGCCTCAATACTTCGACCAGTTCACTGCCTTGATGCGGCAGAACATGTTCGCCGCGAGCGCGAGCAACCCGACCACGGTGAGCAGGACCTGCACCGCCCCGGTGTGCTCGCTGGGGTTCGCATGATCGATCGCGAACGTCAACACGAGGAAGAGGGCACACACGAGGAAGACGCCGAAGGCGTTGTTCGCTTGGCGGGCATAGAAGGACATCGTCGGTTTCTCCGAAGGGGAATCGAACTGGCGGGCGGACTCGCTTCGTCCCGCCGGGAAAACATCCAGACTCTGGCGCACGCGGCACCCGCGCGACCGCGATGGAGGATACCTCGACATGCGCTGCGGGCGTGCACGGCGGTGCCTGCAGACGCCGGTGAATCAGGCACCGGTGGCGGCTTCCAGCCGGGTGAGCCACTCGAGCGCCGCCTCCCGGGAAGCACCACACATCTCCTCCGACGGCCTCAGACCCGAACAGCATGCGGGGCGTTCCGGCCGACCGAAGATCGCACAGCGGTGATCCTCGGTGAGCTGCACGCAGCGCACGCCGGCCGGCTTGCCATGGGGCATGCCGGGGATGGGGCTCGAGATGGATGGCGCGATGCAGCAGGCTCCGCAGCCGGATCGGCATTGCATCGGACAGGCCCCGTTTCGATGGAATCCTCCGAGAATACTTCGCGCGATCCGGGCTGTCGTTGACGTAACGAATGGCCGGCGGCGATGCTCGCGCCTACGATGGGGATTCCATCCAACCACGGACACCTGCCATGCCGAAACCTGCCGCACTGCTGCTCTCCGCCCTGATGTTCTCCTTCGTACTGTCGATTCCCGCCGCCCAGGCGAACGAGGACGAAGACGACGCCGGCTTCCGTCGGCAGCTCGCGCCGGCTGTCCTCGGCCCCAAACTCGGCAACACCGCAGCGCGCAAGGAGTTCAACTTCGGCCGTTCCGTCGGAAGGGCCTGGCTCGCACCCGCCGGCGAGCTGCAGCTCGATTCCTGGGTGCAGCATCGCGGCTTGCTGTGCGCCACGTACGAGACCGGGATCCGGTTCGGCGAGGGAGAGAACGGCTGCGCCGATGCGGAGTGGCTCGCGCCGACTCACTGGCTGACGCGGCATCGGCAATGCAACAGCGCACTCATTCACCATGTGGGCACCGATATCGACACGGACATGGTGCGGGTCTTCGACCGCGTGACCTGCGCGCAGCGGCTCGTCCGCTGCACGGGAAGCTGTCCGAAATAGCTCGATGGGCGACGAGATCGTCACGCAGGCCGTCCTCCTGCTTTGGGGCGGCATCGCCGCGGGCCTCGCCATCGGGGGGCTGCTCGGCTGGCGCGCGGGCTTCATGTGGGGGCTCGGCGTCGGCTGCCTGCTGATCGGCGTCGGTGGGCTCGCCGGCGCGGGGCATCTGGGCTGGCATCGGTGGCAGGCGATCGACGGGACGGTCGCGACGACCGGCGTCCTGTTGGACTTCTCTGAAGAGACCGTGAACAACGCGGACGGCCGACGGCTCGTGGTCCGCGCGCCCATCGTGCGATTCGTCACTCCGGACGGTATGGAGCATCGCGTGCGTGGTCTCGGGGGCAGCCAGGGGCGCGCCTCCCCGGGGGATCCCGTCGCGGTGCGCTATCGACCGGAAGACCCCTCGCACGCCATCGTCGCCGATGCCCAGAACCTCTGGGCCGGCGTCTGGGGGCTCGGGATGTTCGGCGTCGTCCCGTTGCTGGTCGGCATCGCGGCAACCCCGTGGCGCGGCACGCGGGTAGCGCCGCATCGCATCGCAGAGCGTCCCCGGGGCAAGCGGGCGGTACGCGCCCACAAGGCCGCGTCGCGCGCGCGTCTGCCGGCCACAGCGGCGACCAACGATGCCGCGCAAGGGCTGACACCCCGACAGCGGCGCGCGATGACCTGGAGCATGGGTATCGGGCACGGGCTCATGGTGGCCGCGTTCGTGGCGGCCTGGCTCCTGGCGGATGACGTGGGGCACGCCGTCGCCGCCTGCTTCACGGCGATCACGCCGGCGTTCGTCGCGTACGGCGTGGGGAGCGCGATCCGCAACCGCACCTGGCACGCCGGCGTCACCCTGGTCATGGCGGCACTGGTCTTCCTGCTGTTCGCAGTCGGTCTGTGGCTGTTCACCTGAGCCCGCCCGGTCTCCAGGCCAAGTCCACGGGAACCTCGCGCGGCCCATGTGAGTCTCTCCAGCCCCGTCGATGGAGTCGCCTCTTGCAAGCCGACATCACCCTGCCGGCCAACGCCGGCATCGCACCACCCCGCCCGACCTGGCTCGTCCGCGACCTGCGGTCCGACCACGCCGGGGAGACCGGCGCCGTGTGGATCTACAAGGCCATTCTCGCCATTTCGCGCGATGCCGAAGTGCGCGCCTTCGCGACGCGACACCTCGAGACCGAGCAACGACATCTCGCGGAGATGGAAGTCTGGGTGCCCGCCCACCAACGATCCCGCCTGCTGCCCGTCTGGTGCGTCGCGGGCTTCATGACCGGCGCCATCCCCGCGCTCCTCGGCCGCGAATGGGTGTTCCACACGATCGAGGCAGTCGAGACCTTCGTCGACCGGCACTACGCGGAGCAGGTCGAGCGCCTCGCCGGGATGCCGGCCTTCGCCGACCTGCGCGATCTCATGGAGACGTGCCGCCTCGACGAATGCGAACACCGCGACGAAGCTGCCGAGTCCGTCACGTCACCCGGCGGACCGCTCCTGCGGGCGTGGGCCGCGATCGTCGGGACCGGCTCAGCGATGGCCGTGGAGATCGTGCGGCGGGTGTGAGGCTGGCCCCGGAGGCGCAGGGAGCCTCTGCAGTTACGGTCGCCGATGTATTACCATCACGGCACTTGGTAACACTTCCGGAGATTTCCATGGCGACAACCCTCACCAGCAAAGGCCAGGTCACGATCCCAAAGCGCATTCGTGACGCCATGAACCTGGTGCCCGGCGCGGCGGTGGAGTTCTCGGTGAATGCTGCCGGCGAGGTGGTTCTTCATCCGCCCAAGGCTGGGAAGGGCAAACGCGCTCCGTCCCGCGATCGATTCGACGCGGTGCGCGGCCGCGCCGACGTGCGCTGGCGGACCGATGAGCTGATGAAGCTGTTGCGCGCCGACGATTGATGGTTCTCGTCGACACCAACGTCCTGGTGGACGTGCTGCAGAACGATCCGCAATGGGCCGAATGGTCGATCGCCCAACTCCGCGCACAGGCCAAGCTGCATGCCCTGGCGATCAACCCGATCATCTATGCCGAGATTTCGCTGTCGTTCTCCACGCTCGAAGCCCTGGACGACGTGGTGTCGGCGATGGCTCTGGATCTGCGCGAGATCCCGCGGCCTGCCCTTTTCCTGGCCGCGAAGGCGTTTGCCCAGTACCGCCAGCGCGGCGGCGCCAAGGCGCAGGTGCTGCCCGACTTCTTCATCGGCGCGCACGCTGCCGTCGAGGGCTGGCCCTTGCTCACCCGAGACGCCAGCCGCTTCAGAACCTACTTCCCGACGCTGGAGGTAGTGGCTCCTTGAGCCCAGGAGCCGCGTCGCCTCAACGGGGCCCGTTTCGGGGTCGGGCCTACGCAACCAATCGGGATATCGACGTCTCAGGAACCACGCGGTGCTCTCCATGAGTCCGAAGCCGCTTACACCCGCTAAACGACCACTGAAAAGGGGCGTTAGAGCGATGAACGCAAACGTATCCAGGATGCAGCGTCGGGGACATGAGGAGGTTGCGTGGGTCCAACCCGCGGAGAGAGGTGACCACGAGGTCGGCAACGAGCCCGGCACAACTTGAAGTGACCGCATCGACTCGGACGGTACCGCCAGCTCCGCATCCGCGGCAGAGCCTCCGCGTCGGTCCGCCACTTGGGGCAAAATCCGAGGACATCAACTGTAAGGGCCAAAACCGCTCGGATGGCTGGGCGGAAGCCGGGCGCGCCGCCAAGTCCGCCCGAATCGCGACGCTGATCCGGTGAGTCGAGCACGGCCCACGCACTTCGCGGTCGACCACTCGCGCACCGCACGCATCGATTGCCCGGGGATTCAAACTGAAACGACGTCCGGTTTCAGCCGACTGCAGGAGGAGAACGCAATGGCATCGCGCTTCGTTGGACTGATGATGGCGCTCGGCGTGGCCAGCGTCACCATTGCCGCCACGGACGCGGACAACGGCTTCACGATCCACCAGTTCGACGCCGACGCCTACGCCCACCCCGCACCGGTCCTGAGCTATCGGGAGCGCGAGACCTTCCTGCACGGGCGCAGTCATTTCAAGCGGCGCTGGATTGCGCCCATCACCTTCAACGGCGAATGGGGGCTGGGCCCCACGTTCATCCAGACGCGCTGCTCCGAGTGCCATATCAACAACGGCCGCGGCGGGCCACCCGCTTCGGCGAACGAGCAGCTCTCCACCATGCTGGTGCGCCTGAGCCTGCCGGGCACCGACGAGCACGGCGGCCCCAAGCCCGATCCGAACTACGGCGACCAGTTCCAGAACAACGCCCTCCAGGCGCAGGAAGTGGATCTGCGCTATTCCTTCGAAAAGGTACCCGCCGAGGCCGACCTCTACCTCGACTGGGAAGAGCACGTCGTCACCCTGCCCGACGGCGAAAAGGTCCCGATGCGCAAGCCGCGCCTGCGCATCGAGAATCTGGCCTTCGGCCCGCTGGGCGAAGGCGCCATGATGTCGATTCGCAACACCCAGCCCGTGTTCGGCCTGGGGCTCCTCGAGGCCGTGTCGGAGGACACGCTGAAGGCTCTCGCCGCCGAGCAGCAGAAGCAGGGTCTCAACGGCCGTATCAACTACGTCTGGGACTTCATCAACGAGCGCACGGCCGTGGGCCGCTTCGGCTGGAAGGCCGGGCAAGCCACCCTGATGGGCCAGACGGCGGTCGCCTTCCTGGGTGATCTGGGCGTGACTTCGCGCTACCAGCGCGTGAACAACTGTCCGCCCGTGCAGAAGGCCTGTCTGATCCAGCCCATCACCAACGACCCCGAGATCCTCGACTCGGACATGGTGGATTTCGAGTTGTGGCTGCGCGGGCTGGCCGTGCCTGCCCGTCGCAACCTGGACGACCCGCAAGTCCAGCAGGGTGGGAAGCTGTTCGCGGAGGTGGGGTGCGCGAACTGCCATACGCCCGTGATGACGACTGCGGCGGCTTACCCCGCTTTTCCCAAGCTCGCCAACCGCTTGTTCTATCCCTACACCGATCTGCTGCTGCACGACATGGGCGAGGAACTCGCCGACCACCGTCCCGAGTTCAAGGCCGGGGGCCGCGACTGGCGCACGGCGCCTCTGTGGGGCATCGGCTTGAACAAGACGGTCAATGGCCAGACTGCGCTGCTGCACGATGCGCGTGCCCGCACGGTGCTCGAAGCCATTCTGTGGCACGGAGGCGAAGGCACAGCGCCGCGCAGTGCCTTCACCCGGCTGAAGAAGGAAGATCGCGACGCGCTCGTGCGCTACGTCGAGTCGATTTGATCGCGCGCGTCGGCTCCGGGGTCCGGGCGGCTCGGCTCTGGGGTCGGCAAGCTCGGCTCTGGGCTCTGGGGTCGGACCCAGGCAACCGCAGGGTGCGCAGGAGGCGAACTTCGACTGTCTACCGCCACAGCTTCAAGGCGCAGTGCGACGCGGCGTGCGTGAAGTCCTGATCCGTCGTGAGCAATGTCAGACCGTGTCGCAGGCAGAGCTGGGCAAGAAGCGCATCGATGGTTCCAATCTGCACGCCGGCGCGCCGACAAACGTTTCGCACCTCCGCTGCCTCGATGTGGTCCTGCCGGTCGGGCGCAATGAGCGGCAGGGCCTGGAATCGGGTGATGATGTCCCTGCGCGCACGGGGACCGGCAAATCCCTGAAGCAACTCTTGAAGGATCAGGCCGGTCGTGACGACCAGGTCATTACCTTCCAACGCGTTTCGCAACGCATCGACTTCCGGCACCGGAGGCGCACTGCTTCGACGAAAGGCGAGGGACCAGACGCTGGTGTCGACGAGCAGCGTCATTCGCGCGAGCGTTCCGCCTTGTAGTCGAATGAGGGTTCCCATTCGAGCTTGCCCATGAGTTCCACGAGCCGTTTCTGGCCACGGCGGGCGATGAACTCCTGCAGGGCGAGCGTGACCGCTGCCTTCTTGGTGCGCTCCCCACTCACTTCCAGCGCGCGTTCCAGGAGTTCCGGATCGATCGAAAGGTTGGTCGCCATGTGCCACTCTCCACACATCAGGTCACACAGTACGACAGGCGGGGAGGCGGTGCAATGAGCGGCGCACGGGGTCGGGTCTTGCAATCGAGCAGTGCTCTTCTTGACGCCCGCCGCCACCACCTACACCTACGACGCCGGTGACCGCCCGACCCAGATCACCGGCTCGGTGGGCGGCACCATCACACGCACCTACGAAAACGGCGCCCGCCGTTTCAGTGGAGGCTCCCGTTCCGCAGGAACGTGAAGCGTCGCGGGCCGTAGCCACAACCGCTTCGACACCTCCGCCACGGGGTTGGCGCCCCTGGGGGCCGGCACCAGCACGCTGACGTACACCTACGATGCCGCCAGCCGCCACATGCAGCCTAAGCTCCCCAATGGCGGGACCGTCGATTACGCGTATTCGAGCGAATTCGACCGCTTCGGTGCAGGCTCATGCGCCGGAGGCGCGTGAAGCGCAGCGGGCCGGAGCCACAATGCGAATCAGTTGACCGGACTCACCTACAAGAGGAACACGCTGGGGGATCTCACCGCCACTGCTTCTCCTGGTGTGCCCACAGCCCGCCCGGGAGGCTCCCCGGCTTGATGAAAGCATCCACCACGTTCGAGAGCACCTTGGAAACGTTGTTGTTGAAACCATCAGCGGGCAGCGCCTGACCGAACGCGATCGAGCCGCCGCAGAACACACCGCCGTCGTTCGGCGAGTTGAAGAACACCATGTCGCCGCGGATGCGGTAGTCCTGCGATCCACTGAGACCCGGGTACGGATACAGGATCTCCTCGACCGACAGCAGGTAGTTGTCACTGTGGCCACCCGACGACGCGAGGATCCGCGTGTGCGGCGGCGTGCCGTGGGACAGGTCATAGCGGTCCAGCTCGATGCCCGCGGCACCACCGTATGCGAGCCCGCTCTCGCCGATCATCTCGCCTTCGACGCCTTCCATGATCCAGTCGACGGTGCGGTGGTAGCTATCGGGCATCCGCCGGTACGGGCGACTCGTCTCGAAGCCTTCGGCGATGAAGCCGATGCCCACCATCTTCTGCGGCGGACGACCGAGGTTCTTCCACAGGCCACTCTTCATGCCCGTGGTCGCGAGATAGTGTTCGCCGGGCCGCGCGTTCCAGGCGCGCATGCCGGAATCGAGCTTGCGCACTTCCATGATCCACGGCTCGTCGGGCCGGAAGGCGACGTTCCAGTAGTACCCGTTGCCGCCCATGTAGATGTAGCGCCCGCCGCTCGCGATGTAGTCCTCGGTGGCGTCGAGCATCTCCTCGGAGTAGTACTCCGGGTGCGTGCCGCTGATCACGCAGCGGTACGGCTTCAGCGCTTCGATGCCCTCGCGGTGGAGGTCCTCGTCGGTGAGCACCTCGTAGTCGTAGCCCTTGTGCTCCAGCCACGCGATGATCGAGAGGTCGGCCGGGAACTGCCACGTGATGCCCATGCTCGAGATGCGGTGCTTCGGCCGCATGTTCACGATGGGGCGGTGATACGAGCTGTAGCAGACGCCGTTGCCGTCCTCCCACGCGTCGTACGTGGAGAGGCCGAACTCCTTGTTCTTGTACATCTCGATGTCGATGTCCGTGATGATCGGCGGCTGGCCGGTCATCGGCTGGATGATCTGCGCGTCGAAGCTGAGGTGCTCGTTCGCGTAGGCGAGATAACTCGCCGTCGGGAACAGGAAGGCGATCGGCGCCTTCGGCACCGCGGCGCGGACGAAGAAGACGATGTACTCCTCGCCGAGGCCCTTGCCCGTGCCGGCGCGAAGGCGCATTGCGTACGCGCCGCTCTTCAGCGTCGTCGGCAGCGTCACGCTGCGGGTGACGTCCCAGTTCGACGAGATCATCACCTCGTAGTGGAACTCGATCCCGCCGTACTCGTGCGGCGCGAGACGGAAGCAGTCGTTGCGACCACTCCAGTTCCAGCCCGTCTGCCCGCGCACCGGGCGGTTGTAGCCTTCGGCGTGCAGGCCGTGCGGACCGACGTCGATCACGGTGTCGCCGATGCCGCGATCGGTGTAGCCGGCACTCGTGTCCCAGAACGCGACCAATCCCTCGCGCGACGGGGCGCCACCCTGCGCAATCTTCAGCAGTTCCTCCCACGCGAGCGGTCGGTCGTAGAGCATCGGCCGGTCGAGCTTGCCGCAGAAGGTCTGCGACACGAACTCGCCGCGCGTCTCGTGGAAGTCGCGCGAGCCCGCCATCAGGAACGGCGTCTCGGGGAGATGCTTCTGCCGGAAGCGGAACACCTCGCTCACGTGCGAGCGGTAGTCGATGGGGCTCACGCGCCCCAGCAGGCTGTTGTAGCGGTTCGCCACGCTCTCCTGGTGCACCGTGGCGCGGCCGGTCTTAGCATCGAACGACGCGGCGACGAAGTACCACATCTCCGGAAGCAGGGCGACCTCGGTCTGGACGTAGTCGACCTCGTCGCCCTGCCCCACCCAAAACTCCAGATGACCGCGCTGCGTGATGCCGAGGCAGTAGCCGAAGTTGCGCTGGTTGTGCCAGCGGCCCACGAGCGCCTGACGCAGCCCGGCGAGCGGCAGACTCGAGTACACGAAGGCGCAGATCGTGAGGCTGCCTTCGAGCGCGAGCTTGCGGTCCGGGTCCGCCACCTCCAGGAACGAGCCGAGCTGCGTGTACTGCTTGCGCACGGCCCACTCGCCGTTGGCCTCGCAGGCGATCTCCTCCTCGATCATGCCGGGCCCGGCCGGATGCTCGTCGCCGTGGATCAACCGGACCAGCTGTGCCTGCGCCTGCGTGGTGCCGTCGGCATTGACGTGGAAGTCGATGGTGTCCCCGGGCTTGACGGAGATCTTGTTCGTGTAGCCGAACAGCTTTACCTGTGCCATGGGAATCGATGCTCCGGGCTATGACTCGAGGAGGTCCTGCACGCGGCGCATGAAGATGCCGTGGTAGGCCTCCTCCTGGGATGCGTAGATCCGGTCCTCGACGATGCGGGGCGCCACACCGCGCTGGCCCGACAGCGCGACGATGCGGTAGGCCTTGAAGGGCTCGACGGCGATGATCGCGTACTTGTCCGACAGGGGTGCGCGGCGGAAGTAGAGCAGGAGCCGCTCGAGCGCCTCGCTGTGCTGGCCGAGCGGCGACTTGCGGTGTTCCTCGATGACCTCGGGCGACACGAGCTTCTTCAGGTAGTCGCGCTGCATCTTGTCGTAGCGGCGCCAGTAGATGAGGTCCTTGTCACGGGTCTCGGTGGCTTCTTCCGGCAGCATCTCGCCTCCTTTCTCGGCACGGGTGGATCGGCGCTCGCTCTTCTTCTTGTCGCGCCATGCGCGGAACTGCGGCTTGATGCCGAAGAGCCCGCCGCGCAGGAACAGGACGACGCCCAGCATGATCGCGCCGATGATGATCAGCCGGATGGGTCCGAGGGACAGCAGCGCCTTGTCGAGGAAGATCACGATGGCCGCCCCGGCCACCGCCCCTTCCGCGCGGCCGATGCCGCCGATCACCAGCATCGCGACGCCGAGCAGGACGGTGTCGAAGCTGAAGATCGAGAACGACACGCCGCGGTAGTGCGCCGTGTAGAAGCCGCCGATGAACCCGAGCGCGATCGACGACACGACGAACACCATGATCCGCGCCTGCCGGAAGTTGACGCCGGTGGCCTCGGCGAACGCCTCCCGCTTCTCGGGCGCCATGCGCAGCACGCGGCCGATGCGCTTCCCGTTCACGAACCGGAAGAGCACGAGTGCCAGCACCATGAGGGTCAGACACGCGAAGTAGGCGACGAGCGACTGCGTGGCGTCGTCCCAGTGCTCGGAGATGTAGGTGTCGGCGCCGTAGAGACCACCCGTGGACGATCCGAAGATCTTCGACTGCAGGGCGTACACCCGACACAACTCGTTGAGCCCGAGCGTGAGCAGCGCGTAGTAGAAGCCGTCCAGCCGCGTCGCGGGAATCGCGATGATGAGTCCGAAGACGAGCCCGATCGCGGACCCGATGAAGGGCAACACGTACCAGGGGACGCCGAGATTGATCGACAGCCACGCCGTACCGAAGCCGGCCGCGCCGACCACCGCGTACGTCGCGAGCGAGTAGATGCCCGCGGTGCCGATCACCAGCATCCAGACGAGATTGATCGCCGCGTAGATCGCGAAGGTGGCGCCTGCGGTGAGCAGCGTGGTCTGGTAGTCCTCGGGCATCAGCCACGGCGCGATGACCATGAACGACAGCGCCATCACCCACCAGAGCGGACGCTTGTCGACGATGGTCTTCTCGCGACGCATCGTCTTCGGGTTGTACTCGCCGCGGATGTTGAGCAGGCGCCGGCGGGTGGGCCAGTAGCGCTTGCGGTTCCACGTCCAGCCGCCGTGTCCCGGCCACTTGTAGTAGAGGCGCGGGCGGCCCACCGGGAACATCTCGACCTTCGACTGGCGGGTCTCGTCCCACGGCTCCTGCGGCGGACGATGGGGCAGCGTCGGCTGCGAATCCTCCGCGCGGTCCACGCCCCAGCCGAACAGCGGATTGCGCCAGAAGTTTGCCATGTCAGGCCTCCCTCGCCCGGTCGAGGATGCCGGCGATGCCTCGGGGCCGCACGAGCAGGATGGCGATGATGAGGATGAACTGCGTGATGAGGACGTACTGGCCGCCCAGCGTGACGCTCGTGATCGCCTCGTTGAAGCCCAGGATCACGGCCGCGATGACCGCGCCCTGCACGCTGCCCAGGCCGCCGCAGAGCGCGATGCTCACCCCCTTGATCATCGGCGTGAGCCCGCCGAACGGCGAGATGTAGTAGGTCTGCGAGAGCAGCACCGCCGCGAGCCCTGCCATGCCGCCGGTGATGGCCATCACGTAGAACCCGGTGCTGCGGACCCCGATGCCGACGATGGAGGCCGCGTGCGGGTTCATCATCATCGCGCGGATCTCCAGCCCTCGGCGGCTGCTGCGCATCCACAGCACGACCGCCGCGACGAACGCGATCGACGTCACGACGTTGCCGATCTTGTCGGCCGTGAGCGCCATGTCGCCGAGCATCACGCTCCAGCTGCCGAAGATGTCCGGGAGATTCTTGGAACGAGGTCCGAACCACCACATCAGGCCTTGCGTGCCGATGAGGCTGATCGCGAGCGTCGCGATGAGACCGCGCACGTTGAAATTCGGTTTGTCGTGGATGGGGATGAACGCGAGCGCACACACGACGATGCCCGCGAACGCGCCCGACAGGATGCCCGCCGCCAGCACGACGGCGCCGTTCTCCGAGAGGAACTGCGCGGCGTACCAAGCCCCGTAGCCGGCGAACGCGAAGATGAATCCGTAGGCGAGGTTGATGAGCCCGACGCTGGACCACGTGATCGAGATGCCGATCGCGAGCGTGCCGTAGATGCATGAGAGCACGATCGCGTTGGTGATGATGAACCCGAGATCCATCGTCACAGCTCCCGAACGGTGTGCAGGGTCATCGAGGCGCCCGCCTCGCCCTTGAGCTTGCCGACGTGCATCCCGATGATCCGGTCGACGCGGCCTTCGAGGAGCGAGACGTTCTGCTCGGCGATCACCATGGCCGACTGGCCGAGGTCGACGCCCATCAACGCGTCCATCACGCCCTTGCCGATCTTCGGCGCGAGACCCAGCGACGGTTCGTCGACGAGGAAGAGCGCCGCTTCGGCCATGAGCCCGCGACCGATCGACACCATGCGCCGCTCCCCGCCGGAGAGTCGCCCGACGGGCGTGCGCATCAGCTTGTGCAGCGGCGGAAAGATCTCCAGCACGCGCGCCTTGCGCTGGGCGCGTTCCTTCCAGGCCCGCGGCGTGAACGCACCGGAGTCGAGATGCTCCTCCACCGTGAGGCCGTGGAAGATCTCGTCGCCCTGCGGGATCAGCGCGAGGCCCTGACGTACCACTTCGTGCGTGTAGCGCCCGGGGCCCTGGCTGCGGGTGCGACCGACCTCGACGCCGTTCAACAGGATGGATCCGCGCTGCCAGCCGGTGAGGCCGGCGATCGCGTAGAAGAGCGTCGACTTGCCGTGACCGTTCAGACCCACGATGCCGAGACGCTCGCCCGCATGCACGACGAGGTCGAGGTCGTGCAGGACGCGCATCGGGCCGTACCCGGCGGACAGCCCCTTCACGCGGAGAACGGCGGCGCGCTCACTCATCGAGGCTGCCCTCCACGACGTTCTCGAAGTACGCGGCGTGCACCTTCGGATCGGTGAGCACGTCCGCGAGCGAGCCCTGCGCGATGGTCTCGCCGGCGTCCATCACCATGACGCGGTCGGCAATCGTCTCGAGCAGCTCGATGCGGTGCTCGACGATGATGACGCTGATGTTCATCTCCTTCGAGAGCAGGCGGATCAGATGGTCGATCTCGTCGACCTCCGAGTTGATGAGGCCCGCGGCAGGTTCGTCCATCAGCAGCAGCTTCGGCCGCCGCATGAGCAGGCAGGCGAGCAGCAGCTTGCGGCGGTTCAGCGTCTCGAGCTTCACGGTGGGTTCGTCCGGCGCGACCTTGAAGCCCACCAGCTCGGCGCCGTACTCGGCATCGAAGCGCGTGAGGTAGGGCGCGAAGGCCTGCCGTGCCGCCTTGAACGTCTCGCCCACGGTGAGTTCGTCAGGGACGACGGGCGTCTGGTACGTGCGACCGATGCCGAGGCGTGCCCGGGCATACAGCGGCAGCTTCGTGATGTCGGCGCCCTCGTACGTCACGCGTCCGGTCTTCGGCTGGATGCGGCCGGAGAGCACCTCGAAGAGGCTCGTCTTGCCCGCACCGTTGGGGCCGATGATCCCGAGCACCTCGCCGCGATCCACGTGCAGGCCGATGCCGTGCAGGATCTCGCGACCGCCGAGATCGAGGTGGATGCCTTCGCAGGCGAAGAGCGGCCCCGCGGGGCGTGCGATGGACGGAGTCAAGACAGGGTCCGTGAATGAATCCAGGAAGGCGCTACGACATCTTCACGCGGACCGCGCGCCGCGCCGCGGACCCCCGAAGGTCCGCGGCACGACGGCGCTGCCTGCACCGGGCGTTCCCGGGTCAGGTCCACCAGGGCGCTTTCATCAGCCCCGATTCCTTGATCTCGTACGGATAGATGATCTTGTGCTCCTTGTTCTGCACCTGGACGTAGAGCTGGCTCATCCCCTTCTCGAGTTCCTTCGCCGTCACCTCGAACCCGTTGTCCGGGAAATGCGCGGCTTCCTGCCACGGATTGCGCATGTCCATCAGGCCGCACACGCCGCGGTACGGATTGGCGCGGATCCAGTCGCAGACCGCCTTGAAGTTGTTGGGGTCCTTGGTGGCCTCCCAGGCGGCCTTCAGGTAGTAGGCGATGTCGTAGCCGTTGCCGGTGTAGACGAGCCCCATGATCCCCGGGAAGCGCTTCTTGTACTTGGCGCGGAAGGCGTTGCCCTTCTCGTCGGCGTACACGCCGAGCACCGTGCTCCAGCAGAAGCCGTTGGCGGCTTCGCCGGCGAGCGTGAGGAACTCGGGTTGCGAGGGACCGTACTGCAGGTAGACGAGGGAGTCCTTCACGGGGTTCGCTCGGAACTGCTTGCAGAACGCGGCGTACTCGGCGGCCACCCAGTGGTCGATCATGATGGCGCCGGCATCCACTTCCTTCAGCTTCTGGATGACCGGGGCCCAGTCCTGGACCGGGAACTGGATGTCGGTGACCGCAGCCACCTGGAAGTTGCTCTTCTTCAGCGCCGCCTGCGCTGCCTTCGAGATCGTCTGGCAGTACGCGACCTGCTCCTGGACGATGTGCACCTTGCGGTTCTTCGGCTTCCACTTGCCGGAAGCTTCCATCGCGGCCAGCCAGATCGGGTACGTGTACCCGTAGTGCACCTCGGACGGGTCGGTCTGGAAGATGTGGCTGTACTTCACCGGGTTGGCCTTGAAGGCCTCGGTCGCGGCGCGTTGCGTGTTGCCCTGGAGGTACGGCGCCTTGTACTTGGCGGACGCATCCATCGCGGGGATCGGCACGAAGAGGAACGCGTTCGAGATCGCGTGGACCTTCGCGTCGACGCAGGCGGCGATGGCCTGCTGGCAGCTCTCGGGCGAGAGCTTGTCGACGTCGGTCACGAAGAGCTTCAACGGGCGGCCGAGGATGCCGCCGGCTGCGTTGATCTCCTCCATGGCGAGCGTCGTGCCGTTCAGGTGGTCGAGGTCGTCGGCCACGCCGGCGGCGGCGGTCTGCGAGGTCGGCACGCCGAGGACGATGGGCGCGCCCGCCGCCTGCGCGGACCGGGGAAGACTGAAGGGCACCGCGGACGTCGCGAGGCCGGCAGCGGCGCTGCCCAGCAACTGGCGACGGGTGATTTTTCCAGACATGCGTGCAATCTCCTTGGACGTTTCCGTCTGCGAAGCGGCCCGCCATCGCGGACGCATCCGGCACCGGGCGCCGGGAGAGCATTCCGCGGACGATGGGCCGCGCCTTCGAAACTGCATCCGTGACTGCACTGAATCTGGGTGCTGCCGGCAAGGTGTGAACCGGGCCGGAGCGGGTCGGGCTTTGCCGACCTCGGGACTGCCAACCGCCATCGGGAAGGGGCATGGATGCGATCGAACTTTGTGCATCACATGCAACTTTTTCCACTTGGGTGAATTTGGCGACATCCAGCCGGATCTGTCAACCGTTGCACGCGGATGGCGCACCGGCGCCTTCTTTGGAGGCATGCCGGCGCCATGTCGCCGTGGGACTGCCCGCGCACGAAACCGCGCAGAACGGCGTTCGCGTTCGCGTGCCTTTGCGTACTCACACCACGGTCGCGGGATAATCCGGCCAGCCGTCCGAAGTCGGAGTCACCGCCTCGGATGGCACCCGGTGCGTCTGGCGCAGCGATTGCGAGACGCGCTCTTTTCCCCATCCACGACGAGATCCATGCCATGGCCGACGCGCACATCCATCTGCATCCCGACGAACCGCTTGCCCGGCAGGACGGCAAGGGCCACAACCGATGGCATCCGGATATCGCCCCGACGGTCCGTGTATCCCGTGGATCGACGGTCGAGATCGAGACCATCGACGCGATGGACCGGCAGATCAAACCGGGCATGACGGGGAAGGACCTGCTCTCCGTGGAGATGGGGCGCGTGCATCCGCTGACAGGCCCCGTGTACGTGGAAGGCGCGGAACCCGGCGATCTGCTCGCCGTGAAGGTGGAGGCGATCCAGACGGCATCGCGCGGTTACACCTTCATCGCCCCGGGCTTCGGCTTCCTCCGCGAGCACTTTCCCGATCCGCACCTCGTGCACTGGGAGATGTCGGGAGGCTTCGCCATGTCGCGCGACCTGCCCGGCGTGCGCATCCCGGGCGCGCCCTTCATGGGCGTGATGGGTGTGGCGCCCTCGCACGAACTCCTCGCCCGCATCAACGCCCGCGAGACCGAACTTTCCGGCCGCGGGGGCGCAGTGGTCCTGCCGAGCATGGATGGGGCAGTTCCATCCGATGCGGCGATCGCCAGCGACGCATTCCGGACGATCGCGCCGCACGAGACCGGCGGGAACATCGACATCAAGCAGCTCACCGCGGGGGCCACGCTCTACCTGCCGGTCTACGTGAAGGGAGCGCTCTTCTCGGTAGGCGACGCGCACTTCGCGCAGGGCGACGGGGAGTCGTGCGGCACTGCCGTGGAAACGAGCGCCACGTTCGTCGCGACGTTCGACGTGCTGAAGGGCGAGGCCCATCGGCGCCGACAGACCGACCCGTCGTTCGAGCACGGCGGCTACTTCACGACGCCCGAGATGGCCGCCCCGAAGCGCTTCTACGCGACGACCGGCATACCGGTGAGCCGCGATGGTCTGCGCAACGAGTCCGAAGATCTCTCGATGGCCGCGAAGAACGCGCTGCTCAACATGGTCGAGTATCTCGTCGACACGCGCGGCCTCACGCGGGAACAGGCGTACTGCCTCATCAGCGTGGCGGTCGATCTCAAGGTGAGCCAGGTGGTGGACGTGCCCAATCTCATCGTATCGGCCGTCCTGCCGCTGGACATCTTCGAGAGCTGATCGGCGAGGCGCTTCCGCAACATCCACCGCTTTCGGGGGCATGGCCCCCTCCTACCAGACCGGCGCTTCGATCACGGATACCGACCCTGTAGGAGCGGCCCATGGCCGCGAAAGCGATGGCTACGGTCGAAGCCCGTCCTTGCATCCACCGCTTTCGGGGGCATGGCCCCCTCCTACACCACCGACGCTTCGATCACGGATACCGACCCTGTAGGAGCGGCCCATGGCCGCGAGAGCGATGGTTCCGGTCGAAGCGTTTCCTTGCACCCACCGCTTTCGGGGGCATGGCCCCCTCCTACACCACCGGCGCTTCGATCACGGATAGCGACCCTGTAGGAGCGGCCCATGGCCGCGAAAGCGATGGCTACGGTCGAAGCCCGTCCTTGCATCCACCGCTTTCGGGGGCATGGCCCCCTCCTGCAACACCGACGCTTCGATCACGGATAGCGACCCTGTAGGAGCGGCCCATGGCCGCGAAAGTGATGGTTATGGTCGAACCGCTTACTTGCATCCACCGCTTTCGGGGGCGTGGCCTCCTCCTACAACACCGGCGCTTCGATCACGGATTTCGACCCTGTAGGAGCGGCCCATGGCCGCGAAAGCGATGGCTACGGTCGAAGCCCGTCCTTGCATCCACCGCTTTCGGGGGCATGGCCCCCTCCTACATCACCGGCGCTTCGATCACGGATAGAGACCCTGTAGGAGCGGCCCATGGCCGCGAAAGCCCGCGTCCGGCGAGGATGCTGCCGGGTGCGGGCACATCGCTCATGCGCCGGCGACTTCGTCGATCCTCTCGAACCTGGCCTTACGCCGCCCATCGATGACGACCTCCTCGAAGAACATGGCGTGCGGTCGCACCCATAGCCCCGAGTCGTCGTACAACGGCCGATAGAGCACCAGCGGTTCCAGCGTTTCGCTATGGCGCACGACGCCGACGACCTCGTACTCGAGGCCCTTGTAATGGCGGTACCGGCCGAGGGGCGTGGCAGGAAGATCGGGGAGATCGCTCATGTTCTGTCGGATCCGTCGAGGCGTGGAGGAGCATTGCGGCACCGGGGCCGGCGGCGTCAGCGATCGCGGAGGACCTTCAACAGCACGGCGATGCACGCGATGAACCCTACGCCCGGCAGGAGGGCAAGCGCGGCGAGCATGACACGCTTCGCCGTCGACCATTCGAGATCCGCCGAGGAGCGCCAGACGCCGAAGGCACCGATCAGTCCGACCAGTGCCACGAGCGCCCGGAAGCCGGTCTTGCCCACCGACGGCGCCACCATCAACAGCAGCGCGGTCCCGAGCGCGCCGGCGACGAGGGCCGCGTGGCCGATGTGCAGCCGGCGGGCGATCGGGAAGGCATCGTCCGCCTCGTCATCTTCGTCACGCGCGGCCGCCTGCGGACGAACCTGCGCCCGGCGCGACGACGACGCCGCTCGGGCGGCAGCGCGGCTGTCGAGCAATGCCGGGAGCCGGCGACTGTCGCTTGCCATCTCGCGATGCAGGGCATCGACGGCTGCAGCGTCCTGCGGATTCGGTGCGAAATCCGGGGTGAGGTCGCGATTCAAGTCGAGCAACGGGCTGGGCAGCGATTGCGCGATCCGGAAGGCCGCCTTCGCCGCCACCGGGTCGGGCGGACCACCGGTGCCGTCGAGGAGGCACACCGAAAGCAGGTACCAGCCGTTCCCATGGCCCTTCGCAGCAGCACGGGTGGCGCACTCCAACGCCAGCGCGGGCTCGGGCCGTGCCACGGGCCCGTACATGAGCCACTGCGCCATCGAGACGAGGCCGAGGGCGTCGTCGCCCGCCACGGCCTGCTCGAGCCATTGGCGGCCGCGCACGGGATCCTTCGGCAGACCGTAACGCCCCCACGCGAGACACTCGCCCAGCCACGCGGCCGCGGGGAGATGGCCCTGGCTGGCCGCGCGTTCGAGCAGACGGGCTGCCCGAATCGCGCCCGATGGATCGGGTGGCGGCTTCGCGATAAAGGTCTGCCGGGCCCACTGGAACATCGCGTCGGCATCGCCACGCTCGACGCGCGCCGCGAGGCTGTCGTCCTCGCTGCCCCCGTTGGCACCCGGCCCCTGCGGGCCCGCCGCCCGCCGGAGGCGCAGTCGGGCAATCACCGGCTCGAGGTCCGGCTCACCCGCGGCCGTCGCGCGGAGCAGCCAGCGCTCGGCTTCGTCGAGTTTCTCGAACGGCCCCTCGGCGAGCCTGGTGCCCAGCGTCGCCTGCGCACGCGGGTGGCCCCACTGCGCGGCATTCCGGTGCCAGCGTTCGATGTCGACGGCCGTGCCGCGGATGGCCTTGCCGACCGTCAGTTCCAGCGAGAGCCGGTAGGCCGCGGCCGCATGGCCGTTGAAGGCGAGCCGCTTCAGCGTCTCCACCGCCTTCGCCCGGTGCTCGGGCACCAGGATGGCAGCTTCGACCTGCGCGAGGCGTGCGGACTGGCCGACGACTTCGGCATCGACCACCGCCACGAGGTCGGGCGCTGCGCGCAATCGCGCCAGCCACGCGGCCTGCTCGGCATGGAGCGCAGGTGGGACGCGCTTCAGGACGACCCCGTACCCCTGGGGATCCTGTTCCGAGTCGGCGCCACCCAACTGCATGAGCGCGGCGCCGAGCGCGTGGTGGCGAGGCCCTGCCATCCCGCCGCTGAGAAGCTGCCCCCAACCCTGCAGGGCCTTCGGATTGCGACGCGGCGCGAGGCGCCGGTACTCGGCCCAGGCGGCTGCGAAGTCACGCCTCAGCCACGCGTCCACCGCCCGCATGCAGAGGTCGGGGTCGCCGAGCGCGAAGACGTCCCCGTTCGCCAGGTAGACCGACCCCTCCTGCATGTCGAAGAGGTGCAACCCCAGGTTGTTCGCCTGGACCACCGCATGCGCGTATGCCGCGCTCCAGTGATCGATGCCGGTGGAGACACCGAAGTTGTAGTAGGCGTCATCCGGGGCTGACGATTGCTCGAGCAGGGCGAGGCTGCTGTCGTAGGTCTGGTCGTCGTCATTCGCGGGGAAGCGGGCCTCGAGGGCGCGGGCCAGCGCGAGGAACGCCGGGTCGCGCGGCCCCGGCCTGCCGGCCTGGACGGCATCGAGCTGGGTTTGGGCTTCGGCAAGACTCGTGGGCAGCGGCACGCCCGCAGCTTGCCGCCAGGCGGTGAGGACGTAGCTCATGGCCGGCTTTCGCTTGCGGGACTTCGCGCGGGATGGCGGGTGGGGGAGCCGGGGCCCGTTACGAGCCCCGCGCGGAGGTCAGGTGTCAACGAGCGTGTCCGGCACGATGGCGCGGTCGTGATGGTGCAGGAGGAGGACGGCGTCGTCCCCGGTGTGGCGTCCGTCGCACGTGACGACCGCCGCGATCGCGAGCGCGGGTCCGACCGCGTCGTCCCAGAACACCTGCCCCTGGAGCACGGTCCACAGACGCGCGACATCGAGGGTCCGGAAGTCGAACCGGATGAAGCGGTCGTCTTCCGCAGCATCGTCGTCCACGCCGCGGATCTCCAGTTCGGCATCGACCACCTCGGCCGCGCTGGAGAACAGGGCGAGGACGGCGGGGAGATCGAGATCGGGAGAGCGGTCCGGCTGGATCCGGACGTGGAGGGTGGGCATGGATCGATCGCATCGTAGACGCCTTTCATGGCGCCCGGAGCAGCGACTCGTCTGGGGATGACCGCACCGATTCTACCGGCCCGGAACGCAAGCGGCATCGGCCTGGGCGAAGGCGTCGAAGATGTGCGCCTGCAAGTCCGCGGGGATGCGGCAAGGCGTCGTTGCGGGCGTCCGGCTTCTTGCGAGGGCAGCATCACGATGGTCGGGCGCATCGCGCCGGAGCGGGCACCCGGGTGGCCGATGCACGCCAGCCCCTGGCAATCGAGCGCGCCACCGCGGTCGTGGGAAGGTCGCCCGGCCCCCACGGCCCGCGAAACGCTTGTCGAGCCGCTCGAAGGCGGGGCCGCGGGACACCGCGGCGCCCCGGTCTTGTGATATATCTCGTGAGCGGTCGCCGAGAGGCGCCCTGCTCGTCCTCCCCCACGACGCCGCTGCTCCCCATCTTGGACTCCGACACCGACGCCTTCCGCCCCGCCCTGGAACGCATGGGGCTCGTACGCCCGGGCGATGCGCTCGTGCTGGAACCGCTGACCGGCGGCGTGTCGTCGGACATCTTCCACGCGCGGTGGACCGGCGGCGAAGCCTGCGTGAAACGCGCCCTCCCGAAGCTGAAGGTCAAGGCCGACTGGCAGGCGCCCGTGGAACGCAACCGCTGGGAAGTCGAGTGGATGCGGGTCGCCGGTGCCGTCGTGCCGGAAGGCGTGCCCAAGGTGCTGGGCGAGGACCGCGAAGGTGGATTCTTCGCGATGGCGTTTCTCGATCCGGCCGATCATCCGGTGTGGAAGACGCAACTTCGGGACGGCCTCATCGACCCCGCGGTCGCCCGCGAAGTCGGCCGGCGCCTCGCGCGCATCCATGCCGCGACCGCCGGTGACGACTCGGTCGCGGAGCGCTTCGCGACCGACCACATCTTCTTTCCGATCCGGCTGGAACCCTATCTGAGCGCCACGGCGCAGGCGCATCCCGATCTCGCGGGGCAGCTCCTCGCGCTGGTCGAGGTCACCGGCCGCACGAAGCGCGCGCTCGTGCACGGCGACGTGAGCCCGAAGAACATCCTCGTGGGGCCGAACGGTCCGGTCTTCCTCGATGCGGAGTGCGCGTGGTACGGCGATCCGGCCTTCGATCTCGCGTTCTGCCTCAACCATCTGATGCTGAAGTGCCTCTGGCGGCCGCAGTGGTGGGCCCGCTATCTCGACAGCTTCTCGGCGCTCTGCGGCACGTACCTCACGCGGGTCAACTGGGAGCCGCGCGAGGTGCTGGAGGCGCGGGTCGCGCGCCTGCTCGCGGGTCTTTTCCTGGCGCGCGTGGACGGGAAGTCGCCCGTGGAGTACATCACCGACGACGCGCAGCGCGACCAGGTCCGCCGCGTCGCGCGTCAACTGCTGCTCGCCCCTGTCGATACGCTGACGCACGTCAGCCAGACGTGGAGCCAGGAACTGCTGCGCACGGCCGGGAGCGTCGGATGACAGCCCCTGCCGCGCGTCCCGACCGAACCACTGGAGCACCATGAACGATTCCATCATCCACCGCGTCGTCGGACGCCGCGTGTGGGATTCCCGCGGGCGCCCGACCGTCGAGGCGGACGTCCATCTGGCCGACGGCACGATCGGACGCGCCATCGCCCCGGCCGGCGCGTCGCGCGGCACGAACGAGGCGATCGATCTGCGCGACGGCGGCCCGGCCCTCGGCGGGCTCGACGTGATGCAGGCCGTCTCGAACGTGAACCGGGAGATCGCGCACTGCCTCGCCGGCCTCGACGCGCGCGACCAGGCCACCGTGGATGCGGCACTCATCGCGCTCGACGGGACACCGAACAAGGCGAGGCTGGGCGGCAACGCGACCATCGCCGTGTCGATGGCCGTCCTGCACGCGGCAGCCGCATCGGCGCGCGTGCCGCTGTACCGGCATCTGGCGGCGGGTGGTCCGGTGCGGCTGCCCCTGCCCGAGATCCAGATCTTCGGCGGCGGCGCCCACGCCGGGCGGCGCGTCGACATCCAGGACTTCATGGTGATGGCGTTGTCGGCACGCAGCTTCGCCGAGGCGCTCGTGATGACGGCCGAGGTCTACCGCGCAGCGGGGACGCTGATGCAGGAGGCCGGAAAGCTCGCAGGCGTGGCCGACGAAGGGGGCTTCTGGCCGCTCTTCGACTCGAACGAGGAGGCCCTCGGGATGCTGGTACGCGCCATCGAACGTGCGGGCTACGTACCCGGCGACGAGGTGGCGATCTCGCTCGACATCGCCGCGTCGGAGTTCGGTCGCGACGGGCGCTACCGCCTCGGACTGGAGGCACGGGAACTGGACCGCGACGGGTTGATCGAGATGCTTCTCGACTGGTGCCGACGCTATCCGATCGCCTCCATCGAGGACCCGCTGGCCGAGGACGACCGCGATGGCATGCGCGCCTTCACGAAGGCCGTCGGCCATCGCATCCAGGTGATCGGCGACGACTACCTGGTGACGAACGCCGATCGCGTCCGCGCCGCCGAGAGCGATGGCGCATGCAATGCCGTGCTGATCAAGCCGAACCAGGCCGGAACCATCACCGAGACCCGCGCCGCGTGCGTCGCCGGCCAGGACGCAGGCTTCGGCACCATCGTCTCCGCCCGCTCCGGGGAGACCGAGGACGTCACGATCGTCCACCTGTCGACGGGGTGGAACGCCGGCCAGTTGAAGGTGGGTTCGTTCACGCGCTCCGAGCGCATGGCCAAGTGGAACGAGGCGCTGCGCCTCGAGGAAGCCCTCGGCGACGCCGCCGGCTTCGCGGGCCGGACCGTGCTGCCGCCGGGCGCCGGTCAGCCCCTCGCCTGACCACCGCGTGGAGTCCCACCACAAGGACCGTCACCATCTGGCGCGCGGTGTCGGCCTCATCATGATCTCGGTGTTCATGTTCTCAGCCATGGACACCATGGCGAAGCTCGCGCTGAAGTCGTATCCCATCGCGCCGCTCATCTGGGCGCGGTACACGCTGCAGCTCGTGATCATGGTCGCGCTGTTCGCCCCTCGGATGGGCTTCGGCCTCGCGCGGACCCGCTTCCTCGGCCTGCAGATGCTGCGCGGCATCCTGCTCGTGGGCTCGACGGCGTGCTTCTACCTGTCGCTCAAATTCCTGCCGCTCGCCGAGGCGGCGGCGATCAGCTTCATCGCGCCGGTGCTGGTGACGGCGTTCTCCGGCCACTTCCTCCGCGAGCGGGTGTCCCGCCGACAATGGGCGGCCGTCGGCCTCGGGTTCGTCGGCGTGCTGATCATCATCCGGCCGGGAGGCGCGGTGTTCACGCTGGCCGTGGCGATGCCTGTCGCGACGGCGGTCCTCTTCAGTCTCTACCAGATCGCGACCCGCAAGGTGGCCGGCCTGGAGCATCCGCTCACGACGCTCTTCTTCGGGGCACTCGCCGGTGCCGTCGTGACGACGCTCATGCTGCCGTTCACGTGGCAGGCACCGACCCTGACCCAGGGCGCACTGATGCTGGGAATCGGTTGTCTGGGCGGTTTCGGCCACTTCCTGCTGATCCGGGCGGTGGAGCACGCGTCACCGATGGCGCTTTCGCCTTTCGTGTACGTGCAGCTCATCTGGTCGACCGGCCTCGCCTGGCTCGTGTTCGGCGACTTCCCCGACCATGGCACTCTCACCGGCATGGCGGTGATCGTCTCGGCGGGCCTCCTCGCCGTGAACTGGAAGCAGCTTCGGGCGGGGGCCGCATCGCCGGCTCGCGCCAAAGATCATCCCCCCTCCCAGGAGTGAGCGCCCCGATGACCCGCCCCACGGCCGATCGACGCAACGACTACCGGCATTTCCAGACGATTCCCACGCGCTGGATCGACAACGACGTGTACGGCCACGTGAACAACGTCGTGTACTACCAGTACTTCGACACCGTGGTGAACCAGTACCTGATCGAGCAGGGCGCGCTCGACATCGAGAGAAGCGAGGTCATCGGCCTCGTGGTGGAGACGCACTGCAACTACTTCGCGTCGATCACCTTCCCGGACGTCGTGCACGCCGGTCTGCGCGTGGCACGGCTCGGGTCGACGAGCGTGCGGTACGAGATCGGCCTCTTCCGCAATGATGACCAGGAGGCCGCAGCGCAGGGCCATTTCGTCCATGTGTACGTGGACCGCGCCGGGCGTCGCCCCGCGAAGCTGCCCGAGGTTCTGCGACTGGCGCTCGCCCCCCTCGTCGTGCCGGAAACCTGACCGACGTCATCGGGAGTTTTTCCCGACGCAAGGCGTCCAAATGAGAACGCTTTGCATCTGCGCCGACCATCCGATAGAGTCGAGGGTCTGCTCCAGCCACGTTGGCGGCACGGGTTCGCAGGACCGAACGTGAACGACGCGCCCTGGCTGCACCCGGCCCTGCCGCAGACGAGATCCAAGGAAACCCGAACGCAATGCCCGCCGGCCGTCACGCGACCATCCTCTCGATCATCGTGCTCCTGCACATCGGCTTCTTCTATGCGATGCAGGCAGGACTGCTTCGGGAAGCCGGCCGGGTGATCGAGCAGGAAGTCGTCGCGCGACTGATCTCGCCCGAGGCACCGCCGCCGGAGCCGCCGCCGCCTCCTCCTCCGCCCCCCAAGGTGGTCGTCGCACCGCCACCGCCCCCTCCTCCCCCGACGGCGACGATCAAGCCGGTCGACACCCCGCCGCCACCGACGGCGATCACGCTGCCCCCGGCACCGCCGGAGCCGCCGCCGAAGCCTGCGGAGCCGGCACCGGTCGTCGTGGCTCCCGGTCCGCCCGCGCCTCCGGCACCGCCGGCGCCGGTCGTCGCCCCGGCACCACCGGCGCCGCCTGCCGAGCCGCGTGTGCGAGCGCTGGGCGATCAGGGAATCGAGTACATCAAGGCACCCACCCTCAGCTACCCTTCGATCTCCCTGCGCCTCAAGGAGACCGGCGACCTGCTCGTGCGTGTGCTCGTGAACGAGCAGGGTCGGGTCGACAAGGTCGAAGTGCAGAAGAGCAGCGGATTCCCGCGGCTCGACAGTGCCGCGCAGAAGGCGGCAATGCAGGCGCAGTTCAAGCCCTATCTCGAAGATGGACGCGCCGTGCCGGTATGGGTGGTCGTGCCCTTCTCGTTCAAACTGGATACGTAGCTCGGAGGATAGACCCGTGGGGCAGTTCGGACTGGATCATCTGTGGGCCAACGCCGACCTCGTGCAGCAGGCGGTCGCCGTTCTTCTCGTCATCATGTCGGCGATGTCGTGGTACGTCATCGCGCTCAAGTCATGGACGCTCGCCCGGCTGCAGAAGGCCGCTGCCGCGGCCCGGGCGGATTTCTGGCAGACGCGCTCGGTGGCCGAGGGCATGGAAACGCTCGGCGGGGACGACAATCCGTTCCGCCTGCTCGCCCAGGCGGGGCTCGACTGCTCGCAGCACCATCGTCACCACGAGGGCACCCTCGGCGGCGCGATGGGGCGCAGCGAATGGCTCCTGAGCGGGCTCCGCGCATCGATCGACGAGAGCGCCTCGAAGCTGCAGTCGGGGATGTCGATCCTCGCTTCGGTGTCGTCGACCGCACCGTTCGTCGGCCTCTTCGGGACGGTGTGGGGCATCTACCACGCCCTGGTGGCGATCGGTCTGGCGGGACAGGCCTCCCTCGACAAGGTCGCCGGCCCGGTGGGCGAGGCGCTGATCATGACCGCACTGGGCCTCGCGGTCGCCATCCCGGCGGCGCTCGGCTACAACGCGCTCGTGCGCGGCAACAAGACCCTCGTCGCGAAGTTGAACCGCTTCGGCTATGACCTCCATGCCTACTTCCTCACCGGCACCCGGGTCGGCGAGACTGGTGGCACGCCCGCGCCGGAAAGGCTGAAAGCCGTGCCGGTCGCGAAGGTCTGAGGAGCGCCCGCCATGGCCATGGGCTCGCTGAGCGACGGGGACGACGAACTCAACCCCGAGATGAACACCACGCCGCTGGTGGACGTGATGCTGGTGCTCCTCATCATCTTCATGATCACCATCCCGGTCATGAACCACGCCGTGAAGATCGACCTGCCGCACGCGACGAACAAGCCGAACGACGTGAAGCCCGAAAGCATCAACCTGTCGGTCGACACCGATTCGAAGATCTACTGGAACGCCGAGGAGATCAGCGTCGACGTGCTGAAGGCGCGGATCGCCGAGGCGGCCGCAAAGGATCCCCAGCCGGAGATCCACCTGCGTGGCGCCCGCACCGTCCAGTACGAGAAGGTCGCGCAGGTGATGGCAGCGGTGCAGTCGGGGGGGCTGAAGAAGATCGGCTTCGTGCTCGACCCCGCGCTGCAATAACGCCCAGACTGCGGAACGCGCCATGCACCGCCTGCTCGGCGTGCTCGCCGAGGTCCTGGACTGGTGGCGGGTCTACGTCGCATTGCTGGTGTCGTTCCTGATTGCGGGGGTCGTGGTGGGTCGGGTCGAGGAAGTACAAACAGCCCTGCTGCTATCGGGCGGAACCCTCATCGCCGGGGTGGTCGCCGGGATCCTGTGGCAGGCCCGGGCGGGCCGAGCCTGACGCCCCGGAGCGCAGTGCCGCGTACCGGTGCGCGACGCCAGGCTCCCATGGTCGGTCCCACCGACCGAAACCCGGGCGCCCTGGCATCCACCTGGATCCACCCTTGGCATACGGCCCCGCGAAATCGGCGAAGACGTGGACGCCTGCATCCCGCGCGTACCCGAAGATCCAGGCGATGTCGTCCACCCGGAGCACGACCATCAGGGTGCCCAGGGACGCTGGCGCCAAGTCCGATCCCGGTCTGCGGCTCGCGCCGAGCGTCCGATGCCAGCGCCCTGCCCCTGGAAACGACAGGGGCCGCGCCCCGCAGCATGCGGTCGCGGCCCCGAGAACAGGGCGCTGCCCGATCGACCCGGCAGGCTCGAACGATGCGATCAGCCGATCATCTTCGCGGTGTGACCGAGTCCACGACGATCCCGGAAACGGCGCTCCGGAAATGCCGTGTCGAGCTGACGCTTGCGGCGGTCGTTCTCGCGTTGTTCGCTCTCGACCAGGGGGATCACGTTTGCGGCCGGCGCATACGCCCGGTGCGATGTCATGAGGGCCAGATTGAGCAGTTGCAGGCTGCGCCGTGCTGCCATCATCACCTTCGTTTGCAGGCGCTCGTCCGTGGCGTGCCGCTTGACGATGTCGAGAGCGATACGGGGATGCATGTCGTCGTAGTGCGCGTGTGCCCGTGCCCAGCGGGTGGTCTTCACGTTCATGTCGACCCCGGGGTGGTCGCGATACGACTCGAACCCGGTGAGGAGGCGGCGGGCGAGCTCCCCGGTGACACCTTCGATGGCGAAGCTCGTGGCGGCCACGGCCTCGGGAAGGGACCCCTTGGCGTTGATGTACCAGAGCCAATCGGTGAGGGATTGCACGTCCCGCAGCACCGGCCGGACGCCATCGGCGGTCTCGAGCATCTCCTCGCGCGTGAGGCCGAAACCGATACCCATCCAGATCCAGTGCTCGGCGTGCGCCTTCTCGACCCGGATGTTGTCGATCAGGAAGGATCGGGCTTCGTCGTCCTCGACCTTGATGAGTGCCTCGGCGAGAAACTTCGGGAAGGCGTGGATGAACGGATAGAGCTGGAGGATCCAGCCCCGCATCTCCTCGATGGTCTGGGAGGCGTCGTTCACGCTCCGAGCCCATTCGCCATTGAGGAGATCGTCCCAGTAGGGCTCGATGAAACTGTGCAGGGACTGCACCCAGTCGGGCTCCCCTCTGTTCAGCGGCATCACTGCTTGCATTTCGGAAAGTCTCCTGTACACAACATCGGGAAAGCCAAGCACCACGGCATCGGCTTCCAGCCGTTTCCTGGGTTCGGCGGCTCGCTTCGGTCGGAGGCGGATGACATTGACTGGCTGCACGATGTGCGCGGTACGGATCCGTCGAACTCGATGCCGTTGAGAATACCGAACCACCATGTCCGTGTCATCATCGCGCCCCGGCGCGAGGCACGGCCTGCAAGCGGCAGACTGCGCACCAGGCTCGTAGCCCGAGCAGGGCGTGTCGGGTCCGACGCGATACACTGCCAACCTTTGCAGGTCTGACGGCAGGCAGAGCAATTCCCGGGCGCAGCCGAGGTCCCGAGCGCGAGTGTTCGTGCGCGAGGGCGGCCGCACCTCTTACCGCAGGATCCACGAGTCAGCGAAGCGCATGAAACTGGTCATTCGACGGCAGGCCTCGAGCGCATTCCCAGCGCCCGCCAACGGCACACTGTGCCGCCTCACGCACCAGCGTGGACGCGCCTCCGGGCACGCCGATTCCGACGGCATGCGGCACCCGCTTGTCATGATGGACATACCTCGCTTCGCAGCGCCCGCCCGTCGCCCGGACCACCCATGCGCGCGGTCCCGCAACGACGCCCGGCGCCCGCTCGCCGGCCCTGCCCCAGTACGTTGACGATGCGACCCATCCAGGACAACCCGGCACGGACCACCGCGCCATCGACGTCGATCGGTCCGACCGCGCGGGATCGTGCATCCGCACGGCATTTCGACATGTCGAGCGCGCGACGCCTGCTGCTCATCGTCTGGCCCTTCTTCGCCATCGTCGCGCTGATGCTGGTCATCGCCACGGCCAGCCTCGACATCCTCTCCGGATGCCGCGCCTACGTGGAGGGCGAGAGCGTCTGGTCGAAGGCCCAGAAGGACGCCGTGTTCCACCTCCTCCGCTACGCCGAGACCGGGAACACCCAGCACTACGAGCGCTATGCGGCGGCCGTCGCCATCCCCCTCGGCGTGCAGATCGCCCGCATCGAGATGGGGAAGCCCGACATGGATGCGAAGGTCGTCGAGGCCGGTTTCCTCCGCGCGCGCGGGCATCCGGACGACGTCGGCAGCGCGATCCGTCTGTTCCGGACGTTCCGCAATGTCGACTACATCGAGCGGGTCGTCGACATCTGGACGCAGGGGGACGCCCTGGTCGCGGAACTGGTGAAGGTCGCGGAATCCCTGCACCGGAGCATCTCCGCGGGCGACCGCAGCGTCGAGACGCTGCAACCCTTCCTGCGCCGGATCCACGAGATCAACGACACGCTCACCCCGCTCGAGGACGACTTCTCCTACACCCTCGGCGAAGCCACACGCTATACCAAGAAGGTGCTCCTCGTGTTCACCTTCTCGGTGGCGGCGATCCTCGTGCCGATCGGGGTGCTGCTGTCCCGGCGGATGCTCAACAACGCGGTGGCCTTCGAGGATGCCCTTCGCGCGAGCGAGGAGCGCTTCAAGCTCGCCGTCACGGGCAGCAACGACGGCCTCTGGGACTGGGACATCCCCACCCACACCGTCTACTTCTCGCCGCGCTACAAGCAGTTGCTCGGCTATGCCGACGACGAGATGGAGAACACGCTTTCCGCCGTGGTCTCCCTGATGCATCCGGCCGACCGGGACGAAGGCCTCAGGGCCCTGGAGGAGCATCTCGAGAGCGGCGAGAGCTACGACGCGGAGTTCCGGCTGCGGACGCGTGCCGGGGACTATCGCTGGTTCCGCATGCGGGGCCAGTCGGTGCGGGACACCGTAGGCAAGGCGGTCCGGATGGCCGGGTCGATGACGGATATCACGGATCGCAAGCTCGCCGAGGCCCAGCTGTTCGCCGAGAAGGAGCGCGCCCTGGTGACCCTGGCCTCGATCGCCGACGCGGTCATCACCACCGACGTCCGCGGGCGCGTCGAGTACCTGAACCCGGTCGCGGAAACGCTCACCGGCTGGCGCACGCACGAAGCCCGCGGCCTCGCGCTCCACACCGTGGCCTGCCTGCGCGACGAGACGACCCAGGAGATCCCGCCGGATCTCATCGCGCGGGTGCTTCGCGAGGGGCGCGCCGTGAAGGAGTCGGCCAAGCTGCTTCTCATCCGCCAGGACGGTGGCGAGATCGCCGTGAACGAGTCCGCCTCCCCGATCCGGGACCGCACCGGCGCCATCACCGGTGTCGTCACCGTCTTCCACGATGTCAGTCAGGAACGCCAGTACGCGGCGAAGCTCTCGTACCACGCGAGCCACGACTCCCTCACCGGTCTCATCAACCGCCGCGAATTCGAACGCCGCCTGGAGGCCGCCATCAAGAGCGCGAACGACCTCGCCCGGTGCCATGCGGTGATGTATCTCGATCTCGACCAGTTCAAGGTCGTGAACGACACCTGCGGTCACGCCGCGGGCGACGAGCTGATGCGTCAGGTCAGCGTCCTGCTGCAGCAGCTGCTGCGCGAGGGGGACACCCTGGCGCGCCTGGGCGGCGACGAGTTCGGCGTGCTGCTGGAGAACTGCGCGGAGGAGCACGCGCTGCGCATCGCCGACCAGCTTCGCCAGACCATCGCGGAATTCCACTTCGTGTGGCACAACCGCTCGTTCACCATCGGCGCGAGCATCGGCCTCATCAATCTCGGCGATGGCATGCTCACGCTGTCCGAGGTGATGCGCGCTGCCGACGCCGCCTGCTACATGGCGAAGGAGAAGGGCCGCAATCGCGTGCAGGTGTACCGGCCCGACGACCACGAACTCTCGACGCGCCAGGGTGAGATGGAATGGATCGGCCTCATCCACCGCGCGCTCGAGGAGGACCGGCTGCTGCTGTATTCCCAGGACATCACGCCGGTGCGCGCCCACGCGTCCCACGGCCGGCATTTCGAACTGCTGTTGCGGATGATGGACGAGCAGGGACGCCTGGTGCCGCCCATGGCGTTCATCCCGGCGGCCGAACGCTTCAACCTGATGCCCGCGCTGGACCACTGGGTGGTCCGCACGGCGCTCGACAAGCTGGGCGAGTTGCAGGACGCCGGGCAGCTCACCTCCGACGACACGTGCTCCATCAACGTGTCCGGTGCATCGATCTCCGACGAGCGCTTCCTCGCGTTCGTGGTGGAGCAGTTGGAGAGCGCCCGGATCCCGCACCAGACGCTGTGCTTCGAGATCACCGAAACCGCCGCGATCGCGAATCTCGCCAAGGCCACGCACTTCATCCAGGAACTCCGGGCGCGCGGCTGCCGATTCTCGCTGGACGACTTCGGCGCGGGCATGTCGTCGTTCGCGTATCTCAAGCATCTGCCCGTGGACTTCCTGAAGATCGACGGCAGCTTCGTGAAGGACATGGCCGACGATCCGATCGACCGCGCCATGGTCGAGGCCATCAACAAGATCGGCCATGTCATGGGCAAGCTGACGATCGCCGAGTTCGTCGAGACCGACCGCACCCTGCAGTTGTTGCGGGAAGTCGGCGTCGACTACGCCCAGGGTTTCGCGGTCGGAAAGCCGGTGCCCTTTGCCGTACCCGAGCACATGCGCTCCACGGTGAGGATGGTGAAGGCGGACGCCGCTTGAGTTCTCGAGTCCCCGCGGCCCGGGGACTAGGGGCCGGGCCCGCATAGGCGTATCGTTTCCTCTCCGATCCAGAGAGGTGAAGATGTCGTCTCCGTCCGCTGCCCTGCCCGCGTCCATGTCCGCCGTAGAGATCGTCCGTCCGGGCGGCCCCGAGGTGCTCGTCCCCACCACGCGTCCGTTGCCGGAGCCCGGCCCCGGCGAGGTCCTGATCCGCGTGGCGGCCGCCGGGGTCAACCGGCCCGACGTGCTCCAGCGATTGGGGCTCTACCCGCTGCCTCCCGGCGTCTCGGACCTGCCCGGTCTCGAGGTGGCGGGGACCATCGTGAAAGTCGGCGAAGGCGTGCGGCGCTGGCAGATGGGCGACGCCGTCTGCGCCCTCACGCCGGGGGGCGGCTATGCCGGCTACTGCAAGACGCCCGCGGGGCAATGCCTGCCGGTGCCGGCGGGGCTGTCGATGGTCGAGGCGGCCTCGCTGCCGGAGACCTTCTTCACGGTCTGGATCAACGTTTTCGACCGGGCGCACCTCTCGCCAGGGGAGACGCTGCTGGTGCAGGGCGGTTCGAGCGGCATCGGCGTCACCGCCATCCAGATGGCGCGGGCCTTCGGGCATCGGGTGTTCGTCACGGCCGGCAGTCCCGAGAAATGCCGCGCGTGCGAGGCGCTCGGCGCGGAGCGCGGCATCGACTACAAGCAGGAGGACTTCGTGGCCGTGGTGAAGTCGCTCACGGAGGGGCGCGGCGTCGACGTGATTCTCGACATGGTCGGCGGCGCCTACGTGCCGCGCGAACTGAAATGTCTCGCCGTCGACGGTCGCCTCTCGCTGATCGCGTTCCTGGGCGGCACCCGCGCCGAACTCGACATGGGCGACATCCTGTATCGGCGCCTCACGATCACGGGGTCGACCCTGCGGCCGCGATCGGTCGAGTACAAGACCGAAGTCGCGCAGGCGCTGGAGAGCCGGGTCTGGCCGAAGGTCGCCGACGGCACGATCAAGCCGGTGATCCACGCCACCTTCCCGCTCGCGGAAGCCGCGCGAGCCCACGAACTCATGGAATCGAGCACGCACGTCGGCAAGATCGTGCTCGAAGTGGCCTGAGTAGAACCCCATGCCGACACCGAACAACGTCCTGCTGGTGGAAGTGGGGATGGGCATCGACCAGCACGGCCAGAGCGCCACGAAGGCGGCTGTCCGGGCCTGCCAGAACGCGATCCGCGGCAACGCGCTGCCGGGCCTGAAGCGACTGCTGCCGGACGGCGATCTCCGGCACATGCGCGTGCACGTGACGCTGGGGATCCCGGCCGGTCGGGACACCCTCGACGAAGCTGCCGTTCGCGCCGTCTTTCCGTACGGCGAGGTGAGCGTGACGTCGGTGCCGGGTGGCCTCGCAGCCCACAGTCACTCGGTGCTCGCCGACAAGGGCGACAGCAACGACCTGATCTATGCCGTCGTCGCGGCGGTGGAAGTGGGCTGGTGAACGGATTCCGCCAGGCGTGGGTGGGTCTGCTCCTCGCGCTGCTGGCGGGCGCCCTCTGGGCGCGGGGTCCGGCCCCGCTCGACACCATCACGCTGGACCGACTGCCGCCGGAGGCACGGGCGACGCTGGCCCTGATCCAGGCCGGCGGGCCGTTCCCCTACGATCGCGACGGCATCGTCTTCTCGAACCGGGAACGGTTGCTGCCGTGGCGCCCGCGGGGTTACTACCGGGAGTACACGGTGCCGACGCCCGGTCGCCGCGACCGCGGTCCACGGCGCATCGTGGCCGGCCAACCGTCCGAGTACTACTGGACGACGGACCACTACCGGACCTTCGTCCGGATCCAGGGGGCACGATGACGACTCTCCGGGAGATCCTCGACGGGCGCCGGAGCGGCGTCTATCGCGTGACAGGGAAGAGCAGCCCCGTGGTCGTCGCACCGACGGCCAGCATCGCGATCCCCGGCGTCCGCCACAAGACATCCCTGATGGCGGCGTTCGCGACGGCCGCAGACCTGCCCGACTGGTTCGGCCGGAACTGGGACTCCCTGGAAGAATGCCTGCTCGACCTGCCGGCGCCACGTCGTGGCGGTGCGGTGGTGGAACTGTCGGAGCCGGCGCTTCTGGCGCGCCACGACCCGGACGCCTGGCGGACGCTGCTCGCGCTGCTGGAGGACGTCGCAGCCGCCTGGCAGACGCGCGGGGGCCTCTTCGTGGTGCTGGTGCGGGGCGAGGCGCCGGGTGTGAGAGACCTGCCGATCGTCGCGCCGGACTGAGGGCGAGGCCTGGACCAGCCCCCGGGGAATCAGGCGCCGATCGCGGTGGGCACGCCTCCGGACCAGTCGGGATCCGGACGCAGCGAGATGAACCGCGCCAGTTCCGACAGCGCCGAGTGGTACACCTCGCGCTTGAAGTCGACGACGTTCTCGAGAGGCACCCAGTAGCGGGTCCAGCGCCACGCGTCGAACTCGGGCTTTTCGGACCGGCGCAGGCAGACGTCACAGTCGCGGCCCGTGAGGCGCAGCAGGAACCAGATCTGCTTCTGCCCCCGATACACGCTCCGGGCATCGCGACGAACCCAGTGGCGGGGAACGTCGTAGCGCAGCCAGTCCCGGGTGCGCCCGAGGATCTTCACGTGGTCGGCCTCCAGCCCCACCTCTTCCATGAGTTCGCGGTACATGGCGTCTTCGGGCGATTCACCGGCCTGGATGCCGCCCTGCGGGAACTGCCAGGCGTGCTCGCCGACGCGCTTGCCCCAGAACACTTCGTTCCGGCCATTGGCGATGACGATGCCCACATTGGGGCGATAGCCTTCGCGGTCGATCACGGCAGCCCTGTGGAAGAAATTCTCATGGGCGAAATTTTTTCACAAATCCCGGCATCGAGGAACAGACGACTGCAGCGAGCGCGGTTCAGAGCAGCAGGCGATGCTCGGTGTGGGGGTTCAAGTCCGCCAGACGGCCCACGAACTTCTGGAACTCGATGCCGGTATCGATCTCCAGCAGACGGGCCTGGGCCTTCAGGTGGTCCCAGCGGAGCAGCGTCGGGCGCCGCTGGAACGCGAACACCGCGACATTGCCCTTGCGCTCCGCGGGCAGGCAGATGACCTGATCGTCGAAGGCACGCTCGATGCGCTGCAGGAAGACGTCGAAGCGCGGATCGGTGCTCCAGAGGTTCACGACGAGCACGCCATCGGCCTCGAGCGCTTCGCGGGCCTCGCGATAGAAGTCTTCCGTCGCCAGCGCCTCCACCTGGGCGCGGCTGTCGTAGGCGTCGACCATCAGCACGTCGCATCCGGACGGATGGTCGCGGACGTAGTCACCGCCGTCGCCGACGATCACCCGGAGGCGGTCATCGTCCATCGGGACGTGGAACAGGCTCCGCGCGACGGCGATCACCTCGGCGTTGGTCTCGATGACCGTCACGCGCGCATCGGGGAACTGGTGATAGGCGTGCTTCGCGAGGGACCCGCCACCCAGACCGACCATCACGAAGTGACGGGGCGCGCGATGGAAGAGCAGGAAGCCCATCATCGCGCGGGTGTACGACAACACCAGGGCCACCGGGTCGGACACCTTCATCGAGCTCTGGATGGTGTCGCTGCCGATGTGGAGGGAGCGGATGCCGCCCTGCTCGCTCACCTCCACCGACTCGGCGCGCGTGTTGCGGCGGGCAGGGTTCCGGGAGAACCAGTTCAAGTCAGGCCCGATGGTCGACCGATGCCGTCCCTTGTGATGCGCCTGTGACCGTCACTGCATCGAGGCCCGGCGCCGCGCGACCGCGACGACCAGGAGACCCACTCCGAGCATGGCCCAGGTCTCGGGCTCCGGAATCGCCGCCACCGCCATGGCATTGCCGAGGACCGCGTGCACCGTCGCCGAGGGATGGATCCCATCCCAGAAGAGGTACTCGTCGGGGTTGGCGCACACCGTGCCGCCGGGCAGGAAACCCACGTCGTCCCCGGTGAAGCACCGGCCGGTGACATTCGTAAGACCGTAGTGGGCAGGGTTCGCAACGAGATCTTCGAGCAGGCTGAAGACGTCGAAAGCGATGATGTTCCGTCCGAGAGCCACCTGGGCCTCCACCACGCCCACCAGACCGGCATTGATGCTTTGGCTCAGAAGCGTCGCCGCGCCGACGGCGGAGGGCGGCAGGCCGTTGATCCTGGGAACCCGGCCGACGTTGGGCACGTTCACGAGCATGACGTGATTGGCGCCGTTCTCGTACAGGTCGTCCACGATGCCATGGATGTCGGCGACGGTCTCGGCGACCGAACGGGGCGCACCGAGCGCCGTGTTGCCGGGGAAACGCGACCCGGTCAGCAGGTCCTGCACGTTGTTGCCACCGCCGAACACGACGAACAGCGCATCACCATCGAGTCCGCCGGGATGGTCTGCGAGCAGGCGGTCCCGTTGCTGCGTCAAGCCGAGGAAGGCGGGCGTCACGAATTCGAAGATCTGATAGTCGGTCCGGGCGCCGCCGAAGGCGTAGTTGGTGCCGCCCAGAAGGCTCGCCTTGGCACTCACACCGAGGCGGTCCGCGAGGACCTGACTGTAGTTGGGACCATTGCTGATGGTCGCGCCACCCGCGCCGTCATGGTAGTAGACCGCGCTGGGAATCTCGGTGCCAAGCACTCCCGGAGCAGGACTTCCTCCGGCCAGAGCGACCACCCCGTCGTAGACGACCTTCACGTTGCCGGTATCGGAAAGGCTGTCGCCGAGCACGTACATCTTGCTGTAGGGCGGGGCAGCCGCAACTGCGAGTGCCGGGACAAGGAGTGCAGCAAGGATGGCTGCGCGGACGGCACCAATCGATCTTGGGTTGAGCATGGGTCTCTCCATTGTTGTCGTGGCCGCGCAGAAGGGCGTGGTCGTGGCAGATACTAATCAAGGGACCTAGCGGCGCATAGCGACAAGAGCATCCGCGCAGGCCGGCGCTGCGCGCGCCGCTCGGCCAGGGCTGCTCCCGGTAGAATCGCGGCTTTTCCAGGAAGCCAATCCGATGCGCGTCTCCCAGTTCTTTCTCTCCACGCTGAAGGAAGCCCCCGCCGAGGCCGAACTGGTCAGCCACCGCCTCATGCTGCGCGCCGGCCTCATCCGCAAGCTGGGCAGCGGCCTCTACTCCTGGATGCCAATGGGGCTGCGGGTGCTGCGCAAGGTGGAAGCGATCGTGCGGGAGGAGATGAACCGCGCCGGCGCCCTCGAGGTTTTCCTCCCGGCCGTGCAACCGGCGGAGCTCTGGCAGGAGACCGGTCGCTGGGCCGTGTTCGGCCCGCAGATGCTGAAGATCCGCGACCGCCACGACCGCGAGTTCTGCTTCGGCCCGACCCACGAGGAGGTCATCACCGACATCGCGCGCCGCGAGATCCGGAGCTATCGCCAGCTGCCCGTGAACTTCTATCAGATCCAGACCAAGTTCCGCGACGAGATCCGGCCGCGCTTCGGCGTGATGCGCGCCCGCGAATTCGTCATGAAGGACGCCTATTCCTTCCACACGAGCTTCGAGGATCTCCAGCGCGAGTACCGCAACATGTACGACGCCTACACCCGCATCTTCGAACGCCTCGGCCTGCGCTTCCGCGCCGTCGCCGCCGACACCGGTGCGATCGGCGGCACGGGCTCCCACGAGTTCCATGTGCTGGCCGACAGCGGGGAGGACGCCATCGCGTTCTGCCCGGCGTCCGACTACGCCGCGAACGTCGAACTGGCGGAAGGCGTCGCCCCCGCCTCGCCGCGCGCGACACCCTCGCAGCCGATGACCAAGGTCGCCACGCCCGGCAAGACCACTTGCGAGGACGTCGCGGCGCTGCTCGGTCTGCCGCTCACGCAGTCGGTCAAGGCGCTGGCGCTCGTCAACGAAGGTCGCATGTTCCTGCTGCTCCTCCGCGGCGATCACCAGCTGAATGAAGTGAAGGCCGCGAAGATCGAGGGTCTGGACGGCTTCCGCTTCGCGACCGACGCCGAGATCGTCGAACGCCTCGGCTGCAAGCCCGGCTACATCGGCCCGGTGGGCATCCCGGCGGACGTGACGGTCGTCGCCGATCGCACGGTCGCCGCGATGGCCGATTTCGTCTGCGGCGCCAACGACGCGGGCTTCCACCTGACGGGCGTGAACTTCGGGCGCGATCTCCCGGAACCGTCCCGGGTGGCGGACATCCGGAACGTGGTGGCGGGCGACCCGAGCCCCGACGGCGCCGGCCCGCTGGAGCTGTGTCGCGGCATCGAAGTCGGTCACGTCTTCCAGCTCCGGTCGAAGTACGCGAAGGCGATGCAGGCCACCTTCCTCGACGAGGCCGGCCAGGCGCAGGTGATGGAGATGGGCTGCTACGGCATCGGCGTGACGCGCATCGTGGCGGCCGCCATCGAGCAGAACCACGACGAGCGGGGCATCGTCTTCCCCGCGAGCATCGCGCCGTTCCAGGTGGCGATCGTGGCGATCGGGCTGAAGAAGAGCGATGCCGTTCGCGCAGCCGCCGAGGAACTCTACGCGGCGCTGACGTCCACCGGCGTCGAGGTCCTGCTCGACGATCGCGACGAGCGGCCCGGCGTCATGTTCGCGGACATGGAGCTGACGGGCATCCCCTACCGGATAACGGTCGGCGATCGCGGGTTGAAGAACGGCGAGGTGGAGGTGCAGCATCGGCGCGATCCGAAGTCGCAACCGCTGCCGAAGGACGAGGCAGTCGCTTGGGTCCGCGCACAACTCGGCTGATGCGCCGCGCGCTCGGCGCGCTGGTGGGCCTGCTCACCGCGGGCACCGCCTTCGCCGGTGCTCAGCAGTACGAGCCGCTGTCGGCCGCCGTCCAGGCGCGCCTGCAGCGGTCGATCTCCGACACCGGCGCGCCGCGCCTGTCTTTCGCGGATCCGTACGAAGGTGAGGTCTGGCTCGCGACGATGTCCGCGCGGCTCGCGAAGAGGATGCCCGATGCAGCCACGCGCACCGAGTTCCTCACCACCGTGCACTACGAGGCCACGCGCGCGGGGCTGGATCCGCACCTCGTGCTGGGTCTGATCCAGGTGGAGAGCAATTTCCGCAAGTACGCGCTGTCGTCGGCGGGCGCCCGCGGCTTCATGCAGGTGATGCCGTTCTGGACGAACGTGATCGGCAACTCCGAGCACAACCTCTTCCATCTCCGCACGAGCCTGCGCTACGGGTGCACGATCCTGCGGCACTACCTCGACATCGAGCGCGGCGACATGACGCGCGCGCTGCTCCGCTACAACGGCAGTCTCGGCAAGCCGGGCGACTACGCGATCAAGGTACTCCACCAATGGCGCACGCAGTGGGCGCCCGATGCCGCGCCCGCGCCGTCCGCGACCCGGGTCCGCGCGCCGTCACCCGCGCCCGCGCCCGCCGCCCGCCCCATGACCTACCTCGGCCCCTCCGGGTGATCCACTCACGGACGACGCGAGATCGTCCACCATCAGCGAGCCCGTGACCGCTGGAAGGCCCGCGGTGACGCCGAGATCGCCCGCCTCGGCGGCCAGCGTGTCGCCCCTGAACAGGAACTCGTCGTAGCACTCTGCGAGCGGGATGGTGCGTGGATCGCGGGCGAGCATCCACAGATCGTCCTCCGTGCGCGTGACCCATCCCCGGCCCACCATCCGATCGAGCAGGATCTCGGCATCGTCGTGCGACATGCGGATGGTGCGTGCAGCCTCCCAGGCATCGGTCGGCATCCCCGCGAGATGCCGGTCCCGCAGGTACCGCAGGAGCGCCAGCGCCTCCACGAGCGTGGCGCCGGGGACGACCGGCCGCAGCCACAGCCCGGCGCGGAGACCGGGCAGTGCAGCCGTGATCACGGCCCCCGCCAGCACGATCAGCCACGATATGTAGATCCAGAGCAGGAAGACGGGGAACCCGGCGAAGGCCCCATACACGAGCTGGTAGTTGCCGATGTGCGTGACGAACCATGCGAACGCCGTCTTCATCGCCTCGAACGCCAGGCCCGCAGCGACACCGCCGATGGCGGCCTCGGCGGAACTCACGCGCCGGCTCGGGACGGTCCGGTAGAGGAGGGCCAGCGCGATGCAGGTGAGTGCGACGGAGGTGACCTTCCAGAGCGGCCCCTGGGCGCCGGACCGCTGGACGATGCCGAGCGACAGCGTGACGAGCGAGGATGTGATGTAGACACTCGCCCCGATCAGGAGCGGTCCCAGGGTGAGCGCCACCCAGTACACGAGCACGCGCTTCAGGAACGGGCGCGGATGCCGGACCCGCCATATGCGGTTGAATGCCTGCTCGATGGTGAACATGAGCATGATCGCAGTGACGGCCAGCATGCCGATGCCGAGGGCCGTCAGGTGCGACGCCTTCTCGACGAACTGCTGCGTGTAGACCGTTATGAGCTTGCTCGCCGCTCCGGGCACGAAGTTGCCGACGATGAAACTGTGCAGGGTCGCCGTGAATCGTGCCGACACGGGCAGCGCGGAGATCACCGTGAACACGACGGTGACGAGCGGGATCAGCGAGAGGAGCGTGGTGAACGTGAGACTGCCAGCGACCTCGAGGAGATCGTCCTCGCGAAAGCGCTGGACGACATAGCGGACGATCGCGCGGACGCGCGCCGGAAGGGCAGGCATGAAAGGCTCGTTCACCGCGGAAACCGGGAACCGCTGGGACGCGGCACGGCTCCTATAATAGACCTCCACTTCCGCGGCACCCCATGCAAGACATCCTCGTTCTCTACTACAGCCACGGCGGTGCCGTGCGCGAGATGGCCCGTCTCATCGCCCGCGGCATCGCGCAGGTACCCGGCGCCCAGGCCCGATTGCGCACCGTCCCGCGGGTTTCCACCGTGTGCGAGGCCACCGAATCGGAAGTCCCCGACCACGGCGCCCCGTATGCGGAGATGCGCGATCTGGAGGAATGCATCGGGCTCGCGGTCGGCAGCCCGACCCGCTTCGGCAACATGGCCGCAGCGATGAAGTACTTCTGGGACGGCACCGGCGGCCTCTGGTCCCGCGGGGCGCTCGCCGGCAGACCTGCCGCGGTCTTCACGTCGACGTCGAGCCTGCACGGCGGCCAGGAATCCACACTCCTCTCGATGATGACGCCCCTCCTCCACCACGGGATGCTCATCACCGGCCTGCCCTACACGGAACCCGACATCACCAACACGTCGACCGGCGGCAGCCCCTACGGCGCCACCCACTGGGCGGGGCCGCGGAGCGACCGCTCCGTCAGCGAGGAAGAGCACCGGCTGTGCATCGCCCTCGGCCGCCGCCTGGCGGAGATCTCCCTGAAGCTCGCCCGATGACTCCCGTCGCCCGCTGCCGGGCGCACAGCGCCCCCAGCCTGCCATGACCGACGACCACGCCCGACCCGGCCGCCTGCTCCTGCGTCGAACGCACCGCGGTGTGCTCTCGACGTTCTCGACCCGCTTCGAGGGCTTCCCGTACGGCTCCGCCGTGCCGTTCGTGCTCGACGCCCGCGGATACCCCATCCTCCTCGTGAGCCGGCTCGCCGCGCACACTCAGGACATGCTCCGGAACCCGTCGGCGAGCCTGACGGCCCACGGTGACGACGTCGTCACCGGCGCACGCCTCACGCTGATGGGACGGGTGAACGAGGTCGATCGCGCATCGCCCGCCGCCCGTCGCTATCTCGCGCTGCTTCCGGAGGCCGAGGTCTACGCGGGATTCGGGGACTTCGGCTTCCTGCGGCTGGAACCGGTGGCGGGTCATTACGTGGGCGGCTTCGGCGACATCCGGTGGTTCGATGGCGCCGACTACATCCTGCCCGCCGCCCCACTGGACGATCGCGAGGACGACATCGTCGGACACATGAACGAGGACCACGTCGACACGATGCGGACGTATTGCTCCGGCCGCCTCGGCGCCACTCCGGACGCCGTGAAGATGCTCTGCGTCGACGCCGACGGATTCGATCTGCGGGCGGACGACGCCCTGCTCCGCTTCGAGTTTCCCGAACCGGTGACCGATGCCGAAGGCGCCCGGCTGCAGTTCATCCGCATGGCGCGGGAGTGCCGGACCGGATGATCCGCGCCACCTACCTGCTGGCGTGCGCCTCCTGGATCCTGCTCACCCTGCTGTGCGTCGCGTGGGAGGGCTTCCTCGCGCCACTTCGCCCCGGCGGATCGCTGATGACGTTGAAGGCGCTTCCTCTGCTCGTGCCGCTCTTCGGTCTGTTGCGCGAGCGCCTGTACAGCTATCGATGGACGAGCCTGCTCGTGCTCGCGTACTTCACCGAGGGGACGGTCCGCGCGTGGTCCGACACCGGGCTGTCCAGGGCACTCGCCGTCGGCGAAGCGTCACTGTCCGTCGTGTACTTCGGCGCATGCCTGCTCTACATCCGGACGCGGCTGGCCGCCGGCCTGCGCACCCCGTGACCGCGGCCACCGGTTACCGGGGCCGCTTCGCACCCACCCCGTCGGGTCCCCTGCACTTCGGCTCCATCGTGGCTGCCACCGGCAGCCGCGCCGACGCCCTCGCGGCCGGTGGCGAATGGCATCTGCGCATCGACGACCTCGATCCCCCGCGCGTCGCCCCCGGCGCGATCGACGCGATCCTGAGATGCCTGGAATCGCTGGGGTTCGCCTGGGACGGCCCGATCGTCTACCAGAGCCGCCGGCGCGAGGCCCATCGCGCCGCCTTCGACCGGATCCGTCGTTCCGCCCCGGTCTATCCATGCACTTGCCCGCGATCCAGCATCGCCCGCGCCGGACTCCCGGGCATCGAAGGTCCGCGCTATCCGGGCACCTGCCGCGGCCGCCGGACGGATTCCGATGGCCCCTCCGCCTGGCGCCTGGACGTGCGCGGCGCGCCCATCGCTTTTTTCGATCGACGTCTCGGGCGCTACGTGCAGGACGTGGAATCCGCGACCGGGGATTTCGTGCTCTGGCGCGCCGACGACATCCCCTCGTACCACCTCGCCTGTGCCGTCGATGACGTGGCGGACGGCTTCACCGACATCGTCCGCGGCGCCGACCTGGCGGCCTCGACGCCGCGGCAGATTCTCGTCCGGCGTTGGCTGGGAGCCCCGGAGCCCACCTGGATGCACCTGCCCCTGGTACTTCATCCGTCCGGGGAAAAGCTTTCGAAACAGACCCTCGCGGCCGCCGTCGACACGACCAGGCCGGCGGCGGTCCTGCGCGACGCACTCGCCTTCCTCGGGCATCCCGTTCCGCCGGCCCTGACTGACGCCCCGACGTCGGAACTCTGGTCGTGGGCAGCCGAGCACTGGTCTCCCGGCCGGCTCCCTCCCGCATCGGACCCGTCCGGAACCGGGGCGTGACACGGCGCCGGAACGTCGCTTGTTGCGTCGCATCATTTATTTTCGTGATCGGGGGTCCAAACCCTTGACTTGAGTTTTCGGGACCCTATACTCCGGGTTGTGCACTGCAGCAAACCGATTCCGACATGCCCAGGTGCACCGAGGCATCCCCTCTCACCTGTCGAAGGAGTTCCTGCTATGACAACCCCTCCCGAATTCGCTGCGGTCGCCAAAGCCCAGCTCGATACCGCACTGCGCTTCGCCACGGTCACGACCGAAAGCGCCCAGCGTCTGTTCGACCTCAACATGAAGACCGTCCGCAGCTCGTTCGACGAAGCGAGCGCGCAGGTCCGCGCCATCGCCGGCGCGAAGGATCCGGCCGACGTCCAGGCGATCGCAGGCAAGGTGCTGAAGCCCGGCCTCGACAAGACCCAGGCCTACGCGAAGGAAGTCTACGAGAGTGTGGCAGGCGTCCAGGCCGAAGTCACGGCGCTCATCGAGACGCAGGTCACCGAGTTCCAGAAGCAGATGGTCGTCGCGATGGACAGCCTGCTGAAGAACGCACCGGCCGGCTCCGAAGCGCTCGTCTCCTCGTTCAAGTCCGCCGCGAGCACGGCGAACCAGGCCTACGAGACGGCCATGCAGTCTTGGAAGGGCCTGACGGCCCAGTTCGAGCCGGCAGCCCCGGCACCGAGCAAGCGCAAGGCCGCCTGACCAGGCAGCTTCGTCAGGTTGTGAATGCACAAGGCCCCGGGGGTGACCCCGGGGCCTTGTCGTTTCCGGCGTTGCGACGGTGGCGCCGGGCTCAGATCCGGCCCGGTGCGCCCGTCCCGGCGCCGCTGCTGACGGGCGCCGTCCGCACCACGCCCTGACCGGCCGCCTGGATGCGATTGCCGCCCAGACGCTGGGCGTGGAAGAGCACTTCGTCCGCAGCCTTCATCAGATCGTCCGGCTTCAACATCGTCGGAGCGCGTTCGGCGACGCCGACCGAGACCGACAGAGGCGTCGCGGAAGCGCCGGGATGCGACGGCGCGGAACAGACCGCCTGACGCAGGCGCTCCGCGAGCCGGATGGCCGCGGGCAAGGGAGTGTCGGGCGAGATGACGAGGAACTCCTCGCCACCGAGGCGGCAGATCACATCTTCCGACCGCGCCGCCTTGCGGAGCGCCATCGCCACCTGGCGCAACACCTGGTCCCCGGCATCGTGCCCGAAGGTGTCGTTGACCGACCGGAACCGGTCGATGTCGACCATCATGACCGTGAACGTACGCTGGTTCCGCGTCGCCGCGGACCATTCCTGCTCGAGGCGCTCCATCGCGTAACGGCGGTTCGGCAGGCCGGTGAGCGGGTCCGTGAGGGCTGCCTGGCGGAGGCGTCGGTTCGCCACGGCCAGTTCGGTGGCGAAGCGACGGAGGCTCTGGCTGTCGCGCGCCGCCTCCTGCTGCAGCCGGATCACCCGCTGGCCGGCGCGCAGGCGCGCCAGGAGCACCTTCGCCGAGACGGGCTTGGACATGAAGTCATCGACGCCCGCATCGAAGGCCTCGACCAGGTGCTCCTCCTTCTCGAGTCCGGTGAGCAGGAGGAAGTAGATGTGGCGCCCCTCCTGGGTTTCCCGCAACGCCCGACACAGGGTGACGCCATCCATCTCGGGCATCATCCAGTCGCACACGATGAGTTGCGGATGCTCGCGCATCGCAACGCGAAGCGCCTCCTGTCCGTCGCGGGCCGTCGTGACCTGGTGACCCTGGTCCTGGAGCAGGCGGGAGACGATGTGCAGGATCGTGGCATCGTCGTCGACGACCAGGACGCGCAGACTGTCGGGAGCGTTCGATGCGATGGTTGCCGCCACCACACCGGCGGCGTCGGTGCCAGGTGCCGCCCCCGCGCCGCCGTTCACCAGAGTCAAGGTCGGCGTCCGGTCGGTCATCTCGGTATCCCGGGCCGACTCTGCGATCGTGTGGAACGGCGCGATCTCGGTGGTGCGCACCTCGAGGATCTTGCCCCACTCCTGCCACTCGATCACGACCTGGTCCATGAGCATCGACAGCGCCTCGGCGTCGATGCCGATCCGGGCCGCGCCGAACACCATGTCGGGCAGCATCTGCCGGCGCTCGGGATCCGATGCCGTGCAGAAGAGTCCGATGGATGCGGACAGCTGCATCACGTTGCAGAGAACCGCCTCCCGGGAACCGTCGGGATACTGGGCCTCCTGCGGCGCCTCGTGGTGGTACACGGCGTTCACGAACACGCGCGGCAGCATCCATTCCTCCAGCAATGCCGCCGTGATCTCCAGATGGTCGGTGCTCAGTTGCTTGCGCTCGTACTCGAGCAGCCGGTCGGGTGTGCCGGCGTTGTTCGCGAGCACGTCACCGTAGCCCTCCGGGTAGAGGGATGCGAGTGCGAGGCTGCCGATGCGCAGCAGCAGACCGCACGTGAAGGCCTCGTCGGCGGCGGCCGCGCGCGTCCGCAGACACAATGCATTGGCCCCGATGGCGCTGGCGAGCGACCGCGACCAGAAGACGTTGTAGTCGAAGGCCGGGCACGCGCCGGCACGATGCTGACCGAGCACGGAGAACCCCAGCGCGAGCTGACGCACCGTGTTCATGCCGAGGACGCGGATCGCATCGGCGATGGCGACGACCGGTCGACGGGGCCCGGCCATCGCCGAGTTGGCGAACTTCACGAGACGTCCGGTCAGGGCGGGATCCGCCTGCACGACCTTCGCGAGTTCGGGCACGCCCACGTCATCCTTGCGGCAGAGTTCCATGATCCGCAGGGCGACCCCGGACGGGGATGGCAGCTTGCCGGTGGTCTTGAGTTCGTCGAAGCCTTGTTTGTCCATGGGATCCGTCTTGTCGCAAGTCAGGGAGCAGGCATGCCGGCGGGTGTCGGCGGAGCTCGCACTGACATCGGGCTTAACGGAGATCGGAGGAGCCTTCTTTAGCTGCGGCGGACGGACAGCCCGGCGCGGCCTCGGGCGCTGGAAGATCGGGCGGCAGGGTGACGTCGGGATACCGACATCGCAGGCGTGCGATCTCCTCGCGGGCAGCCCCGATGCGCCCGGCGGCCACCAGGGCGCGCACGCGGATGATCCATTCGGCAGGCGTCTCCTCCGCGTCGGGCAGCGCCCTCGAAGGCTCCGCATCACGCGAATCGCCGTCTGCGACCCGGTCCCGGGCGGGTGAGGCGAGCCGCCTCGCCGCGAGGCCCGCCGGTGCCTCCGCTGCCATCGATACCGCGGACGCCGGCGCGCCTTCGACACCGGTCGTGCCTGCCGTCGCATCTGCCGCGTGCCGCCGATGCGTGACTCGGTCCTCCGCCGGCAGTGGCGGAGCCATCGCACGCGCGGCGTCCGCCTGCCGCACGGCCTTCTGGCGATCGTCCGGTGCGGCGGCACGCTCGGACATCGCCTCGACCGCGCGGGCCGCCGAGGCGGCTGCCTGGGCGTCGCTGGCCGGAGGCGTCGGTGCTTCGGGCGCGGCACCGGCAGCAGGTCCGGTCGTCGCCGACATCGGAACCGGCGCAGGCCGCCCGGTCGCCCGAGACTCCGATCGCGCCTTCGCCCGGGGCGGCTCGGCCTCGCGCCCGGCCGGTTCGTCCGACATTCTCCGAGCGTATTCACTGAGGGCGTTGCCTTCCGTGGCCGCGGTGGTCATCGGCGCCTCGACCACGGAGGACGACGACGGAGGCGACGGCGCGCCGCGCTCTTCGTACACCAGGAAGGAAAGCGACGTCGTCAGGACCATCACGGCCGCCGCCGACAGAGGCATCGCCAGGCGACGCATGAACGATCCAGGACGATCCCCGCGTCCGGGGCCCGCCTTCACCGCCTTGCGCGACGCGGCGAGGATCGCGGCGTCGAGCGCCGCCGCGGGTTCGTCGCCGACCGATGCCGCCCGGTACGCGGCACGCAGATCCGCATGGTCGGCCAGCAGGGTGTCGAGTTCGCGATCTCCGGATTCAGCCATCGCGCTCTCCCGCCAGGGCCTCGCGCAGCCGACCGAGCGCATAGCGGACGCGGCTCTTGACGGTCTCCCGCCCGACCCCGGTCAGGGTCCCGATCTCCTCGAGCGTCAGTTCGCCCTCCTCGTGGAGCAGGAAGGCCTCGCGCTGCGCATCGGGCAGGGCCTCGAGCGCAGCGACCAGGCGCCCCGCCCCCTGCTTCCGCGAAAGCAGGCGCTCCGGCTCGGCGCCGGGGTCCGCCGCGAGCGTCGCAGCGAACGCCGCCCCGGGTTCGTCGTCGAGGGACAGCGTGGTCCGGCGGTCGCGACGCAGCACGTCGATCATGCGATTCCGGGCGATCTGATACAGGAAAGTCACGAAGCGGGCCTCCACGCGATACCGTTCACGCGCCTGCATCAGCTGCAGCCACGCGTCCTGGAACACCTCCTCCGCGCGCCCGCGATCCCGGCACATGCGCAGGCAGAAGCGATACAGGCCGGCCCGATGCCGCGAATACAGCTCCGGAAAGGCCGCGGCGTCACCCGCCGCATAGCGGAGCATCAGCACCTCGTCGGTGTCTTCGATGGGCATCTCGTCAGGACCGTACGGGGACGGCCGGGGCGCTGCGGGTCGGGAACCACGTCGAGGTCGGTGGAGGACGATGGCGTCGGCGGATCAGTACGGACTCCAACGCGCGTCCCTGGAAAACGGGGTCAGGCGCCCGCCAGGAAATCTGCCCGTCGAAGAAAACGGGCGACGGGAGGCCAGCGCGGCCTCCCGTCGCGTCAGATCAGCCGCGCAGTGTCCTGCCGATCCCGCGCACCAGTTGCTTCAGCAGTCCGCCCCGGGCGGCCTCGGTCTCCGGCGCGCTGTCACCCACGGAAGCGAGGCGGGCGCCGAGATCCCTCGCCCAGGCATCGGCACGCCACGCACTCGCGGTGGCTGCCGGTGCCGGCGGCGGGACTGCCACCGGCGCCTCCGCAGGGGTGTCCGAGAAGGTCGCACCCCAGTTCACGGTCCTCGCGGCGCTCTGAGACAGCCCCTCGAGCAACGCCCCTGAAGGCGCCGCCGGTGCGGCTCGCGGCAGGTCGAAAGTGCGCTCGATCCTGACGAAGCCATCCGTGGGATCCTCGCCCGGTGTCGACACGACCGACTGGCCGATGCGCGTGTCGTTCAGCGCGAGGTACTGGAGATCGATCAGCGTACCGCCTGCCGGGGCCCGGTCCTGCACCCGGAACTCGAGGTCGACCAGCGAACCGGCGCCGTCCGTCAGCGGCTCCAGCCGCGCGAGGTCGATCTCGAGCGTCTGCGTGCCATCGCGGTTCGTGACCGTGCGGACGCTGCGCCACGCGAAGTCGGCCGTCAGCGCCGGTTTCGCTTGCACGAACTGCAGTCGGCTCGCATCGAAGGTGACCCGGGCACGGACGCTCTCCACCCCGGTGGCCTTGTCGATCGACAGCGGGACGATCACGGTGCCGCCGGGTTCCGCCGCCACCTCCGTGTCCAGGGTCACCGACCGTTCGTCGTTGCCGAAGAAGCGTTCGGGCTCGCTGCCCCGCGGCAACGCCGGAATCTCGGGACGCGGGATCCCGAGCACGTGCTGGTACAGCCGGGTGACGTCGAGCGACGTGAGACCGCCGCTCCCGTTGATGTCGCCGACGATCGTCGGATCGAAGTTGGGGAAGGTGCCGAAGCCCGTGTCGAGCCCGGTGAGCACGCGCTGCAGGCGCTGCACATCGAGCATCGTGTAGGCGCCATTGCCGGAGGAATCGCCGAAGAAGCCGGCGATCTGCACCGCATCGTCGGCCGTGGCGAGAAGCTCCTTCTGCTCACCGGACAGCACCGACAGCACGCGCAGATCGAGGATCTGCCCGGGGCCGATCGGCACGTTCTCCGGCACCACGGCATCGAGCCACACCGGCATCGTGTCGGTCGCGCGGAGCGGCTCCGACAGGAACACGCGCAGTTCCAGCCCGTCCTTGGTCGACTCGAGGATCACTTCGCCCTTCAGCCCATCCGCGAGGCGGGCGCCCCGGACGTCGAGCAGCCGGGTGTCGAAATCGAGCGCGATCGTGAAGGCCTGCACCCCCTCGGGCCGCAGCACGCGCAGCGGCAGGCCCAGGCCCTGGCCCGCGGCGTTGGGCACCAGCACGCGCTGGTTGGCACCGCGCACGAAGTCCGGCACGGAGAAGACGATCGCCTCGCGGGTGTCGATGGTGACGCCACCCACGAAATCGTCGCCGGCGATGCCGTCCTCGTTGCCGTCGAGCGCACCACCGCGACGATCCGCCAGTCCGCCCGCACCGCCTCGGAGATTCACGGTGTACTTGCCGCCTTCGAGCGCCCCTCCGGTGGCCACGAACCGGAAGCCCTGGTTGTCGGCATCGGCGAAGAGCGATCCGGCCACGACGGCCCCGGAGGCTCGGCGGAACACGACATCCCCCTGGCCGGTGCCGGTGTCTGCACTCGCGTACAGGTTCAGCGCCTCCACATCGATTTCGCGGTCGAAGCGCACGTGGAACCCGGAGGCCTCGCCGTCGATGGTGGACACCGACAGTAGATCGGGCAGGAGCCGCAGCTCGAACGCGCTGGACGTCCATTCCCCGTCCTCGTCCATCACGGTCGCCACGATCTTCGCGATGCGCGGCTCGGTGATCCCCCTGTAGACGTGGCGGAAGACCGCCTCGTTGCCGTCGTCGGAGACCTCTGGCTGGCTGCCGTCGTCCCAGTCGATCTTCCAGGCCTTCACGGAGTCCGTGCCCGGATCGGTCACGAGCCCGTTGAGCCGGAACGGCTGCCCGTCGAGGACCCGCGTCGGTCCGGACAGCGCGATGGACGGCGCCACGTTGGCCACCGTCATCGTCTGCGTGGCGTCCGACCGGGCGCCCCCGGCATCCGTCACGGAGAGGGTGATGCGATAGACGCCGTCGTCGGCATACCGATGGCTCGCGACCAGGTAGTAGATCCCTTCGTCCTCGATCAGCGTCGCAGGCTCGCGATCGGCAGCAACGTCGGCGTCGCCCCAGTCGACGAAGACCTCCGCCCGGTCGAGATCGCCGGCCCCCGAATCGGTGACCTGCACCTTCAACTCGACGAGGTCCCCTTCACGGCTCGAACCCTCGGGCGGCAAATCGATCACCGGCGCGGCGTTGCGTACTCGAAGGTCGAACGACACGGCGTCCTCGCCGCCATCGCCATCCGAAAGGACGAGCTTGAATCCGAACGTGCCGCGGGCGGTGTAGGTGTGGGCCACCCGGACGATGCCCTGGCCGGCGTCGACGAGGATCTCCGCGTCGGCGATGTCGGTACCGTCACCCCAGGTGCCGCTTGCCGTGAACGAGTCGAAGACGCCGGGATCATCGAACGCGAATCGAAGCTCGATGCGCTCCCCTTGCAGGGCCTCGGGCATGTCGAACCCGCGGAACACCGGCGCCACGTTGGCCACCACCGCGAGCATGCTGCCGGACGCTTCGAACTCCCCGTCGTTCACGCTGATGGTCACGCGGAACTCACCGTCGACCTGGTACCGATGGCCGCCCACGATCTGCCCGCCGACGAAGGCGTCGCCGACGAACTCGGCCTCCCAGGACTCCGTGGTGACCGTGCCATCGCCCCAGTCGACTGTGACGACGTAGTCGGCATCCGGTGAACGGTCGATGAAGCGGATGTCGAGTTCGCCCAACGACACGAAGCCCCCCTCGTCGAGGGACACTTGCTCTGGCAGCGGTCCGAGCTGCACCGGGATGTTCACCACATCCACCACGAAGCGATCCTCGCCGACGCCGCCGTCGTCGTCCTCCACCGTGACGCGGACTTCGTAGCGCCCCTGCTTCTCGTACACGTGGCTGCCATCCAGCAACGCCGTGACGCCCGTGCCATCGGAACGCTGCCCGATGATCAGGCGCACCCGTTCGACGGTGCCGTCGCCCCAGTCGACCATGGCCGTCAGCTTGTCGGCGCTGCCCGGATCGAAGACCGTGCCCCGCGCAAGGTTCGCTGCCGTTCTGAGTTCGATGGCTTCCGATCGCCGGCCGAGGACCAGCCGCTCACCCTCCGCGAGCGTGATGTCGTCGCCCGCCTCCACCACCGGCGCCACGTTGGCCACCTCGACGGTGAAGCTGTCCATCGACTGCGCCTCGTCGTCATCGGTCACCGTGACCTGGACGACGTACTTCCCGTTGTCCGCGTACGCGTGCATAAGACCGGCGAGCACCGCTGCCATGTCGGCCCCGGGCTCGACCGCCACGCTCAACGACGCGCCATCGCCCCACTGCACGTCGATCGTGAGGGCGTCGACACCGCCCTCGTCGATCACGAGTGCCGACGCGAGGGAGATGACGTCGCCCTCGTCCACGGCGCGATCCTCGCCGACCTCCACCGACGGTACCGCGTTGATCACCGCCACGTCGAAGGCGTAGGGCATGGCGGCGAACACGTAGCGGATGTCGAACTCGACGTCGGGATCCAGTTCGAGGTCGGTGTCGAGATCCGGGTTGATCCGGCTCCGCAGCGCCAAGTCGCCATGCGACGCCGTGCGTACGAAAATCCCGTCGGGGTCATCCAGCTCGAAGTCGAAGCGGAAGCGCGGCCCGACCAGCATGTGATAGCTGCCCTGACCGAGCGGAGCGGTACGGAACGTGTTGCCCCTTCCGGTCAGCACGACATCGTCGGCGTCATCCAGCAGCAGCCAGATGACGTCGAGGGACTCGTCGACGGGTTCGCCGGTCTCCGGGTCGGTGAGTGTCGCCGTGAACTCCGCCGGGACTCCCTCGACCACCGTCGACGGAGCGGTCACCGCGATATCGACCAGATGCTGGTTGCCGAAATCGTTGTCCGTCGAGATCTCGCCGTCCGTAGTGAAGCGGACGGTGCGCGTGCCCAGCAGACCCGTCGGCAACACTTCGCCGCCGAGCGTCGGCCGCCAGCCCGCGAAGGGGACTTCGACCACGGTGAACGGGGCATCGGCACCCGCATCCACCTGCGCGCCACCGGGCAGGCCGAGACCGCCCTGGCTGAGCGAAGACGACGCCGAGCCGCCACCGAAGATCGATTCGCTGACGACCGCCGTCTCCGTGGATGCCGTCAGCGACAGCGTCGTCGCCCGACCGCCGCCCACTTCGTCGGAGAAGCGCAGCGTACCGTCCGGATTGACCGAGACGGCCACGGGGATCGACTGCGCGTCGAGCAGCCGGTTGAGGTCGGCTGCGAGATCGGCGCGGGTGCTGTTGCCCGCGACATCCGCGGGACGCAGCGTGATGCTCCCGTACGAGAACCCGTTGATCCGCACTTCCAGACGCACGGTACGCGTGGTCGTCGTGGTGCCGATGACGAACGGGAATCCGCCGGCGAGATCGATGGTGTCGTTCACGACCGTGACGAAGGCACCGCCATTCGGCGCGACCGGCGACGCCGCATCGACCCTCGCCGGTTCCCCGACCGGCTGCGACGCCACGTCGCGGAAGGCGTAGTCGCCGTGGATGTCGGTGTAGATGACGGGCTCGCCGGCATCGAGGCCGCCGTTGCCGTTCAGGTCGAGGAAGACCTGCACGCCATCCTGCGCCCGCTCGCCGGCATCCCGCACACCGTTGCCGTTGACGTCGTCGAACTTCGTGCCGTAGATCGCATTGACGCCTTGCGTGAAATCGAACCACGCATCGGTGGCACGCCCCCGGCCGTCGCCGAGCGCACCGTTCTCGTCCGACACGACCACGGAGATGCGTGCGGTGCCGGAACCCGTGCCACCGATGGTGATGTCGCGTCCGACGACCGAAGCCGTGATGCCCGCGGTGTCGGAGGTGACCGTGACGTTCAGGGGGTCACCGTCGGGATCGAAGGCCGCGACGTGGATGGGCGCCTGCACGCGGGACACGGCACCGATGAGCGATCCGTTGCGGCCGGTCGAGGAACTGTCCACGGCAAGCGCCCCCGACAGCTCGTCGAACTTCCAGTGGCCCACGAGACCGGGCATCTGCGGGATCTCCGCCGCCATTTGCGACCGGATCTCGGCGCCGGTCCGCGCCACGTTCCAGAGGCGTACCTCGTCTATCTGGCCGTTGAAGTTCGAGTAGCCTCCGGACGACTCCTGGGTACCGCCGATCCGCAGCGCCTGGTTGCTCGTCACCCCGTCGGCCGCACTGACCGAGCCGGTGCCCACGATCTGACCGTTCAGATACAGCCGCATGCTGCCGGTCCCGCGATCGATCACGCCGGCGACGTGATACCACTCACCGAGCTCGATCGAGCCGACCGGCGAGTTCACCGCGTACTGCGCGGTGCCGTCGGATGTCGTGAAGTGCAGGAAGCCCGCGTTGTTCAGCCACAGCGTGTAGTTGCGGGCCAGCGCATCGGTGCCTGCGCCCTTGTAGACGATCGGCATCCACTGGTTGGGGAACGCCTCGGGCTTGATCCAGGCCTCGAGCGTGAGGTTCCGTGCGAGATCGAGCGCGGCGATGTCCGCGATCGACACCTGCTCGGTCACGCCGTCGAGATCGATCGCGTTCGGCGTGTCGCCGCGCGGGGCCATCACCCCGACGACGGGTTGCCGGTCGGGATCGGCCGCGACATCGATATCGATCGCCAGCTCGGGCAGATGGATGTCGTGCGTGCGGTTGTTCAGCGGGTTGCCGGTGACGTCGAGCACGCGGAGATTCGGGAAGGTCGGCGCGTCCACCCGGCGCAGCATCACGCCGTCGGCCGCGATGATCCCCGCCGCCGCCGCGCTGATCGAGACCTCGATCGTGCGGTCGTCGACGCCGCCGGGACCCACCTTGATCGTGCCGCCGAGGCTCTGCCAGGTCGTGCCGTCGAGCGTGAGACCCACGGGGTCCTGCGTCTGGTCGACGTTGCCGCGCAGACCGGGTTCACGGACGTAGACGACCTGACCGTCGTCGATGATCTCCGGCCGCGCGAAGTACTCGATGCCGTCCCGCTCGGCGCTGAAGAAGAAGTTCTTCGGCTGATCGCCGAACGCGTCGTCGCCGGGCAGGTAGTCGTCGTCGTAGATCACCGTCGCATACACGCGGTAGGCGCCGAACTCGTGCACCTCGGACGCCTCCACGACATCCGCCCCGACGGTGACCGTGCCGCTGCCGCCGAAACGCGGATCGTGCGCGATGCCGCCCTGGAGCAGATCGGTGCGGAATCCGGCCTGCCCGATGCCGAGCTTCGGATCCGCGAACGTCTGGTTCGTGAGGTTCACGACCAGCAGCAGGTCGGCACCGTCCAGCGCGCCGAACATGCCGGGCAATGCACCGTCGACGCGGATGATCGCGAACTGCCGATCGCTCGGTCCGGACGTGAAGACGCTCGCGTCCAGGAGATCGCGGGCATCGATGTCGAGGAATCCGTACGCCGCCGCGCCGCCTTCCAGCCCCGGGATGAGCGGCGTGCTGTAGGCGAAGGTGCCCGTGGTCGAGCGGAGGAACGGATTCAGCTCGTACGTCCCGAAGACGCGTTGCTCCTGCCCGGTCACGGTGAGGCCCGGGATGAGTTCGTAGATGCCGCTGTTGCGGCCGATCACGCCGCGGCCGTCGTCGCCGTCGGTCGCCGCGCCGAGCCCGGATCCCCCGGCCGCCGAGAACGTCGCGCCGGTGGCATCCACCTGCGTTCCCACGAGCTTGACGGTGCCGCCACCGCCGCCCCCGCCGTCGCCGCCGCGCGCGCCCGGCCCGCCG
>JALHMS010000025.1 GCA_022843925.1 Burkholderiales bacterium
GGCGAACACCTCTTCGACCTCGCAGCGCTGATCCCCAACGAACGCGGCGACGTCCTCGAAGGCATCGGCCGCTTCGACCCGCCCACGACCCCGCTCGACGCCGACGGCCAGGGCGTCCCCTACGCCACCTACGCCTTCGCCGCGCAGATGGCCGAGGTCGAAGTCGACCTGGACCTCGGCACCACGCGCGTCACGCGCATCGTCGCCGCCCACGACGTCGGCCGATCGCTCAACCCGCAACAGGTGGAAGGCCAGATCCACGGCGGCATCGCCCAGGGCCTCGGCCTCGCGCTGATGGAGGAATACCGCGCCGGCCGCACCGAGAACCTGCACGACTACCTGATCCCGACCATCGGCGACATCCCGCCCATCGAAACCATCCTGATCGAAGACCGCGAGCCCCTCGGCCCCGGCGGCGCGAAAGGCGTGGGCGAACCCGCGCTGATCCCGACGCCGCCCGCGATCCTCGGCGCCATCCGCCACGCGACGGGCGTGCGGATGGACGAGGTGCCGGTGTTGCCGCATCGGTTGAGGGCGAGGTTGCGGGGGGAGTGAGGCCCGAATATCGGTGGGCGTGCGACGTCAGCCCGCGCGACAATCGGGTTCGTCGGGCGTTGGGAGCGGAAAGTGCCTGAGTTGAGCCGGTTCTTCGGGATCATCGTTGCCATGTACTACAACGACCACTCGCCACCGCACTTCCACGCCAAGTACGGCGGGAGACAGGCATCGATCCGAATCGACAGCGGCGAGATCCTGGAGGGTTCCCTCACGCCGCGGGCGCTCCGTCTGGTGGACGAATGGCGCACCCTTCATCAGTCCGAACTTCTCGACGACTGGCATCGCGCCCAAGCGCGACAGCCGCTCAACCGCATCGAACCTTTGGAGTAACCGCGATGATCCCCAAGGTTGTCGAAGTCAAGCCGCTCGATGGGTACCGACTCTGGATTCGTTTCGACGACGGTACGGCAGGGATAGTCGAGCTTGCTGCCGAACTGTGGGGTCCCATGTTCGAACCGCTCAAGGACACCGCGTTCTTCGCGAAAGCGGCGGTCGATCCCGAACTCGAAACGGTCACTTGGCCGAACGGTGCGGATCTCGCGCCCGAGTTTCTATACCGAGCCACCCGACAGGGCGTTCCGGCGGACGCGCAGCAAGCAGCGCGTAGCTGAACGCTGCCGCTCGGCGAACTGGCACGAACTCCGCAACGAGAGAAAATGCGCATGGTCGGTGACCGTGAACGGAAGCTGGAGAGCGACTTTCTCGTTCGAACGGAAGGACGCCACCGATGTGAATCGGGAAGACGATCACCATGAGCACCCGCTTGCGCATGCACAACCCTCCGCATCCAGGAGAGATCCTCCGCCAGCTTTGCATCGAACCGCTCGGTCTCACCGTGACTGCCGCGACCGAGGGCTTGGGCATCAGTCGGAAGACGCTATCCGCCATCCTGAATGGCCGTGCGTCTGTGTCGCCGGAAATGGCTGTCCGTCTGTCATTGGCGTTTGGCTCTTCGGCGGGAAGCTGGCTCAATTACCAGCGTGTCTGCGATCTCGGCCAAGTCTGGAAGAGGCGCAAGAACTTGCGGGTGGTGAAGTTCGCCGCGTGAACGAGGAGGCGTCCAACTCAGCGGTCAACCGGATAGCCGAGCAGCGGCCTTGTCACCGTTGCTCGGTCCCATACGTCTTGCGAGCGGCGTAAGGATGGAAGAGGTGCCGGTTTTGCCGCATCGGTTGCGGGGCGGGTTAGGCGTCACCACGGTCATGCGTCGCTTCATCTCCAATCACTGCACACCTCGACGATGCACACATACCTGACCACTAGTTTTGCCGTCCCTTTCATCATCGCCGTTGTCCTCTACATAATTGTAGACAGCGCGGGATCTCCGATTGCACTCCCGATTTGCAGTGAATCGGCGGCTGCCTGGGTACAAGCAATCGGATCAGTAGCGGCGATCGGTGCATCGGTATGGATTGTTCAAAGGCAACACTTGCTAGATCAACGTGAGGCAAAAGAGCAGCTCACCGAAGCCAGGGTCGAGCTCATCAACGGAGGGTTACTTGTCCTGAAGTCGCAACTTGAAGCGGCATCCTCGTTCCACCGCCAGTTGCTTGCGGACGTACGCGACCATCCCCATCGACATCTGGTTCTGCGGGCCGCCCAACAACAGTCGGTTCAGCATCTAGTCCTCGATCAGAAGGCGTTTGCATTTCTTCTCGGTACTCCGGCGCAAGATGCCTTCATGAAGATGCTGCTGGCCCACAACACGTTCCATACAGCAATGCAGATCGCAAACGATCGGAGTGCGCTGCATAGCTCACAGTTTCAGCCCCGTCTTGAAGAGAGCGAACTCGACTTGGAGAAGGGCGCCACCGCAGCCAAAGTTGCTGCCGCCGTCGGAAAGCGCATCGACTACACACTTAAGCAGCTGACGGACGATCTCTACTCCATGATCGAATCTGCGATGTCTCAACTTTCAGAGGTTGGAGCGGCTGCGCCAATCGCTCTACGTGCACTGTATCCAGGTCGCCGAATCATTGGATTTGGAGTACCACTGCACGTGCAGTAAGTGACGCGCGACCCTGACCTGCCCTCGCCCCCACACCTTTCGAAGCCATGCGCGAAGACACCAACCCCGAATCCGCCGACACCCTCGACACTCCGGTGCCCGCCGGCAACGTGCGCTGCGATGCCTGCCCCGTGCTCTGCATCATCCGCCCCGGCAAGACCGGCGCGTGTGATCGCTACGCGAACGTCGACGGCAATCTCGCCCGCGTCGACCCGCTGGTGATCGCGCAGCGCGTCGAAGGCAACGGCGGTGCCGTTGTGCGCTTCCTCGACCGTGCCGACGAATGGCGTGGCGAAGTGCTCGCCGACGCGCCGGTCTTCGTGACCGGCGTCGGCGCCGGCACCACGTACCCCGACTACAAGCCTGCGCCTTTCATCGTGTCGAGCCAGCACGATGGGGTCGACATGGTCACCGTCGTCACCGAAGGCATCTTCAGCTACTGCGGCGCGAAGGTGAAGATCGACACCGACCGCTACCTCGGCCCCGAGCAAGCCGCGATCCGCGTGGATGGGGAACAGGTGGGGCACGTCACCACCGCGGAGTACGGCTCGCAGATGCTGGCGCTGGGTGGCGTGCGCCATCTCACCGGCGGCACCAAGCGCGAGGGCCGCATCGCGTGCGACGTGCTGGAAAAGCTCTGCAACCGAGAGGCCGTGGAACTCGTCATCGACGGCGGTTCGCGCGTCGTCGTGCAGTCGGGCATGCCGCCCATCGTCGACGGCGAGCGCGAAGACCGCATGCGCGTCGGCTGCGGCTCGGCCACCATCGGTATGTTCGCGCAGCAGTGGTTGGGCCACGCCGACGAGGTGATCGTCGTCGACGACCACATCACCGGCGTGCTCTCGGAACACCAGGCCGGCCGCTTCCTCGCGATGCGCCCGGCCGGCATCAAGGTCCGCGGCCGCAAGTCCACGCCGGGCCGCTACTTCCGCGTGGCGGAGCCGGGCTCGGGCTGGGGCGGCACCAACGTCACCGACCCGCTGGAGATCATCGAGCACATCGACCCCGCCACCGCGTGGCCGGGGCTCACGCTGCTGATGGTCTCCACCACTGGCGAGCAGGCTGCGTGGTTCGTCCTCGACGAAGCCCTCCGCCCCCAACCCGCCCCGCTGCCCGACGCCATCGCGAAGGCCGTGGCGCGCATCGCCGAGAACTGCGAACCCGCGCTGTGCACCGTGCTCTTTATGGGCGGCGCCGGCGGCAGCCTGCGCTCCGGCGTCACCGAGAACCCCGTGCAGCTCACGCGCTCGGTGAAGGACACCCTCACCCGCGTGACCTGCGGCGGCGCCCCCGTCTACGTCTGGCCGGGCGGCGGCATCACGATCCTCGTCGACGTCGCCGCGATGCCCGCGAAGTCCTTCGGCTCGGTGCCGACGCCGGCGCTCGTTGTCCCGATCGAATTCACGATGCGCCTGGACCACTACGCGCAACTGGGCGGCCACATGGGCAGCGTCGTGAAACTGGAAGACGTGCTCGCGCGCGACCGGCGCATCGGGACGGACTGGGTGGCGGGGAATCCGTGGCCGTTCGGGTGACGGTGCAACGCAGACCCTCCGGCAATGAGCATTCCGTCGACCATCTCGGGTGGATGTGCAATGCACCGCAAGGGCTGGCAATTCCACCTCTCGGGCCGATTGCCTGCGTGGAGTAGCAACAGAGGCGTGCTCCTTGTGCAGCGCCCGTGCGTGCGCCTCTGGATGCGCCACCAACCGTTGGAACAGGTGATGCCGTTGTAGGAGCGGGCCATGCCCGCGAAGGCGATTGTTCCGGGTGAGGCGATTCCTGGCATCCAACGCTTTCGCGGCCATGGGCCGCTCTCCTACAGGGCCATGGGCCCTTCCTACAGCGGTGGTGGATGCGCCACCGACCTTGGGAACGGGCGATGCCTTTGTAGGAGCGGGCCATGCCCGCGAAGGCGATTGTTCCGGTTGGGGCGATTCCTGGCATCCATCGCTTTCGCGGCCATGGGCCGCTCCTACAAGGCCATGGGCCCTTCCTACAGCGGTGGTGGATGCGCCACCGACCTTGGGAACGGGCGATGCGTTTGTAGGAGCGGGCCATGCGCGCGAAGGCGATTGTTCCGGTTGGGGCGATTCCTGGCATCCATCGCTTTCGCGGCCATGGGCCGCTCCTACAGGGCCATGGGCCGCTCTTACAAGGCCATGGGCCCTTCCTACGGCGGTGGTGGATGCGCCGCCGACCTTGGGAACGGGCGATGCCTTTGTAGGAGCGGGCCATGCCCGCGAGAGCGATTGTTCCGGGTGAGGCGATTCCTGGCATCCAACGCTTTCGCGGCCATGGGCCGCTCCTTTAAGGCCATGGGCTGCTCCTACCAGGCCATGGGCCCCTCCTACAGCGGTGGTGGATGCGCCACCGACCTTGGGAACGGGCGATGGCTTTGTAGGAGCGGGCCATGCCCGCGAGAGCGATTGTTCCGGGTGAGGCGATTCCTGGCATCCAACGCTGTCGCGGCCATGGGCCGCTCCTACAAGGCCATGGGTCCCTCCTACCGGGGCATGCCCCCCCCTCCAACAAGCAGATCACCACGGATAGTTCCTCGCGCTCCTGCAGCAGCGGGTCGTGCCTGCGAAAGTGCCATTTCCCATCGATGCGCTTCCTCGCATCCACGGATTGCCAGGCACACACCTGGCGCCTCAGTGCGCGCGCCAAGGCGCGGCTTCCGCCCCGCCAGCGCAGCAGCTGGCGGGCCTGGCTCTTGGCGGTCCGCCCGCCGATCAGGGCTCCCGACCCGCCTCGCGCCACGTCTTCGCGACGGGGGCTATGAGCGTCTCCAAGACCGTGCGCGTCCCGAGATGCACCTCGGCAGACACGAGCATCCCGGAGATCACCGGTAGGCGCTCGCCGGCGTGCTCCAGGGCGTCGCTGTCGAGCGCCACGAACGCGCGGTAGCCACCCGGTGTCGCGCCGCGCGCAGCATCGGCGGAGGCGTCACTGCCGGCCGATGCATCCGGTCCGACATGGCGGATCGTCCCGCCCAGCGTGCCGTGATGCTGGAATCCGTAGGCTGCCAACTTGAGCCGCACGGGTTGCCCTACGCGGACGCGCCCGGCGTCGAAGTCCTCGACGCGCACCTCCGCTTCGAGCGGTGCGTCGGTCGGCACGACGGACATCAGCATCGTCCCCGGCTGCACGACCGCGCCCAGCGTATGGGTCGCGAGATCCTTCACGATGCCGGCACGGGGCGCCAACAGATCGAGAGACGCTCGGCGGACTGCGAGCTTGCGATGCTCGGCATCGAGGCGCTCGGCCTCGGCAAGGGCTTCACTTCGCTCGCGCAGCAGTTGTTGCCGATGGTCCGCCTCGCGTTGCGCCAGGCGCGCCCGGGCCTGGGAAAGCACTGCCTCCGCAGAACCGACCGCGGCTTTCAGGGCGACGGACTCGCCCTCGCTTTCCAGCAGTAGTCGCTTTCGCTCCTGCGCCTGAAGGCGACCGGCAAACCCTTCCTGCACCAGTTGCGCCCAGGCCTCCGCCTGCTCGCGCAACAGGGGGGTGGTTCCTGCCACGCGCGCCAGTTGGGCTCTGGCCGCAGCGAGGTCTCCATCGGCGCGCGCGACGGCAGCCCGCTCCGCCCGAAGCTCCTCCGCGACCGCGGCGCGACGGGACTCGAAACGGGCGATCGCCTGCGCTGTGAGGGCCGGCTGCTCTCCTTCGACGATGAGCTGGCGATCCCCGCGGATCTCGGCGTCGAGACGTCGCACATCGAGTCGACGCTCTGCGAGTCGATGGCGGATCTGGTCAGCATCGGTGTCGGAGATCCGCGCGTCGAGGCGCGCAAGTACCTGACCTTCGCGCACGAGATCACCTTCCCGCACCAGAAGCTCCCGCACGACACCGCCCTCCGCGGGCTGCAGGATCTGCACGAATGCGGAGGACACGACGCGCCCGGGAGCCACGGCAACGACATCGATGCGCGCAACGGCAGCCCAGCCCAACAACACGACCACGAACCCCGCGGCAAGTCGACCCACGATCTGCGGCAGCGGTGACGGCGGGGTCCACTCCACCCGCAACAGCGACGGTGCGAAATCGAGCGCCTCCGCTCGCAGGTGTCCCGCGGCCGTTGTCTTCAAGAGCAACCTCCGGTCGGAAACCGACATGCGTCCACGCAATCGACGAGGGTCAGGCCTGAACCCATGGGCCTTCACCCACCAGCGGCTTCAGGGGGCGGGGCGCGATGAAACCCTGCGGTTCGAGAGCGCCACGGGCTTGCGCAAGCGACAAGGCGCCGTCGGGCGCGCCCAGCCCGCCGAACCACCAGGCGAGTTCACCGCCGTAGGCCCGTTCGTCACTGCCGCCTTGATGAAACGCTGCAGCCGCGTCTGCAAGCGACCATCGGTCGAGGGTCGGCGTCTGCGCAAGCGCGCGGTCGAACGCGCCGACAGCCGCGCGAAGATCGAACCATTCGGCACGGGAATCCTCGACGGGGGAGGCGATTCCCGCAGGCGCCCCCTCCGGCCGGAGAATCTGCAGCCGCGCCGCCGGGCGCGCCGCCGATGCCCGGTACCAGTCCACGAACGTGAGGCGATCCTGATCGCCGGTGTGCAGGACGAGATCGTTGCCCGCTCGCGACAGGCCGATGTCGCGAAGGAGGATCCCGCCACCCAGCGAGACGGTACCCAGCGCCCCACCGCTGCTCGACAGCCGGTCGGCGCCATCGCCGCGGTTGAAGGCGACGATGTCGCCCGCATCGAACCCGGCGATCGTGTCGTCACCCGGACCGCCCGCCAGGAAGTCCATCCCGGTGCCGCCCGCCAGCACGTCGGCACCGGCGCCGCCCAGCAGCATGTCCGCTCCGAAACCGCCGTCGATGGAGTCGTCGCCGCCGCGTCCGGAGAGAACATCGTCCCCGGCATCGCCGGTGAGTCGATCTGCTCGGGTACTCCCGCCGACGTAGTCCCTCCCCGGCCCGCCCGACGCGGTGAGGGATCGGTCGGCACCCCGGATGACATCGTGCCCGCCATGACCGGCGATGGACTCCGTGGTCGACGCGGCGATGATGGTCTCGTCGTCGAGGGTGCCCGCATAGGTAGCGACACCGTCGGAGAGGGCGACGGTTAGCGCCCGGACGATGAACCTATCGATGGGCACCGGCGCGCCACCGCCGAACTGCAGGTACTCCAGTGGCACCGCGAATGCGCCGGTCTCGGGTGGCATTGCCGACAGCGGGACATCGACGCCCTGATTAGCGATCTCGGTACCCGATGCATCGACGAGCCGCACCTCGAGGACGGCGCCCTCGGCGAGCGGCTTCGCGCGAGCCGCGAGCCTCGACGGCAGTACCGTCACAGGCAGAAGGAGTCCGTCATACCCGCTGCTGTCGGAGATGACATCGACGCCGTCGAACGGCGAATAGCGATAGCGGTCGTCGCCGCCGCCACCGGAAAGGTGATCGTTTCCGCCGCCACCGCTGAGGATGTCGTCGCCGTCCGTACCGATGAGCGTATCGACTCCAGCGCCACCGCGCATTTCGGCACCGACGAGGACCGAGAACCGGGACGTCACGGAAGCGCCGTATGGATCGGTGGCACGGAGATCGAAGGCATGGCGACCCGCATCCGCGCCATTCGACGCAAGGCGAAGATGCCCGGTCTCCGCGTCGATCCGGATCCAGGCCGGTGGCGGGCCGCCTTCGGGGGTGAACAGTTCGAACGCCAGTGCATCGCCGTCGTCATCGACGAAGGCGCCGAGATCGAGCGTACGCGTCGGCGGGGAAAGCGGACCTGTCGCGACGTCGACGAGCGCGCGCTCGATTCGCGGCGCACGGTTGGCCGGCCTGACATCCAGGGTGATCGGTACCCGCGCAATAGCGTCCCTGAGATCGGTGCCCACGAGGAACACCTGGTGGGTACCGACGTGCCCCGCGTCGGGCTTCAAGACGACCTCGTAGACATGTCCCGACTGATGCGACCTCGACACATGCCGCACCCAGTCGGGTGGTGGCGCATCGTACTCAGAGCGCAGCTCGAACCAGAGCGCATCGTTGGCATCGACCTCGCGAATGAGATCGTCGGGGACGGTCCAGCGAAGCTCCTGGCCGGCATGTACGACGATCGGCGCGGGCGCCGGTCCGGCCACCGGGGCGGTGTTGGTCTGATCCGGGTGAAAGGGCGCATCGATGCGATCGAGGAGATCCCGCTGCGACCAGATGGTGCCGTCGTCGAACACGACGCTGGCCAGCTGGTTCTCACCCGAATAGAACCACCCGTGGAACACCACCCCGATGGTCGGACCGTCGTAGTGCACCGTGAGATCGAAGAAGTCCGTCCTGACGGCGATGTGCTCGGGACGAATGCCTGGTCCGAAGCGAAGAACGTCGCGGCCGTTCACGAGCTGAGTGCGATGATCGTCCTCCAGCGCATAGACGTCGTACTTCAGTGCCGCCGACGGCACATAGATGTTCCGTACATCACCGCCGGCGAAATGGAGCGCGCCGCCGTACACGCGTTCGTGGCGGAGGTCGATGATGCGGTCCATCCCGTCCCCGCGATTCACCTCGAAAACATCGGACCCGCCGCCCCCGTAGATGAGGTCACTCCCGGGCCCGCCGCGGAACACGTTGCCGCCATCCCACAGGGTTCCCACCCATCCACCGCCTTCGCCCAACGCGCTATAGACGTAGTCGCCGCCGTAGAGTTGGTCGTGCCCGTGCCCGCCGATGAGGAGATCCCGACCGGCGCCGCCCACCAGGAGGTCGTTGCCGGGGCCGCCATCGAGGATGTCGTCCCCACCCTTGCCGGCAATCTGTTCGTCGCCGTCCCCGCCCAAGATCGTCTCGTCATCCGCCGAAGGGTCCAGCGCAGGCGGTGGCAGTAGGCGGAGGACGTCTTCGAAAGCGACTTCCGTTCCGTCGGCGAACCTGAAGAGGTCGATGCCGAGTGCGGCATTCGCATCGGCATGGGGTATCACGATATCGACGCTGCCACCGATGCCGTCGGGCCCCGCAATGCCGGATCCCCACGAAACCTGAAGCACCGCATGCCGGGATTCGACGAAGTAACGATCAATCCAGATCCGAAGCGGAGCGTAGCGACGCGTATCCCAGGCGAACGTTAGGTCGGAGAGAGCCACGCCCACCGGAAACACGACCACATCCTCGGGCACCGCACCGGGAAGGCCAGTGCCCCCCTCGTAGAGGGTGTCGCGGCTGCCGTCCGACGCGAGGACATAGGTGTCGTTGCCCAGGGAACCGATGAGTTCATCATCCCCGCTGCCACCGATGAGTATGTCGTCTCCACCGCTCGCGGCCAGCAGATCGGCGCCATCGTTTCCGTAGAGATACAACCCGGGAAGATGGCTCTCGTTGTATCGATGAAAGTCAGCAGCGCGAGCGTAGATGGACCCCTCGGTCCACTGTCGCAGCATGAAGGATGTCCAGTAGAGCTCACCTCCCAGAAGATCATCCCCCGCACCCGCATCGACAGCCGAGAAGAACCATGGCCCCTGGTCGGAGCGATACAGAGTGTTGGGCCCGATATCGACATGGAACTGCTCGTCCGCCGCCGTCCCCTGGAGGTGGTGCAAGTTCACCGTGACCGAACGCAGCCGCTCCACATAAGTGTCTGTGTATGTAACGAAGTACGGTGCAGAGCTGTGGGGCCCGTCCGGAACGATCGTGACGCTGCGCGGATAGTAGAAGGCCGCCCCGGTCACAGGGTTCGTGAAAACGTACGGGGATCCTCCGGTCACGGAACCCGACACCTTGTGGCTACGTCCGTCAGAACCCACGTAGGACTGCGAAGTCGCCCGTGGAATGGCCATGGGCACCGCGCCGATCTCGGTGCTCCCGCCCAGGGGAAAGCGCACGCGGCGCGGATGTATCTCCACGACCCGTGGCACCGTTGCCGTCGTTCTTGACGAGTTCACCACGTTGGTGCCGACGCCGGCCTCCAACGAGACTCCGTCGGACACGAGGTGGACCGAACGCATGGCCACCGATGCCTTCCACGAATCGATCGTGCGATTCGATTCCTCCCCGCCCGATATCACCGTGTCGGTGAGGGTATAGACGTCCCCGTCCCGCACATAGCCGAAGGCACGGACCGTTCGATCGACGAAGGCATGCACACTCTTCCGATAGAAAGCCTCCCAGGCAGCGGGTGTGTCCGGGACCGGATCCGGCTTCCAACCTTCCAGCATGTCCGACAGTGGGCGCTCGGTATTCCCATCGCGGGCCCGCCATCCCGGCTGCGCCACGGATCCGGCCGCATCGAAGTAACCACGGATGAGCACGCCCTCCCGCGTTGCCTCGTGCCGCACCACGAGGTCCTCCCCGCGCCGCCAGGCCCGTGTTTCGTCCCACCGGAACTCGGGGCCGAACTCCAGGACATCCGCGGCGCCGTCCGCGGGCGCCACCACGTCGAAACCCATTCCCGCGGTCATCCGGAAGACATCCGAACCGGCACCACCATCGAGGTAGTCGTCACCGCGACCACCGACGAGGACATCATCGCCATCGCCGCCGAACAGGCGGTCTGCGCCTCCGCCGCCGCCCAGGGAATCGTTGCCGCCATGGCCTCTGAGGGTGTCGGCACCGGGCCCACCCCAGATCTGGTCCGCGCCCCTGCCACCTACCGACACCACGCCCGGTTCGGACGCATTGATCAGATGCAGGGGCTCCGTGGTCAGCTCCCCGAGCAGTTCGTAGAGTTCGATGGCAGTCCCGTCGGCGAACTCCATGACGAGGTCCAACGGCTGTTGCTCGGATGGCGGTTGGCCTCGCGATCCGTCGGTACGGATGATGACCTCGTCACCGTCCAGGCCGTACTGTAAGCGCCAGTGAATTCCGCCCACCTCCGATGGCACGCGGCTGACCCGCAGATCGCTCTGGACGACGCCGGCCGAGAACCGCACCTGACTGCGGCCCTCGTGATCATGAAGGACGTCGGCACCGGACCCGAATCCCAGCTCGTAGACGTCGTCCCCGGCACCGCCCCGCAGGATGTCGTTGCCGGGACCACCGGTCAGGATGTCTTTGCCGTCGCCCCCGTCCAGCGTGTCGTTGCCGTCTCCGCCTTCGAGGCGATCCTCCCCCTCGTGGCCGCCGAGCTGATCGCCGCCGGCCCCGCCCAGCAGCAGATCGTTGCCATCGCCGCCATTGAGGAAATCGGCTGCATCGCCACCGTCCAGGAAATCATCGCCTCCGAGCCCGAAGAGATAGTCACGACCGCCGAACCCACGGATCCGGTCGGTGACAGCAGTGCCTTGGAGAGCGGGTGACGAAAAGGAACCCGCCCAGTCGTCCCCGTCGGTACCGTCGATGTCGAAGCCCTGCGCCAGGACGTCCTCGAAGCGCATGACGTCGCCGTCGGCAAATCGCAACTCCTCGAGCACGGGGGTCGCAAAGGGGTTGGCCGCATTGAAACCGAGGATGTGGATCACGTCCCGGCGGGAGGACGAGGTCTCCCCGTCGAGATCCGGGGCAGCGCTGTAGTCGATTGCCAGACTCCCGACGCGGAACTTCACGTTCTCGCGGGTCGCCCCGGCGCCGAGGATGATCACGCTGCCTTCGGCGGCGCCACCGGATACCGGGGTGTCGTCGATGACGTCGATGCCATCGCCCCGTTCGAAGATGTAGAAGTCCCGCCCGGGACCGCCGGCCATGGTGTCGTTGCCGGGTCCACCGACCAAGACGTCATCCCCGGCGCCGCCATGGAGAGCATCGTTGCCATCTCCGCCATCGAGATAGTCGGCCCCATCCGGGGCGGGGTCGCTGTCCCCATCGCCGTGGAGCGCGTCGTTGCCGGTACCGCCCAGAAGAACGTCCGAACCACCACCACCACGCAGGACATCATCGCCCGACCCGCCGTCCACCAGGTCGTCGCCGTCCTCGCTGAACACCCAATCGTTGCCACCCCCCCCGTAGATGGTGTCCCGCCCGGAAGGCGATGCATCGCGGGAGACGAAGTGGACGAATGTCAGCGCCACCTGCGCATGGGGACTCGGATTGCGCAGCACCGACCAGTCGAACCGACCCGGAAAGTGTCCGGAATCGCCCACGATGTCGTCATCGCCGGCACCGCCGATCACGAGGTCGTCCCCGCCGCCGCCGGAGAGCACGTCGTTTCCGGACGACCCGATCACCCAGTCCGCGCCGGCACCGCCCAGCATGGCATCACCACGCAACCCGCTGGGAGGTGCGGACTCCCCAGCCCGGATGGCCTCGGCGAGGTCGAGCCGCGAATCGCCGAACAGGACATCGTCTCCCGGACCGCCATCGATGTAGTCACCACCGACCACACCGCCTTCGATGCCATCGGCGCCACCCTCCACGAGATCGTGCCCTCCTCCCGCCAGGATCGAATCGCGCCCTGGCCCACCGAGGATCCAATCCCGGTTCGCGAAGGCCTCCCGCGCATAGGCTTCTTCGTCACCCGGAAACGTATTGGGCATCCAGGAACCATGCATGTGAGCGTCCCAGGGATCCCCATAGAGCACGTCATTGCCTTCGCGGCCTTCGATGCGCTCTCCGGGGGAATCGGGCGAAGGCACCGTGTAGACGATCGGGAAGCCGGTTTTCTCCGGATCGCGACCACGAAGAAAATCGTCCACCGGCTCACCGGGCAGATCGCCGTACAGCAGGCGCCCATCCGATCCGGTACGCGATTGAATTCCAGGGGTTTCGGGATCGAAGTCCTGGGGAAGGCGGTCACCGAGAACGGTCAGCTCGAAATCAGGAACGGACCGCTCTGCTGCGAGACGGATGCCGAAGTCGCCATCGCGGTAGTTCTGCAAGGTGAAGCCGCCTTCGACGTCGCCGACGATCGTGACCTTCAGATCGCCGCCGACTTTCTCGTACTGGAAGCGGCCATCGGTGCTTGTCCACTTCGTTGCGGAGAGCCTGACCGACGCATCGTGGATCACCGAGGCGACAGGACGCTTGCCGTCGAAGACGTACCGAAGCACGCCACGCCCATCCGTGTCCCGGATGGCGTCGTTTCCGTCGGTTCCCGAAAAGACCAGGGCCGTCCTGAATGTGCCGTAGCGGTAGACATCCAAGCCTTCGCCGCCCTCCAGATGATCGTTACCCCCACCACCCAGGATCACGTCCGTACCGCGCCCGCCGTAGATCCGGTCGTCCTTCGATCTGCCGGCGAGATAGTCCGATCCCTCTCTCCCGAACACCATGCGCCTCGGATCCGCCATGTCAGGGACGAGCTTCGGATCGGGTCCGGTGCCCATGACCGTCCGACGTACCTCGATCGAGTAGTTGGTCGGTACATCGATCATCAGCCAGTTGCGCTCGTCGACCGTGTTGGTGATGAGGCGCTTGTTGAGGACGTTGGCAGTCATCTTCGAACTCAGGAAGAAGCTCCGATCCGCCAACCACTCCTCGGTGAGATCACCCGAACGCGTCGCGGGATCGTGGGGATCCAGTTCCCCCTGGGTGTTGTGCATGCCATACGGAAAGCCGGCCACGACGAACGTTTGACCATGCAGCAATGCATAGCGAACGCCTTCGGCGAGCTCATTGGTCGCTTTGGCCGCGTCCAGAAGGGCGCCGGCACCGCGGCCGTTCAGGATGCGGAGCTCGAAAACCCGGTCGGATCCGAGCGCGGCGATCGCGCGGTCGATCCTCCCGAGATTCGCGTGGAGGGCATCGCGCGAAACGATGTCGCCGAAATCGCCGCCCCGGGAGCCAGGATTCATGGGCGCCATGGCGACGTTGAGCAGACGGCCAAGACCCGCCACGACGTTCTCCAGCGAGTCGAACTCGGCATGGCCCTGCGTGAATATGAAACCACGCCCTTCCTCGTTGGACGCCGCCGAGAAGATCGGCCGTAGCCAGAGGTGATGGTCCGAGCGAGTTCGGCGCGCCGGGAGATCCAGCTTTCCGAGCGCTCTCATCACCGCCAGGGAATCCCCGATCAGCGTGATGCTGTGCGTCGTCCCGAAGTCACCATTCGTGTCGTACCACTGCGGCGCACCCCAAATCACACCACCCAGTCCCTGGATGTCCGGCTGATCCTCGATGAAGATCGGGGAACCCGGTACGTGGATGCCGAGGTTCGCGACCAGTTCGATGTCGTTCGTGTCCGCGTGACCGAAGACCGACGTCACTTTGGCGGCCACTTCAGGCGCGATGGTCCCGCCCGCCCCTCCACCACTCGCCCGACTCGCACCCACCATCTGGAACTGGATGCTCGTGGCCAGCGCCGCCCACTGCCCCCTGACATCGTTGTACACGGAGACCTGCTGAAGCGGGTGGCCTCTTTCGGTTGTCGCAAGCCGGTAGAGCTCGGAAGTGGTCAGGTCCTTGGGCAGCTTATCCGCGTGCGACGGATCCGCAAGCACCGCTCGATAGTAGGAGAGAACCTGCTGAATGTTTTCCGCAGTTCCGAGTGTGCCGCGCCCCGGTGAGTTGAAGACGTAGACGTGCTCGACCTCGTCGGGAAACATCTCTGCGAGCGTGATGGCGAGGTGGCCTCCCAGGGAATATCCAGTCACGTAAAGCTTGCCATTGCCCAAAAGACCCGGCTGAGTCTTCAGCCACGCGTAGTAGCGTTCCATCGCATCGATCTGCGCGAACGCCAGACCATAGCTGCCGAGTTGCCTGTCTGCACCATATCCATCGCGCCAACGGTCGCCGCCCAACTCAGGCTTGGCGAACTCCGTGCTGCGAAACGACAGCGTCACGCTACCGAAGTCCGGAGACGAAGGATCGATGTCCTGCATCAGCGTCGCGGAGAAGCCTGAGTTCGCGAGAATCTGCTGACCGTCGATCGCCCGATATGCGTGGTCGCCGACTTCGACGTTGCGGTGGCGGCGCGGGTCGTCGGACCATTGGTCGAGAATCCTTAAGCCCAACAAGAGCTCGTTGGCCTGATCTGTTGCCAAGCGAGTCTTGCCACTCAAATTGGCATTCAAGTCCACAACGAACTCTTGTCGATTGTTGCCACGACGCAGTGCGGTTCCGATCGCGCTTCTTTCGAGGCCCGTCAAACCTTCAAGATAGGACTCGGCCACCACCTGCTGCAGCAGGAACCGATACGTTTTCTCAAGGGCGTTCATTGAACCTCCTTCCCTTCTGGGGGGCCACGACCGGCACGAGAACCGAACTGAGGAACCGAAACGATTGCTCGATATCCGGGCGAGGAGATTTGGCCGCCAGTTCCGGACATCGGGCAGCATTCATCCAGTTCAGCGCCCCTCGCCGACCAGATATTCCGAACTCACGGAGAAACCCAAGGACTTCACTGGTTTCCCGGGATACCACGATGAGTTCGGACCCAGCAATCCCGTGTTCTCGGTCTCGCTTCCGCCGGATTCCGCGCCAAGTCACCAAGTACTGACTCAAAGGCTCCGCCAGCATTTCCAATCCGATCAAGGTCGGGGGCCTGTCTATGTAATCGCTCACCCGAACAACAGCGGGTTGCGATTGTTCCGTCACAGGTTCCTCCATGTACTCGAAAGTCCTGAAGGGAGGCGCCACAAACTCTCGTCCACGTTCACTGGCCGTGTATCCGAGGTTCTGGTACTGCGCCTCGAACATTGGTGCCTCCAGCCGATAGCGCTCTGCCACCGTTCGATCGTCCGGCACAATTGGAGGACGCGCGAAAAGAAACCCGCGAACGCCGATCGCCCTGCGATAAACGAACTCCCCCGCCTCCTTCTCACAAAGATGCAGGAAGTAGTCGGTGGCACTCATCGTCCACTTGTAGCCACTGTCCTTGGGAAGCGGGTCCGGCAGAACGATGCTGTGCGCGTACTGCCCTTCGGGCGTCGACACCCACTCCGCGGGAACCGGCTCGGGCTGCCCGGCAACCGCCACGAACTTGGTCCACTTGTGGGGCGGCTTGTCCGGTCTGGGGACCACTGCGCCGTAGTAGTTCGGATTGAATCCCGGGTTCAGGTCTTCCTGCCGACGCTTCGGGTCGACGCAGCCGGCGAGCGCGGTCGTGACCAGCACGATCGCCGCAGCCTTCGCGAGCTTCGGCACCTTCCAGACACCGCGTCGGATACTCGGCGCGGTGGACGGCTTCGGATAGTTCGGTTTTCCAACCATGGTTCGCTCCTTCACAAAGGGGTGAAGACCCGGAGTGGCGAGCCTGAGAGACCTGGAGACGCCGACGACCGCACGATCCAGGATCTGCCGGGTACGCGACCGATCGCTCACGGCGCGCCTCCGACGCGATCGAGCCGGATCGTGCTCGTCACCTCGAGTCCGGGCGGCACCTGGTGCGCGATGAACAGGACCGCCACATGCGGCCTCAGTCGGTTGATCGTTTTCGCAAGCTGCGCGGCGGTTTCGGCATCGAGCGCACTGGTCGCTTCGTCGAACACCAGGACCGGGGCACGCTTGAGCAAGGCCTGCGCGATGGCAAGGCGCTGCTTCTGCCCGCCCGACAGGCCGGTGCCGCGCTCGCCGATGCGGGATCGGTATCCCTCCGGCAGTGCCTCGACGAACTCGTGTATCTCGGCGGCACGGCATGCCTCGACCACGTCGTCGAAGGTTGCGCCCGGATCCGCGTGGATCAGGTTGTCGAGCACCGAGCCGGAGAAGAGCACGGGGTCCTGAGGGACCATGCCGAAGCAGGCCCGGAGTTCGTTTGCAGAGAGCACCCGGGCGTCCTTGCCGTCGATGAGGATGGCGCCCTCCTCGGCCCGCCGAAATCCGAGGAGCAGGCCAGCGAGCGTGCTCTTGCCGCAGCCGGACGGCCCGGTGACGACGACGAGGTCTCCTGGAGCCAGGCTGAAGGACAGGCGCTGGAACAACCATGGGCGATGAGCCCCATACCGGAAGCCGAGATCCCTCACCACGACGCGCGCTGTGGTGGCGCGGTCCCTCCGGACCTCGCGACTGTAGGGTTCGGTGGGACAGTCCATGAGATCCCGGAGGCGGCGGACCGCCACGGCTGCCTGCTGGGCCTCCTGCCACAGGCCCGCGAGCCGCATCACGGGTTGCGAAAGACGGCTGGCGAACATCTGGAACGCCACCAGCATCCCGACCGTGAAGCCCGGGCGCTCCATCACGAACGTGGCACCGACGACCAGCACCCCGATCGTCATCGTGTGCTCGAGAACGGAAACTGCCGCGCCGAACGTGTTCGACAGCTGGCGCGTCTCGAAGCCGGTCCGAAGGCTCGATGCGAAGGCGTCCTCGAACCGGCGCACGACGCGCGCTTCCGCTTGCAGCGCCTTGATCGTCGCAACGCCGGCCACGTGCTCGGTGACCACGGCCTGCGTCTGCGCGGCAGCCAGAAAATGGCGGTCCGCTCGCTGACGCAGTGACGGGGCGACGACGAGGCTCGAGACCGCGATGGTGATCAGCACCCCCGAGGCCAGCAGCGACAGCTGCCACGAGTAGAAGAACATCACCGCGAGAAAGATGAGCACGAACGGGAGATCCAGCAGCAGCGTCACGGCGGCGCCGCACAGGAACTCGCGGATGGTCTCGACGCCTTGAAGGCGCGCCGCGACCGTACCGGTGGTCCGACTCTCGAACCATGCCAGCGGCAGTCGCAGGAGCCGAGTGAACACCTGGGCCCCGAGGACGGCGTCGATGCGCGTCCCCGTATGGGTCACCAGAGACTGGCGAGCCCAGGACATGGTCACCGAGAAGACGGCAAAGAGGACGAGCGCGACGCCCGCGGCCATCAGCGTGGCGTTCGAGCGATGGGTCACCACCTTGTCGAGCACGAGTTGCGTGATGAGGGGAACCGCGAGGCCCGCCAGTTGGATCATGAGCGAGGCCACGAGGACTTCGAGCCAGAGTCGTCGATACCGCGCGATCTCGGGAACGAACCAGCGGTAGCCGAACGGGCGGGGCGCCACCTCGAAATCTCCGGGGAGGTCGCTCGCGGCCTGCTGCGTTCGCACCAGGAACCCGGCCGGCTCGAGAAGATCGAGGAGATCGGATGCCGGCGACATCTCGGGCGTGGAGCCGCCGGGTCGGAAGTACAGGACCCGATCTGCGTCTCCGCGAAGAATGAGGACCGGACATACCGCAGGGCTCCCGTGGGCCACGCCTGCATCGGTCGACCCTGCGCGAGCTTCCGGGATGTGATCGACCGAGGCCGTCGTCTGGGGGGCAGCCGCGCGGGTCGCCATGCCGCCGTCCGGGCGATGCGCGCGGATCTCCTCGCCGCCGAGCGCCGGCTTCAGGAAGGCGATCACCGGAAACGTCAGCCCTGCAAACCCTTTGCCCCGCAGCGCAACCAGGCGCAGTGTCAGGCCCAGGGATTCGCATGAATCGGGCAACAATCGACAAGGGAACGGCGGCGGACTCGCGCGAAGCGCCGACGCAGCTTCGAACGGGCGTTGGTGCAACTGGTGGATGGCATCCATCAACCAAACCCAGTCGGCGGGAGAAACCGCGCCATCGGGTAGTTCGGGCGATCGACTGTGCAGCAGACGTGCGCGCAATCGTGTCATCGCAGGCCCGCTCCAGCGCTATCGCAGGGGGCGCGCGCGGCGCAGTTCCGAGCGCATCGGATGGCTCTCGCCGGACTCGACCGCCCCCCGGTCGGAACACCCGGAGGCGTCCGTTGCAAGTCGACGAGATCGGCGACGGTCTCGGGGACCTCTCGGGGACCAACAGAGTGAGAGTGGATCAGCGCGGCATCGGCGCAAGCGGCTGGAGCCTGCATTCGCATGGCCTCCCTGGGTCGGCACATCGAGCGTGGGGCGACACACAACGAAGGCGGATGCGGGTTACGGTATCGGGAGCCCCGCGACGATCGTGGCCATTCGTCGTTAGCAAAATCTAGGCAGCAACTTGACTTTGGTCAAGGTACTTCAAGCCAATGGAATAGGGTCATGGCCCCATCGGGAGTGGGCGACCGGATCGGCATCGGCGTGCGCTTTCCGCGGGAAGAAGCCCGTGTGCCGATCGTTCGATGGGGCACCGGGCAATCCGCCGGACGAAAAAAAAACGCCACGCTTTCGCGTGGCGTTTTTCCTTTCCCGTGCCCAACCGCCAAGTTCGGACGAGTCAACAGAGCCGAGGCTCTTGCGCACCTATACCGCAACGGCCGTGCCCGATGAGATTTCGCGCAAGGCTTCAATGCGTTAGCCGGCGACAGGCGGCCAGGCCGGCCGGCATCGTCAAGCTTCCCGACAGCGGGCGGGGACGAACGAAGTGCATGGCTCTTCCGGCAACCTGAGGTGCCGCGATGCGGATCGCCACTGTAAAACGCCGCGCGGTTTGGGACTGATTGACGCGCGGTTTGGGACTTGACGCGCTCCGCCCTTCCGCGCACCCGTCAAAACAGCCCGCCCGCACCCGGCTCGAAGTTGCAGATCACCAGCTCCCGAGCAACGCCTGGCGCGCCGTTGTTGTTCCCGACGCTGTACTTCAACTCCACCTCCAGCACGTGCAGGCCGTCGAACTCGGCGCGGATCTCGGGGTGGTCGTTGATCGACAGCATCATCCGGCCCTTCACGCTTCGCATCGTCTCAGCCAGGCGCTCATACTCGCGCCAGGGAAACGGGACGCCGTAGCCCTCCGTCTCCCAGTAAGGGGGATCGGCGTAGAAGAACGTGTGGGGCCGGTCGTACCGGGTGACGCACTCGCTCCAAGGCAGGTTCTCGACCGTGGTGCCCGTCAAACGCAGGTGCGCGGCCGACAAGTTCTCCTCGATCCGGAGCAGATTGACCGGGCTTCCCGTGGTGGCCGTGCCGAAGCTCTGGCCTTCCACCCGGCCGCCGAAGGCGTGGTGCTGGAGGTAGAAGAACCGGGCGGCGCGCTGGATGTCGGTGAGCGGCGCCGTGGGCGTCTCCTGCAGCCACTTGAACACCTGCCGCGACGAGAGCGCCCACTTGAACTGCCGGACAAACTCTTCGAGGTGGTGCTGCACCACGCGGTAGAGGTTCACCAGCTCGCCGTTGATGTCGTTCAGGACCTCGACGGGCGCTGGCACATGGCGCAGGAAGTACAGCGCCCCGCCGCCACAGAACAGCTCGACGTAGCAGTCGTGGGGCGGGAACAGCGGGAGCAGGCGGTCGGCGAGGCGGCGTTTGCCGCCCAGCCAGGGAATGATCGGTGAGGCGTTCATGGTTCGTCCGTGAGCAGTCGTGGGGTCGTGATAGCCTCCCGACCGCCACGCGCGTGGCCGAGGGGCCTTGGCCAATGCTCACGGTTGGAACGTGGGCTGCGGCGGCCGGTGCGTGCGTCAACACGTGCCGGTCGCCCTTCGTCAAACCACCGGCCGCGCCGGTGCGGCGGGCAGGTCCGCCAGCAGTTCCTCCTCGGTAGGCACCGGCCGCGTCTCTGCCTGAACCTCCGCAAGTACCTCGTAGCACGCAGCCCAGACGTTGGAGCGCCAGGCGCGAAGCGCGGCGCCCTCCGCCGCGAACTGCGGGACCGCCGGCTCGTCGGCGTAGGTGACGGCAGACCAGATTCCGTCGTAGCCCCAGGCCATCGCGACGCTATCGAGGTGCCACTGCACCGCGGCGGTCAGTGCCACCCGAATCTCTTCCAACGTGGGCAGTGTCGGCTCCGGTGGCGGCGGCAGAGCGACGGACTCCCAGGTGGCACCGTTCCACCGCAGCTCGTGGCCCTCAGGCACTGCGGATGGGGGTTCGTCCGACACCGAGAATGCGGGCACCAGGAACTCTCCCTCCTCCAGCGGCGACGGATCGCAGGTCACGGGGCCGGCGTAGCGGCCAGAAATGGGGTCGAAGCTGTAGGCGATCATGATCAGTACCGAATGACAGCGAGGAGCGCAACGTTGCGCGGACGGGCTTCGGCGCCGCCGGAGGCGCCAGTCGTTGGTGAGCCGGCGGCCAGGCTCGTGCCCTGGCCATAGCCCACGCCACCGACGAAGCCGGACTCTGTGTGGGTGTGGCTCTTGTTGTCGTCCGCCTGGTAGCTGCCGAGCGCCCGACCCAGGTCGGACTCGTACGACGTCGAGCCATCGTGGAAGCTGCGCACGAACAGACCACGCAGATCCGGCAGTCGAAACGTCGTCGAGCCATCACCGGGGCTGAAGCTGCCGGGTGTGGCGACGCTCCAGGCCCCGTCGTTGGCGGTGACGTTCCCAGTCGTCTGCGCATGCGTCCAGAGCGCGGTGTATGTGGCGCGCGAGATGAGCGCGCCGTTGGCCTTCAGATAGCCCGGCGGGGCGACGGTCGAAGGGACCCACAGCAGGGTGCCGATGGGCACGACGGGCGCCGCAGAGATCAACGCCTGGATCGAGAGAAGCACCTGGTTGAGCGTGCCCTGCGCAGGCGTGAGTCCGGCGGCGACGATCAGCGCGCGCAGCTCCTCCGTGATCATGTGGAACCAGTACGGTCCGGGCCGCGTAGCAGCAACGCCGCTCCCCGGATTGCCGGACGTGGGATAGCCGATCGACGGGCTGACGGGTGCGGTGGGTGGGGTGCCGATGGCTCCGGCGGAATAGGCGCGATCCATGATCGGCTCCTCTTAGGCGTAGGCGAACAGCACTTGCGTGTGGGCCGGCTTGTAGCGCCGGATCACGCATTCGAGCGGGGCGTTGCCCCAGATGGCGAGCGGATCGTCGACGGTGTCGTCGACGGCGAACACGCGCACGGTCACGGCTGGCGCATTGATGTACCAGGCGAAGCGCCAAGGCGCGTCGTAGACGGGCAGATCCACGTCATCGTCGACCGTATGTGGGTGAGGCTCCGTCACCGTCACGACGAACCCGGCGGCCAGCGCGATCTGGATGAAGTACTCGGCTCGCTGTCCGCCCTGGGAGGTCAGCTTGCCGACCACGGCGTCGCGTCGCTGGCCTGGTGTCGGCTCCACTGTCGGCGTGAAGACGCAGGTGTCGGGCAGACCCGCCACGCGCTCCCAATCGGCGAGGAGGTCCGCGGCTGTGCGTACGTCCGCCTCATCAATGAGCGACTCGGCCCTGCCCTGCACGGCATCGAGCGAGAGACCCTCCGCCGTCAACTCCGGGCCGATGTTGACGCCGCGCGGGTTGTACGCGACGGGTGGCAGCAGGTGGGCGAGCAGCTCGGCGTGCATCAGGTGAGCGTTACCGTGCCGAGCGTGGCCAGCTCGATGTGGGTGGAGTCGACGAGCGTGGTCACGTTGCCGCTCGGCGCTGTGAGCACGTAGTCGACGACGCCCGGCACCTCAGCGATCAGTGCGCCGATTCGGGTCGCGATCACGGTGCCGCCCGGCTTCAAAGCACCGAAGTACGCCGCGAGGAGCGACGTGATCGTGGCGGTCGCGGTGACGAGCGTCGTGCCCGACAGCGTGAGCGAAGCGGTCACGGCCACCGGTACCAGCGTCGGACCGGAGACGAGGCAGTCGGCCGTCACCGGGCGCTTCGCGTCGATGTTCGCTTGCGTCGACGAGATCAGGCCGCCCGAGGGCACGTTGCCGCCGGCGGCAAGGATCACCACGTCGACCGTCCCGACGCCACGCCGCAACGGATAGCAGTAGGCCGTGGCCACGCCCGCGACCTCCAGCGCCCATGCGATGTAGTCGTGCGCGGCGCCGCCCTGGGGCGGCAACTGGATCCGGTCGAGCAGACGATCGAGTAGAGACGCGTCGGTCTCGATCTCCGCGCCCCCTGTCATCGTGCCAATCGTCGCGGCCGACGACACCGCTGGTGGCGCGCTGGACAACGTGAGCGGTGTCGTTGCTGCGGCGTTGCCACCTGTGCCTGCGACGGATGCTGCTGCGGCGAGGCTCACCGTGCCGCCCCCGCCGATCGTGCCTGCGACGGTGGTGAGGTACGCGACGCCCGCGAGCGTGCGTGCCTCCGTCCCGATGGGCACCGCGGCGCCCGAGGTACCCGAGAACGTGATCGTGCCGGAGGCCACGGACGCGGGGCGTCGCGTGAGGCCGAAGATGCTCGACCAGCGATCCAAGTACTCCGCCTCGGCGGTGTCCGGGAGGATCTGTCGCGCGAGCCACTGCTGGTGCTGATACAGGCCCTCGATCGCGGCACCGACGGCAGCGGCGCGCACGGCGTAGTCGGAGTCCGCGCCGATGTACGCCTCGGGGCGGAGGTTCGCGATGTCGCGGAGGATTGCGTCGCGGACTACCGCGTAGTCGGGCGTGGTGAACGGCATCAGAGCACCTGAACGGGATGAGTGAACGTCAGGCGCTCGCCGCCGGCGGCCAGCACCTCGACGCGCAGGTGCAATCGACCGATGCGTGGCTGCTCGGTCGTGATGTCGATCTCTCGCGCGCGGCCGTCCTCGAGGATCGGCGCAAGCGCGGATTCGGCGTACTGCCGGGCCAGCTTCGCGACGCGCGGGAGGTCCTTCTCGCGGGCCAGTTCGTGCAGGCGTGAGCCGAGCGCGACGTCGGCCCACCACGAGCCCAGTGGCACCATGAGGCGGAGGTAGATCGCGGTGGCGAGGCCCGCCGCGGGGTCGCGCTTCGGCTGCCCGGAGGCGAGCACGTAGTCCGCTATGGCGGGGGCGAGATACGGACTCATTTCTCGTTCGTCAGCCAGTGCCACACAAGTGCGAGCGGCCAGAGCAGCCACGCGAGTAGAGCGAGCTTCCGCGCGACGGCGTCCACACGACCCTCGGACTCATGGATGCAGCCGAGCGTGTAGCCCCCGACGACACCGCCGATGCAGAGGTACAGCCCCGCGAGGTGGGCGACCAGGTGCGTCATATCGTCTGCGTCGGGCCGTTGGTGTCGCCCGCTCCGTTGTTCTCGTGGTGGGTGTGCGTGTTGTAGACGGCGCGCATGTCACTCATCGTCTTGACGTTCGAGGCCGACAGGTCGGTGATCTGGCCTGCGGCTTTCAGGGCGGCGGATGCCTGCACCAGCGGCGTCGTCAGGCTCACAGCGGTGGCGGCCGTCACGGTCATCGTGGGCGTCGTGATCTCGACTGCCGTCGACGCGTTGATGCGCAGCGTCTGCGTCGTGATCTCGATGACGCGACCGCGCTTCAGCACCACCTTGTCGCCCTCGTCCGTGTAGAGCGCCACCTCACCCGCCGCGAGGTTGCGCAGGCGATAGCTGCCGTGCTCCGTGGCGATCACCACGCCATGCGAGGTCTTGCCGCCGATCGGGAGCACCACGGCGGCGGTGCCCGCCAACGGCCGGGACGTGAACCCGTAGTGCTGCATCAGCTCCACGGCGTCGAGCTGCTCGCCGGCGAGCGCGGCGGCCTGGGCAAGCTGCACGGGGGCACTGCTGCCCACGCCGGCGAGCACGGCACGGAACGCCTGGCGCACGCGGCCCAGGGCGCGGTCGATGCGGCGCTCGATCTCCACGGCGATCACGACGGGCTCTCCACGTTGCCGGCGATCGCATTGCGCCCGCGCCGGTACCGGCGGCTGTGCGGGTGGGCATCGATCTGCCAGAGGCCGTCTTCCTTCAGCTCCAGCGTCGTGACGGCCCCCTGATCGCGGCCGCCAGCGAAGCGGCGCCGCATGAGGAAGTACATCCCGTCGACGCCGTGCGGCGTGCTCACGACATGCACGCGCTGCCCAGGTGTCCACAGCGCGCCATCGGCCGCGGTGCCCGGTGCGTAGATGCGGTGGCCACGGACGCGGGCCGTAAGGTCGTACGACTGCAGGCGTGCGTCGGCGATGAGCTTCCGGGCGCGGGCGGTGCACAGCGCGGCGGTGTCGGCGTCGTGGTCGATGACGATCCGCGGTCGGAAATACGGCACGCCCGTGTCGGTCGCGCTGCCGGAGAGCGCGGGCTTCGCGGCCTCCGACTCGGTGCCGTGTGCCTGGCCGAGCACGGTGACGTTCGAGTACCGGCGATGCATCGAGCGCCGCTCGGTGAGGTCGAGCAGGTTGTTGCCCGTGCCGTCGCGGTGCATTGCGAGTGTTGCCACCGGGAACGCGCCCGAGGTGTCGGGCCCGCCCACGATCAGCGTGCCGTCGGGTGCGAACCACGGCCACAGGCCATTGGCCTCGCAGGCGTTGGCCAGCACCTGCCAGGCGGTGTCACCGGGCTCGATGGTGATCTTCTCGCGGATGGCCGTGCTGGCGGCGTCGATGCGAATCCGCGTGACGCCCAGCGGGCGCACGATCTTCGCCACGATCTCGGGGAGATCCACGCGGCGGACCGTGAGGATCGGCGCCGCGCAGTCGAGCAGCGCGGCAGCACCGTCGCGCCCGGAGATCGTGAGCGTGTGATTGCGGCGGTCGACGCGGTGCGTGATCTCGTCGATGCGGCCCTCCATCACCACGTCGTCGCCCACGCGGATGGTGGTGCGCGCACCGGGGATGACCTCGGCGGGCAGGCGCTGCGTGCTCTCGCCCAGCGTCACGTTCCACGCGTCGGCTGGCGTCATGAGATCGCTATCGATGTCGTAGCTCTCCCAGTCGGTGTGCGCCTGCCCGCCGATCGCGAGCGACACGGTCTCACGCGAGGTCTCACGCGGCGAAGCCATACAGGCGGTCTCCGCGGGTGAGGTCGTTCGGGCGGCGCAGACCGCGGCCGAGGTTGAGGCGCCACAGCTCGGGGGCGCGAGTGTGGTCGCCGTACCAGCGGTGCGCGATCAGGCGCAGATTGCCCGGCGCATCGAGCGTGCGGGTAATGAGCGGCGGGCGCGCTTCGATGATGGCCGCGGCCGCGTCCTGGACTGCGAGCGCCTGCGCGCGCAGGGCGTCGATGATCGGGCCGGCGGTGTCGAGCGGGTGGATTGCGCGCGTGCGCTCGATCGCGTCGTCGATCTGGCTGCGCGTGTCGGTCGCGATGTCCTCGATCTGGCTCGGCGTGAGCGATGGTGTCGTGGCCTCGCTGGTCAGCACGGCCTGCGCGGCGCCCGCGAGCCCGGAGGCCGTAACCACCGCGATGGTCGCCTGCGCCGCCGCGGTGCTCTGATCTTCGGTCGGCCGGCCGCCGGGCAGCAGGCGCGCGATGTCGCCCAGCGCGCCCAGCGTCAAGCGCACGCGGCCGAAGGCGTTCTTGACGGCGTCGTAGTCGCTCGTGAGGCTGCGGGTAAGCCAGTCGCGCGTGTCGAGGATGTCGTCGGAGAGGGCGGAGAGATCGTTGGCCCACGCCCGCGGCTCAGAGACGGCATCGAGGCCGCTCGTGAGCGCACCGCGCACCTCGCGCCGCGCCGCGGTGATCGCATCGTTCATCTGCCCGCGCAGCCGCGCGAAGACCGAGAGTGGGTTGGCGGCACGGGCCTTGTCGACTACGTCACCGGTCGCGGCGGCAGAGGCGTCGCGCGCCGCGTCGCCCTGCAGGCCGATCGCCTGCGCCTTCTGAAGCGCCGGCCGGGCGGAGAACACGGCCGCGCTCTCGCGCGTCTCGGAAAACTCGATGGAGAGCGTGCATTGATCGGTGGCCTCGGCGTCGTGCCGGATGTCGTAGCGGCGCACCTGCACGCGCATCGTGCCGAACACCGGATGCACCAGCTCGCCGGCGCCCGGCGTGTCGAGCGCGGCGAGCAGCTCCTGCAGCTGCAGGTCGTAGTCGTCGCCGTAGAGAATCGCCTCGATCTGCACGCGCCGCGCATCGCGGCCGAGGTCCTCCACGTCCGCCCCGTCGAGGTATGGGTACGCGTGCTCGGCGACGGCACGCGAGGCGCTGTCGCCCACGCGCACCACGTCGAACGCGATGCCGCGGAAAGTACAGTCGAGGAGGTTGTCGCGCCAGCTCATGGTGGGGCGAAGTTACGCGCGCGCGCGGGGCGCTCGAAGGCGGAACGGATTCCGCCGTGCGCGATCAGCGGCGGCGGGCATCGCGCTCGTTGCCCTGATTGACGCTCGCGGCGATGTTGCCGTTCTTCACGTCCACCTCGACGCGCACCGCCTTCTGCTTCTCGGCGCTCGTGCCGTGGAACAGCTCGTACACCGAGGCACCGGTCACGCCCTTGGATTCCAGCCAGCCGTAGATCATCGAGCCCAGCTCCCAGCCCACGACGCCGGCACCCAGGACGCCCGCGCCCTTCGCGACCTTGCCGGCCATGCCGGCCGCTCCGCCGGCCGCGCCGGCCGCCGCACCGGCCGCGCCTTTGCCACCCAGCAGTGCCGCGATGCCGCCGGCACCACTGGCGGCGATGAGTGCGGTGAGGATCGCGACGCTCGCGGCGATGGCGCTCGACAGGATCGGGAACTCCTTCGCGAACTTGGCCATGCCCTCGGCCACCTTCGCTACCGTGGGCGAGAGCTTGTCGAACGCGTTGTACGTGGCGACGGTGGCCTCCTCTCGTGCGCGCTGCGTCTGGAAGCCCGCCTCGGCCGCGATGACGCCGAAGTTGCGATCGGTGGCCCCGCCGCCAGCGAGCGCCTTCCTCTGCACGTCGGCCATGTAGTCGCGATTCGCCATCACGCCGATCAGGCCCATCAGCGCCTGGCGGTCCTGGACGATCCGGCCGATGGACGAGCCTTCGAGGATGTCCGCCTGCGACGAGAGCATCGACACCCGCTCTGCGCCTGTGGCCGTCTTCAGCTGCGCCCGGAGTCGCTGGAAGTCCTGATCCTTCGCGACCACGCCGTCGACAATCCCGATGAAGGCGTCGAGCGAGTCGAAGCCCTTGCCACGCGCATCAGCCAGTGCGCCGGAGAGATTGATCCCGAGCTTGTCGGCGTCCTTGGCCGTGTCCTGGCTGTTGATCTTCGCGAGCAGGTTGACGAGATTGTTGCCGGCCTCGTCCTTCGTACCTGCGGTGATCGCCGATGCCTGGTTGGCGGCGAGCAGTTTCGCCATGCCCTCAATGCCGGTCATGCCGCTCAGACGTGCCGCCGCCATCTGCTGCGGCAGCCAGCGCGCCATATCCTTCAGCTCGAACCCGCCGGCCTGGCCGGCTGTGATGGCCATGTCGAGGACCCGGCCCACCTGGTCGCGGCCGAGGCCGAACGTCTGCATGCCGCGGATGCCGATCGCGGCGAGCTGGTTCGGGTCGGCCCCACTCGCACTGCTGGCACGCACGAGCGTGGGGAGCAGCGCCATTGCATCCTTGCCGGACATGGCGCCGCTCGCGATGAGCGTGTCGAGCGCCGTGGCAGCGCCCTCGCGCGTGCCGCCGCCGGCGCGCACGGCCGCAACGATCGCGGCGTCCAGCTCTGCCTTGCCTGCGATGCGGCCTGCGGTGTCGCGGTCCGAGAACGCGGTGTTCGCCATCTGCGCGAGGCGCATGCCGTAGTCCATCGTCGCGCCCATCGGCTTCGAGAGGACGTAGCCGGCGGCCGCGATGGGGGCGGTGATCTGGCCGAGACGCCGGCCCACATCGAGCATGCCCTCCATCGCGGCGCGCACGCCGTGGGCGGCGTCGCGGACGCGGGAGAGCGCGGACGCGAGGCGGCCGACACCGTCGCCGCGGCCGATGGCGTCAGTGGCGCCCGCGGCCGCGTCGGCGTCCTTCTTCGTCGCCTTCAGCTGCGTCTGGAGATCGCGGTGGAACTTGTCGAGGGAGTTGCCCGCGAGGTCGCGCAGCCGGAGGACGAGATCGACTTCGAGAGAGCGGCTCATCGGCGTCTACTTGCGCTTGCGGCGGTTGGTGTGGGTGGTGCGCGTCACTTCGACGCCGCCTGCCTTGCTGTGGGCGGCGAGGTGGATGTCCAGCAGCGCCTCCACCTGGTGCTCGGTCATGTCGAGGGCGGCCTCGGCGCTGAAGCCCATGCGCACGAGGACGAGCTGCGCCTCGCGCACCCCCCTCAGGGCGTGCTCAGCGCGTCGAGCTTTTTTTCGAGGGCGTCCTCGGCGGCCTGGATTGCGGCGACGTCGCGGTCGAGCAGTCGGAACAGGTCCTCGTGCGTGACGGTGATGGGCGCGTCGAGGAACGTCAGGCGGCGGGCGAGCACCGCGTAGCGGAGCACGAGGTTGGAGGCGTCGGGCCCGCACGCCTCCACGGCCTCGACCGAGTCGCGGAGCGTGCCCGCGCGCAGTTCGAAATCGCGGTAGGTCTCGCCGTCGCTCACCACCCCGAACGGCAGGCGGCCCTGGACCGTCACGCTCATTCGGCCACCTCACGCAGCGCCATCATCGTGAGATCCCGCTTCGCCTCGCCGTCGACCACGTACTTCGCGCCGACGTCCATCGTGAAGCAGTCGAGATAGCTCGTGCGGTTGCCCGTGGCGGCGATCGGGTAGACGGTGATCTTCGCGCCCTGGATGTCCTTCCACGCGGGCTCGCCGGTCTTGGGGATGCTCACCGTCAGGCGCAGCGAGATTTCCTCGGTGCCCTTAGCGAAGCCCTTCGCGCGGCCGGTGCGGTTCATCGTCTTGACGAGCTTGCGGCCGGTCTTCAGGGACACGTCCAGGCTCTCCACCTCCACTTCGCGGCCGTCGATCTCCATCACGATCGCGCCGAGGTATTCCTGCAGGGCCATGAGGCTCTCCTGGTCGGGTTACAGCAACAGGTCGATGCGGCCGGCGAACACGTGCAGGCCGTTGACGACGTCGGTGGGGATGCGGGCGTTGAGGCGGTTCGGGTCCTGCGTGTCGCGCTCGACGATCACGCCGGGCTTGTTCGCCTCCACCTCCTCGACGATCTCCAGCTCCTCGAGTTTCACCAGCACGTCGAGGATCTCGGAGCGCACCTTGTCGGCGGTGCGGGCGGAGAGCTTTTCTCTCGGGAACCGCAGCGCGATCCGCTCGCGCACGCTCTTGCGGACGTAGTCCAGCGTGCGGATGGTCGTGAGATCGAGCAGCGAGATGTCAGGCACCGATTGAGCGTCGAGCGTGTACGTGGTGACAGCACGGACGATCTGGACCACCTCGCCCGGCCCCACCTCGGTGGGCGTCACGCCGTTGTAGAGCGCGCTCTCCTGCTCGGTGCGGGAAAGGCGGTTGGCGAGCGGCGAGGCAGTGATGCCGGTTAGCGCCAGCGTGTTGAGGGGCCGCGCGGGATCCTCCTCGCTTGCCACGACCGCCCCGTAGGCGGCAGCGACCTCGTACGGCAGATCGACAGCCGCCGGCACCAGCACGCCGGAGATCCGGCCGCTGTTGACGCCCGCGGCGATCGAGGTGGCCTGGCTCAGCGTGCCCACGTGGCCGTAAATGCCAATGGCGCCGCGCTGCTCCAGCGCACCGGAGACGGCGTCCAGGTGCGTCCGCAGCGCCGTCAGACTCGTGGCATCGGCGTAGGCCGAGATCACGATGTCGTGCCCAGAGGCGAACACGGCGGCGAGCGCGGTGGCCAGCGTCGGGTCCGTGGCGCCGCTCGACATCGCGACGGCTGCTGCGCCCAAGCCTGAGGCGGTGCTGGAGGCGGCGATCCGCACAGTGTTCCCGAGCGTGCCCTTGTGCTTGGCGGTAAGCGTTACGACCGCACCGGACACGCTTGCCGACACCGGGAAATCCGGCTGCTTCGCGATCTGCGCGTTGAGGGCCGCGGCGGTGCTGTTCGCGGAGTCACCGACGGCGATGGCGATCTGCACCAGTTCGCTGCCCACCTGCACGGTGAGGACGCCGGCGGCGGTCGCCGGACCGGTGATGGTCACGGTGCCAGTAGCGGCCACGCCCGCGCCGTTGTCGTCCAGCGTGATGACGGACAGCGCCAGGTACGGGTTCGCGGCGAGGGCGGCACGCACCATCAGGTGAGCGATCGATCCGCGGCCGAAGAACCCTGCGGCCTCGGCGTCGGAGAACACGTCGACCACCGTGCCCGCGGCGACGGTGCCGGCCGTCAAACGCTGCCCGACGATCAGGGTGCGTTGACGGTTGCCGGGCAGCGTGCGCACCGCCAGGGCGGTGTTGAACTCGATGTACTTGCCCGGCTTGCGGATGCTGGCCGGGATCGAGGCGAACGAGATGTTGGGCGAGGCCATGCGTTACCCCTTGCGCTTCGCTGGTTGGACGCGCACCAGATCGCCATCGGCGATGCGGCGCAGGTTGTAGGCGGTCACCGGGACGCTGACGGTCTCGGTGTCGGTGATGTACGCGTGCGGCTTGCCCTCCACGGGCACGCGCAATCCCGGTGCCGCACGCACGGCGATGGTTTGGATCGCTGCGCTCATGCGGCGGCCTCCAGCTCGACCACGTCGGACGCGTCGGTAATGTCGTCGCCGGGCTTCAGGCGGTACTGGACGCCCAGGCGCAGCCAGTCCGGGTCGTTGGCGTCCACCGGCACGCGCGGCAGCTCGATGACGAACGCCGTGTGCATCTCCAGCGAGAGCACTGACAGCGCCTGGTTGTTCAGCCGCGTGTTGTAGAGCGTGCGCACGGCGCCCGGCGTGAGGGGTTCGATGGCGAGATCGAAGTCCTGCCTCAGCAGCGCCGAACGGACGTCCTCCAGCATCTGGTAGGTGCCGACCTCGGCGATCGCATTTCCCACCTTGACGCCCTGACGGGTGAATCGCTCGCCGCGGACGTTGCGCGCCCCGACCATCACCGACCACATGGCCGGCGTACGGAAACGTTCACCCGAGGTGCCTACCGGCGCGGGTTTCCCGCTGCCGGCATAGGCGACCCAGACGGCGGGCATCGCGCGCACGGCCTGGCCGATGTCCTCATCGAACTCGCCGCCGTAGCTGGCGATCGTCGCGACCTTGTAACCCACCGTGGCGAGCGTGAGCGCGCCGGTGAGGTGCAGCAGGATCGCGTCCTCGATCTCGGCAAGCATCAGTAGTCGCTCAGCGTCGATTGATTGAACGTGCGCGTGCCGCCGACGAACGTGACGCCGCCCGCGCTGGGCACCGGCGTGTTCGCGGCATCTAGCCCGAGGGTCATCTTTCCGTCGCGGATCGCCTCCAGGACGCGGATGGCGTCCTTGTACCGGACGCGCGTCGGATCGGTCTCGGTCACGTCCGCGCCGGACAGGTGGTAGCGCGCGATGTTGCAGCAGATACGCACGAGCGGCGCGGGCACGGTCGGCAGCGGCAGCGGGTAGCGGCCGGCGAGGTAGCCGTCGATCTCGGCCGAAGCATCCACGAGCGCCGAGGCGATCGCGGCAGCGTCGATGGTGCCCGCCAGTTCGCGATCGGAAAGCGCGATCACCTCGCGCTCTCCGAAGGCAGCGACCATGTCGGACTGGGTGGCGTAGATCACGGCATCCCCGAGTAAGACGCGGAGAGCACCTCGCCGTCGAGGAACTCAAGTCGGGCGGAAATTCTTCCCTGCCCGCTCACAACAATGCTTCCTCCAACAACGCGTCGGCCGACAAATCTCTCGATCATCTCGTTCCACGCGGTGATCATCTGCGCCGCTGAATCAACGCCCAAGACACCACTGTTGAAACCGATGACCGGATCATCGTAGGCGTAGAAAATGGCACGCTCAATGCCGAGGACAATGAGGCAATAGACGTAGAGCCGGAGCAAGCTCAACCGCTCTGCAGCGCTGTAGGACGTGAGCGGCGGCTCAATGAACCCCGTTTCTGTCGCCCATATCGGCTTGTTCACTCCCGCAACCTGCATTGCACCCCGCACACTGCGGGAGAGCATCTCCAACCCGCTCACACGGTTGGAGAAGTCGTTGTTGTAGAAGTGGTACGCGGCGATGTCGAACCATTGCGCGCCCGTCGCGGCAGCGCCGTCGGACGCGGCAAGGAAAAGTCGCCAGCCGGCAACGCCGCTAAACACCGACGTGTACGAAGGCGAGACCACCGCCGCCGCAGGGTCGATGGCCTTGACGATGGTGTAGAGCCTGCGCTGCATTTCCGCGAGCTTCGTGTACGTCGCGGCAGCCCCAGCCCAGAACTTCGGCAGATTGGGCTCGTTCCAACCCTGCCAGTATTGCACTCGCCCCTTGTAGCGCGTCACCATCTCGCCGACATAGTTCTCCCAAGCTGCCATCGAGTCAGGCGGCTGATTGCTCTTGCCTCCGTAGGCGGCGAGGTTGACTCCCGTCAGGGCTGCTGCCGACACCGCCCAGTCGGGTGTTCCACAAAGCGGGATGACCATCTCTCGACCGACATGGGCCTCGACCCACCTGTCGGGCGCTTCGAAGTCCCACGTGCCGTCAGTGGTCTCGATGTCTTTCCACAGCACCCGCTTGCCATTGAGGAGGAAGAAGTCCCAACTGCGAACCGTCCCGAAGCGTACGGGCGGCGCAGAGGCGCCATCACGTGGATAGCGCTGGATGTGCTGACCAAAAAATCGTTCAGTCAGCGTGACGGGCGCCGCGAGCGTCGCCAGTACAGAGACATCGGGGCTAGCTTGACGGTGGAGAATCATGCGCTCTGGCGTCACGCGTACACGTTGATCATGCCGGGCGCGCCCTTTCCACCGGGACGGTTCTGCCCACCACCGCCACCGCCAGACCCTGGGCTGGACGCATCCTGACCTGCGACCAGGTGATCGCCGCCATTTCCCCCACCCGCGACAATCGCGGCCAAGGATGGCCAACCACCCGCGCCGCCACCGCCGGCCCCCTGCCCAGACGTCGCCGCCGTGGTGCCACCGGCACCGTTGCAGACCATGTCGTTCGTGCGGCCACCTCGCCCACCCGTCACGATGGCCGCCGCGTTGCTGAAGGTGCCGCCCCCGCCCGATGCACCGGGGGTGCCGTCGACCGACTCGAAGGCATTCGCGTCATTGCCGACGCCGCCATTGCTGCCCGCAGCTCCAGCTGCGCCGGACAAGTATCGTTGGGGCGATCCGATGCCGCCTGTGCCGCCGATCGCCGCACCGCCAGCCAGGCCTGGGCTCCCTGCGCCCAAGGCGACGAGCGGACCGGAAACGGAGCCGGTCACAGTCGTCACTGAACCAGCGGCGCCATTCGGCGCACCGCCGTTCGCGCCTACGGCGCCACCCAGGCCGCCATCGGGAATGACGATCGTCAGCACCTCATTCGGGACCACATTGAACGGACGCAAAGACAGCTTTTGTCCAGCAGCTCCACCGCCACCGCCACCGCCTGTTGCATGTCCACCACCGCCACCGGCACCTCCACCGACGCCTTCCAGGTAGGCAACGGTCTGGTTGGCACCGACGAAGTACTGGTAGGTTCCCGGCGTTCTGTAAGAAATCCCCCGCATGGAAAGCTCCGTGATAGGTTGCCTGTTGGCGCCGAGAAGCGCGACGTGGTTGCCGTTCGCGTCGGTCTGCTGCAGGACAGGGTTGATGGCCCCGGCTGCGCGAGAGCCGCCGCCGCCACCAGATCGATTGGGCATGGTCAGATCTCCGTTGACGGTTGCGGCGTCAGGCCACTGCGTTCTGGATGAAGTACCCGAGGTCCGACGCGCTGATCACCTCCTGGACGCTCTCGCCGACGCGGATGCGGGTGCCGCCACGCAGGCCCACCTTCGGCTCGGCGAGTTCGCCTGCGATGCGCGAGCCCCATTGCGCCGTGAAACCGAACGCGGGCTGACCGGTCTGCGCGGCCATCTGATTGCGGTTGAGCAGCGCGATGTGCTTGCCCCACGCGCGCGCCATCGTCGGCGCTTGGCCCTTCCGCGCCGTGTTGTAGAAGCCCTCACCGACGAGGACTTCCTGCAACTCGAACAGGTCGGCAATGGCTTGCCGCGTGGCGATGCCAGCGCTCTGTGCCGTGCCGCGCGCGGCCTGCACGATGTCCGGATGCATCGAGAGCTGGGTGAAGGCGGCGCGGCCAACGACCATGACGTTCGGTCGGATCAGGCAGGCGTCCAGTCCGGCCTGGATGACAGCGAGCGGATCGCTGTTCGCCTGGTCATTGAACTGCGCCGTGGGCGTGCCCGCGAGGTCGACCTTGTTTCCCGACGGGTACGTGCCAGCCGCGAACACGAGGCCCGCCACGCGCACTTCGCGGTCCAGCTCGACGAGCGAGGTGAGCATCATCGTGCTGACATCCATCGGGCCGGGCGTCCCGGGGGCCTTCGGCATGGCCGCGAACGCGTCGATCTCGTCGATGGGCAAGATGTCGTCGAGGCCGTAGTCGAGGCACTCGCCGTTCACCGGCACGCCGCCGAAGTCGACCATCGTGGGCTCACTCTTCCGGCCCACCTTGGTGTCCGGGATCGTGTACGCCTGCTCGCGGCTGTAGCGCGTGTACGTGAACTTCTTGCCCGTGGGCATGCGCGGGAGCACGCGGTCGGCGATGAGCGAGACGTCCGGGTTGCGGTACGCGATCGCGATTGCGGTGAGGGTCGGGTTGACCGGGAAGGCAGTGGTAGCCATGAGGATGCGGACTCCTGAGAGGGGGCGTGACCGACGCGGGGCTTAGCCCTGGATCGAACCGGGCGCGACGTAGATCGGGACGATGTCGCCGGCGGCGATCGCACTGGCGAGCGCGAAGCCGACGAAGCGGGCGTTGGTGCCGGCCGATGGCGCGGCGGCGATCGCTGCACCGTTGGCGTCTGCCGTCAGCAGGGCGCCACGCGTGAACACAGCGCCGGCGACAACCTCGGCGAACCCGGCGTGGATCACGTCGACGCGCTCGGCGCTGGCGGCGTCGATGTCGGTCGTGACACCGATCGACGCATTCGCGGCTGCGGTTGCCAGCGCCACGAGCGCGTCGCTGGCGCCGAACTGGACGATGCGTCGCGCGCCGATGGCAGCGGCTGCGACATAGCTGTGGATGTGCTGGGAAGACACGGGCATTGCTCCTGAGGGTGCGGGGGCGGCCCGCGGTTACGCCGACGCGCCGCGCAGCTGCGCGACCGCCTGGGCGGAATTGAGGGCCTCGCCGCGGGCCAGCGCCTCGGCCTGCAGGCGCTGCGCGCCCGCCGCCAGGGCATGGGCATCGTCGGTGTCGATCACCGGGCGACCGCCCGCGACCTCACCGAACTCGACCGTCTTGGGCAGCGCATCGAGCACAGCGCGCAGCGCGGAGGCGGGGTCGACGCTCTGCTTCGCGGCGCCCTCGCCGAACTCGACGACGTCGGGCGTGGCCGCCAGGCGGTCCAGCACCGCGACGATGGCGGGCACGTGCAGCGGGGCGAGCTTGCCGGCGCGCACCAGGCCCTCACCGAACGAGGCGTGCTCGGCGTGGCGGGCATTCGCGGCACCGCGGGCGTTGGCGGCGGCGGTCTCCGCAGCCGAGGCACGCAGCGCGGCGTTCTCGGCTTCGAGCGCCGCAAGGCGGGCGCGGTCCTGGTCGGACATGGCAGGCTCCTGAGTGTGGGTGGGATCGGCGAACGTCGCCGGTGCCGACGCGTCGTCGGGCTTTTCCGTCATCGCTTCGCGCTGGAGCGCGTCGATGTCATAAGTGCTGAGGACCTTGTCCGCCTGGTCGAGGCCGAACTGGCCGATGAACCACTCGCGCAGGCGCCGCCAGAGGCCGGCGTTGACCTGGTCGGACCAGTCGCCGAACGCGACCACGCCCTCCTCGCTCGCGCCGAAGGACGGCGAGCGCAGACCCTTGACGGCGGGCGGGTGCGCGCCGAGGAACCCGACGTGACGCAGGTAGTACACGCCGGGGACCGGGTTGCTCGGGGAGTCGGGCGCGTAGAACGACGCGGAGATGTGCTTGTAGCGGCCGGCGCTCACCAGCTCGGCGAACGCGGGGTCCACCTGGTGGGGCTCGGCATCGAGCGCGCCGTCCGCGAAGGCAAGACCGCGCACCCAGCCGTATGCCGGCGCATCGAGTGTGGGGTGCCCGACGACGATGGGCGCCTCGAACTTCGTGGGGTCATAGGCCGCCGCGGTCGCAGCGAGGTCCGCCTCGGAGAAACTCAACGAGGCACCGGCGACCGAGACGTGCGTCCCGGCGCGAAAAATCTGGAGGGGTTTGCTCGACATGGGCGCATCTTGGCGATGCGCCCGGGGGCGGATAAGGCGGAAGGGGTTCCGGCGTCAGTTTGCCAAGCCAGCTAAGTCCATCGCATGCTTGTGCCGCTCTTTCACCATCCTCTCTGCGTCCTTGAACGCCTTCTGGGTAGCGGCATCCATCAGCGCAATGTAGCGATGCTCTCCAATGAAGAAACCAAGCTCGCGACGCAACGACACCAACAGTTTCTGGGCCATTTGAATTACGGCTGGAACCCGTTCGATCATCACGGCACGACACTCTTCACTCGCCGTAACCCGCTGGCGGACTAGAGCGGCTAGTTTGCTCTGCTCCTCAAACGCGCGCGCTCTGTTCTCTGCGCGAAGACGACGAAGGTGAAGCATCCACTCGGTATTCTGCCCTTCCGGCAGAAGCGCAACGATCTCTCGATTGTATTGCTCATGCATTGAATCAAGACTCTCCATCATCTTGGAGACCCCGTTCTCCAAATGCCAAGTCTGCTCCACCTTCACGTGAGCCGCGAGAACATCTCCTAGCGCCGCATTCACCTCGTGACCCAGTTTGACCGAATGCTCTAGCGTTTCGATGCTGGCGTAGAAGTGCAGACCGTTGAAGGCCGCACTCAGCTCAAGAAACGCATTCTGATGGACGACAGTCAGCGGGCCTGCCCTATCTGGCGTGGTGACGATGAAACTCAGAACTGCTGCGAATGCATCCGACGCCCTGAGAAACGCTACCTTCTTTGCCGAGAACTCTCGCTCGCGCTCAGCCCGTTTGTCCTCCGCAATCAGGCGACTCAGATGCTGCTTATTCGTCACGACTAGACCCGCGCACGTACCAGCGAACGATGCAATCGCGCCGACAAGCGCTCCTCCCAGTGTTGCCGCCGCCAACGGATCCATGTGCTCCCCCCTGAGGTGTCGTACCTCCACGATTCTAAAGCGCGATGGTGTTCCTGGACGTCAGTCGATCGCCGCCGCCAAGTAGGCCGACACGCTCGCCTCCATCCGCTCGGCATCGCCCTCGTCGTACGTCAAAAACGGCCGCGGCGGGATCTTCGAGCCCGGGTGATTGACGCGCTTCACCACGCGCCCCCCGAACGCGAGTGCCTTCTTGTCACGTGGCCGGATGACGTGCGGTGGGGTCCGCCCCCCGAACTGGTGGATGGCGGCGTAGCGGACGTTCGTGCCGACGCGCGCGGTGTCGGCGTCGGACTCCATGACGATCGACGCCGCCAGGCGCCCGGAGTCCTGCAGGATCATGCCGCCCTGGCGGCGCGGGTTGACCGGTGCCTTCAGGCCCATCCACTTGGGGCGGCCCTGTTGCGCGAAATTCTCCTCCACCGCGTCGTGCATCTGGCCGGCGAGGTGGCGCATGAGGCGGCTTGCGTCGGTGAGCCGGTACCGGAGTTTCGCGAGCGCTTGGTCGAGGGCCTGCTGGACGATCTCCAGCTCGATCATCGCGGCAGGCTGCGCGTGGATCGGTGGACGCGGTGCGCGTGCGCGTCGAGGCGCGCCCACGCGGCGAAGAGCGCGCCCACCACCAGCTGCAGGCCGGCCGTGAGGAGCACGAGCACGACGAGCAGCGGCCTCAGGCACCGCACGTAGATGCTGAGCGCTGCACGCCTCACGGTGCCGGCGCCTTCGGTGGCGTGCGCAGCCCGCGCGCGATGTCGGCCTGACGCCCGCTGGGCAGCGTCGGAAATGCCTCGCGGAGTTTCTGCTCGACGAGATCCGGCGGCAGCGCGGCGCGGCCCGGGTTGTAGCTCCAGCCGGGATCCGGGCTCACGTACTTGCCCGGCGCGTACTGGTACCGGGCCACCGTCACGCGCTCGGCGTCGGGCCGCTTCGACACCGGCACCGTGGTCTCGGTGAGTCGCGCGGCACCGGCGGAGAGATCGATGCCGCGGCGCTTCACGTCGCCGGCGGAGAGCGCGCGCACGCGACACCGGCAGCGGAAGCCGTTGGGCGGGTAGAACGAATCCCAGAAGGGATCGTCCGCGCGAAAGGTGCGGCCGTTGAGGGCAGCGTGCGCCGGGCGCGTGCGGCTGTCCATGACGGCGACGTACTGCCAGTAGGGCCGATCGTCGGCGTTGTCGAGGAACTGCCGGTACCGGCCCGCGCTGTACGCGGTCTGCACGTTGGTCTCGAAGATGGTCCGCAGCCGGCGCGGGGTGAGCGGCTTGCCGGTGACCTCGCCGGTGGCGGTGTCGGTCTGCGCGTCGCGCCCCCACCAGCCCTTCCGCTTCAGCAGCGGTTCGACCTGGTCGCGGAATTCCTTTAGCGTCTGCCCGTCGCGCAGCGCCTGGTCGAGGCCCTCGCGGAGATCCTGCAGGACGTCCAACTGCGTCACGCCCGCGACCGTGAATGCCTTCGCGTGCGCGGCCTCCCACATGTCGCGCCAGCCCCACGTGATGGCGTACCCCTTGGCTTGCAGGTAGGCGATCGCCTCGGCTGGCGGGAGGCCGATGGCGTAGGCCAGGCTCACCGGGCCATCGGGCGCGCCGGGAAGCGTCAAACCGGGGTTTTCGGCCATTGCGTGGTTTGGGTGGGGTGGCGGGCCGGTCGAGACCGGGCGTCAAGGGCCGTCAAATCGCGCGAGGCGCGTTTTTCGGGATCGCGGACGGGCATCCGGCCGTGTTCGGGGCGTTGCGCGGCCCTGAGCGCGTCTGGCGCGGGCGAGCTGCTGGTCCATAATTGCCCCGCGGCCAGAGTTGCGTGTTCCTGGGGTGTGACCGCGGTCAACTTGGAATCTCCAATGGAGGAATGTGAATGGCAACTGCAACATGTCCGAAGTGCGACTCTAGGCGTTTCGAGCTATCGACCGCTGAGCCAAAAGGCGCGAAGTACAAAATGACTTTCGTTCAATGTTCAAGTTGTGGTGCGGTCGTCGGCGTTACCGACTACTACAGCGTACCGTCCCTCTTGGAGAAGATCGCCGACAAGCTCGGTGTTCGCCTCTTCGGCTAACGGCAGCGCCTCGGCTGGTCCAAGCAGAGCGCGCAAGGCGTCGCGGTCGTTGCGACTTGTGGCGTCGGCGATTGCCGCCTTGGCAGCCTGCGTCAGGTTTTCCATTTCTTGATTCCCTATATCGCGGTGATTGGTGACAGGGAGCTTGGCGGGAGGTGCTCAGGCAAGCGCCCGCTTGTGCGTGAGGTGCCACAGCCGGCAGTACGGGCAGCGGTAGGCGCGCAGCGCGCGGGCCTCACCGGTGCTGACCCGGTGCACGGCCGTGCCCAGGGCGTGGCCGACGGAGTCGTACGCCCGCTTGCGCGTGCACATGCGCACCCGCCGCTCGTCGGGGTCATGCCTGCTCACGCTCGGCCGAGATCCTGCCCCACACGTCGGCGACGAAGATCGCCCGGGCGAGCAGCTCCACCAGTTGACCTGGCGCGAGCTGCGGGAAGGCGTTGGCGAGCCACTCCTCCGCGCTGTCGGGCGTGCCGCCGTCGGCCAGCATGCGCACCACCGGGGCGAGCAGCGCGCGCATCGCGGCATCGAGCTGGGCGCCGGGGGCGGCGGCGATGGCGGCGTCGATCGCGGCCTGGTCCGGGAAGGCCGCGGCGTCCGCCTCGGCGAATTCGGGCTCGCTTCCAGGAAGTAAGCCCGTGGGTGCGGCGCGCGGCACCGGCTCCCACTCCCCGCCGTAGGTCTCGGTCACCTGCGCGAGCGTGGGCCGGTAGCCGATGCCGTACAGGTTGCGATCGCGCTCGCTTCGAGCCTTCAGGTCCTCGGCGGCTTTGACGATGCGCGAGATCCGCGGCGGGTTGGCGCCGCGAACGTTGTACGCGGTGATCCACGCGGCCAGCGTGCTGTTGAGCGTGGCCGAAAGGAGATCCGCGTCGGCCTGGACGAGTTCGAGCCGCACCTCGTTGCGGAGGATAGCCGCCGAAGCGAGTGCGCCGCCGCTGTTCTTGCCGCCGGCTGCTTCGCCCAGCACCGCGAGCGAGATCTGCTCGTCGAGGTACCGCGCCATCGTCTCGTAGCCGGCATTGCCGCCGCGGGTGGCTTCGAGCAGCTCCACGAGCATGTTGTCGGGGATGGCGATCCCGGTGTCCTGAGAGATCGCACCGAGGGCTTCGAGCAGCGCCTCCTGCTCGCCCTTCGGTGTGCCGGCCGGGTACTTGCCCACGCTGGTGGGGCTCCCGAACTTGTCGAGGAACGTGAGCCAGAACCGCATGTCCTGGCGCTTGAAGAACACCGGCCAGAAGAGGCGCGAGCCCAAGCCCAGGCCGTGCGGGTTGCCATCCTTCGCGCCGAACGAATGCACGACGAACTTCCGGGGCGGCACCGCGATGCCGTAAATCAGGTTCTCGCGCGTGCGCAGCCGCAACTGGAGATCGAGATCGAACGCAAACCGGCGCTGGTCGCGCGGGCGGATCTCGCGAGCGACGATCTCGCGGCCGTCGGTGTCCCACATCACCTCGCCCACCGCGAAGCCCTTGAGGAGCGCGTCGAGCAGGTGATAGCACACGGTGTCGAAGTTGCCCGGCGCGGCGATGACGGTCGTGTCGAGCGCCGCGTCGATGCGCGGGGCGCCCATCGCCTTCAGCTGCGCGCGGACGATGTCGGCGGCGCGCTTGTCGAGCGGGGCCTCGCTCGCGGGATCCACCTGCCACTCGCGCGCCACGACGGCGAGCTTTCGCTTGCTGAGGTCGCCGTACGCCTGGCAGTCGCGCTCGATGTCGTCGTAGATGCGGTACGAGAGCGCCGCGCCTCGGGTGGCGAGCGTGTCGTCATTCGGGTTGAGGACGCCGAGGAACTGCGGGTAGTTGATGTCGCGGCGGATCGAGGCGATCTCGTTGCGCTGCTCGGTGGCTAGCTGTTCGGCCATGTCAGGCGAGTCCGTAGTCGGCGAGGCCCAGCGACGCGCGCGGGCGGTTCAGTGGGGTGGCTTCGATCGGCGAACAGCGGCTGAGCGCCACTTTCCACAGGATCTCCAGCGCGTCCGGACCGTCGTCGTGGTCGGCCTTCGGGAAGTGCCGGAGCTGGTCGATCAGCGTGGACTGCGACGGGTGCAGCCGGATGAGGCCGTTCACCATGTGGGGCTGCAGGCTCTCGATGCGGAGCGTCTTGTCGGCGTGCGGAGTGATCGGGATCGCGGGCACCGGCACGCCACGGGCAGCCGAGCGCTTCACCAGCTCGGTGCGGAGGAACTCCTGGAACTGCACGGCTTCGCATCCCCACGCGAGGCACCGGTACTCGGCCTGCAGCGCGATGACGTCCTCGATGATTCGATCCGGCAGCCGCTTGCGGATCGCGGCTTCGACGACGTCCAGCACGCCGGTCGCCCGGTTGAATCCGCCCACCAGCAGCGCGGACGGGTCGCGTGAGGCGCCCGCCTTGCCGAGCGAGGGATCGCACGCACCGACGAACACCCAATCGTTGCGACGATCGACCCAGAACAGGATCGCCTTCGCGAACGGCGCGTCGTCATCCGAGAGCGGATCGTTCTGCAACTCGCTGTCGAACGAGGCGTGGCCGTCCCGGGCGCGGATCCGCATGAGCTCGACGAGAGGACGGCCCGCCGGCCAGCTCACTTTGGCACCGCGCTCCATGTCGGGTGCGTGCGCCTGGTAGTACGCGTCCGATACATCTGGCCCGTCGTTGCGGCGCAGCTCCTCCCAGCGGTCCCACAGGTCCATGCGGTCCGGCCAGCGGATGACGGCGCGAAACTTCCGGCCGGTCCACAGCTTGTTCGCGAGAAGGCGCGCGAGCACGGAGTCGTAGTGGAGGATCGTGCCGATGATGACGACATCGAACTTCTCGCCGGCGGCGCCCAGCTTCAGCACGGCCTTCGTGAGCCAGCCCTGCAGCTTGTCGCGCTGAGCGGGGGTGACGACGTTCTCGTCGTTCTCCAGATCGTCACCGACGAAGAGGTCCGGCCGATGCGGACCGTGACGACGGCCGCGGATGCGCTTGCCGCTGCCCACCGCCTCGATCTTGCGATCGTTGGCTGTGACGATGACACCCGCCTGCCAGACCCGACCGCCGCCCGTGGCCTCCGGGAAGTCCATCGCCAGACGCGGGTTCGCCTCCAACTCGGCCTTGATCGCCTCCAGCATGATCGCCGCCTGGTCGAAGGCGTCCATACCGATGATCGCGTACCACTTGCGCTCGGTGATCACACACCAGAGCACCCACAGCTGCGACGTGATGGTCGACTTCGCTTCGCCTCGGGGCGCGGCGATCGCGTCCGTCTCGGAGTGGTCCGAGTCGGCGATCGCCTGCAGACGGGCGTAGAGGTAGTCGTGGAGGACCGAGTTGGCCTTCGTGACGTAGTGCGGGAAGTACGTCCGCGCGAAGTACTCGAACGACGATCGCGCCTCCGCGCGCCGCTCGTCCTGCGCGGCCGGATCCGGATCGAACCCGGCGCAGTGCGCCTCGATCTGCTGGCGGAAGCCGGCAGAGAGTTCGGCGAGGCCGGCGAGGAAGTCGCGGCGAGAGGTGGTCTTGGCCACGGCTACGCGTAGGCCCGTGCGATCTCGTCGCCGAAGGGCTCCAGCACTGCGAGCAGTGCGGGCGCGTGCGCCGGGTGCCGTGCGCGGGTGTACTCCGCCAGGCGCCGCAGCACGTCCATCGCCACGGCAAGTTTGTCGGTCTCGGGCATCAGCCGCTTCGAGGCCGCCATCAGCTTGTTGTACGCGTCGGCCAGGCTCGCCAGCATCTGCACCTTCTCACCCGGCGCGAGATCCGGATCCGCCTGGATGGCGTCCACAGTGGCCTGCACCTGCTGGACGACAACGGCGAGGGTCTGCCGCACGACTTGCTCGATGCCGCCGCCGGCGATCATCTGCGCGCTGCGGGCGCGGTCCCAGTCGTCGCCTGCGTCGCGAGCCTCACGGATCCAGCGACGCGCGGTGGCCACCGGCACGCCGGCCTTCAGCGCGGCGACCTCCAGCCCGAGCTGGTCGAACACGTAGCCGGCGCGGACCGCGCGGCGGACCTCCTCGCCGTGGGCCACGTCAAACCTCCCCGGGTTCGGGGCGTTTGACGCCGGGCGTGAGGCTGCGACCGAGAACGACATCCGCACCGCGCTCGGTGAGCGTGGCGGTGGTCTCCTCGATGTCGATGAGGCCCTGCTCCTGCAGCCAGGCGAGATCGGTGCGCAGGCGATCGAGGCTCACGGTGTAGCCGATGACCTCTACCTGCGCGCGCAGTGTTCGCTCGGGCAGCCGGTAGCCGGGCGAGACGTACAGGCCCGCGAGGATCGCGCGGCGGCGGTCGGCCTCGGCCATCTGCTCGGCGCGGTTCATGACATTCCCCGATCGGCCACGCGGCCGAGGATCAGTCGCAGCAGGTCGCTCTGCGTTTTCGTCTCGCCCTCCAGACGGCCGACGCTCTCGGCGACCCCGTTGAGCCGGTCGTACATCTTCGAGAGATCGCCGTGGGTCGGCGCGCCGCTCATGCGCGCTTCGAGGTGCGCGAGACGGGACGCGGCGCTGTCGAGGCGATCATCCACGTCGCCCTGCAGCTCGGTGATGCGGTCGTTGGTCTTGTCGCCCCGGCGGTCGAAGTAGAGCCACACGCCGATGGCGCACGTCAGGAGGAACTGCCCTCCAGAGAAAACCAGCTTGATGAGTTCAATGTCCATCGGAGGGGGCGGTGGGCGGGAGTTGAGAGAGCTTCCATTCCTGCTCGACGCCGTGACGGTCGACCAGGAGCGTGTGGATGCCGCGTTCGCGTAGGCCGGCAGCGGCCTCACGGAGCGACGCGCGATCGATTTCGCCGTGGGCCGCGAACGCACGCGCTCGGCCGTGGCCGAGGTTGAATACGGAGAAGACCAGATCGTAGTGGTCGCGGTTGTCGTAGCCGTCGGCGGTCGCGAAGCGGCGCACGACGTACATGACGGGTTCGAAGTGGAGCGGCATCAGCGGCACCCCTCGATGACGGCGAGCAGCCGGGACTCGTACGCGATGCGCTGCGCGCGCTCGACCATCAGTGCCTTCACCTGTTCGCCGATGGGCTGGCCGGTGCGCAGCGCAGCCACGGCCCACGCGGGGACAGCGGGCTCGTCGAGTACGCAGGGTTCGTGCACCGGCACCGCGACGGAAATGGGAGCCGCGTGCGGCGGTGCGCTGACGCAGGCGGTCAGGAGCGCGGCGAGCACCATGACCAGCGCGAGCGCCGGCAATCCATTGGACAGCACGGACGCTCTCATGGCGGGCCGCGCTCCTCGTCGAGTTGCGCATCGATCCACGCGGACGCTGCCGCGCAATCACCGGGCGGGGACGGTGCGGAACGAATGAGCTTGCCGAGCCGCTGCTCGGCCGTGCGTGCCCGCGCCTCGGCCGCTGCGACGCGCGGAGCGTTCGCGGCCTGGCGGGCAGCATTCTCGACACGCAGCGCCTCAACGGCAGCGCTCTGCGTCTCCAGGGCAGCCAGGGCGGTATCTCGCTCCGCGGTGCGCGTGCCGAGGTCGGTCACGGCTGTGTCGCGAGCCTGCTCGGCGGCCGTCAGTTTCACGCCCAGTGCCTCGACACGCTGCTGCTGGACCCACGAGAGCAGGCCGAGACCGGCGCAGAGGAACAGCGCGATGGCGAGCGCGCGCATCACGGGCCTTCGGGCCGCCGAAACGTGAGGGCCTGCGACGTGATGACGCGCAACGCGGCGTTGAGCGCCGAGAGCACGATCGCGAACGTGGCCCACACCGCTGGCGCGCTCGCGCCGAGCGTGGCCTGCGCGGCGCCGGTGGCGACCTCGATCGCCGAGAGCATCGCGGCGACAACGTTGAGCCAGAGCACCTTGCTGTGCCACCACGGTTTCATGCGGGCACCTCGCCGGTGGCGTCGGTAGCGGCGGCATCCACACTAGCGGACTCGGCGACCTCGGGCCACGCCTCGTCGCGCGTGCGCCACGCGGCCATCGCGTCGGCACCGGGGTGCGTCATCGCGCGGTCGACGGAGGTGACCGGCTTCACGCCGCCGAACATGCCGTCGTGCATCACCGTAAGGTTGACGCAGCGACCCCAGACGCGCGTGACGATTGCCGGGTGCTCACGCGTGCCGTTGTAGGGCTCCTCGTGCAGGGACTGGCGATAGATGACGATGTCGCCCACGCGGACGGCTGGCGTGTCCGCGGCGGGTGCGGCACTGGCAACAACAGCGGCAGGCTTGGACTTGCTCATCGTGCGGATCTCCGGAGGTGGTGACGGTGCCGCGCCAGGTGGCGGCGTTTGACGGCGGCACGACGCGCGGCGCGGATGCCGGTGTGACGTTGGTCGCCCGCCACGCGGTGGGACGTGGCGACGCGGCGGCTCGCAATGTCCAGCGCGCCAGGGGTGTAGTGGTAGACACCCGCGGCAGCGAACAGCGTCATGGCGAGCGTGGCGGAAAATCTCATCGGACGATCTCCGGGGCGACATGCCCCATCACTGGGGTAAGGCCACCACGGATCCAGTCCGCGGCGGAGAAGCCGGGGCACGTCTTCGAGACGCCCGGCAGGTCGCGGTGACCGCAGACGCCGGTCAGGCGGCCGGGCGTGGCGAAGCGGCGCGGGATACCAGTGGCGTCGCAGAGCTTGCCGACGAGCGCAGCGAGCGCGGACCACTGCGTGGGCGTGTAGCACTCGCGACCGACGAGGACGATGCCGAGGGAGTTGGCGTTGTAGCCCTGGGCGTGCGCACCGACCTCGTCAGGGTGCCGGCCCGTCAGGACGACGCCGCTGCGAGCGATGACGTAGTGGTAGCCGATGGACGGCAGCAGCGGGTTGAAACGACGGACGGCAGCGTCGTCTCGGCGGAAGCCGCGCTGACTGTGCCAGGCGTCGATCTCCTGCGCCGGGTCGCGGAAGTCCGGTTGCCCGACGCGCCCCGTGAACAGCGTGCGATCGTCCGGCGTGTCTGCGCAGTGGATGACGACAAGCGAGATCGAGCGGCGCGAAAACGGCGCGGGGCGAGCGGCAGATGCAGGGGCGGCGGGCATGGCACGGACTGTAGGAGTCCGTACGGGTCGGGCTAAGGCGGAAGGGGTTCCGCTCCAGACTGCCGCCGCAGTAGTAACCTATCCGACCGACGGCGTGCGGTCAAAAGCGACAACGCATCGGTACTGCCAGTCCCTCGTTCATCGCTCAACAGGAGTGCAGATGGCGATCAAGACAGTCCAGAAGAAGGTCTACTACCGGAAGGCGCAGTTCTCGACGCGCGGGGGTCTCGCCATGCAGAGCATGGTGACGGATGCTCTCGCGGCGCGCTTGAAGGTGAAAGATCGCCTCGAAACAGTCGATGCAGCTGCGTCAGAGTTCCGCGTCATCGGCCGCTACGCCGATGTACGTGGGTGTCTCTGCGGTTACGTGACGACCTTCGAGCGTGGTAGGTATCAGGTCGTGATCGCCGATGACCCAGATGCCACAGAGGTGGACTTGGCCGCTATGGCCCCACCGAGTACAGCTGGCGGGATTCCTCAACAGTTCGCTCCGGGAGTCTTGTACTTCGCCATCCATCAAAATCACATTGCGGTCGCACAGAGTGCTGCATTGCGCGCCAACGGACTTGAACAACATCTCTCTTGGTTGTTGAGAGATACGTCTATACTGGATAAAAAGACAGGATTTGTCCTGAAGGACGAGGCGACGAGAGTCACGAAAGAGCGGATTCGAAAATCGCATATTCGCAGCATCAAGATTGGGCGCCCGCTCCTGGAGGAGTTACAGATCCAAGAGCCCAATGCAACGAAGATGACCAGCCGATTCAAGCCGGTAGGCGTCGCGATCAGCATGATTCGAGAGTTGCTATCTCCTACGGATTTCGAGCAACTCGGTATTGAGGATCGAGTCTTCAGCGGCAATCTGGAGGTGTGGATCGAAATCCGCTATCCAAAGCGAAAGCGCTCCAATCCAGAGGATTCCGTGCGTTTTCTGGACGACCTTGGAATCTCGCTTCGCGATCTGGACGAAGACCAAGCCAAACTGATTTTGAATAGTGGAGAAACGGTCCAAGGATCTGAACTTCGAGTGTCTGGCAGCATCCCAGTCGAGACAAGCAAAGACCTCCCCGATGTGACCGCCCTGTTCGATGAACTGAGTAGATGGCTAGTCCAGAAGCTTACTGACGGATCAGTTGACCCCGACACGCCATGATTGTCCTTCTTCGCGTCGCCCTTTTGATTGGAATGCCTATCGCGTTCCTCATGGCGTCACGACTGTTCCCATCTTTGCTGATTGAACGAAACGTACTGATCCTAGGCTCCATCTGTCCTTGCGCCTGGGTCGCCATGTTCGCGTTTCTAGGACGCCTGAACGACCTGATCACTGTTCCCGGCCTGGTACAAAGCGAAAGGGATCGCCTCGCCGCACACGTCAAACGCCTGCGGCAGCGCGTCTGGTACATCGGCGGCATGTTGCTAGTTGTGTGGACGGCACTATGGCTACTCGGATCCATCTCAGGTACGCCACACGGTACGTTTCTTTCTCTGGCAATAGGTTTTCTGGTTGGCGTCGAGTTCTCGTACCTGATCCTGCTACCGGGCTGGTTTGAGGAACTGCATCGATTCCGCGATCGACTTGTCGTCGAGAATGAGGCGCGTGCTGCGCGTGAGGCGATCAGGAAAGCAACCGCGTCAACGCCGCGCGCGACAGAGGGCACTACAGGAACGGCTCGCTAGTTGGCAGTGCGTAGGGTCCTGCATTGTCTCCACTCCCGCTTATCCTTCTCGTGCGCCTCGGCCCGGGTTTGCCACAGCATGTTCTCGGGGGCATCTTTGCCATGACTCTCTTCGCGTGTCTGCCAAACCACGTTCTCAATCGCGGCCGAGCCACCAGCGGAAACTAGGACTGCCGCTTCACAGTGGGTCTGTCCATTCCACAAACGTCGTCTGTGAAGCCTCGGAGCTTCCCGCACTGGGTGGAACCGTTAATGCCCTGAATGCAGTCGACATACTGACGGCAGAGCCAGTAGTGGATAAGCAAGTTGGCGCTGTCTTCCACTAGATCGAGCCGCGACAGCATGACCTCGTGTGCACGATCTCCAGTCGACTGGATGACGAAGTCTCTGATGATCTTCCTTGCGTTGGCCAGCAACACGCCAAACGCCATTTCGGGCGTGATCTCGATCGTCCCGAATGCGGAGAACCGACCAAACCCAACGGTCTCCCAGATCAACAAACCATTGCCGTCTGGCAGCACAACGAAGCACTCGCCGAAATTCTGTCGATTGGCGTGTGGATAAAGCGTAGTCACAACAAACGGATTGCTGGTGAGCCCTCGATCGTCCGCGAGGTACACCTTGAAATCCTGTTCGAACTCCATCTGATTGCCTCCTCAAGTGCCAACGGTGAACGCTGGGAACTTCGGTCGCACACCCCACCCCCAATGCTACTCGCGCTCGCGCCGCAGGACCGCACAACGCCTCTGTTCAACGGCGTCCTTCGCGTGGCTCTCCGCGCGGGTCTGCCACTGCATGTTCTCGGGAGCGTCTGCCCCGCCAGCGCAAAGCTGCACGATGTGGTCGACAACGTAGTCAGGGCATGCGCCAGTCGGCAGCCCGGTCGCGGGACATGGATTGGCGCGCTGATATGCGCGCCGGGCGGCGCGGCTGCGGGTAGGACAAGGGTTCGTGAGTGGCGCTGAACTCGCGGGCACCACGGCCCGCGCAGGGGGCTCGGCGGGCGGAACTGACGGAACGGTGCTGCAGGCGGCGAGGAGGAGCGTGACCGCGATGGCGGCGCGCTGGGCGGCGCTCACTGGTCTCGGGCGCACGCCTCGAAAGCGGGGCGTAGGCGCTGCATCTGTGGCATCTCACCGATAGCGTCGGCAGCTGTGGCCTCAAGCTCGCCGTACTCGGCGAGCGTCATGCCCGTAGCGATGGCCTGGAAGGCGCACTCGCAGAGCGGGGTTAGCTGCTCAAGCGTCTTTCCATCCTGGACGCCGCGCAGTACGCAACCACCGATCATCTCCATGCGGATCGCAGACACGTGAGGCCCAGTCGTGAGCTGCTCCGCCTGCGCACTCGGAACGATCTTGCTACCTAACCACACCACCGCTGCCAGAGATGCGATGGCGTACACGAATCCACCTCCGTACGCGATGACGCCAGACCAACCGCGCCTGCGGGAGCCCCATACCCAGACCACGTAGGACGTCGCCAACCACACCCCTCCCAGCACGATCGACATCATATGGTCTCCAGTCGTCAGAACAGTCCGGCCTGCTCGGCTGCGGTTTCCTCGTCGCCGAGCACGTGGCGGATCCAGCGCTCGGTGAGGTTGTACTTCCGGGCGAGTGCCCGGTGGGTCATGCCAGCAGCGCGGTCGGCGCGGATCTGGCGCGCGCGGACGGCGCGCAGCGCGGCGGCGGCGCGGGGGATGTCGAAGTGGTCTTGCCCCCCGTACTCGGCCGCGAGTTTACGCGCGGCGTCGAGGCCGATCATCTCGGCGATGGGGTGGTCGGCCTCGATCTCGACGGGTACATACAGACGCACCCCACCGTACTGCTCGACGATACGCAGCGTCGCTTGCAGGCCGATGCACGCGACCATCTCGCGCAACACGCCTGGCAGGAGGCTCGCGTCGATGTCGGCCGGGAGATTCACTCGATACTTCCCCATTCGACGGTGCGGCGTTCGACCGTCTCCGGGTGATGGGTGCGCTGGTGGACCATGAGCGCAGCGATGACGGCCCGCAGTTCGTCCCACTTCAGCCAGGCGAGCGACTGGACGTCGCGCCGGGTCTGTCGGCTGGCGATGCCGAGGGCGTAGGCCAGCGGGAGCTTCATCGCGGCGCACAGCGCCTCGACCTTCGCCACCTGGGCTGCGTGCGCGGCGCGCGGTTTGACGGGCTTGCGGTCGGGCTTGGCGGCCGGCTTCCAGCCGCAGGCGCGCATATGGTCGAGGACGCGGGCGCGGCCGGCGTGGTCGAGATCGGCGGCGCTCTCCACTCGGCCGATCGTCCACAGCAGCGCGCGGTACGTGTCCTCAGCCATGCCGAGATCCTTCCGCGCGATGTGGATCGACGCGAGAGCTCGGCGCCGCTGATCGTCAGGGGCTCGGTACGTCGGCATCGTTACGCGCTGCCCCCGTGCTTCCGCCAATCTGAAGCAGTGCCGGTGATGACAAGGAATCCGAGGTCACTCGCACATACAGGTCGATGCACCGAATCGCCGTGGAGTTGACAACTGACGCGACCCGGAAGCATGTTTTGAGGATGATCAACTGCTAGTTGATTGTCGCTGGCGGCGGTCGATTGCTCGCCCCACGCCATTGGAACAGCGCGTGTGCTTGCGCTTGAGCTCGCGCCCCTGGAGATAGCCTGATGAGCGAAGAATCTAAACCCCGCTTCGATCAGATCGCCAAGTTTGGTGACGCCTTGCTGGCGGCCGACCGAGCACTCGCGTCGAAGCTTTCCGAGTCTGTGAAGGGCCTCAACTTGGACATGTCTCGCTTCCTGCCCGACAGGACCGAGCTCTACACTCCGCCAACGGCCAGCGAGCGCAATGGCTATCAGTCGGCCGGCGTTTTGGTTAAGCGAATGGCAGAGACCGTTCAGGCTTGGCGAAAAGCCGCACCGGCAGATTCCCAGCCCGTCGTTCTGGCCCTCCTTCAAGGGGGCAATCACATCGTGGTCGAGCAACTTTCTGAGGAGAGCTTTCATGCGCTGCGAATCGACGGATCGATGGATGGCACCCAGTGCATGCTGCTGACACATCAGTCGTCGGTCCAGCTGCTCTGCATTCTTGCCAAGGTCGAGAACGAGTCGGAGCGTCGGCGTATTGGATTTGTGTTCGACGCTGTCCGCATGGAAGCGTGAGCCCTGCGGAGTTCGTTCTGTAGAGACAACGTTCCCATGTTGCCCACAAGCTGAGTAGCCTTCCTCCGCAACCCCCAGCCCGATTGATCGATCGCCATCACGCAGCCTCTTTGATTTTCGCCTTGCCCTTCTTCTTCGGCGTCTCGTCCTCGCCGATCCGCCGCTGGATGTCCGCGAGGATCGCCTTCACGAGCTTGTCGACATCGCCCTCTCCGATCGTGACAAACGGCCGGTCGGCGCCGGTGATTTGACGCACGCCGAGGCGTTGCAGTTGGGCGCCGGTCAGTTGCGCGAGGGCATCGATGACCAGGCTCTCCTGCTTGCGGACGAGGATCTCCTCCAGCTCGGGCAGGACGGCGCGGATGCGCGCGATCACGCCGGCTTCGTCGTCCCAGTCGAGCTGGTCCTCGTCCTTCCGGTAGCCGGCGCGCACGCCGTCGACGACGACGGAGCGCGGCCGGACGAACAGCGTGGGCGCGGCCTCGACGAGCGCGAGCAGCGCGGCCTGTGCGGCGGCGCGCTCTTCGGCCTCGATCTCCATGCCAGGCAGGTGGCGTGCGGTAATGGGAGCGATCGCCGCAGCGATCTCGGCTTGCTGCAGGTTGGCGCGGGCGACGAGCGCCTGTTGCGCGACGGCGAGGCGCTGGGCGGCTTCGCGGATGGCGACGAGTTCGGGTGGCGGTGCTTTGCGGGCAGCGGGCTTGGTGCTCATGGTGCTCAGGTCCTCAGGTGGAGCTGGCCGATCAGGTCGGGCAGCGGGAGCTTGCGGAGGCGGGCCTCCAGGGTCAGGGAGTGCAGCGCGCGGGCGCGGAGGAACTGGCACGTCTGCTCCAGCTCCTCGGCGGTCGCGGCGATGTAGTAGCCGGCCTCGGGCGTGCCGCAGACGGCGATGCCGTACAGGCGCAGTTCGCTGATGACGTTGCGGAGCAGCCGCATCCGGATCCGGAGGCGATACGCGAGGTCATTGCCGGTGATGCCGTGCTCGCGACCGACGTGCTCGGAGAGCGCGTGCAGGACTTGCGACGCGGTGGGCGTGAGCCGCCGGGTGGTACTCGTCTCGACGGGCGTGGCCGATGTCATGGGGCGGACTCCTCGGGGGCGGTGTTGGGGGATGTCGACGAGCCGACACCACCCGGGCGGGTGAGCCGGTCGACGAGCACGCGGAACTCGGGAGGCGGCGCGGTGCGCTCGGCCGCGACGGCTTTGAGATCTCGATGGCCGGGGTGGGCCTTCGCCTGCTCGTGCGTGCGCTCGGCGCGGCCCTCGGCGGCGTTGGCCATGCCCGCCACGACTTCGTACAGGTACGCGTGCGATCGCAGCGGCAGCGTAAGTGCGTCGCGGCGCATGAGCATGTCGTCGAGCGCCGCGCCCCAGACCTCCAGCGGGGCGACCCACGTGCGGCCGGAGCGCTCGACGCGCGCGTCGCCGATGGGACGGAGCAGCTCGACGAGTAGCCGCGCGGCGCGGTCGGGCGAGAGCGCGCGCTTCACGGGGCGGAACAGGCCGAGGTAGCGCAGCAGGCGATCGCCGAGCGGCGCGGGCAGCGACAGTGCAGCGGCGACGGCGTCGCGCCAGTGCGGCTCGGCGAGGTAACCCTCGGGGTCGCCGGTGTAGCCGCAGCAGGGGCAGGTCAGGCGCACGTGAGCTTCTCCAACGGCTCGACGCGGAACGACAGCAGGTAGTCGGCGAGGACGCGGGTCTCGGCGCGCGTCAGCCAGAACGCCTCGTCCGACTCGGTGAACTCGATGCACAGGCAGCCATCGGAGCGCAGCGCGCAGCGCAGGGACGGGGCCGAGTTGTCGGTAGTCTCGCTGCTCGGCGACGGGGCTTCAGGGACCGGCCCGAGGATCTGTTCGAGCTGCTCGGCCATGAGCGCCTGGACGGACGCGGACGGTCCCGGGCGCGGATCGTCGATGACGACGGGATCGGGGCGTGCCCCGGTGAGCTGCTCAGCCGGCAGGGGGGCAACGGGGGCCGGCGCTCCCGCGGGCCGGGGCAGTTCAAGCGTGCGCTCCAGGCGCTGAAGGGCCGCGGCCGAGGTGATGGGCTCCGGTACCGACGCCGTGTCCGCGGGGGCGCTGTGCGCCACGGCATCGACGGCCGGCGCTTCCGCTGCCGCCTTCGCAACGGCCGCATCGTGCTGGAGCTTCGAGAGGCTCGGCGCGGTCATTACTGGTCGGCGGGGCGGCGCGGGCGGGGGCGTGTACGGCTTGGGCAGACCAGCTTCCGGGTTGAAGCGCGGCCCGGCGACGGCGGGCAGGTCCACGCCCTCGACCAGGCGATACGTGTAGCGGCGGCCCGTGCGCTCGATGGGCTCTCGGGTGAGGTACCCCTGCCCCACCATGTTGGCCAGTACCTGCGAGACTTTTTCGCTGCTCAACCCGAGAGCGGCGCCGATCTCGTGTGCGGTGGTAGGTGCGCCGTGGCCGTGCATCCATTCGCGGATGCGGCTCTGCATCGACCCGACGATGAACCTCCCGGTGCGCGTGCCCATGTCAGCGCGCTCCGGTGAGGCGCCACGGCCGGTGGGGCCGGGTTTCGGGGTGCGGGTGCAGGCGGCGGTGATGGAGCGGCTCGACGTACGCGCCGTCGCGGTAACGCAGCCGCGCGCCGAACGCGTCGCGCGCTAGTTGCGTCTCGGCTTCGGCGGCAAGCCGTGCGGGGTGGATGTCGTCGCACGTCGTGGTGTCGAGAGCGAAGGCATCCCGCGCCGGGATGGGCGGATCGTCTTCTGCGCAGGACGCCGGCTCTATGGCGTCGTCCTCGGAGATCTCCGCGCGCGGCTCGTAGGCCACTGCCTGCAGGAGGGTCTCGGGGGCGCGGATGAACGAGTCGAAGCGGACGCCCCGGCGTGAGATCTGCGGGTTCGCGGTGTAGACCTCGCCCCAGTGATGCAGGGCCTCGTCGGAGACGACGGGCGCGGTGTCGGGCTCGATGCGAACGAAGTGCGGAGCGAAGACGAGCGCGGCGTCGACACACGAGACACCGACGCGGCCGAACGACAGCGCCGCGTGATCGTCCGCGGTGCCGCCCATCATGAGCGCGCCGTACAGCGCGAACACGATGAGGATGCAGGCGATCGCCAGTATGGTGATTAGCAGGGTTGGCATCATGACGGCGGGCTCCTACGCAACGACGGGATTGGCGGTGCCGCGGGCGGCGGCGGGACGGTCTGCAGGCCGATGCAGGCAGCGCTGGCACGCGCGCCAGTGGTCGGCCGCGGTGGTGCTGTGCGTGGGCGGCGCGCCCAGGGCGTGCGTCGCGCAGTCGGCAGGGGCGATGGACTGGCCGAGGTGCGGGCACTGCACCTGGGTGAGTAGGTCGAGGACGCGGGCGATGATCCGGTCGGGCTTCGCCGGGTACTTGTCGGCGAGGACCATCGAGATCGCGGTGCGAGCGCAACCCACGCGCCGCGCGACGTCGGAGATCGACGTGCGCTCGATCTCGGCGGTGAGCAGTGCGCGCCAGTCTGGCGGGGCCGTGGTGGCTGCTGCCGTGGATGCCTCGCACGCCTCGGCAGGCGCGGGCACAGTGGGGTGGTCGATCAGGGTCATGCGCGGGACTCCTCGGTGACGGACTTCGATTGACGGCGGGTGGAGGGCGGCACCGGGAGGCGCCGGCCGGTGTTGGGCTCCCACACCTCGGCGACGCCGCCGACCATGCGCACGCGCGGGGCGAGCGGGCCGGGGTCGGTGCCGGGGATGAGGGCGTAGCGCTGCGGGACGCGGGTGCCGGCGCGGACGACGATGCCGACCGCGGCGAGGTGCAGCAGGTAGCGGTTGGCGCTGTGCGCGGGGCGACGCTCGCCATGCCCGCACACAACGGCGAGCTGCTCGACGTCGGCCTCGACGAGCTGGCGCAGCGCGCGCCAGATGCGGGCGTAGTACGGCTCGACGGCGGTCGTAGGTACGGGCTCGCGTGCGGCTTCGCGGCCGGCTTCGGTGAGGCGCCACAGGCCGTGGTCGTTCGCGACCAGCTCGGCGGCGCGCAGTCGGTCGAGGCGCGATCGTGTCTCGCTGACATCGAGCCCGGCGACGCGCGCGAGGATGGCGATCCGCACGCGGCCGTGGGTCGCGAGCAGCTGCAGCAGCAGCAGGAGCGTTGCCTGCGGCATCACGCAGCCCTCCGCGCGGGGCGGCGGCTCTGCCAGTCGTGCGCGAGTTCGAGGCCGGCGATGTGGTCGGCGGTGATCGACTTCAGGCCGTTGGCCTTCGCGAGCCGCTCGCAGGTGGCGATGGCGTTGAGCACCAGGCGCATGCGTCCGGCGCACTGGCGGTGGATCTCGGAGGCGACCTCGGGCGCGATGTCGACCTCGGCCATCTCGCGGCACGTGGCGGCGACGTCGCGTGCGGTGACGGGCTCGAAGTTGACTACGGAGGCGATGCGCGAAGCCACCTGCGGGAACCGTTCGAGCTGCTTCTGGATTCGGTCCATGCCGACGATGACCACCGGGGTCTTGCACAGGTCCGAGACCCCGCGAAGCGCTTCGAGCGCGTCGAAGTTCCGCGCGAGGTGGTCGGCCTCGTCGACGACGATGGGGATCTGCTGCCGGAGGACCATGCCGCAGACGTGTGCCCTGGCGTCGTTGGTGCGGCGGAACTCCGTGGTGCGCAGCGCCTGCGCGAGTGCGAGGAACAGCGACGAGACCGTCCAGGTCGGCTGTGCTGTCACGAACACGGCGCGCTGCTCCACCGCCCAGCGGGTGACGATCGACGACTTACCGAGACCGGGCTCGCCGGTGAGCAGGAGCCAGCACGCCTCGGCGGCGCCACGGCCCTCGACGGCCGCCAGACCGTTTGCGAACCGCTCCCAGTTGGATGTCTTCACGAATACGGGTTTCATGCGCTGCGTACCTCCTCGGGTTGGTCGGGATCCACGCCGGGCCATGCGATGCCCTCGGCGTCAAACAGCTCCTGCAGGTCGGCATAGTTGTCGCTGCCGACGTACTCGGCGCTCCACGCGTGGTCGGCGGGCGTCCAGGCGTCGCGGTGGGCCATGAGCCACCGGTACCGGGCGCTCGGCGTGACGAAGATCGGGCGAGCGGCGAGCGCGACCGGCATCGGCTCGGGCAGGCGTTGCAGCTCGGCGCTGATGAGATCGAGCGCCTCGGTCGGGGCGTGCTCGATCTGCGCGGTCGGACGCAGCTCGGCCTCGGCTTCGTCGATGCGGATCTGCGCGCGGGCGATGCGACCCTGGGCGCGCTTCTCGGCAGCCTGCTCGACGACGCTGCGGGGGAAGTACTCGCGGCTGTTCGCCTCGAATTCCGCGACGCAGACGAGACGGCCCTGCAGGTCGCGGATCCACGCGCGGGACGCGTCGTGGATGTCGTAGCCGACACGCACCTTCTCGCCGTGGTGCCCTTCGAGATCTCGCGAGAAATAGCGGTTGCCGTGGAGACTCACCTCGCCCCGGCGGACGACGGCGATCGCGTACGGGCGGAAGAGGTCATCGCGCTCGGCGGGTTCGACCGGCACGGCGGTCCAGCCCTCTGTCAGCGCGGCGGCGTGGGCCTCGGTCGGCGTCTGGTGGCGACGCTTGCCGGTGACGGCGTCGCGCGTCATGGGCAGGCCCTTGTGGGGGCGCGCGTGGTAGGCATCGATCTGCACCTGGCACCAGGTGAGGAAGTCCGCCCAGGGCATGAGCAGGCGCGAGGCGCCCACGGCCGCGATGTCGGCGCGGGTGATCTTGTAGGCGCGCTGCCGAGCCTCGCGGTCCATCGCGCCGCCCATGTACGTCGGCAGCGTCTTCGCACCGCGGACCCAGATGCTCTGGTGGCTGCGCTCTTCGAGGCCGCGCGCCTGGCTGTTGTAGGGCAGCGAGTGCGTGCCGGTGACGTGGAGCCGCGCGAGGAAGCCCGTGACATCGCCATCCATCAGCACGTTGCGGAAGCCGCTGCCGTTGTCGACGTAGAACAACGCTGGGATGCCGGTGCCGATGCAGGCGTGGCGCAGGGCATCGAGCACGCCCCACGTGGTCTCGGCGAGGCCCGCGGACCAGCCGACCACGCGGCGCGTGGCGACGTCGAGGACCGTCGTGATCTCGGGGCGGAATGGGCGGCCGTGCCGCGGGTGTGCGACCTCGGCGTCGAAGGTGTGACCGTCCGCGGTGTAGACGTCGGCGGGCCAGAGCTGGCCTGTCGTGCGGCGCATGAACGGCTTGATGGTCTTGATCTCGCGCGGCCCCATGCGCCCCTTCTCGCGCTCGACGACGTGCATGCGGTCGAGGAAGCGGCGCGCCTGGCCGTAGCTGGGCATGGCAACGCCCTCGGGCAGCGCGGTGGCGAGCATTTCCATCGCCCAGGCGAGGCTCGGCTTCTGAGGGCGCTGGTAGATCGCGAGGAGCGGCGCCGCCCAGGCCGGGACTTCGAGTCGCTCGCACGAGGCCGGCGCGAGGGCTGCGGTGCTGCGCTTGGACTGGTCGAGCCACCGGTAGAGCGTGGAGCGCGAGAGGGTCCGAGCGCCTGACTCACCGGCGCGGGCGTTGGCAACGGGGACGAGGGACTGGTACGGCTCGGGGAGCGTCCCTTCGGCCGCGCGCTTCAGGACCGTCCGCACGGCCGCTTCCGCGCCGGCACTTGCGGCCAGCGTCTTGACGTAGCCGACGATGGCGGCACGCGCTTCGAGGGTGCGGCGCTGCCAGTCTTTCAACGCTGCAGGTGACTGCACCACCGCGGTGGCGTTTGGCGCGTCCGCGGGGCGCGCCGCGGGACACAGATCGGCGCCGATAACCGCGGGTGGGATCGATCTCTCGATGACGGCCTGCCGGACTGTCATGGGCAGCGACAGCAGGGGATACATACGGCGCTGTCCGCCGCGCACGGGCCGGTCGATCCCCTGCCAGCGATCGCGGTGCGCCATGCGCTCGACGGTGCGCTTCGTGACGCCGAGGATCTCTGCGATCTCGGCGGCACCGATCTCGGTCGGGAGCAGCAGCGGCGCGTTCATTCGCTGCCCTCGCCCATCGCCTGCTTCAGGACGCGGATGCGGCGCCCGGCTTCGTCCCGCTGCCGCTCCAGGCGACCCAACTCAGCGTGGAGCGCCTCGCGCCCGATCGACAGGCGACCGCCGCGCACCTCTGCCAACCACGCCGTGAGCATGTGGGTTTCGGCCGCGGCCTCGAACGCCGGCAGGTACTCGAGCGGGAAACGCCATGCCTCGCGCGAAGGTGCGGTCCACGCGTGCACCTGGTGGGCCGTGACCGGTGCGCCCACGAACTCGGCCATCTGCGCCGCGATCTCCGAGACGTTCAGCGGGGACGCTTTGACGGCGTTGGCGAGCAGTCGGCGCACTGCCAGGCCGTAGTCCAGCGCCCCGGGTAGGCGAGGCGCTTCGACTGGCACAGCGAACAGGTCCGCAGTGATGGCGTCGCGGCGGCGCATGGCTACGGATTGCCCCCGCCGCTGACATTGACGCCACCGTCAAACCGGGTAGGCTCGCCAGTGGGTGCCTTGCGGTTCGGATATGCACCGCGCTTACGCGCCGTGCCGTCCGGGTGGTATCGCGACGGCCATATGTCGTGCGGCTTCACACCGATGATGGCTGCGATGCGCTCCTCGGCTGCCGGGTAGCTGCGCCGTAGGGCCTTGGACAGATTGCCAGCGGTGAGGCCGTGCGCCAGCGATGCCTGACGCATGCTCCAGCCGGCTTTCCGTACGGCCGCCACGACGTCGGCTGGATGCCAGTCGCCCGCGGAAGAGTGCCGTTTGTGGCTTGTTTTGGGTGTCATGTGGCGCATTACATGCCTGATATGGCTCCATGTCAACCCCGTATACATGCCTTTTGTGGCGCCTCACTTGCCGCACTTTCGCTTCACGGGGTGTTCGCTAAGTCGTTGTTGTTCCGACGACCAGGAAAGTGCGACACCTCAAGTCATTGAATTACCGCGCGTCGCGCTTTCGCATCCAAGTGCGACAGGGAGAATGAAATGCACGACCGGCTTCGCGAGCTGCGAACGGAACTAGGGTTGACGCAGGAGGTGATGGCCGCCAAATATGGCATCCCGCCAGAGAGCTGGAAGAAGTACGAACTGGGAAAGACGGTGCCCGGCGCCCAGGTGATTGCATCGCTGGTGCGTGGTGGCGTCGAGGGCAACTGGCTCCTGACGGGTGAGGGACCGATGCTCCGCGGCGGCGAGGGCTCTGTCGGGGATCGCGTGCTGGGCTCGGTCATCGGCGCACGGCGTGCCATCGACCGAGCTGCCATGCTGGCGGAGGAGCCCGGCTTTCTGCACGGCTCGCACCCCACGCCCACTCAGATGGAGACGGACGGTCAGGCCGAGGTTCTTTGGCTCCACCTCTACGATTCAGTGCAGGTTTCCGCCGGGAACGGTGCCATCGTATGGGACGAGGCACCGTCCTCCGCGCTGGCGTTTCGCCGCGATTGGATCCTGACCGAGCTGCGAGCGGATCCCGCGCACTTGGTCCTTGTGCGGGTGCGTGGCGAGTCGATGACACCGCTTCTCCACGACGGCGATGTCGTCATGCTCGATCGGTCCGTGCAGAGCGTCGAGCGGGATGCCCTGTACGTTTTCCGCCTCGACGGCGCCGTGATGCTGAAATGGCTGCAGCGCGTCGGAGGTGGCGCAGTCCGTGTTTCGTCAGAAAACCGGGACCGGTACCCGCCATTCGAGATTAGCGTCGAGGCCGCTGCGCACGACGGGTTCCAGGTGCTTGGCCTAGTGCGCTGGTGGGCTCACCGGGCTGCTTGAGCAGTCCCGCGCTGTTCAAGTCCCAAATCGCGCGAAATTGGCGCACAGGCGGCCGATCCGTGCTCGCGAAGTGTCAAATCGGCGCGCCGCTTAGCGTTCGTTAACGCGCGGTTTTTGCGCCGTTTTTTCTTGGCATGGCTTCGCCCCTGAGTCCCAAAGCGAACAGCCCCCCACAGCCACGGGGACGTCGGGCAGCCTGCCCTTGCCTCGAAGCCCGCCCTGGCCCCGCCGGGAACGCGATCGGGAATGGCGGCGCAGCCGTGTCAGGGACGCCTCCCGCCCACGACATTCCTCCCGGAAGGGCTGCGCGCCGCAGGTCGCGTGCCGACAGCATCGGTTCCCGGACGATCGCGCACCGCGGTCGCGCGCGGCGATCGCAGCTCATGATTGTGCTGTTTGTGGCCTCATGATTTTCATGAGCGACGCCACGAACCCAAGCGATCTCAGGGACATGCGAATAGGGTCACCGAATCGCCTCGGGCGCGGGGCACTGCTCGAAGGACCGCCGTCCTATACTCCGCGCGACACAGCCGGAGACACCCATGCACCTCATGCGTTTCGCAGCCACCGCCCTCGGTGCGCTGCTCACCCTCGGCGGCAACGCGTTCGCGGCCTCGCCCGCGAGCGGTGACCTCTCCCCGATCAACGCCGCCGAATGGGGCCCCGCCCAGGCGGCGCATCTGCTGGAGCGCGCCGGATTCGGTGGCACGCCGGCGGAGATCGATGCCCTGGCGAAGCTGGGCCCCGTGGCGGCGGTGCGTCGCCTCGTGTACTTCGAAGGCGCCCCGGCGGTGGACCTCCCGCCGTTCGAGCACTCGGGCGTCTTCGATGAAAGCCTGGACCAGTTCCCCGCGAGCCGCCCCGCCACGACCGACCTCGCGAAGGCGAATGGCGAGGCGCTGGGTGTGAAGGTGAAGCCGGCCGGCAACCGCCGCATGCAGCCGGTGGTGAACAAGTTCTTCTACTGGCTCCGCGCGAGCCGCCTCGAGACCCACCGCATCACGTATTGGTGGGCCGACCGCATGCTGACGTCGCCGCGGCCGCTCGAAGAGAAGATGGCGCTCTTCTGGCACGGGCACTTCGCGACGACGGAAGAGAAGGTGCGCGACTACCGCAAGATGCTGAAGCAGGTCGAGCTGTTCCAGGAGCAGGGCCTGGGCGACTTCCGGACGCTGCTGGTGAGCGTGGCGAAAGACCCGGCGATGCTGGCCTTCCTCGATGCCGGCGTGAACGTGAAGGGCGCGCCGAACGAGAACTTCGCCCGCGAGATCATGGAGCTCTTCTCCATGGGCGTGGGCAACTACACCGAGCACGACATCCGCGAGGCCGCGCGCGCCTTCACGGGCTGGAACTTCCAGGGGCTCGAGTACCGGTTCAACGCCGAGCAGCACGACGACGGCCTGAAGACGGTGCTGGGGCACACGGGCCCGATGGACGGCGTGGACGTGATCGACGTGATCCTCGACCAGCCGGTCACCGCCGAATACATCGCCGGCAAGCTGTACCGGTTCTTCGTGCGGGACGACCTCGACCCGGCCATGCGCAAGCGCCTGGGCGACCTGCTCCGCGACAACAACTACCAGATCGCCCCGTTCATGGAGACGCTGCTGCTCTCGAACGACTTCTATTCGCCGGAGGCCGTGGCCACGCGCATCAAGGGCCCGGTGGAGCTGGCGGTGTCCACTTACAAGAAGCTCGGCTTGACGTCCGTGCCCGGCGCACCGGACTTCAACGACGTCACGGCGAGCCTCGGGCAGAAGCTGCTGTACCCGCCGACGGTGGCCGGCTGGGCCAACGGCCGCAGCTGGGTCACGCCGGGGCTGCTGCTGGAGCGCGGCAACTTCGCGCTCGACGTGCTGCTGCCGGACATCTCGTTCATCCCGGAAGATCGATACCCCGTGGCGGGGACCGGTTACGAGATCCGCGCCGTGAACGAGCGCATCCGTACGGGGCAAGACGTCACGAGCGCGACCAAGCCGGTCGACAAGGACGGCATCGGCGACATGATGGCCATGTCGAATGCGATGACCGACCGCGACGAGGACTTCAACACGCGTTACGCCAGCTATCGCGGCTGGCAGATGGCCATCGAACGCGTCAAGCCGATCCCCCGCCACATCGCCAGGCTCGATCTCACCGGGATGGTGCTCGACGCGGGATGCCGGACGCCCATGGAAGTCGTCGAGTATCTGGAGCACCGGTTCCTGTCGGTGGCGCTCGACCGGAAGACCCGGGAAGCCATGGCCGCTTTCCTCGAGACCGAACTGGGGACGGCCGACGTGCCGGGGGCCGGGAGCTACGCCGAGGACCCCCTCCGCGTGCTGCTCCACCTCATCCTGAGCCGCCCCGAATACCAGCTCGGCTGAACGCCGCAGCGCCTGGAGATACCCGAGATGCAAGACAACGCCCGCCGCAGGATCCTGAAGGCAGTCCTGGCCGGTGCCGGGGTGCACACCTTCGCACCGCTGGCCGTCCCGTCGGTCTTCTCGTCGGCCGCCCACGCGGCCAGCGCAGGCGAGGACGACCGGATCCTCGTGGTGCTAGAGCTTTCCGGCGGCAACGACGGCCTGAACACCGTGGTGCCGTATACCGACGATGCCTACTACCGGCATCGCCCGACGATCGGGGTCCGCCCCGGGAAGGTCCGCAAGCTGGACGACCGCTTCGGCCTGAGCCCCGGGATGTCCGGCATGCACCGGCTCTGGCAGGACGGCCAGCTCGCCATTGTCCACGGCGTGGGCTACGACAATCCGTCGTTCTCGCACTTCACCTCGATGGCCTACTGGCACACGGCCGAGCCGAACAGCGGCGACGACTTCGGCTGGTACGGCCGCCTGGCCGATGCGATGGCGCCGGAGCCCCGCCCGAACTTCCTGATCGACGTCGACACGGCCCAGTCGCTGGCCGTCCGCAGCCGGGTCCACACGCCGGTCGTGTTCGACGACCCGGAGCGGTTCATGCGTAACGGCCTGTACCAGGAGCGCGCGCTGCTGGACGCCGTCAGCGAGGACGACGTGGCGAATCCTTCACGGCGGTTCCTGAACGAAGTGGCGCGCGGCGCCCGGGACGCCTCCGGATTGGTGCGCGATGCCTGGAGCCGGTACAAATCGCCCGTCGACTACGGGATCATCCCGCTGGGCCTGAACAAGGTGGCGGCGTGCATCGCGGCCGGCCTGCCCACCCGTCTCTACTACACGGCCTACCGGAACAACGCCTTCGACACCCACGTCCAGCAGGCCGACCTGCATCAACGCCTGCTGACGTACGCCTCCGACGCCCTCGCGGGCTTCCTGCGCGACATGGAGCACCTCGGCCAAGCCGACCGGGTCGTCGTGATGGTCTTCTCGGAATTCGGCCGGCGCGTCCCGGAAAACACGAGTCTCGGCACGGACCACGGCACGGCCAACGTGATGTTCTTCGCCGGGAAGCCCGTGAAGGGAGGCCACTACGGCACGCCGCCCAGCCTCACCGCGCTGGACGCCGGCGACAACCTCGTCCACACGTCCGACTTCCGACGCTCGTACGCGACGGCGGTGGAGGGCTGGCTACGAGTGCCCGGAGAGCGGGTGCTGAAGACCCGGTTCGACGGTTTTCCGGTCTTCGGGTAGGTTCGACCCCTGATCCGAACCACCCATCGACAATTCCTGAATGCTGCAGCACACAAAATTTGCAATGAAGGGTTGCATCGATCCAACGGTGCGTTTAAATTCTCACCAAATACAAGATTCACACGGTTGGATATCGGGGGGGATGCGGCTTCGGCCTCGTCCCACGGGAGCAACGATCACCTGATCGTCAAGCTCGCTCGAAGCTTCTTATGGAGACAGCAACTATGAAGAAATTTGCAATCGCAGCGGCACTCGCCGTTGCCGGCCTCACGGCCGGTGGCGCGCAGGCCACGGTGACCGACTGGGGCACGCACGACTTCGTCGAATTCGGCACCGCGACCCCGTTCGTTCTGTCGCCCGGCATGTTCTCCGATGTGTTCACGTTCGTGCTCGGCACGACGTCGAGCATCTCGACGAGCGCAGTGGCCATCAACAATGGTTCGATCCTGAACATCAGCGGTGGCATCGTCGGTCTGTGGAGCGACATGGGCGCGACGGGCATCAGCGACGAAGACGAGTTCGTCTCGGCCTTCGCGTTCAGAGGCAACACCGGCAGCATCACCCACACAATCTCGTCCCTCGACGCCGGCAGCTACTACTATGTCGTCTCGGGCAACGCGAACGGCACGTTCGGTGGTGGGTATTCGCTGACTTCGACGGTACCGATCCCGGAACCCGGCACCTGGGCCATGTTCGCCACCGGCGGCATGCTCCTCGGTTTCGCGCTCCGTCGTAACCGCGGCAAGTAAGCGCAGTCACGAAGCAACAAGCTCGATGAGAAACGCCCCATTCGTGGGGCGTTTTTCTTTCGTGCTCGAGATGATCCTCCCGAATACGGATCCCGGCGCACAACCCCGGCCATCTCAGGTGCCGGCGTCCACCGAGGTCGAACGGACTTGATCCCGATCCTGCATCTCGACGACCAGATCGTGGTCGTGTCCAAGCCGGCAGGTCTTCTGGTGCATCGATCGACCCTCGATCGTCACGAGACCCGCTTTCTGGTGCAGTCCCTCCGGGACCAACTCGGCCGGGCCGTCACGCCGGTGCATCGACTCGACCGCCCTACCTCAGGCGCGATGGTCCTCGCGTTCGACGGCGTCTCTTGCGCGACCTTGTCCGACGCCTTCGAGCGCGGCCTCATCCGAAAGACCTACATGGCGATCGTTCGCGGCGAGACTCCGCCCGACGGTTTCGTCGACCATCCGCTGCGGCGGCTGACGGACGACCCCGGCCAGTGCCCCGGCGCACCCGAAGCCTTCGATACCGCCCAGACCCGATACGCGCGACTCGCGACCGTCGAGATCCCCTGTCGGATCGATCGCTACGCGACCACGCGCTACAGCCTGGTGGCCCTGCAACCGCTCACGGGCAGACGGCATCAACTGCGCCGGCACCTGAAGCATCTGTCGCATCCGATCATCGGTGACACGACCTATGGGAAGAGCGCGCACAACCGATTCTTCGAAGCACGGTACGGCAGCCGGCGCCTCTTGCTGGCTGCGACGCGCCTGTGCTTTCCGCACCCCGCGGATGGCCGCTCGATGGTCGTCGATGCGCCGCTCTCGGACGATTTTCAGCGGGTGGTCGATACGCTGGGTTGGACCTCTGCCGCGGGCGTTGCCACATCGCTCGACGATGCAGCGACCGATGCCGTCTACGCAGGGACCATCCCGGCCGCGAACCTCGGATAGGTCTCGGCGAGTTCGTTCCTGATCCTTCCGCGGAGCAGCGCCAACCGATCCGCCGCCGGCACCGGGGTCACGTCCACCCGCTGCGGAACGTCCATGTCGAACCCGGTGTTGTCGAGGATCTCCTCGACCGTGTGGCCTGGGTGCACGCTCTCGATCCGGAACCTGCGACGGTCGCGATCGAATGCGAAGAGGCCGAGGCCCGTGAGCATCTTCCACGGCCCTCCGGGGCGATAGACGCCGGGCGGACTGGTCCCAGGCGCACTCACGAAGTCCACCTTCGGGACGAACACGCGGCGGCTGTGCTCCTCGCGGAACAGGATCACTCGGGGCACCAGGAAGTAGAGATACGCCGAACCGAAGGACCCCGGCCACCGCACGTCGACCGCCGGGTACTCGCCGGTGCCGACGAGATTGATGTTCGCCTCGCTGTCGATCTGTCCGCCGCCGAGGAAGAACGCGTCCACCCGGCCCTGCGCCGCGAGGTCGAAGGTCTCGACGCTACCGTTCGTGAAGCTGTTGTGGCGCTGGGACCCGAGCACGTTGATGCGCATCCGCCCACCGCTCTCGGCCCGCGCCAGCAGCGCCCCGCCCCCGGGCATCGGCGACGACGCGCCGACGATCACGTGCCGACATCCCGCCAGCAGCGTGGCGATCGTCGCGATCAGCGTCTCCGTCGGTGTGCAGGGCGTCCCGTCGATCATCCGACCGCCTCGACCCGGGCCTCGCCGAGCCAGTCGCGCAACCAGGTGTCGAACCCCTCGGACGTGCGCGCCATCCGGGCATAGTTCGACAGCACGGCCTCGTCGGCCGGATACGCTTCGAGAAACTTCAAGGGCTGCGCGCCGCGCGCCGCCAACGCCACTGCCGTGATGTAGATCGCCGGGATCACGCCGGGGGATCGCGCCGGATCCGCCATGAGGTCCTCGTCCGTCACGGCCTCGACGGTCACGAGCGTCTCGACGGACGCCTGGGCCATCACCAACAGGTCGCGCTGCCGGCCGATGAAGACGTTGCCGTGCCGATCGGCCAGGGGCGCATGGAACACCGCGATGTCCGGACGGATCGCCGGCAGCACCACGATGGCATCGCCGGGCGCGAACGGGTTGTCGATGACTTTCCAGTCTCGCCGCTGGGCAAGAAGATCGGTGCCGAGCATCCCGCGCAGCGGCATGAACGGGAGTCCCTTCTGCGCAGCCTGGAGGGCCGCATGGATCGCCGGGCACGTCGCATCGAGCACCTTCACGGCGCCCGCCTTCAGTGCGGCGGCGAAACGCGGGCCGGTCCCGAATTCACCGAGACTCACGGCAGACGTCTCGATCGTCGCTACGCAACCCGCGCCGATCAGGACGTCCGCCTGGAGACCGCTGATGGGGACACACACGAGATGCAGCCCGCGGACTGCGCGACGCACCAGCGCCTGCGTGAGCGCCATCGGCACGCCGACGGCATCCTGCGGGATGGCGACCTTCGCGCCATCCGGTATGCGGGCCGCCAGGGCGCCGACCGACTCGAGAACGTTGTCCATGGGATCGCCCCTCCTCAGCTACCGCGGCGCTCGGGCACGGTGAAGAACGAGGTCGGCCGCAGGATCTTGTTCTCCATGCTGTCGAGCATCGGTGTCGCCTTCTTCAGGAAGGCGCCCCAGGCGGGGTCGGCAGCCATCGCGCTCCGGCGGGCCTCCCGGTCCGCGAGGCTCTCGTAGGCCCACAGATGCACGATCTGCGACAGGGGTCCGATATCGTTCGACACGTACCAGCCCACGTTGTGGCCGAGGTACTTCAGCTGCAGCGGATACGCCTCGGTCTCGTAGAGCTTCACGTAATCGTTCAGCAGCCCGATCTTCACGGTGTAGGTGCGGTGGTCGATGATCATCGAGAGTCCCCTGTGTGAGAGCGCGAGAGCGTACCACCGCCGATTTCGGAACTGGCGGGCGCAGCAAGCGAAACGGCCGCGGAACCCTCGTTCCGCGGCCGTTCGATGCCTGCCGTGCGCAGCGTCATTCCACCCGGAGGCTGTACTCCTTCACGGTCGCGGCGATCTCGACGCGACGATCGCGCTGCAGGCACTGGATCATCTCGGCACGCTTCAGTCCCTCGCACGCCTCGTCACCCGTGACGGAGTCCCGCTCGCCACGTCCCTCGACCTTCAGCTTGTGCGGCGCCACGCCGCGATCCATCAGATACCCCGCCACGGCCCAGGCGCGCTTGTCGGAGAGCTGCCGGTTGTAGTCGTCGGTCCCGATGCGGTCGGTGTAGCCCAGGATGACCAGCCGGTCGTACTCGGCCGCCTTCAGCTTCTCGGCCAGAACGTCGAGCGTCGACTTCACCTCGTTGCGCAACTCGTACCGATCGAACTCGAACAGGCCGCGCTCGTCCATGTCGAGCGCCATCGGCAGCATGCCGTCCAGAGTCTGCTGCCGCTCGTTCTCTTCGATCTTCACGCTGTTGCCCGCCGTATCGACCCGGCCGCGCCGTTCCGCGGCCTCGCGCTCGGCATCGCGTTGGGCGTCGCGCATCGCCTGCTCGGCACGCCGCAGCGCTTCAGCCACCGGGTCGGCCGCGTCGCCACCCGCATTCTTGGCACCCGACGCACCGGCAGTCGCACCGCCGCCGTTCCCCGACGAGAGCCCCGTTCCGTTGCCGTCAGCGTCGGCGTCGCCCCGCAAGCGGGCTTCCTCGGCTCGCGCCAGTGCGACGGTCACCGGATCGCTCGATCTGCCATCCGCGCGACTGGCCTCACCCCCGGCGCCAGCGGAGCCGGCCGCTCCGCCGGCGCCCTGGGCATCACCCGGACGACCGGCACCGGCGCTGCCCTGCGTACCATCCGCCGACGCATTGCCGGCGACGCTGCCGGGGCCGGTCGCGCTGCCGTTGCCGGCCGTCGTGCCGTTCACAGCCGTGCTGTCGCTGCCGGCAGCGCTGCCCTTGCCAGCCGTGCTGCCGCCAGCCGTAGCGCCGTTCCCAGCGGTGCCACCGTTGCCGGTCGCGCTGCCATTGCCCGCCGTAGCGCCGTTCCCAGCCGCGCTGCCATTGCCTGCAGTAGTGCCGCTTCCAGCCGCGCTGCCGTTGCCAGCCGTGTTGCTGTTCCCAGCGGTGCCGCCATGGCCAGCCGCAGTGCCGTTCCCGGGGGTGCCGCCACTACTACCGTTGCCACCGACGCGACCGCTGCCGTCGGGCCCGCCTGCGCCCATGGAACCGTCCGCGGCATCGACGCGCGCCGAAGGAGGTATCCGCCCACCGTCGGAATTCGTTACACCAGACCCGTCCGCACCGCCCGCACCGGCATCCGCCACCTGCCGGACAACCACGGCCGCCATCGGATCGACGGGACCGCCCGCCTTGGCCCCCGAGCTGCCCGCGGCATCGGACGCCGCGGCATCGGGCCGGACTTCCCGGCGCGCGCTGTTGGAATCCAGCGAAGACACCGATCCGGTGCCGGCGGCGGATTTGCTGGCGGAATCGCTGAAATTGGAAGGTTTTTGCGTCGCGGTCGTCACACCGCCCGTCGCCGTCCGGGCGTCGCCCGTAGCTCGTCCAGCCGGGCCGGACGACTTGGACGCGCAGGCCGACAGCACGAGCGCGAGGATCAGGACCGAGGCACGTCCGGCCGTGCTGGCAGCCCTGCGGGCATCGAATTCGCTGTGCACTCGAGCGCTTGGTTTTCTATTGCTGTGGGTTCTGTTCATGAACGGATCACTCCTGCTTGTGAAAAGTCGGGCACGTGGGCCCTGCTTTGCGTATTCGACCGGGCAGCACACAGGCTGGAGTCAAATTGATGACGGTTCGGATGATGGCAGGTCATGGAGCCCGTGGGTGGACCACCGTGTAGACCAAGGTCTGCGACTGTACAGACCAATGTCTACCAATCCTCGGGCACGGAACCGAAACGGCTGCCCGGCCTTCGTCCGAGCGCCTCGCACGCGGGAGAACAAAGCGTTTGCGCACGGGGAATCGTAGCGGTAGGTTGCGCTTTGTCATAACCAAAGATTCTCCCGCGCTGGAGATAGTGCGCGGAGACCGACAACGAAAATGGAGACAGACCGCATGAGGAGTGCACTCCGTGCTCTCGCAGGGTTGCTGATCGCCACGGCGCCCGCCGCCGTACTGGGCCAGGCTCCCGCGGCATCACAGGCACCCGCGGCGTCTCAGCCGACCGGCCCCCGCTTCGACATCAACCGATACAGGGTGGACGGTGCAACGCTGCTGCCCGCGGCAAAGGTCCAGGCGGTGCTTACGCCCTACCTGGGAAGACAACGGGATTTCTCCGCAGTTCAGGCAGCCCTGCGAGCCCTCGAGCGCGCCTATGCCGACGCGGGGTACTCCGCAGTCCAGGTGATCCTGCCCGAGCAGGAACTCCGCGACGGGGAGATCCGCTTGACGGTGACGGAACTGAAGCTCGGTCGCCTCACCGTCGAAGGCAACCGGTTCTTCGGGGAATCGAACATCCGCCTGACGCTGCCGGCCCTGAAGGAAGGCAGCCCGCCGAACGTCGATGCCATCGCCCGCAACCTCCGCACGGCGAACGAGAACCCCTCCAAGAACACCACGGTACTGCTCCGCCAGGGCGAGGCCCCCGGCACCATCGACGCCCTCGCGCGCGTCAACGATCAGAAGGCATGGCGCGGCGCCGTCAGTCTGGACGGCACCGGCACCGCCAGCACCGGCTTCATGCGCCTCGGACTCTCGATGCAGCACGCGAACCTGTTCGATCGCGACCACGTGTTCAGTGCGCAATACATCACTTCGCCCGACCGCATCAGCCGGGTCACCATCGTGGGCCTCGGGTATCACCTGCCCATCTACAGTCGCGGCGATTCGATCGACATCTCGTATGTGTACGCCGACGTGAACGCAGGCGAGGTCCCGACGGCCGCGGGCAACTTCTCCATCAGCGGCGGCGGCAACTTCTCGACGATCCGCTACAACTTCAACCTCCCCAGGCGCGGCAACTGGGACCAGAAGTTCGTCTTCGGTGGCGACTGGCGCGCGTACTCCAGCGACGTCCGGTTCAACGGTGTCGGCAACTCGCAGTTCCCGAACCAGGAGACCCACCTCGTCAGCATCGGCTACGCGGGTCGGCGCCGGACCGACGCGGACGACCTGTCGCTCTTCTTCAGCGCGATCCGCAACATCGCCGGCGGCGCCGATGGCGGGACGACGGCGTTCGGCACCGCGACCACGAACTTCACGATGTACCGCTACGGCGCCAACTACCTCCGCCTGCTGCCGAAGGACTGGCAGGTGCGTCTCGGCTTCAGCGGGCAGCACACGTCCGACTCGCTCATCGTCGGCGAGCGCTTCGGCGCGGGGGGCATGGATTCCGTCCGCGGCTTCTACGAGCGGGAAGTCGCCTTCGACCGGGGGCACCGGATCGGCCTCGAGATGATCACGCCCGAGCTGGGACTCGCCGCCGATCGCGGGGTGAACACGCGCGGCGTCGCGTTCTTCGACTACGGATACCTGAGCGCGTCGCGGCCGGGCGTCCAGGACCCGCGCGGCGAGACCATCGCCGGCGTCGGCATCGGTCTGCGGGCCACGTACCGCGACACGATGAGCCTGCGTGTCGATTTCGCGAGAGTTCAACAGGGTGGTGGCCAGCAGCGCGCGGGGGACACCCGCCTGCACGGCATGCTTTCGGTGTTTTTCTGACGGGAAGTCCAGGGGTTCGACATGCAGCAACATCGGCAACAACAAAGAATCAAGGCACTCGTGCTGGCGCTGGCCGCCGCTTTCCCGGCCGTGGTCGCCGCCAACCCGCTCGACCCCTCCGTCGCCGCCGGACACGCCACCTTCGCCACCTCCGGCAACACCCTCTCCATCACCAAC